>NZ_CP100595.1:0-1200000 GCF_024267655.1 Arcobacter roscoffensis
ATGACAAATAAAGATTTTTTAGCGCTTATTGAAAAAGAAGCAACATCTATTGATTATGATAGGTACTTAAAACAGTTAACATACAAGAAAATCTCATCTGATGAGAAGCTTGCTGTATTTGAAGTATCAAATAAATATGTAGCTTCATGGATAAAAAGTAAATTCACAGGACTTATTCAAAATTGCTTTGAGCAGTACGATGGTACAAAGCCTAAGGTAGAGATTAAAATAGCTGGTGAAAAAAAATCCAAAAAAGAGATTATAAAAGAGCAAGTACGAAATGAAACAGCAGAAAGTACTATACTAAATCCATCATATACATTTGATTCATTTGTAGTAGGACCATCTAACCAAATGGCCTATAATGCGTCACTTGCAGTATCAAACAAACCTGGAACACAGTATAATCCACTATTTATTTATGGGGGGACTGGTCTTGGAAAAACACACTTACTTCAAGCTGTTGGAAATGCTGCTATTGAAAAAGGTCAAACAGTTATCTATGTAACAATTGAGCAGTTTATGAATGACTTTACATTCTCAATTAAAAACAAAAATATGGAGCATTTTAGATCAAAATATAGAAAGTGTGATGTTCTACTAATAGATGATATTCAGTTCTTAAGTGGGAAAGAGCAAACTCAAGAAGAGTTCTTCCATACATTTAATGAACTACACAATGCAAAAAAGCAAATTGTAATGACAAGTGATAGACTTCCATCACAAATTGCAGGTTTAGTTGATAGACTAAAGTCTCGGTTTGAGTGGGGTTTAACAGCTGATATTCAAATTCCAGGACTTGAAACAAAAATTGCAATTATTGAGAAAAAATCTGAGTTAAACGGTATTGCCTTAACAAGAGAGATTATTAACTTTATTGCTACGAACCTTGATAATTCTATTAGAGAAATAGAAGGAGTGCTTATTAGAATTAATGCAAGTGCTTCTTTATTAAATCAAGATATTACACTTGAGATGGTACAAGGTTTACTAAAAGAGCAAATAAAAGAGACAAAAGAGAATATTAAACTCCCTGACGTTATCGATATAGTCGCACGTGAGCTTAATATTAAACCAAGTGATATTAAATCTAAGAAAAGAACAGCAACTGTAGCAAATGCTAGAAGAGTTGTTATATATCTAGCAAGAGAGCTTACACATAACTCAATGCCTGATATTGCAAAGTTCTTAGGAATGAAAGATCACTCTTCAATTTCTCATAATATTAAGAAAGCAAATGAGTTAATTGAGAAAGATGAAAACTTTAAATTAATCATTGAAAATTTAAAGAATAAAATCATAAATAAGGAGTGGTAAAAAGTAGTAAGAAAAAAAAGTTTCAAAGCAATGTGTGAAAAGGTGTGAATATTTCATTTCGTTATATCACATGAAAGTCTTTCGATACAGTCGTCGATTTGAAAGTGTTTTCATCTTTTCACACACACTACTACTTCCACTAAAGATATATAAATAATAGGAGATATAAAATGAGGTTTATAATTACTAAAAATATCATTGAAAATGTAATAGCTTCAATGCAACCTTTTTTAGAAAAAAAAGATGCTAGTGCAATTACATCACATATATATTTAGAGATTGCAAATACAAAATTAATTTTAAAAGCTACTGATTATGAAATAGGATTAGAGTCTCATATCGATAGTATTAATGAAATAGAAGAAGGTAAGGCAACCGTAAATGGTTCTAATTTACTTGGAATTATAAAAAGATTAAAAAATGAAGATATTATATTTGAAACTACAGGAAACAATCTTGTAATAAAACAAAACAAGTCTATATTTAAATTACCAATGTATGATGCATCTGAATATCCTAATATGCTAAAAGATGAAAATCTTAATAAACTAGATATATCTACATTAAACTTTATTAATTCTATTAGAAAAATAACACCAGCAGTTGATAACAATAATCCTAAGTTTGAATTAAATGGTGCACTAATAGATGTAAAAAATGATAAAATTAACTTTGTAGCAACAGATACTAGAAGACTAGCTATTTCTCATTTACAAAATATAGCAAATAATGAATCTCAATTTATTATCCCTAAAAAAGCTATTATTGAAATACAAAAACTTTTTATAGATGAAGCAAGTATCTCTTATGATGAAACAAATTTAGTAATACAAAATAGTAACTCTAAATTCTTTACAAAGTTAATTAATGGTAAATTCCCTGATTATGAAAGAATTATACCTTCTAACTTAAAATATAGTTTATCATTACCAAAAAGTCAACTAGTAGAGTCAATCAAATTAGTTACATCACTATTTTCAAATATCAAAATTTCATTTACATCAAATGCAATTATATTTGAATCTTTAGATGAAGATAGTGAATCACAAACACAAATAGATATAAATTTAAATATTGAAGAAAACTTCTATTTAGCAGTTAATGCAAAATATTTATTAGATTTCTTAAGTATGACAAACAATGAAAATGTTACTGTTGGATTTAATGAATCCAATTTACCATTCTACTTAGAAGATGAAAAATTCTTTACAATTGTAATGCCAATTGTTTTAGAAAAATAGATTTAAATATATAAAAAATAGAAATTAGAAATAAGGACAAAAATAGATGAGTCAAGAATACGGCGCTAGTAATATTAAAGTTTTAAAAGGTTTAGAAGCAGTTAGAAAAAGACCAGGAATGTATATTGGTGATACAAACACTAATGGTTTACATCATATGGTTTATGAAGTTGTTGATAACTCTATTGATGAAGCTATGGCTGGTTACTGTAGAAATATTAAAGTAACTATGACTAAAGATAATTGGATTAGAGTTGAAGATGATGGTAGAGGTATTCCTGTATCTATTCATCCAACAGAAAATATATCTGCTGCTACTGTTGTACTTACAGTATTACATGCAGGTGGTAAGTTTGACAAAGATACATATAAAGTATCAGGGGGATTACACGGAGTTGGTGTATCTGTTGTAAATGCATTATCTTCTGAACTTAAAATGACAATTCATAGAGAAGGAAAGATTCATTATCAAGAATTCTCTAAAGGTATTCCAAAAGCTCCTTTAGAAGTAATTGGTGATGCTCCTAGAAAAACAGGAACTACAATTGAGTTCTTAGCTGATGATTCTATTTTTGAAGTATGTGATTACCATTTTGATGTTCTTGCTAAAAGATTCAGAGAAGTTGCATATTTAAATCCATTTATTTCTATTACTTTAGAAAATGAAAAAACAAAAGTTAAAGAGGTTTACCATTTTGAAGGTGGTATTAAACAATTTGTAACAGATTTAAATAAAGAAACACCTGTATGTGATGCAGTTTCTTTTTCAGATAAAGCTGATGATATAGAAATTGATATTGCCCTTATGTACAATACTACATATACTGAAAAAACTATTTCATTTGTAAATAATATTAGAACAATTGATGGTGGTACACATGAAGCTGGTTTTAAAGCTGGACTTACAAGATCAATTGTTAAATATTTAAACAATAATGCAAATGCAAGAGAAAAAGATACAAAAATTACAGGTGATGATGTAAGAGAAGGTTTAATTGCAATTGTTTCTGTAAAAGTTCCAGAACCTCAGTTTGAAGGACAAACAAAAGGGAAACTTGGATCTTCTTATGTAAAACCTCTATGTCAAAAGCTAACAAGTGAGTGTTTAGATAGATATTTTGAAGAAAACCCTCAACAAGCAAAAGCTGTAATGGATAAAGCTTTAATGGCAGCGCGTGGTAGAGAAGCTGCTAAAAAAGCTAGAGAGCTTACTAGAAAAAAAGACTCAATGTCAGTTGGAACACTTCCTGGAAAACTTGCTGAATGTCAATCAAAAGATCCTGAAGTTAGAGAATTATACCTGGTGGAAGGGGATTCTGCGGGTGGTTCAGCTAAACAAGGTAGAGATAGAGTTTATCAAGCAATTTTACCACTTAAAGGTAAGATTTTAAATGTTGAAAAATCAAGACTTGATAAAATTTTAAAATCTGATGAAATTAGAAATATGATTACAGCTATGGGTTGTGGTATTGGTGAAGACTTTAATGAAGAAAAAATTAGATATCACAAAGTAATTATCATGACGGATGCGGATGTTGATGGATCTCACATTCAAACACTTCTTTTAACTTTCTTCTTTAGATTTTTAAGACCTATAGTTGAAAAAGGATATTTATATATAGCTCAGCCGCCATTATACAGATATAAAAAAGGTAAAAATGAAATTTATCTAAAAGATGATACAGCCTTATCAAACTTCTTAATTGAAAATGGAGTAGAAAACTTCTCTTTTGCTGGATTAGGAACAAATGATATGATTGATTTATTTAAAACAGTTTCTAGATATAGAGATATGTTACAACAATTAGAAAAAAGATACTCTTTAGTTGAGGTATTAAAACACTTAATTGAAAATCCTGATTTAGTAAAACTAGAACAAATGGATTTATATGAAGTTGTTAGAGGCTTCTTGGAAGACAAAGGTTATAATATTCTTACAAAAAATATTAACTCTGAGATGATACAGCTGTTTGTTCAAACAAACGAGGGGCTAGAAGAGCTTATTATTGATGATGAGCTGTTTGCATCACCTTACTTCTCTGAGGCCACATACATCTTCTCTAAGCTAGTTGAGAGAGATATCTCAATGTTTGATGGAAGAGATTTAATTGAATTACTAGATGAAGTAGAAGGCTTAGCTAAAAAAGGCGCATATATCCAAAGATATAAAGGTCTAGGTGAGATGAACCCTGAACAGTTATGGGAGACTACTATGACTCCTGAAGATAGAAGACTTTTAAGAGTTAAAATCGATGATGCAGAAGCTGCTTCTGATGCCTTTACACTATTTATGGGTGATGAGGTAGAACCAAGAAGAAACTATATTGAAGAACACGCAAAAGACGTTGAGCATTTAGACGTTTAATCTATTTAGAGACTAAATAGAGACTTTTTTAAAAAGTCTCTAAAAAGTCTCCTTTTTTAAAAATCTTACAATTTGAAATAAAAAACCAATCATTTACTTTTTTAATATATAATTTCTTACATATTCAAAAAAAGGATTTAATATGAAGTTATGTGGAGTAGAATTAAAAGCAAATAATGCAATTTTTTCGGTATTTGAGAAAAATGATGATGATATTATAATTTATATTGACCTAAAAATAAAAAAAATCACTTTAGATGATGATGAGTCAAGTGAATGCGTAAAAGAGTTTACAAGTAAAGTAAATAGCTTTTTGCAAGAAAATCAAATAGAAAAACTATTTATTAAAAAAAGAGCAAAAAAAGGAAACTTTGCAGGTGGAGCTGTTACATTTAAAATGGAAGGACTTATTCAATTAAATAGCTTTTGCAAAACATCTTTAGTATCTTCTCAAAGTGTAAGTTCATTTGAGAAAAAAAATATGATTGAATTTCCGAATGAATTAAAAAAATATCAAGAAGGATCTTACCTTACTGTACTTGCAGCTGCCTAAAATGTTATCTAAATAGTTATGTTGAGTTTTTTTATTTTTCTAACTTGATACATAATACTTCTTTTTTTCAAATCTCAAGAAAACCTTTATAAAAAAACTAGAAACTTAAATTCTTTGAAATTTTTACTTAGTATTAAAACAAATGTTTAAATCATTAAATAAACACAATTAAAAACTTATAAAAATCACAAAAAGTTTATTTTTTATTGTTTTTATATTAATAAAACTTTAAACTTATGATATAATTTCACTCTTTATAGATAATTAAAGGAGACTCACATGGGACTTATTGGTAAAACAATAGATGAATTAATAGACCTAGCAAATAGTACTACAAATCTAAGAGAAATGTTATTTTTAGTAAAAAACCCTTCTATGAATGTAAGAAGAGCTCTAGCAAGAAATAGAAATTTATATGATGAAGTATTAAATACACTATTATATGATCCCGTTGAAAATGTTTCTTATATAGCTTCAAAACATCCAAACATTAAAGAAAAAAGAGAATTTGATAATCCAAGACCTTGTGTTACTTGCAATAAGGATGAAAAAAACTTAAATTGTAAGGACTGTGTACTTCTAACAAGTTATTACACAAGCCAATAAGTTTTGAGAGTTAGATAAAACACCTAAGTGTTTTATCTAAAATTAGTTAGCAGGGTTTAAAACGCTAGCAACTTTTTCAGTGTGAGAGAAGATTCTTCCTCTTTTTCTTATGATATTATTTACAATATGATATCCGTGATTTAAAGCGATTGCAATAGATCCACCTGATTTAAATGCAATATCACCAGCAACATATACACATTTTGCAGAAGTTTCTTGGTGCTCATCGAAGATCGGTTGGTTGTTTTCATTTACTTCTACACCACACGACTTTAAGAAGTCAACAGGAGTTGTTCCACCAATTGCGTAAATTACTCTATCATAAAGTACTGAAAAACCATCATTAAAGTTTACTTTTACTTTTCCTGAATCATTTTCTAATGATTCAATATCAGTATTCATTCTAAGTCTTAATTTCTCTTCACCATGGTATTTATGTAAAATCTCTTCATTTGTTTCATTTAATCTTGAAAATTCTGCTTTTCTATAAACCATAGTTACATTATTGCTTTGATCAGCTAAGTCATAAGCATATTCAGCAGCAGAGTTTCCACCACCAACAACTAAAATTTTCTCATTTGAAGAACATTTGTCAAGGTTAAAGTTAACATTTGCTTTAATTGATGGAGGGATTTTGTATGATGGTTTATTAGGTTTACCCATTTTTCCAATAGAAATTACTGCATTTCTAGATTTTACTAGTCCAGAACTAGTATGAATGTATAATAAGTCATCAGTCTCTCTTACAATCTTTTCAACTTCTGTATTAAACATCGAGTCAATTTTCTCACTATCTAATAAATCATCAAAGTAATCAAGTGTTGTTTCTTTTGTTCCATCGTAAAAATCAACATTTCCTTGAAGTTGTGTTACTTGACCTTTATAATCTTTATCTACTCTTTTATTGTCTTTATAAAATTTTCTAATAGTATTTGAGTGATTATCTGTTTTTTCAATTAGTAATATCTCCCCAATTTTATGAGCTGAAGCTTCAATAGCAGTACCAATACCACCAGGACCTCCACCGATAATTACAATGTCATATATTTTTTGTTCCATATTACCTTCTTATAGTTTTTATATTTTGTTAGTTTTATAGCATAAGTATAGCGATTATACTTAAATATGAATTATTATTCAATAAACAATTAAATATGCTAACTATAAGAAAGTTATTATTTAGAACTTACCATTACTATTTTGCCATTTATCTTTTGGTAAAATTTCTTCTTTAATTTTCCAACTTTTTTCAATTTTGTTTCTTTTTACAAAAAACAGTTCATAAAGTGCAATCTCTTTATCTATTGAATTTGTTTCATTTACTGCTAAAACAAACTCACCTTGACCTAACAATAGATGATTTCTTCCATACTTTTTATTTTTGATATGTTTTTTTACAATATCTTTATTTGATTTTGTTTTTTCAATATCTTTTATAGTTGTAGGAAAGTTATTTATTAAATCTTTATTTTTTATACTTTCAATATTATCCCAGTGTTCTACCATTAAGCCATTCTCAAACCTAAAAATATCAATTATATGAGAATAACTATTTTCATATCTCGACAAACTTTGAGCTACAACATAATTATTGTCCTCAAATACTCTTATTACTTTTGTTTCGATATCTTTGCCTTTTAGGTAATCTAAATACCCAACTAATCCATTTTTCCCATTTGCTGCTTGTAAATTATGTTGAATGTACTTTTTGTCATTTACATATTTTAATACACTTCTATCTTGATTTTTATTGAAAGCTTTTTCTAAAACTAAAACTGTTTTTTCTTTGTTTGATAAGTCACTTGCTAAAGTGTTTATTCCTATAATTAAAAGGAAAATTGTTAATAAATTTTTTAATTTCATTTTTTACTCCTGTGGTAATTTTAAGTAATTATATACCTATTAGAATTGATAATAAAGGTTAAAAATGATTTAAAAATGGTAAAAATCGAACTAGATACTATGACTTTGCCTAAAAACACTAGGAGAAATATTGGTATGCTTTTTAAAATATTTTACAAAATTTGTAGTTTCTATAAAACCTAATTCATATGAAATCTCTTTTATAGCTTTGTTTGTGCTTATAAGTCTTCTTTTTGCTTCTAAGATTATGTAGTTGTCAATTATCTGTTTTGTATTTAGTTTTGAATGCTCTTTACATATAACATTTAGGTGTTTTGGTGTGATTTTTAATAAATCACTATAAAAGTTCACGCTTCTGTTTTTATTGTAATTATTATAAAGATGGTTTTTAAATTTATTATATATCAGTGTATATTTTTCATTTATATTTGCTAGGTTTTGTTTTGAGATATCCTCTTGAGCTTTTAAAATTATATAGTTAAATAAGCTACTATTGAGTTTCTCTTTATATAAAGAATTATTTTTATAGTCTTTATAAAGTTCTTCAAATAAGAATTTATATTTTGAAGACGCCTTTGCTAAAATTGAGGGTTTAAGAAGTATATTAAACATAGATTTTTCTAAATTTAGTAGGTTTCTTTTTAAAAACTCATCAGTAAGAAGTATCACGTAACCTTCATAGTTTGCTGTTTTACTAAAACTATGAACTTGATCTTTTGATAAAAAAAGTAAAGTATTATCTTCAATTTTATAGTTTTTAAAATCAATAAAGTGATAATCATTTGATTTTGTAAAGTATAAGATATGATAAAACTTTATTCTATGAGGTTTTGTCATAAAGTGAGTATTTAAATCTATATTTTTAAATAACTCATTAAAACTTGCTATTTCAAAGCCATAATCTTTTAAACTATCCAAAAACTCTACTTCTAGTAATTCTTCCATATTTTATTTTAATGTATAAATACTTCATTTTTCATTTGTACTAAACATGTAAGGGATTTTTAGATAAAATGGCCTAAAATAAAGATATGAAAGGTTATAAAACATATGGAAATGAAATATGGTGAAAAAGAGATTATTGAGTTTGATATTAATAATGAAGAGAATTTTTGGCCTAACACAAATGATAAAAATTATATTATAGATATTGAGTTACCAGAATTTATGGCAAAGTGTCCAAGAAGTGGATATCCTGATTTTGCTACAATAAAACTTCAATATACACCGAATAAAAAAGTTATTGAATTAAAAGCATTAAAAATTTATATTAATACTTTCATGTATAGAGAAGTTTCTCATGAAAACTCTGCAAATGAAATTTTTGATACACTTTTCGAAAACTTACAGCCAAAATGGATGAAGGTTATTGCAGATTTTAAACCAAGAGGAAATGTACATACAGTTATTGAAATTGACAGTGCAAAAATGTAAGGACTTATACCTTGGAAAGATTAGTTACTACCTCACAAGCGGCTCAAATTTTGGGTCTTTCTTTACAAGGTGTACACTATAGAATAAAAAAAGAACAATTAAAATCTATCAAAAAATCAGGTAGAACTTATGTTTATATAAGTGATGAGATGGAAAGAGCTGCTTCAACAAACAAAGTAAATGTTCAAGCAGTTCAAACTCCAAATACTACTAATAACTCACAGACTCAAAAAGAAAATGAAGAGCATATACAATCTATTATAGAAGTAAAAAATGAACAAATTTTGCTTTTAAAAGACTCTATGAAATGGATGAAAAAGCAATATAAGTCAGAAATAAACAGATTAGAAAAAAATCAAAAAAGAATTGTAAAGGTGTTTAATTCAGAAATAAAGCTACTCCAAGGTGCTTTTAATGAAATGAGAACTATTTATAAAAATCAACCTGCACAAATTCAAAATATTCAAGCTTCTCAAACACAGCAAGAACAAAATATTGAAAATAAAGATTTAAATCTTATGACACTACAAGAGTTTTCAGTTCTTATGAAAAAGTATAATAAAACTCAAAAAGAGATAAAAATTATAATATTTAAAGCCATTCAAGATGGTGATAATAGGTTTATTTATAATAAAAGAGATAAAAAACTTCTAATTTTAAAATCAGATTTCCAAGATTTAGTGTAAATTTAGTAAATAAATTGTTATTAGATTTTGTGATAGTGCAAAAAAAAAGAGTACTTTAAAAAAGTACTCTTCTCCAGATACCCAAACACACCACTAAGAGAGGTGCCTTGCTATGTTCCCATCCTGGGGCGTTATCTCAACATAATGATTGTAAGGGTCTAAAGAAGAGCACTCAAAATATTTGAAATATTCTCAGTGTTCCTCTTTGTGAAACGAAATTATACTAAAATAAACTTTAACTTTTTATAAATTAATTTTTTTATTTGGAATAACAGATATAATTTCAAAAAAATTTCATATAAAAAGTATAAAAATTGACAAATAATTTTAATTTAATCGGTATTTTATCGCTTGTTTTTGCGATGTTTATTTGGGGAAGTTCATTTATTGCTTTAAAAGCTGCTATGGATGACTTAGCACCTTTTACTGTAATCTTTATTAGAATGCTTGCAGCTTCTTTATGTTTTGTTTACTTCATAAAAAGTTTTTTGAAGTATGATTTTACAAAAAAAGATATAAAGTTTATTTTGCTATTAGCTATTTTTGAGCCATGCTTGTATTTTATTTTTGAGGCTAAGGCTTTACAGCTCACATCTGCTTCTCAAGCAGGAATGATTGCATCACTTATGCCTTTAATTACTGCAATGGCAGCTGGATATTTCCTAAAAGAGATTATTACAAGAAAACTTATTTTAGGTTCAGCTTTAGCAATGATTGGAGTTGTGAGTTTAAGTGTTAATGCTACTACTAGTGCTAGTGCACCAAATCCTCTATTAGGAAACTTTTTAGAGCTATTAGCTATGAGTTGTGCAGCAGGATATACTATAGTTGCAAGATATTTAACCCATAAGTTTTCAGCTCTTTTTATTACAGCCATTCAAGCATTTATTGGAGCAATATTTTTCTTTCCTTTCTTTATTTACGAGTATTTTAATACTCCTATGGTATTCTCAGTTGAGGCTTTAAGTTGGACTTTATATCTAGGTGTTGTTGTAACTTTAGGTGGTTATGGCTTATATAATTTCGCTTTAACAAAACTAGAAGCTTCAAAAACAGCAGTTTTTGTAAATTTAATTCCTATTTTTACTTTGCTTTTAGCTTATATAATTTTAGGAGAAAAATTAACTAATTTTGAACTTACAGCTTCAGCTGTAATTTTAGCAGGTGTTATACTTTCGCAAATGCCACCTATGAAAATGCCTAAAATTAGAAGGAAGAAAAAAATCTAATGGTTTATTTAACTCTTTTTGTATCAGCTTTAGTATCTGCAACACTAATTCCTTTTGGAAGTGAAGCATTATTAATTTATGATATAAAAGAGGGATATAACCTTTATTTACTACTTTTCTTTGCAACACTTGGAAACTCTCTTGGTTCTATAATAAACTATTTTTTAGGTTTAAAAGGGGAAGAGTTTCTAGTGAGAAAAAAGCTTTTGAATAAAAAAAGAGTTTTAGAAACTAAAAAGTACTTTGATAAGTATGGTTTTTGGTGTATTTTACTTTCATGGGTTCCAATAATAGGTGACCCTATTACTTTCATAGCAGGAGTTTTAAAATTTAATTTAAAACTCTTTATTCTACTTATAGTTATTGCTAAGTTTTCAAGATATGCTTTTATAGCTTTTTTGATTTAAGAATTAAACTCATTTATAATATCTTTGTTTTTAGAGAAGATTTTGTAAATCACTCCTTGAAAAGTAAACTCTAAATAGTTTGCATGAAGCCAAAGCCTTGAGGCTTTAGTCTCTTTTTCTCTTATACTTTGTTCCAAAGTTTTATTTAAATAAGCTTCAGCAATATCATCATTAACTCCATATATAGGATCACCTATGATTCTATGTCCTATTGAGTATAAATGAACTCTAATTTGATGTTGCCTTCCTGTGATGGGTTGAGCCTCTACTAAAGTAATGTTTCTTTCACTATTATATTTTATTGGTTTTATAATAGTACATGACTCTTTTCCTTCATCTCCTGCACTCATTCTAACACCAATATTTTTACCCTCTTTTTGAAGTTTACTATCAATAGTTACTTCCTTATCAATTTCACCCTCAACTATTGCAAGATATGATTTATGATACTGTTTTGTTTCAAACATATCTTTTAATTGTTTTTCAGATTTTTTATTTTTTCCAACAATTACAAGTCCTGATGTTTCTGCATCAATTCTATGAATTAAGTTTGCATTTTCTCCAAAATGGTATCTAATTTCATCTAGCAATGAATATTTAGTGTTCTTAGAAATTGGGTGTACCATAAGGTTCGTTGGTTTATCAAAAATAGCAAAATTTTCAAACTCAATTAGAGGCTTTAAACCCCTCGTAGCACCCTCAAAAACAGCCATGTATATGTAATGTGTATCTATTATGTCTTTTGGTTTTAAAACCTTCATGTTTTCATCAAAGACTCTTCCTCTAGAAGCGTACTTCTGGGCTTTTGTATGGTGTATAGTTAAGTTTTGTAGCAAAAAAAGGCTTAGTTTTTTACCTTTTTCGGCTTTTATTTTCTTTAAAATAAATGGCAAATTCTTTTCCTGAAACAATCAAATAGGGCAATTTTTGTCTTATTTAATTCTTTTGTATTTTTTAGTTAAATTTTTTATCTTATTTAATCAAATTTTTTGACTTTTTTAGATAACATATCATACATAAATTAAAAGAAAAATGTGATAAATTTTGAAAACATTGATAATAGGGGATTTGTAGATGGTTGAAAGATATGCAAGAGAAGAGATGGCAAAACATTGGACACAACATGCAAGATATGCAGCATGGCTTGAAGTTGAAAAAGCAGCTGTAAAAGCTTGGAACAAATTAGGACTTATTCCTGATAAAGATTGTGAAAAGATTGTAAAAAACGCAACTTTCTCAGTAGAGAGAATTGAGGAAATTGAAGCAATTACTAAACATGACTTAATCGCATTTAACACAAGCGTTTCAGAGTCTTTAGGAAAAGAGTCTAGATGGTTCCACTATGGTATGACTTCATCTGATGCAGTTGATACTGGTGTTGCTTTACAAATGAGAGATTCACTAAAATTAGTTATCAAAGATGTAAAAATGCTTATGAAATCTATCAAAAGAAGAGCTAAAGAGCATAAATATACACTAATGGTAGGAAGATCTCACGGCATTCATGGTGAGCCTATTACATTTGGTCTTACTTTAGCTGTATGGTATGATGAAATGAAAAGACACCTTAAAAACTTAAAAGAGACTCTAAAAGTTATCTCTGTTGGACAAATTTCAGGTGCTATGGGTAACTTTGCTCACGCTCCTTTAGAGTTAGAAGAGTATGCAATGAAAGAATTAGGTTTAAAACCAGAGCCTTGTTCAAACCAAGTTGTTCATAGAGATAGATACGCAAGACTTGCTACTGCATTAGCTTCTATGGCATCAACTATTGAAAAATTTGCTGTTCAAGTAAGACACTTACAAAGAACAGAAGTTTATGAAGCAGAAGAGTTCTTTGCAAAAGGTCAAAAAGGATCTTCTGCTATGCCTCACAAAAGAAACCCTATTTTAACTGAAAACATTACAGGACTTGCAAGATCTATTAGAGCTCACGCAATTCCAGCTATGGAAAATGTAGCTTTATGGCACGAAAGAGATATCTCTCATTCATCAAGTGAAAGATTCTGGTTACCAGATGCATTTATTACAACTGATTTCATGTTACATAGAATGAACAATGTAATAGCAAATTTAACTGTAATGCCTGAAAATATGATGAAAAACTTAAATCAAACTGGTGGTTTAGTATTCAGCCAGCGAGTATTATTAGAGTTACCACTTCAAGGTGTAAGTAGAGAAGATGCATATAAAATCGTTCAAAGAAATGCAATGAAAGTATGGGCTGAGATTAAAGAAGGTAAGCCAACAGTAAATAAAAAAGGCGAGTCTTTATACTTAGGACACTTATTATCTGACAAAGATTTAAGAGCTAAATTAAGCGAAAAGCAAATTAGAGAGTGTTTCAACTTTGATTACTACACTAAAAACGTTGATGCAATCTACAAAAGAGTATTTAAATAAAAATACTCTTTCATTTAACAAAAAATTGATAAAAATACTAACAAATATAAACAAGGTAATTAAGAAAGGCAATTAAAATGGCAATTATGATTCAAAAAAGAAATGGTCGTAAAGAGGTTTTAGATATTACTAAAATCCAAAAAATGACTATTGATGCAACAAAAGATTTAGATGGAGTATCTCAAAGTGAATTAGAGCTTGATTCTCAAATCAAATTTGTAGATGGAATGAAAAGTTCTGATGTACAAGATGCTCTAATTAAAACAGCAGTAGAAAAAATTGATATAGATGTTCCAAACTGGACATTTACTGCAGCAAGACTTTATTTATTTGACCTTTACCATAGAGTAGGAAAAGAGACTCATGGTATCAAAGGTGAGCCTTATTGCCATTTAAAAGATTACCTAAAGTATGGTAAAGATGCTGGAAGACTTATCCCAAATTTAGGTGAAGGATATGATTTAGATGATTTAAATAATCATATGGATCCTTCTAGAGATTTACTTTTTAATTATCTTGGAATTAAAACTCTATACGATAGATATTTAATTAAAAACAAAAAAGGTAACCCTATTGAGTTACCACAGCAAATGTTTATGGCAATTGCAATGTTCTTAGCTCAAGATGAAGATAATAAACAACAAGCAGCTAAAGACTTCTATGATGTAGTATCTAAGTTTGAAGTTATGCTAGCAACTCCTACTTTATCAAATGCAAGAACAAATAGACACCAATTATCTTCATGTTATATAGGTTCTACTCCTGATAATATTGAAGGTATTTTTGATTCATACCATGAAATGGCACTATTATCTAAATATGGTGGCGGTATTGGTTGGGATTGGAACCAAGTAAGAGCTTTAGGTGGCGTTATTGATGACCATAAAAGTGCTGCTGGTGGAACTGTACCATTCCTTAAAATCACAAATGACGTTGCTTTAGCAGTTGATCAATTAGGTACTAGAAAAGGTGCAATTGCTGTATATCTTGAGCCTTGGCATATGGATATAGTTGATTTTATTGACCTTAAGAAAAATTCTGGTGAAGAAAGAAGAAGAGCCCATGACTTATTTCCATCATTATGGATTACTGATTTATTCATGGAAAGAGTATTAGAAGATTCTCATTGGACTTTATTTGACCCTTATGAAGTAAAAGATTTATCTGAACTTCATGGTGATGCATTTAGAGCTAGATATGAAGAGTATGAGCAAGATGAAAACATCACAAAAGATAGAATAAAAGCAAAAGATTTATGGAAAAAAATCCTTACTTCTTACTTTGAGTCTGGTTCTCCATTCCTTTGTTTCAAAGATAATGCAAACAAAGCAAATCCAAACTCTCATGTAGGACATATTAGATCTTCAAATCTTTGTACAGAGATTTTCCAAAATACAAATCCTAACCACTATAAAATCAAATTAGAGTTTGAAGATGGAAGTATCGAAACATATGAAGAAAATGAATTAATCACTGTTGATGGTGGTATTCAAAAGAAAGCAAATAAAGTAACTGCACTTGATTCAATCAATGGAAAAAGAGTATTTATCGTAGAAAAAGATAAAACAGATGGAGATACTGCTGTATGTAACTTAGCATCTGTTAACCTATCTAGAATTAACACTCAAGAAGATATTGAAAGAGTTGTTCCTATTGCAGTTAGAATGCTTGACAATGTTATTGATTTAAACTTCTACCCACTAAGAAAAGTAAAAGCAACTAACTTAAAATCAAGATCAATTGGTCTTGGAGTAATGGGTGAAGCTCAAATGTTAGCAGAACAACAACTTGTATGGGGAAGCCAAGAGCACTTTAAAAAGATTGACCAAGTTATGGAAGCAATTTCTTATAATGCTATTAAATCTTCATCTGATTTAGCTCTTGAAAAAGGAACTTACCCTACTTTTGAAGGTTCTAAATGGTCGCAAGGTCTTATGCCTCATGATCACGCACCTCAAGCAGTAAAAGCTTTAGTAAATAGAGATTTATTTGACTCTGCTTATAACTGGGAAGAGTTAAGAGAGAAAGTTAAAAAAGACGGTATGAGAAATGGTTACCTAATGGCAGTGGCACCTACTTCATCTATTTCTATTTTAGTTGGTACTACTCAAGCAATTGAGCCTGTATATAAAAGAAAATGGTATGAAGAGAATTTATCAGGATTAATTCCTGTTGTTGTTCCAAAATTAAGCCCAGAAACATGGTCTTACTACACTCCTGCATTTGAAGTTGATCAATTAAATGTAATTAGAGCAGCAGCTATTAGACAAAAATGGATTGACCAAGGTCAGTCAACAAATATCTTTATGAGTTTAGATAAAGCAAGTGGTAGATATTTACATGAAATTTATACACTAGCTTGGAAACTAGGTCTTAAATCAACTTACTACCTAAGAAGTCAATCTCCTGAAGCTAACAATGATGTAGAAGATAGAAGTATGGAGTGTGCAGGTTGTCAATAAGATAACCTTACACTTTTTTCATACGAAAAATTTAAAAAAATTAATAAAATATATTAAAAACTTAGAGGAAAATCCTAATGGATAGAAAAACAATATATAACCCACAATCAAATGAAAATCTAACAGATAGAAGAATATTTGGGGGAAACCCTGATGGTATGATCAACTTTACAAAGATGAAATACCAGTGGGCATTGAACTTATGGGATACTATGGAAGCAAATACTTGGTTTCCTAAAGAAGTTCAAATGACAGGTGATGCAAAAGATTATAAATATCTAACAGCACCTGAAAAAAGAATGTATGATTTAGTTTTATCACAACTAATCTTCATGGATTCATTACAAACAAACAATTTAATGGATAATATGAATCCATATATCACAGCTCCTGAAGTAAATGCATGTTTATCAAGACAAGCATATGAAGAGGCAAATCACTCTAAATCATACGCTGTTATGGTAGAGTCTATTTCTGATAACACAGATGCTATTTATGATATGTGGAAAACAGATACAAAATTAAGAGAGAAAAACAACTATATCGCAGATGTATATAAAAGCTTAACAGCTGGTGATGAAAGTGATATTACTGATGAGAAAATTTTACTTGCTATGTTTGCTAACCAGATCTTAGAAGGTTTATACTTCTATGCAGGATTTGCAGCAATGTATGCACTAGGAAAATCAGGAAAAATGCTTGGTTCTTCTCAAATGATTAGATTTATTCAAAGAGATGAAGTAACACACTTACTTTTATTCCAAAATATGATTAACTCTGTAAGAAAAGAAAGACCTGATTTATTTACACCTGAATTAGAGCAAACTGTAAGAGGTATGTTTAGAAAGGCTGTAGAGCTTGAAGCTTCATGGGGTTCATATATCACGCAAGGACAGATTTTAGGGTTCACAGACGCTATTATCACTCAATATATCCAATACCTAGCAGATAGGAGACTAGAAGCAGTAGGGTATAAACCAGAATACAACGTAAAACACCCTATTCCGTGGGTAGATGGTTATGCGTCATTTAATGACCAAAGAACCAACTTCTTTGAGGGGAATGTTGTAAACTATTCGAAAGGTTCGATAGACTTCGACGATTTTTAATAGGTCTTTTTCTCAAAGAGAGTCTAACGACTTGACCTAATCTCTGCGTTGGAGCAGTTTTCTTACTCAGTCACTTACTGACTGTAAGCTCCTTCGCAATAAAACTGCTCCGCTTTGACCTTGACTAAAATACCTATTAAAAGGAGTCATTTTATGTTTGATTTTTCTATTCTAAATGTATTAAATAGATTGGGTAAAATTCCATTTTTTATTTTTTTAGCTCTATCTTTATTAACTACAATTTTACTTTTTCATCAAATACTTTTTTAAATCAGTTAGGTTTATTAGATATTAGCGATAATTATAAGTCTTATTTAGGTATTACTTTTTTATTATCATCTATAATTGTTGTAATTAAAAGTATTGATTATTTATTTGTCTCAATTATTAAAGAATATATTGATGATTATAAAAGTCTAAAAAATATAAAACAGTTATTGGAAAATTGCTCTGCAGATGAAAAAGAGTATTTGAAAAAATATATAGAAGAGGATAAATCTACATTTTACTTCCCTATATCTGATGGAATAGCAAATGGTTTAAAGTTAAAAGGTATTTTATTTGTATCTTCGAATATTGGAACACATGGAGCTACTTTTCCTTTTAATATTCAACCTCATGTAAAGAAGACTTTGTTAAATTATCCTAATATTATAAAAGCTTAATATCTTACTAATCCAGACTTTGTGTGAAGTCCTATCTTTAGTATTTTGATTGTTTTTTTAATAAAAAAAGAATATAAATTTGAATTAACAGCTTAAATATAGAAACAGTATCAGGGGAGTGATTAGTTCCCCCTTTCGTTAATATGCTCTAATTGCGAAAATTAGAAATATTAACAGTAATACTGTTAACTTATAATACATGCTTGTCCTTTTATTTGCACTCCCACCCATCACTACCCACAAAGCAAAAAAAAAGGCAAGAGGTTAACCTCTTGCCTTCAGTGCTATTTTTTCAGGTAATCACTCCTGATAGAATAAGCATGTATTTAAGTTAGAATAATTATAGTAAAAATTAATAAGTTTGTCAATACATAATAAAAAAATTATTAATATAATAAACCAAACATTCAAACAAAATTCTATATAATCAATCCATATAAATACAAACAAAATTACTTAGGAGAGAGTTTGAAAAATATATTTATAATAGTTTTGATTGTTGTTTCGATGGCTTATATGGTAAATATTTTAGTTGATAAATACAATAATATCATAGAGCAAGAACAACAGCAAAAACAAAAGGTTTTACCTCAACAGCCAGTACAAAAGTAGTAAAGAAGAAAAACTTCTGTTTTCTTCTTTATATGCTTATGATATTATCTCCTGATTGTATCCAATCAGTTAGAAGTTTTCCCGTGTGAAAAACATCTATATTACAAGCCACTAGGCTATCTTTTACTCCTAGATTTTCGCTACATTTTTGACAAGCTACAATTTTTACACCATCAGCTACCATCTCTTTTACTTTTTCTTGGATTTCTTTATCTTCATTTATTAGCTCTTGTGAGGCTCCCCATACAAGAATAGTTACATCTTCAATCCAGCCTTGTTTTTTTGCGTTGTGTGCATAAAGACACACCATATTTAGTGATGTTTCTTTATTGTTTGTAGTCCATAGTATTTTTGCTTCTGATTGCACTTATCTCTCCTATTTTAAAGTTTCTTGTAAAACTTCTGTAAATCTATTCCATGACTTTTTATCTGCTTCTTCATGGTATCTTTTACTTCCAAATACTGTAAAAGCATGAGGAGCACCGCTGTATGTAATCATTTCATGTTTTAAGCCAGTTTGTTCAAGTTCAACTGCAAGGTTTGCAAACTCTTGCATACTCACAGCCTTGTCTGCTGTTCCATGAAATACTACAACTTTACCTTTTGTATTTTTATAGTCTTGCCCCTTTGGAGTAGAAAGCCCTCCATGGAAAGGTACATAAGCCTTTAGCCCTGCACCACTTCTAGCAAGTTCTAAAATAGCTGCACCACCAAAACAGTATCCTGTACCTAAGGCATTTGCAGTATTTGCACCTTGTTTTTTAGCCACTTCTAGTCCTGTAAAAAGTCTTTTTCTCATTTCTTCTCTATTTGTATATAAAGATTTAGTTAAAGCTTTTTTATCTTTTGTTTCTGTGGGTCTAATACCTTTTCCATATAAATCCACAGCAAAAGCTGCATAACCAAGCTTATTTAGCATTTCAACTCTTTTGATTTCATAGTCAGTAACTCCATCCCAATCATGAACCATATAAACTAAAGGAGCATTTTTAGCAGCTGAACTGTAGTAACCTTCATACTCTTTACCATCAATCTCATAAGTAACATAGCCATTAGCAAAAGCTAAACTTGAAAGAACTGTAAGTGTTGTAAAATTTTTTTTCATATCTTTTCCTTATTCAAACTCTTTTTCTATATTATGATAGTACTTATTTACTTCATTGAATCCCTCAAGGAAGTATAAAAAGTGTCCAACTGTTCTTATCTCATCTTCTGTAATTTTACCTTTCATACTAGGCATTGTATCAAAGTGTCTTATTACAGCTTCTAGACATATAGTCTTTTTTATATCTGGATTATAAAGATAATCTACTAAGAAATCCCCTGTCTCCATAAGTTGAAACTCTATATCATCTTTACTTCCAATTTGGCTTTTAAGTCTATATGATATTTCATTTCCTGTAGGAGCTTTTAGATTTAATAGTTTGTTATCTTCTTCTACAAAGTTTTTCATAAGAAGTCCTATGTTCATAGACTTTTTATGACATTCACTACATTTATTATCAAATATTTGCTCGCCCTCATTATAAAGTTCCCTATCAAACTCATCCGGTGGGGAAGCAAAAACAGCACTTATTAACACAAAAATAGTAAGCAATGTTTTCATAGTCTCTCCTTTTTTAAATTCTAACATAAACATGAGTAAATTACTATATTATATAGCTTCAAGGTATAAAAACATAAAATACGCGTATTAAATAGAAACAAGGATTTTATAATGATAAAAGAAAAAGTAAAAGATTTTTTAGATAAACAGTTAGTAGATTTTACAAACTTTAGGTATGAATTTGAAGAAGATGGTGAGTATTTATATGTTATGTTCAAAGAAGCCTTTGGAGAGCAAGTAGATATTGAAACTACTTTTAAAATAATCAAAGATACTTTATATTTTCATTCTACATCATTTGGATGGAAAGCTGTAGAAAAAGGAAGTGGTAATAAGTTTTTTTGGATAGAAATAACTAAAGAGAGTAAAATATAGATTTTTTGTAATGATATATAAAATTATAAGGCAATGACTATGATAAATACTTCTCACTTAGACCATCTTGTTTTAACTGTAAAAGATATTCATAAAACAGTAGAATTTTATGAAAAAGCCTTAGGTATGAAAAAAGAGATTTTAAAAGAAAATCGAATAGCCTTAAAATTTGGAAATTCTAAAATAAATCTTCATCAATTAGGAAAAGAGTTTGAGCCCAAAGCATTTAACGTAAAAACTGGAAGTGCTGATTTATGTTTTATTATTGATACACCAATAGTAGAAGCAAAAAAATATATCGAGTCTTTAGGTATTAAAATAGAAGAAGGAATAGTAAAAAGAACAGGAGCAAATGGCGAAATAAACTCTATTTATCTAAGAGATCCAGATAAAAATCTTATTGAACTTTCAAATTATCTCTAAAGTTAAAAGTACTTGACTTATGTACAAAAAATGTGATATATTCTTTCCTTGACTGTATAGTCAAAATTAGGAGAGAATATGTCACTGTTTTTTATAATCTTACTTAAGATTTTTCCACTTTATATAAATATAGTTTTAGGTTATGTAGCCACTAAGTTTTTAGATGTAAAAAGAGAGTCAATAGCTAATGTATTGATTTATATTTTAGGCCCTATTGTTGTATTTTCAGCAACACTTAGTGTTAAAATAGATTTATCAATTCTGTTTTTACCTGTCTTTTTATATCTGTTTTGCTCTATTATTGCCTTTTTGTCTCTATTTATCTGGGGTAAATCATGGAATGACCCAACAGGAAATATCTTAGCTTTTAGTGCAGGAACGGGAAATACTGGATATTTTGGTATTCCTTTAGCGATTATATTTTTTCCTCCCCATTTAGCAGATATCTATATCTTTACTGTTTTAGCTTCTCTTTTATATGAAAGTACAAGTGGTTTTTATGTAACTGCAAAAGGAAACTTTACTGTAAAACAATCAATTCAAAAGATGTTGAGACTTCCTATTTTATATGCATTTATTTTAGGTATTATTTGTAACTTAATAGGGGTTCAAATACCTGAGGCTATTAGTGCTTATACTGGACAGTTTAAAGGTGCTTATGGAATCTTAGGAATGATGATGCTTGGTATGGGTCTTATTGGTCTTCAAAGGGGAAGTGATTTAGATGCTAAGTTTATCTCTATTACTTTTATTTTGAAGTTTATTTTCTGGCCTTTAGCAATGCTTGCTGTAATTTACATAGACAAAACATATATTATGTTTTTAAATGAAGATTTATATAAAGTACTATTTTTGTTCTCAATAGTTCCACTTGCAGGAAACACAGTAACCCTAGCAGTACTTTTAAATGCAAAGCCTCAAAAGGCAAGCTTTACAGTGATTTTAAGTACTATAGTTTCTATTCTTTATATACCTATAGTTCTTGCTTTATATGGAGGTTTTTAAATAAAAGAGCAAAAGCTCTTTTATTTATGCAATAAGAAGTTTTTGTAAGTCATCTTTTGCATTAGTAGTAAGTGTAAGATTAAATGTTTCTGATAAAAAATTATAAATATCTTCATTTACAAATTGTGGAGGTTTTGGTCCTAAATAGATATTTTTTACACCTAGTGAGAATAAAGCAAGTAAAATAATCACAGCTTTTTGTTCCATCCAAGATAATACAATTGATACAGGTAAATCATTTATTGGTGTATTTAGTGCCTCACTTAAAGCTTTTGCAATTTCAACAGCACCATTTGAATCATTACATTGTCCTAGGTCTAAGTATCTTGGAATTCCAGTATCTTCTATCTCTCCAAAATCAATATCATTGAATCTAAATTTACCACATGAAGAAGTTAAAATAACTGTATCTTTTGGTAAAGACTCAGTTAGTTCCCTATAGTACTCACCTGGCTTTCCAGGGGCATCACATCCAGCAACTACAAAGAATTGTTTGATTTTACCCTCTTCTAAAGCTTTTAGAATTTGAGGTGCTAAAGTAAGAACTGTTTTATAGTGATGTCCTGTTGTTAAAGTACTATCTTCATTTAAATCAACACCATTTGCATCAGGGCAAGATAAAGTTTTTTCTATTAATTCATCAAAATTATAATCAAGAATAGGAGTTGAACCTTCAATACCAACTATTTTATGTGTAAATACTCTATCAAGGTAAGAACAGTTTTTCTTTGGTGGTACAATACAGTTTGTATTTACTACAAATGTTCCTGTGAATTTTTCCATAAGTTTGGCTTGATCAAACCAAGCTTTTCCTACATTTCCTTTTAAGTGTTTAAACTTTCTTAACTCTGGGTAAGCATGTGCTGGTAACATTTCCGAGTGCGTATATACGTTAATACCTTTACCTTCTGTAGCAATAAGTAGTTTCTCAAAAAACTCTAAGTCATGTCCTGAAACTAAAATAGCTTTTCCTTCTACCTTGTTTTGAGAAACTTTTACAGGTGTTGGAATACCAAATTTATTAGTATGTGCATTTGATAGTCTATCCATAACTTTAACCCCTGCACTACCTATTTTCATTAGCTGATTAATATGGTCTTGGAAATTAAAGTTTACATTTGTAAGTGTAAAATATAGTGTCTCAGACATTACATCATCAATCTCTTTTGTAAGTTCTGGTTTAAAGGTATTTAAATGCTCTCTATAGGCACTAAGACCCTTAAGCCCAAAAATCATAATATCTTGTAGTCTAGCTAAGTTTTCATCCTTACCACAAGTTCCAACTGTTGCACCTGTACTACCACAACCACCTTTTTGACTCATTTCACATTGGTAACAAAACATACTCATGTTATAAATCCTTTTTTATTTTGTATTTTAAAAATTTGAGGAATTATATGAGCTTTAATTGATAAATACATTGATATAAATCAATGAATAAAAATAACTATTGTTTTCAATTTCTGTTTATTGTAGAATAAATGTATAAATAATTAGGATATTCAATGATTTATAAAAACACATATAAAAAGCGTATTATACTTTTTATAATATTAGCTATCTTATCTTTTTTTATATCTGTATTTTTAATTATAAATATAAATAAAAATATTAGTAAACATAAACATATTGAAGAAAATATTGTTTTATCTCAAAAAATAAAATATTATGATGAAGTTCTTACTATGTCTTCAAGAATGGCTTTATATCAAGATACTTTATATTGGAATAATAGATATTACAAGTATGTCCAAAAACTTGATGAGGTAATAAATCAAATAAAACAAAATATGCCCATTGTAAGACAAGAGCTAAAAAAAGTTGATAAAGCAAATATGAAATTAGTAGAGCTTGAAGAAAAAGCTTTAGAATATGCTATGAATAAAAAGTATGAACTTGCAAAAGGTTTTCTTTTTTCAAAAGAGTATGAAGAATCAAAAAGTATTTATCAAAAGGCATTAGATAAAGCACTACTTTTATTAGAAATAGAAGTTAAAGAACTTGAAGAAAAATTTCAAAGGGATATTTTACTTTCATCTTTTGTGACACTATTTTTTATAGCTTTAATTTTGATTTTCTCATACTATATTTTTAAATATCTTATTAATTATAATAAGACTTTAGAAAAAGAAGTAAAAGAGCAAGTAAAAAAAGCAAATAAAAAAGATTTACTTTTAATAGAGCAGTCAAAATTAGCTTCAATGGGAGAAATGCTTGAAAGTATCGCTCATCAATGGAGACAGCCATTATCTTCTATTAGTACTTCTGTATCAGGAATAAGACTTAAAAAGAGTTTTAATGAGTTAGATGATGAAGTTTTAGAGTATTCATTAAGTTCTATTGCACGTGCTACAAATCATTTATCAACAACTATTGATGTATTTAGACAGTTTTACAAGGATGATTCTCTTAAAGAGTTTAGTTTAAAACAAATGCTTTTAAAAGTACAAGCACTTCTTAGTTCGAAGTTTAAGCATAAAGATATTTTGTTTTTAGATGAAAGTATAGATTATAAAGTAATTGGTAGAGAAAACGAACTTGTACAAGTGATTATAAATATAATCTCAAATGCAATTGATGAACTAGAACAGCTTGAAAAAACCAAACTTATAAAAATCCAAACACTTCAAAAAAATGAATTTATTAGCTTAGAAATTATAGATAATGCAGGAGGAATAGATGATGCTATCTTAGATAAGGTTTTTGATTATAAGTTTAGTACTAAAAAAGATAAAAATGGTACAGGTATAGGCTTATATATGAGTAAACTTATTATGGAAAAAGCAAAGGGATTTATTAGTGTAAGAAATATGAAGTTTGAGTATGAAAACGAACTTCAAGTAGGTGCATGTTTTAAACTTGATATAAAAAAATAGTATTTATGCACCTATTTTATGTTTTAAAGAAAATTAGACTTGCTAAGTTTACTTAATTCTTCGTTTATCTCAAAGATTTTGCTTTTAATATCTGTATATCCAAAAGATTCAAGTCTTGTTGTGTGTTTTTCTAAATATTTTTTTGCATCATCAAGATTATCAAAAAGATAAATTCCACCAGCTTCTTTTGCATCTTTATTTTCAGTCCATAATTTAAATATTAATCCATTTTCATTTGCTATATCTTTTGCTAAATCACTCATAGCAGCAGTTAATTCATCACCAAAAGGTCCTTCATGAGGAAAGTCAATCTGCATAAGGTATTTCATGTTATACTCCTTTAAATTTATTAGTGTAAGTTTACACTAAAACTATACTTATGTCAACTAGGTTTACAAAATGTCAATATGTTTTTTATCTTTAGAAACAAGCAAGGTTTTTAATGAGTTAATTTTAAAAGAGTTAGAAGAAGTTGGTTTTTCTGGTCTTTCAAGCTCTCTTATAACTATTTTTCCTTATATAAAAGAGTATGAAAATATTTCTATTTCAAATTTAGCAAAAAAGCTTGGATATTCAAGACAAGCCATGCACAAAAATTTAAAAAAACTAGAAGATTTAGGCTATCTTAGCTTTTCTCAAGAGTTAAATAAAAAAGAAAAAACAGTAATATTAACTAAAAAAAGTGAAAGCTTAATAAGCAAAGCAAATGAGTTTATCCAAAAGATTCAAGATGAACTTTGTAGTACCTTAGGAAAAGAAGAGTTAGATAAATATATAAAAACTCAAAATGTAATTTATGAGTTTTTAGAAACAAAAAATAAGGCTTAAGAAGTCTTATTTCTTATTAAAATACACTTTATTTAAAATCTTCAAACTATTTTTTCTTCCAAGCTAATATTTGTCTTAAAAAAACTCACTATTACAGTTATTTTTTATAAATTTTATATATAATATAGTTTTTAAATAATCTACCTATTTTAGGGAGTAAAATATGTCATTTGGTACAAAGATTTTTTCGTTATTATTTATCTTAATAGCTCTAATAGTTTATACTGTAGCTAGTTTTGATTATAACAAAGTACAAGATAGTTCAGGTCAAGCTATAAGTACAAATGAGAAGCTTATAGACTTCGATACAAAAGTTATTATAAACTATATTGAAGAAGTAAAAAACAAAGCCCTAAAAATTAAAGATGAACTATTAAAAGATAGTTTAGACTCAAAGCCACAAGTTGAATTGAATAAAGTGGATAAGATCGTAGAAAATGAACAAAAAATTCAAGATAAGTTAACTGTTGATGATAATATGGCAGATGAAGAGGCAATGCAAGATAATGAAGATCAAGTAGAAGAAAGTCAAGAAAATTCTCAAGAAGAAGCTAAAGAACAGCCTGTAATTGAAGAGACTTTACAAGAAGAAACTCTAGAAGAAGAGCAAGTGCCTGTGCTAACATCAGAAGAAATACAAGAACAAATAAATGCTATTTTAAAAGATAATAAAATTATATTTAAAAGAGGAAGTGCGGATATCGCAAAAAACTCTTTTTCAAGTGTACAAAAAGTATCAGATATTTTAAAAGAACATGAAAATATAAAAGTAGAAATTGCAGGACATACAGATTCAAGAGGAAGAGCTTCATTAAACTTAAGAATATCACAAGATAGAGCAAATAGTGTTAAAAAAGCATTAGGTTCATTAGGTATTAGTGATAATAGATTAAAAGCAGTTGGTTATGGAGAGAAATTTCCAATAGCAAAAGATGATAAAAACGGCTTATCTGAAATAAACAGAAGAGTTGAAATAAATATAATAGGAGAAAATTAATGTTTGAAATAGCTTCTTTAATTGTACTAAATTTAGTCATAGCAGCATTTGTAGGTCTTTTAATAGGCTTCATGCTAGGTAGAGCTTCAAAGGCTTCATACACACCACCTGTGGATAACACAGAAAGTATGGATGATGGTGCTGGTTTAAAACCAAATGCAAGAAGATCAAATATTAATCCTATATTCAAAAAAAATTCAAGTGTTGATAACAAACCTTTAATTTTATCAAGCCCTAAACAATCAGGGAAGGATAATCTTAAAAAGATAAAAGGTATTAACAGTAAAATTGAAGAAGATTTAAATAAAATTGGAATTTTCCATTTTGAACAAATTGCTAAATGGACAAGTAAAAATTGTGATTGGATAGAAGAGTTTTTACAACTTCCAAGATGTGTTAAAAAATACCAATGGGTTGACCAAGCTAGAATTTTAGCTTCAGGAAAAGAAACAGTATATTCTCAAAAAGTAGAGGATAATGAAGTAGAAGTTGATTAATATAACTAGATCTCTAGTTATATTTAATCTACTTTATAAGTTTAAACCTTAGCAGCTCTTAATTTTCTAATAATTGAAGCTATATCTCTTGAGTATTTTCTAGCTCTTTTAGAGTTGTAACTCCATCCGCCATTATAACTACTCCAAACTCTTCTCCAATCATTTTTATGAACTTTTTTCCAGTATTTAAGCTCAGCAATTGCATTTTTTGTGGCAAATTCGAAGTCTGAAATAAGTTTCATAGCGTATCTATTTCTATTCCATGAAGTATCTCTTACTTTTTCTCTGCTTATAACAGTTTTAATATTTGCTTGGTATAAGCCAAAGTCTTTACTATTAACATTTACAAGGTACTTACCTATAGAAGACTCTTTAATAGCTATAGCCATAAGTGAGTAGCTAAGACCATACTTAGCGCCTTGTTGTTTAATTAATTTTAGCATTTTAATATCTTCCTTCGATAGTTTTGAAGGATTAAAGTTAGTTGCGAAGATATTGCTAATTAACAGTGAAACAAATAGAATTATTTTCAAATTCATTAAGGTTCTCCTTTATTTTCACTTAATTTTGGCGCGCATTATATATAAAATAGAATTATTTGTCAAATTCTAACTATAAATTACTTGTTTTATGCCTTAATTTAATCTAGTATTTAGCTTTTAAGAATATAATTCCGAAAAAATTTTAACGAGTTATAAAAATTGGAAAAAAGAGAATTTAAGAAAACAATAAAAGAAATAGGTTTCTCTTCACAGAAGAGTTTTGCAGAAAATATAGGTGTAAAAGCAACGACTTTTACAACATATAAAAGTATACCAAGTCATATAGAAAGAATTGTAAATATGGCATTAATGGCTAAAAAAAATGGTATTCCTTTTGAAGAAATCAAAGAAGCTATGAAGATAGATTAATAAATCTATCTTTTAGCACTTTTCCTTAATAAGGTTTTCTACACAAATTTCAATCATTTCATAAACTTTATCAAAACCTTCAAAACCTTCAAAGAAGTATGGATCTGGTACATCTTGTCCATCAAAGCCAAAATCTCCTAGTTTTAGTACATCTTTAGCACCTAATTTTTTAAGGTTTGTTATATTTGAATCATCTAAACCAACAACTAAATCATAATTTTTTAAATCTTCAATAGTTACTTGCTGAGCTCTTTGTTTTGAGATATCAAGGTCATTTTGTTTACAAACTTTTATAGAGTTTTCACAAGGTGGCTCACCTATATGCCAGTCACCTGTTCCTGCACTTTGTACATCTAGGTCTAAATTATTTTGTTTTGCGTATCTTTGTCCTACTCCTTGAGCTATTGGAGATCTACAGATATTTCCAAGGCAAACAAAGATAATTGATTTTACTTTACTCATTTTTATCTAATCCTATATTTATATATTTTCTAACTTTTTTTATTTCATCTAAATCGGCACTTACTTTGATAATCTCTTTATCATCATCTTTTACTACATTTCCAAAAGGTGAAATAATCGCACTTCCTTTTGCCATATTTTCATCAGCACTATTACTTGCTATTACAAAACATTGATTTACAAGAGCTAGAGATTTAGAGATAGTTTCATAGTGGTCTTTTCTTTTAAGTCCCCACATAGCAGGATTTAAAACTACATCAGCACCTTTAACTTTTTCCCAAAGTTGAGGAAATCTAAGCTCAAAGCAAATTAAAGTGGCTACTTTAAGACCGTTTATATCAAGAATTTTAATATCTTCTTTATTTCCTGCTTTAAAATGTTCAAGTTCATTTCCTAAAGGAAATAGTTTTAATTTTGATTGAGTATGTAAAATTTCTTGATTATGAAATATATGTAAAGTATTATAAAAAGCATTATTTTGCTTAGTAATAAATGTTAAAGCAATAGTTTTATTCTTTGCAAGGCTTTTTAGCTCTTCTATAGCCTTTATACTAAAATCAGAAGCCTCTTGCATCCTATCATAACAAAAGCCACTAAGAGCTATCTCAGGGGCTAAAATAATAGAGTTTTCTTCACACTTTTGAATCAAACTTTTTAAATGCTCTAAGTTTTTCTGAAAATCTTCACTTGTTTTAATTTGAAGTGCTATTAAGTTCATTTAATACCTTTTTTATTAAGTTTTCTACAGCAGTTTGATAAGAAATAGCTGTAGCATGAGAAGTGGCTTCATATTTAGTAACTAATTTTGGTTCTGTATTTGAAGCTCTAACTAAAGCCCAACCATACTCAAATACTATTCTAATACCATCTACTTTAATTATCTCTTTTATTACAGGAAAACCCCTTTGAGGTTTTTTAATCTCTTCTTTTAGTTTTTTTATTAAAGCGAATTTAATATCTTCGCTTGTAAACATTTCTATATTTGGACTTGTATAAACACTTGGAAGTTTTTCTATTTGCTTATCAAGGTTTACACCTTTAAAAACTAGTTCTAATACTCTAAGTGTGGCATATATAGCATCATCATATCCATAATATCTATCATTGAAGAAAATATGTCCTGATACTTCTGCTGCTAGGTCTGCATTTAACTCTTTTAATTTTAATCTTAAGTTTGAATAACCTGTTTTATCCATAACTGTTTTACCATGATTATTTATTTCATCAAAGATATTTTGAGAGTAAGTAACCTCTCCAATAATGACAGGGTTTTTCATAGTTTGTGAGAAAAGATAGGCTAAAGTATCACCTTTTATATTATGTTTTTGAGTTAATACAGCAATTCTATCAGCATCTCCATCATAAGCAAAACCAAGATTTGTATCTTTTTTAAGAAGTTTTTTTAAACTAGCTAGGTTTTTCTCTTTTGATGGGTCTGGATGATGGTTAGGAAAGTTACCATCTGGTATTGTATTTAAAGCTTTATATTTTAAATCAAGTTTATCAAGTATTTTACATATAACAGTATTTGCAACACCATTTCCACAGTCTATTGCAAACTTTTCTTTAAAACCTTGAAGATGTGAAAACTGTTTTACCATGTAATCTATATAAAGCTTTCTAGCATCTACTTTTTCGTATGTTAAATCTTTTTTGATTTCTATATTTGAATTCTTTTTGATTTGTTTATAAACTTTTATTAAATCATCTGCAAAAAAAGGTTCATTGTTTACTGTGATTTTAAAGCCATTGTATTTTTTAGCATTGTGACTACCTGTAATCATAATAGAAGCATTTGGTTTTATTTTTTGCTTTTTTATTTTAAAGCTTTGAAAAGAAGCAAAATAGTTAACACCAGTTGCAACTAAGCCACAGTTTAAAACCCTACAACCTGAGGCATTAAGACCACTAACAAGTGCTTTAAAAAGCATTTTTGAGTGTTTTCTTATATCATATCCTACAACTACATAGGCATTTTCACAACTTTTCTTTTGGATTTGCTTTCCTAAGTGGTAAGCTATAATCTTTGTGTTTTCTTTTGTAAGTTGCTTGTTTACAACTCCTCTAATGTCATACTGTCTAAAAATATTTTTATCTATCAATTCTTCACTTCTTAATAATTTTTTGTATTATACTTAAGATTTTTTGTTTTCTAAATTAAGTAGAAACTCTTTTTTCTCATCTCCACCTGCATAGACATTTGAAACACCCTCTTCTTTCATAACCCTATGACAAGGAACAATTATATTTAGCATATTTTGAGCACATGGACTCTCTAAGGCTTTCTTTGATTTAAGTCCTTCTATTTGAGAGGCTATTTGTTCAAATGTTGCTGTTTGCCCATAAGGTATTTTTAGAAGCTCTTTCCATACTTGTATTTGGAAAGTAGAACCAACTAACTGCATAGGTAGCTCAAAACTTGTTCTTTGTTTATTGAAATACTCATCAAGTTGTACTCTTAACATATCAAAATACTCACAGTTTGATGGAATAATATCCACATCAAAACTCTTCTTTAAAGTATCTATTCTAGCTTCTATATTAAAAGGTGTAAAGTAACATAACATCACTAAACCTTTTTTTGTAGCTGCTGCAAACATTTGCCCTAGTGGTGTATCTATTGTTGTTGTTAAAATAATCTCTTTTGATTGTGTTTTATATTCTCTCATGGTGGGATTTTATCATAAAGAAATTAAGATATAATACAAATATGCAAAATATGGATACTAAAAATATAAAAGTTTTATTTGTAGAAGATGATGATATAGCAAGACAAAATGGTGTTGAGTATTTAGAAAACTATTTCGATTTTGTATATGAAGCAAGTAATGCCTTAGAGGCTTTAAAAATTTTTGAAAAAGAGCAAGCTCATATTATAATCACTGATATACAAATGCCAAAATTAAATGGTTTGGAGTTTGTACAAAAAATAAGACAAAAAGACAAAAAAGTACAAGTTATAGTAATCTCTGCTTTTTGTGATAAAGACTATTTGTTTAAAGCTATAGAGTTACAGCTTGTAAAGTATCTAGTAAAGCCTGTGGATGACAAAAAGTTTGATGAGGCACTAAGCCTTTGTGTGAGTGCATTAAAAGAGGATAGCTCAAATATCATAAAACTAGATGAGCACTTTAGTTTTGATATGTTTAATTTAACTTTGTTTAAAAATGATGAGCTTGTAAAACTAAGAGCAAAAGAGCTTGATTTCTTATCACTACTATTAAAAAATAAAAATAGATATGTAACCCATAGTGAGATTGAAAACTATGTTTGGAGAGATGATGCGATGAGTAAGGATGCTTTAAAGACTTTGGTTAAAAACCTGAAAACAAAAATCCCAAAAGAACTTATCTCAAACCAATGGGGAGTGGGTTATAAAATAGATGTATGATTTAGCCCTTGTTTTAACTTATGGAATTACTTTTGGAATTGTTTTGATGACAATTATATATACTTTTATTAGGTATGTATACTCTAAAGAAATATTTTATATAAGCTATTGTTTGATGCAAATAGCTTCACTTATCTATATAGTTTCTTATAGTTCAATGTTTGATATAAGCATTCTTGTTCAAGAGTTAGCTTTAGTTATTGCTAGTTTAAGTGCCTTGGTCTTTGCTGTAAACTTCTATGAGGGAAAGTTTATACCAAAGATTACAAACTATAAAGAGTTGATACTAAATACTTTTTTATTAAATGTAGTGATACTTACAGCCTTTTACCACTATATGCTTTTTGAGTATTTGCCTTATACTATTATTTATGCTGTTTTATTTATCTCAGTGATTTTTAATCTAAAGCAAGGAATAAAACCAACTTTAGTTTATGTTCTTGGTTGGTCGGTTTTTTGTTTGATACTTTTTATTGGTGACTTCAAAGGCTTTTATACAACAAATGGCTATATGGATTTAGTAATAGTTGCTTTCTCTATTGAAGCAGTGCTATTTACTATGTCAGTAGCTTATAAATACAATAGTTTAAAGCAACAAAGTCAAAATTATGAAGAGATGCTATTTCAGCAATCAAAACTTGCAAAAACTGGACAAATGCTTCAAAATATCACCCATCAATTTAGACAACCTTTAAATAATATTTCATATATCTTGATGAATCTAAAAAAAAGATATGAAAACAAAAGATTAGATGATGAGTTTTTTTTCAAAAAAACCCAACAAGCAAATGAACAGTTACAGTATTTATCTAAAACTATTGAAGATTTTAGACAGTTTTATACACCATCAAAACAAAAAGATAACTTTTTAGTAAAAGATGCAATACAAAAAGCCATAACCATAATAGAACCTGATTTAAAAAAGCACAATATAGAACTTGATTTTAGTATTAATACCCATGAAAATATTGAGATTTATGGAATTTTAAATGAACTATCTCAAGTAATACTATCTTTACTTACAAATGCAAAAGATGAGTTAATAAATCTAGAAAAACCAAAAATAAAATTAGAGTTAGACTCTTCAAGTGCTGAGGTAGTAATAAAAATACTTGATAATGCAGGTGGTATAAAAGATATAAATAAAATTTTTGAACCATATTACACGACAAAAGATGAAGGCTTAGGCATAGGACTTTATTTAGTAAAACAGATAATAGAAGATAGTTTTGAAGGAAAAATCGAAGTTCTAAATCAAAAAGAGGGAGCTTTATTTACCCTCTTTTTGGAAAAAGCTAATTAGTTTTTTTCTTTGAAAAGTGAATTTCTAGGGTAAATAAAAGATAAGTCTTTTGTTTGAGTAGCTTCTTTATTTTCTAAAGCTTTTATATTTACCTTTATACTTAAAGCTGTATCTTTTTTATCTGATAAAAAAAGTCTCTTTTTAGTCTCTAAAATCACTACTTTCTTTACTCTACTGTTTGGTTTTAGTTTAAATGGCTTAAATCTTTTTACATAAAAGTCTTTATTTTGAACATCTAAATTAAAAGTATAGGCTTTGTTACTTGTATTGTGGAAGGTAAATATATAGTTGTTTGAAACTTTTCCTTCATCTTTTATAGTATAAAGCTTAGTTGTTTTGTTTATATTTACTAAGAAATACTCTTTTGTTGAAGCAAAAGATATTGTAAGTATCACACATAAAGCAAGAGATACAAAATAAGCGATATTTCTTTTTGAGAATATTGATACTTTTTTCTTTTTTATAACTTCATTTGTACTTCCCCAGTTAATAAGTGATTCTTTACCCATTTTTCCCATAACAGTATCACAAGCATCACTACACTCTAAACAGTTGATACACTCAACTTGTAAACCTTTTCTAATATCAATATGTGTAGGACATACTTTTACACAGGCTTCACAAGTAGTACATTCATCATTTTTTTCAAGCTCTTTCATTTTGAAAATTGACTTTACATTGTCTTTGTAAATATCTCCACCTCTATTTGTATCATAAACTACTTGTTTTGTGTCATCATCGTAAAGTACTGATTGAATTCTTGAATAAGGACACACATAAACACAGAAGTTCTCTTTCATAAAAACAACATCATAGATTAAAAATAGTGCAATACTTAAAATAAACATTATTAAAAGTGAATGGTTTAGTGGATCTTGAAGTTTAGCAAAGAACTCTTCAGGTGGTACAAAATACCATAGGAAATTTGATGCAGCTACAAGTGATAAAAATCCCCAGATTAATATAGCTAGATATTTTTTAATTTGATTTGATTTTTTTGAATAGTCAATATCTTTTTGTTTATTTTTATGCCTTCTCATACCTAAAAGTTTTGTCTCAATTAGGTCTCTATAAATAACTCTAAAGATAGTTTGAGGACAACCCCAACCACACCATAATCTACCAAACATTGAAGTTATTGCAAAAATACCAATAAATAAAAGCATTAATAAAAATGGCATTATATAAAGTTCATTTACATTAAAAGCAAAGCCCATAAAATGAAACTGCATTTTCTCGAAAGATAACAGTAATAAGTGGTTCCCATTGATTGTGATAAATGGCAGTAAAAAAACAACAATACTAATGATTGAATATGTAAGATATCTCTTTTGTGTATATTTCATCTAAAACTCCTTTTAAAAGATTTTATAACTACTTGGTGTTCACTTAGTGGTATAAAAAGCTTTTTTCTATTTTTTTGATACAATATTGAATAATTTTATAAAGGTATTTTATGATTGAACTAACAGAGCTTTATATGTTTATAATCGCTTCATTTTTATTATGTTTAGCCCCCGGTCCTGATAATATATATGTTTTAACACAAGGGATGACAAAAAGTAAAAAAGCTGCAATAGTTACTACTTTAGGTTTAGCAACAGGTCTTATTATCCATACATCAGCAGCTGCTTTTGGTATTTCTGTGATTTTTCAAACTTCAGAGCTTGCTTTTGATATTGTTAAGTTTGTTGGGGCTGCTTATTTACTTTATATAGCTTATCAAGCTTTTAAACATAGAAATGAAAAACTTGATTTGAGTGCTCAAAACTCTACAAAAGAGCTTAAAAAGCTTTACTTCAAAGGCTTTATTATGAATATTTTAAATCCAAAAGTATCTATTTTCTTTTTGGCTTTTCTTCCTCAGTTTGTAAATACACAAGCTGGAAATGTACCAATGCAGATGATTATTTTAGGAGCTGTTTTTATGGCATTAACTATTATAGTTTTTTCAAGTATTGGAATAGCTGGAAATTTACTAAGCAAGAGACTTTTAGAAAAACCTAATATTGTAAAGTATATGAATATTTTAACTTCTTTTGTTTTAGTGGGACTTGGAATAAAACTTGCATTATCACAAAGGTAGAGAATGAAAATCTTAATAATAGCTTTTCTTTTAGTAAGTTCAGTTTTTTCTCTTAGTTTAAAAGAAGAGATTGAAAAGTGTACAACTTTAGAACAAAATGAAAATAGACTTGTGTGTTTTGATAAAATAGCCAAAAAAATAAAGCCAAGCCAAGAGTTTATCACCAAAGGTTATATCATGGTTACTGAGTGTAAAAACTGCCATGGTAAGAACTGGGAGATTTCAACTGATGGGGAAATGTTAGTTAAGGATATGAGTGAAGAAGAGATTTATAACTCACTAATTGCTTATAAAAATAAAGAAAAAAAATTTCTTGCTATGAACTTTCAAATGAGCAAATACACAAAAGAAGAAATCAAATTCATGTCTGAATATATAAGTTATGAAATAATGACTTCTAAGTAAAAAATACTTAGAAGTTAAAAAAAGTCTTTACAAAACCAAATAAAATAAATCCTAAAATTAAAAAGAAAATATTAGTTTTATAAACTCTTAGAATAAATAGCCCTATTAAAACTACTAAAAAATCAAAGATTGAGTAAACAGCATTTGGAAAGACTGTATTTATAAGTACTGCAAAAAGCAAGGCAACAACTCCTGCATTTATACCTATCAAGGCTTTTTTGATACTTTGTTTTTTACTCAATGACTCAAAACTATCATAAAAAGCTAAAATCAATAAAAACCCTGGAAGAAAAATAGCTAGTGTTGCAATCAAAGCTCCCATGAAAGCTTGCTCTTCTGTGATTGTTGCACCTAAATATGAAGCAATTGTAAACATAGGTCCAGGAACTGCCTGCGCAAGTGAGTATGAAAGTATAAAATCATCTTTTGATACAAGGCTTCCTAGAGTATCTTGAAGTAGGGGAAGTACAACATGCCCTCCTCCAAATACTAAACTTCCAGTTTCATAAAAAGAGCTAAATATCTTAAGTTCGATACTACTTGAAGCAATAAGAGGCAAGATAAATAAAAGAGCAAAAAATATAAAAAGTGGAAATTTTTTACTTTTTATGTTTGTACTGTTTTCCTCTTTTTTGTTTTCTTTTTTTACAAAAAAATAGCTAACAACTCCTGCAAAAACTAAAACTAAGATTTGCATATATACAAATGAAAAGCTAATAAGTAAAATAGTACTTATTGCAAATATTGATATTGTAAGCTTGTCTTTACAAAAGCTTTTAAACATAGAGATAATAGCATCACTTACAATCACAACTGCAAATAGTTTTAAACCTATAATCAAAGCTTCAATACTGCTATTTTGGCTTGAAGATAAATCAAAAGTGGCTATAAAATATAAAAGTATAAAAGAAGGAAAAGTAAAAGCTACAAAAGCTGTAATAGCTCCTATTAAACCACCTTTTTTAAGTCCTATTGCAAAGCCAACTTGTGAAGAGCTAGGTCCTGGAAGAAATTGGCTTAAAGCTAAAATCCTTGAGTAAGAACTATCATCAAGCCAGTTTAGTTTTTCAACAAATGTTTTTCTAAAATAGCCTATATGAGCCATAGGACCACCAAAACTAAAAAGTCCTAAAGTAAAAAATTTTATAAAAATATCAATGTAGTTTTTCATTACAACCTCTTAAAAAAGAGATGATTATATCTACTTTTTTAAGAAAGGCTTGTAATCAATTTGTAATAATTAATTTACTTCGTCTGTGTATACACAAACGTTGAAGTCTGCAACTAAACCATCAGGGTTTACGCAATGAGTTTCAAAAAACTCTGTGATGTAAGGTTTTTGGCAGTGAAGTTCAAAGTCTTCATTTGATGCCCAGATTTCATTAAAAACTATAGGAAAAGATTTTCCCATAGCATTTGGATGTTCAAAATGTTTTGTAACTATATATTGAATACATCCATCTTCTCTTGTAGTTTGAGGTTCTAAGCCTTGTAAAACTTCAATTAACTCTTGCTCTTTCCCCTCTTTTGCTTTAAATGAAGCAACACAATATACTTTTTTTGACATTATCTTGTTTGCCCTTTTCCGTAGATTTTATACTTAAATGTTGTTAAGTCATTAATACCCATAGGTCCTCTTGAATGAAGTTTATTAGTTGAAATACCAACTTCTGCTCCAAGTCCAAAGGCTCCACCATCTGTAAATCTTGTACTTGCATTTGCATATACACAAGCAGCATCTACAGCATCTAAAAACTTATTTACAGCTGTATAGTTTTCACTTAAAATTGACTCTGAGTGTCCTGAACCATATTTTGAGATATGAGCAATAGCTTCATCTACATTTTGAACTATTTTAATATTTAAAATATTTGCTAAATACTCTGTATCATAATCTTCATGTGTTGCACACTGAATATCTAAGTGTTTTAAAGTCTCTTTACAACCTTTAAGTTGTGTTCCATGTTCCATAAACGCGTCATAAAGTCCAGGTAAAATATAAGGGGCAATTTCTTGATGAACTAGTAATGTTTCCATGGCATTACAAACACCAGGTCTTTGAACTTTTGCATTTAAAGCAATATCTATGATTTTATTATGAGCTGCATCTCTATCAATATAGATATGGCATAAACCTTTATCGTGCTTTATTACAGGAACTGATGAGTTCTCACTTACATATCTAATTAGAGCTTCTCCACCTCTTGGTACGATTAAATCTACATATTTATCTTGTTTGATTAGCTTGGCTACACCTTCTCTTGTAGAGTCTGGAAGTAAAGAAATTGCTTGTTCTGGTAGTTTGTTTTTTGCTAATACTTGTCTTAAAACATTTGCAATTGCTTTATTTGAATGTTGAGCCTCTTTACCACCTTTTAGTACACAAACATTTCCACTTTTAAAACAAAGTGCTGCTGTATCAGATGTTACATTTGGTCTACTTTCATAAATAATACCAATTACTCCAATAGGAACAGATACTTTTTGGATATTTAGGTCATCTTCTGTTACCCATCCATCAAGTAGTCTTCCTACTGGCTCTTTTTGTGAAGCAATTTGTCTAATTGCATCAGCCATTCCTTGAACTCTCTCTCCTGTAAGAAGAAGTCTGTCAAGTAAGGCTTCACTTAAGTCATTCATATTTCCTTCATGCATATCTTTTCTATTGTGGTCAACTATATAATCACAATGTGCCATTAATGCATCAGCCATTTCGTTTAGTACTTTGTTTTTTGTTTTAGTACTAAGGTTTGCAATAGTTCGGCTAGTTTTCTTAGCCTCTTCTAAAAATTGTTGCATTACATATCCCTATATTTTATTTTAATGCGATATTATATCAAAATTAGCTATTAAGTCTTTTAATCACTTATTTTAACTACGTATCTTCCTACAGCTTTACCTTCAAGTAGTAATTCATAGGCTTTTTTTACTTCATCTAAAGCTATTTCATTTGTGATATTTTTAAGGTCTTCTATCTTCCATTTACTTGCTATTTTTTCCCAAGCAGCTTGTTTTTTCTCTAGTTTACACTCAACAGAATCAATACCAATAAGTCTAACCCCTCTTAAAATAAATGGGAATACATTTGTATTTAATTCATGTGAAGATGTAAGTCCACAACAAGTAGCAACACCATCATATTTGATAAGTTTTAAAGCATTTGCTAAAACCTCTCCACCAACAGTATCAACTACACCTGCATATTTTTCACCTAAAAGTGGTCTTTTAGAACTCTCTTCATTAAATTCATCTCTTAAGATAACTTCACTAGCTCCTATTCTTTTTAAGTAGTCAACTTTTTCAGATTTTCCAGAAATAGCTACAACTTTATAACCAATCTTACTTAAAATAGATACAGCAATAGAACCAACTCCACCAGTTGCACCTGTAACTAAAATAGCTCCATTTTCTGCTTTAACGCCATTATCAATTAATTCATTTATTGATAGAGCTGCTGTAAGTCCTGCTGTACCAAATGTCATGATTTCTTTATCAGTAATTGCATCAGGAGTTCTTGCTACCCAAGAAGAAGGAACTTTTACATATTGAGCATGTCCTCCATCTGTATTCATTCCTAAATCATAACCAGTTACAAGTACCCTCTCCCCTGCTTTAAAAATAGGTGATTTTGACTCATAAATCTCACCAGCTAAATCTATCCCTGTGATATGAGGAAAGTTTCTTGTAACACCAGGATTTCCAGCTGAGCTTAGGGCGTCTTTATAGTTTAAAGATGAGTAGTTTACTTTTATAATTACCTCATTATCTCCACACTTTGGCATAGATAATTCTCTAACTTCTGTACTAAACTCTTTATCTGCTATTTTTTCTACAACTAATGCTTTCATATATATAATCCTTAGTTTTGATATTTTTAAAAGTTTAGCTAAAATACATCTAAAGAGCAAGAACTGACAAAAAAGATAGGTACTTACTAAAAAGATGCTATGGAGTATTAAAATGACTAAAAAAATAGATGAAAAAATAGAACAAAGTATTGAGAAATGCCCAGTAGAAACGGCACTTGATGTACTTGCAGGAAAATGGAAAATATTAATTTTATGGTATTTAAGAAGTGAGAAAAAGAGATTTAATGAATTACAAAAACTTCTTCCAAGAACAACACAAAAGATGTTAATCCAAAAATTAAGAGAGCTGGAAGAGGATGGAATAGTTCATAGGGAAGTATACCCAGTTGTACCTCCAAAGGTGGAGTACTCTTTAACTGAATATGGACAGAGTTTAAAACCTATATTAAAACAAATGTATTTATGGGGTGAGATACATAAAGAGAAGTTTAACTCTTAGTTTAAACTTCTCTGCTTTAGAAGAAAATAAATAACTATACTAAGTCCTGTTCCTGATAGAACCATTGACATTATCATAATTTGATACCTTACAGCTATTAGTGGGTCAACTCCTGATAGGATTTGACCTGTCATCATCCCAGGTAGTGATACTAATCCTACTGCTAATAATGAGTTGATTTGAGGTATCATTGAAGCTTTAAATGCGTCTCTTCTTGAAGTTATAAAATCTTTTGTTCTATCATACTCACTTTCAAATCTCTCAATAGCCAAAGATAGGCCATTCATATTATTTGCAAAGACCATTCCTGCAAGTGGTATTACGTACTGTGGTTCGTATATATTTACTAAACCTAATACGAAATATAATATCAAAATTAGATGGATTAAACTAGAAGTAGTAGATGAAATAAATACATTTATATATTCGCTTTTTGTTTTGTTTTTTATGTTTCTTATACATATCCAAGTAGAAACTATTAACATAAAAGAAATGACTACTATTCCCATATAGATATGTTTGTTTTCAAAAAGTATTAAAAGTAAATAACCTATTGCTAGTAGTTGTACTACCATTCTAATGGTAGCATATAAAATCTCTGTTTGATTGCCAACCCAAGATTTATAAAAATACCAAACTATAATTAGTGGTAAAAGTAAGTACAATAAGTTTATTAAAGGAATTGTTTGCATAAACTTATTGTAGAAGAACTTTACTTTTTATCTTCTTTTGTTACTAAAAGAAGATTTGATAGTGAGAGTTTATTTAGTAAATCAAGTAGCTTTACTACTCTTTCGTATTTTACTTCTTTATCAATTCGTACTATCAAAGCTCTTTTTTTATCTATGTCTTTTAAAGACTCTTCAAGCTGTAAAAAATCAGTTTCTTTACTATTATAAGCCAGTTTTTCTTTTGTAATCTCTATTACAACTTCTTCTTTTTTAACAATTTGAGAACTACTTTGTGAAGCAGGAAGGCTTAGATTTAAAATAGTTTCATTTTTTTTAAACTCACTTGCAACAATAAAAAAGATTAATAGTAAAAACACCACATCAATAAGTGGTGTTAAATCCATAGAAATTAGCTCTCTTTTTTTAACTAATCTTCTCACGAGTTATCCTATGTACTATTAAAGACTCATATTTAGCCTCTAGCTTTGTAAAAGCACCTTGAAGATAGTTATATCCCACATAGTGAGGAAGAGCAACTATAAGCCCTCCTACTGTTGTAATAAGTGCAAGGGAAATACCTGAGGCAAAAGAGTTAGCCCCACTTGAAAAACCAGTTGCTGCAATAGTCTCAAAAGATGAAAGTACACCTATAACAGTTCCTAAAAGTCCTAAGATAGGAGCAATAGTTGCGATTATCTTGATAGTATTCATTCCTGATTCACAAGAAAGTAAATATTTTGAAGCTTTATTGTATATCTCATCTTCTAAATGAACAAAGGCTGTAGAGTGTTCTTTTTGTACTTCATTAAAGATATTTGTTACTATTTTTTGGGCTTTTCTTTTTTCAACTTGTAGTTGTATAAACTTCCAAAGTAAAATAGTAAGACCAACTATATTTAAAAATACTAAAATATACATAACATAACCACCTAGGTGTATGTATTCTATTAGCGAGTGTTGCATAGGTTTTCCTTATTGTAGTTTAAACTCTATAGGGATAATTATATCCATATATGAGGCTTTTATTTTTTTATCAAATGCCATAAAAGAGTTTGTATCTGATATTGCTTCAAGTGCTGCTTTATCCAATCTTTTTTTAGAACTTGTTTTTAAAACTTTTATATTTATAAAATTTCCATTTTTTAATACTCTAAAAGAGATATTTACAACTCCTTGTTCTTTTAGTCTTTTTGAGATTCTTGGATAGTGTTTATTCTCATTTATTTTTGCTCTTAGTGCATGTAGATATTGATTTTTTAATCTATCTTGTTCTTTTTTGATTTTCTCTTTGTTTATACTTATTATAGGCTGTACGCTTTTTATAGGCTTTGTTGGCTTTTTTACTAGCTCTTGTTTTGTCTCTTTTACTTCTTTTTTTACTTCTTTTGTTTTTTTAATTTCTGATTTTACTTTTTGTTTAATTATTCTTTCTTTTACTGGTTTTTTCTTTTCAACTTTTTTCTTTACTGTCTTCTTTATAATAGGTTTTTTAGTCTCTTTTTTGGGAAGTTCTTTTTTTATAACAGGCTTTTCTTTAGGTTTTGGTTGTGGTTTTTGTATTTGAGCCATTTGAAGATGTACTTTATGCTCTTTTGCGATATCTTGTTTTATAGGTATGTTTTTATTTTCAGGCATAGGCATACTAAATAAATAGTAATGAATAGTAGAAATTGATAAAAGGGATATTGTAAATAAAAATAAGTTCATAATTGCCGTTTTTCTTTTTTGATTAGGCATATTTTAGTAAAGAAGTGTTAAAAAACTATTAATTACTTAATAAGTCTTTTAAACTATCTAAGGGATTTTTCCCATCAAGTACTAGTTTTACTTCCTTTGCTATGGGTGTATATATTTCATGTTTTGAAGATAGGTTATAAATAGCTTCACTTGTTTTAACACCCTCTGCTACTTCTCCAAGCTCTTCTAAAATATCTTCTAAGCTTTTATTTTCTGCAAGACCAAGTCCTACTCTATAGTTTCGACTCATAGTAGAACTAGCTGTCAAAAACAAATCACCTGCACCACTTAAACCTACAAAAGATGATTTTTTAGCACCAAAGTGCTTACCAAATCTTTGCATTTCTACAAGACCTCTTGAAATTAGTGAGGCTTGTGCATTTTTACCAAGATTTAAACCTTCACAAATACCACTAGCAATTGCAAGTACATTTTTGTAAGCCCCTGCTACTTCAGCACCTATTACATCATCACTATAATAAGTCTTAATAAAGTTAGGGAAAAATGGTTCAAAATCATCATATAGCTCTTTTGAAGATGAGTTTAAAACTAAAGCACAAGGAAGCCCTTGTATAACTTCAGCTGCAAAAGAAGGACCTGAAATAAAACCTATATTTTTTTCAGGTACAAAATCTGCATAAATTTCATTTAAAAACTCTCCTGAGCTTGCTTCTATACCTTTTGAAGCTACTAGGATTTTGTGATTATTGAATTTGAAGTTGTTTTTTAACCAAGCTCTTATTTCTTGAGCAGGAATTGCTATTACTAAAAAGTCACATTTTAAAGCAGTATCTAAATCAACAAAATTCTTAATATCTCTTTTTGTTCTTGATGTGATTAAACACTTTTGTTTTTGTGATAGTGCAAAGTGTAAGGCTTGACCCCATTTACCTGCACCAATTACTGCTATTGAACCTTTCATTTCAGCCTTTCTAACCTAGTCTTTCTTTTAATAATTCATTTACTTTTTGTGGGTTTGCGCTACCTTTTGATGCTTTCATAGTTTGACCTACAAAGAATCCAAATAGTTTATCTTTTCCACTTTTGTATTGTTCTACTTTATCTTGATTTGCTGCAAGAATTCCATCAATGATTTCTAAAATAGCTCCATCATCAGATACTTGTTTTAATCCAAGTTCATCAATAACTGCATCTACTTCAACTTCTGGTTTTTCCATTAAGTAATCAAGTACTTCTTTTGCTGCTTTTCCAGAGATTGTTCCATCTTCAATTGCTTTTACAACAGAAGCTAGCTTTTTGGCTTGAACTGGTGAGTTTTCAAGTGTAACTCCCTCACCAAATCTTGCAGGTAATTCAACTGTCAACCATGTAGCAGCATTTTTACCTGTAATTCCTTCTTTCATCATCTCATCAAAGAAGTTAGCAGTTTCTAGGTTTGCTGTAATAACCGAGGCATCATACTCTTTGATACCAAAGTCATTTACAAATCTAGCTTTTTTCTCATCTGGTAGTTCTGGAATCTGTGTGTATTTTTCCATCATTTCATCTGTAATAATTACAGGTAATAAATCAGGATCTGGGAAATATCTATAATCAGCTGCGTCTTCTTTCCCTCTCATAGATCTAGTTTCACCTTTTTCAGGGTCAAATAGTCTTGTTTCTTGAACGATTTCAGTATCATGAATACCATCTTCCCAAGCTTCAATATGTCTATTTACTTCATATTTAATAGCTTTTTCGATGAATTTAAATGAGTTCATGTTTTTGATCTCACATCTTGTATATAACTTATCATCACCCTTTGGTCTAATAGATACATTAACATCAGCTCTAAATGAACCCTCTTGCATATTTGCATCACTTATTCCTAAGTATCTTACAATAGAGTGAAGTTTTTTAAGGTATAAAATAGCCTCTTCTGAACTTCTCATATCAGGTTCTGATACGATTTCAAGTAGTGGTGTTCCTGCTCTATTAAGGTCAACATGAGAAGCATTTCCGGCATGTATACTCTTACCTGCATCATTTTCTAAATGGGCTCTTGTAACACCAATAGTCTTAGAAGTTCCATCTTCAAAATCAATAACTAATTCACCAAGTCCAACTACAGGCACTTCAAATTGTGAGATTTGATATCCATTTGGTAAATCTGGATAGAAGTAATTTTTTCTATTAAAAATAGATTTTTTATTTATTTGTGAGTTTAAAGCAGTTCCTAGCATAATAGCTTTATGAACAGCTTCTTTATTTAATACAGGAAGTGCTCCTGGAAGTCCTAAACAAGTTGGACATACATTTGTATTTGGTTCTTCTCCAAAACTTGTTGCACATGAACAAAATAGTTTACTTTTAGTATTTAACTGAGCGTGTACTTCTAAACCAATAATTACTTCAAACATATCTGACATAAGTTTTTATCCTTTTTATTTTTTCCTGTTTTATCTTACTATTTTAATATTTGCTGTTAGTCTTTCTTTTTCAAAATAGTCTTTTAAATACTTTTTCTCTCTTATCTTCATAATATCATTGAAGATTTTTCCTTTTACAATTTCAAAGTCTAAAGTAGTTGAACCTTTTTTCTCTTTTACATAAAGCGTATTGTATGCTTTGTTTGATGTGAAAATAGGTGTAAAATTACTTTTTTTAGTTTTATTTAAAATAAATTGTAATTGAGGATTAAGTCTTGCACTATCTAAACTAATAGCATTTCTTGTTACTTCATTTGATACTAATAAAGGGTTTTTAATAGTAGCTAATAAAGCTTTTTTGTTTTTTGATGAGTATTGAATAACTTCTATTGTTTGGGCAGTTTTAAACTGCTCTTGATTGTTATTATAATAGATTTTTAAATCTTCTTCATTTGCAATTTTTAATTGACCTTTAACAAGTTTTTCAATTAATTTTTGTCTAACTACAGTTTTTTTAGCTTCTTGTTCAAAAACATCATAGTCACTGTATTGTTGTCTAACAATAGATTTAAAAGAGTAAACATCCATACCATTCGCAGCTGCTAATTTTTCAATGTAGTTATTTACATCAAAAACATCTGCTGAAACATTATGTTTTTTTACTAATTGCTCAAAAAGTATTTCATCAATAAGGTCATTTACTACCTTATTTTTAGATACATCTTTTTGAACCATTTGTTTATCTATATCATAAAGAGTTATAGGCTCGCCATTTACTGTAATTGCAATACCATTTATAATACCAGCAAAACTAAGCGTTGAGCCTACTAGTAGGGATAATAAAAGTTTGTACATCAAAAATCCTTTTTAATAAAACAGACATTTTACCAAAAAAATGGTAAATATCTGTTTTGACTAAAAAAAGATTATAAATTTTTAGCTTTTGTAACTTTATTTACAAGATAGAAGATTGAGTTATAGTCAAGTCCTGACTCATCACTTAATCCAATTTCACAAGTTTTTGAAGTTGAAAATGCCATTTTAGCACCAGCTGTTTGAGTTTTTAAACTTCTTAATGCAGATTTATTTAATTCAGGAAAATTAAATCCTCTATCCCCTGCAAAACCACAACATTGTACATCAGCAGGAACTATAACTTCTGTAGAGCATAAACTTGCTAGTTCTTTAAACTTAGCTTCTAATCCCATTTTTCTTGAACTACAAGTTGTATGAATTGTAATTGGTTCATTTATAGTTGTAAACTCTAAATCTTTAGCTAAGAAATCTAATGCAAACTCAATAGGCTCATAGATACTAATATCACTTTCAAAGCTTTCCATCATTTTTTTAGTACATGGGCTTGTGTCACAAAGCACTGGATATTCACCATTTTTACTTGCTTTATTTAAAGCTTTCTCAAGCTCTTGTGATTTTTGTTTTGAAGCGTCATTGAAACCTTTTGAACTAAATGGCATACCACAACATAAATTACCCATATCTTCAGGGAAGATTATCTCATATTGAGCTTTTTGAAGTAACTCAACTGTCACATCAAATAGTTCTTTTTCTTCTTGTGATACTGAGCTTCTACCCATAGTTCTATTGATACAAGATGGGAAATAAACTACTTTTTTATCTCTAGATTTTTGTTCAAATTTAGTATTTATTGTAATTGCTTTTGGCATAGATGTAGACCATTTTGCACTTTTACCTTTAGTCCAATCTCTAATTGTATCTGTTACACTTTCCATGCTAGCAGTTCCAATTAATTTATGCATTAAATTTGCTCCATGAAGACCAAATTTCATACCTGTAAGTGTAGTTGAGAAGTTACTTGCTACAAAATTAGCAACACCATTTGCTCTTTGGCTATTTTGCTCTGCTCTTAGGTATTTAGTTAGGCTTCCTGTGTCAATCTTTACAGGACAAGCAGTTGAACACAATGAACATGTCGCACATGTTTCAATTCCATCATATTGATAAAGGTCTAAATACTCTTTAGCTTCTTCATCTTTTCCATTTCTTTTAAGTTCTGAAATTTCTCTATTGATTACAATTCTTTGTCTAGGACTTAAAGTCAATTCATTTGATGGACAAGTTGGCTCACAGAATCCACACTCAATACAAGTATCAACTAAATCATTTGTTGCAGGCATTGCTTTTAGGTTTTTAAGATGAGCTTGGGCATCATCATTGATAATAACACCTGGATTTAATAAACCTTTTGGATCAAATAAATCTTTGATTCTTTTCATCATTGAATAAGCAGTTCTTCCCCACTCTACTTCAATAAAGGCAGCCATGTTTCTACCTGTTCCGTGTTCAGCTTTTAGTGAACCTTGGTATTTTACAGCAACAGAATCAACAACATCATTCATAAACTCATCATATCTTTTAACTTCTTTTTCATCTGAAAAGTCTTGTGTAAATACAAAGTGGAAGTTTCCTTCTAAGGCATGACCAAAGATAAGTGCTTCACTGTAACCATGTTTTTTAAATAAGGCTTGCAGTTCAAGTGTAGCTTCTGCAAGGCTTTCTATAGGATAAGCAACATCTTCAATAATTACAGTAGTTCCAACTTTTCTAACTGCACCAACAGCTGGGAATAAACCTTTTCTAATTTTCCAGTAAAGTGTATACTCTTGTACGTCTTTAGTGAAGTAAATATCCCTTACTACATCAAATTCTTCTAGTAACTCTTCTAACTGTGAAATTTGAATATCTAATTCTTTGTCATTTATAGCTCTTGTTTCAACTAATAAAGCTGTTACATTTTCGTCAAAGTCTTTGATAAAGTCAGGCATTGCTGGATCATTTTCAATACTTGCTAAACCTGCTCTATCCATTAATTCAACTGCATCAACAACTATAGTCTTAGCATCTCTTGCAAGTTTTAGTTTTGTAACTGCATTACAGGCTTCTTTTACATCTTTAAAGTACATTAGAGCAGATGCTTTATCTTTTAAATCCTCAACTGTGTAGTAAGTAATCTCTTCAATAAAGGCCAAAGTTCCCTCAGAACCAATGATTAAGTGTTGTAAAATCTCAAATTCATCATCAAAATCAACAAGCGAGTTTATTGAATAACCACATGTATTTTTGATTTTAAATTTCTTTTTGATTAAAGCAGATAGTTCTTCATCATTTTTTGTTTCAGTAGCAATATTTTTTAAAGCTGTTAAAAACTCACCATGAGATTTTCTAAAAGCATCTTTACTTTCACTACATCCTGTATCAAGCCTTGCTCCATCAGCAAAAATAAGTTTCATTGATTTTAAAGTCTTATATGAGTTCTGTGATATACCACAACACATACCAGATGCATTATTAGCAGCAATACCACCAATCATAGCAGCATTAATAGAAGCTGGATCAGGACCTATTTTTTTACCAAATGGTGCAAGTAGGTTATTTGTTTGTGCTCCTGTAAGTGCAGGTTGTAGTGAAATTTCTGTTTTATCATCTGAGATTCTAAAATCAGAAAACTTTCTTGAAGTGATGATTAATATAGAATCCGAAATAGCTTGACCAGAAAGTGAAGTACCAGCTGCTCTAAATGTTACACTTAGATTCATTTCATTTGATAAAGTAACTATTTTATGAACTTCATCTGCATTATCAGTTTTGATAACAATCTTAGGAATTAGCCTATAAAAAGAGGCGTCAGTTCCATACGCTAAGGTATGTAACTTATCAGTAAAAATATTCTCTTTTTTAATTTGAGTACTAATTTGTGTGTAAAAATCTTGATATTTACCTTCTAACATTTTCTATCCTTTTGTTGTTTTTATTATATTGTTTTTTTTAATTAAAGGAATATGTATTATTCAAGGCGAGGTACAGTATAGATTCTTTGTTGTGGATCATCAATAAATCCAAACATTTTATCTCTTACTTTTAAGATGATACTAGAGATTAGTTTTTTTAAGTCTTTTTTCATAGGCTAACTCCTATTAAAAAGTAAAAGCCAAGCTTTTACTTTTAATTATCCTTAAGCATTTGGATTGATACCAAATACCTCTGGATAGAATGCAACTAATAGAAGAACTATTATTTGTATTGCAATAAACGGTAACACACCTTTGTAAATCTGTGTTGTTCTAACAGTTGCTGGTGCAACTCCTTTTAAGTAGAACAGGGAGAATCCAAATGGCGGTGTTAAGAACGATGTTTGTAAGTTCATAGCAATTAAAATTGCGAACCATACAGGGTTAATATCTAATGCCATAGCAATTGGAACTAAAATAGGAACAATAATATATGAAATCTCAACGAAGTCAATAAAGAATCCTAAAACTAAAATTGCAATCATTGTAAAGATAATGAATCCCCATTTCTCATCACCAGGTAAACTTAACATAAAGTGCTCAACTAACTCTTCTCCACCTGTGTATGAGAATACCATTGAGAATGCAGTTGCACCAATTAAGATACCAAATACCATAGAAGTAATTTTTACAGATTCTAGTGAGGCTTCTTTTACCATAGCAATAGAGAATGTTCTATAAATAAATGATAATCCAACAGCACCTAAACATCCAACAGCTGCTGATTCAGTTGGAGTTGCAACACCACCAAAAATTGAACCAAGAACTAATAAGATTAGTGTTAATGATGGAATAATATCAATTAAAGCTCTAACAACTTGCTTACCTTTTGAACCTCTTGATGGATCAGGTGGAATAGCAGGTGCTGTTTCTTTGTTAATAAATGCTAATACAACTATATATAAAATATATGCACCAACTAATGCTAACCCTGGCCATACAGCTGCTCTAAATAAATCACCTACAGGAACTTGGAAAACATCCCCTAAGATAATTAATACAATTGAAGGAGGAATAATCTGTCCTAGTGTACCAGATGCACAAATTGTACCACAGGCTAAGGAAACATTGTATTTATACTTCATCATTACAGGAAGTGATATAACACCCATCGCAACAACTGAAGCTCCAACAACACCAGTAGAAGCTGCTAATAATGCACCAACTAATACAGTTGAAATAGCAACTCCACCTCTAATTTCTCCAAATAAGAATCCCATAGATTCTAATAATCTTTCAGCAAGTCCTGTTTTTTGTAAAACAATACCCATGAAAATAAACATTGGAACAGCCATTAAAATTGTGTTTTGCATAATTGACATAATTCTAAATGGCATAAAGTCGAACATTAAAACACCCTCAGTTAAACCATCTAAGAATATCGCTGTCATTGTCATGTCTGGGTCTGCATAAGACCAAATTTCATAAATTCCAGCTATCATCCCAAAAAATACTGATACAGCTGCGAATGTAAATGCTACTGGAAATCCAAGAAGAAGCATAAACAATGCAGTAAAGAACATTATAATACCAATCATTTTTTATCTCCTTCTTCGATATTGTGCATGTGGTCTTGAATATCTTGTCTTAAGTGATCAATTTCACTTTTTAAACCACTTTCGTTGTATTGGTGTAAACCTTTAAAAATATTAAGGTTTTTAATAAAGAAACCAACTGATGTGATAATCAGTAAGAAAAATGATAATGGAATCAATGCTTTTACAATCCATCTATTTGTTAATCCACCTGGATCACCACTTTGTTCATTTGATGTGTAAGATTCTATTACATAATCAATTGAACCAATACCAATTAATAAAGCAATTGGTAAAATAAATGTAACTACACCAACCATATTAATGATTGCTTTTTTCTTATCAGTTAATCTGTCATAGATTAAGTCAACTCTTACGTGACCATCTTCTTTTAATGTATATGATATACCTAAAAGAATAATTACAGAGAATAGGTGCCATTCCATCTCTTGCATTGCAATACTTCCTGTATTAAAAAAGTATCTCATAATCACATCATAGAATACATTTAATATCATAAGCACCATAACAAATGCAGTAGTATATCCTATAATATCGGCAAATTTATCAAATGCCCTTTCTATTTTTAACAGCATAAAAATCCTTTTGATTCATGAATAGGTCATATAAATATAAGCTTCCCATATATATTTACATTACCCATTAGTTAAGTTCATCTTGAAGAATATAACCCCTCTTAAGAAGAAGAGGAGTTATAACATATATCTTATAAGTTATCTTTTAAGTATAAGTAATCTGACATTTTAGTCCATTCTCTAGCTTTCTTTTGGTAAGCGTCTTGAGAATCTAAAATCTCTTTTAATAATGGGTTGTTTTTAGTTTTTTCTGCTTTAAGTTCAGCATTTGCTTTCTTCATAGCGTCCATAACTTCTTTTGGGAAAGTTTTGATTTTGATGTTAGGGAAATCTTTTTCAATTTTTGCCCATGCTTCAGCACTCATATGGTAGTTTTGAATATACATATCATATGCAGAAACTCTCATAGCTGTAATTAAGATTTGTTGTAAATCTTTTGGTAACTTTTTGAATTTTCTTTCATTTACAAGGTATTGTAAATCTAAACCTGGTTCATGCCATCCTGTGTAGTAGTAAGGTGCAATTTTGTTGAATCCCATTTTGATATCCATACCAGGGCCAACCCACTCTAGTGCGTCTAATGTACCTCTTTCAAGTGAAGTATATAATTCACCTGGAGCAATGTTAGTAACTGTTAATCCTAATTTTGCCATAACTTCACCAGCAAATCCAGGAATTCTCATTTTAAGACCTTTTAAGTCTTCAGTTGTATTAATTTCTTTTCTGAACCATCCACCCATTTGGTTTCCAGTTGATCCACCAGGGAAAGATAATACTTTATGTTTTTTGTAAACTTTTTTCATAAGTTCCATTCCACCACCGTGGTAGAACCATGCATATTGCTCAGGTGTAGTCATACCAAATGGCATTGTACTAAAAGGCATAGTGTTAATATCTTTACCTTTCCAGTAATATGACGCTGAGTGACCCATATCATATTGACCACCTTTTACCATATCTAAAATACCAAGTGCAGCTTTATGTTTATTTGAAGCATCAACTCTGATTAGTAATTGTCCATCAGACATCTCTTCAACCATTTTAGCCATGTTTTGTGGTGCATCAATAAATGGTGTAAGTGTAGAACCCCAAGTTGTTGCAAGTTTCCACTTGTAAACTTTTTCTTTTGCTACAGCAGCTGTACTTAAACCTGCAATTAATGCAGAAGTTAAAAGTAGTTTTGTTGTCTTTTTTAACATCATCATTCTCTCCTTTGATTTGTTATGCTTAAATTCTAACCTTTAGAAATGATAATGATATGATATTTTCACTGATAAAATGTACTTTTTATGTATATTTTCATATAAATATTTTTATTTCATGCTTATATAATATGTTAAATTATATATTAGGCCTCTTGCCATATTTTTATCATTATTTATATGTAACATTATAAAAATAATTTTGGAGAAGCAAATATGAGAAAAGTTATTATTATAGGGGCTAGCTATGCAGGACTTTATGCAATAAAAGAATTATCTAAGAATAAAGATATAGAGATTTTGCTTTTTGATAAAAAGGATTATCATTACATACAGGTCGAATCTTATGGCTTTGTAGCTACAAAATACAGTATTTCTGATGTAACAATAAACATTAGTAAATATATTAATGATATAAATTCTAATATAAAATTTTATAAAGAAGAAATTACACACTTTGATTCAGAAAAAAAAGAAGTTACATCGTCTAACAATATTAAATACAAATATGATGATTTGATAATCGCAACAGGAGCACTTACAAATTTTCCTCCTCAAGTTCCTAACATTAAGAAGTATTCTATTGGAATCAAAACTCTTCAAAAAGCGACAATAGTTAACCAGTCTTTTGATTCTTTGATAAGTAAAACAGTTTTAAAACAAGAAGATGAAGATAGTGTTTCTTATAATATTGTTATTGGAGGTGCAGGTCTTTCTGGGGTAGAAGTTGCTAGTGAAATGGCCACTTTGATAAGAGAAGTAATACCTTATTCTAAAGCAAGTAATATAAAAGTTTATATTGTGGATGGTATGAAAACAGTTTTACCAAATATGGATAAAAGGCTAATTAGTGCATGCGAGAAAAGACTAGAAAATTTAGATGTCAAAACTTTTTTAGGCACCTTTATTAGAGATGTAGATGAAAATAAAATTTATTTAGATAATGGCGATGTTATTGACTATAACTGTTTTATTTTTACAGGAGGTATTAGAGGTATAACTATAGATTCAAAGAAATTTTATAATGTTAATAAATTAAATCAGTATATTGTAAATGAATATCTTCAATTAGAAGCAGAGGAAAATGTTTTTGTTATTGGAGATGCTGCTGAGATTATGTATGATAATAAATATATTCCTCCTACAGCACAGTTAGCTATACAAACAGGTACATTTGTTGCAAAATTTATAAAAAATAGAATGAGTAATAGATCTAATGAAAATTTTGTTCCTAAATCAAATGGTGTTTTAATTTCACTAGGTGGTTCATATGCTATTGGTTTACTTTTTAATACTTTATTTGTAAAAGGTTATATAGCACATTTTATTAAGCATTTTGTAACATATATGCATAAAATAAAATTTAAAAAGCTCAAGGCAAAATAGTAATCAGCTGCCATTTTTTTGTCATTTAATAAATATATACTAAATTCAAATAAATAAATAGGAGAAGTAACATGTCTAAATTAATTAATTTTGATACGCTATTATTTGAAGATATAAAAAGAGGGATGGAAGTTAGTTATACTCAAACGATAACAGATTGTGATATTAAAACTTTTGCAGGTCTTTCAGGAGATCATAATCCTGTACATATTAGTGATGAATATGCTCAAAATACAAGATGGGAAAGAAGAATTGCACATGGATTAATTTCTGTATCTTTTTTTTCTGGCTTAATGGGTACTAAACTTCCTGGTATTGGTTGTGTTTGGGTTTCTCAAACTATAAAGTTTTTAAAGCCAGTATATATTGGTGATACTGTTACTGCCAAATTAATTGTAACTGATATTGATCCTGAAAGAAGAAGAGTTTTTTTACAATCTATTTGTATTGTAAAAGGGGAAATTGTTATTGATGGTGAGTCAGAAGCTTTTGTTCCAAAACAATAATTCTAAATAAACTTCATTTAGTAAAAGCTATAATTTATAGCTTTTACCTTTATAATTAAGACCTAAAAATATTTTATAAGAGTAATCTTAAAAACAATAAAAAAATTATATTTTTTTATTAAAAAAAAACTTTCATTATCATTAAATTGTCATCTTTTCCAAATATACTTTTTTAAATTAATAAGGAGAGATACATGAATATTAATTTAATTATCACAGCTACAAAAAGGATTTCTTATGCCATTATATAAAAGAGTTGATGGTCAAGAACAACCACATTGGCCTTTAGGTCCTTTTAAGATAAGACTTCCTTTTGTTCATTATCGTTGGGAATTACCTGAGATGATACAAGGTTTCTTTATGTTTGTTGTAGGTTTAGCAATGATTCCATTGCTTCAAACTTATTTAGGTATGCCTTATGAAGCAGCTTTAGCATTTACATTTATTGCAGGAATTGGATACATTCTCCCTGGTCTTCTAGGAGTACCTTTGGTACCAGGGTGGATTACTCCAGCTATTCCAGTTGTTTTATTATATCTAAAAGGTTTTGAACCAGGTCCAGAAGCTATTAAAGCAATGTTTGCTTTACAAATTGAAGTTACACTTATATTCCTATTTTTAGGAATAACAAGACTTGGAAGTAAGCTAGTTAATGCAATTCCCAACTCTTTAAAATCAGGGGTGATTATTGGTGCAGGTGTGGCAGCTTTAATGGGTGAGTTAAAAGTTGGAGGAAGAATTGATACAACGCCTATTTCAATTATTATAGGTTCATTAGTTTCAGCTTATGTATTATTTTCTTTATCTTTTAAAAATGTAATACAAAATAACCCTTTTGCAAAACAAATTGCAAATTTTGGTTTGGTTACAGGTATGATTATTGCTATTTTTGTTGGTTGGGCTGTTGGAGAATATCCTTTACCTGATATACAAATGGGAATTACTCAACCTGATTTTGCTTTGATGTGGAATTATTTAGTATTTGCAAATGGACTACCTTCATATGATGTATTTTTATTAGCAATACCTACAGCATTAATTGCTTATGTAATTGCTTTTGGTGATATTATTATTGGATTTACATTAGTAAAAAGAGTTGATCATATTAGACAAGATGAAAAAATTGAAGAAAATGTAGATAGAGTACATTTAGTTACAGCAATTAGAAATGGGCTTCACGCTTTCTTTGCACCTTGGCCTGGTTTATCAGGACCTTTATTTACTGCAGTTCATGCAACTGTAGCTGAAAGATATGCAATGGGTAAAAAGTCTATGGAATCCATTTATAGTGGTGGAGGAACATTTTGGATTAGTGGAATGATAGCTTTATTTATGTTGCCACTGGTAACTTTCTTTAAACCAGTACTTCCTATTGCTTTATCACTTACTCTAATTCTTACTGCATATATTTGTATTTTAGTTGGAATGGAACAGTTAAAAAATTCTACTGAAAGAGGAGTTGCTGGTATTGTTGCAATTACTTTATCAATGCCTGATCCAAAGTCTACTTTATATGCTGTAGTTATTGGTTTAATCTTATATTTTTTACTTGAAAGACCTAAACTTCTAGGCAAACATGATGGGGAAAATAGTATTTTAGACTCTGAAGAAAACTCAAAAGAAAAAACTGCAAGTTAAATAAACTTATATCTCTTTTGTAAGTACTTTATATAGTACTTACAAGGGATAAATACTTTTTTACACAAAAAAATATTTTAAATATTAATAATCTAATTATATATCTGGTGACATTTTTATGTCATTTTTTCTAATTATACTACTTTTATAAATTAACTAGGAGTAAATGATGAATTTTGAATTAAGTGAAGATCATAATGTATTAATAGATAGTCTTAAGGACTTTGTTAATAATGAAATAAAACCTTTGGCAGTTGAAATTGATGAAAAGCATGAAATCCCTTCATCTTTAATTTCTCAAATAAGTGAATTAGGATTTATGGGTACTTATATCCCTGAAGAGTATGGTGGTGCGGGAATGGACTACTTTTCATATATTTTAACAGTTGCAGAAGTATCAAAAGCTTGTGCTTCTACAGGAGTTTTAATTGCAGCACATACTTCATTATGTTGTGGACCAATCTTATCTTATGGTACGGAAGAGCAAAAGAAAAAATACCTTCCTTCTTTAGCAAGTGGTGAAAAAATTGGTTGTTTTTTACAAACAGAACCTAATGCTGGAAGTGATGTATCTAATATTGATACTAGGTATAAAGAAGAAGAAGATTGCTATGTAATCACTGGATCAAAAATATTTATTACAAATGGTGCATATAAAGGTACTGGAATTGTAATTGCAACAAAAGATAAAACTTTAGGACATAAAGGGCTATCTGCTTTTATTGTTGATTTAGAAAGTCCAGGAGTTGAGATTACAAAAAATGAAGTAAAAATGGGAATTAGAGGAAGTTATACAACGGCATTTGCTTTGGATGGAGTAAAAATTCCTAAAGAAAATATGTTAGGAAAAGAAGGTGATGGTTTTAAAATTGCTATGGAAACTCTAAATGCAGGAAGAATTAGTATTGGAGCACAGGCCTTAGGTATTGCAGAGGGAGCTTTGGAAAGATCGGTTGAATATACTCAAGAAAGAAAGCAGTTTAATAAGCCTCTTTCGGCATTTCAAGCAGTATCTATGAAACTTGCAGAAATGAAATTAAGAATTGAGCAAAGTAAAATTTTAATTTATAAAGCAGCGTGGCTTAAACAGAATAATAAAACATATATTATGGAATCAGCAATGGCAAAATTATCTGCTTCTGAAACTGCAACTTTTGTTACAAAAGATGCAATACAAGTTCATGGTGGATATGGCTTTATTTGTGAGTATGAAGTTGAAAGAATGTACAGAGATGCCAAAATCACAGAGATTTATGAAGGTACTAGTGAGATACAACGTGTGATTATTGGAAAGATGTTGTTTAAATAAGAATAAATTAAGAATAAAAGCCTTTTTAAAAGGCTTGTTTAGGGAGTATTATGGAAGCTACTACAGAGATAACTAGAGAAGTATATTGGAATATAGGAAAAACTGCCACAACGGTTGGTCTAATGTATGCTTTAACTTTTTTAGCAATGGGGCTAGTTGTATATCTTTTTTATAAGAGATATAAGGTATATCAATTAGGAAGACCTTTAAATAGAACAGATAATATTGGTGAAAGAATAAAATATATGCTTACTAATATGATGGGGCAAATTAGAGTTAGAAGAAATAGTAGATCTGGTATTGCCCATAGTTTATTTTTTTGGTCGTTTATAATTCTGTTCATTGGAACATTCTTGATTTTTGTTCAAACAGATATCACGGGAGTATTATTTGATTATGTCTTTTTAAAAGGTGATTTTTATAAGATTTATTCTTTATCTTTGGATATTGCTGGACTAGTTGGAGTTATCATGATGACAGGCTTATTTGTAAGAAGATTTATTCTTAAACCTGAAAACTTGATTACATCTCGGGAAGATACAATTATTCATGTGTTGCTATATATCATTTTAATTACTGGATTTTTAATTGAAGGATTAAGAATGGCTGCTACTGAACTTAAGACCAATCCTGAATGGATGATTTTTTCTCCAGTAGGAATGGTTATTGCAAAAATGCTTTCAGATGTTAGTCAAGTATCTTTATTATTATCTCATAAAATATTATGGTGGTTTCATCTCGTTATAGTTCTTGCTTTCTTTGTTGTAATTCCGCTAACTAAATTAAGACATATGTTTACAATTAGTGCTAATTATGTATTTAAAGATAAAGGTCCTACCGGAAAGCTAGTTACTTTAAATATGGAAGATGAAAATATAGAATCTTTTGGAGCTTCAACTGTAAAAGATTTTACTTGGAAAGATATATTTGATGCAGATGCTTGTATTAGCTGTAATAGATGTGAAGATATTTGTCCTGCCAATGCAACAGGAAAACCCTTATCTCCAATGAGTGTAATTCATAAAATCGGTGATGCTGCTTTTAATGATCCAGAGAGAAACTTAGTTGATGATATTGGGCAAGATGCTATTTGGTCATGTACAACGTGTAGAGCTTGTGAGGATATTTGTCCATCAGCAAATGAGCATGTAAGTAAAATTGTAGATATTAGAAGAAACCTTGTTTTAATGGAAGGTGAATTTGCTGGCGAAGAAGTAATGAAAGCAATGGATAATGTTGAGGTAAATGGAAATCCTATGGGATTAGCATTGGCTTCAAGAGGAGATTGGGCAGAAGGTTTAGATGTTGCAATCATGAGTGATGCTACAGATATTTTAAAAGATCCAGTAGATGTTCTTTATTATGTTGGTTGTTATGCTTCATTTGATGCAAGAAACCAAAAAATTGCAAGAAATTTTGTAGAAATCTGTAATGCTTCAGGTATTAAAGTAGGAATTTTAGGAAAAGAAGAAAAGTGTTGTGGAGAGCCTATTAGAAAAATGGGTAATGAATATTTATATCAAGAATTAGCAAAAGAAAATATTGAAAATCTTCATAAATATAATGTTCTAAAAATCGTAACTACTTGTCCCCATTGTTTTAATACTTTAAATAAAGATTATAGGGACTTAGGTTTAGAAACAGAAGTTGAACACTATACAGTTTTCCTTGATAGGTTAGAGAAACAAAAACTTATTCCTATGGAAGAAAAAGAGTTTGATTGTACTTATCATGACTCTTGTTATTTAGTAAGACACAATGATATTGACTCAGAACCTAGATCTCTTTTAGACTCAGCTGGTGCAAATATCATTGAAATGGCAAAAAGTAAAAAAGATACTTCTTGTTGTGGTGCTGGTGGAGGAAGAATCCTTGCAGAAGAGCATCTAGGAAATAAGAAAATTAATGTTGATAGAGTAAACATGGCTCAAGAAACAGGAGCCCCTACCCTGATCTCTAACTGTCCTTTCTGTCTTACAATGTTTGAAGATGGAATTAAGATGGCAGATTGTGAAGATAGTTTAGTTGTAAAAGATTTATCAGAAATTATAGTTGAAAGACTAAAAAAATAAAAAAGGATGTATAAATGAAAGTGCTTGTATGTATTAAACAAGTTCCAGATATGGAATCAAAATTTAAAGTAAATGCTCAAAATAATTGGTTTGATGAAAATGATTTAGCTTATCGTATCAATGAATATGATGAATATGCTATTGAACAAGCTGTTCAATTGAAAGAGCAATTATCAGATGTTGATGTTACTGTTTTATGTGTAGGTCCTGCAAGAGTAAAAGAAGCCTTAAAAAAAGCCTTAGCAATGGGTTGTGATAGAGCTGTTCATATCGAAGATGCAGAGTCTTATATAAAAGACTCATCTCAGGTTGCTAGTTTAATTGCTGATTTTGCAAAAGAAAAAGAGTTTGACATTATTTTTACTGGAATGCAGTCACAGGATAGAGGTTCTGCTCAAGTTGGAGTTATAGTTTCAGAGTTATTAAATATTGCTTGTGTTTCTACAATTGCTGATTTTGAATACTCTGATGGAATTACAGTGAAAAGAGAGCTTGAAGGTGGATTAAAATCTATTATTAAAGTAGACACTCCTGTTGTATTAACTTGTCAATTAGGTCTTAATACTCCAAGATACCCTACTTTACCAAATATCATGAAAGCAAAAAAGAAAGAACTAATAACTATTGATAGTTTAGAATTATCAAGTAGTGAGAGTTTGAATGAAACGCTTAATTTTTATTATCCACAAAAAAGTGGTGGTAGCCTTGTTTTAGAAGGTGATGTTCCAGAGCTTGCAGATAAATTGATTGCAATATTAAAAGAAAAAACTTCGGTTCTTTAGAAAGGAAATTATTATGAAAATATTATTAGTTGGTGAGTATAGAGAAAATAAGTTATTAGATGTAACATATGACTTAATAGGATTTGCAGATAAATTAGAAGCAGATAAAGTAATGTTAGCAGTTGGTTATGAAGAAGATATTCCAAAATTTGATGGGAAACTTTATTTAGCTGATGCAAATACTCTTGGAGAGTATAATCCAAGTGCACATAAACAATTAGTTTTAGATGTGGTTAAAAAAGAGAATCCAGATTTAATTGTATTTATTCATTCTTCTTTTGGTTGGGACTTAGCTCCTAGAGTTGCTACTTCATTAAAAGCTACACAATTCACAGAAGTAATTGATTATAAAGAAAACTCTTTTATTGTTCCTTCTTGTAATTCAAAATTAAGAAGAGATTTAAAATCTAAGACTGATAAGACAGTTATTACTATTCAAGCTGGAGCATTTACTCCTATTGATGAACCTAGTGGTTCACCAGAAGTTGAAAATATTTCAGGTGATACAGCTTCAAATGTAAACTTTGTAGCTTATGAAGAAGCTGAAGCTAAAGGTTTGGATTTAACAAAAGCAGAAATTATAGTAACTGCTGGTCGTGGTGTTGGTAAAAAAGATAATATCCCTATTATTCAAGCTTTAGCAGATAAGTTAGGTGGAGAATTAGGTGCTAGTAGGCCAGTTGCTGATAATGCATGGGTTGATCAAAGTCATCAAGTAGGAACAACAGGACAAACAGTTTCTCCTAAATTATATATAGCTTGTGGTGTTTCTGGAGCTATTCAACACTTAGCTGGAATGAAAAAATCAGAGTTTATAGTTGCTGTTAATACTGATAAAGATGCACCGATTAATGAAGTTGCAGATATTTTAGTTGTAGCTGATGTACTTCAATTTGTACCAGCGTTAACTTCTAAATTATCATAAAAATAAAAAGTGGAGATATATCGTGGATCTAGATTTTTGGAATGAGAGATGGGAAAAGGAAGAAATTGCTTTTCATATGAAAAAAGTTAATCCTATGTTGATTAAATATTTTCATAAATTAAATCTAGCACAAAAAAAACGTATATTTCTACCTTTGTGTGGTAAAACTTTAGATATTGCATGGTTATTATCAAAGGGTTATTCTATTGTTGGTATTGAGTTAAATAAAGATGCTATTGATGCGCTTTTTCATGAGTTAAATATTACTCCCTTAATATCAAAAGAGAATGATTTTGTTAAATATAGTGCTAAAAATATCGATATTTATGTGGGTGATTTTTTTAAGATGAGTGCAGAAATATTAAAACCTATTGATGCTATTTATGATAGAGCTGCATTAGTTGCTCTTCCTTTAGAAATGCGAATAGAGTATGTTTCTCATCTTTTAAATATTACAAATGTTGCTCCCCAATTACTCATAAGTTATGACTATGAGCAAAATATTATGAGCGGTCCTCCTTTTTCTGTTCCCTTATCAGAAATAGAACATCATTATAGTGATTATTATGAGATTAAATTACTTGATGAGAATATTGATATTCCTAGTGGTTTAAAACGTAAATCACAAGCAATAGAGACTGTTTGTATATTACATAATAGTTAAAATATAAATTATAAAAGGTAAAAAAATGAATATAAAAGAAGTTGGAATTATAGGATCTGGACAAATGGGTAATGGAATTGCTCATGTTTGTGCCTTATCAGGATATAAAGTAGTTTTAATAGATATTGCTCAAGATGCACTTGATAAAGCAATGGGAGTTATTAATAAAAACCTTAGTAGACAAGTTCAAAAAGGAAAAATTACACAAGAAGATATGGATAGTTCATTAGATAGAATATCTATTAGTACGGATTCTAGTACTCTAAACAATGCTGATCTTATTATTGAAGCTGCAACAGAAAACTTCGATTTAAAAGTAAAAATATTTCAAGGTTTATTAGAACACATAAAAGATGAATGTTTATTATCTACAAATACTTCTAGTATGTCTATTACTAAATTAGCAGCTGCTACAAATAGACCAGAAAGGTTTATCGGATTACACTTTATGAATCCAGTTCCAGTTATGAAATTAGTTGAACTTATTCCAGGAATTGCTACAAGTGATGAAATGTTAACAATTACAAAAGAATTTGCTCAGTCTTTAGGTAAAACAGTTGCTACTTCAAAAGATTACCCTGCTTTTATTGCTAATCGTATTTTAATGCCTATGATAAATGAAGCTATATGTGCTTTATATGAAGGGGTAGGAGATGTTGAATCAATTGATACAGCGATGAAACTTGGTATGGGTCATCCTATGGGACCTTTAGCCTTAGCAGATTTTATAGGCCTTGATACTTGTTTAGCCATTATGAATGTATTACATGAAGGCTTTGGCAATCCAAAATATAGCCCTTCTCCATTGTTAGTTAAATATGTAGAAGCTGGATGGTACGGTGTTAAATCAGGAAAAGGTTTTTACGAGTACCCTAAAAAATAACTTCTAGGAGAAATTTATGAGTATTTGGAATAAAAAACTTAGCTTAGATGATCTTAATTCAATGGCTAAGAATACAGCTATTGAGAATTTAGGTATTAAACTTACTAAAATGGGAGATGATACTTTAATAGGTGAAATGCCAGTTAATTCAAAAAGTCACCAAATTCATGGAATATTACATGGTGGAGCTTCTGTATTATTTGCTGAAACATTAGGAAGTTTAGCAGGAGTAATGGCATGTAAAGAAGGTTTTACAGCTGTTGGTTTAGAGATTAATGCAAATCACTTAAAAGGAGTAAAAGATGGTGTTGTTGTAGGTGTTGCAAGTGCTATTCATATAGGAAGAAGTACACATGTATGGGATATTAAAATTAGCCATAAAGAAAGTGGGAAAATAGTGTGTGCTTCAAGATTAACAGTAGCAGTTATAAAAGAATAAAATATGAAAATTAGAATATATTACGAAGATACAGATGCCGCAGGAATCGTCTATCATACAAACTTTATAAAGTTTTGTGAGAGAGCTAGGTCTGAAGTATTTTTCAAAGAAGGTTTATCCTCCCACGATGAATCAAAAAAAGAACACTTTGTTGTAAGAAATATAATTTGTGACTTTGTACAAGTTGCATTTTTAGGAGATCTACTAGAAGTAAGGACTCAAATTCTAGAGAGAAAAAACTCCTCAGTAATACTAAAACAAGATATATTAAAAGACACAGAACTTATTTGTTCTTTTGAAGTAGTATTAGTCTATGTAAAAGATTATAAAGCTATAAAAATACCGGATAATATCTTTAATATATTAAAAAAAATCTAACAATACAATTAATACAATAGCTATGAAATGCCTCCACATAGCTATTGTTTTTATAAAAACTTTAATCTAAAAAATTATTTTATAAATTAATCTTTTAGTCTTGTTATTGCCATAATTTTATCATTATTTACTCATATACTTTCATTGTAAACAAATCTGATTTATAAAAGGAAATACTAGAATGGATAAGAAAATAGAAATAAGTGAAATTGGAAAGTTTCTTACAGACGGTATGACAATTTCCATTGGTGGATTTTTAGGATGTGGAAATGCTCATAATATTATTGATGAGATATTAAAAACAGATGTAAAAGATTTGACATTAGTTGCAACTGATACTTTCTTTGAAGGAAAAGGAATTGGTAAGTTAATAACAAATAAAAGAGTATCTAAATTAATGGCTAGTCATATAGGTACAAATAAAGATACACAGCAACAAGTTAATGATGGCTTTATTGAAGTAGAGTTAGTTCCACAAGGTACTTTAGCTGAGAGATTAAGATCTGCTGCTGCTGGACTGGGAGGTGTTTTAACAAGAACAGGTTTAGGAACATTAGTTCAAGAAGGAAAAGATGTAGTTACAGTTGATGGTGTAGAGTATATTCTAGAAAAACCAATACATATTGATTTAGCAATTCTTAAAGCATATAAATCAGATAAGGCAGGGAATTTACTATATAAAGGGGCAACAAGAAATTTTAATGTTCCTATGGCAGGTGCTGCAAAAGTTACAATTGCAGAAGTTGAGGAAATAGTTGAAAATGGAGAACTTGATCCTAGTATTGTGCATACTCCATTTGTATATATTAATCATATCGTAAAGGTTTAAAAATGTTAGTGAAAGAATTAATTGCAAAAAGAGTCGTAAAAGAGTTTAGAAGTGGGGATTTTATCAATTTGGGAATAGGCCTTCCTACTTTAGTTCCAAACTATGTACCCTCTGATGTAGAAATAATTCTACATTCAGAGAATGGTTTTGCAGGAATATGGGATAAGGCTAATGAAGAAAATAAAGATGAAAATGTTATAGATGCAGGTGGAACACATGTAAATTTAAAACCAGGTGGTGTTTTCTTTGATTCTTCCACATCTTTTGAAATTATTAGAGGTGGACATATTGATATTACTGTTTTGGGAGCTTTAGAGGTTGATGAAAATGGAAGCTTAGCAAGTTGGAATATTCCTGGGAAGTTTGTGCCAGGGATGGGTGGTTCAATGGATTTAGTAAGTGGTGTAAAAAAAGTTATTGTAGCTATGCAACATACTGCAAAAGGACTTCCTAAAATACTAAAGGAGTGTACATTACCTCTTACTGGAAAAAACGTAATTGATATGATTATTACTGAATTAGGTGTTTTTGAATATATTGATGGAAAATTATATTTAATAGAATTAATGGGTGATACATCTTTGGAACAAATAAAAGAGCTTACCCCAGCAACTTATACAGTTGCTCTTAAAAAATAATAAATAGAAGGAACTAAATGAAAGTTTATATAGTTGAAGCAAAAAGAAGTGCAATAGGTAGTTTTTTAGGAACACTAAAAGATGTTAAACCTGGTGATTTAGCTGGACAAGTAATAAAAGATTTAACTAAAAACATTGATAATACAATAGTTGATGAGGTTATAGTTGGAAATATTTTATCAGCAGGTCACTCTCAAGGTATTGGAAGACAGGCATCTATTTATGGGGGCTTACCTGAATCTACAGTTGCATATTCTGTAAATATGTTATGTGGTTCTGGTATGAAAGCTGTTATGAATGCAATTTCTGAAATAAAAGCTGGTGAGAAAGATGTAATTATTGCAGGTGGTGTTGAAAATATGTCTTCAGCACCTTTTTTAGTTTCTTCAAAAGTAAGAGCAGGAACAGCCTTAGGTGATAGTAAATTAATCGATTCAATGAGTGATGCTTTAGTTGATGCCTTTGAAGGCTATCATATGGGAATAACAGCTGAAAATATAGCTCAAAAATTTCATATTACAAGAGATATGCAAGATGAATATGCAATATTTTCTCAAGAAAAAGCTGCAATAGCAGATGATGCAGGAAAATTTATTAATGAAATTACTCCAATTAAGGTTAAAACTAGAAAGGGTGATATTCTTTTTGATAAAGATGAATATATAAATAGAAATACTTCAATTGAGAAATTAAAAAAACTTAGACCTGCATTTAAAAAAGATGGAACAGTTACAGCTGGTAATGCATCAGGAATAAATGATGGGGCTAGTTTTACATTAATTGTCTCAGAGGATGCTATTAAGAAATATAATTTAACTCCTTTAGTAGAAATAGTTGATGTGTCTCAGGTAGGTATTAGTCCTTCTATTATGGGACTTAGTCCTGCATATGCTATTGAAAAACTTTTAGAAAAAAATAATATGTCAATTGATGAAATTGATCTTATAGAAATTAATGAAGCTTTTGCTTCACAAATTCTAGGAGTATTTGAGTTATTGAAAGAAAAAGTGAATTTAACTGATGAGATACTTCAGGAAAAAATTAATGTAAATGGTAGTGGAATTGCTTTAGGTCATCCAGTAGGTGCTAGTGCTAATAGAATAATTGTTTCCTTAGTACATCAAATGAAAAAAGAAAATTCAAAGTATGGATTAGCTTCATTATGTATCGGTGGAGGAATGGGTACAGCAATTTTAGTCAAAAATATAGAATAATTTTATGTATAATGATATAATTTTTATAAATTATTTAGGAATTGATATGAATAAAGAATATTATCATGCTTTAGAGAAAAAATTAAATTTTGAGGATGTTTTATTGGATGCTTTACCTAATCCTATATATTACAAAGATATAAAAGGTGATTTTATAAGATGTAATACTAGATTTTCAGAGCTTACAAATACTTGTAAGAAAGAAATCATAGGCAAATCTGCTTATGAATTCTTTCCTAAAAGTGCTGCAGATAGAAACAAATTAATCGATAAAGAAATAATGAAAACTCTTCAACCTTATGAAGATGAAGTACATTTTATTAAAGATAATGGTGAAGTTAGATACTACAATTTAAGTAAAGCTGTTTGTCAAGATAAATCAGGTGTTGTAAAAGGTATTGTTTGCATTATGACAGATATAACACAAAGAATTAAAGAAAAAGAGATTCTAATACAACAAAGTAAGTTCGCTGAAATGGGTGAGATGATTGCTTCTATTGCTCATCAATGGAATGAACCTTTGGTTGAACTCTCAGCTCAAGTGCAAAAAATGGAACTTTTTTATTCAACCAACCAAATTGATAAAGAGAAAATTTCCAATTTTGTAGAGGATTCTATGATTCCTATTCAATATATGTCTGAAACATTAAGTGATTTTAGAAATTTTTTAAAGCCTTCAACTGTTAAGAATGAGTTTGACTTAAAAAAAGCAATTAGAGAGATCTTTGACATTGTTGGTAAACAAATATTTTATTTTAATATAAAAGTTAATTTTGACTATGATAAAAATGAAACATTTATGATTTTAGGTTATAAAAATCAGTTAAAACAAGTAATACTTAATATTATTAATAATGCAAAAAATAAAATAACAGCTGCCTATGAAAATATTGATTTTGAAGGGGTTATTACAATCAAACTAAGAAATAAAAAAAATTTAACAGTTATCGAAATTATAGATAATGCAGGCCCTATAAAAGATGAAATAAAAGGACAGATATTTGATCCTTTTTTTACCACTAAAGAGAATGGTACAGGCTTTGGTTTATATATGGTGAAAACCATTATAGAAGATAAAATGTCAGGTAAAGTTTCGGCAAGAAATAATGGTAATAATGTAATTTTCTCTATTGAAATACCACATAAAGAAGTATAATATGAAAATATTACTCTTAGAAGACAATCAAACTCTAAATGAAACAATCAAACTTAGATTAGAGCTAAAAGGTTATAAAGTACACTCTTATTCTTGTGGACAAGATGCTTATGATAATATAACAAATGGTTATTCTTGTTTTCTTTTAGATATTCATGTCCCAAATGTTGATGGAATAAAAATACTGAAAAAAATCAGAGATTTTTATGCGGATTGTCCTGTAATCATAATTTCATCAACAGTAGAACTTGATATCATTAAGGAGTCATATAGTTTTGGATGTAATGATTATTTGAAAAAACCTTTTTTTATAGATGAACTTGAAATTAAAATTGATAAATTATGTAATATTCCTACTAATGAGATTATATTAGGAAGAAGTTGCATTTTTAATTTCAAAGAAAGTGTTTTAACAGTAGATAATAAAAGAAATGATCTAACTGAAAAAGAAAGCTTATTAGTTAATCTTTTCGCAATAAATCTAAATAAATTAGTTACTTATGAGAATATACAAAACTATGTTTGGAAAGGTGAATATGCTTCTATTGATGCTATTAGAACATTAATTAGAAGATTAAGAAAAAAAATGCCTCTTACAATTAAAGCTTCATCTAATAGAGGCTATTATTTACTGCTAACTGAAAATTAGGAGTTTTATGACTTTATCTATTGTAGATTTAAAAAATAATGATTTATTTTATAAAGCTTGGAGTTTGTATGAAACATCTTTTCCTTCAATTGAAAGAAGAAGTTTAGAAGAACAAAAGCAAATTCAAAATGATTCTAGATATAAAATGCATGCTTACTTAGATGATAAAACTTTTGTAGGAATAGTATTTTATTGGGACTTTGATAAATTTAGATTTATTGAGCACTTTGCTGTTGATTTAGGCTTTAGAGGGAAATCATATGGTTCAAAAATTTTGAATAGCTTACTAAGCTCACATAAAGAAGTAGTTTTAGAAATTGAGTTAATAAATGATGAAATTAGTAAAAAAAGATTAAGGTTTTATGAAAAATTTGATTTTAAAGTAAATGATTTCAAACACTATCAAGTGCCTTTTAGACAAAAACAAGAGAGTTTAGAACTTCTTTTTTTATCCCATAAAAGAGTATTAACTAATGAGGAATATGAAGAGTTATATACTCAAATGAAAGCTTCTTTAGGAATCTAAGAAGTCTCTACTTTGAATATATAGCCTGTATCTACTACTGTTTGGATGTAGTCCCTTTGAAGTACTTTTCTTAATCTTCTTATTAAACTTCTTATAGATTCTAAAGAAGCAAAGCTTCCTTCCCATACGTAGTTTTCAATACTTTCATAAGATAGAACTTGATTTTTCTTAGTTAAAAACAGGTTCATTAAAAGTCTTTCTTTTTTTGTAAGTCTATGCTCTTGCTTATCTATTACAACTGTTGAGGATTTATAATCAAAATAACAATCCTTGTCAAAATGTAAATAATCATCCTGAATGTTACATAACTTCTCAATTTTGATTTCAAGCTCATCTATAAAGAAGGGTTTTTTCAAATAATCATTACATCCAAAATCATAAGACTCTTTAATTACATCTAGTTCTACACTTGCTGAAATGATAATTACAGGAATAGTTTCATAAAACTCTCTGATTCTTTTTAGAATTTTTATTCCATCAATATTTGGAACATTTATATCCAAAATAAAACAGCTATATCCATCTGTAATTTTTTCATAAACTTCTGCCCCATCCATATAGGCTTCAACAGTATAACCTTTTAGCTTTAGTCTTTTTTTTATTGTTTCATTTAGTTTTTTATTGTCTTCTAAAAGTAAAATTTTCATTTTCAAACCTTTTTATGAGGAAGTTTTATTGTAAAGATAACATTATTATGGTCATTTTTAACTGTAATAGAACCTCTCATTTTATCTTCTATTATAACTTTTGCCATATAAAGCCCAATTCCTGTACCGTCTTTTTTAGTGGTAAAATAAGGCTGGAAGATTGAGCTTATAATTTTATCTTCAATAGCTCCACCATCATCACATATTTCTATTATATTATAATTATCATCTCTTTGGATATTTATATCAATATTTCCTTTTTGCGTGTGGGGATTATCTTGTTCAAGAATCTTGTTTTTAGAGTTATTGATAAGATTTAATAAAACTTGTTTAAACTCATTTTCATAACCATATATTAAAAGCTCTTCATTTTTATTTTTGTAGTTAAATGACATATTAATATTTGAGTAGAATATCTGTTTTCCTATAATTTCATTTATCTCATTTAAAGCTTTAGAAATCGAGAACAGTTTCTTCTTTGTTGATGGTTTTAGGAAGTTTCTGAAATCATTTAGCGTTCTTGACATGTATTTTATTTGAATCATTGAGTCATTTACAAAGTCTTTTACATCTGTATCTTTTAGTTCATTTAATAAATAAGAAGTTTGAATATCCTGAACTTGCGCTGATAACTCTATTAGTGGTTCATTCCATTGATGAGCAATTGCAGCAACCATATCACCCATTTCAGCTAATTTACTTTGTTGGATTAAAAACTGCTTTTGTTGAACTCTTTCAGTAATATCATCCATAATACAAACTATTCCACCAACACTTCCATCGATATTTTTATAAACTGCTTTGTTTAAGATTATATGTTTCATATGACTAGATGAAGTATAAAAAGTAAATTCAGAAGTACTTGTACTAAAGGTTTGCATTAGTTCTTGGTCGATATTTGTATTTTTTAAAGCAACTTCATAGGGAAAGAAATCAAAAGCACTTTTCCCAATTATCTCATCTCTATCTTTACTTACAAGATTTGCAAAACTTAAATTACATCCTTGAAATTTACCTTCTACATTTTTATAGTAAATAGGGTTTGGTATAGTGTCAAGTAGTACTTTATCAAATTCAAGTTGATTTGATAAGGCAAGTTCTAGTTTTTTTCTTCTTTTTATATTTGCCCTTAAAACCACAACAATAATACTTAAAACCATAATTATAATAATCGCTAAGACAATGAATTTTATAAATTTTCTATAAACAGAGTTTGGTTCATTTATCAAAATATAATCGCTTAAATGATTATCTACTTCTATATCAAATCTTTCAAGTTCATTGTAATCAAACATATATCTATTTGGTGATTTATCAATAACTGGAATATCTTGTATCTTTTTACCATTTAAAACATCAATAGCCATTTTTGATACAGATTCACCTTGTGCTATTGCTGATGTTAAAAGTCCTCCTGCAATTCCATAGTTTAAATAAAAGTCCCAAAGCCCATATATAGGAACATTACTTACAGCTTTAACCTCTAAAAAGCTTTGTTTATATGTGAAGTATTTACCTGTTGTATCTTTAAATAAAAGTACAAACAAAATCACATCATTCTCCCCAAGTTTAGAGACTTTATCCTTTAGGGTTTGAATTTCCATTTTATCTACGTACTCTATTGTAAACTCTTTTTGATACTTTTTTATGATGTTTCTTAGGTCTCTTTTTACAGCTAAACCAGTTTTTGATCTATCATTTATAATTAGAAGTTTATTGATATTTGGATGTAAATCTTTTATAAGTTCAAAGTTTTTTTCTAAATCTACTTGTTCAACTACTCCTGTCATATACTTTTTCATATTATTTTCATCAAGTAAGGCTTCATCAAAATTATTTATTCCACAAAAAAGTACAGGTAGGTCTTTGAAAAGATAGTCATGGTATCTAATTGTAAAATCAAAAGCATTATTATCACTTGCAATTATTAAATCAAAATCTCTTGTTTTAAATTGCTCTTTATAAAGTGCAGCTAGTTTATCTAAATAAATGGGATCTGCTATATGTTTAGTATCCATATAAACTGTTGTAAGCTCGATATTATTGTGTTTTGAAAAAGCTTGTTCTATAGTTTTTGAAATATCATCACTCCAAACATATCCTTTATGATATGAGTGAAGTAACAACACTTCTTTTGCATTATTTGCATATAAAAAATTAATTATTAGTAAGCTAAATAGTATAAATTTCTTCATTAAAAACCCTTCTATTTAGCTATTATATCAAGATTTTGTAAAAATTACATATCCAGATTTTGGTCCATGAGCACCAATTACTAATGATTGTTCAATATCAGCAGTTTTTGATGGTCCTGAAATAAATACACCATAACCATTGTCTTCAAAATTGATTTTAGTGTATGCCTCATGCATATTATTTAAAATATCTTTCTCATCTAAAACTGTTACGATATTTTGTGCTATAAAGTATAAAGCTCTATGTCTATTGTCTTCATTTTTCATCCATACAGCACCATTTTCTGCAATTGCAAAATTACCTTTTACAACCGCTAAATCAATATCTTTTAGTTCATAGGCTGTTTCTTTTTCATTTGCATCAAAGTTTTTTAATGAAAAACCTTCAACATTTGAAGCTATGATTTTTTCATCAGGATAAAGTTCACTTATTGTTTTTTCTAAATCTGCTTTATCAATAAGTAAAGCTTTTCCTCCCACTGATTCAATCATTGTAGAGAATTTTTCAAATTTATCTTCAAAAGTTAGACCAAAGTTTTCATATGAATTTGGAAGTTCAACATTTTCAACTACATTATTTTTTCTAATACTATTTAGAATTTTTTCTTTACTAGTCATCTAATTCTCCTTGTTCAAACATCTCTTTGAAGCTTTTCTCTGGCATTTTAGGTAAGTCTCTTTGTCTTCCCCATACATTTGATTTATTGTAAACAAGTGAATTTGGAAGTTTTGGAACAACTTTTCTAGCTACTTTTCCAGCTAAATTAAATAGACTTGGTTTACTCATAAGCCAAGCAGTTACTTTCATTGCCATTTTTTTCTTTGGATCAATTAAATCCATTTCACTTAAGTCTTGTCTTCTTGCATAAAGTTGAGAATCCAAGTCAATCTTTGCAGGACATACATGAGAACATGAACCACATAATGTACAAGCAAATGGTAAAGTACTGTGTTTTTCTGGCTCTTTTACTGCACCTAAAATAGAACCGATTGGTCCAGGAATAGTATATTCATAAGAGTGCCCTCCACTTCTTCTATATACAGGACAAGTATTCATACAAGCCCCACATCTAATACAGTTTAGAGCTTTTTTATATTTTGAAGAACTTAAGAATTCACTTCTTTTATTATCTACAATAATAATATGCATTTCTCCCCCTTCAACAGGACCATGGAAGTGTGAAGTATAAGAAGTAATTGGTTGACCTGTAGCACTTCTTGCAAGTAGTCTTGTAAATACTGATAGGTCTTCTAATCTTGGAATAATCTTTTCCATTCCCATTGACGCTATATGTAACTTCGGAACAGAAGCACCCATATCTGCGTTACCTTCATTTGTACAAACAACAACACCACCTGTATTTGCTATGGCAAAGTTTACACCTGTCATTCCTGCTTCTGCTGTTAAGAAATCTTCTCTTAAACTTGCTCTTGCTGCTCTTGTTAGATAAGTTGGATCATCATTTCCCTTTTCAGTGCCTAATTTTTCATGGAATGTATCAGAAACATCCATTTTCTTTAAGTGAATTGCAGGAAGTACAATATGTGAAGGTGGTTCATTTCTTAATTGAACAATTCTTTCACCTAAGTCTGTATCAATTACTTCAATTCCTCTTTGCTCTAAGAAAGGGTTTAAGTGACACTCTTCTGTTAGCATTGATTTTGATTTTACAAGCTTTTTAACATTTTTTTCTTTTAAAAGTTTATAGGCAATTTCATTATGCTCATTTGCGTCATTAGCCCAGTGAACTGTAATACCTTTTGCATTTGCATTTTTTTCAAACTCTAAAAGATACTTATCAAGATTTGACATTGTATGAGTTTTTATTTGACTTGCATACTCTCTTAATTGTTCCCATTCAGGAATAGATTTAGAAGCTAAGTCTCTTTTTGCTCTTACAAACCATAAAGCCTCATCGTGCCAGTGCATTCTTTCATCATTAGCTACGAATTCTTTTGCATTTTGTGGATGTGTACTCATAGTTCTTCTCCTGCTAAAATTTGTGCAATATGCATTACTTTTATTGGATAGTTGTTTCTATTTATTAGCCCATCCATGTGCATAAGACATGACATATCTGCACCTGTCATAACTCTTGCTTCTGAGTCTAAATGATCTTTAATTCTATCTTTACCCATAGCAACAGATATATCTTCTTCTGATACTGCGAATGTACCACCAAATCCACAACACTCATCTTTTCTTTTAAGCTCAACAAGCTCTATATCTTTTACTATATTTAATATATTTTCTAATTTTGAGTTATATGGAACATTAAGTTCACTTGCAGTTCCAAGCTTTAAGGCTCTATGCCCATGACATGAGTTATGAAGACCAACTTTGTGAGCAAAACTTACATCTATTTTTAGATTCTCTATACCTATTACATCATGTAAAAATTCACAAACTTCATAAATAGAAGCTTTTACTTTATTGTAATCAGAGTCATTATCGAAAAATGGTGCATAATGTTCTTTTACCATCGCAACACATGATCCACTAGGGGCAACTATATAGTCATAGTCTTTGAAGTTTTTAACAAACTGTTTTGCTAAAGTTTCTATACTTTTTGAGCATCCAGAGTTTGCCATAGGTTGACCACAGCAAGTTTGACTCATAGGATAATCAATCTCTAAACCTTGTTTTTTTAATACTTTATATGTTGCTTTACAAATGTCTGGGTAAAGTTCATTCATAAAACATGGAATAAATAGACCAACTTTCATACATACTCCTTTATTGTTATAAACTAATTCTATACTTTGCGTATGAAATATGTATGATATTTTGAGTTTTACTTAACTAATTAGTCAAGTGATTTCTTTAAGTACACACTTATATCATTTTCTAAGTAGCCATTTTGTACTTTTATTTCACATGGAAGTTCCCTGCAAAATTCGATTATATCGTTATAGTCTACATTATTAAGAGTGTCTTTTTTTAAAAAGTTAAAGATAAAACCTTTATTTGAGTTATTGAAACATTTACTTATAAAAATAAGTGTTTCTTCTTTTGTTAATATATTCAAAGCTCCACTACATATATAATAGTCTTTGATTAATAGTGTTTCTTTTAAAATATTTGATACTTTCAAATCTAAATGATTAAGTCTTTTTTTTGCAAGTCTAATCATATCTTCTTCCATATCTAAACCTATATACTCTTTAGGTTCTAAAGAGTTTTTCTTAAGATAAACATAGAACTCAGCAAAACCACAGCCTGCATCAACAATACTGCTGTTTTTTATATCATCAATTATAAAAGAAGTTAAAATTTCAAATCTTTTATATTGAGTATATTTTGATTGCCAATGTACTGCTTCATGACTTATTCCATGTTTTTTGATTACATTAGAGTAAAAAGAGTGGTTGTATTTACTACCTATTTTATATTTTGTATTAAAACTAATTTTTCTGTACCTGCTGTATTACTACATTATTGTCTTTTATAAACTTTGATACAACTTCTGAATTAGTATGCTCATAAGCTCTATCATAAACTATTCTTTTTATACCTGCTGCAATTAGATTCTTAGAACATTCACTACATGGCTCTAAAGTTACATAAATAGTAGCATCTTCAATACTAATACCTTTTCTTGCTGCCCAAATAAGAGCATTCATCTCGGCATGTATCTCATATGTCTTAGACCAATCATGATGATCTTTAGTATATTCACCTTTCCAGTGGTCACTACAGTTTGTATATCCTGATGGAGTACCGTTGTAACCAGTTGATAAAATTCTTCCATCTTTTACAATTACTGCACCAACTTGTTTAGATACACATTTTGAAGCACTTGCAATTTCATGTGCTATGTTTATAAATGTTTGATCATTAAGCATTTTATTCCTATAAAATTTTTTGAAATTATAGCAAATTTAATTGAATAATATTAAATTTATAAAAAAAATTAGTTTTTTCCTTAAAGGAAGCTTTTATTATATGTTAAAAATTTAGTTATAATCTAATTTTTGATAATATATCTTAAAAATTTGACGAATTAAAAGGCTGATTATGGATTTTAAAGAAATAAAAGAACTAATAAGAGTATTTGATAAGAGTGAACTTAACAAACTTAAAGTAAAAGAAGGTGAGTTTGAAATTGCTATGCAAAAAGGTTTTGAATCAGGTACTGTTGTTACTTCAAGTGAGCCAGTTTATACTCAAACTGTAGCACCAGCTGCGGCTCCTGTAGCTGCTGCTGCACCAACTGCATCAGAAGCACCAGCTGCAAGTACAGCAGGTGAAAGCATTAAATCACCAATGGTAGGAACTTTCTACGCTTCTCCATCTCCTGAAGCACCAGCATTTGTAAAAGTTGGAGATACTGTTAAAAAAGGTCAAACTTTATGTATCTTAGAAGCAATGAAGATTATGAATGAAGTTGAAGCAGAGTTTGATTGTAAAATTGTTGAAGCATTAGTAAAAGACGGTGACCCTGTTGAATATGATATGCCAATTTATGTTGTTGAAAAACTATAATAAGAGCTAACTATGGCAGAAATTAAAAAAATATTAATCGCTAATAGAGGTGAAATAGTTCAAAGAGCTATTAGAACTATTAGAGAGATGGGTAAAAAGTCTGTTGCTGTTTACTCTGCTGGAGATAAAAATGCTTCTTATTTAAAGCATGCAGATGAAGCAGTATGTATTGGTGGCGCTAAGTCATCTGATTCATATTTAAACATTCCTGCAATTATTACAGCAGCAGAAATGACTGGATGTGATGCAATTTTCCCAGGTTATGGTTTCTTATCTGAAAACCAAGACTTTGTAGAAATTTGTAAACTTCACGGTATTAAATTTATTGGTCCTTCTACTGATGTAATGGAAAAAATGGCTGATAAATCTAAAGCAAAAGAAGAAATGATTAGAGCTGGTGTTCCTGTTGTTCCTGGTTCTGATGGTGCAGTTCATACACTTGAAGAAGCTAGAAAAACAGCAGAAGAAATCGGTTATCCTATCATGGCTAAAGCATCTGCTGGTGGTGGTGGAAGAGGAATGAGACTTATTATGGATGAGTCTGAATTCGATCAATTATTCATGGCTGCATCTTCTGAAGCATTAGCTGCCTTTGGTGATGGTACAATGTACCTAGAGAGATTTATTAACAACCCAAGACATATTGAAGTTCAGGTTGTTGGAGATTCTCATGGAAATGCTATTCATATTGGTGAGAGAGATTGTTCATTACAAAGAAGACACCAAAAAGTTATTGAAGAGTCACCTGCAATTTTATTAAATGATGAAACAAGAGCTCATTTACATGATGTTGCTGTAAAAGCTACTAAATACTTAAAGTATGAAGGTGCTGGTACTTTTGAATTCTTAGCAGATGATAAACAAAACATTTACTTTATGGAAATGAATACTAGACTTCAAGTTGAACACCCTGTATCTGAAATGGTATCAGGAATTGACATTATTGAATTAATGATTAAAGTTGCAGAAGGTGAAGAATTACCTCCTCAAGAAAAAATCAAATTTAGAGGTCATGCTATTGAGGTTAGAATTACTGCTGAGGATCCAAACTCATTCTTACCTTGCCCTGGAAAAGTAAAACAATGGTTTGTTCCAGGTGGAAGAAATGTAAGAGTTGATTCTCATGTATATGCTGGTTATGTAGTACCACCATACTATGACTCAATGATTGGGAAACTAATTGTATGGGGAAGAGATAGAAATAAAGCTATTAACATTATGAAAAGAGCTTTAAATGAGTTTGAAGTAGAAGGAATTAAAACAACTATTCCTTTCCACCAAAAAATGATGGAAAATGAAGACTTTATCTCAAATAACTATGATACTAAATATCTTGAAGGTTATAAAAGCCTAGAAGACTTATAATAAAAAGAGGCTAATTTAGCCTCTTTTACTCTTAAAGCTTAAATTTATATAAAATTAAGTATAATGAATCCAAATTATACACATTTTATATACCCTATTAATTCTTTTGTACGAAAAGAATATTATAATAAACTGACTTACTCACAAAAAAACAACATATTTGTACAAATGTTTATGTTAAATTTTATTGAGAAGATAACTATATAATCCTGTGTATCAATTTTACAAATTATACTAAGGTAACGAATGACATTTAACGAATTTAATTTAAAAGAAGATTTACAAAAGGCGATAGACAGTGCTGGATTTCAAGAGCCAAGTCCTATTCAAGAGAAAGCAATTCCTGTTGTTTTAAGCGGTAAGGATATTGTAGGACAAGCTCAAACTGGTACTGGAAAAACAGCTGCATTTGGTCTTCCAATATTAAATATGATGAAGTGTGATGGTTCGGTTGAAGCAGTTATAATAGTTCCAACAAGAGAGCTTGCAATGCAAGTTTCTGATGAAATTTTTAGGTTTGGAAAATTTTTAGGTATTAATACAGCAACTGTTTATGGTGGACAATCATATTCAAGACAATTAAAGAACATTTCAAATGCAAGTGTTCTTATTGCAACACCAGGTAGATTTTTAGATTTATTAAGAGACAAGAAAATAAATATTAAACCATCTTACGTAGTTTTAGACGAAGCTGATGAGATGTTAGATATGGGATTCCTAGATGACATTAAAGAGATTTTCACTTTTATGCCTGATGCTAGACAAACAGTTCTTTTCTCTGCAACAATGCCTACGGCGATTAAAAATCTAGCTAAAACGATTTTAGTTGAGCCTGAGTTTATTACAATTACAAAGAAAGAAGTAACTAACTCAAAAATTACTCAAACATATTATGTAGTTGATGAGCATGAAAGAGATGATGCTTTAATCAGACTATTTGATTTTAAAAACCCAGATAAATCAATCATTTTTTGTAGAACAAAAAAAGAAGTTGATAGATTATCTACATTTTTAGTATCTTTAGGATACATGGCTAAGGGTCTTCATGGTGATATGGAGCAAAGACAAAGAGAAGAAGCTATTAGAGCTTTTAAAACATCTAAATTAGAAATCTTAATTGCAACAGATGTTGCAGCAAGAGGACTTGATGTAAGTGATGTAACTCACGTATTTAATTACCATTTACCATTTGATTCTGAGTCTTATGTACATAGAATTGGTAGAACTGGTAGAGCAGGAAAAGAAGGTATGGCAGTTTCAATTGTAACTCCACACGAATTTAGAATGCTTAAGAAAATTGAAAAAACTACAGGTTCTAAACTTGAAGCAAAACAAGTTCCTAATATCTCTTCTGTAAAAGAGAAAAAAGTTACTGATTTAAAACAAAAGATTACAAATCAAGATGTTAAAGATCACGCTTTACAACTTGTTGAAGACTTAAAAGAAGAGTTTGATATTTCAACTATTGCATTTAAATTAGCTTCAATGATTTCTGAATCTACTTATGTTAAAGGTAACAATAAGATAGGTAAATCAGAAAATGATATTGAAAGATTAATTGAAAGAGCTAAAAATAGTAGCGGTTCTGATAAAAGAGGCGGAAATAGAAACTCAAGAGGTGGACACAGAGGTGGATCAAGAAATGGTTCAAGAGGTGGAAGCAATGGAAGAAGAGATTCTAGAAATAGAGACTCAAGAGGTCCTAGAGGTGGAAGCTCAAGTGGTGGAAGCAGAAATAGAAGAAGAGATTAATCTCTTCTTTTATTAATTATAATAGCTTTTTAAAGCTTTCTTAGCTTTTTTGTAAGCTGCTTTTGTATCTTTACCAAATCCTCTAAATACACCATCTTTATTAAAAAACTCAATCATATCAAGCTTTTCTCTAGTTTTTACTTTTACTACTCTAAAAATATCAAACTCGTCTTGTATTTTTTCAATATTTGGAAGATCTTTCTTAGAAAGAATCGTAACTTTCATTTTATCTCCTTTATGTATTTTATCTATATTATATGACTATTATATATAAATAAAAAAAATTTGTCAAATGGAATGTAACATTGATAAATAAATTTTTTGAAGAAATTTGAAAAAAAATCAGGAATATAATATAGAGATATGTTGTAATATAGGTATTTTAGTCATAATAACTTTAAGTTTTCTTAAATGATAAGTAAGGAACTATCCATTAAAATATTAGTAAATTTAAGTTACAAAATGGTTACTAAAAGGGTTACATTGGACATTAAAACATATAACAAGCTTGACAAAGCTACAGATAAAACACTTCCTGGTTTTGCAAAAGTTTCATTGGCATTGCTATTCGTAGCATTAGTATTCTTGTGGTCTTATACATCTCATGGGGATGTTCCTAATAATACATTCTTGATTATTGGTGCAGTATTTGGTGCATATATGGCTATGAATATTGGTGCAAATGATGTTGCAAACAATGTTGGACCTGCTGTTGGTTCTAAAGCACTTACTTTGATGTGGGCTATTATAATAGCTGCTATCTTTGAAGCAATGGGAGCATTTATAGCTGGTGGTGATGTTGTAAAGACAATTAAAAAAGGAATTATCGATCCTGCTTTAATTGCTGATCCACAAATTTTTATCTGGGCAATGACTGCTGCATTGTTATCTGCTGCTTTATGGCTTAACTTTGCTACTTCTGTTGGAGCTCCTGTATCAACTACTCACTCTATTGTTGGTGGAGTTATGGGTGCTGGTATTGCTGCTGCTGGTTTTGCTATTGTTTCTTGGGGAACTATGGGTAAGATTGCTGCATCTTGGGTTATCTCTCCCGTACTAGGTGGTTTAATTGCTGCTGGATTCTTATATTTGATTAAAACCAAAATTGTTTTCAAAAAAGATATGATTAATTCTGCAAAAGTTGTTGTTCCTTATTTAATTGCAATTATGACTTGGGCATTTTCTACTTACTTAATTCTAAAAGGAATTAAAAAAATTATCAAATTAGATTTTATTACAGCTTCAATTATTGGTTTGATTATTGCTGCTATTATTTATTTTGTTGTAAAACCACTGATTGCAAAATCAGCAGACAAATTGTCTAATGATAGAGAATCAGTTAATAGTTTATTTACTATCCCTTTAATTTTTGCAGCTGCACTTCTTTCTTTTGCTCATGGTGCAAATGATGTTGCAAATGCAATTGGGCCATTAGCAGCTATTAATGATGCTATTATGAGTAATGGTATTAACTCTAAAGTAGATATTCCTTTATGGGTTATGGCTGTTGGTGCCCTTGGTATTGCTGTAGGTCTTGCTTTATTTGGTCCTAAGCTTATTAAGACAGTTGGTTCAGAAATTACTGAGCTTGATCAAATGAGAGCCTTTTCTATTGCTATGGCTGCTGCTATTACTGTTATTATTGCATCACAACTAGGTTTACCTGTATCTTCAACTCATATTGCAGTTGGTGGTGTATTTGGTGTTGGTTTTTTAAGAGAGTATTTAGATAACCATGAAACAAGAGCTTTTCAACAAATAAGAAAGAAGTTTAAAAAACATAAAAAAGAGCTAGATTCTATGACAACTGAGTTAGATGAGTTAGAAACAATTGAGAAAAAGTCTAAATCTGATTATGTAAGAATCGTTGAATTATACAAAGGTATAGAAGAAAAGCAAGAAGTTGTTAAACAAGAGAAAAAAGATGTAAAAGAAGCTAAAAGTACAAAATATGTAAAAAGAGATGCAGTTAAGAAAATCGTAGCTGCTTGGATTATTACAGTACCAGCTGCTGCAATGTTAAGTGCTGCAATCTTCTTTATGATTAAAGGTATTATGGGATAATTTATTATCCTGTAATAACCTCTTCAATAGAGTCTATTAAATCTTTGATTTCAATAGGCTTTCTAAGATACATAGTAAATAAACTCTTTGACTCATTTAGCATATTGTCATCATCTGAATATGCTGATACACCAATTATTGGTGTATTAAACTCACTAGAACTTCTAAGTTTTTTACACATTTGAATACCTGTTAAAATAGGCATATTTATATCTGTAACTATTGCATCTATACTATTTGAATGTTCACTAAATAAAGAAAGACCTTCTTGTCCATTTTCTGCAATGTGAACATTTCCAAATACAACATTTAAAAGGGAAGATGTTTGTTCTCTAATAAACTGATCATCTTCAATATATAAAACTGTTTTGTTTTTTAAATTTTCATACATTTAGAAAATATAGCTAAGATTATATTACATTATGATAAAATTCGAAAAAATAATTTAGGATATACTATCGAAGCACTAGTCTCTGTAGCAACTATATACATCTTTATTCTTATAGGATTTACTTTTAAACGTATTTTTAAAAATGAAGTAAATGAAAGAAGTTTTGTAATTTTAAACTTGTATTTTTTACAACCAATTCTTATTTTTTGGGGATTAACTAGAGCTCCTATAACTGAAGAGTTTATAATTTCACCACTTATATATTTCATTGCTATATTTATTACTATGGGAATAGCTTTTTTTTACTCTTTAAAGCTTTTTAGAAATGATTATCAAGATAAATCTATATTCATGGCATCAGCTCTTGTTGGAAATACTGGAAATCTTGGTATTCCTTTAGGAATTGCTTTATTTGGGGAGTCAAGTGTTCCTTATACTTCTATTTTAAATATTGCAAATATATTCTTTATTTATATTTTCTCTGTTTATTTTTTTGCAGGGGATAAGTTTAAATTTAGTGATGCTTTAAAAGAGATATTTAAAATACCTGCTATTTGGTTTGCTGTTGCTGCCTTGGCTTTTAACTATAATGGTTTTGAATTAAGTGATAATTTTGATAAAGTATTTACTATGGGCGCATATGCTGCTATTGTTATGCAACTTGTAATCTTTGGTATATTTATGTCACAAGTTAGAATAAAAACAGCAAATTGGAAGTTGTCATTAAATATCACACTTTTTAAGCATATAATTTTACCTATAGTTGGTTTATATGTTATTTTATTATTTAAAATGGATCCTTTTGTTTCTGCAATTATCTTTTTAGAGTTAATAGTGCCTCTTGCTGTGAATAATGTGAATTTATCAGCTTTATATAATTGTAAACCTATTGATACAACTTTTTCAGTATTAGTTAGCTCGTTTTTCTTTGTTGCTTTAATGTATTTTTATATTTTAATTATAAATAGTTTTTTTGGATTGTAATATGTGTGGAATTTTAGGAACAAATTTTTTAAACAATAATTTTGCTGCTTCTTTGAAGATGTTGAATAATAGAGGACCAGATTATCAAAATTCAATAAAAATTGAAGATAAGCAGTTTGGACATACAAGGCTTGCTATTATTGATTTAGAAGAAGAAGCAAATCAGCCTATGGTTTTTGATGATATAGTTTTAGTTTTTAATGGTGAGATTTATAACTATAAACAACTTATACTTGATGAGCAATTAGAGTGTAAGACAAAAAGTGATAGTGAAGTTCTAATAAGACTTTATCAAAAGTATGAATTTGATTTTTTAAATAAATTAAATGGTATGTTTGCTTTTACTCTTTATGATATAAAAAAGAATAGATATTTTTGTGCAAGGGATAGATACGGTAAAAAACCATTCTTTTATTACTTTAAAGATAAAAAGTTTATTTTCTCTTCTTCTATAAAATCAGTAGTAAACTTACTTGATAATAAACCAAAACTAAATAAAGTAGCTCTTTCAAAATATATGCAGTATTTTGTCTCTTTTGGTGAAGATACTTTCTTTCAAAATATTTTCAAGCTAGATGCAGCTACATATATGGTTTATGAGCCAGATAAAGCCAATGAGCTTAAAAAGAAGCGTTTCTACAAGATAAACACTTATAAAGCTGTAAAAGACGAAAATGAGGCTTTAGAGAAGATTGAAGAGCTTTTATTTAATTCTATTGAGTCAAGACTTACATCTGATGTAGAAGTTGCATCACTTTTGAGTGGTGGAATTGATAGTTCATTAGTATCAGCACTTTATACAAAAATCTCAGGAAAAAAAATAAATACTTTTTCTGTTGGATACAATGAGTATAAAAACTATTGTGAGTTAGATTATGCAAAGATTACAGCAGAACATATAGGTTCAAATCATAATCCAGTTGAGATATCTAAAAAAGACTTTATAGAGCATTTTGAAGATAGTTTAGATGCTTTAGAAGAGCCACATGGTGATTCTGCTGCCATTCCTTTAAATATATTAACTAAAAAAATTCATAAAAGTGGTATAAAAACTGTTTTATCAGGTGAAGGTAGTGATGAGATTTTTTTAGGTTATGATAATTATGCTAAGTTTTTAAAATATTATAGTTTTGAGAAAACTTTATCAAGTGATCAGAATGAATTTCTAGATGATATTATTGGTGCATTGCAAAACAATACTAAAGAGAGTGAGTATTTAAGAAGAATAGTTAAGAAGCAAAATCTTTATAACTCTTTTGGGGAAATATATACAGATATTCAAAAGAAGAGACTTTTTAAAAAAGTTCCAACTTTTAAAAATGAAAAAGCAAAAAAAGATCCAGTTGATTGGATGAGTTATATTGATTTAAAAATTTGGTTAGGTGAAGGATTACTTTCAAAAGTAGATAGAATTTCTATGAGAAACTCTTTGGAAGTTCGAACGCCATTTTTGGACTATAATCTCGTAAACTATATGTTTAGTATTCAATCAGATATTAAAGTTGGAAATACAAATAAATATTTATTAAAGAAAATTGCTTCAAAGTATATCCCTGAACAAATTATAAATAGAACAAAAAAAGGTTTTAACTCTCCTTTTAATGAATGGCTAAATCAAGAGTATGGAAACTCAATTTTAGAAACTATTCTTGATGTAAATAAACATACAAATCTATTTAATGATGAATATGTAAAACATATTTATGACTTATCAAAACAAAGAAAATTTAAACAGCATCTTTACTCATTATTTGTTTTTTCTTTATGGTACAAAAAAGAGTTTTTATCTTAAGATAAAAAATTGTAAAATCCAATGATATAAAAAAGAAAAGAGGATTTATGACAGTACTAATACCTGTTGATAATAAAAGTAGACATGAATGTACTATCGCATCTATTGAAGAGAATAAAGCTTGGGCTTTTATTACTTTAGATGAAGGTAAGATTTCAGATGTTGAATTTTATGATAGAAGAGAAGATATTTTAGAGTGGATTGATGCTGTTGTTGTAATAAATGATAAAGAGTATGTATGGCCTTTTATGGATGAAGGAATTATTGCTTTAATTGCTCCAACACAAAAAAGTATAGATGAAATTGTTGAAGCCTTTTTATTTAAAGACTTGCACGATTTTACTGTTTAATGAAATTTACAAAAAAAGAGCTAAATGCTCTTGAAAAGATTATTGCTTCTAGACGTGATGTTAGAGGCAATAGTTTTACTTCTAAGAAAATCTCCCAAAAAAAACTAAATAGAATTTTAAACGCTGCATTACATGCTCCATCTGTTGGATACTCTCAACCTTGGAGATTTGTTATTGTTGATGATAAACAAAAACATAAAGTATATAAACACTTTAAGAACTCATTTGATAAGAGTAAATTAAAATTTAGAGACAGACCTGTATATAACTCTTTAAAGCTTGAAGGTATAAAAGAATCAAATATAAATATTGCTGTGTATTACAAGAAACCTAAGAAAAATGTATTAGGACAAACATATATGAAAAGAACTGGAGAATATTCTGTTGTTTGTGCTATTTTAAATATGTGGCTAACTGCAAGAGCTATGAATATAGGTATGGGTTGGGTATCTATATTAAAGCCAAAAAAAGTAAATAAAATACTTGATATCAATAAAAAAGAGTATAAATTTATTGGATACTTATGTTTTGGCTATGTAAAAGAGTTTTATGATGAACCTGAATTTAAAACTATCAAGTGGAATAAAACTAATAAAATAAAAGACTGTATCTTATAAATAACTCATATTATCACATAAGCTAAATAATATTTCTATAAATATATAATTCAAAACAAATTTTATATATAGGAGTATTTATGAAAAAAATGATAGGAAAATTAGGTGTAACATCTGTAATACTTATTGCAATGTCAATGTCAGCACAGGCTAAAGAGAAAGTTTATAAATTAAAGATGGCTACAACATGGGGTAAAGCTGCTACTCCACTTATTGATACTGCACACAATCTATCTAAAATGGCAGAAGAGATGTCAAATGGAAGACTTTTAATTAGAGTTGATTCTTCAAATAAACATAAAGCGCCTTTAGGTGTTTTTGATATGGTAAAAGGTGGACAATATGACATGGGTCATACTGCTTCTTATTATTGGAAAGGTAAAGATATAAACACTTTACCATTTACTTCAATGCCTTTTGGTTTAACAGCACCTGAACAATATGCATGGTTTTATCACGGTGGTGGTTTAGAACTTATGCAGAAGGTTTATTCTAAGCATAATCTTTTATCTTTCCCTGGTGGAAATACTGGTGTTCAAATGGGTGGTTTCTTTAGAAAAGAAATTAAGACACTTGAAGACTTAAAAGGTCTTAAGATGAGGATTCCAGGATTTGCTGGAGAGGTTATGGCTAAACTTGGTATTCAAGTTACAAATATAGCTCCAGGTGAATTATATACAGCTTTAGATAGAAATACGATTGATGCACTTGAGTGGGTTGGTCCATCAATGGATATAAATATGGGATTTCATAAAATTGCTCCTTATTACTACACAGGTTGGCATGAGCCAGCATCAGAACTACAAGTTATTGTAAATAAAAGAAAGTTTAATAAACTACCAAAAGATTTACAAACTATTTTAACAACAGCTATTAGAGTTAGTGCTTATGATATGTATATTCACAACTATGATATGAATGCAACAGCATGGGCAAAAATGAAAAAAGAACAGCCTAATATTAAAGTTAAAACTTTCTCAAAAGAGATTATGGATGCTATGAAAAAAGCAAATCAAGAGTTAAGAAATGAGATGTCAGCTAAAAGCCCTTTATTAAAAGAGGTATTAGATTCACAAGATGCTTATATGAAAAAAGCTAGAGAGTGGACTAAAATGTCTGATTACTTATACTTAAAAGATAATTTATAATATCAATTTAAGAGCAGTTTTCTGCTCTTAAATATTAAAAACCTCCATTTGGATTAAATCCAAAATCATTACTATCAAAACTATCAAATCCCATACTATTGTCAAAATTATTCATATAAGGATTAGTATAACCTTTTTGTGAAGATATATTTTGTAATTGCATAATATCCATTTTAGGATCAATTCCTTGAGGACATACAAAAGTACAGGCACTACATAAAGTACAATCCCAAATACCATTTGCCTGAACACTATTTATAATCTCTTCATCTTGTGATTTTAAATCATTTTCATATCTAAGTGCTTTAGTTAATGCAAATGGCCCTAAGAACTCTTTATTTACCTCATACACAGGACAAGAACTATAGCAGGCATTACATAAAATACAATTACTTTGTGTATCTATTTTTAGTACATCTGCTTGAGATATATTTTTAGAAGCTGACTCTTTTATTCCTATATTTGTTTTTTTGATTAGCAATGTTTCATGTGAAACATCTACAACTAAATCTTTTATAACTCTTGAATTTTTAAGAGGTTCTACTAAATCACCCTCCTTTATATTTGTTCTACAAGCAAGTTTTTCTACTCCATTTACTCTTACTGTACATGAACCACAAACACCACTTTTACAACCACATCTATATGTTAAAGTTGGATCATCATTTGTTTTTATTTCTTCTAGGGCTTTTAAAAGATTTTCTTGTGATACTGTAAATTCAAAAGTTTTGAAATCATTAGTAGCTGTGCTGAGTCTATTAATTTTTAATTTCATTTTATATCCTCAAAATTTAAGTCTATTTGATCATTTTTATATGTAAGTATTGAAGGCTTTTCATAAAGTTTATTTGCTTTATTGAAGTCTTCTCTATAATGAGAACCCCTACTTTCTTTTCTTTTCATGGCACTAAAAATCAATGTTTTTGATACACAAATAGAGTTTTCTAATTCAAAATATTCAAGAAGGTTCTTGTTATATATACTTGATTTATCATCAATATGAATTGAATCAAGTGAAGCTTCAAGAGCTTCAAGCTCTTTACTTAATGATAATAAAGTCTCTTCCTCTCTAAATAAACCTGCCTTCTTAAACATCAAATCTCCTAGGGTATTTTTTGTTTTGTGTATAGAATAACTTGATTTATCTCTTTGTAGTAAAGTCTTTATTTTTGATTTATTTTGATTTATATATTTATTTATAGTCTCTTGATTTATAGTTTCAGTACTTAAATTTTTCGTGGCATTTATTCCTGCGATTTTTCCAAATGTAACTATTTCAAGTAGTGAATTTCCACCAAGTCTATTTGCCCCATGTATATCTGTTTGAGCACACTCTCCACATGCATAAAGTGATTTTATTGATGTATTTGTATTTATATCTGTTTTAATTCCACCCATACTATAATGAGCAGCTGGTGTAATAGGAAGTAGTTCTTTTGATATATCAATATTTGAAAATTCACTTGCAAGTCTCATCTCTTGAGGAATTAGCTCTTCAATTTTTTCTTTTTCTATATGTCTTAAATCAAGATATACTTTTTCTTTTTTTACTATTTTTTTAAATATTTCTCTTGAGATTTCATCTCTAGTTGAAAGTTCATCAATAAATCTATTTTCGTTTTCATCTAATAATAATCCACCCTCACCTCTAGCACTTTCACTTATAAGAATATTTGTATTTTCTAAAGTAGTTGGATGAAATTGTACAAACTCCATATTAGATAAATCCGCACCTGCTTTAAATGCTATAGCAATACCATCAGCAGTTGTAGATAAAGAGTTTGTTGTATGATTTTTATATATACCTGCATACCCACCTGTTGCTAATATAGTGCTTTTTGACATAAACTCTTTAACTTTACCATCAACTATATCATAGGCAATACAACCAAAACACTCATTATTTGACACTATTAGTTCTAGGACTTGATGTTCATTATAAAACTGTATATCATTTGATATACATTGATCATAAAGTGTATGAACTATCTTTAAGCCTGTATAGTCACTACTATAACAAGTACGTATTTTTTTAGTTCCACCAAATTTTCTTTGAGCTATTTTGTCATTTTTATTTCTATTAAAAGGAACACCTATGCTATCAAGCCACAAAATAGTATCTTTAGCATTTTTACACATATATTCAATATTTCTTTTATTTGAAATATTATATGAGCCTTTATATGTATCTTCAATATGCTGCTCTACGCTATCATCATCCTCATATAAAACGGCATTAATACCACCTTGAGCTTGAACTGTTTGTGAGTGAGTAGGAAGTGTTTTTGCTATAACAGCAACTTTTGCACCATTTTTTTTTGCATTCAATGCAGCTGTTAAACCCGAAGCCCCTGCTCCAATAATAATTACATCATATTGCATATTTATTCCCAAAAGTCTTTAAGTGCTTCTTGTTTTTTTATAGATTCATTCTTTTTATCTAGACTAATATCAAGTTGTTCAATTTGTGCTAAGGCATTTTCTAATTCATCACTACTTATCGCATCTTCTTTTGGTTGTTTCAAAACAGTAGGTTCACTTGAAGTATTTTGCTCTGTTCTTAATTCAGTAGTTTTCTTTTTTTCTTTTAATTTTTTATTCTCTTTTTTTAGTTTCTCATACTCTTCAATTATTGATTCATATCTATCAAAATCTAAAAGCATAAAACTTGGTTTACCATCTCTTAGTATTACAGCTTTTTCTATTTCTTCATCAGACAATTTATCAAAAACCATTTTACTTTTTCTAATTAATTCTGTAGATGAAAACATCTCTTTTGATGTGTATTGTAATAAGTTCATTATAACTCCTATACATATTATAGTATGTATTATAACACAAATTAAAATATTAGTTTTATAATTTATTTATCTTTATCATTAGTTAGATACTTACTTGAACAATAGTAACAATAGGTATTTGTTTATAAAAATTGTATTTATATTTGTTTTGATTTTGTTTTAATAGTTTTATATGTATTGTAGATTTTATATAAATTTAGAAAATAAATTAAATATATAAGATGTATTAATTTGTGTTTTTTAATACACCTTATATTATGTTTTTATTTATTTGAAAAGATTTGTTCAGCCCACTCCGTAATTGGCCCTCTAAGGACTTTTTCTAGTTTGATAGCAAATGTATTAACTAAACTATTCTCGTGCCTTGTAGCCTTTAATAGAGTTGTTAATGAGTTAGTATATTTATTAACATAGAAGTTATCTATTTGTTTATTAGAACCTAGTACTACAACCTTACATGAATTGTCTATTCTTGATAGAACCATTTGCATAGTTTTATTAGACATATTTTGAGCTTCATCTATTATTACAAAGGCATTAGATAATGTTCTACCTCTCATCTCACCTACCCACATAGTTTCAATACTATAGTTAGTAATTAACTGCTCTATTCTTGCACTTACTTCACTTTCATCTAGCTCTTGAATATTTTCTGGATTCTTTTTTGATTTTTTCTTTTTATAATCACTTCTTATTATATAGTCTAAACTATCCATAAGTGGATGATTATATATTTTAAATTTTTCTTCAAGTCCAGGTAAATATCCTACATCCTCACCCTTATCTAGTGATTCAACAGAGTTTCTTATATATATGATTCTTTGATAGTTTTTCTGTCTCACTAGTCTTAATGCTGCACTTAATGCAAGTAAAGTTTTACCTGAACCTGCTTTAGCTTCAACTATTAGTACATTGTAAAAGTGATTTAATAAAGCATTAGAAAAGAATAGTTGTTCTTTATTTAAAGGTGTAATTATTTGATTTCTTACATCACCTTCATCTAAAAGTCTAATTCTTTTGTTTTGAATTGTTGCTAAAATTACTTGATCTGATGATTTTATTTTAAAGCAATATGAATAATTATGGGCTTCGTGTTCTTTATCAAATTTTATGATTTCTTCATTATCAAGATATTCTTGTTGATTAAAGTCTATTGTAAGCTCTTTTACAAACTTATAATCAAACTCCCCTTTTTCAGATGCTGTTAATGAGTCAGTTTTTATATCAAGGGATATAGCTCTTGTTCTAGCCATTATATCAAGTGAAATAAACTCTATATCTTTTTGATAATATTCTTTTGCAAAACTTGCTACTTCTAAAATCTTTCTATCATTGATTATATTAAGTGATGTACTATTAGTTTTTACATCATAAGTGTCTTTTGAAATTACATCTATATTTGTATTTTCATTTATTGTAAGTCTTATAATCTTGTATTCATCTTGACTTTTTGAGAAGTTTATTTTAGAGTTTTCTAGAATTCTTGCAAACTCTCTTGCTTGAAAGTTTATCTCATCAAATCCACTTTTTTTAGTATCAATCTCATCTAATACTGTTTCAGGAAGTATTATAAGATTGGTTCCATCTTGCGATAATTTAAAGATATTATTTGCATCTTCAAGTAAGATATTTGTATCTAGAACATAGTATTTATCGAAAGACATTAGCTTTTATCCTTTTTAGGTTTCATTATCATATATCCGATAAAGGCAAATAAGGCGATTGTTCCTACTGTAAAGATTATAGATACTGATTTTGTAATAACATACCCTACTACTAAAATTGCAAGCATTGTAGGTATTTCATTATACATTCTAAAGAATTTTCCACTTTTTTTACAAGTGTCATTTTCAAGTTCTTTTCTATATTTCTCTAAAGAAAATGAATAAGCAATTAAAAAAGCTAAGACAGTTAGTTTTGCGTGCATCCAGCCACCTGAACTTAAAATTGAGCTATTAAGTCCTAACATTAATGCACCACTTGCTATTGTAGCCCACATAGCCGGAGCACCTATATATTTATAGATTTTATATTCTTGAATTTTCACTATTTCAACATACTCTTTTTTATCAGAGTTTTCAACATGATAAACAAATAGTCTTGGTAAATAAAATAGCATTGCCATCCATGACATAAATGCTACAACATGAAAAGTAAGTATCCAAGTATAATATTCCAAAATGATTCCTTCTATTTTATATTTTTGATTTTTTCTAACCAATCATTTAAGGTTTTTTCAAAACCTATATTTAAACTTTCATATAGTTCTAAGGGTTTATCTAGATATTGTTGTTCTACATATCCACCATAATCATGAGGATATTTATATCCTACATGTTGTGAATCTAAATGCTTTGGTATTTCTAGTATTCTACCATTTTTAACTTCACTAAGGGCTTTATTTATCGCTTTATATGCACTATTTGACTTAGGAGAGCTTGCTAGGTAAATAATACATTGACCCAATATTATCCTTGATTCTGGATAGCCTATTTTATTGCAAGCTTGCATTGTACTTACTGCTAAATTTAAAGCATTGGGATTTGCATTCCCTATATCTTCACTAGCAAAAATCACAAGTCTTCTTGTAATAAAGTCTACACTCTCCCCTCCATTTATTAGTCTTGCCAAGTAGTATAGTGCTGCATCTACATTTGATCCTCTAATAGATTTTATCATAGCACTTGCTAAGTCATAGTGAGTATCAGAAGATGATACTCCATCCCCTATTACATTCTCTCTTAACTCTTTTAGTAAAGATACATCAATATTTTTTGATACTTTATATGAAAAGTTTAAAAGTGTAAGCATAGCTCGAGCATCACCACTACTAGATATCATTAGATACTCTTTAGCTTCATTTGATAAGTTTATATCCACTTCATTTGTAGCAATTAAAAGTATTCTTTCCATTTCAATTTTTGTAAATGCTTTAAATTCATAAAGAAAAGATCGTGATCTTATTGCATTTGTAAGAGTAAAAAATGGATTTTCAGTACTAGCACCAATAATAATAGCATCATAGTTTTCCATTATTGGAAGTAAAACTTCTTGTTGGTTTTTTGATAATCTATGTACTTCATCTATAAAAACTAAGGGTTTAATCAAAGCATTTTTATATCTATCAAATACTTTCCTTAAGTCTTCAACCTTTATAGATGTAGCATTGAAATAGTAATAATCAGTGTTTATTTCTTTTGCAATAATTTTTGCTAGTGTAGTTTTTCCAGTTCCAGGTTTTCCATAAAAAAATAAGTGGGGTATATCTTTTTTCTTGATAAGTTTATAGAGGGCTTTGTCTTTTGATATTATATGAGATTGACCAACAAAAGTTTCTAAACTTGTTGGTCTTAGTTTATTTGCTAGATCTGTCATCTTCGTTTAAAAAATGTCTTAGGTTTCTATACTCATCTCTTGTTAAGAATCTTGATTTTCCAGTTGGTAGGTTATTTAGTGATACTCCACCAAATTCTAATCTTTTTAAATCTAAAACATCTAATCCAAAGTGTCCAAAGAATCTTCTTAATTCTCTATTTTTTCCTTCATTAATTACTACTTTAATTCTAGAAAAATTTGATTCATTTCTTTGAATATCATAAGCTAAGAAAGGTTTAAAAGTCATTTCTTTAATTTTTGAGTTTTTGTGTGCCCCAAGACTTGCATCTTCAAGTTCTAAACCATTTTGCATAGCATCTTCAACTTGTTTGCTGATTTCACCATTTACTTTGATTTTATATACTCTTTCAAGATTAGAATGTACTAGTGCATTTAAGGCTTCTACAGAGTCCGTTAAAAGCAATAAACCTTCACTGGCATAGTCAAGTCTACCTACAGGTAAAAAGTGTTTATATTTCTTCCCTAATGAATCAAAAATAGTTTTTCTTCCTTGTGGATCATTTTTAGAAACAATCTCACCTTTTGGTTTATTATAAACTATTGCTGTGATTAATTTATCTTTTTCATGTTTAACATTTTGCTTACCAATTTGAACTTTATCACTTGGTAAAACTTTTGTAGCTAAGTTACTTATAACTTTGCCATTAACTTTAACTTTACCCTCTTCTATTAGCTTATCAGCTTCTCTTCTTGAAAAGTTACTATTATGAGATATAAACTTGTTAAGTCTTACAGGTTCAGTAGATTCTTCTTTCGTACTGATCCAGTTATTGTTTTCTTTCATTATTTTATTCCTGCTTCAATTAGGTCATGTATATGTAATACACCTACAAGCTCATCATTCTCTTGAGTAACTACTAATAGTTGAATTTTGTAATCTTCAATAATAGATAATGCATCACTAGCTAATAAGTTCTTGTTTTTTAATGTTCTAGGATTTAGCGTTGCTATGTCTTCTACATTACAATCTAAACTAAAACTTTCATTCATTAGAGCTCTTCTTAAGTCACCATCACTTAATAAACCTATAACCTTGTTATTATCTATGATAATAACATTTCCAAGTCTTCCTTCACTCATTACAACAATTGCATCTTTTAGTTTAGTTTCACGTGAAACTATTGGAAGATTTTCTTTTCTTAGTAAGTCATCAACTTTTACAAAAAGTTTTTTCCCTAAGCTACCACCTGGATGAAATGATGCAAAGTCTTCTTTTTTAAAGTCTCTTTTTTTCATAAGACATACTGCAAGTGCATCACCCATTGCCATTGTCAATGTAGTTGACGATGTAGGTGCTGTATCAAGTGGACATGCTTCTTTTTCAACACTGATATTTATAAAAATATCTGAGTATTTAGCTAAAGTAGAGTTTTCATTTTTTGCCATAGCAATTAAAGGAATATTAAATCTCTTTAAATGAGGAAGAATTTGTACAAGCTCTTCACTCTCTCCACTATAAGAAATTCCAAGAACGATATCATTTTCACCTATCATTCCTAAATCCCCATGCATAGCTTCTGTTGGATGTAAAAAGAATGATGAAGTTCCTGTACTAGCAAGTGTAGCAGCAATTTTTGAACCTACAAGTCCTGATTTACCAACACCTGTAATAATTAGTTTACCTTTTGAGTTGATTATCATATCAACGGCTTTATCAATATCAAAAGATAGATTAGCTGCTGCTTTTTCTATCTCTTTTGCTTCTGTTAATAAAACATCTTTAATAATCTCATTAAAATTCATATTGCCCTACTCCTTATTATTATTGTACAAATATTGTTGGAACAATCATAGGATATTTTTTGTATTTTCTAATACAGTGTTTTCTTACAACTTTTCTTAATTCATCTTCTAAAACTCTAGTATTTTTGAAAATACCTGGCTTTGCATTTACTAAGAATGTATTTAATAAGTCTTCAATCTCTTTTGCAAAGAATCTATCTTGTTTATCAGGAACAAGACCAAATGAAGCTACTTTTGGTTTTTGTGCTAAAGTTCTGTCATTTTCATTGATTTGTGCAACAATCATAACAACACCCTCGTTTGCCATTGTTTGTCTATCAATTACAATATCATCAGAGATTTTGTGGTTTAGTTGATTATCAATATAAACCTTACCTGTTTTAACAGATTTCACTTTTTTAAGATATTTAGGTGATACTTCAACTTGTTCACCATCACTCATAATATATAAGTTTCTTTCTAAAATACCACAATCAATACCTGTTTGACCATGTTTAAGTGCATGGTTATACTCACCATGTACTGGCATAAAGAATTTTGGTTTAACAAGTCTTAACATTAATTTTTGCTCTTCTTGTGCAGCATGACCTGAAACATGAATATCTGCATAATCTTGATAAGCAACTTTTGCACCAGCTTTTAATAAGTGGTTGATAATTCCAGATACACTTCCTTCATTTCCAGGAATTGCTTTAGCTGATAAAATAATTTGATCAGTTGGCTTAATCTTAATATGTCTATGTTCATGAATAGCCATTCTATAAAGTGCTGACATAGATTCACCCTGAGAACCAGTAGTAACAATAAGTACTTCATCATCTTTATATTTATTTACTTCATGTGGATCAATAAATTGATCTTTAGGGAATTTGATATAACCTAAGCTCATTGCTAAATCAAGGTTTTTCTCCATTGATCTTCCAATAACACAAATTTTTCTATTGTATTTTAAACCCTTCTCAATTGCTTGAGAAACTCTATGGATATTTGAAGAGAATGTAGACATAATAACTCTTCCTTTTGCACCTGCAAAAATTCTCTCAAATGTAGGCCCTACAGTTTTTTCAGTTTTTGTAAATCCTGGTGAGTGTGAGTTAGTTGAATCTGATGTTAATAATAAAACACCCTTCTCCCCATAATGAGCTAATCTATGTATATCAGTTGGATATCCATCAATTGGTGTATGGTCAATTTTAAAGTCACCTGTATGTATTATAGTTCCAGCTTCAGTTGTAACAGCGATACATGATGAATCAATAATAGAGTGAGTAATATGCATCCATTCTACTTCAAAGTCCCCTATTTTGATAGGTGTTCTTTTTTGAATAGCTCTAAATAATTTTCTATGTTCTCTCATTTTATGTTCATCAAATTTTGAACCAATCATTTCTAATGGTAATGATGTTCCATAAACAGGGAATTGCATCTCTTTAAATAAATATGGCATTGCACCAATATGATCTTCATGACCATGAGTAATAACAATACCAGCAATCTTATCTTTAATTTGTCTAATATAAGTAAAATCAGGTATTAAAATATCAACACCGTGCATATCATCATCAGGGAAACTCATACCAACATCAATAATAATTGCAGACTTATCAGTCTCCATTACCATCATATTTCCACCAATTTCACCTAGTCCTCCAAGAGGAGTAATTCTAACTTTGGCACTAGTATTTAGATTTAATTTATAGTGTGGATTTAATCTATCTTTTTGAATTTTTTCATTAATTGCATGTGCTTTTTTAAGATCATTTACCCAACCCTGACCTTTTAATGGCTGTTTAGGCCTAGGCTTTCTTTTTTTGTTTTGTGGATTTGGTTTTCTTTGTTCTTTTTTTTCTTCTTGATTTTTAGGAGCAGATGTGTTTTCTTCTGATTTAGTTTCTTCAGTTTTAGTTTCTTCTTTTGCTACAACAGTCTCTTCTTGTTTAGTTTCTTCTTGCTTAGTCTCTTCCATTTTTAACCTTTGTATACATTTGGCTATACAAAGATGAACTAACTTCATGAGGTCTTATATTAGAATCTATTTCTAGCTCTTCATATATAGAAGATAGAGTTTGTTTGTCAAATACTGATGATAGATTTTTAGAAAGTTTTTTTCTTGGTTGTGTAAAACAAGATTTTAAAAACTTTTTAAATTCCTTATCAATAGATTTACTCATATCTTTTTTTATATAAAGTATAGAAGACATAACTTTTGGTGGAGGATCAAATGATTCAGGAGGTACATCAAATAGTATCCTTGACTCACTTGATAAAAGCTCGCTTATAATTCCTAAAGATGAATATTCTTTATCATTTACTTTTGAAGTAAATTTTAAAGCAACCTCTTTTTGAATCATTACCATGATATGTTCACAGTTGTTATCTTCTAATGCTCTTAATATAATATTTGTCGCAATATAGTATGGTAAGTTTGCAATCATGTCATATTTACCATCTTTCAGGGTTCCTTGCTTATCCCAAGCCTCTAAAACGTCAGTGTGGATCAGTTTTAGTTTCCCCTGCTCTATTTGCTCTTTAAATTTCGATTCTAAAATACCAATTAAATCGGTATCTACTTCATAAGCAGTTGTATCTTTGTACTTGACTAAGTATTTAGTCAAATCACCTAATCCAGGCCCAATTTCTACAATATCATTACTGTTGTTGGGCATCGATTGGATGATCTTTCCTAAAATCGATGAATCTATTAAAAAATTTTGTCCGTATTTTTTCTTTGCTTTTACTTTTTCCATTATTCCGAAGAGTATATCTGTTTTTAACTTACAATTAGATAAGATAATTACTAGTTATAGTAAAGGAATTTATTTGAGTAATTTTGCAAAAAGAATAATACCATGTTTGGATGTTGATAACGGAAGAGTAGTAAAAGGTGTAAACTTTGTAGGTTTAAGAGATGCAGGTGATCCTGTAGAAGTAGCTAAAAGGTACAACAATGAAGGTGCTGATGAGATTACATTTTTAGATATTACAGCAAGTCATGAAAATAGAGGAACTATAGTTGATATAGTAAAAGAAGTAGCAAAAGAGGTTTTTATTCCTTTAACAGTTGGTGGAGGAATTAGAAAATTAGATGATATTTATAAACTTTTAAATGTTGGTTGTGATAAAGTTTCAATCAATTCTTCAGCTGTTACAAATCCTGATTTTATTAATGAAGGTGCTAAAAGATTTGGTTCTCAGTGTATTGTAGTTGCAATTGATGTTAAAAAAGTAGAAGATGGCTCTTATCATGTTTTTGTAAAGGGTGGTAGAGAAGATACTGGAATTGACGCATTGCAATGGGCTAAAGAGGTTTATGATAGAGGTGCTGGTGAAATCCTATTAACTTCTATGGATACAGATGGAGCTAAAACAGGTTTTGAACTTAATATTACAAAACAAGTATCATCATTAGTTGATATTCCTGTTATTGCAAGTGGTGGAGCTGGAACTATGGAACATATGAAAGAAGCATTTGATCATGGAGCTAGTGCTGCATTGGCTGCATCAATTTTCCATTTTAAAGAGATTGATATTATGGATTTAAAAAGATATTTAAGACAGAACAATATTCCCGTAAGGATTTAATTATGATAAAAAAAATTATGTTAATGGCAATATTTACTTTATTACCATTACAATTATTTGCATATGATATAAGTTTTAATAAAAAGTTTTCAAGTGTAGTGACTCCTGATGTATTAACTACATTTATTTCTGTAAATATAGAAGGTGATGATGAAAACTTTATAAATAGAAATATAGATAGATTTAACGATTTTATAAAAGATAGTGATAGTGTTACTAAAAAAAATGGTTCATATATTTTAAACCCTAAATATAGATACTATAAAAATAAACAAGAGTTTATGGGATATGTGGGAACACTAAGATATGAAATACAATCAACTAATGCAAAAAAAATAAATAAATTTATTGATGAACTTATTGCTTTAAAGAAAATAGTTGATATAAGAAAAGCTAAGGTAAATATTTCAAATTTATCTTGGAAGATTAGTGAAAGCTTATATGAAAAATCAGTTGATTTATTAAGAATTGAAGTTATTACTTGGGCAAGTAAATATAGTAAAAATTTAAGTGCAAAACTTTTAAAAAGTTGTGAAGTAAAAAATATAAATATAAACAATATTTCAAGAAACAATTTTTTTAGAAGTGAAGCTATGCCTATGAGTGCTAAAGCGGTTTCAGATTTAGCCCCTGTAAATAGTGATAAGACTATTTCTTTAAACCCAAACTTTTTAATGGAGTGTAAATAAATGATAATATGTGCTGGAAGAAATGAAGTATTTCCATTTGCAACACCAATTGGAGTAGGGCTTGTAGAATCTGCTATAAACCTTACAAGACAGTGTTTATTTGATAAGCCAGATTATTTACTATTTATAGGAAGTGCTGGTTCGTATGGTGAACATAAGGTATTTGATATTCTTGAGTCAAAAAGAGCTTCAAATATTGAGCTTAGTTTTTTAACTAATAGTTCATACACTCCTTTAGATAATGTTTTAGAATCAGAAAATAAGTTTGCAAGAAATGATACTATTGTAAACTCATCAAACTATATCTCTACAAACAGTGAACTTACAAAAAACTTTAAAGAGTACGGTATAGGTATTGAAAACATGGAGTATTTTTCTGTACTTCAAGTTGCAAAACAGTTTGAAATACCTGTTGCTGGTATCTTTGTTGTTACAAACTTTACAGATGAAAATGCCCATGAAGACTTTATGAAAAATCATAAAGTTGCAATGGAAAAACTAACTAATTATTTAGTTGAAAAACAAATTATAAAATAAGAGTAGAAAATATGTCAAAATTTGCAGAACCATCTATATATGATTTTACTTTAGATGATTTAAAAAATACTTTAAAGCCATCATTTAGAGCAAAACAAGTATATAACTGGTTATATAAAAACTATGCTTCATCATATGATGAAATGAAAAATATCCCTAATGATTTAAAACAAACATTAGAAAATGAATATCCAATAGATATTATGGAAATTGTGAAAAAAGAACAAAGTAGCGATGGAAGTATAAAATATCTATTTAAATTAAGAGATAACCATACGGTTGAGGCTGTATTGCTTCTAATGAAGAAAAAAAAGATTGATGAAGATGGAAATATCCAAAGAAGTGAGCAGTATACTGTTTGTATTTCTTCACAAGTTGGGTGTAAAGTAGGGTGTACTTTCTGTCTTACAGCTAAAGGTGGGTTTGTTAGAAATCTTACTGTAGGAGAGTACATAGCTCAAATTGTAAATATCAAAAGAGATAATGATATTCCTGAAAATAAGTCTTTAAATATCGTATATATGGGAATGGGTGAGCCACTTGATAATTTCAATAACTTTACTAAAGCAGTTGAAATTTTTTCAGATGAAGATGGTTTATCAATAAATAGAAGAAGACAAACAGTATCAACATCAGGTGTTGCTTCAAAGATTGAAAAACTTGGTGAAAAAGATTTAGGAATACAACTTGCTATTTCTTTACATGCTGTTGATGATGAGCTAAGAAGTGAACTTATTCCTATGAATAAGGCTTATAATATTGCTTCTATTATTGCTGCTGTTAAAAAGTTCCCAGTTGATACTAGAAAAAAAGTTATGTTTGAATATCTTGTAATTAAAGGTAAAAATGATTCTATTGAAGCAGCAAGAAAACTTCTTGTTTTACTAAATGGAATTCATGCAAAAGTAAATTTAATTTACTTTAATCCATATCCAGGAACTACATATCAGCGACCAGAAGAAAAAGATATGATAAAATTCAAAGACTTTTTAAATGATAGGGGACTTATTTGTACTATAAGAGAGTCAAAGGGGCTTGATATTTCAGCTGCTTGCGGGCAGTTAAAAGAGAAGGAAACAAATGGCAACACTTGAGATAGCACTTTTAGCTTTTATAGTAGTAGTGGTAGTAGTTTCGGCAGTAGGTTTTTATATAAGTAATAAAGAAGATAAAGAAGAGGAGAATTAATTTAAAATGGCAATTACAAGATTTGCACCAAGCCCAACAGGATATTTACATATTGGAGGTCTTAGAACAGCTTTATATAGCTATTTATGGGCTAAAAAAACTGGTGGTGAGTTTAAATTAAGAATTGAAGATACAGATAATGCAAGAAATAATGAAGATGCAGTAAGAGCTATTCTTGAAGCTTTTGAGTGGGTTGGAATGCCAAGTGACTGTGAAATTGAATATCAATCAAAAAGAACAGATATTTATAAAAAATACATCGCTCAATTACTAGAAGAGGGTAAAGCATATAAATGTTATATGAGTAGAGATGAACTTGATGCCCTAAGAGCTAAGCAAGAAGCTGCAAAAGAAAACCCAAGATATGATGGTACTTGGAGACCAGAGGATGGTAAAGTATTACCTGAAATTCCTGAGGGAGTTGAGCCAGTAATTAGAATCAAAGCTCCAACTGAGGGAAAAATTGAGTTTGAAGATGGTGTAAAAGGAAAGATGAGTTTTGATGCTTCTCAAGTAGATGATTTTGTAATTGCAAGAGCAAATGGTATGCCTATTTATAACTTTGTTGTTGCTATTGATGACCATTTAATGGGAATGACTGATGTATTAAGAGGTGATGACCATGTATCAAATACTCCAAAACAAATCGTAATTTATAATGCTTTAGGATTTGATGTACCAAAATTCTATCATATGCCAATGATTAATAATCCATCAGGTAAAAAACTATCTAAAAGAGATGGTGCTATGGATGTTATGCAGTATAAAGAAGATGGATATTTACCAGAAGCACTTTTAAACTTTTTAGTAAGACTTGGTTGGTCAAATAAAGATCAAGAGATTTTCTCAATGGATGAGATGTTAGAATTATTTGATCCAAATAATATCAATAAATCAGCATCAGCTTATAATGCAGAAAAGCTTTTATGGTTAAATGCTCATTATATTAAAAATGTATCAAATGAGAGATTAGCAAAAGAGTTAGAGTATTTTGATTGTCACTTAGAAGGACATGATAAAAAAGAGATGTTATTAGACTTATCAAAAGAGAGAGCTCAAACATTAATCGAATTAAAAGATGCAATTTCTAAAATAGTTGAAGTTCCTACATCTTATGAATCAAAAGGTTCTAAGAAGTTTGTAAAAGAGGGAACTGTTGAGATGTTAGAAAACTATTTAGCTTTATTAGAATCAAATAAAGATAGTTTACATTTAGCACCAGATTATGAACTTATAACAAAACCTTTTATTGAAGAAAATGGTTTAAAATTTCCTCAATTATTCCAACCAATTAGAATTGCTTTAACAGGTGGAACACAAGCACCTTCTGTATATGATATTATGGCAATATTAGGATTTGATGAAGTAAAAACTAGAATAAACAATGCAATAGCGCAAAATTTTGGAAAAGAGTAGTACTCTTTACTTGATTATTATTTCATAATAGGGCATAATGATTATACTTAAATAAAGGAAGAATTAACATGAACATTTATGTTGGAAATCTGTCTTACCAAATGACAGATAAGAGTTTAGAAGAAGTTTTTGCTAAGTTTGGCGAAGTTAAAAGTGCTAAAGTTATCATGGATAGAGATACTGGAAGATCAAAAGGTTTTGGTTTTGTTGAAATGAATTCAGCAGACGCTGGAAGTGAAGCTATTGAAGCATTAAACGGTAATGACTGCGAAGGTAGAACTTTAAGAGTTAATGAAGCAAAACCAAGAGAAGAAAGACCTAGAAGACAATACTAGTCATTTTTTCTTATCATAAAAAAAGCCTTAGATACATTGTATCTAAGGCTTTTTTATTTTAGAAACTTTCCCATTCATCATCTGAACTATTAGTATTACTTTTTATTGTTGTATTACTTGAAGGAGTATGTTTTTTAACCTTGATTGGTTTTACTTCTTTTACTTCAATAGCAGAAGAATCATAACTAGGCTGTTTTACCTTAGCTGTACCCTTACCTTCAAAGTTGTTTTTATTAACTGCTTCAACAACTTCTTGTGCAATAGTATTTGTTTCTTGTGCAATAGAGTTTGTTTTATCTGCAATAGCAGCATTTTGTTGTGTAAATTGATCTAATTGTCCAACTGCATCAGCAATTTGAGTCATACCTATTGTTTGCTCATTTGCTGCATGTGTAACATCATCAATAAGTTTACTTGTTTCCACAATCTTTTCATCTAATTGATTAAAGCCTTCAATCATTTTACTACTGATGCTTTTACCTGTATTTGCTTTTACAGTTGCTGTTTCAACTAAATCTTTAATCTCTTTAGCAGCTTCAGCTGATCTGCTTGCTAGGTTTCTAACTTCTTGTGCAACTACGGCAAAACCTTTACCAGCTTCACCAGCAGTAGCAGCTTCAACAGCTGCATTTAGTGAAAGAATATTTGTTTGGAATGCAATTTGATCAATAACTGAAATTGCATCGTTTATGGCAACAACAGTATCATTTATCTCATCCATTGATTTTACAGTTTCATTTGCTAGGCTTTGACCCTCTGCAGCAGATGATTTTGTCTCATTTGAGATATTAAGCATCTGTTGTGCTTTTTGATTTGTTTGTTCAATATTACTTGTAATCTCGTCAATAGATGCAGCAGTCTCTTCAAGTGAACTTGCTTGAGAAGTTGCATTATTACTTAAAGTTCTTACATTTTGAGTTAATTCACTTGAACTATTTTGTAATGATATACCATCTTCTTCACTATCTTGAAGCATATGTGTAATCATTCTATTCATCTCAATAATCTCATTTCCAATCTTACCACAGCTAGAAGAGTCAAGTTTCGCTGTAAAGTCCCTATTTGTATAGCTTCCTAAAACGTCACTAATTTTATTTAAATCTTTTCCTACTAAACTTTCAAGAGTATCAAGCATAGAGTTTAGAAGTTCTTTTAACTCATTTAATGATTCAGTTGAAGTTGAATTTGAAATTCTTTTATCTAAATAACCTTGGCTTACAGTATTAGCAACAGTTTTAACATTTTCAATTAATGAATTGTCTTGTTCAATTCCTACTTTAATTTTCTCTACGTTTGTATTAATTGAATAAGCCATTACTCCAAATTCATCACTACTTTTAACAGCAATGTCATTTGTTGTTGTTGATTCTTTATTTAGGTATTTAAAGAATCCTTCAAGCCCAATAGAAATATCACTTAAGTTAGAGTTCAACTTTCTAACTGATAAATAAATAACACCTGCAATTAAAAGAAGACCTATTAAACTTGCCACTATAGAGAAGTTTCTAATAAATATTGCATTTCCTAAATATTCAGTTGTTGGAGCTAAAACTACAAAATTCCAATATGTATCAGTTCCTTTTAATTCAAAAGGAGTTGAGTAGTAAAATGATTCATTTCCAGTATTTTCAGATATTTTTGTAAATGAATATGGCTTATTTTCCTTAGAGTTTGATAATAGATTTTTATAGTCTTGAGAATTATTAGTAATATCTAATATATCTTTTCCTAAATAATCTTTATTTTTGTGACCAACCATAATTCCATAGTTATCAATTAAGAAAGTATAACCTGTGTCAAATACTTTAATTGAGTTTGCCATTTTAGCAAAAGTATCAAGAACAATATCAACTCCAATAGTACCTAAAAATAATCCATCTTTATACATAGGAAGAGCAATAGTTGTCATAAGTACTTCAACTCCATCAACAGGATATTTGTAAGGTTTAGTGATGAAAGTTTTTCTAGCTTCTCTAGGGCCTTTAATCCATTCTAAATCATCACTATACACTGAACCTGTATCTAGTACATACGAGCCTTTTGATCTTACAACATAAGGATTAAACTGACCTGTTTTATCATATCCAGCTTTTTTTGTACCTTCTGGGATTAAATCAAAAAAAGTACCTTTTTCTTTAACTTTAAACCAAACACCAATAATACTTTTGTTGTGTTCTAAAATAGATTCAAAAAACTTGACAGTCTCTTTTTCACTCATTTTAGTATTATGAGCTACTGCTTGCTCAAACCTTGAAGTCAAACCTCTTGTAACAATAATAGATTGTTCAATTTGACCTTTAATATTTTCAGCATGTTTAGCTGAAAGCTCTTTTAAATATTTCCTTGCATCTTCTTGAGATGTTTTATATGAGTAACTTGATACAAAGTACATAGTAATAGAAAATACTAATACCGTAGCACCAAGAACTTGTAATAAAAGTTTCTTTCCAAAGCTAGATTTCTTTTCCATGTTAAATCCTTTTTTTCGCTATATAAAAATTATACCAGTAAAAAGTATCATTTGAGTTATAAAAAGTGTTATAAAACAAACAAATATATAAAATAATGAAACTAGATACCATAAATGATAATAATGACAATTATATAATAAAAATCAATAGATAATCTTTAAATTATTTACAAATTTTTAGTATTTATAGAAGTTTATTAACTTTTATTTGATAAGATTAAATTTTAAGGATAAATAATGAAAATATTACTTTTAGAAGATGATTTATTGTTAAATGAGATTATCGAAGAGCATTTAGAAGAAAAAGCTTATGATGTTGATTGTGTTTATGATGGAAATGAGGCTTTAGATTATATTTATGAAAGAAACTATGATATATTTTTATTTGATGTTAATGTACCTTCTTTAAATGGTTTTGATCTATTAAAACAAATAAGACAAAGAGGAATAAACACAGCAACTATTTTTATTACTTCTGCAAATTTACTTGAAGATGTTGAAGAGGGCTTTCGTTCAGGTTGTGATGACTATATAAAAAAGCCTTTTGAGTTAAAAGAATTAGATTTACGAATAGAAAATATTTGTAGATTACATAATATCTCTCCCATAAAACTTATCAAAATAGATGAAACAACTAACTTAGATGCGAATAATTTAGAGGTTTTAAAAGAAAATAATAGCTATCATATTACACAAAAAGAGTGTGATGTTCTTTTATATCTAATAAAAAGAAAAAATGTAGCTGTGAGTGTTGATGAGTTAAGTATGAATGTTTGGGCATATGAAGATACTCCAAGCGCATCAACTATTAGAACTTATATTAAAAATTTAAGAAAAGTCTTAAATGAAAATATAATATCAAATATTAGAGGAGTGGGTTATAGATTTAACAGTAAATGAAAAAAGTACTTATTATAAATTTGTTGGACTTTTTTTAGGCTCTTCTTTAATTCTAATTTTATTTTTAGCATTTTTTTATTTTCAAAATGAACAAAGACTTTATTATGATTTAACAAAATCAAAAATGCAAAATAATTTATCAAAACTCTCATCAAATATCATTTTATCTCATATGTCAAATACTAAGTTTGATACTAGTAATTTATTAAAAAATCAAGATTACAAAATAGCTTTTTATGATTATAATAAAAAAAAGAGTTTTGGAAACCTAGATAGAGCAATTGATTTAGATAAAAAAGTTATTGAAATGAACAATAGTCTAATCTTAGTTGATGATTCAACTTTAGGTCATTTAGGAATTTTTTATCTGGCAATAGAGGATAACTCTTATCATAAAAAAATCTATGATTTAAAAATAGATATCTTACTATTTTTTTGTTTAGTCTATTTATTTATAGCAATTATAGGATTTTATCTAGCAAAGTTATTTTTAAAACCTATAAAAGAAGAGAGAATTAAACTAAATAATTTCATCAAAGATACAACACATGAGTTAAATACTCCAATCAGTGCTATTATGATGTCAACTGAAAGCCCAAATCTAAATGAAAAGAAGATAGAACGTATAAGACTTAGTGCCCAAAGAGTCTCTGAAATATATAAAGATTTAACATATATTTTTTTACAAGATAAAAGTAAAAATAGAAATATCCAAAGTCATAATTTAAAAACACTAATTGAAGATCAGTTAGAGTATTTTATTCCACTTGCTAATAAAAAACGAGTTGAAATTGTATGTAATATAGAAAATTATGCTTATGATATCGATAAAGATGATTTTATTAGAGTTATTAACAACCTTGTCTCAAATGCTTTAAAATACAATAAGGTGAATGGGAAAATATACCTAAGTTTAAAGGACAATATCTTAAAAGTAGAGGATACAGGTATAGGAATAAAAAAAGAGAAATTAGATGATATCTTCAAAAGATATTATAGAGCCACAAACGAACAAGGTGGTTTTGGTCTAGGCTTAAATATAGTAAATGATATTTGCAAGGAATATAATATCAAAATTGATGTATCTTCAATATATCAAAAATCTACAACTTTTCAACTAAAGTTTTAACTCCACACAAACTCCATACAAAAAAGATAAGATTCCTAAAATCAAAAAATAGGAGTCTTAAATGAAGTCAATTTTCAAAGTAATTGTAGCAATGTTATTTACAGTTGGTATCTTAAATGCCGAACCTGTTTCTCAAACAGGTGAAAAGGGTGGATATACGATAAAGCTATCATCTGAAAAATCTTTAGTAGTTGGTGAAAATGATATTTTTGTTGAATTATCAAAAGATGGGCAAGTAGTAACAAATGCAAAAGTTAAATCAAAGTTCTTTATGCCAGAAATGCCAGGTATGCCATATATGGAGTACAAAGATAAAGCAAAACTTGTAAATGGTAAATATAAAATGATGATTAATTTCTCAATGGGTGGAACTTGGCAGTATCAACTTAAGTTTAAAACTAAAGAAGGGAAAGTTCATACTGTAAGAGGAAGCGTGAACTTATAATGAAAAAGCTAGCTTTAACTTTAACTCTATGTACCTCTTTTAGTTTTGCTGTATCAATTGATGAGATTGTGTCAAATAGTTTGCAAAATAGTAGTGATTTAAGAAGTTTAAATCAAGCCATTAAAGTTGCAAACGAGAATATCAAACTTACTTCAAAGTGGAGTGACCCAATACTTAGTTTTGGATTTAATGATATTCATTTTGATGAACCATTTAAAAGAGATAAAGAAGCAATGCAAGCAACTTTTATTGGTCTATCACAAGTTATTCCAACAAATGGAAAGTTAGAAATAAAAGAAAAAATTGCTTTAAAAGATATGCAAATAAAAACACTTGTATTAGAAGATAAAAAGTTAAAGTTAAAAGCTAAAATCTATGAATTAGCTTACTCAATAGTGGTTTTAGAAAATAAACTAAAACTACTAAATGAGTATGAAAAAAATATTAAAATATTAGAAGACTTATCTAAATCTCTTTATGAGTTTGGGAAGTCTACACAAAATGAAATACTTGATACAAAAGTTTTGTTTTTAAATGTACAAATTCAAAAACAAAAACTAAAAAATTTAATTGATAATTTATATTTAAAGTTAGAGCAAATATCTTATATGAATATAGATGAAATTTCTCAAAAAAGAATAGAAATAGAAAAACTAGTTTTAAATATGAATGTAAAAGAACATCCTTTCATAAAACAAGAGTATGTAAAATCAAAAAGATATATGTATCTTTCAAAACTTGAAAAAGCAAATGAAGTACCAGATATAAAAGTAAATGTAGCTTATTTTAATAGAGATAACAAGTTTGAAGATTATGCAAATATTTCTGTGAATATTCCCTTAACCATAAATAATACACAAAGTGTAAAATCTTTAAAAGCAAAGTTTGAATCAAATAAAGTATCTTCAAAACTTGATGATACAAAAAGAGTTTTACACACTGAACTTAAAACATATATAAATAGTGCAAATAGTGCATTAGTAAACTATGAACTTATAAAAAATCAAATTATACCCCTTAAGCAAAAGATTCAGAAGAGTCTTGAAAACTACAATAGTTTTTCAAGTGTAAAACCTCAATCTTTAATCAAAAACCTAAATGAGCTAATCTCTTTTGAGATAAAAGCCCTTGATGAGAAGTTTGAATACTTTTCAAACTATTCAAAAACAAAATATTATACATTAGAGGATTAGTAAATGAAAAAATATTATTTTAAAAGTGCAGTTTTTTTATCAATATTTATTTTTACAAGTTTAAATGCAAAGATTATAGAAGTAGAGCAGCTTTTTAATAGAAAAACAGTAAAAGTAAAACAAGAAGAGCTTTCAATAACAAAAAGTTTTTATGGAAAGATGGCAATTGATGAGTCAAAAGTAGTTGATGTGGTTACTAGATTTGATGGATTTGTCACTAATTTAAAGGCTAATAAAACTTTTATGAAAGTAAATAAAAATGAAGAGCTTTTTCAAGTTTATTCAGATGAAATTTACTCAACTCAAAAAGAGTTGCAAATTGCAAAGAGAGTTAATAAAGCACTTTATTTAAGTACTTTAGAAAAACTAAAAGCTTTAGATATAAATAAAAAAGAGTTAGAAAAAATCAAAAGAAATAAACTCTCATATAATGGTGTAAAAGTGTACTCACCTATAAATGCAATAGTTTTACAAAAAAATATAAACCACAAAGGTGCCATCAAAAAAGGTAACCTTTTATTGCAACTTGCAAATATCGAAAAACTTTGGTTTATTGCAAATATTTACCAAAAAGATTTGAACTTTTTAAAAGATGAGATGAAAGCTTTAGTTTATGTAGATGGAATATCTAATCCTATTAAAACAAAACTTGATTATGTTTATCCAACTGTAGATGAAAAAGATAAAAGTGTAGATGTAAGGTTTGTAGTTGATAACAAAGATTTAAAACTTTATCCAAATATGTTTGGAAACATTAAACTAAAATCCATACAAAAAACAATGCTTACTCTTCCTAAAACAGCAGTTTTATCAAAAGGAAGTGAATATTATGTATTTAAACCTATTTCTAAAAAAGAGTTTGAGCCTGTGAAGATTGAAGCAAAGAGATTGTCTTCTTATAAGTATGAAATACTTGATGGATTAGAAGAGGGTGATGAAGTTATAAATAATGCTTTATTCTTATTAGATTCTGATGCGGTTACAAATGCACTTTATGACTCTGATACAGATGATGATTGGTAGGAATATATTATGGTTGAAAGTATAATCTCATATAGTATTAGAAATAAATTTTTAATTCTATTTTCAGTAATAGTTTTAAGTTTTGCTTCTTTTTGGGCAGTAAAAAATACTTCTCTTGATGCAATTCCTGATTTATCACCACCTCAGGTTATTGTACAAGTTAAATGGCCAGGGCAAAGTCCTAAAACAATAGAAGAGCAAGTATCATATCCTTTGATTTCAAATCTTATGAGTTTACCTGATATTGAAACAGTAAGAGCCATGAGTTCTTTTCAAAATGCTTTGATTTATATCATTTTTAAAGATGGCACTGATTTATATGACTCAAGAAATAGAATTTTAGAGCAATTATCACAGCTTCAAGGAACATTTCCTGATGGTGTAAATGTTGCTATTGGACCAGATGCTACAGGAGTTGGTTGGGCTTATGAGTATGCTTTAAAATCAGATACAAAATCTCTTGATGAGTTAAGAACTTTACAAGATTACTATTATAAATATGCACTTTTAGGAGTTGATGGAGTAAGTGAAGTTGCTTCAATTGGTGGGTTTATAAAAAACTATGAGATAACACTAAATCAAGATAAATTAGTGCAGTATGATTTAAGTATAGATGAAATAAAAAAAGCTCTAACTTCAAACAATGATGAACAAGGTGGAAGAATAGTATTAGAAAATGGTTTTGAACATATGATTCAAGCTAAAGGCTATTTACAAAGTGTTGTTGATATTGAAAATATTACAATTAAAACTTTTAATAGTACACCTTTAAAAATAAAAGATATAGCTGATGTAAATATTACTTCAACAAACAGAAGAGGTATGGCTGATTTAAATGGAGAAGGTGATACAGTTGGTGGAATAGTTGTTGTAAGATATGGTGAAAACCCTTATGCTGTAATCAAAGACGTAAAGAAAAAGCTAGAAACTTTAAAAGTAGAGGGAGTTGAAGTAGTTGAGACTTATGATAGAACATCACTAATTGATAAGGCTATTGATACTTTAAAAAATACTCTTATTGAAGAGTCTATTATAGTTATTATTGTTAGTGCCTTATTTTTATTTCACTTTAGAAGTGCTTTGATTATTATCATTACTTTACCTATTACTGTTTTAATTACCTTTTTACTGATGAAACTATTTGGAATGGGCTCAAATATTATGAGTTTAGGTGGTATTGCTATTGCCATTGGAGCAATGGTAGATGCAACTATAGTTATGGTTGAAAATGCCCATAAGTATCTTCAAGGAAAAGAGAATATCTCTAATAAAGAGCGAGTAGAGATTATCATAAAATCAGCAAAACAAGTAGGGCGTCCAATCTTTTTTGCACTTATTTTGGTTGTGGTATCTTTTTTACCTATATTTGCTTTAACAGGACAAGAAGGAAGACTATTTACTCCTCTTGCCTTTACTAAAACTTTTGCCATGATAGCAGGAGCTATTTTATCTATTACTTTAGTACCTATTTTAATGGTATTTTTAATAAAAGGAAAAATATTAAGTGAGAATAAAAATATCTTAAATAGATTTTTCACACTTTTATATTCGCCAATGTTAAAAGCTTCTCTAAAACTAAGATACTTAATAGTATTAGGCTTTATAGGAACCATCATAGCTGCATATCCAGTTTATAAAAAACAAAACTGGGAATTTATGCCTATGATGAACGAACAAACTTTTATGTATATGCCTGTAACTCCTTATGGAATAGGTGTTGATCTTGCAAGAGAGCTTACAAATAAAACAGATAAGATTATCAAGTCTTTCCCTGAGGTAGATACCGTATTTGGTAAAGCAGGGCGAGCAGATACAGCTACTGACCCAGCACCACTTGCAATGATTGAAACGATTATTACTTTTAAGCCTGAAAATGAATGGCGTGAGGGAATGACATATAAAAAGCTTATGCAAGAAATGGATGATAAGTTAAGAGTAGCAGGGCTTATAAACTCTTGGACATATCCTATTAGAGGAAGAATTGATATGCTTTTAACAGGTATTAGAACTCCTCTTGGAATTAAACTTTATGGAAGTGGCCATGAACAACTAGAAACAACAGCTGGATTAATAGAGCAAAAACTAAAAGAGTTTGATAAAACTTTATCTGTATCAACTGATAAAATAAATTCGGGATATTATTTAAATATAGAGGTAAAAGAAGAGCTTTTATCAAGATATGGAATTAGTAAAAATGATATTTTATCAACTATTAGTTTAGGAGTTGCAGGAAGTAAAATCTCAACTTTTATTGATGGTTTAGAGAGATACCCAATAAGTCTAAGATATGAAACAGCTCAAAGAGAAGATATTACAGCTTTAAAAAACTTACAAGTTAAAACAAAGCTAGGTTTTCAGCCTTTAGAAATGTTTGCAGAACTTTACTATGAAGAAGGGCCATCTGTTATAAAATCTGAGAAGGCTTTAAATGTAAACTTTATTTACATCACACCAAAAAATGGTATTTCATCTAAACAGTACAAAGATGAAGCTGTAAAACTTCTTGAAGATATTAAACTTCCAGAAGGCTACTATTTTGAGTGGGCAGGGCAGAGTGAATATCTTGAGTCAGCAATGCAAAGACTTGCATATATCATTCCTTTAACATTTGTGCTTATCTTCATTTTGATATATTTTGCACTAAGAAATATCACTTATACAGTAATAATCTTTTTTACATTGCCATTTGCATTAACAGGTGGGATATTCTATTTAGATTATCTAAACTTTAATATCTCTATTGCTGTAATAGTTGGTTTTTTAGCTCTTTTAGGAGTTGCTGCTGAAACTTCTATTGTGATGCTTGTTTATTTACATGAAGCCATGAATGAGCTAGTTAAAAAACAAGTAAAGTTTACAAAAGAGCATATATTCAATGGTATATATAAAGGTGCTGTTTTAAGACTAAGACCTAAACTTATGACACTATTTGCTATTTTGGGTGGACTAATTCCTATTATGTATATAGATGGAGTAGGAAGTGAAGTTATGCAAAGAATTGCAGCACCTATGATTGGAGGTATGATTAGTTCAGCTTTATTAACGCTTATCATTATTCCGGCAATATTTTATATATATGCAATATACAAGGGTGATAAGTTAAAAGATATTACAGTTAGTCACTAAAGTTATAAATTTAGTGACTACTTAACATTAACTACACAAAAAACATATAAAATTCTTTTATCAAAACAAATAAGGGTTAAATAAAAGGAGACAAAATGGGATTTTTTAGTAAGCTTTTAGGTACAGCAGTATTAACAGCAGGTGTAGCATTTGCAACACCATATAACTTAGATGGCTCACATACAAATGTAGGTTTTTCAGTAAAACACCTGATGATTACAAATGTAAAGGGTGATTTTAAGAAATATGATGCAAAAATTGATTTTGATAATAAAACAAAAAGTTTCAATACTTTTGAAGCAAATATAAATACAGCTTCAATTGATACAGGTATTGAAAAAAGAGATAATCACTTAAAAAGTGGAGATTTCTTCTTATCTGAAAAATTTCCTAAAATGACTTTTGTGATGAAATCATATAAAGCAAATGGTGATGAAGGAAAAATGCAAGGTGATTTAACTATCAGAGGTATTACAAAGCCAGTTACATTAGAAGTTGAAGATTTAGCAACAGTTAAGGACTTCAAAGGAAATAATAGAGTTGGGTTTACTTTAAAAGGTAAAATCAATAGAATGGACTATGACTTAAAATGGAACAAAGCTTTAGAGTTTGGTGGTGTTGCAGTTAGTGAAACTGTTAAGATTATCGTAGATGTTCAAGCAATTGAAAAATAAATAAAAATTTAAATTAAACAAAAGGAAGAAAAAATGAGTAAGAAAATGAAATTAGCAGGAATTATGCTAGGAGCGGCACTTTCAACATCTGCTGCGTTTGCAGGAAGTGGATCTTGTGGAGCTGGAAAATGTGGTGGTGAAACTAAGAAAATGGAAAAGAAAGGTGCTTGCGGTGCTGGTAAGTGCGGTGGTGAAGCTAAAAAAGATATGAAAAAAGGTGCTTGTGGAGCTGGAAAATGTGGTGGTGACATGAAAAGCGACATGAAGAAAGATATGAAAAAAGGTGCTTGTGGTGCTGGTAAGTGTGGTGCTGACAAGAAAAAAGTAGAGAAAAAAGCAACTGGTGCTTGTGGCGCTGGTAAGTGTGGATGAAACGGAGAAGATGATTAGATGATAAATTTAAAAGGCTGTGGCTTAGGACTTCGAAGCGATTTTCTGCTTGATTTAAAAGATACAAAGTTTAGACCAGATTTTTGGGAGGTGACTCCTGAAAACTGGATGCATATGCCAAAACTTTTTGAAAAAGCTTTTGAGGAAGCAGTTTTTGAAAGACCAACTATAGCCCATGGTTTATCTCTATCAATTGGATCTGTTGACAAACTTAATAAAAAGTTTGTCAAACAGATCAAAACTTTTTTAGATAGATATAATATTGAATACTATTCTGAACATCTAAGTTTTTCATCACTGGATAACAGACAGTCTTACGAATTATTACCTGTTCCTATGACTAAAAAAATGATTGAAGTTATAAGTGATAGAGTTAAAGAGGTTGAGGATATTATTCAAAGAAATTTGATACTTGAAAATGCTACTTATTATTTAGTGCCTTATAGTGAAATGGCAGAAGTTGACTTTATAAATGAAGTTATGGAAAAATCAGGTGCTAAAATGCTTCTTGATGTAAACAATGTATTTGTAAACTCAGTAAATCATGGCTTTAAAGCAAGAAAGTTTATTGACCAAATAGATAAAAGTAAAGTTGCTTACATGCACATGGCAGGGCATTATTTTGATGAAGAAGCAAATATGAAGATAGACTCACATGGAATGCCAATAGACAAGGGTGTATGGAAGCTTTTAGATTATACTTTAAAGCAAGTAGATGCTCCTGTTATGATTGAAAGGGACAATAATATTCCTCCTTTAGAAGAGTTGATAAGTGAATATAAACAAATGAGAAAAATTTGTAAAGAAGTTAGAAATGGCTAAATTAGAAAGAGATGTAGAAAATAGATTTTTTGATATTATTTCTAATCAAAAAGAAAATCCAAGTTCTAATGCTTTTGGGATTTATCAAAAGTTGGTATTTTATAGATATGAAGAGATTATCAATAATACCTTTCCACTTTTTTTAGAATATATCTCACCAAAAGAGTTAGAAGAAACTCTATACTTATTTATAAAAAATCCACCTTCAACTCCTTTTGTTTGGCAAATAGCAAATGATTATAGAAAAATGGTGAAAAAGAATAAGCTATTTCATGATAGAAAATATCTATATGAACTTTTATATTTTGACTGGATAGAGTTAGAACTTCTAATGAAAGAGTATAAAGTAAAAAAGCCAAAAGAGTTTTCATGGGATAGTTCACACTCTTTAAGTAAAAGCTCTAGAATCAAGAGATTTAAATATGATATTATAAATGCTAATTATGAAGAAAAAAGAGAAAACTTCACAGTAATATACTACGACTTTTCAAGTGATGAGGTATTATTTAGAGAGGTAAATGAGTTTCTATATGCTCTTTTAAAAAATCTAAATAAAAAAGAATCAATCAAAAAAACACTTAAAAAACTTTGTAAACAAAATGATATAGATTTAAATGAAGCTATAGAGGTTTTACAAGAGCCTTTAAAAGAGCTGCTTTATAATAAAGTTATACTTTAATTGCCACATCATTGACACATAGATTTGTTAAACTTCAAAAAATATTTGGAGTTATAAATCATGATTGGCGCACTATGGACGGGGATATCTGGACTATCTTCACAACAACAAGCATTAGACAATGAATCAAATAATATTGCCAATGTAAATACAATCGGATTTAAGTCATCAAGAATATCATTTGCAGACCAAATGTACCAAGATAGAATTGGTAAAGGTTCAAAGATATTAGATGCAGAGAAACTATACACACAAGGTAACCTAAAATTAACAGGTGTTGATTACGATATGGCCTTAAGTGGTGAGGGTTTCTTTACAGTTGCAAATACAAGAGCAACAGGAACAACTGAGAACTTCTATACAAGAGCTGGAAACTTTAGAATGGGTGATAATGGAACCCTTCAAGATTCAGCTGGAAATGAAGTACAAGGTTGGATGATGACTTCAATTGATCCACAAAAAGATGTAACAAGTACAAATCCAAATGTAAATGTATTTACAAATGATTATACTAAACTTTTATCATCGAAAATCATAAAACATAGTACATATGTAGAAACAATTACAGCAAAAGCCACTGATTATACTCAAACAGCAAAGGGTGACTCAGAAACAGTATTTGACGGAGCAGGATATAAAAGTAAATCTGCAAAAGTATCAGATATTGAAGCTGCAATAAAAGATTATGCTACGTGGCTACAAAGATTATCAGAAGAGCCAGATGGAGCATCAGCAACATCAACAGCACAAGTATCACATATTAACTTTAAAACATCAGATGCAGACTCACTAGTAAGTAAAGAGGGTGAAGAAATATATGTATTTATAGATGGTGTAAAAAAATCACAAACATATATATCAACAACAGCAACTGAACAATGGATTAAAGACTTTTATGTAGATGCAGCTGCAAATACACCATTTGGAGATACATACCTAGCAGATTATAGTTTACCTGCAACAGGAACATTATCATCACCTCCAACAGATGCAGAAATTGATGCTCTAACAAGTGCACAAAAAGATACTTTAAATATGATAGCAAGTAGAATTGAGACATATAAAGGTTTAGCAAATAAGATTTCTGATGAAGTACCAGGCTTAGTAGCACATATATCAGATGAGGGTGGAGGAACAAATAATGATGTATTAGAATTAGATGATACATTAAGTCCAAATTCTCATGATTTATACCAAATGTCAAAAGGTATAATACAGATTAAATCACTTATACCAGGACAAGAGTTTACAATATCAGAAGTGGGTGAAAGTTCAGGTAATACAACAGTACAAGGTAACTATTTAACAACAATTGCAGCTAAAAAAGGTGAGGGTATTGGAGCATTAGAATCATCAAAAGATGCTTTATCTAAACTTATTACTGGTAAGCAAAGAGATGTTTATACTACTAGTGATTTACAACTTGGTAAATCAACTGTTTTTAATTATAATATAACTATATACGATAAAGAGTTAGAACAAAGTATTCCAGTTCCAAATGATGGAGCAACACCACCAAATCCTGTACCTATGTTTATTGATGCAACTGCCAGTAGTCCTTCTGGATCAATAGACAAATTTGTAGAAAATTTTAATAAAGGTTTAGATGCAGATGGAAACCCTCTTTCTCCTGCTATAAGTGATTATGTTGTTGCAAAAAATATTAATGGAAGCTTAGTAATTGAAACGTTAGATGAGAATTATGATGTTGAGTTTACTAGTTCTCTTAAGCATGTACCTTCTATAAAGATTGACTTGAATGAAGTGGTAGACAATTCAATATATAATTTTGATTTAGTTGTTGATGGTACTAATATCTCAATAGGGCATGATTTTACAGGAAATAACATATTAACAAGTAGTGATGTTTTTAATGAAATACAAACCAACTTCTTAACTTCTTTCCCTAATATTCCTGGTCAAGATATTAAAATAAGTAGCTTATCTGATGATACTTTTGTTATTTATTCTACAAATGAGGATACAACTTTTGCAAGTTCAAGTTCAGAAATAGTATCTGAACAAAAGATTACAGGTGTATTAACACCTTCTACTACACCTTCAACTCAGATGCAAATTGGTAATATTGAAATAGCCTCATCCGGACCATTTGTCGGAGGGGAGGTTTTTGACTTTGAAATATTGGGCCAGACATTTTCTTATACGGCAGTTGCAGGCGATACTCAAACTACAGTTAGAGATGAATTATATAATCAAGTTTTATTAAATAATAGTGTAACTGATTATAGTTCTATTTCAACAGTGGGTTCAAATGGGATTAGATTTAATCAAACAAGTTTAAATTTATCACCTTCATTACCAGACTATACTTTAAATATAAATGGTGGAAGTAATACTAATAATTCTGGCGATACTCAAGCTTTTATTCTTCGTTCCGCACATGTTGATAGTTATACTTTAGATCTAGCTAATAAATCAGATTCAACTTTAACATTAAATGTTGAAGGAGTATTATTTACAGTTAGGACTACTCAAGATGCTACAAATGCAATATCACAAACTTTAATAAACACACAATTAAGTGATCAACTTGCAAGTAGTACTTTATCCTCAAGAGTAGATAGTATAGTTCTAAGTGGTACAACACTTACAATTACAGAAAAACTTGATGAAAATGGATATAGACCTTTTTCTTCTAATACTATTTCTGTTCAAGATTTAGATAATCCAAATGATGGTTATGAAACAATGACATACTCTGTTTCAGAAACATTACCTCTTGATAAAAATAATAACTTCAGTGGTAGACAAGGAGCAGGTGCAGAGTTTATTGAGCTTATAAATAAAGTAGATCAAACTGCTACAAAAGGGTCATTACAATTAAGACTTGATACTTTAGGTATTTCTGATTCTGCCTTTGGTGAGTTCTCAGTTGATAGTACGGGTCTTATTATGATGAAACAAGATGGAGCTGATTTTGCAATTGGTCAAGTAGCAATTGCTTTATTTAATAATAATAGAGGTTTAAATCCATCAGGAGATAACTTACTTGCTAAAACAAATGATTCTGGTGAGCCAATTTATAACTTAAATAATGATAAAACTGCAAAAGTTGAAGGAAGTACTTTGGAGTTAAGTACAGCTGATTTAAGTGAGAGTTTAGTAAATCTTATGGTATTTCAAAGAGCTTTTGAAGCAAATGCTAAGTCAATTACAACATCAGATCAGTTATTGAACACTTTAATAAATTTAAAAAGATAGGATTAATTTTTAAGAAGTTCAAGAACTCTTTGTTGGGTTTCGTTACCTTTTGCTTGGGCAAAAGAGCCCCCTTGACTCATTACATTAAGTTTAGAGAAGTTTGCACTCTCTTGTGCGTAGTCAACATCTCTAATAATGCTTTCGGCATTTTTTGTATTAACATAATCTGTCATAAGATTTCTTGTAGTAGATTCAAGTTGGTTTGTAGATGAACCAACATCACTTCTTATGGAGTTTAATTGGCTTAATGAATGGTCAATTATATCTAGTAAATCAATTGCTTGCTGTTTTAAGTTATCATCATTTCTAAATTCTTCAGAAATGGGCTTAGAAATAGGATTTGTATTATCATAAGTAAAGTTAAATGGACCAATTTTTTGTTCATTAACTGGAATAGAGACTTTTCTTTCAATAATATTATCACCTCTTTTTAAAGTTACAGTAATATCTATAGGCTCGTTATTAGGCCAATTATTTGAATAGTTATTTATCCAATATTTATACTCTCCATTTGGAGCTACTGTATCCCAATAAAAATTTTCTTGATTAGGATTATTCATTGAAGTTGAATTGTTTCCAGTGTCATCAATATCCCATATACCTAAAGATGGTGATCCATTAGAAGTATCATGGGTTGAAGAATTAAAGCCAATAGCATTACCATTAGGGTCAGCTACAATAGGGTCTATATCTAAATCTTCATTCCAAGAAAAATTAACTCTTATCACTCCTGATGAGCCTGCTAAGTTTCCTTCTTCTTCTAAAGGATTAATGACTTCATTAAAGCCAGTAATAAAGCCTACTACTTTCTGAGGAATATTTAAACCTAAATCATGGGAGTATGATGAGTCGATTTGTGCAGTAACAATATCTGACTCTTTATTTCCAACATGAAAATGAAAAGGGGTCAATTCTCCTGTTAATAAAGGCATATTATTATAATTCGTTTGTCTTACAATTGAGTCATAATTATCAATTAGTTTTAAAATCTCTGTTTTTATAATTTTTCTACCTTCTTCTGAGGTAGTATCTGTAGCCATTTGAATAGATTTTGTTTTTATAATATCTAATATATTACTTAATTCATCCATTGCTTTATCAGCAATATTTAGCATAGCAATACCACTATTTGCATTTGCAATACTTTGTTTTATTCCACTTGCATGAGTTCTAAGTTTATCTGCTATAGCAATACCTGATGCATCATCACTAGCTTTATTTATTCTAAGTCCTGAAGATAGGTTATTTAATGATTTAGTTGTCTTTTTAGTGTTGTTTGTATAATTTTCATTTATTGCAGAAATTATATTAAGATTCATTTCCTGAATGCCTTAACTGATATCCCTCTTCTAAAACATTTTCTATTAAGTCATAAGGTATTTTTTTTCTTAGTCTTTTTACCATACTTCTTATCGCATCTGAGCTTTTTGATTCACCTTGATAAACAAAGTTTTCTATTTGCTCGTGATTTATGATATCTGCTTTATTTGAAACTAGTAAGTATAAGAAATTTTTTTCATTTTTTGTTAGGCTACATTTTTGATTTTCTATTACTAGCTCTTTTTTATTTCTGCAAAAGTGTATTGATGAGTTGATTTTAAAAATACTTTTGTTTAGGTTTGTTTTTTCTAATCTTTGAATTTTAAATAAAAGTTCATCTATTTCAAAAGGCTTTTTTATATAGTCATCACAGCCTAAATCATAGGCTTCTTTTATCTTAAGAATATCTATTATTGCACTAATCATGATAACATTTGAGTTTGTATTGATTGACTTTATATGAGATAGAATATCTAAACCTTCAATTGAAGGTGTATTTATATCTAAAATAAATAAATCATAATCATTTGATATATTTGAATAAGCTTCAAGTCCATCATAAAAACTTTCAACTATATAATTCTGGCTTTCAAGAGTCTCTTTTATAGCTTCATTCAAACTATAATCATCTTCTAATAATAATATCTTCATTTTTTAATTATATACTTATGAAATGTCATCGCTGTGGCAATTAAATGTATACTCAAATATATTTTCACCATTTTTAGATGAGACATCTATAGATATACTATTTTTTAAAGCCACATCTTTTACTATACTTAGTCCTAAGCCATGTCCTCCTGTTGAATTGTCATATCTTTTGTATTTTTCAAAAATTGCTTTTGTGTTTTCTATTTTTTTACCTTGCGAGGTAAAGATTAAACTATTTTCTTTTAACTCTACTTTTATAGTGGATTTTATTTTAGAGTATTTTATAGCATTTGATAGGTTATTATCTATAAGTCTGGATATTTCAGTTTTTGAAATGTTTAAAAATAAATCATTATTTACTTCAAGCGATATTTCTCTTCCTTGTTCAATAGCAATAGATTTAAAGTAATCAACTCTGTTTTTTAGAAGCTCTTTTATATTTATTATTTCTTTGTCATAATCAATATAATTTTGTGAAATGAAAAATGACATATCTTCATATGAGTTTTTTAGGGTTTTTATTGCACTATTTATTTTTTTTGTGTACTTATCTTCTCCTAAAGTTTTTTCTCTTAATTGATTATTTAACGAAATTATAGTTAATGGTGTTTTTATTTCATGTACTGAGTATTTTATAAATGTATCTTTTTGAGTTAATGATAACTCTTTATCTCTCATCTTTAATAAAAAATAAATAGAAATTAAAAAAATAGTTACTAGAAAAATAGTTAAAATATTTATAGTTTTTATCTCTTTGATTAGACTTTCTTGATCAAACTTAACACTATAAACTATTTTTGCATCTTTAAAAATAGGATTTTCATGTCTAAAGTAGTAGTTTTTATATATTTTATTTTCTATAGTTACTTTTTCTATATGTAAATCAAGATTTTTCAACTTTGAGGATAACTCTTTTGCTTTTGAAATAGTATCTTTGATAGCTTTTTTATTTATTTTTTTTGATTCAAACTCTTTAAACATAAAAGCACTAACATATCCATCTTCAAATACAATGTAAGCATTACTATCAGCTATAATTTCATTTTGATTTATGATATCTTTAATATCTTTTTGAAGCTTATTTGTGTCGTCATACCTATAACTTACTTGCATTAGTCTTGAACTATTTTTTAAATAAGCATCTGTAAAACTAAAAAATTTTTTTGAATAAGTTTCAAATACAGGTGCTGAAATTCCTATAATATTATCTTTTTTATGTTTATCAAACTCTTTCTTTGCAAAACTTAAGTCAAAACCTATATCAGGTTTAAATGTAGTATTGACTATTTTTAAACTTTCATCAGTAATGTAAATATTATAAGGTTTGTTCTTTATACCTTTATTTATTTCTTCATAAATATTTTCAAGGTTTACATCAGGATTATTTTGATTTATGTATGTTTGAACTTTTTTATGTACTTGCAGTAGAGGTTCTTTATTTTTTGAGTACTCATATAGTAAATAAGATAGCAGTTTACTTGATTGGGTTTGTATCTTATAAAAAAGTATTTGCTCATCTTTATGGTGTTTTGCTTTTATATTACTAATTAAATTTGTATATCCTATATAAATTATAATACTGATTAAAAATAGAATTATAAACATAAGAGTTGATATGTTTTTTTTGCTTTTAGATATTAAAATACTCAAACCTTCAATATATTATTTTATTTATAGTATATAATTATTATATTTTTACTAATAGAAACTTTGTAAAAGATGAAATAACAAAGAAAAATAATAATAGCTAATAAAGATACTAAAAAAGTATCATTTTATACATATATTATAACTAAAATTATGTATTAAAAACTCTATATAGTATTAATTATTGAAAAAATATTAAAATAAATTTATTTAATCTAAAGAAATGACAAATGACACATGGCTGACATTTTAATAATATATTATTTTAAGTAATAACACAGGCTAAGAAAATTATTTAGCTCAAAAGGAATATTATGAAAATAAACAAAAAGCTTACAGGTTTAGTAGCATCAGCATTATGTGCTAGTTCATTAAGTGCAGGTGTATCGCTTGCGACAGATGGTACAGGAGATTTTTTAATAGCTCCATTCTATGAAGCTAAAAATGATGTTTGTAGTGAAATAAAAGTATTTAATACAAATGAAACTAACTCAATTTTAGCAAAAGTAGCTATTAGAGAACAAATTAGTTCGCAAGAAGTAGATTTACCAATCTTCTTATCTCCAGGTGATGCATGGTCAGGAACGCTATGTGAAGTAGAAGGAAAGGTTCTATTAAGAAGTACAGATGATTCAAATCATCCTATAGTAAAAGATATTTTGGCTAATGGTAAAGATTTAAATGCTCATAGTTTAAATGCAGGACATAAAAATGTAGATTTTAGAAATGGATATGTGGAAATTTATCCTATTGCACAATTTAATGAAAAAAGCACAGCAAAAGTTAAAAAAGATATCTTAGTTAAAAGATGGGACGCTTTAATAAATGGTAGTTTAAATGTTAGAAATTTAAAAAGAGATGGTGTTGATAACGATAGTTTAAGTGGAAGTATATCTTTTAGAACAAATAATAAAGAAACTAGTACTCAACAAATGAAAGCTTTTGAAAATGCTCACTCTAAACAAAGAGTAGGAGGTAGTATCGCTTATGCAGAAGATACTAGTCCTGAAGTATTATTAGGTCAGCAAGAGAAGTTTGATATTTTAAGATTACTTCAAAACAGTACAACATCAGTTATGTATGAAGACTTTGGTAAAAACCAGTTTATATACTTTAGTTTTCCATTTGGTTACACAGAAGGACAAGAGAGAAGTTTTGAATTTGTAGTAAGAGATATGAGTGAAAATAAAGATTTAGAAAAAACTGTTGTTTTTTCTCCAAGACCAAGACAAATGAATTATGTCCTAGAAAATGAGCTATATATAATGCCAGTTAGTGAACTTATTAGTAAAACTCAAGATTCTACTATGTATAAAAAAGGAATGATTCAAATAAAAAATATTAGAAATAGATCTAATCATCAATTAGGTATTGGTAGATATGCATCTTTCTTACCAACTTCAGTTATAATAGAGAAAAATGGACTAAAAGGTACAGAAAGTTATATTAGTTCTGTAGTTGAAACACCTGTTAAGTAAAAAATTTGCAAAAAATTAACTTTTTAAAACAGAGTAAAAGAGCTATTCTTTTACTTTGTTTATTATCAACATTTTTGTATTCAAAGTATAAACCCATATATAATTTTGAAGATTCTAATTTCTCTTATAATATTGTAGACGGTAAATACAAAGTAATTTTAAGTGATGTTGATACTATCTCTAAAAATGCTTATGGCTTTAAACTATACTTACCAGTTTTTTTAGAAGATTTTTCCTTAGAGATATTAAGAGTTGGTTCAATTGGAAACTTTTCAGGTCTTTTATTTAAAAACTTTAAAAGAGCAAATATTTTAACTGTAAACTCTTATGATTTAAAGTATTATGTAACTAATTATAAACAAAAAAATTTAAGACAGTTAGATTATCTTTTAGAAGATAAAGTCATACCTTATAAAAAAATGACCTCAATGGTTTTAGAAGCTTATAGTATTCCTAAGAGAGTTAGTAAAAAACTTGATAAATTGATATATTTTAAGTTCTTAAGACAAGAGAATATTAGAGGTTTATCTTATGCCTTTTCGATGACTTTTGATAAAAAAACTATTGACTCTTTTGTTAAGAAAAAAAGACTTGAACTTATAAAAGATACTAAGTCTGAGTATTTTTATATTAATACTTTTATGAAAAATCTATCAATGAAAAAAAGATATTATAAGAGTAAAAAAACTGATAAAAAAGTTTATAAACAAAAAGAGAAAAAAGCTGAAAAAAAAGTAGTTAAAAGTACTCTTTCATATAGTCTTGATATAAAAAGAGTATATCAAGCAAAAAAAATAAATGGTAGATATTTATCAAAAAAAGAACTTCTAGAGTTTATAAAGCATACTGATTTAAAAGAGCAAAAAGCAATTGCATTTTATAATCTAGGGGTTTTTTATGCAAAAATAAACACAAACAGTGCAAATAGAAAAGCAATAGAGTATTTCAAAAAGTCAAATATAAAAGAAGCAAATTTTAATTTAGGTATTTATTACTATATAGGTTTATCAATAAAAGAAAATGATAAGCAAGCTTATAAATATTTCAAAAGGTCATCATCTCAAGGCTTTTTAAGAGCTTCCCAAAATGTTGAAATTATGGAAAAATATAAAATAGGTATTTATTAGCCATAGAACTATAAAGTTCTATGACAATGTTTTTTAAGAAGATTGTTTGTATAAAAGTATGCAAATATTGCAGCTGAATTTATCACTATAAAAATACCTATCCAAAGTGAAGCAAAGCTCATTTCAAAATATTTTACTATGATAAATGCAACTATAAGTTTTGCAAAAATTTGTCTATATAAGGCTATGTATAAAATCATTTTTGGCTTTTTGATTCCTTGAAGTGTTGATACACAAATAAATAAAACCACATAAGCATAGAAAATCCAAACTTCAATAAGTAAATAATCTAAACCATAGTTTACAACTATTTCATTTGAGTCAAATTGGGAGATAATAAGTCTTCCAAATATACTTAAAAAGATTATTCCAAAAGTAGAGATTATAAAACCATATTTAATAGCAACTTTTAAAGTCTCAATTACTCTATCATATTTTTTAGCACCATAGTTATTTGATACTAGCGTTAAAACAGCTGTATTAAGACCAAGTGCAGGCAAAAGCATAAGTTGTTCAACTCTAAAACCAATACCATATCCAGCTACTGCTTCCATACCATAGTGTGATACAAAATATGTAAGTATAAGTGAACCTATAGACATAATAAGCATATTTAAACTTGCTGGCAATCCTTGATTTAAAAAGTCTTTATATACTCTAAGGTTTGGTAAAAAGTAATCAAGTCTATCATAGTTTATGATGTTTGTTTGATTTACTTTATAAAGCATGTAAAACATAGTTATTACTTGGATTAAAACTGTAGCTATTGCTATACCTTGAAGCCCCATTTCTGGAATAAATAAAAATCCATATATAAATAAAGGGTTTAGTACAAGGTTTGCAAAGAAACCAAAAATCAAAGTATTTCTGTATGTTTTTGTATCACCCTTTGCTACAAGTATTGCATTTAAAGCAAAGTTAATCATAAAGAAAATACTTCCATATAAAATAGGATTTATATATGTCATAGCATCTTGTAAGTAGGCTTCTTTTGCTCCAAGTAATATAAATAAACTAGGGGAAAAGATAATCCCTAATATAGTTAAAACAATTCCTATTAAAGGAATAAATACTAAACCTTTTTGGGCATAAAGCGAAGCTAGTTTGTATCTTTTTTTTCCAAAGTGATTTCCGATAAGTGCAGTTGTTGCAGATGAAAACCCATATCCAAAGCCAATAATAGTAAAAAATATCATAAAAGATAAAGATAGTGCTGCAACTGCTTGTGTTGAGATAAGACCTGCATAAAATGTATCAACTACATTATACATAGTATTAAAAAACATTCCAGTACTTGCTGGAATTGCTAGTTGTCTTATTAAAGAGGGAATCTCTTTAGTTGTTAATTCGTTTGTTTGTTTCAAAATAAAATATCCTGTAATATTGAATAAAAATGGATTATAGTGTAAAAAGTTTGATTTAAAAAGAAAAAAAGAAGTAAATAATAAAAATTATAAAATAGAGGAATTAATCCTCTATTCTAATCATCATAGGTTTTCTAGTAACTACACTAGCATCTTCTAAAGTTTTGATAGCATCATTTATATCTTTTTCAATAGAAGTATGAGTTGAAAGTAAAATATGTGCTGTTTCATCATCAATTGGTTTTTGAATCATTTTTTCAATAGAGATATTTCTATCTCCTAAAATATTTGCAATTTTTGCTAAAACACCAGCTTTATCTTTAACTGTAAGTCTTAGGTAATATTTTGTTTGAATATCATCTTTTGCCATTAGTGAAAGTTTTTCACTATTTGGAGTTTTAAATCCAAGCATTGGTGAACCTTTACCACGTCTTGCAACATCAATGATATTTGCAATTACAGCAGAAGCTGTAGCATCACCACCAGCTCCTGGTCCATAATACATAGTTTCCCCAACTTTATCTCCAATTACAGAAACACCATTCATTACTCCATCAACTTTTGCAATCATTTCATCATTTGGAATAAATACAGGGTGAACTCTAAGTTCGATTTGGTTTCCTACTTTTTTGGCAATTGTTAAAAGTTTAATTGAGTAGTTAAACTCACCTGCAAATTCAATATCAGCAGGTTCAATATTTTCAATACCTTCAATTAAAATATCTTCAGGTTTAGCATCAATACCATATGCAATTGATCCAAGAATTAGCAGTTTATGAGCAGCATCAAATCCACCAACATCAAATGTTGGATCAGCTTCTGCATAACCTAACTCTTGAGATTCTTTTAAGATAGTATCATAATCAACACCTTCGTTAATCATCTTTGTAAGCATATAGTTACAAGTACCATTCATAATACCTCTAATAGTCTCAATATTATTAGCTGTAAGACCTTCTCTTAAAGCATTAATAATTGGAATACCACCAGCAACTGCTGCTTCATATTCAAATGCAGTATCACCAGCTATTTCTTGTAACTCGTATCTGTGGTATGCTAATAAAGCTTTATTAGCAGTAACTACAGCTTTACCTTTTTCAAGGGCTTTTTTTACAATCTCATAAGGTTTTTCAACCCCACCCATTAACTCAACAACAATATCAATTGATTCATCATTTAATACTTCATCAATATTGTCAGTTAATTTTATAGATACATCTCTGTCTTTTTTTAAGTTTGAAACTACACCTAGTACAGGCTCTATTTGTGTACCAGCTCTTGCAGTAATAATATCTTTGTTATCTTTTAAAATATTTGCAACACTAGCTCCAACAGTTCCTACACCGATAATTCCTACTTTTAACATTTCTATTCCTATTTTTCTAAAGTTTTTAAATAATTTTTTATATTTCTTGCAGCTTGTCTAATTCTTTTTTCATTTTCAATTAGAGCAATTCTTACATATTTATCTCCATATGTACCAAATCCAATCCCTGGACTTACTGCAACTTTTGCTTCTGTAAGAAGTTGTTTTGAAAACTCCATACTTCCTAAGTGCTGTGCACATTCTGGAATTTTTGCCCAAATAAACATCGAAGCGTTTGGAGTATTCATTTTCCAACCTGCATCAGCAAAAGCCTCAAGCATAACATCTCTTCTTTTTCTATATTTTTCAATATGTTCATCAACACAGTCTTGTGGTCCATCAAGTGCAACTGTAGCAGCAACTTGAATTGGAGTAAACATTCCATAATCTAACCAAGACTTAATTCTTTTTAAAGCTCCCACAAGTTTTTCATTTCCTGTGATAAATCCAACTCTCCATCCTGCCATGTTGTATGATTTAGATAGTGTAAATGATTCAACAGCTACATCTAAAGCACCTTTGGCTTGGAAAATTGAAGGAGTTTTATATCCATCAAATGTAATATCAGCATAAGCAATATCAGAGATGATATAAAATCTCTCTTTTTTAGCTAAATCTACTAATCTTTGGTAAAACTCAGGAGTTACCGTAGCTGATGTTGGATTATGTGGGAAATTAACTACTATATATTTTACTCTTGGAATTGATTCATCAATTGTTTTTTGTAATCTTTCAAAAAATAAGTCTTCATCAACTCTATAATCATCACCAAATGCTAATTCAAATTTATGTACAGCAGCACCTGCTAACATAAATGCGTATGAGTGAATAGGGTAAGTTGGATCTGGAACAACTGCTACATCACCTACATTTACAATAGCTTCAACTAAGTGAACATAACCTTCTTTACTACCCATTGTAGCAACTGCATGTTTATCAGGGTCTAAATAATCAACACCATATTTTCTTTTGTACCAATTACAAATAGCAAGTCTTAATTTATAAATACCTGCACTTGCACTGTAGCCGTGATTTTTTGGCTTTTGTGCAGCTTCTGTTAACTTATCTGTAATATGCTGTGGTGCAGCACCATCTGGATTTCCCATTGAGAAATCTATAATATCTTCACCATTTCTTCTTGCTTCCATTTTTATGTTATTTACTTCTGCAAACACATAATTAGGAAGTCTTTTCATTCTTTCAAAATCTATTTCAGGAAACACTTTTCTACTCCTTAGTTATACTAATTCCTCTTCTTAAATTTGCAAGGGAATATAAGTCATCTATTTTTACATAAGATGTATCAACTGGTACATCAACTTTAAAACTTCTTTTTAAACTATTTTCTTTAACAATCTCTAAAATATTCATATTTTCATCATAGAAAGTAATATTTGGATGCCATCTATTACCTGTATTTGAATTGATATTTAAAGAAGTGGCATTTTCAACACTTAGCATATAAGCTCTAAATGGTTTTTTTAATGTCACTTGGCTGTTAATTTTTAAATCTTCAACTTTTGCTAATTTACTATTTGTAAAATCAATTACATAAGTATAATCAGAACTACCCTCTTTAATTATGTTTAGTATCTTGCTATTTGTTTTATCAAGAGACTGTGATAATCTAAGAGGGTTGATGGCGACATCCGTTTTTAGTTTGATACTCCATAAAAGTTCATTTTCTGTAAAGTTTGCTTCTTTTGTAAAATAGTAGTAGTGACCTAAAGATTTTAAAATATCTTTTACAATAAGCAAAGATTTTTTTTCTTTACCTATTAATTTAAAGTTTACATTTATATATTTAGTTGTAGAAAATTTTAGTTTTAATAAATTATTATTACTTAGTTTTTGAGTTACTAATGTATAGTTTAATTGACCATTTTTATAATAAGAACTCTTTTGTGCAAAAATAAAGTTAATAAGGTTTTTATGAGTATTGTAAGTGCTCGAACCTAATAGGTTTTTAACCTTTGTGTTTATATTTGCATTTAAAGTAATACCTAATGCTAAAATTAAAACTAAATTTCTAATCATATTTAATCTCTACTTTTTTAAATTATAAATTAATATTCCTGCTGCAACTGATACATTTAATGAATTAAAATCGTGTTCCATTCCAATAGATACTTTTAAGTCAAGTTTCTTTTGAACTTTAGGTGAAATACCTTCACCTTCACTTCCTAAGAAAAGTGCTACCTTATCTGTTTTTTCGATTTTTCCATATTTTTTTAAATCAGTTCCATCCATTGTTGCACCAATTAAAGCAAAACCATATTGCTGAAGTTCATTGGCTAAATCAACACTCTTTGGATAAAGTGCAAAAGGTACATCTATAAGTGAACCTGCACTTGTTCTAAATATTCCTGAGTTATTTAGTGTTCTTACATTTGAAGCTACAATACCTTCAACTCCAAGTGAGTAAGCAGTTCTAACAATAGCTCCAATGTTTCCAACATCAGTTAATCCATCTAAAACTAAAATAAAGTTCATATTTTTAATATCTTTGATATCTGTATATTCAAACTCTTTTAGTTTTAAGAAGAAGCCTTGATGATTTCCACCTTTAGAAAGTCCTTGGGCTTTCATATTATCAAGCTTAATAATCTTCTTACCAAGCTTTAAGAACTTAGAGAATAGTTTTTTATCTATCTCTTTTGAAAACATTACTTCTTCAATTAAATGGGGATGTTTTTCTAGTACATAAAGTACAATTTGTTTACCGTATATTATCATGACAAGATTTTATCTAAAAGTTGTTGATAATCCTCTTTTATAATAAAAATAGCTTTTACTGCTATATTTAAGCTTTATTATTTTAATATAATTTCCTAAAAGCCATAATACAAAATAAAAAAGAGAACTTCCAATGAATAATTTTATAAAAATAATTGATATAAATGCTTCAAGTGTAAATAAAGAAAATATTGAAAAATTATATTTTGATAATCAAGAACCAGCCTTAGTAATGGGTTTTATCTCTCCTCATGTGGATTTTCATGATGTATCGAGGAAAATAAAGTCTCTTTTATCAAATAACGTAAAAGTGGTATTATCAACAACTGCAGGTGAGTTGTGTACTATTAATGATAATAGTAAAAAACAGAAACTTTACAATGATGCAAGCAGTTCTTGGGACAATATAGTTATACAATCTTTTTCAAAAGAAATGATAGAAGATATTGAAGTTTTAACTATTCCATTATTTAGTGAAAACTTAGATGCAAACTCACTATCTCATGCTCAAAGAGTTGATAAAATAAGTGATTCTATAAAAAGAGTGAATATTCCTTTTAAGATAAATTATGAAGATACTTTTGCTCTAACAATAGTTGATGGTTTATCAAATAGTGAGAGTTTTTTCACAGAGGCAGTTTATAAAAGTGGGAAATTACCATGTTTAATTATTGGAGGTTCAGCTGGAGGAAAACTTGATTTCAAAGAGACATATATTTACAATGGAAATGATGTTTTAAGACACAACGCAGTTGTTGTACTTGTTAAATTAAAACAAGGTATCAAGTATGGAGTATTTAAATCACAAAGTTGTGAAGAAACAAGAGCTTCATATTTAGTAGCTCAAGCTGATGTACTTAAAAGAACAGTTAAAAGTGTTTTAAATAAATCAACAAATCAAATTGTTAGTTTTGTTGATGTGTTATGCTCTCAGTTAAACTGTACTTTACAAGATTTACCAGAGGTTTTAAAAGATTATAATTTTGCTATTAAACTTGAAGATGAAATATATATAAGATCTGTTGCAAATGTGGATATAGAAAATAAAGAGATTGCCTTTTTCTGTGATATTTCATTTGGGGATATTTTGTATTTAGTTAAAAATAAAGATTTTGTATCGCAAACTGAAAGTGATTATAGAAGGTTTAGTTCAAACAAAAGAGTTGAACCTTTTGGAGCTTTATTTAATGATTGTATTTTAAGAAGACTACTTAACCAAGATAGATTAAACTCTTTAAATACTTTTAATGACATTCCAGTAGCTGGTTTCTCTACTTTTGGAGAGTTGCTAGGTCTTAACATCAACCAAACACTAACAGCATTGTTTTTCTATAAAATAGATAATGAAAACGACTTTGCTGATGAGTATGTAGATAACTTCGTGCATAAATATGCTCAATTCTCTTCTTATTATGAGAAAAAGCAACTTCACCAATATCAGTTATTTGCAAGGGTTAGAACTTCTATTTTGGATACTCTAAAAGATGCCTTTCCTTTAATCCAAGATATGGTAAATATCATAAATTCTGTATATGGAAATACAAAAGAGGGTAATGAGATAATAGACAAGGTAAATATCAAATTTGAATCTTTTAGTAATGATATTATGAAAAATGTTGATACAAATAATAACCTAGTTTCTAGTATGCAAACACTTACAAAAAACGCAGATGAGATTAAAAAAGTTTTATCTTCTATTTCTGATATTGCAATTCAAACAAATCTTCTCGCACTAAATGCTGCTATTGAAGCTTCAAGAGCAGGTGAGTATGGAAAAGGTTTTAAAGTAGTAGCAGATGAAGTAAAAAAACTTGCAAAAAGAACTCAAGATAGTTTAAAACTAAGTAATACTTCTGTTGATATAACAGTATCAGGGGTTACTAAGATTTCTAAAATGATTGATGAAGCTAGCAGTAGTCTCGAAACTGTTACTAGTAATGTAGAAGAAATCAGCACATCTTTTGTAGGTGTAAAACAAAGTAGTACTCAAACAAATGCTATTATTGAAGATAAACAAGATAGATTTGAAGCTTTAATAAATAGTATTGAAAGAATTGAACAAATTCAAAGAAGTTTAGAAAAACTTGAAAATAATATGTAAAAAGTAGTTTTACTTTTTACATAAGTTCTTGATAAATCTCTTTTGTTTTTCTTCCAGTCATTTTGGCAAGAAGTTTTGCTTTAACTTTTGGAGCAAGATCTAAGTCTTCAATATCTTTTATACTTAAAGCCTCACCAGTTTTTTGTATAGGTTCAATAACTACTACCCATTCGCCTCTAATATTTTCACTTTTAAACAGCTCATATAGGGCTAAAGTTTTATCTTTATAAGTTTTTTGGTGTAGTTTTGAAATCTCTTTTACTAAAAATATTGTTCTATTTTCATCTTTTTTTGCAAGCTCTTCTAATAGTTTTAAAAGTCTGTGGGGTGATTCATATAAAATGGCTAGTTTATCATCATTTAAAATAGCATCTAATTTTGAACTTCGCTCACTTCCTTTGTGGGCTAGAAAACCATGAAATGAAAAAGTAGTATTAGTAAAACCACTCATAGCATAAGCCGTTAATACAGCATTTGCCCCTGGTAATACATCATATTTTATATCATTTTGTATACAAAAATCTACAAGCGTAGCTCCTGGGTCTGAAACACAAGGCATTCCGGCATCACTTACATAAACAACATTTTTAGTAAAAGTTTCATTTGATAGTGTTTTTAAGACTTGATTTTCATTGTGAGAATGAAAAGATTTATATTCTTTATTTGAAAAGTCTAGGTTATTTTTTTCGCCTAGTAAATTTAAAAGTTTTTTTGTGACTCTTGTATCTTCACAAAAAATTAGCTCGGCCTCCAATAGGGTATTTAAAGCCCTCAAAGAAATATCTTCGAGGTTTCCTATTGGAGTTGGAACTAATGTAAGCATAAATATAATTACTTGTTATATTTAGCTTTGAACTTCTCAACTCTACCAGCAGCATCAACAATTTTTTGCTCTCCAGTAAAGAATGGGTGACAAGCGTTACAAATGTCAATTTTCATTGTTTCAACATTTGATTTTGTTTCGAAAGTATTACCACAAGCACAAGTAACTGCACAAGTTTTGTAATCTGGGTGGATGTCTTTTTTCACGCCATATTCCTTATAATAATTAATGTAATATAAAAGAGCAAGTCTAATGTTGTCCTTTATAAAACTCTTTGTAAGGCGGGATTATAGCGAAAAATACTTAAGAATATCTGAATTTAAGTTTTCTATTATATTTGATGTTTTATTCTCAAATTGCCCTTTATTGAAGGTATTTTGTCTTTTAGCTAATTTTGCAGTATTTAAAGATATTTTCTCTTCTAATTGTTCTTTTGTAATTTTCCCATCTAAATACTCTAAGCCTTCAACTATTCCAATTGAGCTCATACAGTTAGGCTCTCTTGTATATTTATTTTCTAAGTAAATTACTTCATCTATTAGTCCATCTTTTATCATCTGTTTTGTTCTAAGGCTTATTCTTCTTCTTAGTTCATCCCTATCCCATAAAATCTCAAATATTTTAAGATCTGGTGCTATTGGTTTTTTTGGGTTTGCTTTGAAGTATTGTGTAGGAGTTAATTTTGATTCTTTATAGATAGCATAAGCTTTTTCAACTCTATATCTATCATTTTTTTCAATTTTTTGCATATACTCTTTATCAAGACTATAAAGTAAATCATAGGCTTCATCTACTGGAATATCAAGTTTAGTCTTTGAGTCAATACCCGTTGACATGCCTTCAATTAAAGTTTTAAGATAAAAACTAGTACCACCTACAATGATAAGATTCTTTGAGTTTTCTTTTGCATAATTTTTCGCTTTTTTGTAAAGCTTGATAAACTCCATCACATCAAATTCTTCATTTGGGAATACTTCATCTATTCCAAAATGAAGAATATCTCCTCTTTCAAGTTTTGTGGGTTTTGCAGAGGCAATGTCAATTTCTTTATATACACTAAGTGAATCAAGTGATAATATAATTGAGTCTGTTTTTTTGGCAATATCAATAGATAAGCCTGTTTTTCCTGAGGCAGTTGAGCCAATGATTGCTATTTCTTTCATGTGAAAGATTTTACCTAAGTTTTAGTGAAAGCTTACTTTGATTTCTCTTTGCAAGCTTCTAGTTGTTTTGTAAGTTTATTTATCTCTTTTTCTTTTTCAATAAGTTGCGATAATAAATCTGATACATCTTGTTTGCTAGAGTTTAGTACATCGTTTTGTGATTTCGAACTACATGCAGTAAAGAAAATAGTGATACCTAGAGTTAAAATAGTTAATAGTAGTTTTTTCATTTTTCCTTCTTTAAAAAAGATAAAAGCAATATGCTTTTATCTTTTAAATTTTATTATAATCCTAGAGATTTTAACGTTTTTAAAGTTAAAGCTCCCTCGCTTAACTTATTATCTCTTTGATATGCTTGTACAGCAGCTCTTGTTTCTGGTCCATAAACACCATCAACAGAAGTGATATTGTATTTTTTATTTTTTAATGCTTGTTGTAAGTTTGCAACTACATCTTTTGTAGTATTTGTTTCACATAAAATTTCTTGCCATCTTAGGTACGAATCAGCTTTTTTAACTTGAATAGGTACATTTTTGTAAATAGCAGGAATTGTTGTTTTTACTTCTTTTGCAGGAGTATCAATAACTCTTGTTTTAACCATTTTACAAATAGCTGGTGATTTTACTTCTTTAGTTGTAGCAGGTGTTGCAACTACTTGTTTAGTAATAGTTTTGTAAGTTGCAGGAATTTTAACTTCTTTTTGACTTGCAGCAGTGTCTACAACTCTAGTTTTTACATTTCTATATACAGCAGGTGTTTTAACTTCTTTTGTATATGCTGCTTTATCAATAACTTTTTTACTAACAGTTTTATAAACAGCAGGAACTTCAACTAAACATAAAATATCACCTGTACTGTTGTCAACTTTTTCAATCTCACCTCTACCTTTTTTCCAAGTAGTGTAAGCATCTGATACTTTGATTTTTTCAGTAACTGTTTTATATGTTGCAGGAACTGTAACTAACTGAGTCTTTTCAGGTTCTACCATAATTTTTTCAGTAATAGTTTTATATGTAGGTGCTACAGTTACTATTTTTGAGCTCTCAGGAGTAATCATAATTTTCTCAGTAACTGTTTTATATGTTGCAGGAACAGGCACTAGTTTTGTAGATGCTTCTCTTAAAGTTACTTTCTTTTCAACTACCTTGTAAGTTGCTGGAATGATTTCAATTTTTTCTTGTTCTTCTTGAACCATTTTTTTGATGTATTTAGTTTCATAAATAGATGGAACTAATACTTTAGCATAACACTCACCAGCCTTTGCATTTGGTGGAACTAAAGAGTTCGCTACTGCATTTTTATCTTTTGATTCATTGTTCATTGCATTGATTGAATTTAATGCTTTCTTGTTTTGGCTTTCAAGTTCAGAGATTTTACTATCTTTTAATTCAATCTCTTTTTGAAGTTGTGTAATTTTTACATCATTTGCAGATAGATTAGTATCTTTTGATGTACATCCTGTAAATAACAGTAAAGCCGTAGTTGCAGCGATTGCTGAATTTCTTAAATAATTAGTCATCTTTATGCCTTTAAAAATAATTTTAAAAATTTTAGCAAAATAAGATTGAAAATTACTTTAAAATTAGATTAAAGATGTTATAATTTTCAAAATTATCTAAAGGAGTTAAGTTTTGAAAAAAATTTTAGCATCAACATTTATCAGTTTAATCACTATGACAAGCCTAAACGCTGGGGATTGTATCATGGTTAAAGATTTAAATGTACAGTTTAAAAATGATTCTACTATTTATAGTGATTCATCTGAAAGTAAAGAAGTTCAAGAGTTTGCACAATTCTTAAAGAAAACTAAATTATATGCAGTTATCGAAGGACACACAAGTGCAAGTGCACCTGCTGGGTATAATTATGATTTATCTACAGATAGAGCTGCGAAAGTTAGAAACTCACTTGTAAATTTAGGGGTAAATAGTAAACAAGTTAGATATATGGGATTTGGTGAAAGCTCTCCTTTATATAACAACTCAACAGACGAAGGTGCTGCTAAAAACAGAAGAGTAATTGCAGAAGTATTTAATAGTGCTGAAGAATTAGCAACTTATATTGAATCTGAAAAAGCAAGAATTTCTGATATCAAGTATAAAGAACAATAAAAATAAAGACTAAATTTTTAGTCTTTATTTGAAAAACACATTAAACTTACATTTTTAATTATTTTGATAGAATTCCTTTTATGGAAAAACTCATAAAAAAAATTAACGATTTCAATGAACTAGTAATGTTTAAACACTCTATCTTTTCTCTTCCATTTATTTTTATTGCGATGGTTGTAGCTGCAAAAGGATGGTTTGGATTTAAACTACTTATCTTAGGTGTTTTAGCCGCATTAACTGCACGAAACTTTGCAATGGGCTTTAATAGGTATATGGATAGAGACATCGATGCTTTAAATCCAAGAACTGAAAATAGACCAAATGTAGATGGAAGAATTTCTGTAAAATCTATGCTTATTTTTAATATTGCAAATGCTTTAGGTTTTATAGCTGTTGCTTATTTTGTAAATGACTTAGCTTTTTATTTATCAATACCCATTTTGATAATAATTGGTTCATATTCTTATTTTAAAAGATTTTCATATTTAGCACATGTTATCTTAGGTATCTCTTTAGCATTAGCCCCAATAGCAGGGGTAGTTGCTGTAAGTGAATCTATACCTTTATGGACAGTACTTTTAAGTATTGGTGTTATGTTTTGGGTGGCGGGGTTTGACTTGCTTTACTCACTTCAAGATATGGAAGTAGATAAAAAACTAAAGTTACATTCAATACCATCAAAATTTGGTGCACAAAAAACTATGTATATTTCTAGGGTATTTCATACCTTAACAGTACTTTTTTGGTTGTTATTTGTAATAACATCAAATAGCGGTATCTTTGCTTATATAGCAGTACTAGCAAGTGCTATTATGCTTTCATATGAACACTATTTAGTAAATAAAGATTTTACAAAAATAGATAGGGCATTTTTTACTGTAAATGGATATTTAGGAATTGTATTTTTTGTTCTTATAGTTATAGATAATATATTTTAAGTTATATTAATTGTTATATTATCTAGACATTTATGTCTTTTTTCTGTATAATTCGGAAAAATCTTGTAAGGAATAAATATTTATGAGTGAAAAACTAAAAGAAGTTACATATCTTACGGTAAAAGATTTAAAAAATAATGAGATAGTTTTGCCTGGTGACTATTCAAAAAAATTTGCCGAGTTTGCAAAAGAATTAAAAGTAGATATTGAAAATAAACAAGCTGTTTTAGATGAACTGCATTATGACAATAGTAGAGTAGAAAAAATAGTAAAATCTACACATGAAAACTTAGATAGTATCAAAAACTCTACAGCTCAAGCTAAAGTTGCTATTGAAAATAAAGATAAAAAAGCTCTTGATTCAATCACAAGTGAATTAAGCGAAATGCAAAAACAAATACAGTTTTTACAAAAAGAGCTTTTTTCTGATAGTTTAACATCTGCTTATAATAGAAAATGGTTTATGGATTCTTTTTTAGAAAATGAAAGTTTTAAAGAAGAGGGTAAACTTTGTTTTATAGATTTAAACAAATTTAAAAGCATAAATGACACATATGGGCATCTTTTAGGTGATCAGGTTTTAAAATATCTAGTAAGATTCTTATCAAAAGAGCTTGATTATGAGGGAGCTGATGTTGTACGATACGCAGGTGATGAGTTTATGGTACTTTTCACAGGTGAAATATTAAATAGTATAGATATTGAAAATACTATGCTAGAAACACAAGTAAAACTTTCAAAACAAAAACTAAAATCTGCAAAAATAGAAAGCTTACAGTTTTCCTTTTCTTATGGAATAGTAGATTTTAAAGAAGGTGATAAGATAGAAAATATCTTAGAGAAAGCAGATGAACTAATGTACGAAAATAAGATGAAAAATAGGTAACTTAAAAATTTAAGTTTACCTATGCTAATATTCCACCCTTAAAACACACGCGCCTGTGGCTCAACTGGATAGAGCGCCCGGTTTCGGCCCGGGGGGTTGTGGGTTCGAATCCTACCAGGCGTGCCATGTTACTTACAAGCCCGATAACACCGATGTTTTTCCCTTAAAATTTTTTTACTGTGCTACCATTGTGCTAAAAATGTGTTTATCCATTGAAACATTTCCCAAAATCTAGGTTTTTTACAGGTATATATTCAGAGTATTTTTCTAATGTAACTTTTACATTTTCATGTCCTGCAATTTTACTTACATAATTAATATCCTCTCCATTTGATATAAGAGTTGATATAAATGTACCTCTTGTTTGATGTAGATTTCTATAAGGAACATTAGCTTCTTTTAAAGCTTTTACCCAAATTTGTTCTCTTATCTTCCCAGAACTATGATAATGTTTATTTGTTCTAGCTGTTAAGAATACATAAGAGTTTTGTTTTCCAGTTAATTCGTATTGATGTTTAAGGTATGGAATTAGAATATCAATAATAGGAATTGTCCTCTGACTTCTTGCAGTTTTTAGTATTTCTTTTTGAACACCATCAACCATTTGTTCTCTAACTGAGATTGTCTTTTTATTGAAGTCAATATATTCCCATTTTAAACCTATACATTCTCCTGCTCTCATTCCAGTATAAAATAGAGTAGCAATTAAATTTTTATCAGAATCTTTTAATACATTTAAAATTGATTGAATTTCCATAAGGTTAAAAGGTTTTAGTTTAACTCTCTTTACTAGTGGATTTTCTGTTTCTCTAAGCTTCTTAGCTTTTTTAACTGGATTGACTTGAACTATATCATTTTCAATTGCATCTTCATACATTACATTTAGACAAGACCTAATTCTTAAGATACTTCCTTTTGCTAAATGTAGATTCTCTCTTAAGTTGTTTTGCCAATATGTTATATGGTTACTGGTAACCTTATCTAATCTCATATGACCCAATACATCTTTTATATGTTTATTGTAATTTCTTTTATACATAAGACTAGTAGAATTTGAACGACTTCCCTTATGCAGTTCAAAAGACTCTTTCATATATTCATCAACTGTTGGAATATTTTTAACACTTTCATTTTCAAAGAACTTCCCACTATATACCTTTAGAAGTATTTGTGGAATTATTTCTGTTTTAACCAGTTTTCTATTTTCCTTAGTATCGTCTAGGTAAAGAGGTTTTCTAATATTTTGGTTATCAAGAGTAAATCTTATCCAAAGTTTAGAGCCTCTATTAAATAGTTTTGGTTGTGTCATTTTATACATTTATGTAAATCCTTTCACATAAATCCTATAAAGGCACTTCTAACAAGTAATATTTTACACAAAGTTTCATTATAAAATACCTTCAAGTAATTTTTCTGTTATTGCTTTTGTGTCTTTATTCGCTAATGAAGTGGTTACCCATGTATCTAATTCTAACTTATCAAACAAAACTCTACCAGCCTTTTTATAGTAGTGTTTACCCTCAATTAAATAGTTATCTTTTAGTTTATGGATATGCTCTTTTGAATATCCAAGATAATAAGATGCTTCTTTTGTATTTAGCCATCTTTTCTCACTATTAATCTTTTGTTCTAATATATTTAATTTTTCTAATACTTCATTTATTTTTTCTAAATTCTCAAATGGTATATTCATTGTTTTAATTCTCCTTTGATTATCTGTTTAAGGGAGGGAATAAATCCCTCAAAGCTGTATATACTTTTTAAAAAAGTATCAAAAACCTTGTGCTTCATCTGCTGATATATCTAACACTAAATTCCTCTTTGTAGCTTCTTTTAAAGCAACATAGTAAATATGCTTATCTCTTGAAGATAAATGTTTCTTCTCTCTTGTCTTATCAAGATAAACAAGTAAGTCATAATCTTGTAATTTAGATACTGTTTCAGTTCTTAGAGGTTTAATTAAATTTCCATCTTCTAATAGTCTAAGATTTTCAATTTGACCATCTTTATTTATAATCTCTACATCTGTATATCTTTTCTTTAACTCTTTTGTAGATGTTGTTTTATTTAAACTATCTTTTGCTTTCTTGTAAAGCTCATTTATATAATCATCATCTAAATTTAAATTACTAATTAAAGCTTTTCTAACTAAGGCTATAAATTCAAACTCAAATTTATTATCATCATAAATTGATACTTTCCTTTTTAATCTCTCTAATGGTAATGATGATTGTAAAAAGTCTTTTAAATTGTATTCTTGTTTTATTTCTTTCCATAGTGGATGTGTATCAGCTTGATACTTATTGTTTTTAAGTCTTTCTTTTGAAACTGAATCTATATCTATTAATCTAATCTCATCCATTGATATTTGAAATAAGTTTTTTGCATTAGTTAATAAATCATCTAATGTTTCTATTTGGTACTGTCTTAAATGTGTTCTGTGCATTTGAAACTCTATGTTAAATATAGACTCTTCAATATCAAAGTCATTATTTAAAAAGTACTCATTCATTAAGTCATACTTCTTTGATTTCTTTAGCTCTAAAGATTTGTTATATAATCTTAGTTTAAATGGCTCTTTTCCTATATAAATAGTTTGTGTTGAGTTTGCATCTCCTATTTCATTTATAGTTGAGTATTTTCTTTTACGAGTTGAGAACATATCTTTTTTTATAAAAGATAAATCATACTGGATAAAGCAGTTTAAATCTGCTCTTGTAATAGGTATATAATCAGTTATATACTCTTTAACTAAATCTTTGAGTAATTCAATAAGAGAATTAATACCAATAGCATAAATACCATTTCCTTGAAGCTGTACTCTAATATCATTTAAACCTCTGTTCTCATACATACTTTTAAAACCAATTCTAAAAAATTCATTTAAATCTTTAAACCAGTAAAAACCTTCTTTTTTACCAAGAAAGTTTAATCTTGTATCTTTGATAGATACATATAAGTCTTTATTCTCATAATCTATTTCTTTCTTTTGGAACTTACCTTTAATCTCTTCTAGTTGGTCTAATATTTCAAGATATAAATCATCATAGTTTTCATTAGTTTCAAAGAAGAGATAAAGAGTATCAATTCCAAAAAGTTTTTTAACTTTATTCACTTTTATTCCTTTGAGTGTTTTAGAAAGGGGTATTACTAAATACCCTTTTTTCTTGTTGTCACGAAAAAAAGATTTTAAACCGCGAGCGCTCTTAAAATCTGTTTTTTCTTAGACACCATAGAAACTATGTTGTTTTGAGATAATCCCCACATGAACTTCAACATCTTTGTTTACTTTGTCACTATAGAAAGCTATCTTATTATCAGGAATAGAGATAGTATGTAATTCTTTAACTTTTGTACCATTTGACCTAATGTTTTCTACTAAAATTTGTAGTTTAGCTTTTACAGGAGTAGCTAAAGTTTCTCCTTCTTTTTTATATTCCGATTTTGGAATGATGTTTAGTAAATTGCCTTTGATTGTTAGCATAATTTTTCCTTTGTAATTTTTATTTACAAAGAGCTCTTTGATTTAATTTCGATATCGATAGGGGAAGTTTAATAGAAAAGTTGATGAGTTTACATATTAACTAGGAGTATAAAAAACTCTTAGTTAATTTGTTCTTGAAAATAATAGTTTAAAAATATTGATAAAGTTACAGTTTCTTTTTTAGTAAAATTAAATTCATGTTTTATTTGTACTAGTGCTTTAATTAATGAATATGTACTAATTTCTTTGTCATCTTCTTTATTTTTAATATCTTCTTCATCAAAAATTGTAGATAGTCCAAACATTGACATAAAACCAAGTGTAATAAGTTCATTTAAGGCATCATTGGTATTTTTATTGTAATAAGTATAAATAGGAGTATTAGATAGATATGTTTTTACTATGTATTCTTTTTCTATATTTTTAATATTGTATGTAATTGTTTTTTTGTTTTTTGTTTTTTCAACTTCTAAAATAGTATCTTTAAAAAAGAATCTTACTATATTAATGATTGACTCAGATAGTTCTTTATATTGTTTTTTATCTTCATTTTTTATATTTGATTTTATTCTTAGAAATATCATTACACTTTTTAATAGTTCTTCTTTAGATGTTCTAATACCATTGAAAAAATCAGTTAATTGTTTAAATGTTAATATTTCAATATCTGTTAAGTTAAAAGATTGATGGTCAAAGCCTAAATAAGTATTTGCAAAGTTTAACCATTCAGGTAAGTTCTCATATTCCTTTTTTAAAGAATATTCTATAAATTTGATTTGTGTTTTAGTCTTTTTAATTTCTTCTTCATTTTCTAAAGTAAAGAACCTTCCATCTAATCTACTTTTTAAAGTATTCAATTGAGCTGTTAGTAAACTCTTTTTTGAGCTTTGTCTATGCTTAGTACCATAATGATTTCCATTGTATTTTGGGTACTTACTAATTATTTGAGATATTGATTTAATATAATTTAAAACTTCAATAATTTCAATATAAATAGGAGTATTACTTTTAGTTAGGATTTTAACTTTATTATTAAAAGTAAATAAGTTGAATTGATTTATTAGATATTCTACATCATTTTTTTCTAAATCAGGTAAGCAGTACAATATACTGTTATTTATTACATGGAGTTTTGTTATTTTGGTGTCCTCTAAATAGTCACTTTCATTATTGAAATTTAAATGATTTTTAGGAACTAATTTATTTAAAGTTGATTCCCATAATTTTTTATGTTGATTATTAAAACCTTGCAAGAACTTATTAAACACTTGATTCATAAGAATATCTAAATGTTCTTTTGTTATGAATTTACTTGCGTTGACATTTTTGTTTATGTATTGTTCTTTTGATAGTTTATTCATAAATATAATTATATATATGCTTTACTTAATTATTATTATTTTATAATAAATAAAAAAGGAATTAGATGAAAAGAAATATATTTTATATATGTTTATTGTCAATATTTATATTTACGGGCTGTGTTTCTAGTACACCAACGCTTAAACCAAAATATAATAATGTAGAAAAGAGTGTAAATATCGGAAATATTAAACTAGATAAAGTTACATATTATTCTAAAAAAGAGAATAGACCCGCAAATAATCTTCGTTTTGCAAATGGAATAAAATGGTATTATGAAAGAATTAATTTAGATAATGCATATTGTAATAAATTACACATTAAGGTTTCTGAATCAAGAATGGATAAATATTATATTTATTCTTGTAAAGATGATATTTTAAGACATTATAATAACAATTGCAATGTTGAAAAAATATCAGATACTAATATATATGTAGGTAAATGTATGAACTTAAAGAAACAAACTGTTGACGGTATTGAAAAAACTATAAGTAAGGATGTTTATGGAATATGTCAGTCTGAACCTAAAAGAAGTGGTTATGGAACTAAAGTTCAAATAGGTTTATATGGTAATGAGAAGTGTTTTAATTATATAAAAGATAAATTAAAAAAATTAAAGGGAAGGTAGATGTTAATTATGAGAGTTTTAAATATTTTTATTGGATTTCTTGTAGTTATATTTTTTTCAGGTTGTATGGCATCAAGTTTTAACGAAATGAAAAGTGATAGTGATATTGTGCAAAATACATATAAAATTAATCAAAATTATCAAAGGCTTTATAAACGAGGTTTCTCAATGTTTCAAGAGTGTCATGAGGGAGGTTTAATAACAGCTGCAATCATAGCAGATGGAAAATTATATACTGAGTTAAAAGAAGCTGAATTGACAATATATTTAATGGGAGGATTAGGTAGACAGATGCATCATGCTGCTGAGATAAAGGCATTAGATAATGAAAGTTCATTATTAAGGATTTATTCTTATACAAATTACGAAATTATTGATATTCTGAAAAGAGAGATAACAGGAGAATGTTTAACTTGCAATTGTGAATAGAAAGTTTTTTGTTTTATATTTACTCAGAAAAAATTAATTGTAATTAATGGCATGCCGTATCAGGTATTGTGCTAAAATTGTGCTAAAAATAGCTTTATTTTACAAGATAGATAAAACTTATTTTGTTAAGAAGTACCTATTTATAGGGATTTATGGTTTTTTATATCTTGTTTTTGAATTTCCTACCAGGCGTGCCATAAAGCCAGATATGAAAACTTCTTGAGTTTTTTTGTCTGGCTTTTTTTATGTTCATCTTTTATGGTTTAGATACTTTTTAAGTACTTCTTTTAGTTTATTAAAATTTATAGGTTTTGTAAGGTGCTCATTCATTCCTGCTTTTAAAAACTTTTCTTTATCACCTTTTATAGCATTTGCTGTAAGGGCAATTATTGGGATGGATTTATCAAATTTTCTTATTTTTTCACAGGCTTCTACTCCTCCACAAAGAGGCATGTTTATATCCATAAAGATTAGGTTATAACTATTTTCATTAAAAAGCTCTATTGCTTCAAGTCCATTATTTGCAAAGTCTACTTGTAGTTTTAGTTCTTCAAAAATTGCTTTCATTAGCTCTTGATTTATTTCATTATCTTCTGCTATTAATACTTTTTTATTTTTTGTTTTAATAGGATTAATCTTTTCTTCTATTTTTTTTGTTTTTTCTTCTGCAACTTTTAGTTTCAAATCAAAACTAAAAGTACTCCCTTCATTTTCAACACTTTCAAGTTTTATATTAGAGTTCATATGTTCTAATATTCTAGAAATAATTGCCAATCCTAAACCAGTACCTCCATACTCTTTTGAGATACTTTGATCTGCTTGAGAAAATGGTTTAAAAATCTCTTTTTGTTTCTCTTTTTTTATTCCAATTCCTGTGTCTTTTATTGATATATTTATTTTTGCATAATCATTATCTTGTTTTATTAGATTAACATTTAAATATACATTTGATGCTTCTTTTGAGAACTTTATAGCATTTGATATCAAGTTTGATATTACTTGTTGAAGTCTTGTATTGTCAAAGATTAAATATTCAGGGATATTTTTGTTATAGTCAAAATTTATAGTTATATTCTTTTTAGAGGCTTGAGCTTTAAATAGAGTTTGAACTTCATCGCATAGTTCATAAAGATTATTTGATTGGGAGTGAAATTCTAGTTTACCACTCTCTATTTTTGAGAAGTCAAGGATTTCATTTATTATATGAAGCAATGAATTTGCACTTTTTGAGATGATATTTGCTTGTTTTTTTTGTTCTTCTTGTAAGTTTGCATCTTTTAAAATATTTGAAAAACCTATTATGGCATTTAGTGGTGTTCTTATTTCATGGGACATATTAGCTAAGAAGGTATCTTTTGTTTTATTTGCTTTTATTAATTCATTATTTCTTTTTTGAAGGTTCTCTTTCATTTTATTTAATGACTTACTTAATATACCAATTTCATCTTTATTGTTTTGATATGGAATAGATACAGCTTTTTCTTTTCCTATATCTTTTGCTACACTTGATAAATTTGTAAGCATTTTAGTAAGTCGTGAGCCTATTAGGTATGATAATAGTGTTGAGATTAAAATTTCAATTAAAACTATAAGTATTGTTTTTTCTTTATTCTCTTCTATAAAGTTTGTATTAGCTGTATTATCAAAAACTAGATAAATAGAGCCTAGGTATAAGTCATCTTGATGCAGTTTTATATATCTACTCTCAAAACTATTATCTTCATAGTTAAGACTTCTATTTGTTTTTTTATTTAAAAACTCATTTATCTTTTCATACTTAAAATCATACTTTTTAGAAATCAATTTATCTTGAGCATCAAGAACAACTATGGAGTTAATATAGTCTATTTCATAAGTTTTTTGTACTAGATTATCTAATGTAGCTAAGTCATAAATAGCAATAGGTACACTAAGTAACTCTTTTAAAAACTTTTCATTTGAAGATATTTTTTCTTCTGTAAGGGTTTTTGAAGAGCTACTTATGGCTACAAAATTTACAGAAACTATTAAAATAATAAAAAACACTTCTAGTAAAACAAAAGATAAAATAAACCTATATTTAAATGACATTTATTATTTAACACCTATATTTTCAATTACTTTAAACTCATCACTATTAGTGATTTTGAACTTCTTAATGCTAAGTGTTTTTTTAATATCCTCTGGCATATTGATAAAAGCATCTTGAAGTTTTTTTACTGTTTGTTTATCTACTCTTGGATGTGCTGCTATTGGATGACTTGGATAAGGCTTAGTTTTATATACTATGTGCAAGTTTTTTTTATCTTGTTTTGCTTGAAAATTATTGTAAGTTCTTATAATTCCTCCACCTATGTATCCAATATCTCTTGATATACCTTTATATACAGAATCATGAGAATTTACATATAAAACCTTAGCTTGTTTATCTATGTTAAAACCAAATTTTTCTTTTAACTCATATTTAGGTAGAAGTGTTGCTGCAAAGGCATTTGGAGCTGGGAATAAAAAAGTTTTCCCTTCTAGATTTTCTTTTGAAAAATCAATTTTTTTATCTTTTGCAAGTAAAATTCCGATGATATTTTTATTTGCTCTTGTAAATGCGTCATAATTTTGCTGTTTTTTAGCAACTGTAAAGTGATAAGGGTTCATATATGAGATATCATATTTTCCTGCATAAAGCTCTTTTTCAAATTGAGGAATTGACCTTTCTGTTTTAAAAATAACTTTGATACCAGTAGTTTCTTCAAGATACTTTGTAACTTTAACCCATTTATTAAAAAGCTTTAAGGGGCTTTGTTGGGGTACTACACCTAGTGTTAATTGCTGAGCTAGTGCAAAAGAAGCACAAGTAGTTAGTAAAAGTAATTTTTTCATAAGAACCCTTTTTTATTTTATTATATTACAAAAACGTATCATTAGTGTATCAAAAAAAGGTTTTACAAGCTTATTTATCCCCAAAGTTGAAGAGATGGAATATTTGAAACAGCTTTTATAATATCTGTTTTAGAAACAATTCCTACTAATACATCTTCTTCATTTACCACAGGAATTGCATCAAGTTTAAAATCAATCATCACTTTTGCTACTCTTCTAATATCTGAAATTGGATCAGTTGTAATTAGTTCATTTGTTTGAATATCTTCTATTCTTTTTTGAATAATAAGTCTTGGATTGTCAATATCATCCATTATTTGGTTTAAAATTATCTTTTTATTTATAAGACCGTAAATTTTCTTATCTTCGCTAACTACAGGAATTTGACTAACTCTTTTTTCTTTTAAGACTTCATAGGCTTCTTTTAAAGTTGCATTGCTTCTTACAAAAGTACAGTTCTCTGTCATAATATCACCCACATGATAAATAGGCTCACTAGTGTCAATATTTGCCATTTTTTTGTAGCTATTTAAGGCATGGGTATTAGCACCTTGATTTGAGTTTTTTTTATTTTTTGAATCCATATACTCTTGAAATAAAGTATCATCATCAGGTTTTAGTCTAGCCTCATTTGGTGCATCTGTATTTTTAAGTTCATAAAGGTTGTCAGCAGTACTTCTAAATCCTACACTTCCACTATTATAAATTGCAAACATGACTTATCCTTTTATTTACTCTATAATAGTATAAGTTATTTAATAAAAAGTTAATATTTAATCCACTTCATCTTGTGACTTACCAATATAATAACCTTGTGAATAATCAATTCCCATAGATTTTACATAATCAAAAAGTTCTAAATCTTCCACATATTCAGCTATTAGCTTTATTTGTAAGGTATCGCAAATAAATTTGATACTTCCTACTAAAACATGAACTTTAGGATCTTTATGTACAGTTGTTATTAGTGAACCATCAAGTTTCACATAGTCTATATATTCACTAAGTTTTACTATATATTCATAATTTGAGTAACCACTTCCAAAGTCATCAATGGCTACTTGGCAACCATAAGATTTCACATCTTTTAAAAACTCTTTAAACTCTTCAATATTCTCAATAGCTTCTGATTCTACAATCTCAAGTACAAGTTTTTCACTTATATTATATTTTTGGATTTGTTTAAAAAGATGGGATTTAATTTCTTTATCATTTATATCTTCTAAGGTAAGATTTATTGAAAATTCATAATCTTTATCTTGAAAATACTCAAAGGCTTTATCTATTACTATTTTTGTAAGGTCTTTGTATTTTTTAATATCTTTAGCTATAGATATAAAATCATTTGGATAGATAAGTTTATCATCTTTTTTTATTCTAACTAAAGTTTCATATTTATCAATTTTGTTTTTAAAGTTATTGTATATTGCTTGAAATTGTATTATAACATCATCATTTTTAAGGGCATCTCTTATTATTTTTACAGTTTGAAGATTTTTTTTATTTAGTGTTATGTCTTTTGCTAAATTTTCTTCATAAATACAAACATCTATTTTCTTTTCATTACAAACTTCGATTGCAATACTAGCTTCTTGAAGCTTTTCTAGTTTTTTATTGATATTTGAAGTAGAGCTTGTTCCTATTGATACTAAGAGCTCAAAATCATCATAATTGTTTTCTATACTATTTTGAAGGTCTTTAAGAGTTTTTTTGTCGATGTTTTTATAAAAAAGTGCAAAATGGTTTTTTGAAGTTTTATATAATTTAAAGGCATTACTATTTTTTAAATAATTTTTTAAAAAAATAGAACATTTAACTACAATTTTATCTGCAATTTTGTAACCATAGACATTTTGTATTTTTTGGTAGTTATCAATACTTATTAAAACCAATATAAATTCATCATAATATGCACTTTCCAAATCATTTATTAGTTGTTGTTTATTTGGTAATCTTGTAATAGGATCTGTAACATTTTGAAGATTGATTTGGTTTCTTAAACTCTCAGGTTTTTTTGAAAAGTATAATGTTATAGGTAAAAACAATAGTGTTAAAAATACTATAAATACATAAATCAATATTTCATTATCTTTTTGCTCTTTGATTAAAGTATCAAATTTACTTTTAAAAACGATTTTGATATTTTGATTTTTATTTGATAAATCTATTTTCTTGCTAAAAAGCTTTTCATTTATAAAAGAGTCATTACTTAGAACTTTTAAAGCTGCATTTTTACCTAGCTCATTATATATATCAAAACTTTCAAAACTTGAAGTTCTAATTCCTCTTTTTTTATCGTAGTGTAGAAGAAATCTTCCTTTATTATCTATTAGCATTACATTATAAAAAGATGAATTCTCTAGAATTTCAAAGAAGTTTGTTAAATCAATATTTAGAACGACAAAACCTTTTCTAGCTTTTTCTTTTGTCCTTACTAAGGAAGCCATTCTTAGTGTAATAGTTTTGTTTTTATCAACTTTTCCATGTTCTTTATTTAAATTTATGTTAGATAATCCAAGTTGATTATCTTGTAGGTTTATAAATTTTTTAAAATAAGAACTTTGAGATTTATTTTGAAGTTCATCTTCGCTTTTTATAAATATATGATTAGTATTTTTAAGTGTACTCTTTTCAACTCTTATCTTTTCTAATCCATTTTCATCTATGTATCTTATTTGAAAAACATTTGGTAAAAATTTCAAATATGAAGCAAATAAATCATCAACATAATCTTTGTTTTGTTCATTTTGTAAGTATTCTTTAAATAGTTTGTTCTGTGATAGGGAAATTAAAGATTCATTATATAATTTCAAAAAACTTTGTATTTTAGAGTTTTTTTCATTATATTCTTCATAAAATTTATTTGATGAAACTTTATTTATATTTGTAAGGTTGTTATTATCTATAATAAAAAAAAGGATAAAAAAAGATATTATAACTATTGTGAAATAAATAAAAATAAATGAGAATTTATAACTTACTTTATTCATGAGTATGCCTTATTATTTTATCTTATCATATTATATAGTTAAAAAGTATCAAAAAAGTATTGTCACATAGGTATGTTATTATTTATGTTACTATATGGAAAGATATTATAAAATAGTTTTTTAAATAATTTTTAAATCTTAATAGTTTATTGTATAATCAACTAAAGAAAATGTATATAGGTGAGTTCCATGAGTAAAAATAGTTTAGTAGTAATTGGTATTGGAGCTAGTGCAGGTGGATTAGAGGCCTTACAAATTATGCTTAGTAACCTTAATGAAAATGATAATTGTGCATATGTTATAGCTCAACACTTAAGCCCTACTCATAAAAGCATGATGGTTGACTTGCTTTCAAGAACTACTAATATTCCTGTTATTGAAGTAAAAAATGGAATGCTTATAAAAGCAAAAACTATTTATATGACGCCTGAAAACACTGATATATATGTGAAAGAAAATAAGCTCTTTTTGAAAAGTATTGAGCAGTCTTTTGGTCCTAGACCATCCGTAAACTACTTTTTTAGTTCACTTGCAAATAGTTTTACACATAGAAGTATTGGAATTATTTTATCAGGTACTGGAAGTGATGGTTCTTTTGGTATTAGAAATATAAAAGCAGAAGGTGGAATAACAATAGCTCAGTCTCCAAATACTGCAAAATATGATGGTATGCCTTTATCTGCTATGAATACAGGAAAGGTTGATTTAGTAATTCCTATAGATCAATTAAGTAGTGAAATATCTAGAATTGTAAATACTATTGATAGTGATTTTAAGATTACAGAAGATGAAAGAAATTTACAACAAATATACAAAATATTGTTTGAAGAACAAGGTATTGATTTTTCTTTATATAAAAGAAATACGCTTATTAGAAGAATAGAAAGAAGATTAGCAGCTTTAAAAGTTGAAACTTTAAGTGAGTATTTAAAAATTTTAGAAGACTCTAAAGAGGAAGTTGTAAATTTATATCATGATATTTTAATTGGAGTTACAAGCTTCTTTAGAGATACAGATTCTTTTGAGTCTATAAAAAAATACATTGAATTACTAATAAGTAAAAAAGAACAAGGTGAAGAAGTAAGATTTTGGTCTATTGGTTGTTCTACCGGAGAAGAAGCTTATTCTGTAGCAATATTACTTTCTGAAATCCTTGAAGAAAAGATTAGTAAATACAAAATAAAAATATTTGCAACAGATGTTGATGATGAGTCTTTGAAAATAGCAAGAACAGGCATCTATTCTGAAACTTCATTGGAAAATGTTCCAAAAAACTTGATTCAAAAATATTTTAGTGTACAAAAAAACAATTTTGAGATAAAAAAATCAATTCGTGAACTTGTTATTTTCTCAAAACATAATATTATCTCAGATTCTCCATTTTTAAGACTAGATTTAATTACCTGTAGAAATATGCTTATTTATTTTAATCAGAATCTTCAAAATAGATTTTTCCCAATTATTCATTATGCTTTAAAAGATAGTGGCTATTTATTTTTAGGCAAATCAGAATCAGTTGGACAACATTTAGATTTATTTAGTTTAGTAGATAAAAATGCAAAAATATTTAAAGCTCAATTTACAGGAATTAAAGAGCCTCCTAGACTTTATAACTATTCTACATCTTATAAAAATTATGAAGAACCAAAAGTTAAGAAATATAAAAATGAAGAAGAGATTTTAGAAGAAAAAATAAATCAAGCTGTAAGTGAAGTTGTTCTTGATAAGTGTGTAGTTGTAAACTCTTCAAATGATATAGTTTATGTAAAAGGAAATATTCCTTTTTTAAAATTAGGTCAAGGAAGAATGTCTAATAATATTTTTAAGCTAATAGGGGATGAGCTTTCATTAGACTTAAGAAGTACTTTAAATGAAGCGAAGAAAAGTAAGTCAATAAAACTAACACCTTTTAGAGCAATAGAGATTTTTGAATCAATTATAAGATATGTAAGAATTATTGTAGTTCCTTTTAAAGATGAAAAAAGTGATGATTGGATGAGTGTTCTTTTCTTTCAAAGTGAAGAGAGTCAAAACATAAAAGGGCACATAATAAGTTCTACTGATGAAAATGAAGTAATTGAAAAGCTAACTTTAGAGCTTGATAGTACGAAGTCTCATTTACAAAATGTTATTGAAGAGTTAGAAACTTCATATGAAGAGATGCAAAGTTTAAATGAGGAGCTACAAAGCTCAAATGAAGAACTTCAAAGTTCTAATGAAGAGTTAGAAACAACAAATGAAGAACTACAAAGTACAAATGAAGAACTTCAAACAGCATATTCTGAACTTAGGGTTTTATATGATGATAAAGAAAAAAGAACTAAACAGCTTGAAGAATTGACAGAAAAACTAAGCTCAAAAAGTGAAGAGTATAGAAAACAAAAAGAGCTTACAGAAACTATAATAGATACAGCAACAACATCAATAATGATGGTTGATATAAACTCTGAAATAAATTTTGTAAATAAACAAATTTTAACTTTGTTTAATCTTAAAAAAACAGATTTATTAGGTATGAAATTTGATTCAACTGATATGGATATGCAAACTTTTGATGGTAAGAAATTCGATGAAGAAGATACACCTTTTTCACTTATAAGAAAAAACTTTGAGGCAATTTCTGATGTCAAATTAGTAATTCAAGTTGATTTTAATAAGCTTTATTTATTAGTTAGTGGTGCGCCACTTTTTGATGTTGAGGGTAAATTCAAAGGAGCAGTTTTCTGTATAGATAATCTAACTTACTCAGAAATGATGAGAAGTGATTTAGAACATTATGAAAATAGTCTTATTTTAAATAATCCAATAAATGAAGGTATTGGAGATGATAGGTTTGATATTCTTGAAATAGCTTTAATTGATACTACAACTACAATTAGAAATGAGCTAAATAATATCTCTTTAATGTCCCATTTAGTTGAAACTCAAGATGAAAATATAAATGAAAGTATTCATCAGTTAAAGAATAAAATATCTTTATTATCAAAAACATTAGATATAAAAGTAGACACTTATTTAGAAACAATTAAATATAAAAGGTCATATTTAAATCTAGAAATAAAAGCTATGTTAGAGCTTTTCTCTTCTATTTTTGATAATTATTTAATAAATATAGATTATGATCCACAAATACAAACAGACTATAAAATTTCAGTTAAACATATCAGAAAAGTATTATATGTTTTAATAGAGTTTATATTAAGTTTAAAAGTACAGTATTTAGAAACTAAAGAGTTAAACATTAATTTAAAACTAATAAAACAAGATAAAAAAAGTATTTTAGAATTAAGTTTTGAAGATAAAAAACTTTTAGATAGTCAAAAAGAGATACTAGATAGTTTTAATAATAGCTTTTATGAGTTCTTTAAAACAATTGGTGTTCAAATAGAACTAAGTTTTGATAAAAAAATGAAATGTAAGTGTGTAGTATAGTATGAATTCTAATAATGATGTATCTATAAGCTTCTTTTTTGATGATAAAAACATAGAAAATTTTTATATAAATATCTTTAAAAAGTTTAATTTTCAAAATATCGAGACTTTTTCTATCAATCAAGAAAGTCAACTAAAAAAGATAAAAAATGAACTAATTGTAATAGATATAAGTTCAAAAAAAAGTCTTTTAAAAATAAAAAATTTTGATTTTTCTAAAACATCAAAAGTTATAGTTATATCAGCTTTTTTAAAAAAATACCTAACCTTGCCTTCTAATATTGAAAAAAGACTTTATCATTTTTTTTCTAAACCCTTAGATTTTAAAATATTTTCAAAGGTTTTAGAAAGTTGTGTTATCCAAGTAAATAGATATAAGTTTTTGGATAATAAAGAAAGAATATTAGTTGATTTAGTTGATAAATCCCCTTTTAAAATGGCAGTTTATACCTTAGATGAAAAACTAGTTTATGCTAATAAAGATTATATTGATTTAAAAGAGCTTGATTATTTAACTGAAAATAAAAACTTCTCAACTCTTTCTCATTCTGATCTAAAATTTAAAGAGATATTATATAACCTCAAAAAAATAAGCACTTATGTTTATGAGTATGAGTACTTAAATACTTTTTATCGTTCATTTTACTATTTTATAAAAAATGAGAGTTTTGTAGTAGATATTTGTTTTGATATTACAAAAGAAAAAACTCGAATTGATGATTTAAAGAAAAGTGCACTTTTCTTTGAAAAAAGTAGTGAAGGTGTTGTTGTAACAGATAAAAATGCTAATGTACTTACAATAAATACAGCTTTTGCAAAAATTACAGGCTTCACAAAAGATGAGGTAATAGGAAAAAGTATAAATGTTTTATCTTCTGGTATACATGAAAAAAGTTTTTATAAAAACTTATGGGATAATCTAATCTTTCATGGAAAGTGGCAAGGTGAGATTTGGAATAGAAGAAAAAATGGAGAGGTTTATCCAGAGTGGCTTTCAATTACTCAAATAAAAGACCCTAAAACAGATGAAGTAAATTATATGGCTTTGTTTACAGATATTTCATCTATAAAAGAAGCAGATAAAAAACTTCAATTTTATGCTAAGCACGACCACTTAACAGGGCTTTTGAATAAAGTACAGTTTGAAAATATTCTAAATTTTAGTATGGAGCGAGCAAAACGAAATAGTTCTAAATTAGCACTAATGTTTATTGATTTAGATCACTTTAAGGAGATAAATGACACTTATGGTCATAATGTTGGAGACTTAGTTTTAAAAACAGTTGCTTCAAGAATATCAAAAACCTTAAGAAAAGAAGATGTTATAGCTAGAATTGGTGGTGATGAGTTTAATATCTTGATTGATTACATAGAAGATGAAAGTGATGCTTTAGAAATTGGAAATAAATTAAATGAAGCAATAAAAAAAGATATGTATTTAGAAAATGCAACTTTTTATCTATCTTTTTCTATAGGAATATCTATTTATCCCTACCATGGAATAAATACAAAAGATTTAATCAAAAACGCAGATGCTGCTATGTATGAAGTTAAAAAAGCAGGTAGAGATGGTGTTATGCTTTATAACTCAGAGTTTACTAAAAATTTATTAAAAAAAGTAGAACTACAAAACAGTCTAAAAGAAGCCACAAAAAATGAAGATTTTGAAGTTTATTATCAACCAGTAATAAATTTATCTTCTAAAAAAGTAATTGGTGCTGAAGCTCTCATACGATGGTATGATAGTAATACCAATGCTTATATCTCTCCTGAGAAATTTATTCCAATAGCAGAAAATCATGGGATGATTTATGATATAGGGCGTTTTGTAAGAAAACAAGCCTTTGAAGACTTATTGATTATTTTAAATAGTTATGACCCTAATTTTATTATGTCTATAAATGTATCATCAAAAGAGTTTTTCCAAGATGAATACATAAAAGATTTATTGACTATGATGAAAGATTTTTCAATTGATACAAAAAATATCGAACTTGAAATTACAGAAACTCATATTATGAAAAATAGTGATTTAGCTATAAAAATACTTAATAAACTAAAAGAAAACAACATAAACTTGGCCATAGATGATTTTGGTTCGGGGTATTCTTCTTTAAACTATTTAAAAAAGTTTCCAATTAGTAAGCTAAAGATAGACAAATCTTTTGTTTTAGATATGCTAAAAGTTGAAGATGATAGGCTTATTACTCAAACTATTATAAACATATCAAAAATATTTAAAGTAAAAGTTCAAGCTGAGGGTGTTGAGTCAAAAGCTCATGAATTTGAGTTAATGCAGATGGGCTGTGATCTCTCTCAAGGTTACTATCATGCAAGACCTATGCCAATAAATGATTTTTTAAACTTTTTAGAAGGAAGAAATAAATGAAGAAATATGATTTAACAGTTCCTTTAGATGTTTTTAATGAGATAATAAGATATAAACAAGAAATATTAATACTCATGAATGAACACACTTTAAATACTCAAGATAACTCTATAAAAGATGCTTTAGTGCATGTCTCTGAGTCTGAAATATACTATCTTTTAGAATACCATCAAAAGGTTTTTATTAACTATTTGTATTTTAAAGAAGAGAGTATTTTGGAAAACTACTTGCATTGGTTTTATAGAGTTTATTTAAATAAAGATTTACATATAGATTTCTTTTCTTCTATTTATAAACTTTGGGTAATAGCATATTCAAAGTATTTAAATAAAACAATGCTTATTCCTGTAAAAAAGTTTTATGAATTTCTAGATGCAAATAATGAAGAAATTTCAAAAACAGCTATGGAGTTAAAAATATTTTACATAGATAATAAAAGTGATGAATTATATAGTTTTTTAGTAAATGCTCAAAAAGATAAATTCAGAGAAGAAATTTTAAAAAATGCTTCAACACAAGAAGATTTTTTGCACTTTTTTTCAACTCATGTAGTAAAAGCTATGCAAAAAGTTGGCTTCATGTGGGAAATAGGAAAAATAAGTGTAGCAAAAGAGCATATTTCAAGTTCAATACTAGAAGAAATATGCTTTGAAGTAATAAACACTTTTCAAAAACAAGAATCAAATAACAAATCAGTATTACTTGTAAATGCTCCTAATGAGTTCCATGGTTTAGGCTTAAAGTTTATTTCTAAGTTGCTAGAGAATATGGGGTATAAAGTCATAAGCCTAGGTGCAACAGGAACACCTAAAAAAGATATATTAAAAGCAGTAGAAGAGTTTGAACCTTCTTATTTAGTAATAGGTGTGTCAATCAGTATAAATTTATATGAAGTAGCACTTATAATAAAAGAAGTAAATAAATTAAATCACCAAAACTCTTCTAATATAGAAATACTACTTGGTGGAAATGCTTGTAATGATTTAAATAAACCAAAAGAGCTACTTAAAGCACACGAATATTTTAAAAGTGTTGAAGATATAGTAAAGTATTTTGATTAAAATTCTCTAAAAATTAATAATAGAATCTAAGAGTTCTAATTGTAAATTTAATACTCAAATATTATTCATTTAAGCTAAATTTAAGACATGCTAAATAATGTAATAATTGTGTAAAAGTAGTGTAAAAGATGTGTTTATGGGGTGGGCGTAAGTATAAAATAACTTTTTTTAGGCTCAAAGAATATTGATTTATGCAAAATTTAAGCTTTGTTTTAAAATAAATTGTAGTATAATAGTTATATAACATAGAACTAGGCAAGGAAAATATATGGCATATTTTGTAGCATCTATTATAGCTGTGACATCTGCTATGATTATTATTCTTACTAGATATGAGGCGGATGATTCTACTATAAAAGCAGAACTAGAAGAAATGAGAGTGATGTTTGAGCTAGTAGATGGTTATGTGAATACATATATTCAAGCAGGTGAAAGTTTATCGACTTTGAGCTTTAACTTTTTGAATAAAAATGGTTTTTTATTAGAAGGTAGTACAGTTGAAGGTACAGGTTTTGCTTCAACAGTGAAACATCCAAATAAAGATGATGTTGTATGGCAAATCATACCTACTAAAGATCATGAAAACAACTCATACTCACTTATGGTAAATATGAGTGGAAACGCTGCTTTGATGAGTAAAGCTAGATTCTCAGAAAGCTTTATAGGAAGAGAATTTTGTGAAAAAGCTTTATTTGGAAAAGTAAACTATATCTTTAATACTCATGATACTACAAATAAAGTATTTACAGGTACAGGTACAAATAGTGATGGCTTCTTGGTGTGTGAAGTACATAAATAGTTTTAAGTAACGGGTGGTAGGTAGGTATTATGTCAAATTTAATTAATAAACAGAAAGGATAAAAATGCCACAATTGATAGCAATGGTAATAGTAGTAGTTGGAGCTATGATTTATATGTTCCAAACATTTGGAGGAACTGGTGATAAGATTGAGGGAATGGCTCAAAAAACAAGTATTATATCTGAAATAAGAATGATTAAAGATGGTGTTCAAAGAGCAGCAGCGACAAGACAAATTGGAGTAGCAGGTGGTACTGAGGTAACAGCTGGAACTGCAGCAGCTACATTAGAAGGTATTATTGAATTAGGAGATTACTTTCCAGAGCAAGTTAATGAACAACTAGATCCTTTAGATACTCCTGCACGATTAGATACAAATAATACATATCAAGCAATATCTTTTGGAGCTGATGACTCTATGGAAATTACATTAGTTAATAATGTTGCAGGAGCTACACCTGGTTTATTTGTTAATTTATCTCAAGGGACATTAGCTCCAAATGCAGGATTTTTGGAAACTCAAGTAGCATTTGATTTAAGAGGAGTTGCAACTTTTGATAGACAAGCAACAAGTGCAACAGCTGGAGCTTTAGATGCAGCAGCTTTAGGAATTGCCTCAAGAAGACCTGCAGATAATGGTGATGGTGGAACTGATACTGATGGAATGTTTATTATCTATTTCAATGATCTTTTAGCTGATGAAGTTGTAAGACCATAATCTGTTTTACAAAAATGAAAAAACATGCTAGGAAACATATGGCTAAGTTCGGCACTTGCAGTAGTAGCCATATTTTCTGCATCTGTTGCTTATAAATCTTATAGCGATTTGCAAGATGTAAAACATATGCAAGAAAGCTATGAGATTATAAGAGATATTAAAACACTTCTTGCTTACAAATACTCAATCGACCCACAAGATATTTCAAGGGATGAAATCATAGCTTTATTACCCCAAGATGGTAACTGGGAATGGTTACTTTTACTTGATAGAACTTCAAGCGCTTCTTTAGAAAATGATGCCTTACTTCAAGAAGATGGTACTTTACAAATAAATGAAGAGCAAAGACTTAAACTTTTTGCACTAAGAGCAAAGCTTAATGAATCAGGAAATGATGTAACAGGTGTTACAACAGATGGAGTTGTAGGTGAGAGAACATTTATTTTAGATGTGGGAATAGAAGAAAAAAATATTTCTTACAAAGATGAAGCAATACAAAAAGCAATACATAGAGTTATACAAATAGCTTATTATATTTACCCTATTATGAATGCTTCAAATTATGGTAATTTAGTAAAACAATATATTCCATATAATCTTATGTATCAAGACTTTTCAAAAGAGGGTGAGACTTTGCCTTTAAATGCTGATATTTTAAAGCAAAGACAAGAAGAGTATTTTAAACAAAGAGTCTTAGAAGAGCTTTTAAAATCTCAAAGCCCAAGAGATGTAAGACTATACAATAAATTAAAGAGTTTTTTATGATGAAATATATATTAGTTCTATTTTTTATAATAAACTTTTTACAAGCAAATAGTGATTTTTTTGAACAAAGAAAAATCTTAGTTGATAAAGTAAAAAGGATTATTCAACAAGAAGAAGCCATAGCAAGAGCTTATGAGAGATATATTATAAATGAGATGAAATATCCTACAAGTATATCCCAACTAAAAACAGATGAATACTTAGGTAGTAGTTTTAAAAGTAGTTTTGATTCAGGAGATGAACTGCTTTTTGAAGATTATGTTTTAGATAATACTGGAAAATTAAATTTTAATTATAGGTTAAGAACCTCAAACTCTAATATAGATACTTCAATTAGAGCTTTATATAGAAGTGCAAATTATAGAGAAAATACATTTGTTTATGATAACAAGGTTATTATTAGATTAAATGACAGCTATGCAAAAACACTTCATACTTTAATGCAAATGCAAAGCAAAGCTATAAATGCGTGTAGTGATACTACTATAAAGTATTGTTTAAAAGATAATCATATTTATATTTTTAATTCAACGGATAAATTTGAAAATAATGGAAATATAAAACTAGATAACTTACTGATGTTCTTTTATATAGAGAACTTTAAAACAGGCCCTATTATCATCACAGATGATAGAACATTACATGATTCAGAAGAGTTTTTAAACCTAGTTCCAGGGACACAGCTTATTGATTTTAAAAATGAAAAGTATCTAAAAACTTATGATGATATTAGGAGATTACAGTGATTAAAGCTATCTTGATATTGCTAGGTGCTTGTATATCTTTAAATGCAAACCCAAATATCTTAAAACATAAAAATGTTTTATATGTACAAAATCTTATAAAAAAAGAAGAAAAAATTGCTTTAGCATATGAGAACTATTTGTTAAATGAGTTTAAAATACCATCAAGTATAAGTGATTTAATGACATCAAAATATTTGGGTGAAAATTTTGATGTGAAAAATCCTTTAGGTGAAAATATTGAATTTAAAGCAAATAAGACATTAAAATATGCACTTATAAGAAAAGGTTTACCACACCATTTAAGAGCTTTATATTACAGGGATGTATATAGAAACAGAACTAGTGTAAGGGTAGTTTTACCATATTCAGATTCATATATAACTATATCTCTTAAAGATGAGAAAGCAAAAACTATTTTTAATCTTTTAGATACAGGAAATACAATATCTAAGACTTGTGAAAATGTTACAAATGCTTATTGTAATAAAAATGAAATAAGTTTAAGATGGATAGACTCTAGTGCTTCTGATTGGATAGAATATGATAAAGAAGAGTTTAATTTAGGAAATGTAACTGTAAGCAATAAAAGTATGTTAAATAATACGAAACTAAATAGTCTAGCAGTTGGAAGATATATATATGTACAGAATTCAGTTAGATATATCAAACTTATAAACAATGAAATAAAAGAAGTGGATTAAAATGAGAACTTTATTTTTCATATTGATTTTAAACTCTTTTATTTTTGCAAGTATTCAAAATAAAACAGCAATGAATACAATAAAAAGTGTTATAAAAAAAGAGGAGTTCATAGCTCTTGCTGTAAATAAATATATACAACAAACAGGAGAAATACCTAAAACTACAGCAGAGGCTTTAAACTGGACACTTTTAAATAGTGATGATTATCTAGCAGACTTTGAAAGAACTAATGAGTATACATTAAACAATTTAGTTACAAGGTTTGATGCAAACAACAATTTATTTATTTTAGGAGCAATTGAAAAAACAGATGATTATGACTCTAAGCAGATGTTTTTATATAATTTTTATCAATCAGCACTTTTTAGAGTAAATACAATTCCTCCTAAAGATACAAGTCAAGTTGAACTTCTAAAAGGTTCACAGATAAAATACAATGAAGTTGTAAAGCAAATAGTAAAACTAAAAAATGATAATAAATTAATTTCTCTTGATACAAAAGCTTGTCCAAAATTAAACTATTATTATGAATTAAAAGGCGAAGAGTTAATATATAAGTTTTGTAAAGCAGATCAAAAATCAATTCAAGTCTATCAAAGACCTCCTATTATCTTAGAAGATTTAGATGATTTACAGTACATAAAAGCAAAAGTAGGAGATAAAGTTTTTGGTCAAAAAAACAATAACTGGTATGAATATTATTATCAAGGAGATATAAGTGGTACTAGTTGGGTTCCTGTAGAATCAGGAAGTATATTAAATAGCCAAGATGAAGAAGCAGATGCTGAGGATAGAATCATCTCTTATATTCCAAATGCAAAAGATTTAGTTTTAAGAAATGATGGCGGTTGTATGCTTGCAAATGGAGATATTTTTTGTTGGGGAAGTAACCATAATAAAAAAGCAGGAATACAAACACATGGTCAGTTAAATCCAAATTTTTCACCTGATTTTATAAATACCCCTGTAATGTTAAAAGTACAAATTGATAATGAAGTATCAATTACTGATAATACAGGAACTTCGTATACAAGAAGAGATAAAAGATGGTATAACAATCCATATAGAGTAAAGTTTGAAAAAATGGCAATAAATAGTACAAATGTTTGTGGAATTTCACCTATTTTTGATTACTTTCAGTCAGGTTCTTATGTGAAGTTTGGAGGAGATTTATACTGTAATGGACGAATTAATTCATTTTATTTTGAAGATGTTGATACTACACAAAACTTAAAAGAAGTTAGAACATCAATTTTAAAGAAAAATAGATTTTTTTCAACAGGAAAACAAGATAAAACAGAAGATGGAAATGAAACATATCTAATTGATGTTGCGATGGTTGATAGAGCAATGGCAGTTCTATCTCAAGCAGGTGATATTTATACTTTTGGTATTAATAATAAAGGTGTTTTAGGTATAGATAATAGTGACGAAACTTATATTAATAATATCCCTACAAAAGTAGATACGAGTGGGCAAGTCTTTAAGCACTTGTATGCCTTAAGAGATACTAAGACATTTGCTGCTTTAGATGATGATAATAGGCTTTGGGTTTGGGGTGAAAAATCAGATGGAACTGTGCTTTTAAAGCCAACAAAAGATAGTAGTGATAGAAGATTTGATCCAAATAGAGTATTTGTAAATAGTGATACTTTGATTTTAAGAGGGGATAATAAGATTTTTTATAGGTTTGAAAATATTACAAATGGTATTTCAACACAAAGTATCTCAACATCATATGTCCCTTCAACTGCTTTGAGTGTATCAACTATGCTTATACCAAATCACTCAAGTAAAGTTATGGAGAGAAATTATATTTATATAGGTGAAGATAGAAAAATTTATGCACATAATCTAGGTTCTAGTAGAGATGATAAGTTACTAACTTGTAGATTTAAATTTGACAATTACTGTACTGGACAACCTAATAGAGATTTATTTAAAAATATGATTGCAAAGTTTGATAAAACAGCAGATGAAGAAGGTGATTTCTCAAATGTATCTATTTTTAAAACAAATAATGTAAGTGCAGTCTCTTTTGAAGACTTTGAAGATAGTATAAGTGGTTGGAATACAAATCTTGTATATGATGGGAATGAATCTACAAAATTTTTAGGAAGATTTGGTAAGGGAGTGAATTTAGGTTCTAGTACCTTTAGTGCTGATGGTTCACAAGAAGTTTATAAGACATATAGTTTTGGAAGTTCAAATGCAAGTAAAGATGTTAAAATATCCTTTGTAATGTATGAGATTGACTCTTGGGATGCTGGTGATTATGGTGGTGATGGGGGAATAACAGAGTCCTTAACTGTATATATAAATAATAATAGAGTTATCCAAGATACATATAAAGTTGATGGTTCAGGAGAGGACAAAGATGATAGACATGGCTATGCTATAACAGTTTTAGGTTCTTTAGGATGGGCAGATGAAAAGCACTACTATGAACTTGATTCAACACTTGATTCAAATGGAAATCTAAAATTAGGTTTTGGTGCATTTCTAGGTGAAGCAATGAGTAATGAATCATTTGGAATTGACAATATAAAAATTGAAGTAAAAGATTCTCAAAAGTACTTTGTATGTGCTATGACAGGTCTTGGAAGCGCTTCACAGATGTATTGTTGGGGAAATTCTGGAAGATCCCTACCTCTTTTAAGTACTTCTTTGTATGATGTAGGTAAAATAAGTAGTATTAACAAATTATTTATAACACAAAACAGTGAATTAAATAACAGTATGACAAACAATGAGTTTGATAATGCAAATAAACCATTTCTAAAATTTCCCACGTACATAGGGGGTTTTGACTATGAATTCTATTTTAAATAAGGAAAAAAATGATTAAAGTGTTTAAGTATTCCATTTTATTATTTTTACCATTTTTATTTACAGCATGTGGAATGAAAAACTTTCACAGTGATATGATGACTGATATAAAAAAAGGTGTAAATGAAAAAAGTTATGGGAATATAAAAGAGTCTTATTCTCAAACATTAGTAAATGAGAAAAGAAGTAAAAAAGAGTTTATTAGTGTAATAAATGATAAATCGCTTTCAGAAGTTTTAAAAGAACTTGAATTAATAGATGGAAATTTTTACTTTTTAAAAAGCAGCGATACTTTAATTCCAAAAAGCAGAATAAAAATTCATAATATGACAGAGCTAAATCAGTATTTAAATGCAGTTTTAGATAAAGAGCTTTTTATTAAGAAGAGTGGCTCAATTTACCTTGTGAAACTATTAAGTAAAAGTGAATCAAAAAAACAAAACATCAATAGAATATCTTTTAAGTTAAATGGGGAGATTTCAGTTGAAGAGTTAATTAAACTAATCACATCTCAGTCAGGTTATGAAGTTTCAATTGGTTCATATATAAAAGATATTAGTGGTTTTCAAGATAGTATCATCTCAGTAAATACTAGAAATTTAATGGATGCTTTAAACTCAATAGCTCATTCAAAAAATGTTTATGTTGATGTGGATTATGATAAAGAGACTATTTATATTAAAAGATACAAAGATTTAGTAATTGAATTAAATATTCCAGTGCTTGATTTAAAATCAACAAGTCAAACAGCAACTCAAGAAACTAGTGCTGAAAGTACAGTAGAGAATAGTTCACAAATAGTTCTATATGATGAGTTAGATAGTATGCTTAAAAATATTATAGCAAGTGATGATGTATCAACTTATCATATAGATAAGGCAAGTGGTTTAATATTTTTAAAATCTACAAAAAGTGTAGAAAGTGCTGTAAGAACTATAGTAAAAGCCTATGAAGATAGTTTTGCAAAAGAAGCTACAATTGAGTTTGAAAGAATAGAACTTGTATTAAATAAAAATAGAGAGTATGGAATAGGTAGTATTAGTTCAAATAGACAATCAAATACAGGTACAGGTATCATAAAATCTATTAAAGATGCAGGCGAGATAACATTTGAAAGTAATAATGCAACAAGACTACTTCAAATTACAGCAAAAGCAAATAATAAAATAGGAAAGATTTTAAATTATAGTAAAAATGTAATTGTATTAAAAAACAATATTCCATCAGTTCAAGCTATCAGTCAAAATACAGACTATATTGAAAAAATAGAAACAACTAAAGATGAAGATACAAATACTACAACTACAGATATAACAATAAATACTTTAAAAGATGGTACTTCAATCACTGCTATGGCAAAGGTATCAAGGGATAAGATATTTTTAAATATTAGTCCAAGTATTAAAAAACTTATTGATTTTGAAGATGTTACAGTTGAAGGAACTAATATAAAACTTCCTCAATATAAAGATCAAAGTTACAATATTTCTAGACAAATAGCTTTAGGTGAAACTGCTATTGTAGGCTCAATTATAGTACATGATGATTCAAAAGAGTATCAAGGGGTTTTACCTTTAGAAGGTTTTGCCATAGGTGGAAGTGACTCAAAAACTTATGTAAGAAGAGAAATTGTTTATGTTGTTACTGTAAGAGATATTAAAGGCTTTTAGTAATGAGTTTATTTAAAGATCCCTACGAACAGTTTTTACTTGATTATTTAGTAACAAAGCTTGAAAATGGTTCAAATACAAGAAAGGCTTTAGTTTTATATAAAGAGCAAATAACAAGAGAAACAAACTTCAAAAAAAGATTAGAATCTGCAATTAGGGATTTAGAAGTAGGTAAACATAAAATTGAAGCTATCTTATATAAGAATAAGTTTTTAAACTCTTTTCAGTATAGTTTAGTAGTAAATAGTACAAATCCAGTTGATGGTTTAAAACTAGTATTATCTTTTGAAAAAGCAAATTCTAATCTTTTATCAAAAATGATAAATCCTATTTTATTTCCTATGTTAATTATTATAGGAACTTTTTATGGGATGTTGCTTTATTTAGATATTTTACAAAAAGATTTAGTACAACTTAAAAAGCTAAATGCAGACGTTGAACAGTTTTTAGGAATACCTGATTATTTTACTTACGACTTTGCTTATGTTGGTTTATTTATTTCTATATTAATAACTGCGGCAATTTTTCTTGGATATATTTATACAGAAAAGTATAAGCCTGCATTATTGTATAAGGTTTTTAAAACGCAGGCTTTTTCAGATGGAAGGTTTATGTTTAGAATTTTAAATGGTATGTTAAGTGCGGGTATTTCTTTTCATAAAACATCATTAATTTTATCAAAGGATTATTTTAAAGTAGGACTTAGACCTTTTTTTAGAGAGCTAGCAGATGTAATACATAAAAACAAAAAACTATATACAGTTTTTGAAAAGTATAATTATCCTCCTATTATTACAGCAGACATTAAACTATCAGAGTTAAGCCAGACAAGTTATTCAGAAGTTACAAAAGCCTTGTATCAAACAAGTGATACTATGTATGAAAAAAACATTAACTATATAGTTTTGCAATGGAAATTTTTCTTTTGGTTAATTGCTATGTTGATTACAGTTATAGTTGGTTCGGATATTATAAACCTTGTAATTAGTACATTTACTTTTAAAACTTTATATCAATAAGAGACAAAGATGAAAGATATATTAAGTAAATTTTGGAAGAAAAAATTTAAAAGCACAGTTAGAAAAAATCTACCTATGTTTTTAAATAAAGATGAGAAAATAAGTGAAAGCTTACTTCCTAAAGATAAAAAGAAAAAAACCTTTGATATAAAAAAGGTTTTAGAAAAACAGAAAAATAAGATAAACGCTACTTTTAATAAAAAAACAAAAGATGATAAAAACTTAGCAGAGATTATAGAAAGTATGATTAAATCTAAATATAAACTTATTGGTGGTTATGGAGATTTAATTGCTGATGAATCAAAATATTCAGGTTTTGTAAAAAGTTTAGGCTATGAGTATTATCCTTCCTATGCACAGTTATCAGAAAAGTATCAAGATACTTCATATTTATTAAATGAAGAGAAACTAGAACTTTGTACAAGTATGTATATTATTACCTTAGAAGATAAAAGAAGTAAAAATAAAGTATTGGGAATTAGAGATATTGTAAATCTTGATTTTGATATTTTAAGTAAGTTTTATTTTACAAAGATTGTTATTTTAGGTGAGGGTGTTTTATCTTCTGTTTTTGGTGAAGATAGAGAGATTATCTTTACTTCACAAGATGATGTTGAAGATGATGATGAAATTAATAAGTATTTTGAAAAAATGATGGGTCAAGCTATTTTATTAGGTGCTTCTGATATCCATATTCAAAAAAGTACAAGATCAGCTTCTTTATGGTTTAGAATTGATGGTGTAAAGCAAGATATGGGAACTATGCCAATTACTTTAGCTAAAACTTTAAAAAGAAGACTTGTAACTATGGCTGATCAAGAAGATTCAGATTATGAATCTATTAATGGTATGATAAACTATGAGTATGGAAAGAAAAACATCAAGTTTAGACTAGGACTTATCAACTCAAAAATGAACTTTTCATTAGTTATGAGAATGATTGGTGGTAAGGGTGTTGTATCTCATGATTTAAGAGGACTTAATTATCCTCAAGAAACAGTAGATATTTTACATAATTTAACTAGATACGCAAATGGTATGATTCTAATTACAGGACAAGTTGGTTCTGGTAAAACACATTTAATGTATGCACTTTTACAAAAACTTGCACGACAACAACAATATATTGTAACTATCGAAGACCCTGTTGAGTATGTTGATGACTCTTTCTTTCAAATTGATTTATCTGAGTATGCAAGTGCTAGTGAAGAGTTTAAGTATGGTTACCCTGAAGCTGTTGTAGATATTTTAAGACAGGATTCAAATATTATTCTTATTGGTGAAACAAGAGAGCCTGAAACTGCTTATCAGTTAGTAAATGCTTCAAACTTAGGACAGTTGGTGTTTTCTACTATGCATACAAACTCTGCTCCTGCAACAGTATCAAGAATGATAAGTTCACTTGGAATTAATGAAGGTGATATTACAGATAACTTAAGAGGTATTGTATCTCAAAGGTTAGTTAGAAAGCTATGTGAGTATTGTAAAGTGCCAGATGATCAGGGTGGATATACAAATGTTGGATGTGATGAGTGTAATAAGACAGGATTTAAAGATAGGGTTCCTATTGCTGAGGTTGTTAGATTTAAATTAGGTGAGGGTGGAAACTTTGAAGATGCTGCTGAGTATATGACAGTTGAAAAAGCTTGTATGGCTCAATATTATGAAGGCCTTATTACAAAAGAAGATGCAAATGCTATTATTAAAGGAGAAGAGTTATGGTTCGACTAGTAATAACTGACTTTTCTTCAAAAGAGGATAATTATGACTTATATGTAGATGATGAGTTTGGTGATAATCAAACTATGTTTACATATGATACTTTTAAAAAACATAGCCTTGTTTTGTCAAAGTATGATATTCATGATGAAATTTACTCACTAAATTTATTATCAAAAAAACATTTAGATAATAATCAACTTTTGGTGCATATATCAGATGAAGAGTATTATATTTTATTCAATCACAAAACTGTATATACAGCAAAGATAAATTCAAATTTTATTTCAGATGATATTATGAAATCTATTTTAATTACAAAGCATATAGCTATGCTTTCAAGTGGTGGAGAGATAGAGCATATTTATTATGTGACAAATACTAAATATAATGCAGCTATTGAGAATATTCTAAAACAGAATACAAAAAATGAAAAAGGTGAAATAATTGCAGAGAGTTTAGGGAATTTAAATGTACTTATTGAAAAACTAAACCCTTTGGATACTATAAATACCTATACTCTAAAAAGTGCTTATGTTGTTGGACTCATATCATTTATTATAGCAATTGCATTTTATATTTTGCCTACTATTGAAAAAGAGTATATTGAAACAAGTTCTTTAAAAGCAATTGAAAATGAAATTAAAATACAAAAAAGATTAGTGGTTCGTGAAAAGATATTACTTAGAACAGCAAAAAGAAAACATAAAGAACTAACTCAATGTATTAGTAATGGAGTAGTAAAATGATTAGTATTAATTCAAATAAATTAAAAAGCTTATCAAAAATCGCTATTTTATTACTTGTATTATATATCATAGGTTTTACAGTTTTAAAAGCAGCAACTTACTATCAAACACAAAAGAAAAAAGAGTATTTAGCACAAGAGTTACAAAATAAAAAAATCGAGTACTCAAAGCTTAAATTAGAAGTAAATAAAATAAAACAAAAAACCCAAGAAGTAAAAGATAGCTATATAAAAAAAGATGAAATTAAAGATAAAGTAAGTGAAGTTTTTAAAAGAATGTCTGTCTTTGATTATAATTTAAAATATTTAGATGCTAAAGAGATGTGTGTAGATAGACATATAATAATAGCACAACTAACAGCAAATAGTGAAAAAGGTATTGTCGCAGGGGAAGGAATATTATCTTATTTAGGAGAGATTAGAAAGAGTGATACTAATGAAACTTTATATTTCATAGATTATATTTCAAAACCAAAGGAAATTAAGAAGTGAAAAAACTATTTATAATCTTTTTTACTATTGTTTCTTTAAATGCTTCTACTTATATGGACACTATTACTTTCTTAAAAGTAAAAAGACTAGTTGAAAAAGAAGAGCAAATAGCAAAAGCTTATAAAGATTATGTATTTTATAATGCAAAGGGTTCAAGTCAATTAAATTTGATAGATAAAAACTACTTACCTTCTGGTTTTAACCCTTTTAATCTTTTTAATGTGGGAATAAATGTAGACACTAGCAGTCATATGATAAATACACGAATACCTAAAGATATAAAAGATAAAACAAATCTATACGATTATTATTACTCTAATATAAATAGAAAATATACAAGAGCTCCCATAAGTTATGAAAATGATGATGTAAAAATAATTCTAGATGCTAATGAAAAGTACAAAATTAAATATAAAGATGATATAACTACAAGTGATACAGCCCCTACAAATAAATACTACTTAGATTCTCAAGGAGTCTTACATTGGTATGATAATAACTCAGAGTATAAGTTTTCAATCACAGAAGATAAACTACTCGTTGATAGTAGTGTAGGACAGCCAGGTTCTAAAGCATATGAAAATTTTTTTGAGAAATTAGGAAAAGAAGTACTTTATGCTGGACAAGAAACTTTATCTTTAGGATCTACTACAGTTGGTGAGTATGTGAATTTAGGTGAAGAAATAGGTTATGTAAAAATTGGACAAGAAGATAGTGATGTAGGTAAAGCAGTTATTCAGTTTACAAGAAGAGCAGGTGGTATGCTTGTAAATGGAGATATTTACACTTGGGGGAATAATGCTAATAAGATTACAGGAATTGATGCTCAGAATTATTATAATAGTACGGGAATAAAAGTAGATACTGAAACAAGCAATAGGTTTCCTGTCGTAAACACTTTAGTTAGAATGAAAGCAAAAAACTATGAAGATGATTTAATTAATGATAAGAGATATTACTCTTCACCTAAAAGACCTTATTTTGTTGATTTTTTTAGTACAGTTTATCATTCTACATGTGGAGTTACTAATAAAGGTGAACTATATTGTGGTGGAAAAGAAGCAAAATATAAAGAAAGTATATACACTAATATTGATAGTTCAAATGAAGGTGAAAAACTATATAGAGGACTATATTTTGATGGTTCTAGTAATAAAAAAGCTAACAAAATCTTTGCAAATAATGCAATTTGGCTTATTTTAGCAAATGCTACAAAAGATAGTGAGGGTAATTTAGAAAATGGCCAAATTTATAGATGGGGTGAGGATTATGCAGGATTTGCTGGTTCAAGCTCTACTACTTATTGGAAATATTTAAATCAAGGCTCTCCAACAGAGTTAGTAGTATATGACAATGGAGCAAAAGAGTATTTTAAAGATATTACATATACTTTAACAATTGGTTATAGAAAAATTGCTGCATTGTCTAATCAAGGGGAGCTTTATACTTGGGGAGTAGGAGAATATGGGAATAACAATAATTCTACGTGTTATCAAAATCTTAATAATGGAAGTACTTACGTAGGAGTTAACTTATGCATGCCTAATAAAATAGCAGCTCCAGTAGCATTTAAAAAAATAAAAGGTGGCTTACAATCGATTATAGCACTTGGTGAAAATAATCAGTATTATAAAATTTATCAAAACTGGGGATATACTCCAACAGTTACAGCAATTAACAGTATAATTAGTAGTTATTCAAATTATGATTCAAATGATGATGCTGAGCTTTTAGATGTTGATATTTCAAGTAAGTTAGTATCTGGTTCTTTACAAGAAAATAGCGGTGTAGTTTGGATAAATTCAAAAAATGAATTAAAGGGTGATTATTTTACAGTTTCAAATGCAAATGATGACTTTTTTAAAGCCTCTATTGCAAAAATAAAGTGGAAAAAAATAAAAGTAATTGAAGATGACAATGGTATGTGTGGAATAGATATTTACAATCAAATGTATTGTTGGGGTATTATATCATATTTCAGAAATGAGAATGGATATTTAGCCAATAATGCTGGTAATACTTTTATGCTACCTATTTTTAATACAAATTTATATGATTTAAATAAAGATTATATGCTTACAGAAGGCGGGTATAATGGATACCTAACTAATATGACATCAAATGATTGGAGTACTACAAATAGTGATGGTAAGACAGGGGCATTTTTTATGAAGTATCCTACATATATAGGTGGATTTAATTATGAATTTGAGTTTAAGTAAATTTTGAAAAGGGAAAAAATGAAAAAAAATATATTATTTGCTTTATTATTTATGGGATTTATAAGTCTTAATGCCCAAGAAAAAAGCATGAAAGATATTGATAAACTTGATGTTCTAGATAAGCAATCAAAAGAGTTTTTTAATGCTATTACAGGTTTAGAAAAAGACTATTTAGAGGAACAAATATCAAATATTCAGCAAAAGCAAAAACAAAGAGTAATTACTCAAGTTCCAGGTGCAACACCAAGTGCTTCTGGAACAAATCAAATAATTCAATCAAATGAAGATTACGCAAAAAATGTCTTTAAACATGAAAATGAAATTGCAAGACTTACAACAGATTTTACTAGAACAAAAAACCTAAAAGACATAAAAATAAAAAGTATGTACTCTTTTAATGGAAAAAATTTCGTTGTTTTAAAACTTGATAAACAAAGTGAAAATAAAAATACAGAACAAAGTTTGAATATTGAGGGTAGATATAAAATTGGTGATGATATTTTAACCCATAGAATTGTAGGTATTAATACTCAAACAAAAACTGTAAAATTATACAAAAAACTTGATGAAGAATATGGTTATTATATTGTATTAAGTAATTATGGAATTTCAGTTAGTGATCTTAAAAAAGAAGAACAAAAGAAAGAGACTAAAAAAAGAAAAGAAGAAAAAGAGAGTCATAAAAAAGTAATAAGTGAAGAAAATAATGATATAAAAGAGATATTCCAAAAAGCATCTCTTGTAAAAAAGAGTCTTAGAAATATAAATGAGTGTTTATACAAAGTAAAAGTAAGTAGTTTAAATGTTAGAAATGATAATTATGAAGATGCTACTATTTTAAGAATTTTAAGAAAAGGTGATGAGTTTACAATTAAATCAAAAAAAGCAGAGTGGGCACAAATAAATACTATTTATAAAAATAAGTCAGGAGATGTTATGGCTGTTGAAAACAAAAGTAACTGGATTATTTTATTAGATAAGTTTGTTTCTTCAAGTCCAGAGTGTTTATAAAAGGTTAATACTTTGAATAATCAAGTAAAAGAAATGCAGCTTGCTATTAAAGCAACTATTGTAAATATCAAAGAAGAACTTGAAAAAATAAAACCTCAATATACATCTTTATTTGTATTTGATAATATGTTCACAACAGAAAGTAGTGGAAAAACAAAGCTAAATAGAGATTATTACAATCAAATTCATGCAACAATTTTAAATCATATACATAGAATTAGAGATTATCTTTTTGATGTATTAGAAGAAATAAGAGATACTATTGTAAGTATTTTAGATCAACATGGTTTTAAAGATATAAAACTAGATAAAAATCTTATATATGATGATGCAAGTTTCCATGAACTTTTTAAGATGGATTTAGACCTGATGGACTTGCCAAGACTTCAAAAACAAGAGTTAATTGAGAGTTTAGATACTTTAACAATCTATAAAAATAAGATTTATACTTTAAAATATTTTATATCAATGTTTGATACAACACCTTTAAATAAGTATCTTAATAAACTTGGTATGGATGATTTAATTAATAGTAGATTTATTTTTGAATTAATTGATAGTTATAGTTTAGAATATGAAGAACTTAAGAGATTTGAGCAAAATCTAGAAAACTTTGATAATTTTGAAAAAGATACAAAATCTTTAAATGAGTTTGATGGTCCAGTTGAGATTATAAAAAGAAGAATTGATAATTATGTTTATGATAATGTAAGATACAAAATATCATTAGAGTATGAAAATCAAGTAAAGAGACTAAAAAAAAGTGTTGATTTAAGTGTTGCATATTTAGAAAATATAATAGTAAATTTTATTGAGCAATCATGTTTAGACTTAATAAAAAAAGAGCTAAAAAGAGGAAAAATCTCTAAACTTATTGAATTAAAAGTTATCCAAACAAAAAACAGTATTCAGCTAATAGTAAAGAATAATGGGTTCGAAGAAAAAAATATTCATATGATGTATTTAGGCTCAGCAGGTTCTACAAATAGTTATATAGTAGAAGCTAGAAATTTAGCAAGAATGATAGGTGGAACTGTTGATATTTCTACTTTAGATGAAAAAGGTGGAATGCAGTATATATTAGATCTAAAAATCTAATAACTAAAAGCTTTCGCTTTTAGCTATTTTCTAATTATCGTGGAAATTTCCAATAATCTCTTTTGACTTTTGTAAGGCTTTATCAGATGAGTCTTTATCAAATGTTAAAGCAACAGCCATTCTTCTTCCCTCATGTGACTGAGGTTTTCCAAATACTCTAATAATAGACTCTTTTGTAAATGATGAATCAAAAATATCTACTTTTGGATTAAAGCTATCACCTTTTGCTTTATAAGCAGCACTAGCTCCTGCTCCATAATCAATATAATCTAAAGGAAGACCTAATACAGCTCTTACATGAAGTGCAAATTCACTAGCACTTTGAGTAATCATAGTAACCATTCCAGTATCATGTGGTCTAGGACTTACTTCTGAGAAATAAACTTCATCACCTTTGATAAATAGTTCAACACCAAAAATACCTCTACCACCTAAACCATCAGTGATTTTTTTAGCTAGGTCTTGAGATCTCTTTTTTGCAAGTTCACTCATATTCATTGGTTGCCAAGAGAAGATATAATCTCCATCTTCTTGGATATGTCCAATTGGTTCACAAAATACAGTCTCTTTTTCATTTCTAGCTGTTAATAAAGTGATTTCGTAATCAAAAGTAATAAATTCTTCAACGATTAATTCACTAGCATCACCTCTAGCTTCTTTTGCAATTTCCCAAGATTTTTCTAAATCATCAGCACTTTTAGCAATACTTTGCCCATGTCCTGATGAACTCATAACAGGTTTGATTACACATGGGAATCCAATATTGTTTGCTGCATTTTTTAAGCCATCTAATGTAGTAACAAACTCATATTTTGAAGTAGGAATTCCTAAATCAACAGCAGCAAACTCTCTAATATTTTTTCTATTCATTGTTTTGTTTACTGCATCAGCATTTGGTATTACATTAAAACCTTCTTTTTCGGCTTCAAAAAGTGCTTCAATACTTAAAGCTTCAACCTCAGGTAAAATATAATCAGGTTTTTCTCTTCTAATTACATCTAAAACTTCATCTTTATTTTTCATATTAATTGTATAGGCTTTATTTGCTACAAGTTGTGCAGGAGCATTGTTATATGAATCAACTGCAATTGTTTCAATACCTAATCTTTGTGCTTCAATTACTACTTCTTTTCCTAATTCTCCACTACCAAGTAACATCATTTTTATTGAATCTGATTTAAGAGGTGCTGTAAATATCATTTTTCTTCCTTTATTTTATTATAAAATTTTTCATCAAATTTGATTAAGTTGTTTTTGCTAATTACACTATTTAGAATTTCTAAATAGTTATGACCAATACCTGAATAGTTAAGCATAGTTTGTGATAACTGCTCTCCTTGAGGAATTAAGCCTTGTTGTCTTTGCTCATATCTTTTATTTTGAAACTCTTTATAGGCTCTATTTCTATTTAGATTTAGCATATATGCACTAATTGAGTCTTGAACAGTTTTAAAGATTCTAATAAAGTGCCTTGCCCCTTCATCTCTTTGAAGTGGCAGCATTCCAATTTTTGGATTATATGTCCAATGTCCAAATACATTATTAGCTTCTTTAATAAATCTACTTCTTCCCCAACCGCTCTCAACTGCTGCTTGTGCTAGTGCCATAGATGGAGGAACAATATCAATTTTTCTAAGATATTTATCAAGAGTATAAGTCTTTTTGATTCTATATTTTCTTTTTAGTTCAAGAAGTCTGTTAAATGAAGTAGATGAGGGATTTATTGCTAAGATATTTGAGTTTAAATAGTTTTTTACAAACTCTCTTTCATTAAGAATTTTTATATTTTCATTCTCAATTAGTTTATAAAAGTACTTAAAAAAGTATTCTTTTGATTCTTTTGTTGTGTTTATCTTATAGTACTCTTCTGGTAGGGCACCACTTAAAGTAGTGGTGGTTACCAATCCAAAAGTAAGTAGTAATTTTTTTATAATAGTTTTTTTCATATATTAAACTGTAGTTGTAAATACTTTTTTTACAGCACCTTTAAAATAGATTTTTTCATCTATTTTAGAGATTGTAAGTTCTTCATTACTTTTTGGATAAACAAAGGCTTTTTCTTTAATAAGTCCTAAGTCATTAGCTCTTAAAAAACACGCTACCATACCTGTTCCACAAGCAAGTGTCTCACCCTCAACACCTCTTTCATAGGTTCTAACTTTTAATGTTCCGTTTTTTTCAACTTTTGCAAAATTAACATTTGCATTATGCTCATATCTCATTTTTGAACATAAGTCATGATCGTAGTTTTCTAAATCATCTGCTAAAGTTACTAAGTGAGGAACACCTGTATCAATTAGGTACCATGTAAGACCTTCTTGTTCAAATGGCTCTTTTATAACAATAGGCTTTGTCATTTGCGTTTCAACAATATTTTCTTCAACATGGGATTCTATTAATCCAGCTTGAGTTATAAACTTCATTGATGAATTTGCTAAACCATTATTGAAAGCATAGTGGGCAACTGCTCTTGTGGCATTCCCACACATACTAGCTTCACTTCCATCACTATTATAAAAAAGCCATTTGAAATCAGCTTCATTACTTGGAACAAGTGCTACAAAACCATCTGCCCCAATTCCTTCGTTTCTATTACAATACTTTACTGCTTCTTGTGAGTAGTCTTTTTCAATAAAAGTGTGAAAAATTACAAAGTCATTTCCACTTGCACTATATTTTGCATATGTCATATTATCTCCTCCATAATTCTTTCAACTTCACTTTGAAGGTTTTTTAAATCTTTTGAGTTATCTATTACCATATCAGCTAAATCTTTTTTCTTTTCTATATCCCATTGGTTTGAGATTTTTAAGATAGCTTCTTCTTCATTGATATTATCTCTTTTCATTAATCTTTGAATTTGAATATCTCTTGGAGTATAAACAACTAAAGATCTAGGAATTGGATAATGCATTTTCTCAAAAAATAATGGTATATCAACAAAGTAGGGTTTATTTTGACTTTCAAATAGTCTTGATTGTTTTATAATCTCTTCTTTAATAAGTGGATGAAGTAGGGCTTCAAGTCTTAGTTTATTCTCTTCATTTGAGAAGATGATTTTACCTAATTCTTTTCTAATTACTTTGCCATTAGTATCTACATATTGAGCACCAAACATCTCTGCAATTTTAGCACTATTCTCATCTAGGAGTTTGTGAGCTATCACATCTGCATCAATAATTAAGAAACCATGTAGTTTAAAAAGGTTACAAACTGTACTTTTTCCTGTGGAAATTCCGCCTGTTAAGGCTATTGCATTTTTAAATAAATCACTATTCATAGAAAGATTCTACAATAATAATGATTTATTTAAAATTTAATGTAAGATTTTATCTTTTAGCTATACCTGTAAGTGCATTATGTTCACCTTTTGGGAACACAAAAACTGCACTATGGATTTCAGTTGAGTAGTATTGTAAATCATCTAATAAATCAGATCTTTGTAATACAACGTCAGCTGTTGGGTGGTATCTTTTAGAAGCTAAGATAGAAGTTTGGTGTCCAAATCTAAATGGCATAGCAATCCAGAATTTCTCACCTACTAATGTTAAATCAGCTTTTAATTTTTCTTCATTTTTAGAGAATGATTCACTTGCAAAAGTGATTAAACCATCATCTTTTAAAACTCTTTCAATATTAGCTAATAATAATTCATCAATTTCTACATCTGTTAAAATAATTACATCAATATTTTTGTCATCTTTAGATGTTAAAAGTGATTTATCTCCAAACTCAATGTTTGAAACTTTATTATGTTTAGCTGCCTGTTCTTTTAATTCTTCATCTGCACTACCGATAATTAATACATTTGAAGCTTCTTTATGCGTACATAATGGTACGTGTACCATCATTTCATTAAATGCGTTATTATTCATTGTATATAATCCTTAATATTTATAAACATTTTGTTATAATACCAAAAAATTTTTAAACTAAGTTAGATATTAGAAAACTCGTAAAAAAAAGGTGAAAAATGGCAACAGTTAGTTACAAAGATGCTGGTGTAGATATTGATGCTGGGAATCAGTTTGTAGAAAACATTAAACCACATGTTAAATCAACTATGATACCAGGTGTATTAGGTGGAATTGGTTCATTTGCAGGTGCATTCGAATTACCAGAAGGTTATAAAAAACCTGTAATTCTATCAGGAACTGATGGAGTTGGTACTAAATTAAAGTTAGCAATTGATGCTAAAAAATTTGATACAGTTGGAATTGATTTAGTTGCAATGTGTACAAATGATTTACTTTGTAACTTTGGAGAGCCATTATTCTTCCTAGATTATTATGCAACTGCAAAATTAGAAGTTGAAGAAGCAACTGATGTTGTAAAAGGTATTGCTGAGGGATGTATTAGATCAGAGTGTGCCCTAGTTGGTGGTGAAACTGCTGAAATGCCAGGTATGTACAAAGAAGGTGATTTTGATTTAGCTGGTTTTTGTGTAGGTATTGCAGAAAAAGAAGAGTTAAATAGAATTGAAAGAATTGCTGCTGGTGATACTTTAATTGCACTTCCAAGTTCAGGTGTTCATTCAAATGGTTTCTCACTAGTTAGAAAACTATTATTAGAAAAACTAGGAATGACTTTAGATGATGATTTCCAAGGTAAAAAATTATCTGATGTATTATTAGAGCCAACTAGAATTTATGTAAAAGAGTTCAAAGCAAACAAAGAAAATATTAATGCTTTAGCTCATATCACTGGTGGTGGTATTACTGAAAACTTACCAAGAGTTTTACCTGATAACTTAAAAGCTGTTGTTAAAAGAGATTCAATCAAAGTTTTACCAATCTTTGAATTTATGAGTGAACATGTAGAATTAGAAGAAATGTACAGAACATTCAACATGGGTGTTGGTATGGTTCTTGTAGTAAATCCTGCAAATGTAGATGCAGTATTAGCAAACACTGATGGTTATGTAATCGGTGAAATTGCAGAGGGTGAAAAAGGCGTAGAGTTTATCTAGTCTTAGTTTTACAAAATAAAAAAGGGCAAGTTTTTAACTTGCCCTTTTTTTATGTGTATAATATTTTAAAATCTCTATTGTTTTTGAAGCATAACCCCATTCATTGTCATACCAAACTAAAAGTTTTATCATTTTCTTGTTTTTTACATCTGTATATCTATGATCTATTATTGTTGTAAATTTTTCTTTTTTAAAATCACTTGAAACAAGTGGTTCTGTATTATTTAAAACTATTGGGTAGTTTTGATTTTCTTCATACTCTTCAAATATTTTTATAATCTCTTCTTTGTATGAGTCTTTTTGTGTGAATAAACACACATTTATAGCTCCCACTGTATCAGTTGGAACTCTAAGAGAGTTTGATGAGATCAAGTCATGATTTATTGAAGGCATTACGTAAGAGCAGGCTTTAATAGTTGTAGTATTATTTGGGATGATATTTTGAGTTGCAGACCTTCCAAATTCAAAGTTATAGTCAACATCTCTTGTGGCACTTCCTACAAAATTACCATCTAAAACCCTTTGATGATTTAACAGTGGGTGAATTGCAGCTATATCACCACAAATAATATGTTTTTTATCATCTATTATTTTAAGAGCTGGAAGTAGGGCTGTTGCATTGCATGAACTAGTTGAGATTACTTTATGTATATTTGTATTTAGTTCTTTTTCATTTACGCCTAAGATAATGTTAATATTGGCATTTTGATTTGCATGAGTTAAAAATATAGCTTTTACATCAAGTTTTTCAAGTATCTTTATATCATGTTTTACACCACTTGCATCTATAATAAAGTCTATATCTTTTAAATCTATTTCATTTATGTTTTTATAGTTTAATATTTGAATTTTATTTTGTGAGTTTTTTATAAAGTTTTCATCTTTAACTTTAAATTTATCTTCTAAATTTCCATAAGTAGAGTCATGATTTATGGAATAAACTATATTTTTGATATATGGATTTATTTCATTTATTGCAACTACTTCAAAGTTTTCATCATCTAAAAGCTGTTTTAAAATAGCTTTTCCTATTCTTCCTACACCATTTAATAGTATTTTGTGTTTCATCTTAAAGCCTAAAATTAATATGCACTATTTTAGCATAGAAAAATTTAGGCTTATAAATATTATTGTTCATTCATTTCAATAAATAAAAAGTGTGAGTTCTCAGTAGCTTTGATTTCAATATTACTCTCTTTTGTAATCTCCATAGCATCACCATAATTTAACTCAATACTATTTATTAAAGCACTTCCTTCAATTAAAACAAAATAAACTTGTCTATTCTTTTTTATATCAAACTCTATACTTTTATCTTTTTCAAGTTCACTCACATAAAACTGTACATCTTGATAGATTTTTATTTTTGCGTTTCCTTCTTGGGAAGACACTATGTTTAAAAGTTTATTTTTTCTTTCTTCTTGTGTGAACCTATAAGAACCATAAAGTCTAGGAAGTCCTCTTTTAGGAGGATAAACCCAAATCTGTAAAAGTCTTAAATCTTTTGTTTCATGAAGATTATATTCACTATGAAAGATACCATCACCTGCACTTAAGTATTGAACTTCTCCTTTTTTTAAAGTCTCTTGATTACCCATAGAGTCTTTATGTGTAATCTCTCCATCAACTATATAAGAAATAATTTCCATATTTTCATGAGGGTGCATATCAAAACCACCTTGTGGATGAACAATATCATCATTTAAAACTCTTAAAACTCCAAAGTTTACATTTTCAGGGTTTCTATACTCTGCGAAAGAGAAGTGAAATCTACTCTCTAACCAACCTAAATTTGAAGTTCCCATATTTTCTTTTGGTAATTTTTTTAACATTTCTAATCCTTTGTATCAAAAGCAAAACATTCCATTGAGATATTTGAGTAAACAATCTCACTATTAAATGAAATGGCTTTTTTATTTGAAGCACTACCAAATGCAATAAATAGTGGTAAAAAGTGCTCATCACTTGGATGATTCATATAAAAAGTAGGCTCTTTTCTACTTTCTAATAATTTTTGTGTTTTACCATTAGTTATAGCATCATATATATAATCATTAAAATCTTTCGCATACTTTTTTACAGCTGGATTTGCATTCATATCACTTAAATTATGTGTTAATCCACCACTTGCAATTATCATGGCTTCATCTTTTAACTCTTTTAGAGTTTCTCCTAAATTTATAAGTTCTTTATCACTAAAATTTTTAGGCAAGCTTATTTGTACAACTGGAATATCTATTTTTTTATACATCATAGATAAAGTTGTCCATACTCCATGATCAAAGCTGTTTTTGCCTTTGTGTATAGAAGCATTTAAATTATGGGAATTTAAATGCTCTAAAACTTTAAGAGAACAAAGTTTATCACTATTTATTTCGTACTCATATTCATATAATTCTTTTTCAAAACCATAAAAATCATATAATAATTCAGGCTTTTCATAATCTAAAATCTTTAAGTCATTAGTAATATAATGAGCTGAAAAGATTATGATATATTTAGGTTTTTCAAGAGTTTTTGCAAACTTTTTTATATTTTTCTTTGAAAAGGAATTACCTAATATTATATTAGGTGCTCCATGTGAAATAAATAGTGATGGGTACATGATATAGCCTTATTTTTTTAATATACCTTCTAATTCAACAATTAGTTTTACTTTTTCACCAACTGCAACACCACCTGCTTCTAAAACAGAGTTATATTTAATACCATAATCAAATCTATTTACTTTTCCTTCAAGTACTAAACCAGCTCTTGTATTTCCCCAAGGATCTTTGATTGTTCCATTTGTTTCAACATCTAAAACAACATCTTTAGTAACCCCTCTCATAGTTAATTTTCCATAAGCTTTATCATCTTCTACTTTATTTAAATCAAATTTAATTTGAGGGTATTTCTCAGCTGCAAAAAAGTCACTTGCTCTTAAGTGTTTATCTCTTTTTTCATTTGCAGTATTGATAGATTTTACTTCAACTACACCATTTAATGATTTTAAAGTATTTGTTTTCTCATCATAATCAAATGAACCCTTGAAAGTATCAAACTTACCTGTCACATTTGAAATCATCATATGTTTTACTTTAAATCCTATATTTGAGTGACTTGTATCTACATTGTATGTTCCTGCATATAATGCTCCTGCACTTAAAATTGAAGCTAATCCTAGTTTTACTAATTTTGTCATTTTGTTTGTCCTTTTATATTTAATTTTATAAATTTCTTTTGCTACTAGTTAGTACTAATAGTTTAAATTTTTTTAATTTGCTTTATAAACTTTATTTAGAAGTTCATATAAAGTATCTAACTCTTCTTCACTTAAAACTTCTAATAGTTTGTACACATTTCTTGCGTGATCTGGGAATAACTTTTCAATTATGTCAATACCTTTTTGAGTAATAGTTAAAATCGAAGCTCTACTATCATCTGGGTCTTTTATTGCTGTAATCCATCCATCTCTTTTTAGATTTTTTACAACAACTGTAATATTTCCAGGTGTACTCATAGTAAGTTTTGTAATTGAACTGATATTTAAATCACCTCTATGATAAAGTACTTCAAGTACCTTAAACTGATTAAAGGTTAAGTCAAATCCATTTAAATACTCAATTAATTGATTATGAAACTTTGTTCTAAACTTCTCTATTCTAACAATAGTTCTCATAGATTTATCTGTTCTTTTTCCATAACTTTTAATTGATTGTGTATTCATGTTTTTAACTCCTTGTGAAATTATAGTACTAATTAGTACTAAATGTCAAATGATATTTTGCTTAACTTATTACTAACTAGTATTAAATAGTGACTATGAAACGATTTTGTGGGCTTTTGCTAAATTTTAAAATTTCTATGATTTTTTTGCTGTAGACATAAAAATAGCTGCTAAAATTAAAAAACTTCCTGTAATTCTATTTTGAATCTTCATAGCTTTTACATCTTTAATCAAGAATTTTAGCTTTGAAGCAAGTCCTGAGTATCCAGTCATCACAAAAATATCGACTATACATAAAGTAAGACCAATAATCGTAAATTGAAAAAATAGTGATTCATTTGGATTTAAAAACTGTGGAATAAAAGCAACTAAAAATACAGTAGCTTTTGCATTTGTAAGATTTATAAGTGTAGCACTAATAAAAGACTTTTTTGCACTATAAGTATTTAGTTGATTCTCTTCATCGATTACTTCAACTTTTTCAAAAAACTTTGAAAGACCTAAATATACTAAATATGCTACACCAATCCATTTGATAATATTAAAAAGCATTACAGATTTTGCTATCAGTGCTCCAAGACCAATAACTACAATAAAAGTTTGAATTAATAATCCAGCTTGTAAACCAAAAATGGCAGGATATGATTTTTTCAATCCATATTTAATACCATGGTTCATTGATACAACAGCACCAGCTCCTGGGGATACAGAAATTGCAATTGAAGCAAGAAGTAGAGTTAACCAAACATTTAGTTCCATAATTTATATCTTTGTGTTAAATTTGATTGAATATTTTAGTTTATTTACAGTTAAAAGGGCATAAAAAAAGGTAGTACATTTGTACTACCTTTTGAAGAAGGGTGTTAAAAAAGTGCTTAATTATGCAGCTTTTTTAGCAACTTTTTTAGCTGCTTTCTTAGCTTCTTTTACTTTTGTAGGTTTTAATTTTAAAACTTTTTTAGTAACTTTTTTAGCAACTGCTTTTACATCTTTTTTCTTAGATACAACTTTTTTAGTAGCTTTCTTAGCTATTTTTGCAACTTTTTTTTCTTTTAATTCTTTTGCCATTTGTTATTTCCTCTGTTATTTTTATGGTTTTTTACTATTACTTCTGTATAAAAGTAATAAATTATGGAGATTCTACAGGAAAAAAATTTATTTGTCAAGAGAAAATAACAGTTTTTTTATAAAAATTGTTATTTTATATGCTTAACCGTTTAATAATAAACAATTAGCTAAAATATCATGTTTTGCTATAAAGAAAGAAAATTAAGGAATATGAAATGCTATTAACTCCAGGTCCTACTCCAGTACCAGAATTTGTAAGAAAGGCGATGGCTGATGTAACTATTCACCATAGAACGCCAGAGTTTGAAGCAATCTTTGCTGAAACTAGAGAATTACTATTTGAATTATATGGAATGGATGAGGTTGTAATGCTTGCATCAAGTGGTTCAGGAGCTATGGAAGCTTGTATTACAAACTTAACTCATAAAAAAGCTCTTACTGTAAACTCAGGGAAGTTTGGTGAGAGATTCGGAAAAATCTGTAAAGCTTTTGATATTGATTATACTGAAATTAAAAATGAATGGAATGTACCTGTAAGTGTTGAAGCAGTAGTAGAAGCTGTTAAAAATGACAGTGAAATTGATGCAATTTTTATTCAACTTTGTGAAAGTGCAGGGGGATTAAGACATCCTGTTGAACAAATTGCACAAGAAGTGAAAAAAATAAACAAAGATATTGTCATCGTAGCTGATGGTATTACTGCAATTGGTGTTGAAAAAATTGATACTTCTAACTTAGACGCAGTTATTACAGGAAGTCAAAAAGCTTTAATGCTACCACCAGGTTTAGCAGTAATTGGTTTATCAAATGAAGCAGTTGCAAAAATAGAAACAAAAGCTAGAGGTTTTTATTTTAACTTAGCAACTGAGATTAAAAAACAAAGAACTAACACTACAGCATGGACAGCAGCAACGACTTTAATCATTGGTTTAAAAGAGATTTTATCTCATATCAAAGAAAATGGTGGATACGATGCTTTATACGAAAAAACAGCATTAAGAGCAAAAGCTTCAAGAGAAGCATTAAAAGCAATAGGATGTGAGATATTCCCTCAAAGTCCTGCTAATGCTATGACAACTGTTTATACAGAGCATGCACCAGAAATTAGAAAAGTTTTAAAAACTAAATACAATGTAAACATCGCAGGTGGACAAGACCATATCAAAAAATTAATCTTTAGAATTAATCATATGGGATTAGTTGAAGATTATGAAGCATCTTGGGCTGTAAATGCAGTTGAACTTGCTATGGATGAATTAAATTTAAGAACATTTGATGGAACTGCAAACAAAGTATTCCTTGAACAAATGTTTAAAGGAAACTAGTAGTTATGGTTTTTGAACACGAAATTCCAAAAGGAAGTAGATTATATTTTGCAAAGGCTGCAAAAGCTAAAAGAGCTTTAGAAAATAAAGTTTGCGAAATATTAGACGATAATGGTTTTGAAGAGATTCTAACACCTAACTTTTCATACTCACAACATCAGTCAATTGCTGATGAAAAGAAACTTATTAAGTTTTCAGATGAGGATAATGAACAAGTATCTTTAAGAGCTGATTCTACTTTAGATGTAGTAAGAATTATTTCAAAAAGATTAGGAAGAACAACTGACCATAAAAAATGGTTTTATGTTCAACCTGTATTCACTTATCCATCAAATGAAGAGTATCAAATTGGTTGTGAGTGGATAGGTCATGATGATATCTCAGATGTGATGAATTTAACAGCAGATATTTTAAAAGCACTAGATTTAGAACCAGTATTTCAAATATCAAATATCAATATTCCAAAGTTAGTTGCAAGTGAATTAAATATTGATATTGATTTATTTAAAAATGGTGAAATAGCATCACTATTTAAATTAGATTGTAAATGGCTAAACGAGCTTATAAAAGTAAAAAATATTGAAGATTTAAAAAGTGTAATCGAAATAGTTCCAACATCAATAAAAGCAGAGTTAGAAAAACTACTTGAAAAAGCAAGTGAAGTTAACTACAATAATACAGTAATTGCTCCATTATATTATGGTTCATTAAAGTATTACAATGGTGTTTATTATAGAGTAATTAGTGATAATTTAACAGTATGTAAGGGTGGTATGTATTCAAGTGAAGGTACTTGTTCATTAGGTTTTGCCCTATACACAGATAGTTTATTAAAAATTTTAGAGGATTAATATGAGTAAAGCAGATTTAATTGTAGGGATACAATGGGGTGATGAAGGTAAAGGTAAGATGGTTGATATGCTTGCCCAAAATTATGATATGGTTTGTAGAAGTCAAGGTGGACACAATGCTGGTCATACAATCTGGGTTGATGGTGTAAGATATGCTTTACACTTAATCCCATCTGGAGTTTTAAACCCTAAAGCTATTAATATTATTGGTAATGGTGTTGTTTTATCACCTGAGTCAATTATTAAAGAAATGGAACAATTTGGAAGTTTAGAAGGAAGATTATTTATATCAGATAAAGCTCACTTAAACTTACCATATCATGCTTTAATTGACCAAGCTAAAGAAAGACTAAAAGGTGATAAAGCTATTGGTACTACTGGAAAGGGAATTGGACCAGCATATGCTGAGAAAATTTCAAGAACAGGATTTAGAGTTGGTGAATTATTAAATCCAAGTAAATTAACTACTTCTATTTTAGAATTTTTTGAACAAAATAGAGCTATTTTTGATGTATTAGAAATTGATACACCTAATGAAAATGAGTTATTAGCATTACTAGAATCATATAAAGAAAAACTAGCACCATTAATTGCAAATACAACTAACATGGTTTGGGATGCAATTGATAAAGATAAAAAAATATTATTAGAAGGTGCTCAAGGTACTTTACTTGATATTGATCATGGTACATATCCTTATGTAACTTCTTCTAGTACTGTAAGTGCAGGAGCTTGTACAGGTTTAGGTATATCTCCAAAAGATATTGGTATTGTAACTGGTATCGTAAAAGCTTATACTACAAGAGTTGGAAATGGTCCTTTCCCTTCTGAAGATTTTACTGATGAAGGTCAAAAGATTGCTGATATCGGAAAAGAAGTAGGTGTTACAACTGGAAGAGGAAGAAGATGTGGTTGGTTTGATGCTATTGCTGTTAAACATGCTGCAAGACTAAATGGTTGTGATCAATTATCATTAATGAAATTAGATGTTTTAGATGGTTTCCCAAAAATAAAAATTTGTGTTGCATATGATTTAAATGGTGAAAGAATTGATTATATGCCATCAGATTTAGATAATGTTAAACCAATTTATGAAGAATTTGATGGATGGGATACAGTAGAAGGTGTAAGAGATTATAATGCACTTCCTGAAAATGCAAAGAAATATATTGAGAAAATTGAAGAGGTAACAGCTGTAAAAGTGGGAATTGTTTCGACATCTCCTGAGAGAGCAGACACTATTATAAGGGGGTAATACGATGAGAATCAAATTACATCATACACCATATATCTCTAGAAGAATCACAAGGGACATTATCAATTGTGAGTTCGTAGAGGTAAGAAAAGACAAAAATGCTATAGAAGCCGAAATTGAAAGAATCATGGATGCTGATATAGAAAAAGAGTTTGATTTAGACGAAAAAGTTGATGATATTCTTGATGATCAAGATGAAGAAATCGAAATGTTAAATGCCGATAGAAGGCAACTTTTTTGGATGACTAAAAAAAGATTAGCAAACGATTTTGGTGTTATTTTAAATAATGAAGATAGATTCTCTGACATTGCTCATCAAGTTTTAGACTTTTTATGGGAAGAAGATTATATTCATTATACTTGCTCTGACAATCAAGTTAAAAATATCATTTTCTCATCAATTGATGAGTTTATGAAAGGTTTTGAAGAAGCAGATTCATCGGTATTAGCTAAACTTAAAAACTATAAAAGAAAGTTAATACCAGGGACTGAGGATTATGATTTAGTTTATCATAGATTATATGAAGAAGAATTAATTAAAAGAGGGTTAATATAAGATGCAAAAAGTTTGGATTTACTTAGAAAACGGAACATTTTTAGAAGCAAAATCTTTTGGTGCAACTGGTACATCTGTTGGAGAAGTTGTATTTAATACATCACTTACAGGTTACCAAGAAATCATTACTGATCCATCATATGCAGGACAGTTTGTAACATTTACAATGCCAGAAATTGGAAATGTTGGTGTAAATGAAGATGATATGGAAAGCAAAACAGCATACTGTAAAGGTGTATTAGTTAGAAATTATCATCACAAGTACTCAAATTATAGAGCTCAAGGTGACCTAGATTCACTTTTAAAAGAGCACAATGTTTTAGGTATTACTGCAATTGATACAAGATATTTAACAAAAATGTTAAGAGATGAAGGTGCAATGATGATGATTGCATCAACTGAAATATCTGATAAAGATGAGCTTGCTAAAAAACTAAGTGAAAGCCCAAGAATTGAAGATATTAACTATATTGAAGAAGTTTCTACAAAAGAGACATATATTCACAAAAGTGGTGCTTGGAATCATAATGAAAAAGCATACAACAAAGCTGTGATGAGCGATAAAAAAATCGTTGTTGTTGACTTTGGCGTAAAAAGAAATATCTTAAATGAATTAGTTCAATCAGGATTAGAAGTTGAAGTTGTTCCATCAACATTTAAAGCTGATGATTTAATAGCTAGATTTGAAGCAAAAGAAATCGGTGGTATTTTCTTATCAAATGGACCAGGTGATCCACTTACTTTAACAGAAGAGAAAAAAGAAGTGCAAAAACTAATTGGTGCAGGTATTCCAATGTTTGCTATTTGTTTAGGACACCAGATGTTATCAATCGCTCATGGACACGATACATATAAATTACCATTTGGACAACATGGTGGAAATCACCCAGTTGCTAACCCTAAAACAATGATAGTAGAAATCACTGCACAAAACCACAACTACAATGTTCCAGAATCAATTGAGCAAATTGCTGAAATTACTCACAAGAATTTATTTGATGGAACTATTGAAGGTGTAAAATACAAAAATAAAGATATCTTCTCAGTACAACATCACCCAGAAGCGTCTCCAGGGCCGCATGAGTCGAAATATATTTTCGACGAATTCGCAAAAATAGTGAAATAATTCACTTTTTTTGCCGAATTTCGGCGTTAAAATTTAAAATTCACTCGTCACGTACTTAATGTACGCTCCTCATAAATTCCAAATTTCGCCTTGAACTTCAACAAAACAGTGAACTCTTTCACTATTTTAATTATAAATAAAAACTTTTTAAATTTATTAGTATTAAATAGAAAATATATGTAGAAGTAAAAGCATTGCTAGCTAGTCTGATTTAGACTAACTAGCTTTTATTAGATAAACTGTGTAATTAAGTGATAAACTGCAGAGGCTGAGATACCTGCTGCTATTCCGGCGATTACATCGTCACCCATAACACCCCATCCACCTTTTACTTTTTCATCAATTCTTCCAATAATTGAGGGTTTCCATATATCAAATATTCTAAAGAAGATAAATGCTAAGGCTGCCATGATTAGTAGGTTTGATTCTGTTGGTTTACAAATTGATAGTGCTATCCACATTCCTGCAAGTTCATCTATTACGATTTCTTTACTATCATGCTCTCCAACTTCTTTTTCATAAATGTTTATTTGTTTTACTGCAATTACAGTAATTAGTAAAGCTAATAAAAATAGAGTTGATACATCAAATACTTGTAGTATTCCAATTGCCATGATTAATGATACAAATGAACCTACTGTTCCAGGTGCTTTTGGAGATAATCCTGAATATCCAACTGTTAGGAAAAACTTTCTTAAATTCATGTTTTACCTTATTTCTTTTTTTCTATACCAAGTTTTTTTCTCTTTTCCCAAAGAGATTTTCTTGAAATACCAAGTTTCTTAGATAGTTCTGTATCTGGGTATTTTGATTGGTATGATAAAACCATAAGTTTTACATAATCATTAATTGTCATGATATTTGTAGTACTCATAAGTAAGTTTTCATTATTAAACTCTATTTTTCTATATGGAAAGTCTTCTTCACCTTCAAGAGATGAAATGACACAATTCTTATGCTCAATTAGTTTAATAAGATTGTCTTTTGCTGTTCTTTTTAAACTATGATACTCTGTAAGGTATATAATGCCTTTATCGCCTAAAGCATTTAGTTTCTTTTGCCAATTTGCACAGTTAAGTGAGATAAATGAAATAGGCATATCAAGTCTTCTTGATAATTCAAATACAAGTTTATCCGCACATTTTTGTGAGTTTGATTCAACTAATGTTGGGAATGATGGAGGCAAAAATGTATCAGATGTATCAACATCAGCCATAATAAAGTCCATATATTCTCTTAATGTTTGTAATTCCCTTTTTAAGCTTCTACACTCTTTATAATGGTAAATTTTTCTTACAAGTTCATCCATTAAAAATGGCTTCATAATATAGTCTTTTGCACCATCTTTAATAGGGTTTGTAACTGTTTCATCTGATATATATGAAACTAAAAGAAGAATGATAGAGTTTTCTTTATATTTTTTGATTATATTTTTACATAAACTTGATGGAAGTGAAGTAGATAAAAGTACTATGTCATAATCTTTTGATAGGTTATCAATATTTGGTGATTCTATATAATCACAACTGTGTCCGTCATCAAGTAGTCTAGAAACTACCTTTTGTGCTAAATAAATTTCATTTTCAATAATTAAAATATTCATATTTTACTTCCATTTATAGTATTTCAGTGTGGCAATACTTTGAACAGCCACACCCTCTTTTCTACCCACAAATCCCATCTTTTCACCTGTAGTTGCTTTTATATTAATAAACTGCTTCTCAAGGGCTAAAATTTCTGATAATTTCTTTTTTATATCTTTTTTGAAAGGATTGATTTTAGGTTGTTGGGCTAATATTGTAAGATCAATATTTACAATTTCATAGCCAACATTATAAATAAACTCTACAATCTCTTGAAGTAATAGTTTTGAATCAGCACCTTTATATTTTGGATCAGTATCAGGAAAGAACTCTCCAATATCACCAGCACCAGCAGCACCTAATAAGGCATCTATTACTGAATGAATTAATACATCACCATCACTATGGGCTTTAAAACCATAATCACAAGGAATCTCAACACCACCTAAATACATCTTTTTACCATCTTCAAACTGATGAATATCAATACCAGTTCCTGTAAAGAAGTTATTAGAAGCAGGCTTTAAACTAGGCATATCATGTATTTCATCACCGTGAGTTAACTTCTTACTTTTAATACTTCCTTTTACATATTTAATAGAGCCATTAATAGCATTTATTGCTGAGCTATCATCAGTAAATTCAGTAGTAGTATTTAGGGCTTTTTTTAGGATTTCTGTTTTTGAGAGTTGAGGAGTTTGGATAAGTTTTACATTATCTCTATTTATTGTATTTTCATTGTATATAACTGTATCAGAGACATCTAAAACAGGAACAATACAATCATCTACACCTTTTTCATTGAGTAGATTATCAATTACACTTTTAGGAACACACGCTCTTGCTACATCAGTTACCATCACATATTTTGTGGTAACTTCTTTTAAAGAGTTTGCCATTGATTCTTGTCTTGTCTCACCACCTGTTACGTATGTGTAGTCATCATCGAAGTTTTGCATATAGCCAATTTCATTTTTATGGGCAGTAACAATAATCTTCTCAAATTGAGCAAAACCTGATAATCTTTTAGTCACATTAAGCCATAGTGGTTCATTTTCAATTCTAAGCCACTGTTTTTTCGCTTTATGTTGAAATCTAGTAGAATTACCAGCACATAGTACAATTAAAGTAAGGTCAGACACCAATATCCCCTTTGTGTAAAAAAGTTACATATTATAATCTAATGTTACTTATGAAAAGTTAAGAATTATTTAGAATTTCATCTTTTATTGATTGAATTGAACTATTTAAGAGTTTTTCATCAAAGCCATAAGATTTTGATAGTTTGATTGCTGCATCAATAGAAGAATCACCAAGTGTATCTTTGAAATTTGTAAGCTCTTTTGTGATTTTTAAAATTTGAGCTTTTTTCTTATATTCAGAAGTTGCATTGTTTATATCATCAACAAAATTGATAGGATATATTATGTTGTGAGTCAAGCCCCAATGCTTAAATAAGTTCGCAGTAATTTTAGCTGTAGTAAATCCTGTGAAATTTAGTTCAACTGTAGAAACATCTTTTTCTTTATTTAAAGCATCTCTAAAATCATCGATTTTGTTTTCTTGCTCAATTATACTTGCAATTATAAATTTACCTGTTTCTTGTAAAAATGCAGGCATTAGTAAATCATCTTTTAAATCATTGTCTATTTTTGAAACCCATTCATTTATGATTTTTGTAGATAAAGCACTTAAGTTGATAAAATCATCAGTTGACATGCCATAAGCTAAAAGGTTGCATTTTACTGTATTTTGAACAATTGATCCAATAGCCAAAGAAATAGTAAAGTTTATACCAAGTAAGTTAATAGCTCTACTTAAAGTGTCTACACTACTTCTAAAACCAAACATAGATGAGTTTGCTACTTTGAGTATATTCGCTACAAGTAAGGGATCTTTTTCAATTATTGTTATTAATTCATCAGGAGAAGAGTTTTTAACTTTTTTAAACTCTTCTAGTTCCATAATACTATTAGGTAATGGTGGTAGTGAATCGATTTTATCTTTTACTTTATTTTTCATAATTATCCCGTTATTCTTTCTTTAACTATTATATAGAAAAGAAACTTATACAAATAATAAATAGAAATTAATTGCTTGAATTAAGGTTTTATAAACAAATTTAGATATAATCTTCACACAATCAAATAAATATTATAGGATTTTTAAAATGAGAGATTGGCTAGATAATCATAAAAATGATAAAGTTAGAACACAAATGTATTATGCAAAGCAAGGTATTATTACTCCTGATATGGAATATGTTGCAAAAGTTGAAAATTTAGATCCTGAACTAATCAGATCTGAGATTGAAAGAGGAAGATTAATTATTCCTGCGAATGTAAATCATAGAAACTTAAAACCAATGGCTATTGGTATTGCTTCATCTTGTAAAATTAATGCAAATATTGGTTCTTCAGCCTTAGCTTCTGATATTGACGGAGAAGTTGAGAAAGTTGATGTATGTTTAAAATATGGAGCTGATACTATTATGGATTTAAGTACAGGTGGTGACTTAGATGCAATTAGAGAAGCTGTTATTGGACATTCAAACGTTCCTATTGGTACAGTACCAATGTATCAAATTTTACATGATGTAAACAATAAGATTGAAGACTTATCTATTGAAGTTATGTTAAAAGTATTAGAAAAGCAAGCACAACAAGGTGTTTCTTACTTTACTATTCATGCTGGATTCTTACTTCAATTCATGCCTCATGTAGCAAAAAGAAAAATGGGAATCGTATCAAGAGGTGGTTCTTTAATGGCTGCATGGATGATGCACTACCATAAAGAAAACCCATTCTATGATGCTTTTGATGAAATCTTAGAGATTTGTAGAAAGTATGACGTATCATTATCTTTAGGTGATTCATTAAGACCTGGATGTTTAGCAGATGCTTCTGATGAAGCTCAGTTATCTGAACTTAAAGTAATGGGTGAATTAACAAAAAGAGCATGGGAAAAAGATGTTCAAGTTATGATTGAAGGACCAGGTCACGTTCCTTTAAATCAAATTGAAAGAAATATGAAAATAGAGCAAGAGTATTGTCATGAAGCTCCTTTCTATATCTTAGGACCTTTAACAACTGATATTGCTGCTGGATATGATCATATTTCATCTGCAATTGGTGCAGCTGTTGGTGGATGGCATGGAGCTTCTATGCTTTGTTATGTTACACCAAAAGAGCACTTAGGTTTACCAAATGCAAAAGATGTAAGAGAAGGAATTATCGCATATAAAATTGCTGCTCACTCTGCTGATATTGCAAGAGGAAGAAAAGGTGCAAGAGATATTGATGATGAAATGTCAGATGCAAGATACTCGTTTGATTGGAATAAGCAATTTGAACTTTGTTTAGATCCTGAAAGAGCAAAAGAGTACCACGATGAAACTCTTCCTCAAGATGTATTTAAAGAAGCAGAGTTTTGTTCTATGTGTGGACCAAAGTTCTGTTCATATAAAATCACACAAAAAATCGTAAAAGACCACGGTGATGCGATGGTTAACGCTGGATAAAAAGAGTGAAGAGTTTCACTCTTTTCAGCGTTAACGAGCTTTTTATGAAAATAGCAAATCTTGATTTGCGTAAATTTTCAAAAAGGTCAGACAAAATGCTGGATAAAAAAGTGAACAGTTTCACTCTTTTCAGCATTAACGAGCTTTTTATGAAAATAGCAAATCTTGATTTGCGTAAATTTTCAAAAAGGTCAGACAAAATGCTGGATAAAAAAGTGAAAACACAAACTTGTCCAAAACTATCTAAGAAAAAACACTCTTCAAAATAATTTGAAGAGTGCCTTTTTTATTTAAAACTTTCAAAACTATTTCCAAAAATCAAAATTACAAAAACAATAAAACTAAAGCCTTTAAAATTCTATGTATTTCATAAACTTTTGATAAAATATCACTGTTTAAAAAAGTAAATAAACCTTTACTTTTTACAAAAAAATAGAAAATTTAGCTTAATTAAGACAAAAATTATCCTATTTCAATTATAATACAAAAAATTTAAATATAAAACTTTATAAAAAGGATTTTTCTATGGCAAATATAGAAGATATTAAAAAAGAACTTGAGAAAGTTAAGTACCCTGGATTTGAAAAATCTATTATGGACTTTGGGTTCGTAAAAGATGTTCAATTAGAAGGAAATATAGCTTCAATTGTATTAGATATTACATCTACTGCTCAAGAAGTTGAAGAACAATTAAGAAAAGATATTCATGCCTGTATCAATGCTATTGGACTAGAAGTAAAACTTGGGTTCAATAAGCCACAAGCTCCAAAACAAAACTCTAACTCTGTAAGTGGTAAAAATATTGCTCCTCAGATTAAGAAAATTGTAATGGTAAGTTCAGGAAAAGGTGGAGTTGGTAAATCAACTACAACTGTAAACTTAGCAGTTGCTGCTTCTATGCAAGGTAAAAAAGTTGGTATTTTAGATGCTGATATCTATGGTCCAAATATTCCTAGAATGATGGGATTACAAGGAAAAGAAGTAGAAGTTATTGGTGAAAAAGCAAGACCACTTAATGCATATGGAGTAGATGTAATGTCTATGGGTGTATTAATGGATGAAGGTCAAGCAGTTATTTGGAGAGGGGCTATGATTATGAAAGCTATCCAACAACTGTTAAGAGATATTTTATGGGAAGAGTTAGATATTCTTTTCATTGATATGCCTCCTGGTACTGGTGATGCACAATTAACACTTGCTCAAAGTGTTCCTGTTGCAGCAGGTATCAATGTAACTACTCCTCAACATGTTGCACTTGATGATTCAAGAAGATCATTAGATATGTTCCAAAAGTTACATATTCCTGTAGCTGGTATTGTTGAAAATATGAGTGGATTTATTTGTCCATCATGTGAGACAGAATCAGATATTTTTGGAATGGGAACTTGTGAAGATTTAGCTGATCAATATAATACTCAAGTATTAGGAAACCTACCAATTGAGCCTGCAATTAGAGAAGGTGGAGATGGTGGTAAACCAATTACTTACTTTAATCCAGAATCAATCTCTGCAAAAAGATATATGGAAGCAGCATCAAAAGTAATTGCTTTCTTAGACAATGTAGATGATGATAGAACTAATGCTGATATTCAACCAACTACACCTCCTGGTGTAAGTGCTTGTTCAACAACAGCTGCAAGTGCTAGCTCTGCACAACAAACTCAACAATCATCAGGTGGTAGTTGTGGTACAGGGTGTGGTTGTCACTAAGACTTCAAGATAAAAAGTAGCAAAGCTACTTTTTATCTTATTTAAAATACTCTAAATAAATCTCTTCAATTTTTTGTTTTACTAGATGTTCTTTCCACTTGTGTCTTTCGCAAAATTTTAGAATCTCAGCTTCTTTCTCTTCTTCGTTACAAAAAAAGTATAATTTCTTTACAAAAGGTTTAGGAATATTTATAATTGCTTTTTCAAAATAGTTCTCTTTACACTCTTTAGAGCAAAAAACTTTTGAAATAGGTATTTTTTTAGAGCAGTATTGACAAGTATTTGCCATAATAACTCCTTTTTTGGAATTATATCTTTTAAAGTTTAAGTGCAACTTACTTGCATGAGTTGCACTTTAAAATTAATTTATTTAGTTCTTGAGTTTTTTTCTTCGATTCCAGACATACCAAATCTTCTAGCTAACTCTTGTTTAACTCTATCTGGGCTTATATTTTTTGAAGCAAGGGCAACTAAAACGTGATATGTAATATCAGCTGCTTCATAAATAATCTCTTCTTCATCATTATCTTTTATTGCAAAAGTAAATTCACCTGATTCTTCTACAATTTTTTTAAGCATAGAGTTTTGTTCACCATTTAAAAGTTTTGAAGTGTATGATTTACTTGGGTCATCATTTTTTCTTTCAAGTATAGTGTGATATAAGGTATCTATTACTCCATAAGCAGCTGTTGTATCAACTTCTACTTTTGATACTTCTTCATTTGTTTGTAAATCAGTAAAGAAACATGATTTTCTTCCTGTATGACAAGCTACACCTTCTTGATTTACTTTTAATAAAAGTGTGTCGTTGTCACAATCAAGCATAATATTTACTATTTCTTGTGTGTGATTAGAGCTTTCACCTTTTTTCCAAATTCTTTGTTTTGTTCTGCTAAAGTAGTGAGCGTAGTTTGTCTTGATTGTTAGCTCTAATGCTTCTTTATCCATGTATGCTAGCATTAATACTTCATTTGTTGTTGCATCTTGTGTAACTACAGGAATTAAACCATTAGTTTTTTCCCAATCAATTTTTTCTATTGCTTCCATTTTTGCCCTTAAAATTTTTTGCTTATATCAAGTTTTAGTTTTTCTACTTCTCTTGTGACTTTATCTACTTCAACTTCGCCGCCTATTTCTATATCTTTTTCTTTAAGCTTTTCTGTCTCAGCTATAGTTGGAGGAGGTGAATATTTTTCTTGCTTGTACTTTGAATATCTATCGTCTTCAAGTGGTATATCTAAGTTTATTTCATTTTTATTCTTAATACTCTCTTCTTGTTTCTCTTGTGCAAAGATAGTTGTTGTAAGTAAAAAAGTTAGTATTAAAATTAAGTTGTTTTTTTTCATTTGATTACTTTGTATAAAGTAGGGAAAACCCTACCTTATTATTTACCGTGTATTGCAGTATCTCTTGATTTGTCTTTAGTATCAACCCAGATATTTGGAGTTGAACCACCAGGAGTTAAGAAAATCTTAGCATCTTTGTTTTCTCTAAGTGCGTCGTTGAATTTCCCTTGAACTTGAATTTGTTGCATTCTTAATAAATCAGATGTTAAAGATTTTGCAATCTCTTTATTTGCTGCTGATTGAGCTTTCGCTTCAATAGTTACAGCATCTGCTCTACCTTGTGCTTCAATTCTGTTTTTATCAGCCTCACCTTTTGCAAGTGCAGCTTTTTTCTCAGCTTCTTGTTTTGCTCTTAAAACCTCGTATCTTACTCTTTCAGATTCTTGGTTAGCAATTTGAACTCTTTCAATTTGTTCTTTAATTTTTTCAGGTAATACAATCTCTCTTAATTGAACAGATTCTACACTTACAGGTGTATCTTCTAAAGCTTCAACTTGAGTTCTAATACCATTTTCAATTAAAGTAGCAATTTCATTTCTTCTTGTTGGTAATTCTTCTGCGTTAAATCCACCAACAATATTTCTTACAATATTTCTTACAACTGGATCAACAATTTTGTCTTCCCATCCAAGACCCCATGTAGCAATAGTAGTTGGAGCTCCATCTGCTGTTAATCTATATTGAACAGTTAATTCAATAGAAACAGGTAAACCTCTTGCATCTAAGATATTAATTGCTGGGTTTGATCTAATACTTTGGTCAAATCCACCCATTTGTTCAACACTTCTATAGTTGATAAGTCTTACTTTTGTATCAACTACAATAACTTTTTGGAATACTGGAAGGTATAAATGGAAACCAGGAGTTAATGGTTTATCTTCATATTTACCTGTAGTAACTTTAATACCTACTTGACCTGATTCAATAATCACAAATGGTTTAAAGATAAATAATGCAGCAATAATTATGATAATCACATAAATAAATCCTGCTTTTTTACCAAAGTTCTTGAAAAATTCTGGTGGCTCAAAAGGTGGTTGATAGTTTCCACCACCACCATTATTGTTGTTAGAACCACCACCATTATTCTGTTGTCTGTTTTTAAAATAGTCGTTGTCTATTGGCATTTTTTCCCTTATTTTATATTAATTTTAAAATATTAACTAAGATTAGTTAATGTATGTTAAATACTTAGTGTATTTTTCATTTCTACCTTGAACTACATCAAAGTATGCTTTTTGTAATACTTCTGTAATTGGACCTCTTGAACCACAACCTATAATTCTTGCATCAATATCTCTAATTGGTGTAACTTCAACAGCAGTTCCAGTAAAGAATGCTTCATCAGCAATATATACTTCTTCTCTTGTTAATCTTCTTCTTGTTACTGTGTATCCTAAGTCTTTTGCTAAGTCAATAACAGTAGCTTGAGTAATTGATTCTAAAGAGTTGTCATTTGGTGGAGTAATAATTTCTCCGTCTCTTACAATAAAGAAACAAGCACCAGAAGCCTCAGCAATGTAACCTTGGTCATCTCTTAATAATGCTTCATCATAACCACACTCAACAGCTTCACCTTTTGCCATTTGAGAGTTTAAGTAATTAGCAACTGCTTTTGCTTTACCCATTCCAGAAGTATTTGAGTTTCTAGTCATAGAGGCAATTTTTACTCTAACACCTTTTTTCATTCCTTCTTCACCTAAATATGCTCCCCATTCCCATGCAGAAATAGAAACATTTACAGGAGCTTGTTTATGATAAAGTCCCATAACTCCATATCCTAAGTAAACAAGTGGTCTAATATAAGCACCTTCAGTTAATTCATTTTTTTGTAATAATTCAATTTGTGCTTTATTTAGTTCCTCAGTACTAAATGGAACATCAATTAGTGTCATTTTAGCTGAGTTTATAAGTCTTTTAGTATGCTCTTCAAGTTTAAAAATAGCACATCTTCCATCATGAGTTTTATATGCTTTAGTACCTTCAATAGCACCATTTCCATAGTGAAGTGTATGTGAAAGAACATGTACTTTTGCATCATGCCAATCTACAAACTTTCCATCCATCCATATATATTTTGCTTCAGTCATCTTATAAATTCCTAATGATTTAATTTTTAATGATTATTCTATCTAAGATATTATTAAATTTAGGTCATAATTTAAAAGCTAGATTTCTTTTAGGGCTTTGAATAGTTACTTATGGTATATTATCAAAAAAATTTTAGGATTAGTTTTTTAGATGAGTAGATTTATAAAAAATATTGTTTTAGGTACATCGATTATATTAGTTATTGCAGGTTGTTCGGTTAAGGATTTTGATAAAATAGTTCAGCCAAAGAAAAAAGAGTTTGTTTATGAAAGACCAGTTGTTTCTGATGAACTTTTAAAGACAGTTCATGAGATAGTAAAAGCTATGTCTCAAAATAATTTACAACTTTTAAATAGTAAATTTATAAATCAAAACTTTGGTTTATATAACTTATATAAAATAGATGGTTTTGAAAACTTTACTTTTCAAAAAATGTTTTTCAATGTAGTTGAAGAAGAGACTATAAAGCTTGAAGAGTTTTCGCATTTTGTATCAAGAGTGCCTAAAAAAGCTATAAACTTACCAATAATAGAAACTGATTCTACTTTTAATTGTAGTCCTTACAATGATGCTTATTACGGCTGGACAAATCATGGGCTTTTTTTAAGTACAAATACTTCTACAAAATTAAAAAAATTTATGGAAGAGAAAAATATGCTTAAAAAAGACTCTTTTAAAAAAGAGGATTTTCATAAAGCAAAAATGATTGAACTTATGTCATATAAAGTTATATTAACACCTGAAATTGTGTTTCATTTAAATAAGCTAAATGATGGTAAATGGTACATAACTTTAATAGATAGAATAACAACAAACTGTAGCGTAAAAAAGGATTCTAAAAAATGAGTCAACAAGAATTTTGGAATAGTAAGTTTTCAAGAGATGGTTACCTTTATGGTATAAAACCAAATAGTTTTATTGCTTCAAAAGTAAAATCTTTTCCAAGGGGCGGAAAGGTTTTATGTTTAGGTGAGGGTGAAGGAAGAAATGCTATATTTTTAGCAAAAAGAGATATGGAAGTAACAGCAATTGATGCTTCAGATATCGGACTTTCAAAGCTTCATTTTAGAGCCTTAGAAGAAGGTGTTACGGTTGAGACTATTTGTGCTGATTTAAATGACTGGGAAGTGAAAGAACAATACGATGTAATAGTTGCTTCATATTTGCATATGTATAAAGAAGATAGAGCTAAACTTTTTGAAAAAATTCAGGATTCACTAAAACCTGATGGAATTTTTGTTGGTGAGTTCTTTTCTGTAAATCAACTAAACTACAATAGTGGTGGGCCAAAAGACAAAGATTTACTTTACACAATTGATGATTTTAAAAAAGCTTTTGCTTTGTGTCAAGGTGATATAAATGAAGTAGTAACTATTTTAGATGAAGGTAAAGGTCATCAAGGTGAAGCTTCTGTAATTAGAGTAGTTGTAGAAAACTAAAAGAGAAATTTTTTCCTAAGTTATAAATTGGTATATTATAACTTAGATATATAATAATTATAAGATTTTCAAATAAGAGTAAAAAATATGATAGATAAATTAAAAAGTATAATAAATGAAAGAGTATTAGTTATTGATGGAGCTATGGGAACACAGCTTCAATTAGCGGATATTAAAGACAAAGAGTGGGAATATGAGGGAATAAATTTAGAGGGTTGTAATGAACTTTTAAACTTAACAGCTCCTCATGTTTTAGAAAAGATTCATGATGATTATTTAGAAGCTGGGGCTGATATGATTTCAACAAATACTTTTGGTTCTATGCCATGGGTATTAGATGAGTATCAAATTCCTGAGACATCATATGAATTATCTAGACTTGGAGCAAAACTTGTAAAAGATTCTTGTGATAAGTTTAGTACACCCCAAAAACCAAGATATGTTTTAGGATCAATTGGACCTGGTACTAAACTTCCATCATTAGGTCATATAGCTTATGATGATATGTATGAAGGTTATAAGATTATGGCACAAGGACTTGCTGATGGAGGAACAGATGTGTTCTTACTTGAAACTTGTCAAGATCCCTTACAAATTAAAGCAGGATTACATGCTTTAAATGATGTGGCACCTCATATTCCTGTTATGGTATCTGTAACTATAGAGCTTAGCGGTACGATGCTTATAGGAACAGATGCTATGACAATTGCTGCAATTTTAGAACCATTTAATATTTTATCACTTGGATTTAACTGTGGTACTGGTCCTAAACAAGTACACAAACATGTAAAAACATTAAGTGAAATTTGTAAGTTCCCTATTTCTGTTCATGCAAATGCAGGACTTCCACAAAATAAAGGTGGAAAAACTTACTATCCAATGCAGCCTAAAGAGTTTACAGAGTTAACAAAAGAGTTCTTAGAGTTTAATGGAGTTTCATTTTTAGGTGGTTGTTGTGGTACTACTCCTGAACATATTAAAGCATTAGTTACAGATATTGAAGGTGTAGTTCCTAAGAAGCCTAGTGGATTTTTAAAAGCTTCATTAGCAAGTTTATTTAATGTAGTTCCATTAAAACAAGACCCAGCACCACTTCTAATAGGTGAGAGATCAAATGCTACAGGTTCAAAAGCCTTTAGAGAATTACTAAAAGCAAATAACTATGAAGGAACTTTAACAGTTGGTCAACAACAAGTTAGAGCAGGAGCTCACGTAATTGATGTATCAGTTGGATTTGCAGGTCGTGATGAAAGAGAAGATATGGATAAAGTTGTAGGACTTTACTCTCAAAAAGTATCACTTCCTTTAATGCCTGATTCAACACAAATTCCAGCACTTGAAGCAGCACTTAAACAAATAGGTGGAAGACCTATTATCAACTCAGTAAACCTTGAAGATGGTGAAGATAAGTTTGATGAGATTTGTTTACTAGCTAAAAAATTTGGTGCTGCTCTTGTTTGTTTAGTTATTGATGAAATTGGTATGGCTAAAACTTTAGAGAGAAAATTAGAAGTTGCTGAGAGAATTTATGACTTATGTGTAAATAGACATGGCTTTAAACCTGATGATTTAGTATTTGATATGCTTACATTTACTATTGGTTCTGGTGATGATGAGTATAGAACAGCTGGTGTTGAAACTCTTGAAGCTATTAAAGAGTTCCAAATAAGACACCCAGAAGTTGGAACTACTTTAGGACTTTCAAATATCTCTTTTGGACTTGACCAAAAAGCTAGAATTTACTTAAACTCAATTTACTTAGACCATTGTGTAAAAGCAGGACTTACAACAGCGATTGTAAATGTAAAACATATTTTACCTCTAAATAAAATTTCTGATGAAGACAGAAAAGCTTGTGATGATTTAATCTTTAATAATCAAGAAAATGGTGACCCATTATTTGCCTTTATTGACCACTTTGCAAACGTAGGTGATATGGAAGAACAAAGTGATGAAGAGTACCAAAAATTAGAGCCAGTTGAGAAAGTTAAAAAACTTTTATTAGATGGTGATAAAGATAGAATGTTACCACTTGTAGAAGAGTTAAGACATGAAGTAGAACCAGAAGTTATAGTAAATGAATGGCTTATTGATGGTATGAAAATTATTGGGGAACTGTTTGGTTCAGGTCAAATGCAGTTACCATTTGTACTTCAAAGTGCTGAAACTATGAAAGCAACAGTTGATAGCTTAAATCCTTATTTACCGAAAAAAGAGAAAGCTAGTGAAACTGTACTGGTACTAGGAACTGTAAAAGGTGATGTACATGATGTTGGTAAAAACTTAGTTGATATTATTCTTTCAAATAATGGATTTAAAGTAATCAATATTGGTATTAAAGCAGATTTAAATGACTTTATTATTGCTGTAAAAGAGAATAAAGCTCAAGCTATTGGAATGAGTGGATTACTTGTAAAATCAACAGCTGTGATGAAAGAAAATCTAGAAACACTTCAAAAAGAAGGAATTGATATTCCAGTACTTTTAGGAGGAGCTGCACTTACAAAAGGTTTTGTAAATGATTATTGTAGACCTATTTATGATGGTCCAATATTCTATTGTAGAGATGCCTTTGATGGAGTTGTTTCTATGCAAAGAATTGAAGAGGGTGATTTAGATAATACTGCACTTGCTGCTGATCTAATTGAAGAAGTTGATACAAGTGATAGGGTTGCAAAAGAAGAAGTTGAAATTCCTCCATATGAAGAGATAGAACTTCCAAAACCTACGCAGTTTACTTTCCCTCCACTTTGGGATAGAGTTGCAAAAACTGGTGATGAAGTAGATAAAGAGTTAGTGTTTAAATGGATTAACCATAGAGTTTTATTTAGACAAAGATGGGGATATAAAAGAGGAAAACAAAAAAGTGCAGATTTTATCAAGCATGAAGAAGAAGTTGTTAAGCCTTTATATGAAGAGTTAAAAGAAGAGTTAATTGATAAAAATATCTTTGATCCAATTGCTATTTATGAATACTACCCTTGTATGTCTTATGATAATAAACTTTATATTTTTGACAAAAAGTATTTATTTAACTCAGAAGATGAAGCTAGAAATAATAAGCCATCTTTGGATGAAGCGATAAAAGTATTTGAGTTCCCAAGACAGCAAAGAAAACCTTTTAGATGTATTGCTGATTATTTTGCAAATGATAGACTTGATGTAGTTGGATTTACTCTTGCTAGTGCAGGGCTTAAAGTAGCTGATTATGAAAGAGAGTATTACAACAAGGGTGAGTTTAATAAATATTATCAAATTCATGGACTTGGAGTTGAACTTGCTGAGGCTTTAGCTGAGGTTTTACATAAGCAAATTAGACTTGATTTAGATATTGTACCAAAAGAAGGACCAACACTAAATGATGTTCAAATGAAACAGTATGTAGGTTGTAGATACTCTCCTGGATATGCAGCTTGTCCTGATTTAGCTATGAATAGAGATATCTTTGATTTACTAGATCCTGAAAAATTTGGAATTGAGTTATCTGAGACATTCCAAATGCATCCAGAACAAACTACTTGTGCAATAGTAGTTCCTCACCACGACGCAAAATATTATAATATTTAAAAAGTAGGGTTTCCTACTTTTTAAAGTATAAAATAACTTCCAAAAACCCCATTAGATAGGGATTTAAGTTTATATAGGGCAAAATATATAAAATAATTACATCATGGGGTTTTAAATGGGGTTTTTAAAGAAAAAATCAACACTACTTTTACTATTAACTACTTTTTTTATAAGTGGATGTACAGTAACTCCCCAACCTCTAAGCAAAGAAGAAATAGCACTAAAAGCAAATCAAGATTTAAAACTAATAAATAGAATTTCTCCAATTATTACAGAACCAATTACAATAGATGAAGCAATAAATAAAGCCCTAAAAAATAATGTAAGAAATAAAATCAAGTTAATGCAAACAGCCCTAGCAAAACAACAAATTGATTTAGTTTATTATGACATGTTACCAAATCTAACTACAAGTGCAGGATACTCAAAAAGAGATGAGTATGCTGCATCTGCTAGTACTTCATTTAGTGGTGGAAATCCTGAGCCAATAACAGGTGAGCCTTCATACTCAGTATCTCAAGATAAAGAAAGAATTGATGCTGATATTTCTTTTAGTTGGAATGTTCTAGATTTTGGATTATCGTATGTGAAAGCTCAACAACAAGCTGATAAATACTTAATGGCAAAACAAAATGAAAGAAAAGTAATTCACAACATCGTACAAGAAGTAAGAAGAACTTACTATAAAGCTGCATCAGCTCAAGCCTTACTTAAAAAAATTGTTCCTATGATGAAAGATGTACAAGTAGCTTTAAATGATTCAAATAAAATTAAAAAACTTAGAATCAACTCGCCAATGGAGTCTTTGGCGTATCAAAGGGATTTACTTGAAGTATTAAGATCTCTTCAAGCTTTAGAGAGAAATCTTATGAATGCAAAAGTCGAGTTAGCTGAGCTTATGGGTTTAAAAGCTGGAACTCATTTTACACTTGCACAAGAAATTAAAACAGATTATGAGCTTCCCAAATTAAATCTTGGTTTAAAGCAAATGGAAATAATGGCTTTAGAGAATAGACCTGAGATTTTAGAGAGTAGATATAAACAAAGAATTTCACATAAAGAAACAACAAGAGCAATTTTGCAAATGCTTCCTGGAATTAAACTAAACAGTGGTATTTCTTATGATAATAATGATTATTTACTAAATAACAATTGGACTTCATACGGTGCAACTATTTCATGGAATTTATTAAATATCTTTAAAGCAAATACAAGTCAAAAAATTGCAAAAACAAAAATAGCTTTAGCAAAAGAACAAAAACTTGCTATTTCAATGGCAGTATTATCACAAGTTCATTTATCACTTGCAAACTTTGAACAGTCAAAAAAAGAGTATAAGCTTTCAAAGAAATATTTAGATGTGGCTCAAGAAATATACAAGTTAACAGAAGTTACAAATAAACTAAATATGAATAGTAGATTGATTTATACAAAAGAGAAATTAAACTATATCTTAGCACTTCTAAGACACTCTTCATCTTATGCAAATGTACAAAATAGCTATGGAAGAGTTTTTGCTTCAATTGGAACTTATGAAGATATAGGAAAAGAGACTTTAGAAAAAAATAGTGTTATAAAAGTAAAAGAGCCTAAAAAAACTAAAAAGAAAAAAGTAGAAATCAAAAAAGCTAAGCTTGAAAAGTTGGTAAAAACTGCTCAAACAACTCAAAATGTATATTTAAGAAAAGAAGCTCATAAAGATAGTATTTATAGTGTGGTTTTACTAAAAAATAGAAAAGTAAAGGTTTTAAGAGAGTTTGAAAATAAATATGGAAAATGGATAGAAACACCTCTTGGATATATCTATAAAAGTGCTGTATTTATAAAAGATGAAAAAGAAGATAATTTAAGTTTAGCAAGTAAAAAAGAGATAAAAAAGAGTATTTTTAAAGGGGTAGCTTTTAAAAATGCAAATATAAGAACAGAAGCAAATTGGCAAAGTCCAGTTCTTTTTTTACTTCCTAAAAACCAAGAAATAAATATTGAAGAGATTATATCAAACAACAAAGATGTTTGGTATAAAACATCTTTTGGATATATAAGTAATTTAGTGATGGATATAAAAGAGTAGAGAATGAAAAAGATATTTTTAATAGGATTTTTAATCACATATATTTTTGCCCAAGATGAAATTAGTTCAAGGGCTGTTATCACTTCTTATGATAAAACTATTTTATCAAGTGAACTAGCTGGAAATATCACTTATTTAAAAAAAATTGAGGGTGATTCTTTTAAAAAAGGTGATCTTTTAATAAAATTAAATTGTGATATTTATAAAGCACAAAAATCAAAAGCTGCAATTGAAAAAAATATAGCTTATTTAAAATATAAAAAAAATAAAAAATTAGAAAGCTTTAAATCAATAGGTAAGTTTGAAGTTGATATTGCAAGAGAAGAGTTTAGAAAACAAGAAGCAGAGTATAAAATAGCTTCAATAAATGTAAAAAGATGTAATATCTATGCTCCTTATAACGGAAGAGTAGTGACAAGAGAAGTCTCACAACATCAAAGTGTAAAACCAAATGAACAGATATTAGAGATTATCTCAACAGAGAGTTTGGAAGCAAAAACTTTTGTTCCCTCAACATGGTTAGCAATTCTAAAAAAAGATATGAAAGTTGTTTTAAACATAGATGAAACACAAACTTCAATTAGTGCAGTAGTAAAAGAAATAGGTTCGGTTGTTGACCCTATTAGTCAGACTGTTTTAGTTAGAGTCTCACTAGAAAAACCTTATGACAAAATAATACCAGGAATGAGTGCAACAGCAATATTTCAGATAAATGAGCAAAACTAAAGGCTTAATATGAAACGAAATCCACTAATAAGTGCCTTAGAACCAAGAGTTTTATTTGATGGGGCAGCAGTAGCAACTGCTGTTGATGTTTTAGATAATAATAGCTTTGAAAACAATGACACACCTGATAACCCTCCACAAGAAAATAAAAATAAAGAAATGGTTTTTATAGATAGTGAAGTTGAAAATAAAGAAGAAATAGTAAGTCAACTTGATGAAGACATAGAAGTCTATTTTTTAAATGATAAAAGTGATGTTTTAGAACAAATAGATACTATCTTAGAAAATAAAGAGGGTATTGATACTTTACATATAATCTCCCATGGTAAAGAAGGTGAACTCCTTTTTTCAAATGGCTCTTTAGATTTAGAAAATATAGACGATTATGAACAAACTTTAAAAAATATATCAAATAGTTTAAATAAAGAAGCTGATATTTTACTTTATGGATGTTCTATTGGTCAAAATAATCAAGGAAAAGATTTTGTAGATAAACTTGCCTCTTTAACAGATGCAGATGTTGCAGCATCTGATGATTTAACTGGTGATAAAAAACTTGATGGAGATTGGAACTTAGAGTATAAAAGCGGTACTATTGAAAGTCAAAGTATAGTTATTGAAAATTATGAAACACTTTTAGCAAATGATGCACCTTATCTTTCAACTTCCACTGATTATGACTCAATCCCTGCAAGTGATTTTTCAGATAATAGTGCATCTTTCGCTTTTGACAATAATGTAAATACCTCTTTTTCTTTTCCTTTAGGTTCAGGAACAAGCTTTGATTTTGATGCCTCAAACCCTTATATTGTAAACTCTTTTGCCATTACAACTTCAAATGGTTCTGATGATCTTGATCCAACAAAATTTGCTATTTATGGTTCAAATGATAGGTCAAATTTTGATCTTATTGTATCTATGGATATAAATCCTAGTACAAACAGAGGGGAAGAGGTAAAAGTAGAATTTTCTAATACAGAAGTCTTTAGATATTATAGAGTTGAGTTTAATAAAATCAGAGGTGGTGGAGCAGGTGAAGTTGCTGAAATTAAACTTGGTGGTTCTGATGTAACCACTTTTACATACACAGAAGATGGTCCCTCTTCTGAACTTGTAAATTTAGTGATTTTAACTGATGATGGAGTAGATTTACAGAGTGCTGAAATATCAATAACAAGTGGCTTTACAAGTGGAGATACTTTGGAGTTTACAAATGATGATAATTCAGTTTATGGAAATATACTATCTTCATATGATTCATCATCAGGTGTTTTAAGTCTTAGTGGAACAGCGACAATTGAGCAGTATAAAAATGCACTAAAAGCAATAAGATTTTATTCAACAAATGATTCTCCTGAAACAGCTTTTAATCAAAGAACTTTATCTTGGAAAGTAAATGATGGAGTAAATGATAGTAATATCTCTAAAACAGTATTAGAAATAATTGGAGTAAATGATACTCCTATAATTGATAATGCAGATGATAGCTCAAACTTAGTTGAAGATGGAATTATTAGTGCATCAGGAGATATAGATGTAATTGATAAGGACTTAAATGATACCTTATTGGCTAGTTATATCTCAAATAGTTTTGAAGCATATGAAAGTGATGGAGTAACTTCTCTTTCTTTGAGTCAAAATCAACAAAATGACATAATCAATGGCTTTAACTTTACAAATAGTAGTGTAAACTCAAACACAGGAACTTTTTCTTGGAGCTATTCTGTATCAAATGATAAGTTAGATTTTTTAGCAAATAATGAAAGCGTAATCGTAAAATATACAATACAAGTAAGTGATAGTAATGGGGCTTCTGTTAATCAAATAATTACAATCAACATACAAGGTGTAAACGATACAGTTAGTGTAAATAGCACAAGTAGTACAGCAGATGTTGTTGATAAGGGTGTGGTTTCTCAAAATGGAGTAATAAATTTTGTTGATACAGATACAACAGATAAAATTACTGCTTCTTTACTTAGTACAAGTATAAATGGTTATAGTTTAAGTTCACAAGAAGAACAAGCTATTTTAGATGCTTTTTCTTTTACAAATGCAAATCCAAATAGTAATACAGGTTCTATAAACTGGGACTTTACAATCTCTCAAGGAGATATTGAGTTTTTAGGTGAAAGTGAAGTAATCACAGCAGTTTTTACAATAGAAGTAAATGATAATAATGGTGGAACAAGACAGCAAGATATTACAATACAGATAAAAGGAACAAATGATAAACCTTCAATTCAAGTTGTAGATGATGAAGGTCGAGTATCTGAGGGCTCAACCCTAAGTGATAGTGGAAAAATTAGTTTTAATGATATAGATAAAACAGATCAACCAAGTATAAGTGAAACTCTTACCAATATGCAATCAGTGGACTCAAATGGAAATAGTATCACAGTAAGTCCTTCAAATCAAACTATCTTAGAAAATGCCTTTTCAATTACTCAGTTAACGCCTAATTCAAATAGTTCTGAAATTCAATGGGATTATTCTTTAACTGAAAGTCAATTAGACTTTTTAAGTCAAGGTGATGAGATTACTTTAACCTTTCAAATAAGAGTACAAGATGCCCAAGGTGAGTTTGAAACACATGATATTACTATATTAATTGTAGGTGAAAATGATGTACCTTTAATAACAGCAGTTGAAGTGGAAGGTCAGATACAAGAAGGCGCAACTTTAAGTGATAGTGGTTCAATTGATTTTTCTGATATAGATAAGGATGATACACCTGTAGGGAGTTTTGATGTAAAAGATGTAATTGCTAAAGATAGTAATAACCTAGATTTTACTTTAAGTACTGCACAAAGACAAGCAATAGAAAATGCTTTTTCAATAACTAATCTTTCTTCAAATACAAACACAGGAACAATCACTTGGGATTATAATATAAATGAATCAGATATAAACTTTCTAGCCCAAGGGGAAACAGTAACAGCAATATTTACAATAACTGTTACGGACAATGATGGACAAACTTCAACACAAGATGTTGAAATAACAATCCAAGGAGCAAATGACACTCCCTCACTAAGTGGTTCAGATATATCAGGAAGTATTCAAGAAAGCTCAACTTATAATGATAGTGGAACAATAAACTTTAATGATTTAGATTTAAGTGATGAAATAAGTATTAGTGATTATTTTGATTCAATTACAGCATATAGAGCTGATGGAGTAACAACTTTTAGTTTAACTACACAACAAGAAATTGATTTTTTAAATGCTTTTAGTATTTCAAGTGTAGGTGAGGGAACTAATAGTGGAACAATTACATGGAACTATACTATAAGTGAAGCCCAACTTGATTTTTTAGCTGAAAATGAGTCCGTAAGAATCACATATAATATAGAAATTACAGATACTCAAAATCAAAAAGATATGCAAACTATTACAATAAATATTGGCGGGCAAAATGATGCACCAATAGTTTCAGATGATAATATCGACTCAATAATCACACATGGGCAAGATTATTCACAAGAAATTTCATTTTTATTTACAGATGTTGATAATAGTGATAATTTAGTATATGAAGCCGTAGGGCTTCCAACTGGAATAAGTTTTGATCGTGTTACTGGTTTAATAAGTGGAACACCTCTTGAAATAGGAATATTTGAAGTTACAATCACAACTTATGACTCTTCATCTATGCAAGCTTTAGCTTCAAGAACTTATCAAATTGATGTTTTAGGACCTCCAAAAGTAGTTGACCCAGAGTTTGAAACTGCAAATCCAATAGAACCACCTACACAAGTAGATGAAGTGGAAGTATCTGACAACTCACAAAAAGTTGAACAAGTAGGAGTTATTGGAAGTAATACAGTTCAAGAACAAGAAAATAGTAAGTTTAGTGAAGACTTTCAAAAACTTGATACCTTAGCTAAAGGATATACAGACTTTAAGACTATAGATGAAGCACAGGCTTTTACAAATGTGAACCAATTTAATCTTTTAAAATCTATTGATATTACTTTAGGAACAAGAGGAGAGATTGACTTTCAAGTTCAACAAAAAGAGGCATATGATACTTTGGGACTTACAATAGAAGATTTTTCTTATATAAATGATTATATGCAGTTAAAAATAGTAGATATAAAACAAGCAAGAGCATATGAGGTTTTAATGGCAAATGGAGATAAACTACCAAGTACAATAGTTTTTGATGAAAAAACAGGGGAGTTGAAAGGTTTACTAAAAGACAATATGGAGTTTGTTATAAAAGCCTATGATTTTGATAATAAAACTAGAATATTAAATATAAAAATAGATATATCAGCACTAAAAGAAGAAGCTATACAAATTACTTTATCTGATATAAATAATGACTTTTCATCTCAAGTTGCAAGTCAAAGTAATGAAATAGAGTCTTATGGTACAAACTTAGTGCAACTATTTTCAAGTAAAGATGCCTAAGGATTATTTTTGAAATTAAATGTGGCAAATCTTCTTCAAATAGAGCATAATTGTAGGAACTCACAAAGCTATGAAGAACTAAGATATACAATAGTAAATGAAACTAGAAAATTAGTGCCATATAAAGCAGCTTTATTTTTTAGCCTTGATTCAAAACAAAATCTAAAAGTAGAAGCCATCTCAGATGTTGCAACTATAAATACAAACTCTATTTTTGTACAAACTTTAGAAGGTATTGCCTCAAAGGCTTTAAAAAATAGTGATACTTTACATGAAATAGATACTCAAAAACAGTTAGATAACTATGAAGAAAAAGTTTTAAATGAATACTCTTATAAACATCTTCTTTTTATTCCCATTAAAGTTGAAAAAAACGATGCTTCAATACAGTATTATATGGTTTTATTAAATGATGAAGCTTATGAAAAGAAACATTTAGAAGTGATAGCTCATCTTAGTTCTTCATATGCTTATTTTTTATATGCAACAACAAAAAATAGTTTTAGAAGTAAAATTAAAAAATCAAGATTTTTTAGTGGCTATTTTAAATACATTTTTATACTGCTTATTTTACTTATGTTTATTCCTGTTAAACTTTCAGTTTTAGCACCTCTTGAAGTGATACCAAAAAATCCTTTTATTGTAACTTCACCCCTTGAAGCAGCAGTTAAAAAAATAGAGGTAAAACCAAATGATGAGGTAAAAGAAGGTGATTTATTAGTAGTTTTAGATGATACTTTTTATAAAAATGAGTATGAAATAGCTAAAAAAACTTTAGATATTTCTAAGGCTCAATTACATACCTCTTCCCAAGCTAGTTTTTATGATATAAATCAGAAAAGAAAAATAGCAGAACTAAAAACACAAGTTGAGCTTAAAAAAACAGCTTTAGAATATGCAAAACAGCAATTGGAAAAAACGAAAATCTATTCAACAAAAGATGCAATAGCAATAGTTCATAATCCAAATGAATGGAAAGGTAAACCTGTAGTTATAGGTGAAAAGATTCTTTATTTAGCTAATAAAAAAAGTGTAGAACTTAAAATAATGCTTCCTGTAAGTGATGCTATTTTTATAGAAAAAGGCTCAAAAGTAAAAGCTTTTTTTGACAATGACCCTTTAAACTCATGGGAAGCAAAGGTTAAATATATATCTTACAAACCCCAACTTAGTAATCAAAATATCTTATCATATGAGATAGTAGCCTCTTTTGATAATCTTGAACTAAATGAAATACCAACTATTGGATTAAGGGGAACTGCAAAGATATATTCACAAGAAGTGACACTATTTTTCTATTTATTTAAAAAGCCTATAACCTCACTAAGACAGTATATAGGTTGGTAGTTTATGCTAAAAAATAAGCAAAAACTACTTCCTACTCTAAGGCAAGATTTAAAACTTTTAGAGGCAATGCCAAGTGAAACTGGGGAGAAAAACTGGCTTATTTTTGACCCCTTACAAGATAAGTATTTCAATATCTCTTATGATGCTTTTAAACTTTTAAATCATTGGCAAAATAATCAAGATGTAGATAAGTTTTTAGATTTTTTACAAAAAAATGACTATGAAATAGATGAAAACTCTTTGGATATTTTTATTGAGTTTCTAAGAAAAAACTCTCTTTTACAAGCTAGTAATTCACAAGATGTAAAGCAACTTTATGAAGAGTATAAAAAAACAAAGGTTTCACCTTTTAAATGGCTTTTAAAAAACTATCTTTTTATAAAAATACCACTATTTAAAAGTGACAAATTCTTAGAAAGAAATCTATCAAAAGTTAGTTTTTTTTACAGTTCTTTTTATAAAAATTTAGTTCTATTTTTAGGCTTTATTGGGATTTTATTTGCCCTTAGAAATTATGAAGAGTTTATGAATACTTTTTCTTATCTTTTTTCTATGGAAGGTATGATTTATTATATTTTATCAATTATTTTTGTAAAAATCTTACATGAATTAGGTCATGCTTTTACAGCAAAAAGAAACGCTGTTCGAGTTCCCACCATGGGTGTAGCTTTTTTGGTTTTATTTCCTGTAATGTATACAGATACTACAGACTCTTGGAAACTAAAGTCAAAGTATAAAAGACTTCAAATAGTCCTAGCAGGTGTAAAAACAGAGCTATATCTAGCATTAATAGCTACTTTTCTTTGGGCTTTTTTACCTGATGGTATTTTAAAAACCATAGCTTTTATAATTGCAACAACAAGTTGGATTACATCAATACTTATAAATATAAGTCCTTTTCTTAGATTTGATGGTTATTATGCTTTAAGTGATGCCACAAATACAAAAAACTTACAGCCAAGAAGTTTCGCTATGGCTAGATGGTTTTTAAGAAAATATATATTAGGGTTAAACATAAATCCTCCTGAATTTTTGCCTTTATATAAGCAAAGATTTTTTATCATTTATGCAATTGCAACTTGGATATATAGATTTTTCCTTTTTTTAGGTATTGCCTTACTTGTGTATTTTTTTGCTTTTAAAGTTTTAGGTATTATTCTATTTATAGTTGAGATTGTTTGGTTTATTTTAATGCCAATTTATAATGAATTGAAGATTTGGTTTAAAAAGTTTAATGAAGTGAGTTTAAATATGAGAAATATTACTAGTTTGATTTTGTTTGTTCTGTTTTTAGGCTTTTTAATCTATCCTTGGAATACTAAAGTAAGTATGCCAGCAGTTCTAGAAGCAAAACAGTTTAATCAACTTTATGCCAAAGATGAAGCTTTTATACAAGAGATATTTATAAAAGAGCAAAAGCAAGTAAAACAAGGGGAGGTTTTAGCAGTTTTATCTTCTCCTAAAAAAAGCTTTGAATTAAAGCAAGTAGATAAAAAAATAAAGCTTTTAAATCTAAAGCTAAATAGTATGGCAGGAGCAAAAAAGCTTTTAGAAAATAGACTTGTTTTAGAAGAACAGTTATTAAAACTTGAAAAACAAAAAGAGTCATTAAAAAAAGATATAAAAAATCTTCAAATAAAAGCACCTTTTGATGGAATAGTTTCTCTAAATGAAAACTTAGAAAAAAGCACATGGGTAAATAAAAAACAGCCTTTATTTACTATATACAATCCAAACTCTTTTGAGGTAATAGCTTATTGTAAAGAAGAAGATTATTCATATATAAAACAAAGCAAAGAAGCTAAACTATTATTAGATAATGCCCTTGAAAAGATTGATACTTCTATTTTAAGTATTTCTACATTTTCATTACCAAATATAGAATTTAAAGAATTAAGCTCCTTATATGAAGGTAGCATCGCTTCAAGTAAAAATGAGAGTGAAAATATAGTAAGTCAAAAAGCTTACTATAAAGTTTTTGCAAAAGTTAAAAATTTAGAAAAAAACTTCTCTTATCGACAAAGAGGGGTCTTAGTTGTAGAGTCAAAACCTCAAAGTATTCTTGAAAAAGCTTATATAAAAGTTTTAGCAACGCTTATTAAAGAGAGTGATTTTTAAGGTATTAATTTTTATTTAACTCTATTGTAAATAAAGCACCTTTATACTCTTTTTCTTCATGTATGAAGCTGTTGTTCTCTACTTTTAAATTGCCTTTCATAGTTTTATGTACCATTTGTTTACTCATATATAAACCAATTCCAGTACCTTGTGTTTGGTGTTTTGTAGTAAAATATGGCTCAAATACTTTTGGAATAATTTTTTCATCAATTCCTTTTGCATTATCTTGTATTTGTATAAAAACACTATTTTTTTCTTCATATATATTTATCAAAATTAGTTTTTCATAATCTTTATTTTCAAGTGCATCTTTTGCATTGTTCAAGATATTTATTAAAACCTGTATAAGCTCATTTTCATGGGTTGTTATCTCCACATCTTTTACATTTAAAACTATCTCAATATCATTGTTTTTAAATTGAGCATCAATTAGATTTAGAGTTTTAGAAACAAGTTGTTTTGTTTTAAATGAAAAAGCAGGTTTATTTCTATTTAAAAAGTTTCTAAAATCATCAATTGTATTTGATAAATATTTTGCAGATGTTACAATCTGATCAATACAATCATCAAACTCTTTGTCATCTAAGCTATTTAGTTCTTTTTTAAACTTCATTCCTGTTGCAGTTATAGTAATTAAAGATAGAGGTTGTCTCCATTGATGAGCAATATTTCCCATCATTTCACCCATAGCTGCAAGTTTTGCTTGTTGGTTCATAACTTGGTTTTGTTCATTGTTTTTCTTTATTTCATCTGCAACTTTTTTTCTTAGGTTTTCATTTAATTTTTTAAGAAGAACTTGTCTGTAAATCAAGAAAACTAAAAAAAGTATTATAAATATTAAAGCAATAATTTTAAATAAAAGGTTATAGTCAAAACCTCTTTCATAATTAACAGAAATCCAATTATTTAAAATGGCTTGTTTTTTTGTATTCTCAATACTGTTTATTGCTTTTTCAAAAATTGATTTAAGTTGTGGTATATCATTTCTAGTTCCTATACTTAGACTCCAAGTTTCTTCAAACTTACCACTAATTTTTAGTTGACCTATATACTCTTTTTGTATATGGTATCCAACTGTTCCAAGGCTACCAATAAATCCATAAACTTCATCGTTTTGTATCTTTTCAAGTCCTTCTTCAATGTTTTCTACTTCAATGATATTTAAATACGGATATTTGTATTTTAAGATATTTGCATATGCATAGTCTTTAACAATTGCAAGTTGTTTCCCCTTTAAATCAGAGATTGTATTTACAAAGGGGTTGTTAAGTTTTGAAGCAACTACCACCGGTATTTCTAAATAAGGCTTTGTAAAGTCTAAAAATAGTTTTCTATCTTCAGTTGGCATTATCAAAGAGAAAATATCACATAATCTTTTTTTACCAAGTTCTAAAGATTCACTCCAGCTTTTTGTTGGAATTAGTTCTATTTTTGTATTTATTTTATTTTCTATCAGTTTTATAAAATCAGCTGAAATTCCTATGTGTTTACCATCTTCAATACTTTCAAAAGGCATCCAACTAGGATCAATACACATTTTTATTGTTTTCATTTCTTGTAGAATTTGAAGTTCTTTTTTTGTAAGGGTATTTTTACTTTTAATATGTTCTTGATAAATTAAATCATCAATATCTAAAGGTTTTTCAATCAGTCCCATAACTCTATATGTATTTTCTATTAATGCAATTTTTTCTTTAGTAATAGGACCTATTTTCCCATCTTTGTTATAAACAAGTTTTTTCATTTCTTTTGCTTCAAAAAGAAGACTTTCTAAACTTTTGTTTTGAGGGTTGTAGTTTTCAAAGATAATTTTTGCTGTTTCATTTATATTATCAAAAGCATATTCCCATCCTTTTATACTAGCTTCGTAGAAGTTCCTAACTGTAGTTGGATTATTTTGGGCAAACTCTTTTGATGTGAAGATTAGTTCTTCATAAAAATCAAAACCATAATCCTTTGGATGAAATATTCTTGCTTCATAACCTAACTCTTTTAGTAAAAAAGGCTCATTTGTAGTATATGCTTGTACAAAGTCCGTGTTATTATTTATCAAGTCTTTTACATCAAAAGTATGCTCTACAAAAGTAATTTCATTTGTAGATACATTTTTACTTGCAAGCATAGCTTGTAAAGTTGCAAATCTTTGTTTGTTATTTACAGTCATAATTCTTTTATTTTTGATATCCTCTAAAGAATTAATACGCGAGTTTGCTAATGCCAAAAGCATCAAAGGTGAAGATTGAAAAATAGAGCCAATTAAGACTATTTCTTTACCGTTTGATTTATCAATAATTAGTGAGCTTGAACCTGTTCCAAAGTCTGATTTTTTTGTTAATACTCTATTTGTTAAGTTTGTTTTAGCTGTATATTTATGAAAGCTTACATTCAAGCCAGTATTTTTATAAAAGCCTTTCTCTTTTGCCATATAAAAGCCAGCAAATTGAAATTGGTCATGCCACATAAGCTGTATAGAAATATCACTTTTTTCATTTGCATATAAAAAAGAGTAAAAAAAAGTCAAAAGTATTAAAACTATTTTTTTCATAGCAAAGCCTAAATGTTTTATTTATATTTTACCTAGTTTATAGTGTTTTAGATTAAATTTTTATATAAATTTTATTTATATAAAAAATATAAAGAAACATAAGCATTAAGTAATATATAAAGTTTTCAGTTTGTTTGATTAACCCATTATTATCCTTATTTTAGATAAGATATATATAAAATTTTATAGGGAAAGTTTCATGCCTAAAAAAAGAACATTTAAAGAAAAGATTTTAGATTATATTTACATCACATCAAAACAACCAATACTTTTAAGAGATTTATTAATCGCAAATAGACAATACAATGAAGGAATGCATGTAGATCCTGCAAAGTTAGGATTTAGACTTAGACTTACAAGAGCTTATTTAGTTTATTTAGGTTTAGTTTTATCTATTATTGTTCCTATTTCATTACTTACTCATAAAACATTAGCAAAGATTGATTCTCATGTTTCTATCTTAGGAGCTATGGCAATAACAGCAGCAATTTTTATTGGCTTTAATTTTTTTAGATCAAGAATGAGAGATTCTATTAGTTTACTTCTTATTAAAAGATCATGGAAGTTGCATTTTCCTTTATTTCCTTATGAAGATTACTCAAAAAAAATAGAAGAAATTTTTGAAAAGTCACTAAAAGATGAAGTTTCAAAAAGAGATTTAGAAAGATATATTTTAGATAATTTAAGTGAATAAGTGTAAGATTTTACTTACACTTTTTTTCACATTCATTTAAAGATTCAAAAGGAATATTTCCTCCACATCCTCCCCAAATAAACTGCTTACATTTTTTTTCATTTTGGTCAAAATAATATTTTGAGAACATTGCTTTACACATTCCAGTTTTTGGAAGTTCATAGCATTTACTATCAAGTTTTACCTCTTTTGTGGAACTACAAGCACTAAAACCTAAAACTATTAAGATAGAAAATATGATATTTTTGTACATGAAAGAAAGCCTTTTTATAATTTTTATGTTAGTATATATGTTACAACAAATTTCATTATATAAAGTTGGTGCAACTTGATTTTCGACAAATTTACAAACGGATATGTATTTACGTTGGGCGCAGAGTTAGAACTAAGAATTCTTAATGCTGATGATTTAAACTGTGCAAATGAGTACGACTATTTCAAAGAAAATATTTCTGCAAGATTTAAAGACAATATTACTTCTGAATTTTTGCAATGTATGCTAGAAATAAACACACCTGTATTTAATAATTTATCAGATTTGATTAAATACTTTAAAGAAATTACTTTAGAATTAAATAGTTTAGCATCTAAGAAAAACTTACTTCTTCAATCAAGTGGTTCAAGTGCTTTAAAACAAGAGCATTTAGAATTATCTTCAAATAAAAGATACCAAGAACTATCAAATGAACACAAAATACTTTTAGATGATTTTTCAATATGTGGTTTACATGTGCATGTGGGCTTCAAAAATTTTGATAAGGCTTTGAAAGCTTATAATTTTTCACTTTCATATATGCCTATATTTCTTGCTTTATCAGCTTCATCTGTTTACTCAAATGGTCAAGATACGGGTATTCACTCTTATAGAACAAAGGTTTTTGATAGGCTTCCAAAAGCTTCAATACCTGAATACTTTACTAGTTATACTCAAATGAAAAATGTATATAATGTACTGTATAAAACAGAGGTAATACAAAGTGAAAAAGATGTTTGGTGGGATGTGAGAATTCAGCCAAGCTTTAAAACTATTGAGTTTAGAGTTTGTGATGCTATAAATGATTTTGATAGATTAGAGATAATTATAGGATTATTTAGAGGAATATGTAAACTCTCTCAATTAAAAGAGGTTTCTTTTGAGCCTATGCAAGTTTTAAAACAAAATATGTGGAAAGCTTCAAGGTACTCAATGAATGCAAACTTTATTTGTAAAAGTCAACAAAAAACTATAAGAGAAGTTACAAATAAACTAATAGATGAACTTTATGAACATCATATTATAAGTGATGAATTCATGGATAAAGCAAGAGAAATTGTAAGTAAAAACTCAATTGCACAAGATATGATAGAAATTTATGAAAAAACAAATGACTTAAGAGAAGTAGAAAAAATAGGAGTGATTAAATGAAAGGCGTAGTCTCAGCAGGGGATACAAACTCAGCTCAAGCAGGAGCTGATATATTAAAACAAGGTGGAAATGCCTATGATGCAGCACTTGCAGTAATGCTTGCAGCACCTTTAACAGAACCTTTGTTTACAAGTCTTGGAGGAGGGGGATTTCTTCTTGGACTTGAAAAAGGCAAAAAGCCTGAACTTTATGATTTTTTTGTACAAGTTCCAAAAAAAAGAGTGGAAGAACCAGAGTTTTATCCAATATATGTAGATTTTGGAGCAGCTGTTCAAGAGTTTCATATAGGAGCTGGAAGTGTAGCTATTCCAGGACTTGTTGAAGGTATTTATCAAGTACATAAAGATAAAGGAACACTTCCTTTATCTGAGATAATCAAACCAGCAGTTAAATACGCAAGAGAGGGTGTATATCTATCTTCTATGCAAGCAAGTTTTGTAAAACTTCTAGAGCCAATTTTCACATCTACTAAATCCTCTATGGATGTATATGGGGTAGATGATAAAAATCTAATTGATGAAACACATCTATTTAAAAACCCAGCATATGCTGATTTTTTAGAAGCCTTTGCAAAAGAGGGAAGTAAAGTTTTCTATGAAGGGGTAGTTGCTGATGAAATAGAGAAAATCATGAAAGACAATGATGGACTTATTTTAAAAGAAGATTTAAAAAACTATCAATGTATTAAAAGAGAGCCTATTGATTTTAACTATAAAGGTTATGAAATAGTTACAAACCCACCGCCAAGTGGAGGAGGAATACTAATAGCCTTTACCATGAAAATACTTGAAAAGTATGACCTAAAAGATTTTAGAAGTTTAGAGTATGTAAAAGGAATGATTGAGGCTTTTAATACTACAAGTGATTTTAGACGTGAACATGTAGATGAGTTTTTACATGATGAAAAACTAAAAGATATTTTACAAAATGATAGACTTATCAAAAACTACTGTACTACTATGCACTCAAGACTTAATCTATGGGGAAATACAACGCACCTATCAGTAATTGATGAGTTAGGAAATGCTGTATCAGTTACTACTACAAATGGCGAGGGTTCAGGTCATGTAATACCAAGTTCTGGAATCATGCTAAATAATATGATGGGAGAAGAGGACTTAAACCCTCATGGTTGGTTTGCATGGGAAGAAGGACTTAGACTTCCATCAATGATGGCACCAACAGCAGTACTAAAAGATGGAAAACCAGAGCTTATATTAGGAAGTGCAGGAAGTAATAGAATACGATCAGCTATAACTCAAACTATTGTTAATAATCTTGATTATGGCAAAAGCTTGCATGAGAGTATAAATAGTCCAAGAATACACTTTGAAAAAGGAAGTGTTTGTATGGAGCCTGATTGTTCACAAGCTATACGAGATGAGTTAGAAAAACACTATAAACTTCAATACTTTGATGATTTAAATGTATTTTTTGGTGGAGTTCAAGCTGTTGATGGAAACCTAAATGGTGGTTGTGATAGTAGACGTGGTGCTGCTGTAATAAAAGTGGATTAAATTTGAAAACAAAAGCTATCTATCATAAATAGCTTTTGCCTCTTTGTTTCTTTGTTTTTTTAGTTCCATATCTATGTACTTTCCAATATCATCTTGGCTTTGTTTAAAAGCTAAAGTAATCTTTCTTTTTACTGGAATATGTTGATAGATAAGGTAACCAGCTTCATAAAGTGATAACCTTATTGGTGTGGCTATTGCATAAGTAGATAAAATAGAGTCTTGTTTTGAGATTCTAAAAATATCATCAAAATACTCTTTTGTCCAAAGCTCCATATTTACCTCACTTGAAAAAGCATCTTGGTAAACTATATCAAAAAACTCTTTTTCAAAGCTTCTAATATACTCTCTTGCATCACCTATAAAAACCTCTATTTTTATATCTCCATCTTCATAAAAGTTCTTAAGGCTCACTTCTTTGATGATGTGCTTTATTTCATCAAACTCTTTTGGAAACTCAAAGTTTTCTAAAGACTTTACTAAATCTCCATCAAGTTCTGGTGAGTAGATATTTACTTTATGTGAAAGCTTATTCTTTTTTATGTAGTACAAAGTAGTAAAAGTGTTGTAGCCTAAGCCAAAACAAATATCTAGGATATTTAACTCTTTTTTGTTTTTTTGAAACTCTAAAGTTGGTATGATATGTTTTGATAAAGCTTCATTTACAGCACCATCATCGATATTGTGATAGTGCTGATTGTACTTTGGTGAATAAAGGGTGTTTGACCCATCTATTGTTTTTACTATTTCTTGCAAATTTATAGTCCGTTGTCCCAATGGTGCATTTTTTTTGCAGTTATTGTGTTGTATTCATCAAATAAATCGATGTTGTTTACAGCTTGAAAACCAGTATTTTCTATAAGCTCCAAAAGTTCATAAATATTATCATTTGTTTTTTTCTCCAAGATGATAATATTTCCTGAGTTTTCAATAGCCTTATACATAAGCTTCAAAATTTTATCTTTGTTTGGACAGTAAGATAAAATATCTCCTAAGATTACATACTCATACTCTCTAGCTGTTGCTCTAAGTCTTGCTGAGGTTTCATCTTCAAACTTGATGTATTTGATGTTTCCGTCGTTTTTTTCTCTTACTTGCTCTAGGGTATTTGTAACTAAATCCAAAGAGTTATCCACATGTAAAATAGCGATATTTGGATAATCAGCAAATAACTCTTTGAAAAGCTCTAGCTTTTTACTCAAAACTTAGTTTCCTAGTGAGTTTAGTTTCTCTTCTGATAAAAATAACTCTTTGTTTGACATAACACCAATTTCGCTATCTAAAATATCTTGTGCGATTTGTTTTGCTTCTTCTAGTGAGTGCATTTCGTATGTACCACATTGGTATTCGTTTAGTTCTGGAATGTCATTTTGAGTTTCAACTTTTAATACATCTTCCATAGCTGCTCTCCAAGCTTTACCAACTTGCTCTTCTGATGGAGAACCTAATAAACTCATATAAAAACCAGTTCTACAACCCATAGGAGATACATCAATAATCTCAACTGTATCAGAGTTTAAATGCTCTCTAATAAATCCAGCAAAAAGGTGCTCTAAAGTGTGAATACCTTTTTCTCCTAACATCTTTTCATTTGGAACACAGAATCTTAAATCAAATACAGTGATAATATCACCAGATGGTGACTTCATTGTTTTTGCAACTCTAACTGCTGGTGCTGGCATAATTGTATGATCAACTCTAAAACTATCTAATAATGGCATATTTTTTCCTTTTTGTAATTATAAATTATTCGATTTTCTAAAGAGTGATTGTATCTAAAGTTTTGTAAGTAGTAGCTAATTTGATTTTTTTATAGTTTCATACTTATCTAAAATCTCATTTATAAACTTAGTGGCTTTTTTCTTTTGTAAATATGTGTAAAGTATCACTAATACTACACCTATTCCATAAGTAAGTAAAATAGCTAAGATAATCAAAATAGTAAGTACCAAAGTATCATGTAACTGTCCTTCAAGATGAAATGAAGTTGCTTTTTTTTGTTTGTCTAAAGTGATTTTACAGTTGTACTTCAAGAGTGTATCAAGATGAAGTTTTTCTATTTCAAGTGAGCTTTTATCTAGTTTTGTTTCGTACTCTTTGTCTTGAATAAGTGAAGTCTTTAACTCTTCTAAAAACTCTTGCTTTGAAAGTGTAGAGGGTAACTCTTTTTTTATACTTATATCAAATAGTCCCATAAATAGCCTTGTTTTATTTTTAGTATAGCAAAACAAGATAGTAAGAGTTCAAAAAAACTGAACATAAAATATACAGCTGTATAAAATATGAAAGTGTAAAATTAAAGCAAAACTAAATAACATTTTTACTACCATATAAATAATATAAAATAATGAAAGTAAAATATAAGAACTTAATCTATAATAATTAATTTAAGATTTAGTTCTAACTCTTGAGTTTTTAGCTCTTCTCATGAGTGTATTAACTCTATCTTCATATTTATTCGATAAACTTGTTGAAAGCTTACTTTGATATTTAACATTTTGAATATTAGAATTATGTGACAATTCAAGATCCTCTAACAAAAAATATTTATATGTAAAATAACCTTTTTTTGTTTTTTTAGAATAATGGATTACTTTTTTCTTATTTTTTATAGAAACATAATAATCAATATGTTTATAATAGTCATCCAAATTGGGATGTATAAATTTATAAAAGTTTCTATTCTTATAGTTTAGTGATATTTTTTTTAAATTTATTTTTTTTAAAAAACTAATATCAGTTTTTTTAATTCCGGCATTACATCTTCTGCATGAAATAGAAAGGTTGTTATTAACATCAAACATAAATTCTTTAAATATAGATTTAGGGAGAATATGTTCAATATCAATTACCATATATGTTTCTCCATGTAAGTTTTTTCTACAATAAGAACATTCATAATTCTCTTTTTCTAATAAAAAGTCTTTTATTCTTCTTTTAAACTTTTCTAGTTTAATTTTTGTTAACTTTGAATGCTTTTTCGTATGACTCCAGGCGTCTGTATAATGAAATTTTTTTAAACTATTAATAAGTCTTACATCATCTTTTGTGTATATAAACTTATTCTTATTTTTTTGAATCAATTTCACAACCTATCTCATAAATACCATCTAATAATTCAATTTGTCTAACATCATAAACAAAATTTTTGTAGTTTGAAATTTTTGAATTAAAATCTTCAAATATCAGTGTTCCTTCATCTAACTCATTTAATAAATCAACTAGCTCATTTGACAACGACCTATTTTCAGGAGTAATAATATTAAATACTTCTCTAAGTAGTGTTTCATGGTTTAATGAATTATTAAGTAGCTTTTTATACGATTTTTTTTCTGAAACAAATATATTAATTTGGTTATCTAAAAATTCAGATACAGATATAAGAATAGGAGAGTGAGTCGCAATTATTATTTTAGAATTATATTCAGAAAAGAAATTTATTAATGTTTTAATAAAATCTTTTTGCCATTGTGGATGTAAACTATTTTCTGGTTCATCTATTAAAATCACACTTCCATAACTACTTATATGGTTTAAAATATATGTAAATATACTTATTAGTGTTAATTCTCCTGAACTCGCATGAGAAAGTGGAATATCAAGATTATTTCTTGATAGAAAAAAGTCAAAAGATATATTTAATTTCTCTGCGGTAAGTTTATTTACTGAATTAATAAAATTTTCAGCCTCTGTAATATTGTTTGAATGTCTGATCCATAATATCTCATCATTATTTTGTAAAAATTTATATTCATTTATAAAAATATTGTTTTTTTCATTAATATTACTTCGATCTTTTTTTGTTAAATTGTTAATATTTAATTTTAATCCAATTTTATCCTGATAGTCAATTAGTTTTAAAAATTCTAAAAATTTATTAAAATTCTTTTTCTCATAAATACATTTTTCTATTGTCTTTGAGATGGTTTTAGGCCCAGTTTTTGCACCTAAAAAATGATACTTGTCTTCATCAAATTCTTTCAAGTCTTTTTTAGAGATGTCTGAAAACTTGTCATATATTGAACTCGATATTGCTATTACATGTTTATTTTTTCTTAAATATTCAAATACTAAATTTCTTAAAAGTTGGCTCTTCCCTGTACCATTCTTACCAATAATAATAGAAATATCATTATTAGTATTTAATAATTCAATAGGTACTTCTCTTACTGTCTGAGTTTCCATATTTTTTGATCTTTTGATATACTTTTTTAATAAATCCATTAAAGGAGGAATAGCTTCTGTTAAATATGCTCCTTGTCGTAAAGAAATTATATCTCTATTTATATATTTTATATAAAAAAGTTTATTATAATCTCTTTTAATTTCTTGAAGTACTTCATTATTATTGATAAAAAACTCTCTAATATTTATATCTGGAATATAAGGAGTGAATTTTTCTAATTTGATTCTGTAATAATCTCTATCTTCAATAGTTATTTCTTCTAGTTTAGATATAACTATTGATTGACCAATAAATGCATCTTTTGATTGATCTAAGTGTATGATAATGTCTCCTATTTCAATATCTCTCATACTTTTATAAATATCAGCATTATTTTTACTCCTAGCAGGAGAAAGTAATACTTTTTTAAATTGACCCTCTTTATTTAATATTCTTTTATGCGAATATGTTTTCTCTATCCAAAATTTCATTTTTAGCCTATTATAAATTTCATTTGTATATATTATTAAATTACTACTTAATAAAATATTATTACTAAAAAACAATATAAGTAACTTATCTTTTTTTATTATTTCAATTTTATATTATTCATAAAAGTACATAGTTAGAATTTGTATTTATAATTATTAATGTTGAGTAGATTATTCTAAATATGGTGTACTATCTATTAATCACTAGAAAGATAATATTCCTAAATTAAAAAGTAAGTTTATAGATATTTTAGATGAGCTAAATAAATAATAGTCTAATCCTTCAATCTCTTAGCAAAAATAGGAGCTATATTCATCACTATAAAAAGTCTTACTATATGGTGTAGGGTTATATATGGCACATTTGCACCTACTAGTATTGCTATTAGGTTTAGTTCGGCTTGTCCACCTGGACTAAAAGCTAGGATTGTAGAGATGATAGGGAAACCAAAACTAAAGTAAGCGATACTTATAAAGATACTTGATATTAAAGCTAGTATGATAAAGTGCCCAAATGTTCCTATCAAAGTTGAGATGATTGTTTTCATCTTCACACCTCTAAAAGTAAAACCTATGATTGTACCAAATACCACTTGTACAAACTTCAAAAACTCATCAGGTACGGTTGTTGTGATAACTCCTGTAGAGTGAACAGCTATACTTGCTATCATAGGACCTATTAGATAGGCAGCTGATAGTTTTATTTTTTTTGCTATTACTCCACCTGCTACACCTATAAAAACTAAAGCTAAAAATTCAGGTATATTTATAGTAGTTATTGGTTGTGTGATTAGTTTGTTTCCACTTATGTCTACTTTGAAGATATACTGTATTACAAAAGGTAGAGTAACTACTATAAAGAAAAGTCTTGAAGATTGAACCAAAGTGATTTTTGAGATATTTGCTTTTATCTCTTCACCTATGATTACCATCTCTATTACACCACCTGGCATGGAGCTTAGGTAAGCAGTCTTTTTATCAAAACCTTGAAATCTATAATAGTAATACATCCCACAAAGAATAGTCAAAATAGTAAAAGGTATCACAAGAAGTAAACTATAAAAATATACATCAATATACTGCAATATCTCAGGAGTAAAAGCACTTCCAATAGTAAGACCTATAAGTATTCTAGCAGGAGTTGAGAAAGGCTTAGGGCTTAATATAGGAAGCTTTTCAAACCTCATAGCAATAGAAGAAGCAAAGATAGCTCCTAAAAGCCAAGGCAAAGGTAAACCTAAAAAAATAAATACAATAGAACCACAAACACCAATTCCTAAAGCTAATAACATTTGGTATAGAGTATGTAAGTTAATCATGATATTCCTATGGTATATAAAAGTATTATAGAAATTGTATTAAATAAAAACTTCAATTCCCAAAAGGAGGAAGCAAAAAAAATGGGTTGAAGTATTTATTCCTAGTCACAGGATAGGTATATTTGGAGGTATTAGGTTTAAATACTTGCTCTTCTATAATACTCATAAAGTAATAGTAGTAAAATAAAATGTAAGAAAAATCAAATCTAAACTTCTATACTAAAAATAGCACCATTTTGCGAATTTTTAACTTTGATAGCTCCATTCATTTTTTCTTCTATAATAAGTTTAGTCATATAAAGCCCAATACCAGTTCCATAATCAAACTTTGTAGTAAAGTAAGGATCAAATATCTTATCTATGATCTCTTTATTTACGCCACCTGCATTATCTTCTATACATAGATTATTATCATCTTTCATATAGATTTTTATTAATGGGTTTTGTATTTTTCTTTCTATCAAAATATCTTTTGCATTTGAGATTATATTTACTACAGCTTGAGCATATTCATTTTTGTAGCCATTTATTTTAAGGTCTTGCTTTACTTGTATATCTATTTGTATATTGTGGTATTTCAATGTTGAGTTTACAATCTTCACAGCATTTGTAAGAGCTTCTTGTATGCTAAACTCTTCTTTTATAGAGTTTGGATTAAAGAAATTTCTAAAGTCATCAATAGTTCTTGACATATATTCAAGTATATCGTTTGCTTCATCAACTCTTTTTGTAAGATACTCTTTATCAAGCTCTTTAAAATCATATGCAGATTCTATATCAAAGAAAAGCCCTGATATTTGAGATAGAGGCTGTCTCCACTGATGAGCTATATTTCCTATCATCTCGCCCATAGCAGCCATTTTTGACCTTTGTATTAAAAGGTTTTCTTGCTTTATATTCTCTTTTTTTAGTTGGGTTCTCTCAGTTATATCTCTAAGAGATGCAAAAAGTAAGTTTTCATTGTCATATGAGTATACGATGACATTTAACTCAATAGTTTTTATATCACCTTCTTTTGTTTCAAGTTCTACTGTTTTAAATAGTGACTTATCTTCTTCAAGGGCTTTTATATCAAGATTTATGAAAAGTTCAAAAAACTCTTTATTTACTAATTCATCTTTTTTATATTTAGTGACTTCTAGTGCTGTATCATTGAAACTTGAAATTCTAGTATTATCTTGCGATAATTCAGAAATTATAAATGCATCATTTGTGTGATTAAAAAGAAGTCTAAACCTTTGTTCATTTCTTATTACTTTTCTTTTATACTTTTCAAAAAGCTTTTCTATTTTTTTTGTAAATAAAATCGAGAAGATAAAGAAAATAATAGTCATAACAGTTATGATAATAAATAGTTTGATGATATTTTTATACATATTATCCAAAGATATAACTCTTTCTTTCTCAATAATATTATATATTTGTGATAAGTCAACTCCCACAGCTATAAAGTATCTAAGGTTTCTAAGAAAAGTTCCATAAAAGACTTTTTGATTGTTATCGTAGATGAGGTAGTCATTTCCTTTGTAATTTGACCTTATCATTAGTTTTTGTATTGCTTCAAGTTCATCTTTTGAAGTTTGTATATTTTTTTCTATAAGAAGATTACTTTGTGTTGTGATATTATTTAAACTATTTATTTTATATATAAATAAAAATTCTTCGTTATTGAAGTTTTGAAGTACTATTTTTTTTAGTAGTTTTTCTTTTAACTCTTCTTTTCTACTCTCCAAAAATGAAGCTGAACCTATGATAAGTCCAAGCTCTTTTAGATGTCTTGAATATGTGATTCGTTTATTTGGCTTATACCAAAAGTATTCCACGTAGTTTTGTTTATCTTGTTTTACATTTATCATCTCATTTATAAACTTCACACCGTTTATATCTTCAAAATCTAAAAAATTTACCCCTTCATCCCTTGGGTTTTCACTATTTAAAAGTAAATCTCCATTTGTATCATAGATGAAATAGTGAATATCACTTTGTTTTTGGGCTATTTGTCTAATAGATGAAATGATTAGCTTTTTTTGCTCTTCTTTTGATAAGTTTTTTGAGTTCTCAAAAAGTGAATAGGCAAGATTATGAGCAATAATAGATTGGTTTTTGATTCTTTGTTTTTTACTATTTAAAATAGAGAGTCTTTCAAACTCAATATCATTTTTTAGGTTTTCTATGGCAGTTTTTATGTAAAACTTTTCTCTATCTATTATAGTATTTTTGAAGTTTTTGATATGACTTTTGAAGTTGTCATATTCTGTTTTTATAAGATTTGAACCTATAATAGTTGCAACAAGTAGTATGATAATAGTAGAACTAAGAAGTGTGATTTTTTTGATTCTTTGTTCTACATTTTCCTCATAGTTTTTTTTCAAGATTTAGCTTATACCCCATATTTGATATGTTTTTTATACAATTAAAAGGAATTTTTTTCCTTAAAAACCCAATACTAGTTCGAAGTGAATTTAAACTCATAGGCTCATCTTCCCAAACATACTGTTCAATCTCTTCATAGTTTACAACTCTATTTTTATTTGTAACTAAAAGCTTTAAAAATAGTAGTTCTTTTTTTGTTAAATCAAGAGCTTTTTCATCTACATAAAAAAGTGATGTTGTGTTATCAAAGTAGAAATTTTCATCTAAATATATCTTTTTCTCTTTTGTTTTTTCTAAAGTCTCAATAGCTTTTGTAAGAGCAGGAAGTAAATTTCTACTTGTAAGTGGTTTGATTATATATTTTTCCAAATTAAGCTCAATGGCTTCTAGTAAATAGTCTTTGTCACTAAAGGCTGTTGAGATTATGATTTTTGTGGTTTTATCTGTTTGTCTTATTTTTTTTGCAAGTTCAATGCCGTTTAATTTGGGCATATTTATATCTGTTAGTATTATATCAGGTTGGTGTTTTTTATAAAGTTCAAAACCTTCTTCTCCATTTTCTGCTTCATAAAGTTTATAAAACATTCGAGTTAGAAACCTTGAGTTTACAGTTCTTACACCCTCATCATCTTCTACATATAGTATTGTGTACTCTTTAAACTTTTCCATGATAAATCCATGTGAAAAAAAGAAGCTATTAAGCCTCTTTTCTTTTTTCTTTCATTTTAGCTAAAAGTTCACTAATTACTGGCATAAATAAAACTAAAACAGTAACTATTAAAATACTTAAAGTAATAGGTCTTTCCCAAAGAAAAGCCAACGAACCATCACTAATAGTAAGTGCACGTCTAAGATTGTCTTCCATCATTCCACCTAAAATAAATCCTAAAATCATAGGTGCCATAGGATAATCAATAAGTCTTAAGAACAATGCAACAACAGCAAAGATAGTCATCATATAAATATCAAAGTTGTTAAATGTCACTAAATAAACCCCAATTAATGAGAAGAATATAATAAGTGGCAACAACAGCTGTCTCGGTAATGTTAATAACTTAGCGATATAAGGTATTAAAGGTAAATTTAAAATTAAAAGAACAATATTTCCTATATACATAGAAATAATAACTGACCAAAATAGGGCAGGGTTATCAACATACATTGTAGGTCCTGGTTGAATTCCATAAGAAATCAATGCACCTAAAATAATAGCAGTTGTACCAGACCCTGGAATACCAAGAGTTAAAAGTGGTACAAAAGAACCTGAACATGCTGCATTGTTTGCACTCTCAGGAGCTGCTAAACCTTTTATATTTCCTTTTCCAAAAGTAAGTTTCTCTTTTGCTTTTGCAAAACTTCTCTCCATTCCATAAGCTAAAAATGAAGCAATTGTAGCCCCAGCTCCTGGAAGAACACCTACAAAGAAACCAAGAACTGATGACCTACCAACTGTAGGTGCCATTTCTTTTACTTCTTCTTTTGTAAGTTTAAGTGAACCTATTTCTTTTTTTAACTCTTCTTTTTCTTCTTTTGAATGCTCTTTATTTTCAAGAACATTCATAAGTGCTTCTGATAAAGCAAAGGCTGCCATAGCTAAAAGTAAAAATGAAATACCATCAATTAAATCTAATCTTCCAAAAGTAAATCTAGCAAGTCCTGAGTCACTATCTGTACCAACGGTTGCAAGCATAAGACCAAAGATTGTCATAATAGCTGCTTTTAAAAATTTTCCTTTTCCAGCAAAAGCAGCAACAGCAGTTAATCCTAATACCATTAAAGCAAAGTAATCAGATGACTGAAAACTTAAACTAACACTTGCAAGAGCAGGGGCTGCAATTAGTAAAAACACAGCAGCAATAGTACCACCTGTAAATGAAGCATAAGCTGCAATTGCTAAAGCCTTACCTGCTTGTCCTTTTTTAGCAAGAGGGTAACCATCAAATGAACTAGCAACAGTTCCTGCAACACCTGGGGCATTGATTAGAATTGATGAAGTTGAACCACCAAAAATAGCACCATAATAAACACCTGCAATTAAGATAAGCCCAGAAGCTGGATCCATACCATATGTAATAGGAATCATAAGTGCAATAGCTGAAATAGGTCCAAGTCCAGGAAGCATTCCAATAAATGTACCTGCAAAACAACCAATCGCTACCATAAAAATATTGTAACCTGAAAGGGCAGTACTTACCCCTTGAAATATACCATCCATCATGATTCACCTCCTGCTAAACTATCAAAAATCATTCCTGGGTCTATATATACACCTAAAAGATTGTTTAGTATCAGATAAAAACCTACAGATACTCCCACTGATATTAAAAATATTCTCTTTAAATTTCTCTCTTTTAGTATTAAAAAACCAATCCCTAAGAAGATAATTGTTGCTATTATAAATCCTAAAGTTCTAATAGTAAAACCATAAAAAATCATTGCAAGTATAAATAAAGCAGTGGTTTTAAAATCTAAAGTTTTAAGATATGATAAAGATAATATATCTTCGTCTTTTTTTACTATTGATAAAATTAAGATTAGTATTGATATAACAATTCCTGCAACTCCTATATAAAAAGGAAAAGTAGAAGCTGTCATCACTTCAAACTGAGATCCTGGCATCTTTTTTATGTTAAATACATTGTAAAAATAAAAACATGAAAAAACTAAAAAGAATATTGCTCCAATTGAATTTTTTGTCATAATAAATCCTTTGTCAAAGTAGAGATTTCTCTCTACTTATCCTATAGAAATCCCATTTCTTTCATAAGTGAAGAGATAATTTTCTCTTGCTTTTCTAAGAAAGTATTAAACTCTTCTTTTGGTTGATAAAGATTAGTCCATCCATTTCTTTTTCTTACATCTTCCCACTCTTTTGTATCATACATTTTTCCTAAAGTAGCTGCAAAAGCATCAACTTTTTCTTGTGGTAAGTTTGGTGCACCAAAGAATCCTCTCCAGTTTGCAAAATAAGCATCAACACCCATACTTTTGAAGCTTGGAATTCCTTCAATATCTTCATTTGAAGTAATACCAATAATTCTTACTTCACCTCTTTTGTGTTTTTCAAGTACTTCTCCAAGTCCAGTTGAAAGTACATCAACCTCACCAGTTAAAAGTCCTGCAAGAGCTTTTCCACCTGCATCATAAGCTACATATCTAACTGAGATTGGGTTTCCACCTGCTGCTTTAAATACTTGTGCAGCAACTAAGTGATCCATAGAACCTCTTGAACTTCCACCAGCAATTTTTACTTTTCTTGGGTTTTTATCAAATTCAGCTTTTACATCTGCCCATGATTTGTATTTTGAGTCAGTTTTTACAACTAAAGCACCATAATCGGCAACAACAGAAGAAACTAAAGTTAAATCTCTAAATGATTGAGGAAAAACACCTTGTAGTGATCTAATAACAATAGGAGTTGAATTTACCATTAAGGTATCTTGTTGTTTTTTAGCAGTTTCAATTAAATAAGCGATGGCTTTACCACCTCCACCACCAGACATGTTTTCAAATGATGTTTCTTTAACTAGGTTAGAATTCTTAAGTGCCTCTCCAACACCTCTAGCAGTTCCATCCCAACCACCACCAGCTCCACCTGGAATTAAAAAGTGAACTTTATCAACACTAGAAGCTAGTGTTGCTGTTGCACTTCCTGCAACTAGTAATCCAGCGATTGTTAAACTTTTACAAAATTTCGTAGCTATATTTTTCATTTTTCTATCCTTTTCGTTTTTGTATATTTTAAGTTTAGGTGAAAAAAATGTAAGAAAAATAAAATTGTGATAAAAAATAGGGATTTTAAAAGATTTATCATATAAACCCCAAATCCAAAGAAAGGAAGCGAAATTGGATTTGTAGGTTTATATTATTTCATGTTAGTATTAAGTCAAATATTTTAATAATATTTTATTATGCTGCCCTAGAAAAAAGGAGCCTCCCTAGAGCAAGCATAGAGAAATTACATTCTAATTTCTTCTCTTTTTTGTAAGAATGCCCATCTCTCGTCAATTCTTTTTTGCCATTCTTCAATTAAGTACTCATTCTCTGGTTTGAATAAGTGTTTGAATCTTGGTTGTGCACCTAAGTAATCTCTTACTGGTACAATATTTTTAGGTCTGTAAGTTATGTTTAATTCTCTTCCCTCAATGATTTCATATAATGGGAAAACTAATGAATCAACTGCTAAATCAGAAACTTCAATAGTTTGGTTTGGTGCGAATTTCCACTCAGTTGTACAAGCAGACATTGCATTGATAAATACAGGACCTTCTGTATCAAATCCTCTTTGAATTTTCTTAACCATATCTTTCCATTTATTTGGAGCAACTTGTGCAACATAAGGAGCACCGTGAGCTGCCATAATAGATACGATATCTTTCTTCTGTCTTTTCTCACCATAAGAGTGAGATCCAGCAGGAGCAGTTGTAGTTGAAGAACCAATAGGAGTTGAAGAAGATCTTTGACCTCCTGTATTTGCATATACTTCGTTATCTAAACAAACGTACATGAAATCATGTCCTCTTTCAAAACAACCTGAAATCCATTGGAAACCAATATCATAAGTAGAACCATCTCCACCAAATGTTACAAACTTTGGTTGTGGCTCATTAGCATCAATTCTACCTTTGTTTCTTAAGGCTTTGTTCATAGTCTCAACACCTGCCATTGCAGTTGAAGAGTTTTCAAATCCAATATGAATCCAAGAACAGTCCCATGAAGTATGAGGGTAAATTGCTGTACAAACTTCTAAACATCCTGTAGAAGCAGATACAACTAAGTTATCATTAGTTGCATTTAAAACTTCTCTTACGATAATAGAGTGAGCACAACCAGGACATAGAAGGTGTGAACCTTCAAATCTCTCTGCTGCTGTTGAAAACGTTTTTAAGTTTTTAATTACTTTTTGTGTACTCATATTTATTTTCCTTCCACATTGTAGAAGCTTAATTCAGGACCTCTAACACCAATTAATCTTTGGATGTTACCTGATAGTTTACCGTCTTTTGCTTCTTTATCTAATGTTCTAAAGATATCTTTTAATCCTGCAACTGTCATATCTCTACCACCTAATCCATAGATTAAGTTAGACATTAAAGGTCTTGCAGGTGTATTGAATAATGCACCAGAAACTTCGTTGTATAATGCACCAACAGTTCCACCAGGAGCTGATCTGTCCATACAAGCTACTGCTTTTACATTTTGTAATGCTGCTGCTACTTCTTCAAGAGGGAATGGTCTAAATAATCTAGGTGCAACAACACCAGCTTTAATACCTTCTTCTCTTAATTGATCAATTGTAATCATTGCAGTTTCAAAAGTTGAACCTAAACATACGATTGCAACTTCAGCATCTTCCATACCGTAAGATTCAACTAGTTTATATTCTCTTCCAGTTAATTCTTTAAATTCAGCAAATACTTCTTCAACTACATTTTTAGATGCCATTAAAGCAGCATGTTGCTTAGCTTTGTGTTCAAAGTGCCAATCTTGCTCAGTTTGTACACCGTGAGTTACTGGTTTATCAAAGTCTAATAATGCATTAACTTTTGTATATTCACCTACAAAGTTTGCAGCTACATCATCTTTTAAAGGAGTAACATTTTGAGCAGTATGCGAAGTCATAAATCCATCTTGGTTAGAAATTACTGGTAATCTAACAGCTGGATGCTCAGAAATTTTAAATGACATTAAAGTCATATCATAAGCTTCTTGTGGGTTAAATGCGTCGATTGATACCCATCCTGAATCTCTTGTTAAATATAAATCAGAGTGATCTCCATTTACATTTAAAGGTGCAGCTAATGCTCTATTTACTAGACATAATACAACTGGGATTCTCATACCTGATGCTTGGTATAAAGTCTCAATCATAAGTGCTAAACCTTGAGAAGAAGTTGCAGTTGCAACTCTACCACCAGCAGCACCAGCACCAATACATCCTGACATTGCAGCATGTTCAGACTCAGTCATAATAACTTCACCATCAATATATCCATTTGCGTGGAACATTGCATAGTTTTCTACTGTAGCAGTTGAAGGTGTAATAGGATAAGCAGCAACTACATCAACGTCAGCTTGTCTGAAAGCTTGAGAGTTAGCCATGTTACCATCCCAAACCTCTACTTCGTTTAATTCCATTTGTCTACTATTCATTACTTTTCACCTCTTTTCTTCTTTTCTGGCCATTTCGAAAGAGCACTTTCAACAGTTTCATACTCTTCGAACATTAATAAAGATTTTGGATTCGTAGGACATACACTTACACATAAACCACATCCCTTACAGTGTTCGTAATCAACACCTTTCATCTCTTTATTTCTAGCAATAATTGAAGTATCCGGACAGAATACCCAACAGTTTTGACAGTCAATACATGTTTCAGAATTCCAAACTGGTTTAATAACTCTCCAGTCTCCTACTGACATGCTCTTTGAACTTGTCTCAGAATAATTTCTTTCTTCTGGTTGTATATCAGCAATGTTGTAATCAACATCACCTTCGAATGTATATAAAGCAGCACCTGGTACTAGCTCATCCCATCCCATTTCATTAATTGGTTTACTCATATCTTATCCTTTAGTGAACTTCGTCGTAAGCTCTTTGGATAGCAATCATATTAGCATCAATAATATTTTGAGGTAATTTTTTTAATACCCCTTTCATTGCTTCTTTAAAGAACTCTAATTCGTACATTCCGCTAACTTTCATAAATGCACCTAACATTGGTGTATTTGGAATTGCTCTACCAATAGTATCTCTAGCTATTTGTAGACAGTCTAAAATGTATACTCTATCTTCAATTCCTTGTAATTCAGGAACAGAGTCTATTAACTCTTGTTTGCTAAGGTGTGTAGTAATAATATATTTTGTAGTATCTTTACCATTAGCAGTAAAATCATCAGTAAATGCTAATCCTGGATCTAGTATAAAAACAAAATCCGGACTCATAAATTTTTCGTGATTTAAAATAACTTTATCATCAATTCTATTGTAGGCCGTCATTGACGCACCTCTTTTTGCTGAACCATAAAATGCAAAAGCTTGAACTTCTTTTCCAGATTGTGCAACAATTGAACCAAGTCCTTTTGCTCCAGTAACTGCACCTTGACCTGCACGGCTATGCCATCTAATTTCTAACATAGAGGCTCCTTAATTATTAAATTTGACTTAAAAAATTTAATTAGTCTTGATTATTATATATATTTTTAACTTAGAAGCTACTTTCATTAAGTTTAATTAAGCTTAATATGTAACTTTTCAACACACTATTAAAATTTTTAAATACTAGTTTTTTACTATAAATAATAGTCCAAAATAATAAATTCGATGTTATTAAAAATGTTATAAAGTAGAAAAGGTTCTATTCTATAGTTATTCATAAAGATTAAACATTTATTATTATTTTAGTGAACTATAATATAAAGTATACCTTAAGTTTATGTAGGAATTATGTATTAATATTAAAAATTAAGTTTAAAATAAGGTGTATCTATTTAAGAATAGTAGTAAAAAGAGCAAAAAAAATTTAATTTTTTTGCTCTTTAATAAATTTTACAGCTTCTAAGGCATTAGTTTGTATATATTCAGTATAAAGTGAAAGTTCTTCTTCTTTTCCATAACCACATAAAACGCCAACACTATTTACATTAGCTTCTTTTGCTGCTATTAAATCAAGTTTAGTATCACCTATCATCCAAACATCGTGAGAGTTCTTATCGTAATTCATTTGTTCTAGAGTTATATTTATAGGTTCTGGGTGTGGTTTAGGATTTTCTACATTTTCTCTTCCCGTAACTATTTCAAAGTGTTTATCTATATTTAGGTTTTCTAAAAGAGGCATTGTGTACATTCTAGTTTTTGTTGTTACAACTGAAACCCTTGCATATGATGCAGCGTATTCTACAGCTTCAATTGCATTTTCTAAAAGATATGTTTGAGCTTTTGAGATTTGTCTATATTGGTTCTTATATGAATCAACAAAATCCCATTTTTTACTATCTTCAACTCCAAGATTTACATACATTACATCAAGTGGATAACCAATAAGATTTTTTATATCTTCAGTTGTTCCAGTAAAATCAAAACTTAACTCTTTAAATGAGTGGTAAAAACATGAAACAATTGCATCTGTTGAGTCTATTAGTGTTCCATCTAAATCAAATAGTATTATAGTATCTTTATTCATTTATGTTTATTCCTTTATCCAATCTTTTTGATTGTGTGTTATTCCTGTAAAAGCAGGTTCTATATTTTTTATATCTTTATTTACAACTGTAATAGAGTTAGGAATATATAAAAATATATAAGGCAAATCACTAGCTATTATTTTAAATATTTTTCTATATATTTCACCTAACTCTTCTCTATCTACAGTTCTTGCACCTTTTTCAATCAAACTATCAACTTCTTTGTTTTTATATCCTACAAGATTAAACCTTCCAATCTTCGCAGAGTCACTATGCCATAAAGGATAAGCATCAGGCATTAAAGCTAAACTCCAACCTAAAAGAACTGCTTCATAGTTTCTTGGATGAACAACTGTATTTAAAAAAGCTTGCCATTCCATAACTCTAATTTTCATTTTAATACCTGCTTGTGCTAATTGATATTGAAGTATTTGCGCAGCGTTTATTCTTGTATCATTTCCTGTATTTGTAACTACTTCAAAAGTAAATGGATTATTTTCATCAAAGCCAAGTGATTTTAAAATCTTTTTAGATTTATTTATATCTTGCTTTATTGTTTTAACTTCATTATTATAAGCAAAACTTCCAGGTAAAAAAGGTCCATTACAAACTTGCCCGTGTCCAAAAAAGAGTATATCTACTAATTGTTCTTTATTTATTGCTAAAGATATAGCTTCTCTTATTTTTTTATTTTTGAATTTTTCATTATTTAGATTGAAGCCTAAATAAGAATAGGAAAAACTTTGACTCTCAACAATTTTATAGTTTTCTTTAAACTCATTATTGATTTGTCTATCAATTTGAATAGGAGTTAAACTTCCTATATCTAATCTTTTTTGTTTTAAAAATAAAAATGAAGTATTAGTATCAGGTAAAAACTTGAAATGAATTTCATCAATTTTTGCTCGTCCATCAAAATAGTCATCATTTGCATATATTCTAATATCAGCACCTGTTTCAAAACCATCTATTTTATATGGACCTGTACCTATTGGTTTTTTATTAAAACTACTTGTCATTAAGTCTTTTTCATCTTTTAGTAAATGATAAGGTAAAATTCCTACCATCCAAGTCTCTAAGGCTTTGAAATAAGGCTTTTTATACATTATCTCAATAGTATAATCATCTAAAGCTTTTACACTTTTTACTTGCTTGAAATTTGATTTAATGGATGTGAAAACTTTTGGTGAGATTATTTGCTCATAAGTAAAAATCACATCCTTTGAAGTAAATTTTGTTTTATCATGCCATAAAACATTTTTTCTTAATTTTATAAGTAAATGAGTAGGTGTCTTAAACTCATAAGACTTTGCTAAATCAACTATTGGTTTGCCATCCTTATCATATTTAAATAGGCCATTAAAAAGCCAACCTGATACTGTTGAACTAGCTGTATCATTTGAAAGAATGGGGTTAAGTCTACTTGGACTTGAACTAATTGACATATTTAATGTACTTGAATAAACACTTGTAACAAGCATAAAAAGTAAAGGTAATGTTTTAAATAGTAGTTTTAGATTTTTCATAAGGTATTGTAGTAAAATTGTGATAAAAAAAAAGGAAGCAATTTCTTGCTTCCTTTTGTGTTTTGTAAAAACAAAGTATAAAAAGATAAAATATTGACTATCTTTTTGAGAATTGACCGCTTTTTCTTGCTTTTCTTCTTCCGTATTTCTTTCTTTCTACTGCTCTTGCGTCTCTTGTTAATAATCCGTAAGGCTTTAAGATAGTTCTGAATTGCTCATCATAAGCAACTAGAGCTCTTGAAATTCCGTGTCTAATAGCATCAGCTTGTGCAGAGTAACCACCACCTAAAGATTTAACTACGATGTTTACAGAAGTTTCTTGTTTAGATACTTCTAATGGTTGCATAACTCTTTTTTTGATTGCTTCGTGTCCACCTAACCATGCGTCTAAAGACTGACCGTTGATTGTAAGTTGACCGTTACCATTTTCTAACCATACTTTAGCTACAGCTGTTTTTCTTCTTCCTGTTGCGTAAACTTTTGCCATTAGTCCTATCCTTTAATTTGCGCAGTGTGAGGGTGCTCTGAACCTGCGTATACTTTTAATTTTTTTAACATTGCTTTACCTAGAGTAGTTTTTGGTAGCATACCTCTAGTTGCAAGTTTATATAACTTCTCAGGGTTGTTATTTAACATATCAGACATTTTATGAGTCTTAGTTGAACCAAAGTATCCTGAGTGAGTGAAGTAATTTTTGTCTTCTAATTTAGCACCTGTAAATTTTGCTTTAGATGCGTTTATGATTACAACGTAATCTCCACAATCAACATGTGGTGTGAAGCAAGGTTTATTTTTACCTCTTAAGATAGTTGCAACTTCAGTAATGATTCTACCAAAAACCTTACCTTCTGCGTCTACTACTATCCAATCTCTTTCGATTTCGTTAGCTTTTGCCATTTGAGTAAATTTCATTTATTTTCTCCGCTTTTATTAATGAGGTGGAATAATAGTGTAGTGATACTTAAAAAATACTTAAATTAAGTAAAATTTAAAATTTTATTGAAAATTCTGAACCTTTATTATGAACAGAGTCTATTTCTAGCTCAAAAGAGTGCAGATTTAGGATAGATTGAACGATAAATAAACCTAAACCTAAAGAGTTATTCCAGCCATTTTTAGAAACTCTGTAAAATTTTTGTTTGATTCTTTCTAAATCGTTCTCTTCAATTCCTATACCTCTATCAATTATTCTAATGCAATCAGAAGTTATTTCTACACTTACTTTATCTTCTGAATATTTTAAAGCATTTTCTACAAGGTTTGAAATAGCCATACTAATTAAAGTCGAGTCTACTTTTAACTCAATATCTTCACCTATAAGTTCAATCTCTCTGTTTTTATAGTTATCATTTAAATCAGATATTATCTCTTCAATCAATTTTTTCATTGAAGTTGCTGTTAAAATGATTTCTTGTTTACCTTCTTCAAGTTTTAAAGTAAGTCTTAATTTATCAATAATATCTGACATTTTCAGTGAATTTGAATGAATTTTTGTTAAAAACTTTCTTTTTATACTTGGGGGCATATCTTCATCGTTTAAAATAGTTTCACTATAGCCTGATATAATTGCAATTGGGTTTTTAAATTCATGGGATAAAGCAGAAATTATTTCATCTTTTTGTCTATTTGCTAATTTAAGTTTTGCATTTTGTTTAGCTTTTTGTTTCTCTTTTTTCTTAAGTTTTATTGCAACTTTATTTAATATCTTTGTGATTTTATGAAATTCTAAAGTAAAACTTGATTCTAAATGTGAAGTTGTTTTTTTAGAGCTAAGTTGTGTAAGAAAATCTAATATAGCCTCTGTTTCATATTTTATTTTTAAACTAATAAAGTAAGAAGCTAAAAAAGCGACTATTATAAAGAAAGTAATAAAAGCAAATATTTGTATTGCTAAACTCATAAAGTTATCAGTGATATTATCTGTATAATCAGACATTCTAATAAAATAAATCTTTTTGTTTATATTTACTTTTTTTGCTATATAAAGTAGCTCCTTGTGCATAGTAGTTGAATATCTAATACTTTTACCAATACCAAAATCTTTTGCTTCTAAGATCTCTTTTCTATTTGAGTGGTTCTCTAATAGCTCTTTATTTTTATCACTTTCAGCTATTACATTACCTTTTTCATCAACAATAGTAATTCGAAGTTCTATTTGGGAGTGTAAATCTTTGATTATGTTATCCACATTTTTTAAATCATTTAAAACTATTGATAATGTATCTATATTTTGAATAAGATTTTTTTCAATTTGATTTAAATATATATTTTTAGACCAAAAATATGTGACAATACTTAAACTAATTAAAATAGCAATAAATATAAGTGAGAAAGTTCTTAGAAAAAGTTGATGTATTTTTAACAAAAAATGTAACCTTCCCCTCTAATTGACTTGATATAATTTTTCTCTCCATCAGGGTCAATTTTAGCTTTTAGTCTTTTTACTGCAACATTTACAGTTTTCATTTTCTTATCAAGTGAGTCTTCCCAAACAGAATTTAGTAAATGTTCTCTTGTCATCAAAATATCTTTGTTTTTCATAAACTCTAAAAGTAAATCATGCTCTAAATGAGTTAGTTCTAACTCTTCATCATCAATAAAAAACTTTTTATTTGAAGATTTGTAAACTATATCTCTTATTTTTAGAATGGCAATATCTTTTGTTGATCTTTTAATGACAGCTTTTATTCTAGCTACAAGCTCCTTTACATTAAAAGGTTTTGTTATATAATCATCAGCATGTGATTCAAAACCTTCAAGAATATCTTCATCCTTATCTTTAGCAGTTACATAAATAACAGGCGTTGTATAACCTTTTTTTCTAATATCATTAATAAATGTAGTCCCCTCGCAACCTGGAAGGTTTCTATCCATTAGGATTAAATCAACTTTTTCTTCATCAAAAATCTTTTCAAGGTTTTTGTCAACATTTAAAAAACCAATAGTTTCAAAACCATCTTTTTGAAGTGTATACTCTAAAAGTTCTAGTATATCCTCTTCATCTTCTACGATTAAAATTACTTTATCTTCCATTATTTATATCTCTTTTATTTAGATAGGATTTTACTTCTCTTTTTTTATTTCACCAGGAGAGAATTTTATTGCTAAAATTCTAAAGATAAAAAACACAAAAATTACTATAAGTAAAAAGCTTATGTCAAAATAATCTTTATTGACATTTGTTGATAGTATTATAACATCACGAATTAAAAAAATGATAAAAATATCAATAACAAATCTAAGTCTTAGTTTATGTTTTTTAATAAAGTCAGAAATCATCTTAACAACTTCCATTACTACAATGAACTCAAGCATTAAGATAATAGCCTTATAAAAGTCTAATCCTGTGGCAAAAATAGCCACAAAGATTATAGTAGCAGCAAGCACTTCAAAGTTTGAACTAAAGTACGCTTTTATTTTTAATATTGCTTTTTTCATTGAAGAAGAACAATTATTTAGATTGCTCTATATCTCCTCCCATTTCAGCAAATAATAAAAGATTAGCAATAGATGCAGCTCTATCTGCTGTTTTTGCAAGCTTTCTTAATGCACTTAAAACATCAAAATACTCTTTTGATAATTCTAAGTTTTTAGAGATAAGTTTTAGAATATTTTTTTCAATCATTGAATATAAATCATCTGTTTTACTCTCTTCAACAATAACTCTTTGATATTTCTCTTCTATATGTTTTGAGTTCGTTTCTTTTAGCATACTCATTGAAGTTTGAAGGGCTAAAGTTGCTGATTTTTGTAAAGGAATTGCATACTCTAAAATTGTTTTAGTATTTAAATCATCACTAAATGCTTTTCTAAAAATTTTTGCAAAGGCTTTTGTATTTGCACCTGCTCTTACTAATTCATTTGTGATTTTTAAATAAGAAACTAATTCTCTTAAATCTTTTGCTTCTGGTGAATATAAAGCTAAAGTTGTAACAATTAAGTTATCAATTTCATTTGATTTATTAGAAATCTTTTTTACTGATAAATCAATCTCTTTTAACTTTGATAAGTCCTCATCTTTTAAACCTGTAAGTGTTAACTCTAAGGCTTCAACAACACTATTTCCAATCTCTAAAATCTCATCTTGGATTTTTACTTTTTTCTCTTCATATGTTCTTAACATTTCTTATCCAAACCTTCCTGTGATGTAATCTTCTGTTTTCTTATTATTAGGATTAACAAAAATTGTTTCAGTTTCATCATACTCTATTAGCTTTCCTAAGTGAAAGAATGCAGTATAATCAGCAACTCTTGCCGCTTGTTGCATATTATGAGTTACTGTGATTATTGTATAATCTTTTTTAAGCTCTAACATAAGTGCTTCAATCTTTTCTGTTGAAATAGGATCAAGTGCTGATGTTGGTTCATCCATTAAGATAACCTCAGGTTTAACAGCAATAGTTCTAGCAATACATAATCTCTGTTGTTGTCCACCAGAAAGTGAAGTTCCAGGTTGATTTAGTTTGTCTTTTACTTCATCCCATAGTCCAGATTTTCTAAGTGAAGTTTCAACTAGTTCATCACACTCCTTACCTTTTCTTACAATTCCATGTTTTAATGGAGCATAAGCAACATTGTCATAGATTGATTTAGGGAATGGGTTTGGTTGTTGAAATACCATACCAACTCTTTTTCTAACACTTACTTCATCTACATCTTTATCGTAAATGTTTTTCTTGTCAATTACAACTTCACCATCAATTTTTACGATGTTAATTAAGTCATTCATTCTATTTAAACATCTTAAGAATGTTGATTTACCACATCCAGAAGGTCCAATTAATGCAGTGATTTTATTTTCATATAAATCAGCAGTAATATTGTGTAAGGCATGATTATCACCATACCAAAGGTTTAATTCATCTACTTTAATTTTTACTTTATTATCTTTTGACATTTTAATTTTTCCTTCTACCATTTAACTTCGAATTTTTTTCTTAAATATATTGCAAGTGCATTTAGTGAAATAAGTACCGATAAAAGTACCATAATACCTGCTGCTGTTTTTTCTATATACATTTTTTCTGGCATACCTGCCCATGTGAATAACTGTGCTGGCATAACTGTTGCTGCATCTGTAACCATACTTGGAGCATCTGGAATAAATGCAATCATACCAATAATAATCAATGGTGCAGTCTCACCCATAGCTTGTGCTAAACCAATAATAGAACCTGTTAAAACCCCAGGGAATGCAAGAGGTAAAACATGGTCTCTTGTAACTTCTATCTTTGTAAGACCAAGTCCATAACCAGCTTGTCTAATACTATCTGGAACTGCTCTTAAAGCTGCTCTTGAACTTACAATAATAATTGGTAAGGTCATAAGTGCTAGTGTTAAACCACCAACTAAGGGTGAACTTCTTGGCATCCCAAAAAGGTTGATAAAAATAGCAAGCCCTAAAAGACCAAATAAAATTGAAGGAATTGCCGCAAGGTTATTGATATTTACTTCAATAAATCGTGTAAATTTATTATCATCTGCAAACTCTTCTAAGTAAATAGCTGTCATAACCCCAATTGGGAAAGCAACTAGCATTGTGATCATTAGTGTTAAAACAGAACCAACCATAGCAGAGAATAAACCTGCATACTCAGGAGTTTTAGAATCCCCTTGTGTAAAGAAAATTGAGTTGAATTTAAGTTCAACTAAACCCTGTGCTTTCATATCATCAACTAAAGCTCTATCTTTTCTTTTTAATCTATAGTGATGTTCTTTAATATACTGATCAACTTGATCATCAGCTAAAACCCATTGAGTCTTTTTTGTGTTAAGAAGTGTAGGGTCATTTTTAATTATTAAAGGTAATTCTCTAAGCCAAGCTCTTGAGATGATATTTCTATATTTTCTATCAACAGCTTTTCTATAATCTTTTACAGCCTCTTCACTATAGTTTACTTCAACTTTTACATAAGTTACGTTAAAAGCAGGAATACCTTTTCCAATAATATCAAATAAAAAGAATGCCAAAAATGCAATAGAGAAGACTAATGAAGTTAAAGTAAACTTTTTAAATCTTCCTGCACTTGCGTGTCTTTTCTTTAACGATGGATCGTAAAATGGGTTTTCTTTTTGTTTTTGTTTATCTTTTTTACTAATCATAATGTGTTCACTTTATATTTTTCTTTGAATTTTCTAATTAATGACAATGAAATCATATTTAAAACTAATGTAACAATAAATAGTATTAAACCTAAGGCAAATGCTGATAATGTTTCAGGAGAATTAAATTCAAAATCACCAACTAATGAGTTTACAATTGTAACTGTAACCGTAGTCATATCTTCAAGTGGATTCCATGATAAGTTTGGTCTAAGACCTGCTGCCATAACAACAATCATAGTTTCACCTAAAGCTTTTGAAAGTCCTAGAAGTGAAGCTGAAATAATACCTGGCATGGCAGATGGTAAAACGATATTTTTAATAACTTCACCATGTGTCATACCTAAACCATAAGCAGCTTTTCTTTGAGAATCAGGAACTGATCTAATAACATCATCTGAAAGTGATGATATAACAGGAATGATCATAATCCCCATTACGATACCAGATGCTAAGGCTGAGTTAAAAGTAGCTTCTAGACCTACAGTATTTGCTGCTTTAACAATAAAAGGAGCTACTGTAATTGCTGCGAAGAAACCATAAACAACTGTAGGAATACCTGCAAGTACTTCTAAGATAGGCTTTAAATAGTCTCTTAATTTCGGGCTTGCATATTCACTCATGTAAACAGCAGATCCTAAACCAATAGGTATAGCAACACTAAGTGCAATAATAGTAATTACAAATGTACCTGCAAAAATTGGTACTGCACCAAATTTACTTCCTACAACTCCAGGTGTCCATTCACTTCCTGTAATGAAGTACCAAAAACTTCTCATTTGGAAAAATTCAATTGCTTCAAAAAGAATTGAAAATAAAATACCAAATGTAGTTAAAATTGCAATAACAGAAGCTGTGATTAATGCTAATTTAATTAGCTTTTCAATAACTTCCGTTTTTTTGTTCTTAGATTCAAAAGTGCTCAAATAATTGCCTTTTTGTATAAAATTTGAGCAGATTATAATTAAAGATGGTTACACAATGGTTACAAGGTTTAAATAGAGGCGCAAAGTGGGAAGTTGTATTTTTTTGAGTGTTTTTTCAAAAGGCTAATTGTATAGTCGAAGTTTTGTATTTTTGACTTTTCTGATACTTCAATTATAGCACAAGAGGTTGATAATAGATGAAATTTTCTTTTTTGATCAAATCTGTCTTTTGTAATAATGTAGCCATTTTTTTTATCAGAACTATTATAAAGATTTTTCACGCTATCTTTAAACTCTTTTAATACATTATTTGTAAGTTCAAATAAATCTTCAAAACTTTTGTTTTTTGCACCAATAAAGAAATCATCTCCTCCAATATGAGCGATAAAAAAATCATTTGAGTATTTCTTCTGAATTAATTCAGAGAAAATCAAAATAGCTCTATCCCCTTGTCTAAAACCATAATAGTCATTAAAAGGCTTGAAGTCATTAAAATCAAAATAAAGCATATGTGAAATATGAGAGCTTTTATTTTGAGAAGCCTCATATATAAAGTTTTCTATTTGTTGATTTCCAGGTAACTTAGTAAGAGGATTTTGATTTGATGCTATTTCAATATTTCTTTTGTGTGATAATTCAAGTAAAGAATTTAAGCCAATAAAGCCTTTATATTTATTTGCATTGGTAATAAATATACCCATAGATTCTTTTGAATTATGATTAAATCTATCTAAAGTTTTATCAATACCCCAAGATGACTCAACTGAGACTACTTCTTTTATATATTTTTTTAATGTTGAAGATATGTTTTTATTTTTAGCTAGTGATAATCCATATTGTGAATAAGATATTTTTTTTATATCAATTTCATAAATCACACCAAGTAGATTTTTATAATCATCAATTATTGGAACAAAGATATTTTTAGTTTGATTTTTAAAATAAACAAATAAATCATGTAGGGAGCTATTTATATTTAAAGGTTCTATATTTTCAATATATTTTTTTTCTATTATGTGAATTGTATCGTTTCTTTTATCATTATGTATTAAGTCAATAATCTTTTTATACATAGGCTTTATTTCATTTGTTTTTACAGTAGGCTTTTGAACTAAGTATCCTTGAATAAAATCAACACCCATATCTTTACAAGTTAAGAATTCATTTTTAGTTTCAACACCTTCTGCTATGACTTTCATTCCCATTACATGAGCCATTTCTACAATTGAGCTACAAAATAGTTTTTTCTTTGAGTCTGTATCAATATTTGATACAAAAAATCTATCAAGTTTTATAATATCTGCCTCTGAAAAATATAGAAGTTTTAAGCCAGAAACACCAATTCCAAAATCATCAATTGCTAATTGGTATCCACTTTTTTTATAAGTCTGTAACATGCTTGATAGAGCACTTTGTTCTATAGTTGTACCTTTTTCACTTAGCTCAAAACAAACTGTACTTTTTGTTAAATTATACTTTTCAAGTATCTTTGAAGTATTACCTGATCTATAAGTTTTGTTATAAATTATTCGGTTATCTAGATTATAAAATAGTCTTAAATTTTCCACCTCAATTTGTGAAAACTTGCTAATTGCTTTTTCTCTTAGTATTAAATCTAGCTCATATATAATATCTTCTTGAAAAGCCATATCAAAAAGCTCTTGAATTGAGTTTACATATTCAGTATCATTTACATTTCTAAGTAAGGCTTCAACAGCAAAAGTTTTACCTGTATGAGCATGAATGATTGGTTGAAAGGCATAATCTAACCTTCTTAAAATTGTATTCCATTTTTTTGTCATTTTTTAATCCAAAGAGAGTTATAAGCTTACTGATAGGCTTTTATCTCTTCGTTCGCGTGAAACAGATAAAAGCCTATGAGTAAAGTTACAAAGAGGAGGGAAGCTTCTCCTCTTTATAATAATTTGTTAGTTTTAATTAGTGTTTTTTTAATGCGTCTAAAGTTAATTTTTCTCTTTTTGAAACAGATGCTCTAATAGCATTTCTTGTAGCATCAGGTAAAGCAATTAGACCGATTTCACCTAAAATTCCATCTTTTCCAATCATTTTTTCACTCATGAATAAATCAACATATTTGTTCATTGCTGGAACTTTTTCAGAGTGAGAATTTTTCACGTAGAAGAATAATGATCTAGATACTGGGTAATCTCCTGATGAAATAGTATCTGGAGTTGGAGCAATACCATTGATTGTTGCACCTTGTAGCATATCATCATTTTCAACTAAGAAAGAGAATCCAAATACACCAAATGCAGATTTGTTTTTATTTAATTTTTGAACGATTAAGTTATCATTTTCACCAGACTCAACATAAGCACCATCTGTTCTAACTACAGAGTATTTTTTATATTTTTTGTTAGCTTTTTTGTCAGCTTTGTAAAGGTTAGTGTATAAAGGCATTTTTTTGAATACTTTTTGCATTACTAACTCTTCAAATGCATCTCTTGTACCAGATGATTTTGGTGGTCCATAAACAATGATTTCTCTATTTGGTAATGAAGCGTCAATATCAGACCATTTTTTGTATGGGTTAGCAATTAATGATTTACCATCTTTTGAAGGTACTTCTTTAGCTACTGCTAATGCTAAGTGTTCTCTTGAAATATCAAAAGGAGCATTTGAGTTAGATTGTGCGAATGCAATACCATCATAACCAATTACAGATTCAGTGATATCAGTAACACCATTTTCTTGACACATTTTAAATTCTTTAGCTTTTATTCTTCTTGAAGCATTAGTAATATCAGGAGTATTTAATCCATTACCAGCACAAAATAGTTTCATACCACCACCTGAACCAGTTGATTCAACTACTGGAGTTGGGTATTTAGTTGTAGCACCTAATTCTTCAGCAACTGATGATGCGAATGGATATACAGTAGATGAACCTACGATTTTGATTTGATCTCTAGCACTTAAACTAGTAACTAATAATGCACTTGCCCCTAAAGCTAAAAGTGTTTTTTTCATGTTTATTTTCTCCGTTAAATAAATTTTATGGTGAAAGTATAATATGAGTAGGTTACATTTTGGTTACTATTTAACTAAGTGAAAAAAAGAGAGGAACATATCGTTTATAATAAAGGTATATGAAAATAAAAAGTATTTAAAATTAGTTTACTAAAGAGAATTTTTCTTGGAACTCTTTAAGTGCTCTAACAAAAAGTTCATCACAATCAGTTGGTCTATAAAGTACAGCTTCAACCCAAATGTCATTTTCTTGAATTTTACAGAAATCTATTACTTCATAAGTATGATTGTTTTTGTAGTGTTTGTAAATTGTATTTTTTGAGATATTCATATTAAGAAAAAAACAAATGGATTATAATCCATTTGCTTCAATAAGTTTTGTTTGATGATCAGCAATAAGAGGATCAATTACTTCATCAAACAATCCATCATTCATTATTGCATCCAGTCTATATAAAGTAAGATTTATTCTATGGTCGCTAATTCTTCCTTGTGGATAATTATAAGTTCTAATTCTTCCACTTCTATCTCCTGTACCAACTTGTTCTTTTCTGTTGGCACCTTCAGCTTGCATTTTCTCACTCATTTGCACATCATAAAGTCTAGCTTTTAAAACTTTCATAGCTTTGTCTTTATTTTTGTGTTGAGACTTTTGATCTTGGTTTGTTACAACAAGACCAGTTGGAATATGTGTAATTCTTACAGCCGAGTCTGTAGTATTTACAGATTGACCACCATTTCCACTAGCTCTCATTACATCAATTTTTAAATCATTTGGATCAATTTGAACATCAACATCATCAACTTCAGGCATTACAGCTACAGTAATAGCAGATGTATGGACACGGCCTTGAGACTCTGTTGCAGGTACTCTTTGAACTCTGTGTGTACCACCTTCAAATTTTAACTTTGAAAATACATGGTCACCTTTTACCAAAATTACAATCTCTTTATATCCACCTGATTCACTCTCTGAAGAGTTCATGATTTCAACTTTCCAATTGTTATTTTCTGCATATCTTAAGTAAGCTCTAAATAAGTCACCAACAAAGATAGCTGCTTCATCACCACCTGTTCCTGCTCTTAACTCTAAATAAATATTTTTATCATCATTAGGATCTTTAGGAATCATTAAAAATTTAATTTCTTCCTCAAGCACAGGTTTTTTTGATTCAAGTTCTTTAAGTTCTTCTTTTGCAAGTTCACCTAATTCATCATCATCTAAAAGCATTTTATTCTCATCAATATCTTCTAATACTTGAATATATTCTTGAGCTTTTTTAACTATTGGTTCGATGTTTGACTGCTCTTTTGAAAGTTCAGTCATTTTTTTAATATCACTAGTAATATCAGGAGAGATTAACAGATCATTAATCTCATTGTACCTATTAATAAAGGGTTGTAATTTTTCTTGAGTCATATTTACCTATATTCTTTTAACTGTTGACTATAAATTATATAGCGTTAACTTTAGTTTGTAATCTAGAAACTTTTCTAGCAGCATTACCTTTTTTAAGGATACCTTTAGATACACAATGGTGGATGTATTTGTTTGCAGTAGCCATTGCAGTAGTTGCAGCTTCTTTGTCAGCAGCTTCAACAGCAGCTAATACAGCTTTGATTACGTTTTTAATTCTTGTTTTGTAGAATCTGTTTCTTTCAGTTCTAACCTTAGTTTGTCTAGCTCTTTTCTCAGCAGATTTATGATTTGCCATTTTATTTAACCTCTTTGTAAAATTTTTAAGGGTAGAATGTTATCTAAAATAACTTAAACTTAGTTTAATTTTAGGAAGATTTAATGAAGCTATTTGGAACTGATGGTGTTAGAGGTAAGGCTGGTGAGTTTTTAGATGCAATGACTGTACTTAAATTAGCAAAAGCTGCAGGTATCTATTTTAGAAAGCATTCAACAACTAAAAAAATTCTTGTAGGAAAAGATACAAGAAGAAGTGGTTATATGATTGAAAATGCTTTAGTATCAGGATTAACTGCTGTAGGTTATGATGTAATTCAAATTGGTCCTATGCCAACTCCTGCTATTGCATACTTAACTGAATCAATGAGATGTGATGCCGGTATTATGATATCAGCTTCTCACAATCCTTATGAAGATAATGGTATCAAGTTTTTTGATAATCACGGTAACAAACTTAGTGTATCTTGTGAGAAAAAAATAGAAGAGATTTTTAACAATCAAGAAATTATGATCAGTGAGCAAGTAACAGGAAGGAATATCGGTTCTTCTAAAAGAATTGATGATGTAATTGGAAGATATATTGTTTCAATTAAAAGCTCATTCCCTACTGATTTAAACCTTAGTGGTTTAAGAATTGTTCTTGACTGTGCAAATGGTGCTGCTTATAAAGTTGGCCCTACAATTTTAGAAGAATTAGGTGCTGATGTAATTACTATAAATGATAAACCAAATGGTTACAATATTAATGAAGATTGTGGAGCAATGCATCCTGAAAATGTTGGAAAATTAGTAAGAGAATATAGAGCTGATATTGGTCTTGCACTTGATGGTGATGCAGATAGATTAGTTGTTATAGATGAAAATGGTGATGTTGTTGATGGTGATAAATTAATAGGTGCTTTATGTAAATTTTTAAATGATGAAAAGTTATTAAAAGGTAAAGCATGTGTTGCTACTATTATGTCAAATAAAGCTTTAGAAGATTATCTAGCAAAAGATGATATAGAACTTCATAGATCAAATGTTGGGGACAAATATGTTCTTGAAACTATGAATGCTGAAAATATAAACTTTGGTGGTGAACAAAGTGGACATATTATTTTTGCAGATGCTGCAAAAACAGGAGATGGCTTAGCTTCGGCACTTCAAGTTTTAGCATTAGTGCTAAAATCAGGTAAAAATGCAAGTGAAGTTTTAAATCCATTTGATTTATATCCACAATCACAACACAATATGAAAGTTGATGAAAAAATACCTTTAGAAGAAATTAAAGGTTATGCAGAACTAATCTCTAAAATGAAAGAAAAAGGTTTAAGAGAAGTAGTAAGATACTCAGGAACTGAGAATAAGATCAGACTACTTTTAGAAGGGAAAGACAAAAAAGTAGTTGAAGAGGAAATGGAAGAATTAATTGCATTCTTCAAAAAGGCACTATGAAAAAAAAGTTTAATATAACTTTAATAATATTTGCTTTCATCTTTGTAATTGATCAAGTTGTTAAATATGGTTTTGTAAACTTTGATTGGGATGTAGAAGGTCCTATTATGTCTTTGCAACTTGCATACAATTACGGAGTTGCTTTTTCAATGTTTGCTTTTTTAGCTGAGTATTTAAAATATATTCAGCTTTTAATTTTAGCAGGTGCTACAATATACCTTTTAAAAAATAAGGATGTTTTTAATGACTACTATATTGCAATTGCACTCATTTACGCAGGAGGACTATCTAATATTTTAGATAGGTTTACTTATGGGGCTGTTGTTGATTATTTTTATTGGCATTATGGCTTTGAATTTGCTATATTTAATCTTGCTGATGTGATTATCAATTTAGGTGTAGCTATTGTAATATTTATTCAAATTAAAAAAGCAAGAGAAGAGAAAAAACAAAAAGAGTTAAGTTCTTAATATTTGGGAGCTTAAAATAAATTTAGATATAATCGCAAAAAATTATATAAATAAAGTATAGGAAGAGTACAAGATGGGTCAAACGATTACAGAAAAAATTTTTAGTGAACACGTAGGAAGAGAAGTAAAAGCTGGAGAGATTGTAAGAAGTCCAATTGATATGGTAATTGGTAATGATATTACAACTCCTATTTCTATTAGAGCATTTGAAGAAAGTGGAAGAGAAAAATTAGCTAATCCAGATGGATTTGCTATTGTATTAGACCACTTTATTCCAGCAAAAGATATTGCATCAGCTAACCAAGCTAAAATCTCTAGAGATTTTGCAATGAAACATGATTTAAAACACTTCTTTGATGAAAAAGATATGGGTATTGAGCATGCATTATTACCTGAAAAAGGTTTAGTATTACCTGGTGATGTTATTATTGGTGCAGATTCACATACATGTACACATGGTGGTTTAGGTGCATTTTCAACTGGTATGGGTTCAACTGACATCTCATTTGGTATGATTACAGGTGGTAACTGGTTTAAAATTCCAGAAACAATTAAAGTTGTAATGACAGGAAAACCATCACAATATGTATCTGGAAAAGATATCATTCTTGAAGTTATTAGACAATTAGGTGTTGATGGTGCATTATATCAAGCATTAGAATTTGTTGGTGATACAGTTCAGTACTTAACAATGGATGATAGATTCTCTATTTGTAATATGGCAATTGAAGCAGGTGCTAAAAATGGTATCTTTGCTTATGATGAAGTTACAGAAGATTTCTTAAAGAAAACAGCAGAATTAAACGGTGGTTTAAGAGCTGAGCCAAAAATTCATTATTCTGATGAAGATGCAATTTACACTAGAGTAATTGAAATTGATGTGGCAAAATTAGAGCCAGTTATTGCTTATCCTTTCTTACCTGATAATGGTCATTCTGTTTCACAAGCAGTTGCTGATGAAATTAGAGTTGATCAAGTATTTATTGGTTCTTGTACTAATGGTAGATTATCAGACTTTAAAGCAGCAGCAGAAATCTTAAAAGGTAAAAAAGTAGCAAGACATGTAAGACTTATCTTAACTCCTGGTACTCAAAAAATCTTAAGAGATGCAACAAAAGCAGGATACATTGATGATTTAGTTGATGCAGGTGCTGTTGTATCAAACCCTACATGTGGTGCATGTTTAGGTGGATATATGGGGATCTTAGGTGATAATGAAGTGTGTATTTCTACTACAAACAGAAACTTTGTAGGAAGAATGGGTTCTAGATCTTCTAAAATTTACTTAGCAAACAGTGCAGTTGCAGCAGCAAGTGCTATTTCTGGATATATTACAGACCCAAGAAGCTTATAATGCAAAAGCCTTCATTTGAAATACCATGTGTAATTTTATGTGGAGGTAAAAGCTCACGAATGGGAGAAGATAAATCTCTTCTTCCTTTTGATGATAAATCTACATTAACTCAATATCAATTTGATAGATTAAAACCTTATTTTAAAGATATATACATTTCTTCTAAAATTGATAAGTTTGACTTTTTAGACAAAAACAGACTTTTACTTGATGAAAGTGAAGTTTACTCTCCTATTGCTGCAATAGATTCAATTTTAAATAAACTAAATGAAGAAAAAATCTTTATTATTACTGTTGATACTCCTTTGGTTTCAATAGATTCAATAAATAAGCTTATAAGCTCTTCAGATGATTATGATATTACAGTTGCAAAAACAATAAGAACTCATAACTTATGTGGAGTATTTTCTAAATCTATAAAAAATACTACAGAGAAAATGCTAAATGATGATTTTCATAAAGTAGGATTTTTACTACAAAATAATAAAACAAATATTATACAACTACCAAATGACGATGAATTTATCAATCTTAACCATAAAGAAGATTATTTAAAATCACTAAATTTAATAAGCTAATCTTATAATTAAAATCAAAAATAAACTTATGGTATAAGTCTTTATTTATCTCTTTTTAGATATTCTTTTTTGAAAAGTAAAATAAGAAATATTTATAATTATACTAAAAGGAAAACTTATGTCAAAAAAAGAATTTGATGAAGCTTTAGAGATAATAGATGAAGAAATAAAAAAATCAGGATTAAGCAGAAGGGATGCTTTTAAACTTGCAGGTTTAGGAACAGCATCTTTTCTACTTAATCCTAAAGAAGTGCAAGCTGCAACTAGTGCAAATGCTAGTGAAGCAAAAGGAAAGATACTTATAATCGGTGGAGGTTTAGCTGGAATTGCAACAGCAGCTAGATTGTCAAATACATTAACTAATCCAGATATAACTATAATAGAACCAAATCCTAAGTCAGTTTCCTATCAGCCTGGAAATACTTTAATAGCTGCTGGTATTTATGAAAAATCTGATGTTATGTATGATACAAGTGATTATTTACCAGATGGATGTACACTTATAAAAGACAAAGCTGTGGAGTTTTATCCTCAAAACAATAGTGTTGTTTTACAATCAGGGAAAAGAGTTGATTATGATTTTATGATTGTAGCTGCTGGACTTACATTAGACTTTGCTTCAATTAAAGGTTTAGAAGATATTGGCGATAAGTTATCTTTAGATAATGGTAAAGCTATTACAGATAAATTTGCAAACAGTGGAGTTTGTTCTATTTATAATACTGACTCAGCAGTTGCAACATGGACACAAATGCAAAAGTTTATACAAGAAGCAAAAGAGGGTAAGAAAGTAAAAGGTGTATTTACTCACCCAAATACTTCTATTAAATGTGGTGGTGCACCTAAGAAAATCATGTATCTTACGAATTCAAGACTTGAGGAAGCAGGAGTAAGAGATAATGCTGAACTTACTTTCTATCCAAATGGAGCTAGTATGTTTGGAGTAAAAGAGTATCACGAAGCAATTTTAGCACAGTTTAAAAAAAGAGATTTTAAATGGCACTATAAACATAATCTTACAGCTGTAAATTTAGATAAAAAAATAGCTACTTTTGATAAAAGATGGGATGAAAAAGGTGCTTGGGATGAGGACTTAGAAGAGTATGATATGATAACTAAACATCAAGATGTTGAAGTTCCTTTTGACTTTTTACATATCACTCCACCTATGAAAGCTCCTGATGAAATTGGAAAGTCAGAAATAGGTTCAGCAAAAGGCTGGATTCCTGTAAATAAAGAGACACTGCAACATGTAAAGTTTGATAATATCTTTGCCATAGGAGATATAGCAGCTGTTCCAATGGGAAAAACAGGTGGAAGTGTAAGAAAACAATACAAAGTATTAGTTGATAATCTAATTGCCTCAATGGAAGGAAAAGAGTTAAAAGCTAAATATGAAGGATATACAGTATGTCCTTTAATTACGGATATTGGAAAAGTAATGCTTGCTGAGTTTAACTGGACTAAAAAGCCAACTCCTTCATTTCCTTTAGATCCAACACAAGAGAGATATATTTGGTGGCTGATGAAAGTATATATGCTAAAACCTATGACAATGTATGGGATGTTATCAGGAAGAGCATAGAATGAAAAGGCATTTATCCATTTTTTTAATAATACTATTTATACTATCAATTATTTTTCATATTGAAGAATGGGTAAATAATCCAATATTACATATAAAAAATCTAAGCCATGCAGGTGCATTTGGTTTAGGTTCTTTTCATCCTCTTATTTTTGCATTGTTAGTTTATATTATATTCGTGACACCTTTTATAATATTTATAAAAATAAAGAAAAAAATCTCAAAAAAATAACAATAATAATCTAGTCTTATTCTTATTATATTTAAATCTTATAGCTTGTAAATTCTTTGTAATTATTCTAAGCTAAAATTGCATACAATGATTAGAAATATTAGTTTTAAACAAAAAAATGAATAAGTATTCATAATAAAAGTAGTATAATTAATATAGATAGTTTGTATTAAAGGAGAGCAAAATGAGTAATGATTTACGACATGAGTTTGAAAATGAACTAAATAAAAATGGTATATCAAGAAGAGATGCCTTGAAGTTAATGGGTGCTTCAGGAACAGTTTTATTTATGGGTAATGAAGCACAAGCAAGTACAGCAAATGCAAGTGATGTAAAGGCAAGAATTATAATAGTGGGAGGAGGATTAGCAGGAATTTCAACAGCTGCAAGGCTTGCAAGTAGTCTTTCCTCTCCTGATATTACAATAATAGAACCAAATGATAAATCCGTGTCGTATCAACCAGGAAATACATTTATTGGGGCAGGGCTTTATGAAAAAAGTGATGTTATATATGAAACTAAAGATTATTTGCCTAATGGAGTAAAACTTCTTAAAGATAAAGCAATAGAATTTGATCCAAAAAATAATAAATTAAGAGTTTCAAAAGGTGAAACTTTAGAGTATGATTTTTTAGTTATTGCTGCTGGTTTAGTACTTGATTTTGAAAAAATTGAAGGTTTAGAAGAATTAGGTCATATGTATACAGTTCAAGACTCTCCTAAAATGAATAAGTTTTTTAAAAATACAAATGCAAATACTATTTATAATGTTGATGGTGCTGTTCAAACTTGGAAAAACATGCAAGAGACAATAGAAAATGCCAAAAACGGTAAAAAGCAAAATGCAGTATTTACTCATCCTAACACAGCGATTAAGTGTGGTGGAGCACCAATGAAAATGATGTATTTAATGAACTCAAGATTAAATGAAGTTTCAGCTAGTGCAAGAGCTAATGTGAATATGACTCTATATAAAAATAGTAGTAAAATGTTTAGTGTAAAAGAGTATGAAGAGGCAATTTTACAACAATATAGTACAAGAGATATGAATTATCATCTAAAGCATAATCTAACAAAAGTGGATTTAAAAAATAAAGTTGCAACTTTTGATAAATTTTGGAATGAAAAAGGTGCATGGGATGAAGATTTAGAAGAGTATGACACTATTGTAAAACATATGAATGTGGAAGTTCCATATGACTTCTTACATATAGCACCACCTATGAAAGCTGCACCCGAAATTGCTAATTCAGAAATAGGATCTACAAAAGGTTGGGTTCCTGTAAACAAAGAAACACTTCAACATGTAAAGTTTGATAATATTTTCTCTTTAGGAGATATTGCAGCTGTTCCTTTAGGGAAAACAGGTGGAAGTGTAAGAAAACAGTACAAGGTTGTAGCTGAAAATATAATCTCTCTTATGGAAGGAAAAGACTTAAAAGCTAAATATGATGGATATACAGTTTGTCCAATTATAACAGATATTGGAAAAGTAATGCTTGCTGAATTTGATTGGTCAATGAAACCAAAACCATCTTTTCCACTTGATCCAACACAAGAGAGATATATTTGGTGGTTACTAAAAGCATATATTTTAAAACCAATGACACAGTACGGTATGCTTTCTGGAAAAGTTTAATTTTAATAAAATAGGGGGATTTTATGAAAACAAGTTTATTTTTAGGTTCAGTAATAACAGCAACACTTTTATTTACAGGGTGTGCAATAAGTCAAACATCTTTGGATAATGCAAGTCCTAAGGTTAAAATGTTAATTGAAAAAAACAATTTAGAAGTTGTAAGTTTTGATTATGTAAAAGAAAAAGTTGCAAAAGGTTCAAGAAAAAGCGCAAAAGCAATTTTAATTGATGCTAGACCAGAAGCTAAGTTTAAAAAAGGTGCAATTCCTTCAAGTATAAATATTCCAGATACAAAGTTTGAAGAGTTTTATTCTCAATTAAAAGATGTAAAAAAAGATAAAGAACTTATTGTTTATTGTGGTGGATGGAAATGTGGTAAGAGTCCAAAATTAGCTTCAATGCTTAAGAAAAAAGGTTTTACGAATATAAAACTATATCAAGCAGGTGAACCTCAATGGTCTAAAAAAAGTTATTTGGATGTAGATTTAGTTGTTGCAAAAGCAGCTCAAGCTAAAAATAGTGCTGTATTAGTTGATGCAAGACCATATGCAAAATATCTTCAAGAAACAATTCCTGGTGCTATTTCTATTCCTGATACTAAATTAAAAACATTAGAGGGAAGATTTCCTGTAAATAAAGATGAGAAAATCATTACATTTTGTGGTGGGTATGTATGTGCGAAATCACATATTGTTGCAAATAGATTATTAGATTTAGGATATAGTGATGTATCAGTTTTTGCAGGTGGTATGCCAGCATGGAAAAAAGCTGGACTTGCCACTACAAAAAGTGCAAGTAATGCCAAAACAACTGATATTAAAACAAAAGTTCAATACAGTAAAAATGGTTTAAAAAAAGGTCTAGATGAAGGAAGTGTAGATGGTGAATGGTTATATAGTTTAATCAAAAACAATAAAGTGCCTTCATATATCCAAATAGTAGATGTAACTGCTCCTGATGAATTCAATAAAGGTCATTTAAAAGGTGCTATAAATATCGAAGCTGAAAAACTAAATGCAAAAGAGTTATACTCTAAACTTCCAAAAGGCAAAACTATTGTATTTAATTGTACAGCAGGGGGAAGATCAATGGATGCATGGGTAAAACTAAAAGATGCAAAAATTGACATGGGTGAAATTTATTACTTTGATGCAAATATAGATTGTAAAGGTGATAATTGTAAAATAGAGGTTAATGAACCTTTAGGTGTATAAATAAAAAAAGGAAGCAAGGTAAAACCTTACTTCCTTTTAGTTTTTTATGATTTGCAAATTTATTAGTTAAGTGCTTCTTTAGCTTTTACTACTAATGAAGCAAATGCAGCAGAATCATTCATAGCCATATCAGCTAAAATTTTTCTATCTAATTCAATTCCCGCTAATTTCATACCGTTCATGAATCTTGAGTAGTTGATATCATTTAATCTACAAGCTGCATTGATTCTGATAATCCAAAGTCTTTTGATATCTCTTTTCTTTTGTTTTCTATCTCTGTAAGCATATACTAAAGAGTGCTCTAATTGCTCTTTTGCTTTTCTAAAGTGTTTTCTTCTACCACTAAAGAAACCTCTAGCTTGCTTTAATACTTTTTTGTGTCTTCTTCTTCTAACTACACCAGTTTTTACTCTAGGCATTTCTTTCCTTTACCGTATATTATATTGTTAATATTAGGTGTCAACTTTAAAGTTGAACTTGTCCACATATGTGGAGGGACTTATAATTTTTATATAAAATAAATAATTACGCTTTGTTTAACATTCTTTTAATTCTAGTTGCGTCAACTGCTGCAACTGTTTTAGGACCTCTAAGATTTCTTTTTCTCTTTTGAGTCATTTTAGTTAAGATGTGGCTTCTATAAGCTGATCCTCTTTTAATAGAACCATTTTTTTTCACTTTAAATCTTTTTAAAGCGCCACTGTTAGTCTTCATCTTTGGCATGGAAGAATCCTCCTTTTAAATTTGCATTTTCAAATAAACTGAAAAAGTTCGTGATTTTACTTAAAAATTACTTAAAAGATGTTTAAAGAAGGATTTTTGAGAGTAGAAGAGAGTAGTATCTCTTCTATTTATATAAATGTTAGTGTTTTTCGTCTTTTTTAGGAAGAACCATCATATTAACAAATCTTCCTTCTTGTTTAGGTTTTGCATCTCTTACCCCATACTCTTCAAGCATTGGCCATACTCTTTCAAGTACATCAGCTCCAGCTTGAGGATGAGCCATTTCTCTACCTTTTAAGAATACTCTACATTTTACGTGGTATCCTTTTTCTAAGAATTCAATTGCATGTTTAACTTTATAATTAATATCATTTTCAGCAATTTTTACAGAAAATTTAACTTCTTTTACAACGATAACTTTTTGTTTTTTCTTAGCTTCTTTTTTCTTTTTTTCTTGTTGGTATTTGAATTTACCATAATCCATAATCTTTGCAACAGGTGGTTTTGCATCTGCTGAAATAAGAACTAAATCTAATCCTAAATCATCTGCTGTTGATTGTGCATCTCTTGTAGGGATGATACCATAGTTAGTACCATCATCTCCCATACATCTTACTTCTTTAGCAGTAATGTCCTCATTCATTATTGCTTCGTTCTTTTTACCTTTTCTCATACTACTCAAATTCTACTCCCTTTATTTATTTCATTTAACATTGTGATAAATTCATCTTTAGTCATATTAGACTGTTCTCTTTTTCTTCTATCTCTTAATGCAACAGTTTTATTTTCTACTTCCTCATCCCCTACAACTACAATCATAGGAACTCTTTGTTTCTCTGCCATTCTGATTCTTTTATTTAAAGATTCATTCATGTCAAAGATTTTAGAATCCATTTCATTATATGTTAGCTCTTTTTGTAACTCTTTTGCATATTCTACATGAGTGTCTGCAATAGGTACAAAGATTACTTGAGTTGGTGCTATAACAAATGGGAACTCCCCTGCGCAGTGCTCTGTTAAAATACCAATGAATCGCTCAAATGAACCTAGAATTGCTCTGTGAATCATTACAGGTTGCTCTTTAGCACCCTCTGCATTGATATATTCAACTTCAAATCTTTCAGGTAAGTTCATATCTACTTGAACAGTACCACATTGCCATTTTCTTCCAATAGCATCAAGGATTTTAATGTCGATTTTTGGACCATAGAATGCTCCTCCACCTTCATCAATACCATACTCTAAACCTTCTTGGTCAAGTGCGTCCATGATACCTTTAGTAGTCATTTCCCAGAATGTATCATCACCGATTGCTTTCTTAGGTTTAGTAGATACTTCCATCTCATATTTAAAGTCAAATAATTTCATTAATGAATCAACAAACTCTAATACATCAATGATAACATCTTTAACTTGATTTTGAGTACAGAAAATATGTGCATCATCTTGAGTAAACTCTCTTACTCTAAATAATCCGTGCATTGCTCCACTCATTTCATGTCTATGAACAACACCATACTCAAATAGTTTTTTAGGTAAATCTTTGTAAGAAACTAAATCATTTTTGAAAATTTGAATATGACCAACACAGTTCATAGGCTTGATACCATACTCTTGCTCATCAATTTCAGTAAAGTACATATTTTCTTTATAGTTTTGGTAGTGACCAGAGATCTTCCACATGTCAGATTTTAACATCTCTGGACCTCTTACAGGTTCATAACCTCTAACTCTATGTGCTTTATATAATAAATGCTCTAGTTTAGATCTAAGTCTTGAACCATTTGGTAACCATAATGGTAACCCAGCACCCACATCTTCATTAAATGTAAATAGCTCTAATTCTGTTCCAAGTTTTCTATGATCTCTTTTTTTAGCTTCTTCAAGCATTCTTACGTAATCATTTAATTCTTTTTTGTCAAAGAAAGCAATACCGTAAATTCTAGTAATCATTTCATTCTCTTCATCACCACCAAGATATGCTCCAGCAACTCTTGTTAGTTTAAATGCTCTAATCATTCTAGTATTTGGTAAGTGAGGTCCTCTACATAAATCTTCAAAGTCACCTTGTTTATATAGGGTTAATGTATCATCAGTGATATTTTGTAGTACAGCTTGCTTTAACTCATCGTTAGCAAACTTGTTTAAGATCTCTTCTTTTGAAGTTTCATATCTTTCAATAGGTAGTTTTCTATTTGCAATCTCTTTCATTTTCTTCTCAATCTTTGGAAGATCTTCATCTGAGATTTTAGATTCAACTTTAAAATCGTAGTAAAATCCTTCTTTTACAACAGGACCTACGAAAAACTTAGCTTCAGGATATAATTCTTTAATAGCTTGTGCCATCATATGAGCACATGAGTGTCTAAGAATCTCTAAAGATTCACTAGAGTTGTCAGCTTTAATATCCTCTCCCTGAATGTCTAAAGCTTCAGCAGTTTGAAGGTCATATATTTGACCATCTTTTAATACACCAATAGGTTCCAATAAATTCCTTTTTTTTATGTTTTTTTATTAAATTTAGCTTATTTTATCGCAAAGCTTCTTAAAGTTAATTAGATATTTCATAATTTAACAAAGTTTTGTTACAATTAAGTATGATTTTAAACCTATCGAAGATAAAAACGGAAAGCCTACTATTATTTTGTAAAGACTTGATTCTTTCTTACAAAGATAAGGAAGATATAGATAGTTATGGAATAGATAAAGAAGTGGTTGAAAAATTTAACAAAATTGGCGATGATATGCTTACTCAGATAAGTAGTGTAACTTTATCTTCAAATTATTATTTACAAAATAGAAAGCATTATAGAATAAAAGCCATTTTAAATGCTTATAATTTTATCAATCAAGAGTTATCCAAACTTTTAAAGCAAAATCAATCTTTTAATCCCTCAATGCTTTATTTTGCCATGTTAGCACTTTGGTTTAAAGAATTAAATAAAGAAGCAAAATCAAAAGAGTATATTTACTTTATCTTATATCCTTATGGAAATGTTTATGATGACTTTATAGTAAATATAAAAGATAAAGAGTTTAAAAAGTTAAATATAGAAATGTTGGATTTAGCAGAGAAAATTATTTATAAGTTTGATAGAATCTCTTTATCATAAATTTTAAGGAAATACTTCCTTAAAATCTATATCTAATATTTGCTGTAATATTTTGAGCTTCTTTTACATTATCCCCTATAACTTCCTTTGGTGCTCCTAGCTCTCCAAAAAAGCCATTGCTTCCTGTGTAATCATATTTTATATTTGTATATCTCATTGTAAGACTTAAGGCTTTTGTTAGTTGTTGATGTCTATATACTTCCCAAGCTGTACCACGAGCAGCTATTTTACTTCCAGCCATTGTATCCTCACCATAAGTCATAGATCTCCAATATTTACTACCTTTATTCCATTCAACTCCAATTTTTGCGTCATCAGGACTTAAAGGACATGGTGCATTAATTCCTAACCAAATAGAATGACCTGTTTTAGAATCACTTGAACCTAACATACTCATACCTTCTTTTGGATGAGTTTTACTCATAGCAAATGAAGCAAAAAAAGTTGTATAGTCTAAAATATCATTTATACCATCACCAATACCATCAGTTTTAAACATTAAAGTTGCTAAATCTATTTTCCCAAAGTCTTCAAATGAGCTTCCACCATTTTTCATTCCTATCAAATTCCAAGCTCTAGCATAGTTTGTATGAATAGAGTATTGACCATCATCATAAGGAACATAAATTAATCCAGCCATATCAATATTTTCACTACTTGAATCTTTTGTATAAGCAGGTGCCCCATCAGTTGAGAATCTAAGTTTTGCATTTGTTAATCCTCTACCCATACACATTTTTGCCCATGAACCTGTCATTCCTGTAAGTTTATCTATATTAAATCTTGCACTTGCTCCATCAAACTCTACATTTACAGTATGAGCTAAGGCTGATTTTCTTTTTTGATCTACTCTATAGTTTATACCTAAACCATCAGTTGATGGACGTCTTCCAACACTTGCTGTCCATGAAACATCATCATTTCCTAAAAATGAATCATTTGAGTATAACCAGTAAGCCTCTTTTACTTTTAATTCATTGTCATTCGTAGCACTCTCATTTGTAATCCAATCAAAATTTGCATTGTTATTTGTACTTGATGAGTTTTCTCCATAAAGTTTATTGTATGAAAGCATTCCATAAAATAGTGAGTTTTCATCAGCTTTAAACTTCATACCTAAATTTAATCTATTAGACATAAGAGCTTCATTTTTAAGTCTTTTACCATTTGCTAGTTTATAATTTAGCTTATCAAGCTGTGTTCTAAAGTCAACATTCCACTTGATATTATCATCCGCATCATGAGCTTTAACTTTCTGAATTTTTTTAGAGTTTGTTTTTAGTTTTTTCTCTATTTTTGCAATTCTTTTTTCATCTAGTTTTGGAGTTTCATTTTGTTTTTGCATTTGTTTTTCTAATGCATCAATTTTTGCTTTTAATATTTGTATTTGATCAAACATATCTTTATTAATATCATTTGCAAAAGTTGTAGTTGTAAGTGTAGTAATTGCAGCTAAACTTAATAATACTTTTTTCATATTTAAAATCCTTGTTTAAATTTTTCGTATTATAAGTTTTATTAATTTAATTTATAGTTAAAGTATTAGTTTGAGTTATAATAATTTAGATATAAAAAAAGCTTGGTTTTTAAACCAAGCTTTTAAAATAGTGACTTTTTGATTAACAAGAAGGAACATTTCCTGAATCATTTGCATAGTCATAAGAGAATTCAAAAATATGCTCAACCCAGCTATCTTTAATATCTGATTCTTTTACATTTGGACAAATTTTTACAAACTCTTTTTTGAAGTTTCCATTATCCATAATCTCTTGCCACTCGTCTTGAGAGTGCTTTGCAGCAAATTTTGCTCCATTCATTCCACAAGGTTTTTTGAACTTTTTAATAAATAGTTTTTGACCCTTTACAGAACTTGCACTTAAGGTCGTAGCAGATACACCTAATACTAAAGTAGCAGCTAGTAATAACTTTAATAACTTCATTTTACACTCCTAATGATTATTTGGATACAATTATATCAAATACAGATAAATACTATCTTATAAAATATTAGAAAAGCGAATACTATATGAAACATTTTTTATTAAAACAAGTTGTGGGGTATCTAGTAGATAATGTCCATAAAATAAGACTTTGTAAGAGAATTGACAATAATACAATTATAATAGAATTTAATAATATGAATATATTATATTTTGATATGACAAAAGGAAATAGCTCAATTTTTAAATCAAAAGAACTACTTAACTCAAAGAAAGATTTCAATGCACCTTTTGATGTTGTGCTTCAAAAAAGACTTAATAACGCTAAGGTAGAAGATGTTTGTTTATATCAAGATGATAAAGTAATAAATATAAAAGTTAATTCATCTTCTTCATATAAAAAACTTACAACAATTTTGCAATTGGAGTTTACAGGTAAACATACAAATATAATTCTTTTAGATGAAGACAGAGTAGTACTTGAAGCTTTAAGACACATTGATGAGTTTTCATCAAGTAGAATTGTAAAAGTGGGGCATAAATTAGATGAGATTCCAAAGCAAGATTTTATTCCAAAAGTAGATAAAGTTGAAAATATTGAAGAGTATTTACATGAGGTATTTACTCAAAAAGAATTAAAAAGTTTGGAGAATTTAAAAAAACAAAAAATAACTCAAATAGATAAAAAAATAAAAAAATTAGAAAAAACTATAAACTCTCTATCCAAAAAAGAAGAGTTAGAAGAAGAGTCTAATAGTTTATATGAAAAAGCAAATTTGATTTTAGGAAATATTCATAATATAAAACCATATCAAAAAACTTTGAAAACTTATGATTATAGTGGTAATGAAGTAGAAATAGATTTAGAAGAGAATGCCTCAGCCTCAAAGTATTCAAATGATTTATTTAAAAAAGCAAAAAGAGCTAAACAAAAAGCAGAAAATATTTCACTTGAAAAAGACAATTTAGATGAAAAACTAGCATTTTTACATAGAATGAAACAAAATATTCAAAATGCAAATTCTATTCAAGAATGTGAGTTCTTATATCCTAAGAAAGAGAGAAACCAAGCAAAAATTAAAAAAGCTCAACCCTATGAAAGTTTCTTTTTTGAAGGTTATAAAATCATGCTAGGAACAAGTGAAAGAGAAAACATATATTTACTCAAAAACTCAAAAGCAAGCGATTTTTGGTTTCATCTAAAAGATAGAACATCTGCTCATGTAATAGTTCAAAACTCAAAAAAAACAATTCCAGATTCAGTAATAGAGCAAGCAGCAATACTTTGTGCCAAATTTTCAATGGATAGTTCAGGTACTTATGAAGTTGACTTTACTCAAAGAAGAAACGTAAAAGTACAATCAGGTTCAAATGTTTTATATAACCCATATACAACTATAGTTATCAAAATTTAATCAAAAGCCAAACTTTAGTATAATCTAGTTAATTTTAATTAACACAAGGTTTACTTTATGGCTGATATAATCAAAGATAGTTCTACTAGAATTAAGACAGGTTTAGTTCTAATTATTGCAATGGTAATAGTTGGATATATAGATTCATTTTTTATAATGTGGCTTCTATTTGGTACGATGCTAATGATTTCAATTAGCGAATCAAAAAAGCTTTTTGCTTTAAAAAGTGATAGTATTTATGTATACACAGCTCTTTTATGGTTTGCTGCATATTTCCATACAAATCCAGAAGATTTAATATTTATTGTTGCTATTGGTTATGCTTCTCAATTGGCATACAAAAAAACACTTGACAAAAAAATGTTCCTACCTCTTCTTTATCCAACGGCTTCATTTTTATTTTTATTATCACTATACTCTGAATATGGAGTTATGACTCTTTTATGGTTACTTGTGATTGTTGCAGGTGCTGATACGGGTGCTTATTTTGTTGGTAAAAGTATAGGGAAAACTCAATTTTGTGAAACAAGTCCTAATAAAACAATAGAGGGTGTAATAGGTGGAGTAGTGACTGCTGGTATCTTAGGAACAATCTTTGCCCATGATAATCTGAGCTTTGTAATGGCTATAGTAATTTCTGTTATTGTTGCTTTTGCTTCTGTATTTGGAGACTTATTTGAATCATATTTAAAAAGAGAAGCAGGGGTTAAAGATAGTGGAAATATTCTTCCTGGTCATGGTGGAATTTTAGATAGAACAGATGGATACCTTTTTGGTGCGATTGTAATGTTAGTTCTTCTTAGGATTGTAATGTGATTGTATTAGGAAGTACAGGTTCTATTGGTATTAATACTTTAAATATTGCAAGAAAGTTCAATTTAAACGTAGAGGTTTTAGTTGCAGGAAGAAATATTGAAGTACTAAACAATCAAATAAAAGAGTTTAATCCTAAAAAAGTTGTTATAGCTTCAAAAGATGATCTTCATAAAGTAAACCATGATGATGTATCTTTTGGTGAAGATGCTATTTTAGAAGCTATTGAAAACAGCACTTCAAAAACTGTAGTAAATGCACTTGTTGGTTTTCTTGGATTAAAACCAACTCTAAAGGCTATAAAGTGTGGTAAGAAAGTCGCTTTAGCAAATAAAGAGTCTTTAGTTGTTGCAGGAAAGTTTATAGATAAAGCCTCTTTAAGTCCTATTGATAGTGAACATTTTGGCTTATGGTATTTATTACAAGATAAAAAGATTGACTCTATGTTGGTTACAGCAAGTGGTGGATCTTTTAGAGATTATCCCCTTGACTCACTTGCAAATGTATCTATAAAAGAAGCATTAAATCATCCAAATTGGTCTATGGGAAATAAAATTACAATAGATAGTGCTACTATGACAAATAAGATGTTTGAACTAATGGAAGCTGCATGGTTATTTGATATTAGAAAACTAGATGCGGTTATTGAAACTAAATCCCTTATACATGCACTTATAAACTTTAAAGATGGAAGTACAACTGCGCACATAGCAAATGCTTCTATGCAACTTCCAATTGCTTATGCGATTTTAGGAAAATGTGATGAGCAAGTACTAGAACCAGTTGATTTAGTTGAAGTAGCCTCTTTAGAATTTAGAAAAATAGAACAAGCTAGATACCCTATATGGGAAATAAAAGATGAGATTTTAAATAATCTTGATTTAGGAGTTGTTTTAAATGCAGCAAATGAGGTAGCTGTGTCAAAATTTCTAAATAATGAAATAGGCTTTTTAGATGTATCTAAGATTAGCTTGGATGCAGTAAATAAATTCAATCATGTAAAAGCAAAAACAATTGAAGATATATTTGAAATAGATAAAGAAGTAAGGAACTACTGTGAGTCTTGATATGTTAATTCCTTTTTCAATTTTACTGATATTAGTTATTTATCTAATTTATACTAGAAGTAAATTTGAAAAAGATATAGTACAATTATATGATAAGAAGTTTGAAGAATGGAAAAGTACTTCAACTTTCAAAGAAGAGAAAAAAGAAGATTTACCAAAAGTTTTGGTAGGTTTAGTATATAAGCAAGGATATAAGTTAAAAATTGAACTTCTTGATAAAAGTGTAAAAGATAATCTTGAAAAAGGGAAGTTTCAAACAGATAACTTAAAAGGATAAGTTATGAAATATATAGTTTTTTTAGTTTTATTTTGTTCTTTATTACAGTCACAAATATTTAGAAAAAGTAATTTAGAAGTAGTCATTGATACAAATACAAAGCTTATGTGGATAGATAATATTGATGTAATAAAAATCAAAAAAGATCATGAAAGCTCAATTGAGTATTGTGAAAATCTAGTTTTTGCAGGCTATTCAAATTGGAGAATTCCAACAATTGATGAATTTAAAACTATAGTAAATAAGAAAAACTACAAAAACTATATAAACTACAGATTTAAATATAATGTACCAGATGGTTATTGGGCTTTAAAAGCTCATTGGAGAACATTATGGTTTTATGCTGATTATATGCACTTTGTAAGTGGTACACCGTATTATGATAGTAGACATAAAAAGAAATATATCAGATGCCTTAGAAGTATGTAAATAGGAGATAAAAAATGCAAAGAATATTAATATTACATGGATTAGGTGGGAGTGATTATCCTCACTGGCAAGCTGTATTAGCAGGAGACTTAATCAAACAAAATTATACAGTATCATTTCCTGCTTTTCCAAAAAGAGATAATCCACAATTAGAAGAGTGGAAAGAGTTTTTAAAAAAAGAGATTGAACATTTTAAACCTGATACTGTTATTTGTCACTCATTGGCAAATGTATTATGGTTTCAAACTTGTGAAGACTTAGACATAAATCTAGAAAAACTAATGTTAGTTGCTCCTGTATCAAGAAATAGAGTAGTTGAAGCAGCCCAAACATTTTATCCCTATACACCGCCTAAAAATTTAAAAGCTAAAGAGATTATTATGTTAGCATCAACAAATGATCCTTATATGACAGAAGAAGAAGCAATGCAGTTAAAAGAAGATTTAAATGTAGAAATTATTATTATGAAAGACGCAGGACATATAAATGCTGATTCTGGATTTGGAAGTCATGATTTTGCACTTGATTGGTTAACAAAAGAGAAAAATGATAAGGGTTATATATAAATGTCAAAAGAGTTAATCCTAAGTATTGAATCAAGTTGTGATGATAGTTCAATCGCTATAACAGATATAAACACTTTAGAGTTAGTTTATCATAAGAAAATATCTCAAGAACTTCAACATAGTATGTATGGAGGAGTAGTTCCTGAGCTTGCTGCAAGACTTCATGTGGAAGCTTTACCAAAAATATTAGAAGAGTGCAAAGAGTTTTTTCCTTTATTAAAAGCAATAGCAGTTACAAATGCTCCTGGTTTGTCTGTAACACTAATGGAGGGAGTTACTATGGCTAAAGCCCTAAGTATTAGTCTAAATCTTCCATTAATTGCTGTAAATCATCTAAAAGGTCATATTTATTCACTATTTATAGAAAAACAAGAAGTCTTACCAATGACAATACTTTTAGTATCAGGTGGACATACACAAATCATAGAAGCAAAATCTTTAAATGATATGAATATAATAGCTTCAACAATGGATGATAGTTTTGGTGAAAGTTTTGATAAGGTAGCTAAGATGATGGGTTTAGGTTATCCTGGCGGCCCAGTTGTTCAAGAGTATGGATTAAAAGGTGATGAAAATAGATTTGATTTTCCAGTTCCTTTAAGACAAAGTCCACTTATTCAGTTTAGTTATAGTGGTTTAAAAAATGCAGTAAGAATGCAAATAGAAAAACTAGAAAACCAAGAGGGTGGTATAACAAATCAAGATAAGTATGACGTGTGTGCATCCTTTCAGAAAACAGCAGTATCTCATATAATGCAAAAACTAAAAAAACAGTTTAAAAAAGTAGTACCTGAAAATTTTGCAATAGTAGGTGGAGCTAGTGCTAATATACATTTAAGAACTCAAATAGAAGAGTTGTGTAATAAATATAAGACAAATTTACATTTAAGTGAACTAAAATATTGTTCTGACAATGCTGCAATGATTGGAAGAGTTGCAGTTGAGCAATATAAGCAAAATGATTTTGTAAATGTAAATGAAATTGATGTGCAAACTAGACTAAAGGGTATGTAGTATGATATTTGAAATAGGTGCAAAATTAGAAGGTGACAGTTTTGATACTTCTAAGAACGATAAAAAAAATAAAAACAAATCAAACAATGATATAGTTCCTAAAAATCAACATCAATTAGTATTTACCTATGAAAAAAGAAAAGGTAAACCAGTAACAATAGTAGGAAGATTTTATTTAGAAGAGAAAGACAAAAAAGAAGTACTTAAACTTTTAAAGAAAAAGCTTGCTTGTGGTGGAGCTATAAAAGAAGAGTGGATAGAATTACAAGGTGATGTAAAAGAGAAAGTAAAAACTGTTTTAGAGGCTGACTCTTGGAAATTTAGAAAATAAGGATTAATATGAAGAAACTATTTGATGAGGTAAACTCTTTAGATAAAAGGTGTTACGAAGAGTTTGCATTAAGTGAAGATATTTTGATGGAACACGCAGCCTCTTCAATGGCTTCATATATCCAAGAAAACTATAAAGATAAAAAATCTATATTGATTGTTTGCGGTTCAGGTAATAATGGAGCAGATGGAATTGCACTTGCAAGACTTCTTTTTAAAGCTTATGATATATCTTTATACTTTTATAGTAAAGCAAAATCCCAAATGTCACAACTACAATTAAATAGAGTTAATAAACTTGGAGTAAATATTACAGACAGTTTATATGAAGCTGATATTATTGTAGATTGTATTTTTGGGAGTGGTTTAAATAAACCATTAAAAACTGATGCGATTGAATTAATAGAAAAACTAAATGATCTTAACTCTATAAAAATTGCTTGTGATATTCCAAGTGGTATAAACAAAAAAGGTCAAGTTTTAAGTATAGCTTTTGAATCAGATATTACAATCACAATGGGAGCTTTAAAAACATCTTTATTTACAGATGTGGCAAAAGAGTACGTTGGAGATATAAAAGTAGCTAATTTAGGTCTTCAAAGAGAAGTTTATGAAACTCAAACAAATAAGTATCTTTTAGAAAAAGAAGATATGATTTTACCTTTAAGAACTAAGAAACATAATTCGCATAAAGGAACTTTTGGTCATTTAAATGTAATAGCAGGTTGTAAAAAAGGAGCAGGGGTTATTGCTGCAAAAGCTGCTTTTGGGTTTGGAGCTGGATTAGTAAGTGTGGTTTGTCATGAAGAACTTGATTTACCTTATCACATTATGCAAACACACTTTTTAAGTGAAAACTGTACAGCAATAGCAATTGGTATGGGACTTGGTAAATATGATAAAAAAGAGATTGAAGATATTTTATCAAAAGATGTACCAATGATTATAGATGCAGATTTATTTTATGAAGAGTTAATTTTAGATGTTTTACATAAGGATATAATTTTAACTCCACATCCAAAAGAGTTTTGTGCTTTACTAAAACTTTGTAATATAGCTGATATTTCAATAATAGAACTTCAAGACAACAGGTTTTATTATGCTTCATTATTTACAAATAAATATCCAAATGTTACACTAGTATTAAAAGGTGCAAATGTGATAATATCAAAAGCTAATCAAGTTTTTGTAAACTCTTTTGGAAGCTCAGTTTTAAGTAAAGGTGGAAGTGGTGATGTTTTAAGTGGACTTATTGCATCATTATTGGCTCAAGGTTATAAGAGTATTGATGCAGCAATAAGTGCAAGTTTAGCCCATACATTAGCTGCAAAGGCTTATAAAAAGAATGATTACTCTTTAATACCATCAGATTTAGTAGAAGAGGTAAAAAAGTTATGAACGCAGTAATAATTCAAACAACATGTGCTTCACAAGTAGAAGCAAAAAATATTGCAAAGGTTTTAGTTCAAGAAAAACTTGCTGCTTGTGTTCAACTACACGAAGTAGAATCTATTTATTCTTGGGAAGATGAGTTATGTTGTGATTTTGAAACAATACTAAATATAAAAACTAGAAAAGAAAACTTTGAAAAAGTTAAAAGCAAAATTAAAGAATTACATAGCTATGATGTGCCGGAAATTATCCAAATAGATATAACAAATTCAAGTAAAAAATATACAAAATTTATAAGTGATTGTTGCTAGTATTAGTGACCATTACAATATATACAAAGCATTATTGGAGGAAATTAAAAAATGAACGATGATATTTTAAAAGTTGGTGATTACGAATTTAATAGTAGATTAATTGTAGGTTCTGGAAAGTATGATTCTTTTCAAACTACAAAAGATGCTACATTAGCTTCAGGAAGTGAATTAATTACAGTTGCAATCAGAAGAGTAAATATTACAAATCCAAATGAAGAGAATCTATTAGATTACTTTAAAGACACAAATGTAAAATTACTTCCAAACTCAGCTGGATGTTTTACAGCTGAAGAGGCAATTACAACTTTTAGATTAATGAGAGAAGCTACAGGTATTGATATTATTAAATTAGAAGTTATTGGTGATGCACAAAAGACACTTTATCCAGATGTAATTGAAACTATTAAGGCTTGTGAAGTTTTAAAGAAAGAAGGTTTCACAATTATGGCTTATACTTCTGATGATCCAATTGTTGCAAAACAATTAGAAAATGCTGGTGCTGATGCAATTATGCCATTAGCAGCACCAATAGGTTCAGGATTAGGAATTCAAAACCCATACAATATTGCATTTATTAGAGATGCAGTAAAAGTTCCTGTATTAGTTGATGCAGGTCTTGGATGTGCAAGTGATGCTTCTTATGCTATGGAGTTAGGTGCAGATGGAATTTTAGCAAATACAGCAATTGCTCAAGCTCAAAACCCAATGGCAATGGCAGAAGCATTCAAATATGCAACAATAGCAGGAAGATTATCTTATAAAGCAGGTAGAATTCCTAAGAAACCATATGCAACAGCAAGTTCTCCAATTGATGGATTAATCCAATTTTAGGGGCTTCTAGAAGAAAAATCAAAATTTTTTGATTTTTCTTCAAAAAACCCTTGACAAAGTAAAAAAAATATATTATAATTCCGTCCACTTTTTGAGAGAAACATCTTAAAAAGAGTTAAGTGTCGGGGCGTAGCGCAGTCTGGTTAGCGCACCTGGTTTGGGACCAGGGGGCCGGAGGTTCGAATCCTCTCGCCCCGACCATTTTTAAAATTCATGTGGTAGGTATAGCTCAGTTGGTTAGAGCATCTGGTTGTGGTTCAGAGGGTCGTGGGTTCGAATCCCATTACTTACCCCATTTTTATATTATTGCCTCCTTAGCTCAGCTGGATAGAGCAACGCCCTTCTAAGGCGTAGGTCAGACGTTCGAATCGTCTAGGGGGTACCACTGATTTACAAAGGTAAATCATTTTTAGTTTTTTTGTGAAAAAACATTGCGGATGTGGTGAAATTGGTAGACACGCCAGACTTAGGATCTGGTGCCTCACGGTGTGGAGGTTCGAGTCCTCTCATCCGCACCACTTTATTATTGCGGGAGTAGCTCAGTTGGCTAGAGCCTCTGCCTTCCAAGCAGATTGTCGCGAGTTCGAGTCTCGTCTCCCGCTCCATTAAAAAGCCTTAAATAAAATGTTTTAAACACTTTATTTAAGGCTTTTTATTTTTACAACATTTGCCTCCTTAGCTCAGCTGGATAGAGCAACGCCCTTCTAAGGCGTAGGTCAGACGTTCGAATCGTCTAGGGGGTACCACTTTTAACCAAAGCTTTTAGCTATATGAACTTAGGTTCTTCTAGCTGAAAGCTTTTTTTTTGCCTGAAATAATAAAGCAAAATTCACTAATCTAGAAGTATAATACAGTCTAAAATTATGTTCATTAAAAAAAATCCTATTATGTACTTTTATATTTTTATCAATAACTACATCTATCACAAAATTAACAATCTACGTTTCCTTTTAGAAAATTGAACGCTTACTATGACTAAATATTTTATATAATATACCTCAATGTAATTACTCTTCTATATGAATGTCAACAATTTTATTTTTAAAATTCCTTATCAGTTGTTTTTATACAAGTAAAAATTAGTAAAACAGAAAAAAAGAATAGTAAAAATCAAATAAGGTAAAAAGAATAAAAAATATAAACTCTAAAAAGTAATAAAATATAGAGTTTTCAATACAAAAACCCACAAATTCCAAAATTTAAGCTTTAATTTAGAAAAATCGCTTGACAAGCGAGAGATATTTGTCTATAATTCCCATCCAATTTCAGAGGAACGACAAGAAGTTCTAAAAGAGATTATGATCTTTAAAAACAGAAGGTTAATAAGAAGTAATTTTTATAAACCGAATATAGAATAAACGATATAAAAAACAAGAAATACAATTCTTGTCTATTTAAGTTTTTTACTAAAGTAAAAAGCATTTTGAGTGATAATTTTGTAATTTAATACAAAAATTGTCAGTTTCAAATACTTCATTTATGGAGAGTTTGATCCTGGCTCAGAGTGAACGCTGGCGGCGTGCTTAACACATGCAAGTCGAACGAGAACGGGTTATAGCTTGCTATAACTGTCAGCTAAGTGGCGCACGGGTGAGTAATATATAGGTAATGTGCCCTAGAGAAGAGGATAACATTTGGAAACGAATGCTAAGACTCTATATGCCTTTAAGACAAAAGTCTGCAAGGGAAATATTTATAGCTCTAGGATCGGCCTGTACGGTATCAGTTAGTTGGTGAGGTAATGGCTCACCAAGACAATGACGCCTAACTGGTTTGAGAGGATGATCAGTCACACTGGAACTGAGACACGGTCCAGACTCCTACGGGAGGCAGCAGTGGGGAATATTGCACAATGGGGGAAACCCTGATGCAGCAACGCCGCGTGGAGGATGACACATTTCGGTGCGTAAACTCCTTTTATATAGGAAGATAATGACGGTACTATATGAATAAGCGCCGGCTAACTCCGTGCCAGCAGCCGCGGTAATACGGAGGGCGCAAGCGTTACTCGGAATCACTGGGCGTAAAGAGCGTGTAGGCGGGTTAATAAGTTTGAAGTGAAATCCTATGGCTCAACCATAGAACTGCTTTGAAAACTGTTAACCTAGAATATGGGAGAGGTAGATGGAATTTCTGGTGTAGGGGTAAAATCCGTAGAGATCAGAAGGAATACCGATTGCGAAGGCGATCTACTGGAACATTATTGACGCTGAGACGCGAAAGCGTGGGGAGCAAACAGGATTAGATACCCTGGTAGTCCACGCCCTAAACGATGTACACTAGTTGTTGTGAGGCTAGACCTTGCAGTAATGCAGTAAACACATTAAGTGTACCGCCTGGGGAGTACGGTCGCAAGATTAAAACTCAAAGGAATAGACGGGGACCCGCACAAGCGGTGGAGCATGTGGTTTAATTCGACGATACGCGAAGAACCTTACCTGGACTTGACATAGTAAGAACTTATAAGAGATTATGAGGTGTCTGCTTGCAGAAGCTTATATACAGGTGCTGCACGGCTGTCGTCAGCTCGTGTCGTGAGATGTTGGGTTAAGTCCCGCAACGAGCGCAACCCTCGTCGTTAGTTGCTAACAGTTCGGCTGAGAACTCTAACGAGACTGCCTGGGTAACCAGGAGGAAGGTGAGGACGACGTCAAGTCATCATGGCCCTTACGTCCAGGGCTACACACGTGCTACAATGGGGTATACAAAGAGCAGCGATACGGTGACGTGGAGCAAATCTCAAAAATATCTCCCAGTTCGGATAGTAGTCTGCAACTCGACTACTTGAAGTTGGAATCGCTAGTAATCGTAGATCAGCAATGCTACGGTGAATACGTTCCCGGGTCTTGTACTCACCGCCCGTCACACCATGGGAATTGAACTCATTCGAAGCGGGAATGCTAAAGTAGCTACCCTCCACAGTGGATTCAGTAACTGGGGTGAAGTCGTAACAAGGTAACCGTAGGAGAACCTGCGGTTGGATCACCTCCTTTCAGAGAAAGAGATAAGATTCGATTCTTATCTCAGAAACTAACAAAGTTAGTAAAAAAAGGGAATATCGACCTTTTCTATATTCGGTTTATAAAGATTATTTATAATCTTTAAACATTCTTTATTTGATAATAAAGGATATGATATTTAAAAACATAATGTTAAAGTCTTAAAATTTTTCTAGCGAATATTTAAATGAAAGTTTAAATATGAACTAAAATAAGAAACAATTTTTAAAACACAACTTTTTTATTGAATATAGTAATATATTTAATAAGATAGTAGCCAAGGAATAATTATTCAAACGGTGAAGTAATGTAAATTACTTTATCAACATAAAAAATAAGCTATTAAGGGCTAATGGTGGATGCCTAGACTGTAAGAGGCGATGAAGGACGTACTAGACTGCGATAAGCTACGGGGAACTGTCAAGAAGTTTTGATCCGTAGATTTCCGAATGGGACAACCCAGTATATAGAGATATATATTACACTGCAAAGTGGGCGAACCCGGTGAAGTGAAACATCTCAGTAACCGGAGGAAGAGAAATCAAATGAGATTCCGTTAGTAGCGGCGAGCGAACGCGGATTAGGACAAACCCTATGCTTGCATAGGGGGTTGTAGGACCAAGATATAAGATCAAAGAAGATAGAGGAAATAGTTGGAAAGCTATAGCATAGAAGGTGATACTCCTGTACTTAAAATCTTCAATGACTTTATTGGTATCCTGAGTAGGTCGGAACACGTGATATTTTGACTGAATCTAGGGGGACCACCCTCTAATCCTAAATACTACTTACAGATCGATAGTGAACAAGTACCGTGAGGGAAAGGTGAAAAGTACTCCAGTGAGGAGAGTGAAATAGAACCTGAAACCATTAGCTTACAATCATTCGGAGCCCTATGATTTATCAGGGTGACGGACTGCCTTTTGCATAATGAGCCTGCGAGTTGTGGTGTCTGGCAAGGTTAAGTCAAGTACGAAGCCGTAGCGAAAGCGAGTCTTAATAGGGCGAATTAGTCAGATGCTGCAGACCCGAAACGAAGTGATCTATCCATGAGCAGGTTGAAGCTGGTGTAAGAGCCAGTGGAGGACCGAACCGGTGGGCGTTGAAAAGTCCTCGGATGACTTGTGGATAGGGGTGAAAGGCCAATCAAACTTCGTGATAGCTGGTTCTCTCCGAAATATATTTAGGTATAGCCTTGTGTAGTAGCATATAGGGGTAGAGCACTGAATGGGCTAGGGCTGCTTACCGCGGTACCAAACCCTATCAAACTATGAATACTATATGTGTAATCACAGGAGTCAGGCGTAGGGTGATAAAATCCTATGTCGAGAGGGGAACAACCCAGACTAACAGCTAAGGTCCCAAAGTCATATCTAAGTGGAAAACGATGTGGAGTTACTGTGACAACCAGGAGGTTGGCTTAGAAGCAGCCATCCTTTAAAGAAAGCGTAACAGCTCACTGGTCTAGTGATTCTGCGCGGAAAATATAACGGGGCTAAGATATGCACCGAAGCTTTAGACTCAGATTTATCTGAGTGGTAGGAGAGCGTTCTATTCAGCGTTGAAGGTGTACCGGCAAGGAGCGCTGGAGCGGATAGAAGTGAGCATGCAGGCATGAGTAGCGATAAAAGAGGTGAGAATCCTCTTCGCCGAAAACCCAAGGTTTCCTACGCGATGCTCGTCATCGTAGGGTTAGTCGGGACCTAAGTCGAGTCCGAGAGGGGTAGACGATGGCAAATTGATTAATATTTCAATACCAACAAATAAGCGCGATGTGGGGACGCATAGAGTTAATCGAGCTCACTGATGGAATAGTGGGTCGAAGGACGTAGGCTGTAACTTAGGCAAATCCGGGTTACATTAGGCCGAGATCTTACAGGCTCTTGACACTCTTCGGAGGAGATAGAGAATCGATGATACTGTCGTGCCAAGAAAAGCCACTAAGTATATTATTTGTTGCCCGTACCGTAAACCGACACAGGTGGGTGGGATGAGTATTCTAAGGCGCGTGGAAGAACCCTGGTTAAGGAACTCTGCAAACTAGCACCGTATCTTCGGTATAAGGTGTGCCTACTTTGGTATAGAGATTTACTCTCGAAAGCTAAAGAGGTTGCAACAAAGAGTCCCTCCCGACTGTTTACCAAAAACACAGCACTTTGCTAACACGTAAGTGGATGTATAAGGTGTGACGCCTGCCCGGTGCTCGAAGGTTAATTGATGATGTTAGATTTATCGAAGCATTTGATCGAAGCCCGAGTAAACGGCGGCCGTAACTATAACGGTCCTAAGGTAGCGAAATTCCTTGTCGGTTAAATACCGACCTGCATGAATGGCGTAACGAGATGGGAGCTGTCTCAACCAGGGATCCAGTGAAATTGTAGTGGAGGTGAAAATTCCTCCTACCCGCGGAAAGACGGAAAGACCCCGTGCACCTTTACTACAGCTTGACACTGTAGCTTGGATATTCTTGTGCAGGATAGGTGGGAGGCTTTGATTCATAGACGCCAGTATATGATGAGCCATCCTTGAGATACCACCCTTGAATATTTGAGTTACTAACTACGTAGAGTTATCCTCTACTAGGACAATGTCTGGTGGGTAGTTTGACTGGGGCGGTCGCCTCCTAAAAAGTAACGGAGGCTTACAAAGGTTAGTTCATGGCGGATGGAAATCGCCAGTTGAGTATAATGGCATAAACTAGCTTGACTGTGAGACATACAAGTCGAACAGAGACGAAAGTCGGTCATAGTGATCCGGTGGTTCTGTGTGGAAGGGCCATCGCTCAAAGGATAAAAGGTACGCCGGGGATAACAGGCTGATCTCCCCCAAGAGCTCACATCGACGGGGAGGTTTGGCACCTCGATGTCGGCTCATCGCATCCTGGGGCTGGAGCAGGTCCCAAGGGTATGGCTGTTCGCCATTTAAAGCGGTACGCGAGCTGGGTTCAGAACGTCGTGAGACAGTTCGGTCCCTATCTTCCGTGGGCGTAGGAAAGTTGAGGAGATTTGTCCCTAGTACGAGAGGACCGGGATGAACGTACCACTAGTGTACCAATTGTTCTGCCAAGGGCATCGTTGGGTAGCTATGTACGGATGTGATAAGAGCTGAAAGCATCTAAGCTCGAAGCCAACTTCAAGATGAACTTTCCCTGAAGATCCCAGCAAGACTAGCTGGTTGATAGGCTAGGTGTGTAAGCGTTGTAAGACGTTTAGCTGACTAGTACTAATAGATCGTTTGGCTTTTTTTAATATATTTCTTGGTTTACTATCTTATTAAGTATATGCATACTTGATAAATGTGTGAATTGTTTCATTCATTAAGACTTTAACATTATCTTTACACTCATTACCTAATGTGAGTATAAAGAGTTTATTTAGAACTTTTTATACTCATATTGCTGGTGGTTACAGAGAAGTGGAAATACCCAGCCCCATTCCGAACCTGGAAGTCAAGCACTTCATCGCTGATAATACTGCAGGTTTCACTTGTGGAAACGTAGGCCGCTGCCAGCTCTTGAGTATATTTATTAAGCTTTTATCTATTTGAACTTCTCTAAAGTTCCTTTAGATAGAAGCTTTTTTTTTAGCTGAATTTTTTAGCCCCCATTCTTCTATTTTTATTTTACATATTCTTTTATTCTTCTTCCTATTACTTTCTTATTTACTTTACATGCAACTGTGCCATTGCTCTAAGAACTCTTCTCTCTTATGTAAAATCTAGAAAGTCTATTTAAAAATACATAGTATTTATAGATTTTTATCTACTTTCAATGAATAAATTTATAAAAATACTTAGATTTTTTTAATAAAAAATGAGTAGTTTTTTACTTTGATAGATAAATTAAAAGAGAAAAATACAAATTTGAAAATTCTTTTCTATGATTTTCTAAAGAAATCACTATCTTATTCTCAAAAAATCAAAAATAAACACAAACAAAGTAAAAAAATTGCCTTTTTTTATAAAGAAATTAAAGAATAATTCAAAATATAAAACAGAAACAATTTAAATTTATTTTAATAAACAATATATATATTGTGTTTATGCATTACTTTAATAATAATAGTTAAATTAAATGACAATTTGTAAAATTTAAGCTTTAATTTAGAAAAATCGCTTGACAAGCGAGAGATATTTGTCTATAATTCCCATCCAATTTCAGAGGAACGACAAGAAGTTCTAAAAGAGATTATGATCTTTAAAAACAGAAGGTTAATAAGAAGTAATTTTTATAAACCGAATATAGAATAAACGATATAAAAAACAAGAAATACAATTCTTGTCTATTTAAGTTTTTTACTAAAGTAAAAAGCATTTTGAGTGATAATTTTGTAATTTAATACAAAAATTGTCAGTTTCAAATACTTCATTTATGGAGAGTTTGATCCTGGCTCAGAGTGAACGCTGGCGGCGTGCTTAACACATGCAAGTCGAACGAGAACGGGTTATAGCTTGCTATAACTGTCAGCTAAGTGGCGCACGGGTGAGTAATATATAGGTAATGTGCCCTAGAGAAGAGGATAACATTTGGAAACGAATGCTAAGACTCTATATGCCTTTAAGACAAAAGTCTGCAAGGGAAATATTTATAGCTCTAGGATCGGCCTGTACGGTATCAGTTAGTTGGTGAGGTAATGGCTCACCAAGACAATGACGCCTAACTGGTTTGAGAGGATGATCAGTCACACTGGAACTGAGACACGGTCCAGACTCCTACGGGAGGCAGCAGTGGGGAATATTGCACAATGGGGGAAACCCTGATGCAGCAACGCCGCGTGGAGGATGACACATTTCGGTGCGTAAACTCCTTTTATATAGGAAGATAATGACGGTACTATATGAATAAGCGCCGGCTAACTCCGTGCCAGCAGCCGCGGTAATACGGAGGGCGCAAGCGTTACTCGGAATCACTGGGCGTAAAGAGCGTGTAGGCGGGTTAATAAGTTTGAAGTGAAATCCTATGGCTCAACCATAGAACTGCTTTGAAAACTGTTAACCTAGAATATGGGAGAGGTAGATGGAATTTCTGGTGTAGGGGTAAAATCCGTAGAGATCAGAAGGAATACCGATTGCGAAGGCGATCTACTGGAACATTATTGACGCTGAGACGCGAAAGCGTGGGGAGCAAACAGGATTAGATACCCTGGTAGTCCACGCCCTAAACGATGTACACTAGTTGTTGTGAGGCTAGACCTTGCAGTAATGCAGTAAACACATTAAGTGTACCGCCTGGGGAGTACGGTCGCAAGATTAAAACTCAAAGGAATAGACGGGGACCCGCACAAGCGGTGGAGCATGTGGTTTAATTCGACGATACGCGAAGAACCTTACCTGGACTTGACATAGTAAGAACTTATAAGAGATTATGAGGTGTCTGCTTGCAGAAGCTTATATACAGGTGCTGCACGGCTGTCGTCAGCTCGTGTCGTGAGATGTTGGGTTAAGTCCCGCAACGAGCGCAACCCTCGTCGTTAGTTGCTAACAGTTCGGCTGAGAACTCTAACGAGACTGCCTGGGTAACCAGGAGGAAGGTGAGGACGACGTCAAGTCATCATGGCCCTTACGTCCAGGGCTACACACGTGCTACAATGGGGTATACAAAGAGCAGCGATACGGTGACGTGGAGCAAATCTCAAAAATATCTCCCAGTTCGGATAGTAGTCTGCAACTCGACTACTTGAAGTTGGAATCGCTAGTAATCGTAGATCAGCAATGCTACGGTGAATACGTTCCCGGGTCTTGTACTCACCGCCCGTCACACCATGGGAATTGAACTCATTCGAAGCGGGAATGCTAAAGTAGCTACCCTCCACAGTGGATTCAGTAACTGGGGTGAAGTCGTAACAAGGTAACCGTAGGAGAACCTGCGGTTGGATCACCTCCTTTCAGAGAAAGAGATAAGATTCGATTCTTATCTCAGAAACTAACAAAGTTAGTAAAAAAAGGGAATATCGACCTTTTCTATATTCGGTTTATAAAGATTATTTATAATCTTTAAACATTCTTTATTTGATAATAAAGGATATGATATTTAAAAACATAATGTTAAAGTCTTAAAATTTTTCTAGCGAATATTTAAATGAAAGTTTAAATATGAACTAAAATAAGAAACAATTTTTAAAACACAACTTTTTTATTGAATATAGTAATATATTTAATAAGATAGTAGCCAAGGAATAATTATTCAAACGGTGAAGTAATGTAAATTACTTTATCAACATAAAAAATAAGCTATTAAGGGCTAATGGTGGATGCCTAGACTGTAAGAGGCGATGAAGGACGTACTAGACTGCGATAAGCTACGGGGAACTGTCAAGAAGTTTTGATCCGTAGATTTCCGAATGGGACAACCCAGTATATAGAGATATATATTACACTGCAAAGTGGGCGAACCCGGTGAAGTGAAACATCTCAGTAACCGGAGGAAGAGAAATCAAATGAGATTCCGTTAGTAGCGGCGAGCGAACGCGGATTAGGACAAACCCTATGCTTGCATAGGGGGTTGTAGGACCAAGATATAAGATCAAAGAAGATAGAGGAAATAGTTGGAAAGCTATAGCATAGAAGGTGATACTCCTGTACTTAAAATCTTCAATGACTTTATTGGTATCCTGAGTAGGTCGGAACACGTGATATTTTGACTGAATCTAGGGGGACCACCCTCTAATCCTAAATACTACTTACAGATCGATAGTGAACAAGTACCGTGAGGGAAAGGTGAAAAGTACTCCAGTGAGGAGAGTGAAATAGAACCTGAAACCATTAGCTTACAATCATTCGGAGCCCTATGATTTATCAGGGTGACGGACTGCCTTTTGCATAATGAGCCTGCGAGTTGTGGTGTCTGGCAAGGTTAAGTCAAGTACGAAGCCGTAGCGAAAGCGAGTCTTAATAGGGCGAATTAGTCAGATGCTGCAGACCCGAAACGAAGTGATCTATCCATGAGCAGGTTGAAGCTGGTGTAAGAGCCAGTGGAGGACCGAACCGGTGGGCGTTGAAAAGTCCTCGGATGACTTGTGGATAGGGGTGAAAGGCCAATCAAACTTCGTGATAGCTGGTTCTCTCCGAAATATATTTAGGTATAGCCTTGTGTAGTAGCATATAGGGGTAGAGCACTGAATGGGCTAGGGCTGCTTACCGCGGTACCAAACCCTATCAAACTATGAATACTATATGTGTAATCACAGGAGTCAGGCGTAGGGTGATAAAATCCTATGTCGAGAGGGGAACAACCCAGACTAACAGCTAAGGTCCCAAAGTCATATCTAAGTGGAAAACGATGTGGAGTTACTGTGACAACCAGGAGGTTGGCTTAGAAGCAGCCATCCTTTAAAGAAAGCGTAACAGCTCACTGGTCTAGTGATTCTGCGCGGAAAATATAACGGGGCTAAGATATGCACCGAAGCTTTAGACTCAGATTTATCTGAGTGGTAGGAGAGCGTTCTATTCAGCGTTGAAGGTGTACCGGCAAGGAGCGCTGGAGCGGATAGAAGTGAGCATGCAGGCATGAGTAGCGATAAAAGAGGTGAGAATCCTCTTCGCCGAAAACCCAAGGTTTCCTACGCGATGCTCGTCATCGTAGGGTTAGTCGGGACCTAAGTCGAGTCCGAGAGGGGTAGACGATGGCAAATTGATTAATATTTCAATACCAACAAATAAGCGCGATGTGGGGACGCATAGAGTTAATCGAGCTCACTGATGGAATAGTGGGTCGAAGGACGTAGGCTGTAACTTAGGCAAATCCGGGTTACATTAGGCCGAGATCTTACAGGCTCTTGACACTCTTCGGAGGAGATAGAGAATCGATGATACTGTCGTGCCAAGAAAAGCCACTAAGTATATTATTTGTTGCCCGTACCGTAAACCGACACAGGTGGGTGGGATGAGTATTCTAAGGCGCGTGGAAGAACCCTGGTTAAGGAACTCTGCAAACTAGCACCGTATCTTCGGTATAAGGTGTGCCTACTTTGGTATAGAGATTTACTCTCGAAAGCTAAAGAGGTTGCAACAAAGAGTCCCTCCCGACTGTTTACCAAAAACACAGCACTTTGCTAACACGTAAGTGGATGTATAAGGTGTGACGCCTGCCCGGTGCTCGAAGGTTAATTGATGATGTTAGATTTATCGAAGCATTTGATCGAAGCCCGAGTAAACGGCGGCCGTAACTATAACGGTCCTAAGGTAGCGAAATTCCTTGTCGGTTAAATACCGACCTGCATGAATGGCGTAACGAGATGGGAGCTGTCTCAACCAGGGATCCAGTGAAATTGTAGTGGAGGTGAAAATTCCTCCTACCCGCGGAAAGACGGAAAGACCCCGTGCACCTTTACTACAGCTTGACACTGTAGCTTGGATATTCTTGTGCAGGATAGGTGGGAGGCTTTGATTCATAGACGCCAGTATATGATGAGCCATCCTTGAGATACCACCCTTGAATATTTGAGTTACTAACTACGTAGAGTTATCCTCTACTAGGACAATGTCTGGTGGGTAGTTTGACTGGGGCGGTCGCCTCCTAAAAAGTAACGGAGGCTTACAAAGGTTAGTTCATGGCGGATGGAAATCGCCAGTTGAGTATAATGGCATAAACTAGCTTGACTGTGAGACATACAAGTCGAACAGAGACGAAAGTCGGTCATAGTGATCCGGTGGTTCTGTGTGGAAGGGCCATCGCTCAAAGGATAAAAGGTACGCCGGGGATAACAGGCTGATCTCCCCCAAGAGCTCACATCGACGGGGAGGTTTGGCACCTCGATGTCGGCTCATCGCATCCTGGGGCTGGAGCAGGTCCCAAGGGTATGGCTGTTCGCCATTTAAAGCGGTACGCGAGCTGGGTTCAGAACGTCGTGAGACAGTTCGGTCCCTATCTTCCGTGGGCGTAGGAAAGTTGAGGAGATTTGTCCCTAGTACGAGAGGACCGGGATGAACGTACCACTAGTGTACCAATTGTTCTGCCAAGGGCATCGTTGGGTAGCTATGTACGGATGTGATAAGAGCTGAAAGCATCTAAGCTCGAAGCCAACTTCAAGATGAACTTTCCCTGAAGATCCCAGCAAGACTAGCTGGTTGATAGGCTAGGTGTGTAAGCGTTGTAAGACGTTTAGCTGACTAGTACTAATAGATCGTTTGGCTTTTTTTAATATATTTCTTGGTTTACTATCTTATTAAGTATATGCATACTTGATAAATGTGTGAATTGTTTCATTCATTAAGACTTTAACATTATCTTTACACTCATTACCTAATGTGAGTATAAAGAGTTTATTTAGAACTTTTTATACTCATATTGCTGGTGGTTACAGAGAAGTGGAAATACCCAGCCCCATTCCGAACCTGGAAGTCAAGCACTTCATCGCTGATAATACTGCAGGTTTCACTTGTGGAAACGTAGGCCGCTGCCAGCTCTTGAGTATATTTATTAAGCTTTTATCTATTTGAACTTCTCTAAAGTTCCTTTAGATAGAAGCTTTTTTTTAGCTGAATTTTTTAGCCCCCATTCTTCTATTTTTATTTTACATATTCTTTTATTCTTCTTCCTATTACTTTCTTATTTACTTTACATGCAACTGTACCATCGCTCTAAGAACTCTTCTCTTCTATATCTCTTCGCTCCTATTGCGTATTTATATTCCATATATGGATGTCCTAAATTCCAAAGTTTATAGTTTTCTTTTTCTAGATATTTGGCTGTTAATATTAATTGTAATGTTCCATAATTATTGTATTTCTTTTCTTTTGAACTAAATCCTGTAAGTGATGTGTAAGTATTTCCTATTTTATATCCTATTTCACCTGCGATTATCTCTTTTGTTTTTTTATCTTTTACTAAAAAAGTTTTAATTTTAAAGCTTTCAGAATCATCTTTAAATAGTTCTATAAGTAAATTTTTATAATCTCCTATTAACCAGTTAGGATTATGATATTCATCTAATTTATTCAATACTTCTTTTATATTACTATCAACTTCAAATATATACTCTTTTTTGTTGATCAATTTTTTTACTTTTTTGCTAATATGTAAATTTTCAAAGTAAAGCAATGCATATTCAAATTGTATTTCAGGAAGTAAAAAAAGTTTGTCGTTATCAATTATTGTAGTACTTATAAATCCAAAATAACATAAATCTGTATAGAAATCTTTTGAAAAATCATCACTAAAGTAATAATTACTTTCAGTGTTAGCATATATTTCATTTATCAAAATATCTTTATCTTGTATATCTTTGTGTTGTAAATAGTAAATTGTATTATTTTCGCTCATATTCTTCTTTATTAAAAAATGGTTTAGTTAAACTAACGTATAATCAAAATTAAAAAAGACATAATATTGAATGAATTAATTGTAAATGATGATAGTTCTAACTTCTATAATTATATAACAAAACTTTTAAATGAATGTAACTTTTTCGTTTTTAATGTTGCATTTGTAAATTTTTCAGGTGTTCAACTTTTGCTTGATAGTTTTGAAGAACTAAATAAAAAAGGAATTAAAGGAAAAATTTTAACTTCTACTTATTTAAATTTTACTGAACCTATTGCTTTAGAGAGATTAAAAGAGTTTAATAATATAGATTTGAGAGTTTATGATAGTACTATAATGCAAATTGGTTTTCATAGTAAGGCTTATATTTTTGAATTTAATGACAAATATGAAGTTATTGTTGGCTCTGCAAATTTAACTTCAAGTGCTTTTAAATCTAATATTGAATGGAATTGTAAAACAATTACAAAAAAAGATGACACTTATATAAAAGATATATTTTTACAATTTGATAAATTATGGGAACAATCTCACGATTTAAATGAAGACTTTTTAGAAAAGTACAAAGAATTTTATAATTTAAACAAAAATAAAAATGAATTTACTTTTGAAAAAGATATTAAAGCCAATAAAATGCAATCAGAAGCATTAAAGAAATTAGAGTACTTAAGAGAAAAAGGAGAATCTAAAGCTCTTGCAATTGCTAGTACTGGCTCAGGAAAAACATACTTGAGCGTTTTTGATGTAAAAAAATATAATCCAAATAGATTATTATTTATTGTTCACAGAGAAAATATTTTGATTAAAGCTAAACAAAGTTTTGAATCTATTATAAAAAATAAAACAATGGGACTTTACACAGGTAATAAAAAAGAACTTGAAAAAGATTTTATATTTTCTACAGTGCAAACACTTAGTCAAAGTTTAGAAAATTTTGATGAAAATAGTTTTGATTATATTGTTGTTGACGAAGCTCATCATATTAGTAGTAATTCATATAAAAAGATTATTGGGTATTTTAAAGCAAAATTTTTGCTAGGACTTACTGCCACACCTAATAGAATGGATGGGGAAAATATATATGAGTATTTTGATGAAAATGTAGCTTGTGATATTAGATTAAATGAAGCATTAGAACATAAACTTATTACACCTTTTCATTACTATGGAGTTACTGATATATGTGTTGATTACACAAATACTGAATTAAATAAAATTGAAGATTTGTCAAAGCTTTTAATGCTAAATAAAAGAGTTGATTTTATAATTGAAAAAATGAATTTTTATGGTTTCAGTGGTAAAAAAAGAAAGGTACTAGGTTTTTGTGTTTCTAAAGAACATTGTAATTATATGGAAAAATCTTTTAATAAAAGAGGAATTAAAAGTATTAGTTTAACTAGTGATGATTCAATTTTGAAAAGAGAAAAAAATATAAAACTTCTTGAAGATGATAAAGAGGATTTAGAAGTTATATTTTGTGTTGATATTTTTAATGAAGGAGTTGATATACCTTCAATAAATACAATTTTGATGTTAAGACCAACTAACTCTGCTATTGTATTTGCACAACAATTAGGAAGAGGTTTACGTAAATATAAAAATAAAGAGTTCCTTACCTTAATTGATTTTATTGGAAATCATCAAAGAGCTTTTTTGATAGCTTTAGCTATGGTTGGTAAGAAAAAAATTGATAAAGAAAGTATTAAACTATCACTTTTAAATGATTTTGCTTCTTTTAAAAATGCTTTTATAAATATTGATAAGATTTCAAAAAGAAGAATTTTAGAGCAAATCAATAAAGAGAATTTTAATAGTATGAAATATTTAAAAGATGAATATTTTAAATTTAAAGAACAAATGCTAAATAAAATCCCAATATTATGTGATTATATTAATTTTGATGAGTTTGTTGATCCTTTGAAATTTGTAAGTGAGAGTAAGTCTTATGTTGAATTTATATCTAAGGTTGAAAGAGAACATAGTTTAAACCTTTTATGTGAAAATGAAAACTTCTTAAAAACTTGTAGATTTATTGAATATTTATTACCTATCAAAAGAGTTCATGAGTTTGTAATATTAAGAGTTTTATTAAAAAGTGAAAAAGTAAGTTTATCTCACTTAGAAATTGAGCTAGAAAAATATCAAAAGAAAATAGATAAAAATACTTTAATCCATGCTATAAATTTTTTAAAACAAGACTATTTTGATAAGGCTCAAATATCTAGATATCCAAAATTAATTGAATTTGAAGATGATTATATATCTAGTTCTGAAATATTCAAAGATTTATTAAAAGATAAAAATAAAAGAGTGTTTATAGAACAAGGCATAAGTTATGGAATAATAAATTATGAAAAAACATTTGCTTTGGAATATTATGGCTTGCCTGCATTAAAACTTTATGAGAAATATAATATGTTAAATATAGCACAACTTTGTAATTTTAATAAAATTCACTCTTCTTTTAGAGGAAGTGGATTTTTAAAATTTGAAGATGATTTTTTCTTATTTATTACTATTGATAAAGAAAAATATAAAAAAGCACAAAAATATGTTAATGATTTTATTTCAAAAGAGGTATTTAGTTATTCTAGTAAGCCAAGTCATAGTAGTATAAAAGGTGATGGTTTAAGACTTTGTCAAAATGAGAAATTTAATGTAAAGTTGCATATTTTTGTTAGAAAATATGCAAAAGTAGATAAAAAGACTCAAAGTTTTATTTATTTAGGTCTTGCTAATACAATTTCTTATGAAAATGAAAAACCAATTGATTTAAAATTAAAACTTGAAAAGCCTTTGCCTACTAAGCTTTATGAAGAGTTTACAATACTTGTGGATTAGTTTTTCTTACCATAAGTTATCTTATTATTATTTTCATCAAATAAAGGATATTTTTTTTCATTAAGTTTCATTTTTTCAATTATTGCTTCTTCTAAATCTATATCAAGTTTAATACATAGTCTAATCAAATAAACTGCAATATCAGCAATCTCTTGCTTTGCATGTTCTTTTTTTTCATTGCTTAGGTTTTGTGACTCTTCAAGATTTAGCCATTGAAATATTTCTAAGAGTTCACTTGCTTCTACATTTAGTGCCATGCTAAGATTTTTTGGATTGTGATGTTTATCCCAGTTTCTGTCATTTGAAAATTTTAATATTATTTTTTTTAGATTTTCTAGATCCATGCTATTCCCTTGCTGTTTATGTAGTTTATAATATCAAGTATTATAGGTGCTCTTATATATAATATATATTAAAAAGTATATAATTGCGCGAAATTAAGGAGAATAAGTTCATGGCTAGTAAAAAGCAAATTGAAGAGCTTAGAATTGCTTTAGAAGTTAGAAGAGAAAAGATTCTTGAAAATATAGATGAAAGCAAAGAAAATATAGAAAGTTTAAAAAGTCAAGAGATAAATGATGACTTAGATTATGCTGAATTAGCAAGTGATTCTTTTACTGAGGGAATGATTGCTAATCATCAATTAGAAGAATTAAAGCAAATTGATGATGCTTTAAAAAGAATTAAAAATGACGAGTACGGTAAATGTGATATGTGTTCAATTACTATACCAATAGGTAGATTAAAAGCTAAACCATTTGCTAGATATTGTACTGAATGTAGAGAAGTATATGAAACTGAACAAAGGAAGAATTCTTAAAGTGATTAAAAGAGTATATAACCATAGTGCAAAGGTTCTTAATTTTGAATTTGTACAAAATGAGAATGATTTTATTGTAAATGAACTTCCATTAAGATTTTCAAATAGTGGAAATTTTCTTATTATAAAAGTAAAAAAAGTAAATTTAGACACATGGGATTTAATTGATACTTTTGCAAGGTATTTAGATATTTATACAAATGAAATAGGTTATGCAGGCTTAAAGGATAAAAAAGCAACAACAAGCCAATACTTGTCAATACCTAAAAAGTATTCCAAAAAAATCCAGCTTTTTAAACATAAAAAAATAGAGATTTTAGATACAGTTTTACATAGTAAAAAACTAAATATTGGTGATTTAAAAGGTAATAGGTTTAAGATTAATCTTCATAATACAAGTATCGAGGAATTAAACCATATTCAAAGAAGATTAAAGAAAATTTCAAAAGAGGGGCTTCTTAATTATTTTGGTTATCAAAGATTTGGAAGAGATGTAGAAGAAAATTTAGAAAAAGCAAAGCAGATTGTAGAAGGTGATAAAATTATTAAAGATAGGAAATTATCAAAGATGCTTATTATGGCTTATCAAAGTAATTTCTTTAATTCATGGCTAGTAAATAGAACAAAAACTTCAACAACGAATTTTGACTTGATAAATGGAGATGTTTTTTTAGATATTAAAAAACAAAAATATATTACTCCTAAAATAATTACAAAATCTATTGAAGATAGTGTTTCAATTAAGTCGATTGTTCCAACTGGTTTACTTCCAGGAAGAAAGGTTTTTAGAGCAGTTGGTGAAGCAAGACAAATTGAAGAAAAGTTTGACGATACATATATACAAGAAAAAGGTTATAGACGAGAAGCTATAGTTTTTCCAAAAGATATTGTATGTAAATATGATAATGATAAGAAGGTTTGTAATTTAGAATTTAGCCTACCTAAAGGCTCTTATGCAACAGTTTTAGTTGAGTATTTAGCTAATAAGAATTTTTCATAAATAGTGCTTAAAACACTATTTATGGAAGTGTGATGAATTTATCATCGAAATAGATTTTGTTATCTAAAACTATCATTCTTTCTTCGTTATCAAAATCAAATTCTAAAACTTCACTTCTTGTAAAGTCTTCATTTAATTTAATAGCATAACCTTGAGATTCAATAGCATATAATGCGTTTGTAAAAGATAATGCATGGATTTTAGAGTATTTAAATTTCTTTTTTGATACTTCTTTTAAATCTAAAGCTAGTTTGATTAACTGCCCATCAATTGTTGCAATGTAAACATATTCATCTTTTAATATAATATCTCTAATTTCATAATCTTTTGAAAGAATTTCTTTTGTTGAAATAGAAACTACTTTATTAGCAGTTGCTGTTATTAGTGTTTGAGATGGCTTATCTACATCTAAAAAGATAATATTATTAAATTGTCCTTTTGGATCAACAGAAATATTTTTTACTGAATCATTGCTAATTGTAGATACGATAATTACTTTTCCATTTAAAGTAGGAAATAAAATTAGATTTCCCATAAAGTAAGGATTAACAACCCTTGTATCATTTGCTAATGATTCTGATAAGTAGTCTTTAAATAGAGTTTTTTTAGTTTTAACATTTAAAAGCTCTATTGAGTTATCAGAGTAGATTAGTGCTAGTTTATCATCTTTAAGTGATGCTGCAATTACAACATTGTCTAAAATTAGTTCTTCATCACCAATTAAGATTTTATCTTTTTTGTTTGATGCAATTACTTTTCCATCAATTGATAGATTTAGGAATTCAAAGTTTTCTGGTAATTGAAAATCTGATAAACCATATCTTGTTATAACTTCATTTGATTCTAGCGTTGCTCCAACTCTATTCATAGATTTTATAGATGATGGTAAAGAAGAAGCTTGTACTTCTAGATCATTTTCAACATCTTCTGGTTCAAAATATTTTTTTGATGAACAAGCTGTAAATAAAATTACAGCTAAAAGCGAAGTTAAAATATATTTCATATTTATCCTTATTTTGTTGCTAAATAGTGATTAAGTAGCTTAGCAAGCTCTGTAGCTTTTGAACTATCTGGAATTAATTTTAAAGCAGTTTTTGCTTCTTCATATTTTCCCTCATTTGCAAGTAATAATGCTTTATTAAATATTGCAAACTCTTTTAATAGAAAATCATTTTGCATTGATAAATCATTTAGTTTTTCAACACTATTTTCATTTAATGCTTTGTCATAGGCAACTAACTCTTTTAGATATTTAACATTGATACCATCTTTATTTCCATTTATATAAGATGCAACTTGGTAAAGTTTTTCATTAGTCTCTTTTAGAACTGCCAATGCCTCTGTGTCTTTTGGATTTTGTAGAACAGTTTCAAAGGCTTTATTTGCCTTTATTGAATTTTGTTCATCCATGTAGCTTTTTACATTATAACCTATTGCTAATGCTATTAGTAAAACTACAGCTACTATGATTGGGAATTTATATTTCTTGAAAATTCTTTCAACTTTTACTGTACCTTCAAGAAACTTTTCTTCGCTGTTTAATTCACCTTTTACAAAATCAACATTTTCTTTCATACTCATAATTATTAACCTCTTTATAATATAGATGTATATTACAAAATTTTTGATAAAATCTTACTTTTATGAAATTTTTTGTATAATTTATCTTTATAAATTTTAAAGGTTATATGTATATGAAAAAACTAATATTAGCTTCAACTTTAGTAATAACATTGACGCAAGCGGTTTTTGCTAAAAACAGTGAGCAAGAAGAACAAGAACCAACTAGGTTTGAATCTTTGTCAAAAATGACAAAAGTTATTGGCACTGTTGAGAAATATTATGTTGATGATATTAAATTACAAGAAATAGTAAATAAATCTCTAAAAGGCTTAATGCAAGAGCTAGATGCACACTCAAGTTTCCTTGATAAAAAATCTTCAAAAGAGATGAGTATTCAAACAAAAGGTGAATTTGGTGGTCTAGGTATTACTGTTGGAATGAGAGAAGGTGCTTTAACTGTTATTTCTCCAATTGATGATACTCCTGCATATAAAGCTGGAATAAAAGCCTCTGACATTATCTTAAAAATTGATAATAATGCAACGCTAAATATGACTTTAGATGAAGCAGTATCTTTAATGAGAGGAAAACCAAAAACTGACATTCTATTAACAATTGTAAGAGAGGGTGAAAATAAACCTTTAAAAATAAAAATTACAAGAGATATTATAAAAGTTGAATCAGTTTTTGCTAAAAAAATTGAAAATGAAAAACTACTATATTTAAGAGTTAGTAGTTTTGATTCAAAAGTTGTAAGTGGTTTAGAAAAAGCTATTAAAGATAATAATAAAGATATTGATGGAATTGTACTTGATTTAAGAAACAATCCTGGTGGACTTTTATCACAAGCAATTGGTACAGTTGATTTGTTTATTGATAAAGGTATTATAGTTTCGCAAAAAGGTAGAGATGAAAGTACAGAAGAGAAGTTTTCTGCTACAACATCAAGCACTATTACTAAAAAGCCTGTAGTGGTTTTAGTAAATGCAGGTTCAGCTTCAGCTTCTGAAATTGTAAGTGGATCATTACAAGATCACAAAAGAGCTATTGTAATTGGTGAAAAGACATTTGGAAAAGGTTCTGTTCAAGCAGTACTTCCAATTACAAATGATAGAAGTGAAAATATAAAGCTTACTATTGCTAAGTATTATTTGCCAAGTGGTAGAACTATTCAAGCAACGGGTGTAACTCCTGATGTAATAGCTTATTCTGGAGAAGTTCCACAAGATACTAACTCAGAATTTAAAATAAAAGAAGCTGATTTAAAAAAACATTTAGAAGGTGAACTTGAAAAAGTTGACTCTAAAAAAGAAGTAAAGAAATCAGAAAAGAAATCAGATAAAAAAATCATTTCTAAAGAAGACATAACAAAAGACAACCAACTAAATACATCAATTGGTATTTTAAAAAGTTTAATCATTATGAATAAGTAAAAACTTATTCATAATCTTATTGTAAGGGGAACTAATGAAAATCAGTGATATTATATCACTTGGTCTATGGCCAGAATCAAAAAAAACAACGTCGCAAAAAGGTATTACTCAATTAGAAGAATTAGGTTATAATCTTTTTTATATAGGTAAAAATGCTGACCTTTATACATGTCCAGGAAATGATCCAAAGGTTCTTTTAGTAAGAAGTGATAGATGTTCTGTATTTGATATTCCATTAAATTTAGAAATTGAAGGAAAAGGTATCTCTCAAACGGCTATTTCTAATAGTGGAGCTTTATTTGCAAATAAAGCTGGTATTAAAACTGCAATTTTAAATGAAAAAGTTGATCAATCTTTAGAAATAGCACCAAGATGTCAGATAATGGAGTTATGTAAACCATTAGAAGCTGAAATTGAAGGTGATATTGTACAATTTGAGTTTATTTTTAGAAACTATTTAACAGGTTCATTATTTGAAGCTTGTCAAAATGGAAGAGACCCATATGGTTTAGAACTTTCTTCTGATTTACCACAGTGGCATAAATTTGAAAATCCTATTTTCACACCAACAACTAAAGGTGTAAAAGATATTCCTTTAAATTCATTAACTGTAAGAGAAAAGTTCCCTGAGATAATTAATAGTTTAGAAAACTTATTTAAAGAGTTTTCTAAATTTGCATTAGATAATGGAATTATTGTTGTTGATACTAAATTTGAAGTATTTGTAAATTCAAATGATGAATGGTTATTAGGTGATGAAGTTTTAACTCCTGAAAGTTCTAGATTTATTTCAAAATCTGATTTTGATGTAGCTAATTATATCTCAATGGATAAACAAATTTTAAGAGATTTTGGTAAAGCTGATAATTGGAAAGAAAAAGCAAAGACTTTAAAAGCTGGTGAAAAGTTAGATGTAGTTGTACCTCAAGAAATTAAAGATAAAATCTTAAATGGTTATACAACTATTCAAAATAATTTAGGTAAATAAAACTCTCTAAAGTAGATAAAGAGAGAAATTTAGATATAATCGCAAAAATATTAAAGAGAAGGGAATATATGAAAGCAATTGTAAATGTAGCATTAAAGCAAGGTGTATTAGACGATCAAGGTAAGGCAACTCATCACGCATTAGATACTTTAGGATTTAAAGAAGTAGTAAATGATGTAAGAATTGGTAAACAAATTATTATTGAATTAAACTCTACTAATGAAGATGAAGCAAGAGAAGAAGTAGTAAAAATGTGTGAAAAGCTTCTTGCTAACACTGTTATTGAAGATTACCAAATAGAATTAGTAGGTTAATATGAAAATATCAGTATTACAATTTCCAGGAACAAACTGTGAATATGATACTCAATACGCTTTTGAGAAATTAGGTGCGCAAGTTGAGATTGTTTGGCATAAAGATAAAAAAATACCAGAAGATACTGATCTTTTAGTTATTCCTGGTGGATTTTCTTATGGGGATTACTTAAGATCAGGTGCTATTGCTAGATTTGCAAATATTATGGATTCTGTTCAAAATTATGCTGCTAAAGGTGGTAAAATTTTAGGAATTTGTAATGGTTTCCAAATTTTATTAGAAGCTGGTTTATTACCAGGTGCTATGAAAAGAAATGATTCTTTACATTTTATTTCTAAATTTAATCATTTAAGAGTTGTTGATAATGACAATAACTTTTTATCTTTAATGAAAAAAGATGAAGTAGTAAATATTCCTGTGGCACACCATGATGGTAACTACTTTATTGATGCAAAAGGTTTATCAAAATTAGAAGAAAATGGACAAATTCTTTTAAAATATTGTGATGAAAATGGTCAAGATATGAATATAAATGGTTCAGTTGCTAATATTGCAGGTATTTGTAATGAATCAAAAAATGTATTTGGATTAATGCCTCACCCTGAAAGAGCTATGGAAGATTTACTTGGTTGTGATGACGGAGTAAAAATGTTAAAAGGGTTTTTACAATAAGAAGATAGAGTAATCTATCTTCTTAGATATAAAAGTAATTATGAAAAAAATAATAACTACACTTATATTAACAAACTTACTATTTTGTCTTAACTTATTTGCTGCGAAAAACCTGTACTTATCTTATAAAAGTGTTCCTAAAAATGTTTATAAAGATCAAAGATTTGAAGTTGTAGTTAAAGCACTTATTACAACTAAATATTTTGATGAAATAAATACAACTTTTAATGGTGGAAATATAAAAGCCTTAAACCCCTCAAATCAATGGAAAAAAATAAGCTCAAATGTATATGAAAACTCTTTTCATTTTAAAGCTTCAAATGCAAATTTTAAAATACCGAGTTTTAATGTACAATTATTAAAAAATGGAAACTTAATAGATAGAAGTGTTTTAGGGGCAATTAATATTAGCTATTCAGATATTGCAAAGGGTGATAAAAGATTTACTAATATTATTGCAAAAGATTTAAAACTAAAAGCATATAAAACAAAGCAGTATAATAACAAAGAGTCTTTAACTATTATAGATATTGATGCTATTGGTTCTAACTTAGAAAATTTTAATCTACAAGGTATAGAAGAACAAGGCATATCAAAGTTAACAGATAACTATCCAAAGCAAAATCTTATATACTATTTTGTAATGCCTGTTCATAAGAAGAAAGTGGTTTTTAACTATTATAATACAAGTACTAAAAGTTTAGAAACTATAACTGTTCCTCTCATTTTACAGAATGAATTAGTAAGCACTCAAACAGATTTAAATCCAAATGATTCAAGTTTTGAGAAATATAAAAAAATGGCAGTTGCTGCTTTATTTATTGTATTTTTAATCATATATATTTTAAAAAGAAAAAAGATATTTTTATTTATTACAATTATCTTATTTATAATCACTTCAATTTATTTAATGCCAAATAAAAAAGGTATTGTAAAAAAAGATACATTTATTTATATCTTACCTACAAAAAACTCTACAATTTTCTTTAAACTTAATGAAAAACAAAAAGTAGAAGTTTTAAATGAAAAAAGTGATTTTATAAAAATCATGGGTATAGACAAAAAATTTATAGGTTGGGTAAAGGAAGAGAATTTTGAAGAGAATTAGAGGGATAATAATTGTAATTCAATTTTCAATTACTGTAGCAATTACAGTTTTAGCTATGTATATGTTTAGAAATCACACTCATAAAGTAATAAAAGTTTGGATGAAACTTCAAATGTGGTTTTTAGGTATTAAACTTGAAGAGCATGGAAAACTTGACGAATCTTGTGATATGGTGATGTTAAATCACCAATCTTTACTTGATATTATTGTTATGGAATATATTCATTCAAGAGATTTAGCTTGGGTTGCAAAAAAAGAGATTTCTGATCTTTTCTTTTTTGGACATATTATAAAAGCTCCTAGAATGATTAGTATTGATAGAGAAAATAAAGCAGGTATAATTCATCTTTTAAAAGAAACAAAAGATAGGTTAAATAAAGGTAGACCAATTGCTATGTTCCCTGAGGGAACTAGATCAAATGGTAAAGAATTGCTTTCTTTTAAACCAGGTGCAAAAATGGTTGCAAATAAACATGGTTTAAAAGTTCAGCCTGTTCTTTTATTTAATACAAGAGATATTTTAGATTCGAAGAAACTAGAAGCTCAACCGGGAATAGTAAAAGTTGTTTATCTAGACCCAGTTCAAGCTGATAAGAAAACTGATTGGTTTGAACAAACTGAAATAAAGATGAATGAAGTTTTTCAAGAAGAGCTAAAAAAAGATGTCTCTTAGTTGGCAAACTATTTTAGCAATTGGCACGGGGGGATTTCTTGGTGCTATTGCTAGAGCTTATAGTGTTCATCTAAGTAATAAATATATTCCTTTAGAGTTTCCTGTAGGTGTCCTTTTAGTAAATATTGTAGGCTCTTTTTTAATAGGTCTTCTATTTGCTTATTTTAATTATTTTACAATTAATGATAGTTTAAAAGCTTTTTTAACTACAGGATTTTTGGGTGCTCTAACAACTTATTCAACTTTTGCAATTGAGTCTTATCTTCTTTTTAATACTTCTATATTTTTAGCAATTTCTAATATGTTTTTAAATCTTTTAGGAACTGTATTAGCTGCTGGAAGTGCTTACAAACTTTTAAATTTCTTTCTTAAGTAAAAATTTTATTGTTTTTCTAAATCATTTTTTTTAAGGATTAAGAAGATATAATATTTGATAAAAATTAAAAATTAATTATAAGGATTTCTCATGGGTATGCCAGGTGGTATGGAATGGATTTTAATAGCTTTAGTAGTTTTACTACTATTTGGAGGTAAAAAAATACCAGAACTTGCAAAAGGTTTAGGTTCAGGAATCAAAAACTTTAAAAATGCTGTAAAAGAAGATGAAGAGCAAGTTGTAGATACAAAAAAAGCTGACGAGTTAGAGAAAAAAGCTGAAACTAAGTCAGAAGATAAAAACGAATCAAAAACGGTATAAGAGAAGAAATTGCAGAATTTAGTAAAAGAATTTATTGAAAAAACTTTAGAGAAAGAAGTAGTATTAGAAAAACCCAAAGATATTACTTTAGGTCATTATGCTACTCCTGTTGCATTCTCATTAGCTAAAGAGTTTAGAAAATCACCTATGATAATTGCTCAAGAATTAGCAAGTAAATTTGATGGTTGTTCTATGTTTGAAAAAGTTGAAGCTGTAAAAGGTTTTATCAACTTTAAATTATCAACATCTTTTTTAGAATCATTAGTTGATGAAGCACTTAATAAGCAAATGGATTTTGCAAAAGCAAATAATAAAACTGAAAAGATTTTATTAGAGTATGTTTCAGCAAATCCAACAGGTCCTTTACATATAGGTCATGCAAGAGGTGCTGTATTTGGAGATACACTTTTTAGAGTAGGTGATTATCTAGGATATGATATAACTACTGAGTATTATATCAATGATGCCGGTGCTCAGATGGATCTTTTAGGTCTATCTGTTTCATTAGCTGCAAGAGATTTTATTTTTGAAGAAGATGTAACTTATCCTGAAACTTATTACAGAGGTGATTACTTAATTGATATTGCTAAAGTTGTAATTGAGAAGTTTGGAAAAGATGTTATTTATGATGAGTCTAAATATAAAGAGATTGCATTTTTTGCAAAAGATTTAGTAATGGATATTATTGTAAAGGACTTAAAAGATTTAGGTGTTGAGTTTAATAACTTTGTGTCTGAAAAATCTCTATATTCATCTTGGGATAAAACTAAAGAAGTTCTAGAAAATAATGGATCTTTATACAATAAAGACGAAAAAACTTATCTAAAATCAACAGAATATGGTGATGATAATGATAGAGTTGTTGTAAGAGACAATGGTATTCCTACTTATTTAGCAGGAGATATTATTTATCATAAAGACAAATATGATAGATCTTATGATAGATATATCAATATTTGGGGTGCAGATCACCATGGATATATTAAAAGGGTAAATGCTGCTATTGAGTTTTTAGGAAATGATTCTAGTAAATTAGAAGTTTTACTTTCTCAAATGGTGCAACTTTTAAAAGGTGGTGAACCTTATAAAATGTCCAAAAGAGCTGGTAATGTGATCTTAATGTCAGATATTACAGCTGAAATTGGACCTGATGCTTTAAGGTTTATTTTCTTAACTAAAAAAAGTGATACTCATTTGGATTTTGATATTGATACTTTAAAAAATCAAGACTCAACGAATCCTATTTTTTATATCAATTATGCACATGCTAGAATAAATCAAGTATTTAAAAAAGCAGAACTTAATATATCAGATGTACAAAATGAGAAATTTGATAATTTAAATCAAGATGGATTAAATTTAATTTATGAATCGCTATTATTAGAGTCTATATTAGAAGAAGCATTTACAAAAAGAGACATGCAAAAAGTAACAGATTATTTATACTCTTTAGCTTCATCTGTACATAGATTCTACAATGACAATAAAGTAGTTGGTGTAGATGATCAGAATGCTTATTTAAAAGTATTATCAATGGCTGCGTTAAGTATTAAAGTTGGATTGTCTTTATTAGGAATAAAAGCTAAGGAGATTATGTAATGAAATGGTTTTTAGTTATTTTTGCTTTAGTTATTGGTATTGCAATAGCTACAGGATATATGGGTGGAGCAAAAGAAGCTACATCTAATTATAGTAAAATCATGAGAGGAGGAGAGTAATTAACTCTCCTTTTTTTATCTCTTTTCGTCTAATTGGCTTAAGAACTCTTCTAAAGAGTATTTTGTTCTTGCTTGTTCATTCATTAAGTTAATGAACATATCACCTAAATCAATAATTGTCCAGTCATCATTTTCATCTACTCTAACAAACTCTTCACCTAATGGCTTAAGTTCAGTTTTTAAGTAGTTTAATAATGCAAAACCATGCTTAGGGTTTAGTGTAGTTGCTATTACAACGTAATCAACTATATAGTCTTTATTTGTTAAATCAACAACTTCTATACTTTCAGCTTTTTTGTCATCAAGTACTTCTTTTATCTTTTCAATTCTTTCGTTCAAAGTTTACCTTTTTTCATGTTTTTATATGATGTATAATATCATCTTTTATCTGATAGGGAATAAAATTTAAGTCAAATTCTTCCCTAAGTTTTGAAGAACTAATGTTTATATCAATATTCAAAACTTTATAACTATCTATTTTATTGTCTACGTAACCATCTCTTGTTGCTACAACAAACTCTACTAATGAGTTTAATTCATCAAATTTGTACCATTTTTCTAAACTTTTTAGATTATCAGCACCAATTATAAGATAAATTTTTGATGGTTTATATAAGTTTTTTAAATAATTAACAGTTTTTATTGAAGGAACTGCTTCATTTTGTTTTATTTCAAAATCACAAATTTCAACTTTTTTGTTTTTTTGAAATATTTTTTTTAGTAGCTCATATCTTGTATTAGGCTCTAAATGATAGTTAGTTTTAAAAGGGTTTAAAAACGTAGGAACCACTACAATTTTGTCTATTTCTAAACTTTTTAATGCTTGTTCAACAATCTTCACATGTGCTATATGAACAGGGTCAAAACTGCCTCCAAATACTGCTAGTTGCACCTATTTAAAACCTTTATAATTTACTTAAATAATATTATAGCAATTTTTGGATAAAATATCTACCATTAAGATTTAAATAAAGGGAAAATATGGCTGTTAAAGTTGCAATTAACGGATTAGGTAGAATTGGAAGATGTGTTGCTAAGATCGTAGCAAGTAGAGATGATGTTGAATTAGTAGCTGTTAATGCAAGTGGTAGTGAAGAAATGATTCAATACAACTTAAAATATGACACTGTACATGGGAATGCAGATGTTGTAGTTAAAGATGGTTATGTATGTATTGGAAATGACAAAGCAAAGCTATTATCTGAGAGAGATCCAGCAAAATTAAATTTTGTTGATTATGGTGCTGAAGTTGTTTTAGAGTGTACGGGAGCATTCTTAACACAAGAGAAATGTCAAGCTTATATTGATGCAGGAGTTAAAAAAGTTGTAATGTCTGCACCAGCAAAAGATGATACACCTACATTTGTTATGGGAGCAAATGAAGATACTTATGCAGGTCAAGCTATTGTTTCAAACGCATCTTGTACTACAAATGGTTTAGCACCTGTTGCTAAAGTTTTAGATGATACTTATGGAATTGAAAAAGGTTTAATGACTACTATTCACTCTTATACTTCATCTCAACCTATTTTAGATGCAAAAGATAAAAAAGATCCAAGAAAAGGAAGAGCCGGTGCTACTAACTTAACACCTGCAAGTACTGGTGCTGCAAAAGCTATTGGAAAAGTAATGCCACACTTAAATGGAAAGTTAAATGGTCAAGCAATTAGAGTACCAACTCCAAATGTTTCATTAGTTGACTTAACAGTAACATTAAAAAAAGAGACAACTTTAGAAGAAGTACAAGCTGCATTTAAAGATGCTTCACTTGGTTCTTTAAAAGGAATCTTGGGTGTTGATGAAGAGTACAGAGTAAGTTCAGACTTTAATGGTGAAGAATTATCAACTGTAGTTCCTTTAGATACTATTCAAGTAATCGAAGGAAATATGGTAAAAGTATTATCTTGGTATGACAATGAATGGGGATACTCTACTAGACTTGTAGATATGGGTGTTCACGTAGCAACAAACTAGTAGGTTAAGGAAGAAGATGAAATTACAGGAAATTAAAAATATTGATGTAGCTAATAAAAGAGTTTTTATTAGATGTGATTTTAACGTACCAATGGATGAGTACAATAATATTACTGATGATAGAAGAATTAGAAGTGCATTAAATACAATTAGATATTGTATTGACAATGATTGTTCTATTATTTTAGCATCACACTTTGGTAGACCAAAAAATGGTTTTGAAGAGAAATTCTCTTTAAAACCAATTGCAAAAAGATTACATACTTTATTAAAGCAAGAGATTAAAATGGCTCCTGGTATTGTTTGTGATGAAACAATTTCTATGGCAAAATCTTTAGAAGCAGGTGAAATCTTATTATTAGAAAATATGAGATTTGAAGCAGGTGAGACTAAAAATGATGAAGCTTTAAGTGCTAAACTAGCTTCAATGGCAGATATTTATGTAAATGATGCCTTTGGTGTATCTCATAGAGCTCATGCTTCTGTTGAGGGAATTGCTCAGCATTTTGATATTAATTCAAAAGCGGCAGGATTCTTACTAGCAAAAGAGATTAAATTTTTCCATCATATTGTAAACGAACCAAAAAGACCATTTGTATCTATTGTAGGTGGTTCAAAAGTCTCTGGAAAATTAGAAGCTTTATATAACTTAGTACCAAAAGTTGATAAAATTCTTATTGGTGGTGGAATGGCATTTACTTTTCTAAAAGCTCAAGGTTATGAAATAGGTAACTCTTTGGTTGAAGAAGATTTAATTCCAGAGGCAATTAAAATTATGGAAGAAGCAAAAGAGCTTGGTGTAAAATTATATTTACCTGTTGATGTTGTAGCAGCAGAAGCTTTTGATGCAGAAGCATTTGCAAAACCAACAACAACACAAGAAATTCCAAAAGGTTGGATGGGACTAGATATTGGACCTGCAACTGCACTTTTATTTTCTCAAGCACTTGAAGATGCTCATACTATTTTATGGAATGGTCCAATGGGTGTTTATGAAATGGATAAGTTTGCTAAAGGTAGTACAAAAATTTCTCACGCAGTAGCTTCTTCATATGCTACAACTGTAGTTGGTGGTGGTGATACTGCTGACTTAGTTAGAGTTACTGGTGATGAAGATGAAATGACATTTATTTCAACTGGTGGGGGAGCATCTCTTGAGTTAATTGAAGGGAAAATTCTTCCTGGTGTAAAAGCACTAGTTATAGAAGAGTAGTAAAAAATACAAAATAAAAAAGGTTTCAATTTTTATTTAAAAATTGAAACCAATTTAAAAGGAATTTTATGGCAATTATTGCTAGTAATTTTAAGACAAATCATACAAGAAATACTACATCATCTTTTGTTGAAGAAGTAAATAAATATTTAGTGTCAAACAATATTTCAAATGAAGTATATATTTTCCCAACAGCAACTTCACTTGATAAATTTGATATAACATCAACACTAAATATTGGTGTACAAAATGCTTATGCAACACAAAAAGGCTCTTTTACAGGTGAAATTGGAACGCAACAATTAGATGAATTTGATGTAAATACTATTTTAATTGGTCATAGTGAAAGAAGACATATCTTAGGTGAATCACAAGATGAAATAGCAAAGAAATTTGCATTTTATAGTGACCTTGGATATAAAATAATTTATTGTATAGGTGAACCTTTAGAAGTAAAAGAACAAGGCTTAGAGCAGACATTAGAGTATATTTATGAGCAATTTGAAGGTATAAATATAAACTATGAAAAACTTGTTTTAGCTTATGAGCCTGTTTGGGCTATAGGAACAGGAGTTACTGCTACAAGTGAAGATATCACAGATGTTCACTCTGCAATTAAGTCAAAAATTGATAAACCACTTTTATATGGTGGTTCTGTAAAAGTAGAAAATGTAAGAGATATTTGCTCACTAAATGGAGTTGATGGTGCTTTAATAGGTACTGCTTCTTGGATTGTTGATGACTTCATTCAAATTATAGAAAATACAAAGGATTTATAAGATGTTTATGAAAGGTAAAAAAGGTGTAATTTTAGGTGTTGCAAATAATAAGTCTATTGCTTATGGTATTGCAAAACAGTGTGCAGCTCAAGGTGCTCAGATTGCATTTACTTATTTAAATGACTCTTTAAAGAAAAGAGTTGAACCAATTGCCGAAGAGTTTGGAAGTGCTGATTATGTATATCCTTGTGATGTATCAAATCCAGAAGAGATTAAAGCTTTAAAAGAATCAATTGAAAAAGATATGGGTCAAATTGACTTTATTGTTCACTCAATTGCATTTGCTCCAAAAGAGGGATTATCAGGAAGATTCTATGATATTTCTAAAGAAGCTTTTGATGTTGCTATGGATATTTCAGTTTACTCACTAATTGAAGTTACAAGAGAGTTAAAACCTTTATTATCTGATAACTCTTCAATTTTAACTTTAACATATTATGGTGGTGCTAAATACATCCCTAACTATAATTTAATGGGTGTAGCAAAAGCTGCATTAGAAATGACTACAAAATACTTAGCAGAGGATTTAGGTAAAGATGGAATTAGAGTAAATGCTATTTCTGCTGGACCTATTAAAACATTAGCAGCAGCTGGTATTGGTGACTTTAGATTTATGCTTAAATGGAATGAAGCTCATGCTCCATTAAAGAAAAATGTATCAATTGATGAGGTTGGAAATTCTGGTATGTATCTATTATCAGATTTAAGTTCAGCCGTAACTGGTGAAATTCACTATGTGGATTGTGGTTATAATGTTATGGGTATGCCAGCAGTTAAATTTGACGAAAATGGAAGACCTGAAATTGCATGGAATGGCACGGATAAGTAAGTATAAAGCTTAAGCTTTTGGCAAATACCTACGTTGTCAAGTAAATTTTGAACACTCACTTACTACAAGTAAGCTCCTGCTCAAAATTTACTTTCCGCCTTGGTCTTTACTCAAAATCATAACTTTCTACCACTTATTTAAATTATAATTATCAAAACAAAAAAGTTTTAGTTTTTAATTTATTGAAATTTTAAATTAAGATTTTAAAGAGGAATAGGTAATAAAAGAGTATGAATATAAATTTTAAAGAATTAGCAAACAAGTATCAAACGCCATATTATGTATATGATTTTGATCATATTACGGCACAATATGAAGAACTAAAAGGGGCTTTTAAGGCTAGAAAATCTCTTTTAGCTTATGCGGTTAAGGCAAATTCAAATTTATCTGTTATTAAACATTTAGCAAATTTAGGTGCTGGGGCTGATTGTGTATCAATTGGTGAGGTTAAAAGAGCATTAAAAGTAGGTATTCAACCTTATAAAATCATTTTTTCAGGAGTTGGAAAAATTGATAGTGAAATTAAAGAGGCTTTAGAACTTGGTATTTTAATGATTAATGTTGAAAGTGCAGCTGAACTTGATAGAGTTGAAGTGATTGCTAAAGAGTTAGGAAAAGTTGCAAGGATTTCTATTAGAGTTAATCCAAATATTGATCCACAAACTCACCCTTATATTTCAACTGGTTTACATGAGAATAAATTTGGTGTAGATATTGATACAGCAAAAAGAATGTATATTCAGTGTAAAAATAGTGACTCTTTAGAACCAAGTGGTATTCATTGTCATATTGGTTCACAGTTAACTGAGTTAGAGCCAATTAAAGAATCAGTTAAATTAGTAGCTGATTTAGTAAGAAATCTTGAAGCAATTAAGATTGATTTATCTTTCTTTGATGTTGGTGGTGGATTAGGTATCGTATATGATGATGAAAAACTTATTGATACAAATGAATACGCACAATCAATTTTAGAAGCTTTATTTGGTCTAGATATTACTGTTGTGTGTGAACCAGGAAGATTTTTAGTTGGAAACTCTGGTGTATTTGTAACTAAAGTATTATATGAAAAAATAAATGGTGAAAAAAGATTTGTTATTGTTGATGGGGCTATGAATGATTTAATTAGACCATCTTTATATAATGCATACCATAAAATTGAAGTATTAAATGATAATAAAGAGTTAAGTGATTGTAATTTAGTAGGTCCTGTTTGTGAAAGTGGTGACTTTTTTGCTAAAAATATTGACTTACCAAAAACACAGCATAATGATTTAGTTGCTATTTATAGTGCAGGGGCTTATTGTTTTACAATGGCTTCTAATTATAATACTAGAGGAAAAGTAGCTGAAATTGCTGTGGAAAATGGAGTTGATAGAATAATTAGAAAAAGAGAGACTTTTGAAGATTTAATTGCTTTAGAAGAAGAGTACATCAAATAGCAGAATAAAAGGGTACAAATGAACGAGCATGGATTATTAGACTTAAGAAATAAGCTAGATAGTATTGATGAAGAACTTTTAAAACTTATAAATGAAAGAATGGAAGTTGTTCATCAAGTAGGAGTTCTGAAAGCAAAAAGTGGTGGAGCTATTTATAGACCTGAAAGGGAAAAAGAGATTATTGATAGATTAGAAACTATGAATAGTGGAAAATTAAATAGAGCAGCTATTGAAGCACTTTTCTTAGAAATATTTGCAATTTCTAGAAATTTAGAATTACCTGAAAATGTGGCATACTTAGGACCTGAGGGAAGTTTTACACATCAAGCAGCTGAGGGTAGATTTGGTGCTATGAGTTCATATGTATCAATAGCTTCTATAAATGGTATTTTTAGAGAAGTAGATACTAAAAAAGCAAAGTTTGGTGTAGTACCTATTGAAAACTCTTCAAATGGAATAGTTACAGATACTATCAATTGCTTAAATAAGTATAACTTAAAAATTATTGCAGAAGTTGTTCTTGATATTCACCATACTTTTGCAAGTACATGTGATAAGGTACAAGACATTAAAAGAATTTATTCAAAAGATATTGCTTTTGAACAGTGTAGAAAATTTTTAGCTAATTTTGGATTAGATGAGGTTGAGCAAATTCCTATTGAATCAACAACAAAAGCTGCAAAACTTGCAGCAAAAGAGCCATTTAGTGCAGCTATTTGTCCTCACGTTGGAGCAAAACTTAATAATCTACCAATCTTATTTGAAAATATTGAAGATAAAGATAACAATAAAACAAGATTCTTTATAATAAGTGATTTTGAAAATGCACAATCTGGAAATGATAAAACATCAATTTTAGTTGAATTTCCTGATAGACAAGGGGCTTTAGTTGAGTTTCTAACTGATTTTAATAATTCAGGTATTAACTTAACAAAAATTAAATCACATATTGTACATGGTAATTCTATTTTCTTTATTGATTTTGATGGTCATAAAGATGATGAAAATGTTAAAGGTATATTAGAAAAACATAAAGATACTATAAAAGTTTTAGGATCTTATGTAAAAGAAATAAACGATATTTAATCAAAACACAGGAAGCAAAATGAAATTTAATAAAGTTTTAGAAAATGTGACAACATATGAAGCAGGTAAGCCAATTGAGCTTGTTGTAAGAGAATATGGTATTGACCCAAAAGATATTATAAAACTTGCTTCAAATGAGAACCCATATGGTACATCTCCAAAAGTTGCACAAAAAATTCAAGAATTATCAAAAAATATGTTTATTTATCCTGATGATTCTATGTTTGAACTAAAAGAATCTTTGGCATCAAAGTTTGATGTGAATGAGTCAAATGTAATTATTGGTTCAGGAAGTGATCAAATTTTAGAGTTTTGTGTACATGCTAAGTGTAATGAAAACTCAAAAATGTTAATGTCTAAAACAACATTTGCTATGTATGAAATATATGGTAAGCAAACAGGATGTCAAATCTTAAAAACACAAGATGATGAGCATAATTTAGAACAGTTTAGTGCAATGTATAAAGAGCATGGAGCTGATATTATCTTCTTATGTCTTCCTAACAATCCTTTAGGAGAGTGTTTAGATAAAGAAGATGTTTATAAATTTTTAGAAACAGTTGATGAAAATACATTAGTTGTTGTAGATGGAGCTTATCAAGAGTATGCTTCATTTAAAGATGAAAATAAAAAGATTGATGCAAAAGATTTAATTAGTAAATTTCCTAATGCAATTTATTTAGGAACTTTCTCAAAAGCTTATGCTTTAGGTGGAATGAGAGTTGGATATGGTGTAGCTAATGAAGAGATTATTAAAACTTTATATAAATTAAGAGCACCATTTAATATTACGACTTTATCACTAGCTGCTGCTATTGAGGCTTTAAAAGATGAAGAGTTTGTACAAAGCTGTATAGCTTTAAACTTTGAAGAAATGAAAAGATATGAAGATTATGCAAAACAAAAAGGTTTTGATTATATTGATTCATATACGAATTTTATTACTTTAAAATTTGGTGATATGTACAGTTCAAAAGAAATAGCAACACAGCTTTTAAAAAGAGGTGTTATTGTAAGAGATTTAACTGGTTATGGCGTTAATGCAATTAGAATAACAATTGGTTCTCAAAGCCAGAACACAAAAGTCTTTAGTATCTTAGATGAGGTATTAGAAGAAAATAAATAAATAAGATATTATTATGGAAGTAAAAAACAAATCATTAGAAGAGTTAGAAGACATATCTCAAAAAATTAGAGATAGAATTATTGACGTAGTGTCAAGAAAAGGTGGACATTTCTCTTCAACATTAGGTGCTGTTGAATTAACACTTGGAATGCATTATGTTTTTGATGCATATAAAGATCCATTTATTTTTGATGTATCACATCAGTGTTATCCTCATAAGCTATTAACTGGAAGATGGGAAGAGTTTGAAACTATTAGACAGTTTGAAGGTTTAAGTGGTTTTACTAAACCAAAAGAATCTCCTGCTGATTATTTTGTAGCAGGACATAGCTCAACATCTATATCATTAGCAGTTGGTGCTGCTAAATCAATACAGCTTAAAAAAGAAGATAGAACGCCTGTTGTGATGATAGGTGATGGTTCAATGACAGCTGGTATGGTTTATGAAGCACTAAATGAATTAGGTGATTTGAAACTTCCTGTTGTTATTATTTTAAATGACAATGAAATGTCAATAGCCAAGCCAATAGGTGCAATATCAAAGTACCTTTCAAAGCTTTTAGCAGGTAAATACTACCAAGGTTTCAAAGGTAAAGTTGATAACTTTATAAAGAAAAATATGCCAGAAGGTACTACTTATATAGCTAAGAGAATGGAAGAAGCTATGAAGCTTATTACTCCTGGAATTTTGTTTGAAGAGATGGGTATTGATTATATTGGGCCTATTGATGGACATAATTTGGAAGAAGTAATTGATACTTTACAAATAGCAAAAGCTATGAAAAAGCCTGTAATTGTTCATGCAAGAACAGTAAAAGGAAAAGGTTATAAAGTAGCTGAGGGGCAACATGAACACTGGCATGGAGTAGGTCCTTTTAATGTAGAAGATGGGGCTTTTGTAAAAAAAGAAGCTCCAAAAGCAGCAACTGCTGTATTTGCAGATGCACTTGTAAATTTAGCCTGTAAACATGAAAATGTTGTTGGAATTACAGCAGCAATGCCAAGTGGTACAGGAATAAATAAGCTTATGGATAAATTTCCTGATAGATTTTGGGATGTAGCAATTGCTGAACAACACGCTGTTACTTCAATGGCAGCTATGGCAAAAGAGGGGTTTAAGCCATTTGTAACAATTTATTCAACATTTTTACAAAGAGGTTTTGATCAAATAATTCATGATGTATGTCTTATGGGCTTACCAGTAGTTTTTGCAATAGATAGAGCTGGAATTGTAGGAAATGATGGTGAAACACATCAAGGAACATTTGATATTTCATATTTAAGATTTATACCAAATATGGTTTTATTTGCTCCAAGAGATAATGAAACATTACATCAAGCAATAGAGTTTTCATATACTTTAGATAAGCCATGTGCTATTAGATACCCAAGGGGTGCATTTATTGAAACTAATTATAAAAGTGAAACTTTTGAATTAGGAAAAGCGCAACTTTTAAAAGAGGGAAAATCAAATAAATTATTTATTGGATATGGAGCAGCTGTAGGAAGAGCATGTAAAACTGAGGCTTTACATGAAGAAGACATAGCAGTTTTAGATTTAAGATTTGTAAAACCACTTGATAAAGAGACTTTAAAAGATTTAGCATGTAAATATGATGATTGGTATGTATTTAGTGACTCGCAAAAACAAGGTGGAGTTGGAAGTGCAATTTTAGAGTTTTTAAATGAAGAAAAAGTATGTGTAAATCTTACTTCATTTGAGTATGAAGATGATTTTATAAATCATGGAGATACAAAAAAAGTAGAAGAGTCATTAGGATTATTTCCTGAACAACTAGTAAAAAAGGTTAAATAATGAGTATATCATTAGATGAGCTATTAAAAACAGCTTCAAAAGAAGAGATTTTAGAAGAGTATGAAAAAGCCTTAGATAAAAGTGAAGAAGAGGATTTTTGGAAAGATAAAATCTTACCTTATGTGGATGCAACTTTGTCAGTTCTTTTACCACTTAGAGATCAAAATTTACTTTTTACTCCTGAGGGAAGAAAAGTAGAGCAGATTGATAAAGATTTTTTTTATAGATGGTGTGATTTAGTATGTTTAAGAACAATGGCATTTATACTAGAGCAATCAAATGAAAATAACTCTTTACTTAGAACTGATTATAAAAATGCAGAGTATAAAACTATAGATTTGAAAATTTTAGGTGAATATTTAAACTCTTATAGAGTAAATCTTACAGATGAAGACAATCTAGATTTTCCTGTAGCAAACTACAATCTTCACACAGGTATGTTAACTACTATAAAAACTTTAATTAAATAGGTAATAGTTTACCTATTTAAATCTCATAATTTAACTTTTGGATTTTATCATATCCATAAATATCATCAGTAAATTTCAATTTCCCATCTTTTATATAAGAAGTTATATATGTAATATGTAAAGGAAGCTTCTTACTTAAACTAATAGAATCGGTTTTTTCATTGTCATAGATATATCTCACACTTTTATATGTTTTAGGAGTATATTTTTTTGTGATATGTTTCATCAAAGAAATAGGGTGCTCTAATCTAATACAACCATGACTAACAGCTCTAATACTTTCTTTTGGAATTTTAAATCTCCATGACCCAATAGTATCATGCATATAAACAGCATGGTCATTTTTGAACATATACTTTACTCTACCCATTCCATTTGTTTTTGAAGGAAGTTGGATAAATTTATATGGAATATATTTAACATCCTCTTTTAAATATTTATCCCACTTCACCTCACTAAATTTTACTTTTTTAGCATCTAAATCATATCTTTTTTCTCTAATTACTATATTTTTCTTTTTTAAAAACTTCTTATCTTTTAAAGCTTTAGGAATAATACTTTTTTTAGCAATAGAACTTGGAATATTCCAAGTAGGATTAACTATAAAATAAGATAGTTTACTTGATAAAATAGGCGTTTGATTTTTCTTTGAACCTACAACTGTACCAAAGCTTTTTACATTTTTGCCATTTTCATATAAACTAAAATTGTATGATGGAATATTTAGTTGAATAAAATCATTTGATTTATAGTCTTTTAAAACTTTAAGTCTCTCAATATTTAGGTTTAATCTAGCTTTTTGCTTTTTATTTAAATCAGAACTATTTTTAAAAGAAATAAATTTAAAAAAATCAGGATGTGAGGGAGTATGATTGTCTAAAATACTTTTAATAGAAACATTGTGCTTCTCATACTCTTTAATGATATTTTGAGTATTTATTTTTTTTGTATAAAATTCATAAGAGTATTTCAAATCTTTATATTTATTTTTCTTAATCTCAGATTTAAAAGCCTCTTTGTTAATACATGAGTTCTCAAGATTTTCAACATAAATAGGGAAAAACTCTTTTAATTTTTTAGATATTTCTTCTTTACTTTCAAGTTTTTCAAGTTTTGTATAAAAATCTTTTTGACTACATAAAGAAGAATAACTATCTTTTTTTAAAATCTCTAAAAACTCTTTTTCTTTTTTTGATAAAGTATCTAAGATATTTATCTTATCTTTTAGTACTTTCTCTTCAATTTCTTGAACTTTTTTATCTTCTTTATAATCAGTATTTATAACATATTGGTTTTGAACAGTTTTATTACTACAAGCTGTGAAAGCAATAATTATAGTAATTAAAAAAATGTAAGTGTTTATTTTCATGTAAGCCTTTCAAGATTTTATTTTACAATAAATTTATATAAATATTATTAAATTAAGATTTGTCTAATTATTTGTATCATTAAGAGTTTTACTTATCACATTAGTAGTTTCATTTTTAACATTTGTATTTTGATTTTCCATCCATGTAGAATAAGCTATAAAAGCTCCAACTCCAATCATTACTAATAAAATTGCTACAAGAATATTTTCTATTGCACCTTTTTGATTTTTAATTATAGATTTAAAGCTTTTATACATTTTTTATCCTTTACATAAATGCGATTAATTTTTGGGCACATAAGCCCATGGCTGTACTTTCATAGCCCTTTACATTTTTGATATAGGGTTTGCAAAAGCCTTCAACCATAATAGCTCCTGCTTTTCCAAAACATTCACCTGATTTGATATATTCATCCATATGTTCTTTATCAAATTTATCAAACTCATAAGTTGTAATACTAATATCTATAAGCTCTTTTTCTTTTGATTTATAAATCATACAAGTAATAACTGAGGTTTCATTTCCACTTTGAAGTTCTAACATAGCTCTTGCATCTGCTTCATCTTTTGCTTTTCTAAGTAGTTTATTATTGGCTGTAACAACTGAGTCAGCCACAAGTAAGGGCATATCATCAACTCCGTACTTTTTATAAAGTTCATCAAACTTTCCTTTTGTTGCTTCATAACAAAAAGATTTAGGATTAGTTGTTTTGATAGAGTCTTCATCAAAATCACCTCCATTTTGAATAAAGTCAATTCCAAAGTTTTTAAGTATTAGAGCTCTTGTTGGAGAATTTGAACCAAGTCTTATCAAGTTAAACCTTTTTTATTTAAATTATACTCTATTAGTATATAATAAGAGTTTTAAAAATTGAATATTTTATAGGATTAAATAATGAACATAGTTGTAATAGGTGCAGGTGGAATAGGTGCTTTTTATGGAATGATTTTACATGATGTAGGATGTAATGTTAAGTTTATAGCAAGAGGACAAAACCTTGAATATCTTAAAAATAATAAAATGAAAGTAAGTCATCCAAATTATACTATTGAAGATAATATTGATACATATAGTCTTGATGAGTTTATATCTAATAATAGCCCTGAAGATATAGATGCTATATTTATTGCTACAAAGGGAATGAGTACAGAGTCTATCTCCCAAAAACTTGCATTATGGACTAAAAATGCAAAGTCACTACCTTACTATATTTCACTTCAAAACGGTGTTGATAATGAAGATATTATGGAAGAGTATTATAATAAAGAGTATGTTATAGGTGGACTTACAAGACTTATTGTTTCTCATACAGTAGGACTTGGGCATGTTCACTGTGAGGGGGGAGTTGAAACTTTAATAGGAGCAGTAAATCCAAATGAAGAAAATAATAGCTTTTTAGAAAACTTAAAAATTGTTTTAGATAAAACTCAAACAAAAACTATTATTTGTGAAAACATAAAGTTAGAGCTTTGGAATAAACTTATAGTTAATAATGGTGTAAATGCAATATGTGCCTTACTAGAAGAAGAATCAGGTCCTTTAATGAAAAATGAAAAAACTTCAAAACTTATCTATGGACTTATGAGTGAAGCAGCACTTGCCTCAAATGCTGTAGGTGTAAACCTAAGTCAAGAAGATGCTAAGAAAATGTTTGAGTTATATACAAAATTTCAATCTGTAAAACCATCTATGTGGGTTGATAAAGAGAATAATAGAGATTTAGAATTAGAGCAAATTTGTGGAGTTGTTATAAAAAATTGTGAAAAACAAGGACTTGATGCACCTTATACTAGAACTATTTCTACGCTTTTAGAGTTTACATACAATAGACAAAGAAATAAGTAAAACTAAAAATCGCAAAAAAATCGCTTGATTTTTTAAGTTAGTATTTCATAGATATAATTAGTCATAAGAAAAAGGAATTTAATGAATAAAACAGTTGTATATCAAGGTGTTGAGGGAGCATATTCTCATCTTGCAAGTAGTAAACTTTTCCCTAACTCAAAATTTATAGCATCTGATTCTTTTTTGGAATCAATGCAACTAGTAGAACAGGGAAAGGCAGATTTTGGAGTTATTCCTATTGAAAACTCATCAGCTGGTAGAGTTGAAGAGATTTATAGGCTTGTTCCTAAAATGCAATTAAATATAATAGATGAATATTTTCATCCAATAGAGCATGCCTTGATAGCTGTAAAAGGATATAAACTAGATGAGTTAAAAACAGTATCTTCTCATCCACAAGCTCTAGCTCAATGTATGAATAATATAAAAGACTTAAACCTAAAAGCAATATCAGAATTTGATACAGCAGGTTCTGCTATGAAGTTAGAACAAACAAATGATAAAAGCCATGCTGTAATAGCCTCAACTCTAGCTGCAAAGATTTATAACTTAGAGATTGTAAAAGAGAAGTTTTCAGATTATGCTGGAAATGTTACTAGGTTTATTGTTTTATCAAAAGAATCAAAAATACCTAAGTTTGAAGAAAACAAAGCATATATAACATCTCTTATATTTAGTATGAGAAATATACCAGCAGCACTTTATAAAGCCCTTGGTGGTTTTGCTACAAATGGAATTGATTTAATCAAAATAGAGAGTTATTCAGGTATTGGAAGTATGTATTCAACTCAGTTTCATGTGGATTTATATGGACATACGGATGAAAAAAGACTGCAATTAGCCCTTGATGAACTGAGGTTTTTTGTGGAAGAATTGAAAGTTATTGGTGTCTATGAAAGACATGAGTATAGAGATAAAATGTGTGAGTTAAATAATTTATAAAATGAAGCAATAGCTTCATTTTATTTGTTGATATACTCAACTATAATATCTCCCATTTGTGAGGTACTTAAAACCTCTTTTGCATCAAAAGATGCTAAATCTTTAGTTCTATATCCATCTTTTAGTACATCTTTAATAGCTTCTTGTATTATGTTTGAGGCTTCTTCTTCATTTAGTGAATATTTAAGCATCATAGCTGCACTCTCAATTGTAGCAATTGGATTTGCTATTCCAAGTCCTGCAATATCAGGAGCAGAACCATGAATAGGTTCATAAACTGATGTTTTATTTCCAGTTGAAGCACTAGGAAGAAGACCAATTGAACCTACAACCATTGAAGCTGTATCACTTAAAATATCTCCAAAAATATTTCCTGTAACTATTACATCAAATTGTTTTGGGTTTCGCACTAATTGCATAGCTGCATTATCTACATACATATGAGAAAGTTTAACTTCAGGATACTCTTTTGATAACTCAATCATAGTTGACCTCCAAAGTTGAGATACCTCTAAAACATTTGATTTATCAACAGAACATAATCTCTTATCTCTTTTCATGGCAAGCTCAAAGGCAGTTTTTCCGATTCTTTGGATTTCTTCTTTTGTATAAACCATTGTATTAAAGGCTTTTTGTCCATCATTTTGCTTTGGTTCACCAAAATATATACCACCAATTAACTCTCTTACAACCATAATATCACAGCCTTTTATGATCTCAGGCTTTAGTGTTGAGGCATTTGTAAGTTCATCATAAACAATGGCAGGTCTTAAGTTTGCAAATACTCCTAACTCTTCTCTAAATTTTAAAAGTCCAGACTCAGGTCTTAGATGCCTAGGTAAGTTATCCCATTTTTCACCACCAATAGCACCAAATAAACAAGCATGAGATTTTAAAACCCCATCAACTGTCTCTTTTGGAAGAGGGTGACCTATTTTATCAATGGCTACTCCACCCATTAGATACTCTTTATATTCTAAGTTAAAATTACATTTTTTAGCAACTGCATCTAAAACTTTTACAGCTTCATTTATAATTTCAACACCAATTCCATCACCTTTGATTAATGATATATTATAATTTTTCACATATTCTCCTTTTATATTGCACTTTGAACTACACCCGCATCAGCTCTTAAAACTGCACCATTTGTAGCACTTGATATTGGACTTGCTGTATAAACAATCATATTTGATACCTCATCTACTTCTGTAAATCTTTTAAGTAGCGATGTTGGTCGTATATTTTTAAAAAAGTCTTCTTGCATTTGCTCAAAAGTGAAGTTCATTTGTTTTGCATAATCATTTAAAAAAGTAGTAACACCCTCTGATTTTGTAGGTCCTATGATGATAGAGTTTGAAGTTACATTGGTACCAGCTGTTAGCTCAGCTATTCCTCTAGCGATTGATAATTGTGCAGTTTTACTCATACCATAGTGAATCATCTCTTTTGGTATTTGATAAGCTGATTCACTTGAAATAAAGATAATTCTTCCCCAATTTTGCTTTAGCATAGAAGGTAAGTAAGATTGAGATAGTCTTACTCCACTCATTACATTTGTATTAAACATACTAAGCCAATCTTCTTCCTCTAAACTTGTAAACTCTTTTGGCTCAAAAATTCCAAGGTTATTGATTAGAATATCTACTTTTGATAGTTGTTTTATTAGTTTATCGCAGCCTTCTTTACTTGAAAGGTCAGCAACTATTCCCTCAACTTTTGCATTTTTGTTATAAGATTTTATTTTTTTGATAGCTTCTTGAACATTTTGTTCATTTCGTCCATTTATATAAACATAAGCACCCTCATCACATAGTTTTTTAGCTGTTGCAAAACCAACACCTAAAGTTGAACCTGTAACAAGAGCAGTTTTATTTTCAAGCTTTAAATCCATACTAATACTCCTTTATAAAAATAAAGGCATCTTAGTAGAATTTAATCGTATTATTATCGCAGTTTATTTAAAATAGTTCTATTTTATAACCTGAGTTATTTTGATTTACTATTAAATCTTTATGTATTTTACTTCTAAGCCTAAATAAAACAGACCTAAAAGCAGCATAGCCAGCTGGTTCATCTTGCCAAATTGCATACTCCATTTGTTCTTGCGATACAAATTGCCCAGCACTTCTACAAAGTAAATCAATAATCTTTTTCTCTTTAGAAGTTAGTTTTATAGGTTCATCTCCATAATATAAAACTTCAACTTCTTTATCATAAAGATAACCATATTTAAGTTGTATTGTTCTATGGTTTTGTTCTTTATTTAAAGATAATTGATGCTCTAAAGTTTTGTTTATATTTTCAACAGCATCTAGTTTTTTGATTTTTTCATTATCTTCTTTTGCTTTACTAAGAGCCACTTCAATAGCTGCATGTAAGCTTTGTTTTTTATATGGTTTGATTATATATCCATATGCTAAAGTTTGAGAAGCTTCTTTTATAGTTTTTATTTCTGAATTAGCTGTAAGAAAAACCACAGGTACCTCAGGAATTGAGTTTTTTAACTCTTTAGCAAGTTCAATTCCTGTAGTTGGACCTTTTAGATAAATATCCATTAAAATCAAGTCAGGTTTAGCACCTTTTTCTAATAAAGCTATAGTTTTACATCTATTTGGAGCAACTCCACAAACCTTATATCCTAATTCATGTAGTGTTTCTTTTAGATTTAGTGCAATTATTGATTCATCCTCAACAATTAAAATTTCAATTTTGCTCATAATTACTCTCCCTCATCCTTAGAAAAAATTATATTACACTCTAAGCCGTTATTATTCTTAAACTCAATAGTTCCATCAAGTTGATCTTCAATAATTGAGTGGATAAGTTGCATTCCTATTGAATCACTTTTATATAGTGAGTCTATATCTTCAAGTCCATCTCCATTATCACGGATTTTTACATGTATAGTATCTTTGTTTTTTTTCATATGAATACAAAGTAAATTATCTCTATCTTCTTGAAAGGCATGTTTTAAAGAGTTTACACAAAGTTCATGTAAAACCATTCCTATTTGAATACACCTATTTGTAGAAAAACTTAAGTTATCAATATATACTTCTACATTTAAAGTCGTATTTTGAGAAATATATAACTCTTTTATATCATCAACAAGTCTTTTTATATAGTTTTTGAGATTTATATATGCAAGGTTTTCACCTAAATATAAAAACTCATGAACTAAAGCCATAGTATGAATTCTACTTCTACTTTGTTGTAAGATATAAATCATATCTCTATCTTTTGTTCGTCTCTCTTGCATGTTTAATAAGGAAGATATTATCTCCATATTGTTTTTTACCCTATGATGAATCTCTTTTAGTAATATATCTTTTTCTTCAACTGACTTTTGTAATTCTTGATTCATTTTAGTGATTTTTGTTCTGTATTCTTGTCTTTGTGTCATATCTCTTGAAAAAGCACAAATATATTCATTTCCATTATGTGTAAAGCCATGACCTGAAACTTCCACAGGGAAAATTGTTCCATCTTTTCTAATTTGTGTAGTTTCTAATCTCCAATTTTTATGATGGTAGATATTATACATACACTCTTTTGCAGTTTCCCTATCAAAATTTGGGTCCATATCTTCTAAATACATGTGATTTAAGAATTCATCTTTACTTCTTCCTATCATTTTACAAGCAGCTTCATTTACATAAATGAATTTCGCATCTAATGTAAACCAGTATATAGCATCAATAGAGTTGTTCAATGCAAACTCATAAGGAACAAGCCTTTCTTTATCTTTATCTTTTAACTCTTTGTATGAAGCCTCAATTCTTGAAACAACTTTTTGCATATGATTTAGCATGATAAATAAAATTATTCCAGTTGCAATTAAAAATAAAATTCCAAAAGTTAAAGGCCCTTCCTTACTTAAAGAATGATACTTTGAAAACTCACTTACAAGTCTATCAATAAACAAAATACCAACAGCTCCTATTAGTATATATGTTAATGAAAACTTTGTTGGTATGGATTTATTATTTAAAATATAGTTCTTAACTCTTCCCATTTTACTGCTCTTATTATAGATTTGAAAAATTATATCATAAATAAAAATATTCACTAATAACTGCGATAATTTTGCGATTTTTTTCCATTAAGATTCAAATTGAATTAAAAATTCATAATTGAAAAAGGTAGGTGTTATGGCTAATGAATCACCGTTTGAAAGAAAATATGTACATGTTACTGATGTTAAATCAAACGATTTAGTTGAGTTTGATTTCTCTATTGGTGATCCATGTATGTATGTTGAACTTGCATTGCCGAAAAAGCAATTTGATGAGTTTTGTAAAAGAAATGCAGTTAAGCATTTAACAAGAGATCAAGAAATTGATGTGGAAAACGACAAACATAAGTGGCAGTATGGTGTTGTTGGAACACTAAGTAAATAAAGGAGTTGAAAATATGTCTTTAGATATAAAAAGTATAGATATTAAGCCAAAAAGAGAAACTTTTGGACACGTGGAAAGAAGAATTGGTGAAGGTAAAATGGCTTCAAGATATGAAGAGGCAACATTTGATATTCAGCCAGTTGCAAACTTTCATTATAGACCTTATGCAAATCCAGAGTTTGAGTTATATGATCAAAATAAAACTAGCATTAAAATGGAAGACTGGTATAAATTTTTAGACCCAAGACAATACCACTATGCTTCATATGTAACAGCAAGAGCAAAACAACAAGAAGTTGCAGAACAAAACTTTGTTTTTGTAGAAAAAAGAAATATGTTAGATGTAATGCCAGAAGATATAAAACAAGAAATCTTGAATTATGTTTTACCCCTTAGACACTATGAGTGGGGAGCAAATATGAATAACCTTCAATTATGTTCAGAAGGATATGGTGCAGCTATTACAAATGCTTATATGTTCCATGCAGAAGATAGATTAGGTAATGCTCAATATCTTACAAGAATTGGATTATTACTTAGTGAAAATGAACCAGCTGTTTTAGATGATGCAAAAGATAAATGGTTAAATGATGAAGCATGGCAGCCACTTAGAAAAGCAATGGAAGATAGTTTTGTTTTACAAGATTGGTTTGAGCTTCATATAGCGCAAAATGTAATTTTCGATGGTTTTATTCATCCTTTAGTATTTGATAAGTATGAGCAAGAACTAAACCAAAGAGGTGGAACAGCTCAAACAATGATGACAGAGTTTATCACATCTTGGAATGATGAATCTGCTAAATGGATTGATATGACAGTTAAAGTTGCAGCTTTAGAACGTGATGAAAATAAAGACTTATTAAACCAATGGTGTAAAAAGTATATTGATATTGCTAGTAATGCAGCCCTAGCAATTGCTAAAAATATAGTTAATAATCCAGAAGAAACAGTTAATAACATACAAGAGCAATTAGTGGCAAGATTAAATAAAAATGGTTTAAACCTATAGGAGAAAGAATGTCAAAGGTATTTTTAGCACTTCAAGCAGTAGATGAAACAAGAGCTATTATTGAAGCTATACAAGAAGATAATGAAAATGTTGAGGTTGAACCACAGCCTGCCATGGTAAAAATCTCAGCTGAGAAAAAAATGGTAATTAATGCTCAAACTGTATCTGACAAATTAGGTAGAGATTGGGATCCACAAGAGTTACAGTTAGTTTTAATTTCACTAGCTGGAAATGTTGATGAAGATTATGACCACTTTACAATTTATTGGGAAAATTAGGAGAAAATATTATGACTATGAGTACACAAAAAAGAAAAAAACGTCTAAATATGAAAGACAAATATAAGTATATGACAAGACTTGGTTGGGAAACTACATATCAAGATATGGATGATGTTTTCCCTGAAGATAAATTTGAGGGTATAAAAATTCATGATTGGGAAGCTTGGGAAGATCCATTTAGAATGACAATGGATGCTTATTGGAAATACCAAGGTGAAAAAGATAAGAAACTATATGTAATTATTGATGCTTTTGCTCAAAATAATGGACAAAAAAATATTTCAGATGCAAGATATGTATCAGCATTAAAACTGTTTTTAACAGGTGTTTCACCTTTAGAATATCAAGCACATAGAGGTTTTGCAAATATTGCAAGAGCTTTTAGAGGTGATGGTCCAAGAGTTGCATGTCAAATGCAAGCAATTGATGAGTTAAGACATGTTCAAACACAAATTCATACTTTAAGCCACTATAACAAATACTTTAATGGTTTCTCTGAGTGGGCACATTGGCATGATAATGTATGGTATTTATCTGTTCCTAAATCATTCTTTGATGATGCAAGAGCAGCAGGACCTTTTGAGTTTATTATTGCTATTGGATTCTCATTTGAGTATGTATTAACAAATCTTTTATTTGTACCATTTATGAGTGGTGCTGCTTATAATGGAGATATGGCAACAGTTACATTTGGATTCTCAGCTCAAAGTGATGAGGCAAGACATATGACTTTAGGTTTACAAGCTATCAAGTTCTTATTAGAGCAAGACCCTGCAAATGTTCCTATTGTTCAAAAGTGGATTGATAAGTGGACTTGGAGAGGTTATAAAGTTTTAGGACTAGTATCTGCAATGATGGATTATATGTTACCTGATTCACCACAGTCTTGGAAGGAAGCTTGGGAGTTATATTTTGAGCAAAATACAGTTGCATTATTTAAAGATTTAGAAAGATATGGAATTACAGTTCCAGATTGTGCTGCAACAATAAAAGCTGAAAAAGATCATATTTCTCATCAAGTTTGGATGACATTATATACTCATAATGCAGCAGCACCTTTCCATACGTGGATTCCAGATGAGAAAAAAATGGATTGGTTAAGTGAAAAGTATCCTGAGACTTTCGATAAATATTACAGACCAGTTTATGAACACTGGAATAAGTTAGAAAAAGAAGGTAAGAGATACTATTCTGAAATGCTTCCTCAGTTATGTCAAACTTGTCAATTACCAATGTTAGCAACAGAAGTTGAAAAAGGTGAACCAACACAAATTGCCCATAGACATACTATGTACAATAATGAGAGATTCCATTTCTGTTCAGATCATTGTCAAGATATTTTTGAAAACGAACCTGAAAAGTATATTCAATCTTGGTTACCAGTTCATCAAATCTTCCAAGGAAACTGTGGAGGTGCAACACTTCCAGAAGTACTTAAATGGTATAAGGTTGAATTTGGACAAGATAATCTTGATTATGTAGGTTCTCAGGATCAAAAAATGTGGAAAGAATGGAAGGGAGAAGCATAATGGCAATCGTAAGTAAAGGTGAATATCCAGTAATTATGATGGATAGTGTAGATAAGTTTCATGGTAACCAATTAGTATATGTAGGTTGGGATAAACATAAGTTAATCAATTCAGCGATGGCTTTTCCTTTACCACCACAAATGCCTTTTAAGGCATTAGTGCATGAAGTAATGCCAGGTTGTTATAAAGATCATCCAGATTTTGAAAAAGTAGTTTGGGATGATTCTGTTATTTGGAGATTAAACGGTGAAGAGTTTACTCCTGATTTTGAAAAATCTCTTGAAGATAATGGAATTGATCATAAATCATTAGTTAGATTTGAAACACCAAATCTAACAGGAATTAACGGAGTAGGAATGTGAGTTATCAAGTAGAAATAGAACCAACAGGAGATGTAGTAGAAGTTCAAGATGGTCAAACTATTCTTGATGCTGCATTAAGACAGGGGGTATATATTCCCCATGCGTGCTCTCATGGTTTATGTGGTACTTGTAAGGTAGAGATATTAGAAGGTGAAGTTGACTACGGTGCAGCTTCTCCTTTTGCCCTTATGGATATGGAAAAAGATGAGGGAAAATGTCTTGCTTGTACTGCAACACCAATGGAAGACTGTGCTATAGAAGCTGATATAGATGAAGATCCAGATGCTAAGTCAATACCTGTAAAAGATTTTATGGGAACAGTTGTTGAGGTAAAGGATTTAACACCTAGAATAAAAGGTATTTTTATAGAATTAGATGAAGAGATTGAGTTTCAAGCAGGTCAATATGTACAATATCATGTACCAGGATTTGAAGAACCAAGAGCATTTTCTTTATGTAACTCTTCAAATGATAAAAAAATTGTAGAGTTAAATATTTCTTTAGTTCCAGATGGAGAAGCAACTCCATGGATTCATAAAAATGTAAAAGTAGGTGCAAGAAGAAAAGTATCAGGACCTTATGGAAGATTTTTTGTAAGAGAATCTGCTCAAAAACCTATGATTTTCTTTGCAGGTGGTTCAGGTCTTTCTAGTCCAAAATCTATGATTTTGGAGCAGCTTGAAAATGGAAGTAAACAAGAAATAACACTTTTTCATGGTGCTAGAAATGAAGAAGAGTTATATTATGCAGATTTATTTAGAGACTTAGAGCAAAAGCATGAGAACTTTACATATGTTCCTGTTTTATCCGATGAAGATACTCCTTCTTGGGAAGGAAAAAAAGGTTTTGTAAATGATGCTGCAAAAGAAGTTTTTGAAAATGATTTCTCTGGAAAAAAAGCATATCTTTGTGGACCTCCACCTATGATAGATGCTTGTATTACAACACTTATGAGAGGAAGACTTTACGAAAAAGATATTTATACTGAAAAGTTCTTCTCAAAAGCTGATCTAAATGCTGAGAATCAGCGTTCCCCTTTATTTAAATCAATTTAAAATTTTTAAAAAGGTCTGTTTTACGGACCTTTTTTTATTTATAAAACTTTTTTTTAAAAAGTAGTTTTTGCGATTTTTCTGCGAAACTATTTCTGTAAAGTTAAAAAGTCAAAAAGCTATGACTTTTAAATAAAAAAGGGGATGTTTTGAAATATGAAATCTTCGTAAAAAATAAAGACAAAACTAAAACTTGTCTTGAATCTAAACATCTTATGGATGGTTTATATGTATATGATAATCTAGTTCCAAAGGGTTGTCATAATGGTGCTTGTGGACTTTGTAAGGTTAAAGTTCATAGAGGAGACTATAAAAAATGCAAAATGAATAGAAAACACATCTCATGTGAAGAAGAGAGTGCAGATATTCTTTTAGCTTGTAAGACATTTCCTAGAAGTGATATGGAAATAGAATTTATAGGTAGAGACTCATCTAAAGAAAAATCCCAAGTTTATGTACTTGGTAATTAAATAATTAGGAGAAAGTAATGAGCGGTATTATGAGATTAGGTCATGTTGATATTAATGTATTAGATATTAATGAATCAAGAGACTATTATGAAAATATTATAGGTATGGAAGTTACAAGAGAAGACTCTGATGGAACACTTTATTTAAAGTGCTGGGATGAATGGGATAAATACAGTCTTATTTTAAGACCTAGTGAAGAAGCAACATATAATAAGGTTGCGTATAAAGTAGAAAAAGATTCTGATATAGATGATTTTAAAGAAAAAATCGAAAAATATGGAATTCAAACAGAGATTTTAGAAGCTGGAATTATTCCTGAATGTGGAAGGGTATTAAAGTTTATATCTCCAAGTGAGCATGAATTTAATTTATATGCTGAAAAAACATTTGTAGGTAAAAAAGTAGGTCATACTAATCCTGCCCCTTGGCCAATTGAGGGAAAGGGTATCAAAGCTCACTGGATTGATCATATTTTATTAATGACTCAAGGTCCTGAAAAATTAATGGAAGCTACTAAGTTTTTTGAAGATGTATTTGATATGAAATTAGCAGAGCAAGTATGTGTAGGACCTGAGGGCTCAGTTCAGGCTGCAACATGGCTAAGTGCTGGAAATACTCCTCATGATTTAGCTTTTGTTGCTGGAGCAGAAACTGGTATGCATCATTTTGCATTTTTCTTAGATGGTTGGAACGACATTTTAAGGTCAGCAGATGTTATGGCTATGAATAATGTAAAGTTAGATGTTACTCCTCAAAGACATGGTATTACAAGAGGTGAGACTATTTATTTCTTTGACCCATCAGGACATAGACTTGAGACATTTGCAGGACTTGGTTATGCAGTTTGTAAAGATATGCCAACAGTTACTTGGACAGAAGATGAACTATGGAGAGGTATTTTCTATCATACAGGGCAAGAAAATGGTGCATTTACAACTGCATATACATTATCAGCTTATAAATAAAAGAAAAATTTAGGAATTTAAAATGTTGACAAAAACATCAAAAGATTTGACAAGTCAAACAGCTTTAAAGCTTTGTGAGTTATCAATTGAAAAGGCTAATGAATTAAATATAAAAATAAATGTAAGTGTTACAGATTCAAAAGGAATTGAACTTGCATTTATAAGAATGGATGATTCATTTATTCATTCAAGTCAAATAGCAAAAGATAAGGCTTACACAAGTGCAAGTTTTGGTTTTGATACAGATACATGGACACAAATTTTTAAAAGTGAAACTCATTTAGAACAAGGTTTTTCTAATCAAGATAGATTAATACCTTTTGGTGGAGGGCTTACTATCTTTGAAAATAAAGAAAAAGTAGGAGCTATTGGGGTTTCAGGTGGAACTGAACAAGAAGATATTATTTGCGCAAAATATGCAATAGAAAGGTTAGGATTAAATAATGAATAAAGTACAACACTATATTAACGGACAATTTTTAGATTCATCATGTGGGGATTTTTTTGACAATATCAACCCTATGAATGGACAGCTTTTATCAAAAGTAGCCCTAGGACGAGAAGATGAAGTAAATGCAGCAGTAGCAGCAGCTAAAGCAGCCCTTACTGGTGAATGGGGTCAAATGAAATTAAATGACAGAATTGCAATGATGTATGAAATTGCTGAGGAAATTGATAGAAGATTTGATGATTTTTTAGAAGCTGAATGTTTAGATACGGGTAAGCCTTATTCAATTGCAAGACATATTGATATTCCAAGAGGTGCTGCAAACTTTAAAGTATTTGCTGACACTATGAAAGCTGTTGCAGATGAAGCTTATAGAATGGATACGCCTGATGGGAAAATAGCAATGAACTATTCTATGAGAAAACCTAAAGGTGTTATTGGAGTTATTTCTCCTTGGAATTTACCATTACTTCTAATGACTTGGAAAGTTGGTCCTGCTATGGCTTGTGGAAATACTGTAGTTGTTAAACCATCACAAGTTACACCTACAACAACATCTTTACTTGGTGAAGTAATGAGTAAAGTAGGAGTTCCAGCAGGGGCATATAATGTTGTTCAAGGTAAAGGTTCAATTACTGGAAATTTACTAACAGCTCATAAAGATGTGGATGCTTTAACTTTTACAGGTGAGACAAAAACAGGTGAAATGATTATGAAAGCTTGTTCTAATGGTGTTAGAGATGTATCCTTAGAACTTGGTGGGAAAAACCCAGCTATTGTTTTTGCTGATTGTGATATGGATAAGGCAATTCGTGAAACTACAAGATCATGTTTTGCTAATTCAGGACAAGTATGTTTAGGAACTGAAAGAGTTTATGTTCAAAGAGAAATTTTTGATGAATTTGTATCAAAACTAAAAGAATCAGCATTAAAACTAAAACTTGGAATTCACAATGACGAATCAGTTGATATGGGACCAGTAGTAAGTGAAGCTCATAGAGATAAGGTATTAGAGTTTTATGACATAGCTAAAAAAGAGGGTGCAAATGTAATCTTAGGTGGTGGCGCTCCTAAAATGGAAGGTGATTTAGCAAATGGATTCTTTGTTGAACCTACTATTTGGACTGGACTTCCAGAAGATGCAACAGTTGTAAAACAAGAAGTATTTGGACCTTGTTGTCATATCGCACCTTTTGATAGTGAAGAAGAAGTTATTAAAATGGCAAATGACACAGATTACGGACTAGCATCTACAATTTTTACTGAAAATCTAGATAAAGCTCATAGAGTAGCTTCTCAAATTGACTCAGGAATTGTATGGATTAATTCATGGTTCTTAAGAGATTTAAGAACACCATTTGGTGGAATGAAAGGTTCAGGAATTGGAAGAGAGGGTGGTCACCACTCATTAGAATTCTATACTGAACTTAAAAATGTATGTATAAAAATGTAAGGGTATAAAATGGCAATGACTCAAGAAAAAATTGAAAAATATGGAAATGAATTATATGAAGCCCTAAAAGGAAATCATACTATTGAGCCAATCTCAAATAGAGAACCTGATTCTACAATTGAAGATGCTTATGCAATTCAACATCACTTTTTAAAAAGAAGAATGGAAGATGATGGAAGTAAAATTATTGGTAAAAAGATTGGTGTTACATCAAAGGTTGTTATGGACATGTTAGGTGTTCATCAACCTGATTTTGGTTATCTTTTATCAGATATGATTTATTCAGATGGTGATGTGATTAATGTTACAGATGGAATGATTCAACCAAAAGCAGAGGGTGAAATAGCCTTTGTTTTAAAAGAGGATTTATGTGGACCAGGAGTTACAGCTGCTGATGTAATTAAGGCAACAAAGTTTGTAATGCCTTGTTTTGAAATAGTTGATTCAAGAATAAAAGACTGGAAAATCAAAATCCAAGATACAGTTGCTGATAATGCCTCTTGTGGATATATAGTATTTGGAGGTCAGAGTGTCTCTCCTTTAGATGTGGATTTAACAACTTGTGGAATAACTTTAGAGAGAAATGGTGAGTTATTACATACAGGATCAGGTGCAGCAGCTCTTGGTAGCCCTGTAAATGCAGTAGTTTGGCTTGCAAATAAACTTGGTGAGTTTGGTGTATCTCTAAAAGCAGGTGAAGTTATACTATCAGGGGCTTTATGTGCAATGGTTGATATAAAACCAGGTGATAATATGACTGCAAGTATTGGTGGCGTTGGTTCTGCCTCAATCAGATTTGAATAAAAGGTAAATACAATGGAAAAAATAAATTGTGCATTAATTGGGTCTGGAAATATTGGAACAGACCTAATGTATAAACTAAAAAGAAGTGAAATATTAAATCCTTTATGGATGGTTGGTATTGACCCTGAGTCTGATGGTTTATTAAGAGCTAAAGAAGATGGTATGAAAACAACAGCCGAAGGTGTTGATGGATTACTTCCTTTTATTAAAGAAGATGGTGTAAAGATTGCATTTGATGCAACATCAGCTTATGTTCATGGTGAAAATAATAGAAAATTAGCGGAACTTGGAGTTCAAGTTATTGATTTAACTCCTGCTGCAATTGGACCATTTTGTGTGCCATCAGTTAATATGGAAGAGCTACTTGCTCAAAATACTCAAAATGTAAATATGGTTACTTGTGGTGGGCAAGCTACTATTCCTATGATAGCAGCTGTATCAAAAGTTCAAGAAGTTGAATATGCAGAAATTGTAGCAACAGCAGCTTCTAAGTCAGCAGGTCCAGGAACTCGTGCTAATATTGATGAGTTTACTGAAACTACAAAACTTGGAATAGAGCAAGTAGGTGGTGCTAAAAAAGGTAAAGCAATTATTATTTTAAATCCTGCAGAACCACCTTTAATGATGAGAGATACAATTCATTGTTTAACAAGTGAAAAACCTGATGAAGAAGCTATTACTAAATCAATCCATGAAATGGTTGAAACTATGCAAGAGTTTATTCCAGGGTATGTGTTAAAAAATGGACCAGTTTTTGATGGTAATAAAATCTCTATTTGGTTAGAAATTGAAGGTTTGGGGGATTATTTGCCTAAGTATGCAGGTAACCTAGACATTATTACAGCAGCTGCAACAAACATTGCAGAACAAATGGCTAAAAAGATTAAAGGAGCATAAGATGGATTTACAAGGTAAAAAAATAAAAATTCATGATATGTCTTTAAGAGATGGAATGCACTCAATTAGACATCAATTTTCACTTGAAGAGATGACAAATATGTCAACAGCAATGGATAAAGCAGGTGTTCCTTTTATTGAAGTTACTCATGGAGATGGACTTGGTGGTTCATCACTTAACTATGGATGGGGAAGACATACTGATGAAGAATGGTTAGATGCAGTAGTGCCAAATATGACACAAGCTAAAATCTCAGCTCTTTTACTTCCAGGAATCGGTATTGTAAAAGATTTAGAAAAAGCTGTTGATCATGGTATTTCTATGGTTAGAGTAGCAACTCATTGTACGGAAGCTGATTGTTCAGCCCAACATATAAAAGCTGCTAAATCAATGGGACTTGATACAGTTGGATTTTTAATGATGGCTCATATGGTTGATGAAAAAAGATTAGTTGAGGAAGCTTCTAAAATGGTTTCTTATGGAGCTACAACTATTTATGCAACTGATTCAGCTGGCTACTTACTTCCTGATATGGTAAGTTCTAGAATTAAAGCATTAAAAGCAGAGTTTGGTGATGAGATTGAACTTGGTTTCCACGGACATAATAACTTATCAATGGGTGTTGCAAACTCTTTAGCAGCTATTGAAGCAGGTGCTACACGAATTGATGCTTCACTTGCAGGTTTTGGAGCAGGTTCTGGTAACACTGCAACTGAAGTATTAGTAGCTGTTTGTAATAGAATGGGTGTTGATACGGGTGTTAATCTTGAAGCTATTGAAGATGCAGCTGAGGATATTGCACTTCCTATTATGGGTAAACCTACAAGAATTTCAAGGGATTCTATTACTTTAGGTTATGCAGGTGTTTATTCATCATTTTTACTATTTGCTAGACGAGCAGAAGAAAAGTATGGAATAGATGCAAGATCTTTACTTGTTGAATTAGGTAGAAGAGGAATGATTGGTGGTCAAGAAGATATGATTGATGATTGTGCTATGGAATTAGCTAAACAAAAAGGATTATTATAATGGCATTAGATAAAGCAACAATAGAAAAACTTGCAAAGCATTGTGAAGATGCTGAATTGCAAGCTTATGAGATCACAAAAATTACTGATGATTACCCAGAAATGACATATGAAGATGCATATGACATTCAATGGACTGCAAGAGCTGCAAAAGAAGCAAGAGGTCATAAAATAGTTGGTATGAAAATGGGGCTTACTTCACAGGCTAAAATGAAACAAATGGGAGTTCCAAATCCTTGTTATGGATATCTTGCTGATTACTTTGCCTATGGTGATGGTGCAGAAATACCATATGACGAATTAATTCACCCAAAAGTTGAAGCTGAAATTGCTTTTGTATTAAAAGATGATTTAAGTGGACCTGGATGTCATATAGATGATGTATTAGCTGCTACTGATTTTGTAATGCCTGCTGTTGAGATTATTGATTCAAGATATAAGGATTTTAAATTTGATTTAAAGTCTGTAATTGCTGATAACTCTTCATCTTCTAGATATGTAAGTGGTGGTATGGCAAAAAAAGCTAATGAAGTTGATTTAAAAACTTTAGGTGTTGTAATGGAAATAAATGGTGAGGTTGTACAACTTGGAGCAGGAGCTGCAGTTCTTGGTCATCCAGCAACTGCTATTGCAATGCTTGCAAATATGATGAGTGAACGAGGTGAGGTTTTAAAGGCTGGGTCTTATATTTTAAGTGGAGCAATTACAGCTGCAACTACTGTTAATAAAGGTGATAATGTAACTGTTAAGTTTCAAGATTTAGGAACTTTATCATTTAAATTTGTATAGAAAATAAGAGCAACTTGTTGCTCTCTTTAGGGTTTGCTTCTTTAAAGATGGCTTTGCCATCTTGTTAAAAGAAGTTAAAAATGAAATGGTCCCTTTGTAAAGGTCCCCTTTAAAAAATGGTAATTTTTTAAAGCACCTTTTGATGAGACATTAAAAAAGGAGCTTTTATGCCAATAGCAACTATAAATATAATCGAAGGTAGATCTGATGAGCAAAAAGAGAAGCTTATAGAAAAAGTAACTCAAGCAATTCACGAAGCTATAGATGCACCAAAACAAAATGTTAGAGTGATTTTAAATGAAATGCCAAAACAACATTTTGGAATAGGTGGTGAGAGTGTAAAAAAGATGGGGCGATAAATTGTTAAAATTAAGTGTATTAGATCAATCCCCAATTCATGATGGAAAAGAAGCAAAACAAGGTTTATTTGATACTATTGAATTAGCAAAATCTTGTGAAGACTTAGGTTATCATAGATATTTATTAGCAGAGCATCATGATACACCTGGTTATGCTTCTTGTGCCCCAGAGATTATGGTTAGTGCAGTTGCTTCAAATACTTCAAAAATTAGAGTTGGTAGTGGTGGCGTTATGCTAAATCATTATAGCTCTTTTAAAGTAGCAGAGATTTTTAATACACTTAATGCTTTATATGATAATAGAATTGATTTAGGTGTAGGAAGAGCTAGTGGCGGAAGTTTTTTAGCTACTAGAGCTTTGCATTCAAATCAAAGTGACTACTCAAAAAAGGTTTATGAAACAATAAACTATTTAGATAAAACAGTTCCTTTAAATTCTTCATTTAGTGGATTGACTTTATCCCCAATTCAAGAAAATAGTACTCCTGTGTATTTACTAGGTTCTAGTAATTCAAGTTCTTCTTTAGCAGGAGTTCTAGGTGCAGGTTTTATCTTAGCATTATTTATAGGAACACATGAAAGAAATTCTTCAATAATACAAGAGTATAAAAAAACATTTAATAAAAGTCATAATTTTAAAAAGCCAAAAGCTAGTATTGCAGTTGCTTGTATTGTTGCAAAGGATAAAGAAGAAGCAAGATATATAGCAAGTACACATACTTATTGGAAGTTACAAGCTTTCAAACAGCCTACAAGGGATGATTTACAAAGCCCACAAGCAGTTCAAGAACTAATAAAAGATTTAAGCCTTGAAGATAGACAATATTATGAAGAAACAATGAATACCATGATATTAGGTAATGCAAAAGAGTGTAAAGAAGAAATAGAGAAATTAGCTTTAGAGTATGAAGTTGATGAGGTAATTATTGTGAATGTGACTTATTCTTTTGAGCATAGAAAAAGATCATATGAACTTTTAGCAAAAGAGTTTGATTTAAATAAGGAGTAAAAATGTCAAATCCAGAAATAGCAAATAGTATTAATACGGGTAATTATAATACTAACTATCATGATTTAGGTGAGGGTGAAGTAGTTTTATTTATCCATGGTTCAGGACCAGGGGTTTCAGCCTTTGCAAACTGGAGATTAGCAATGCCCCAGCTTGCAAAAAACTTTAGAGTAATAGCTCCTGATATGGTAGGCTTTGGTTATAGTGATAGACCTAATGATATTACTTATAGTATGGATGAATGGGTAGAGCAAGCTATTAATCTAATGGATGCTTTAAAAATAGAAAAATTTAATATTGTAGGTAACTCTTTTGGTGGAGGCTTGGCTTTATGTTTAGCTATAAAATATCCAAATAGAGTGAATAAAATGGTATTAATGGGTGCAATGGGTGTTGATTTTGAAATAACAGCTGGACTTGATCAAGCATGGGGATATACTCCAAGTATAGAAAACATGAAAGCTTTATTAGATACATTTGCTTATAGTAGAGAACTAGTAACAGATGATTTAGCAAAAATGAGATATGAAGCTAGTATTAGACCTGGATTTCAAGAATCATTTAGTTCAATGTTTCCCGAACCAAGACAAAATAGTGTAAAATCAATGGCAAGTGATGAAAAAGAAATAGCTTCTATTGATAAAGATGTTTTAATTATCCATGGTAGAGATGATAAGGTGATTCCTTTTGAAAACTCAATTAGATTGCATAATCTAATAGAAAAGTCACAATTACATGGTTTTGGACAATGTGGACATTGGTCTCAAATAGAACATAAGGATAGATTTAATAAACTACTTGAAGATTTCTTTTTAGAATAGGAGTAGATATGAACTTTTTAATTTTAGGTACAGGTGGAATAGGCGCATTTTACGGAGCAAGATTATTAAGTTCATCAAATAAAGTTACATTTGTCGCAAGGAGTTTGCACCTAGAAGCTATAAGAAAAAATGGCTTACAAGTGCAACATCCTGATTTTTCCTTCTCTCAAAAAGTAGATGTATCACAACTACAAGATATAGACTTCACTTCTTTAAATATTGATGTAATAATTCTAACTACAAAATCAAATACAACTAGAATAATAGCAAAAGAGCTTTCTTTTAAACTAGATACCTTAAAAGATAAACCATATATTTTATCTTTACAAAATGGTGTTGAAAATGAAAAAATCTTATGTGAATATTTTAAAAAAGATAAAATAATAGGCGGACTAACTAGAAAAATAGGTGCTCATATTATAAAACCCTCTTTTATAGAAGCCACAGGTAAAGTAGAAACTCTAATAGGTTCAATTTCCCAAACTAAAGAGAACACAGCTTTTTTAAAGAAATTAAATAAAAGTATAAATGAAGCTGGTATTTTATGTGAAGTTGTTGATGATATAAATAAAGAGCTTTGGAAGAAACTTATTATAAACAATGGAGTAAATGCTATTTGTGCTTTACTCAAAATTAAAACTGGTGTTTTAATGAATAATGAAAAACTTTCATCTTTAGTTTATGGTCTAATGAAAGAGACTCAAAGTGCTGCAAAAGCTTGTAGTATAGAAATTACTAACAATGAACTAAGTCAAATGTATGAGTTAATTAAAAATTTTGACTCAATTAAACCCTCAATGCTAGTTGATAGAGAGTTTAAAAGAGAACTAGAAATAGATGAAATTTGTAATGTAGTAATAAACTATAATAAAATGCAAAATATAGATAGCCCTTATACTAAATCAATCTCTTATTTACTTGATTTTGTGTATAAAAATGAAAAATAAAACTATTTGCGATTAATCTGCGATAAGTTTTTATTACTATTACTTTTGAAATAGGTGCAAGTGATATATTTACTTTTGAAGTTGTAGTACCTATTATGTTTTTTGCTTTTAAACTTATAAATGCTTTCTTTTTATCACTTACAACTTCAAAGCGACTTATATGAAGTTTCTCCTTTCATAAAAAAATGATTTAGACATAAATACGGCATTTTATATGCCGTATGCCCTTATTTTAACTTATAAAAAGTGCGATAATTTTGCGATTTAATTTAATTAAAATCTTTAATGTAGAGTACCAACTATATATTGCGCGTGTATGGTAGTCTAGAAAATTTCGAAATCTTGGAGAGATAAAATGAAAAAAATTACAAAATTAAGTATGGCTGCATGTTTACTACTTAGTAGTTCAGTTTTTGCTGATACTTTAGAAGAAGCATTTTCTAATTCAAAAGTAAAGGGTGAATTAAAAGCACAATACTTTGATAAGCAAAGTCCAGTAGATGGTAAAAACGATAATATTTTTGTTACAGGTGGAAATATAAATATCGTAACTGGTTCTTTTTATGGCTTAAATGCAGGAGTAACATTTCAAGCTTCACATGTAGTAGATAGATCTATTGAGGCAACAAATGATTTTGCTAGCACAATGGATGCATCAGGTGCAGTAATGTCTGAATCATATCTAGCATATACTTTAGATAATACAACACTAAAAGTTGGTAGACAGTATATTACAACTCCTTTAGTTGCAGGTTCTGGTTCTAGAATGATTAAAGAGTCATTTGAAGGTGTAACTTTAACAAATACAGATTTAGCTGATACAACTATAGTTGCTGCATATGTAAATAAGTTCCAAGGAAGAACAGATGGTGCTGAAAACCCAGGTGAGTTTGATAAGTATGAAGATGGAGCATATACTTTATATGTGAAAAACAACTCTATTGAAAACTTGACACTACAAGGTCAGTATTTAGATGTAGATGGAAGTACTGCAAATACTGATAAAAATGCTTTATATATAGATGGTGTTTATGATGCTAGTATTGCAAAAGTTTCACTACAAGTAATTGATTCTACAAATGATAGTAATGCTAAGTCTGATGGTAGATTATATGGGGCTAAAGTTAGTGGAAATATAGGAATGGTTAATTTAACTGGATTATATACAAGTACTACTGATGATGGTGATGTATTTGTTGGTGCTGGAAATGGTGCTGATTCTGGTTATACAGCTTTACCAATTCATGGTGGAAGTGTAACATATAAAGCAAACACAGATACTATGGTTGCAGTTGCTGCTACACAATTAGCAGGAGCTACTGTTGTTGCATATATAGGACAAGTAAAATCACCTGATAATAACAACTTAGGTGGTTCAGATAAGATTGATGCATATGGTGGATTTGTACAGTATGCCTTTAATAAAAACTTTTCAACAAAAGTTATGTATGAAAACGCTTCATTTAGCGATACTTTAAAAGATTCAAATGCTTTAAGAGTTTATACTTCATATAAATTTTAGTAATTTAATATAGTATAAAAGCTATTTTTAAGGGTTCAAGTATATACTTGAACCCTTTTTTAATTTAAAATTTTTTCAAAAGAAGTTATTATGCAGTATTATATTTTATTAGTTTTAGCAGTACTTTTTTGGTCAGGTAATTTTGTATTTGGAAGATTAGTATCTACAAGTATTGAACCAACTGAGCTTTCATTTTATAGATGGTTTTTTGTTTTAGTATTACTTTTACCATATATATTAATAAATATAAAAAGATTAACAAAAGCCTTGCGTAAAGACTTTTTACTTTTATTTTTATTGGGCGGTGTTGGTGTTGCAGGATTCAATACCTTTTTATACTATGGATTACAAACAACAACAGCAATAAACGCTTTATTAATTAACTCAGCTATTCCTATTATGATTGTAGTTTTATCTGCAATTATTTTAAAAGTTAAAATTAAAGCTATTCAAGTATTTGGGATTTTTGTATCTACTTTAGGGGTTATATATCTTATTGTAAAAGGTGAATTATCAATCTTAAGTACCTTAGAATTTTCAAAAGGTGATTTATGGATATTGCTTGCAGGACTTTTATGGTCTTTATATTCTATCTTTTTAAAATTCAAGCCAAAAGAGCTTAAAGCTTTTGACTTTTTAGCTATTACAACTTTTATTGGTGTTGGATTTTTAACTATAGCCTTTTATTATCAAGGATATAGTTTTAGTGTTGGGTTTATAGAGAATAAAGAGTTGTTTTATTCATTAATATACATGGTAATTTTCCCGTCAATCTTATCTTTTTATTTTTGGAATATATCAACAGTTGAGGTCGGAGCCAATAAAGCAGGTCAGTTTGCCCATCTAATGCCAATCTTTGGTGCAGTATTAGCTTATATCTTTTTGGGTGAAAAACTAGAGTTTTATCATTTAGTTGGGGTTATTCTAATAGCTCTTGGAATTTATTTATCAATATTTTATTTAAAGAAAGACAAAAAAAGTGAATAAGGCATTAGCAAGTTTAAGTGGAATATTAATTTTTTCATCATTTTTAATAACTTTTCTTGCTTACTTTTTTAATAACTCTTTATTAATTATTGCAGGTGTTTTAGCTTGGCTTTCACTTAGCTTTTCATATACATCTCTAAAAAGTAAAAAGATGTTAAACATACTTTTACTTTTAAGCCTTATTGCCTTTGCTATTTGCTTTTTCTATGGTTTTAGTATTGATTTTGTAAAAGTTTTTACTGTAAATCAATACTTACTAACTCTTTTAATTGGAGTTGGTTTTTTAAGATTAATAGCAACTCCTAAGAAAGATAAAAGTGCTAATCTTCCAAAAGGAAAACAATCTTTTTTAAAGACTTATCTTGGCGTTCATTTATTTGGATCTGTAATAAACTTGTCTTCTTTGATACTTGTTGCAGATAAATTATATAAAAAAGCTAATCTTACAAAAACTCAAATAGTTTTACTTACAAGAGCTTTTTCTACAGATGCTTACTGGTCACCTTTTTTTGTAGCTTTTGCAGCAGCTTTAACTTATGCACCAAATTTAAAAGCAGGTGTAATTTTGATAAATGGACTAATATTAGCTTTTATAGCATTTTTGTTTACATACTATGAAGTAAATAAAGATAAGAGTTTTAATTTAGATGAATTCAGAGGTTATCCTATGGCTTTTGATACTTTACTTTTACCTTTTTGTTTAGCTGTATTAGTATTGCTAACAAATCATTTTTATCCTGATATTAAAGTGATTGTTTTAATCTCGCTATTTTCTTTTTTATTAACAATCTTAGTTTTACCAATAAAAAAAGGAGTATCTAAAACTACAAGTAAGATAGTAAATCATATTTTTGAAGAGTTACCAAAGATGAAAGTGGAACTCTCACTATTTTTAATAGCTGGAATGTTTGGTATTTCTGTTAGTTCAATACTTTTAGGACTAGAATTAACACTTCCTTTTGAAGAGTTTGATTGGATTATAGCTTCAATTCTTTTAGCTATTTTTATAGTTTTAGCCTTTGTTGGAATTCATCCTATTATTACAATTGCTATTATTGGAGAGTTTTTAAGTTCGGTAAATCATACACTATTAGCTGTGACATTTTTGATGGCTTGGGCTACAACTGTTTCAACCTCGCCATTTAGTGGATTAAATTTAACAATAGTTGCTAGATATAATTTAAATGCAAAGGATATTTTTAAAGCCAATATTTTTTATGCTCTAAAAATGTACATAGTAGGGGTGGTTTGTCTATATATTTTGTCAAATTTTATAAAATTGTAATAAAATCATACAATTATCATATTTGTAGATTATAATTACAGTATTAAAGAGGTAGATGCATTTCTCATTTGTATCCTTTCTGCTTCCTAAATTATAAATTTAAGTGCATCTATCTCATTAACTCATACAAATTACAAAAAGCCTCATTTATATTACTCTTTTAATCATATTTAATTTTCTATAGCAAGAGTAGTAAGTGCAAAATGAACTCATTTCTCCTGAACATAATTAAAACTTTGAGGCTTATGTATTATAAATCTTTAATAATTCTTCTTGATGTCCAATAAGCCTTTTTATAAAAAGCTTTATTTAATTTTGTAAATTTAACACCTTTTATTGAAGCATGCATAAAATTACCATCACCCATATAAACTCCAACATGTCTATCTATTTTACCTGTTTTAAAAAATACTAAATCACCTAGTTTAAGCTGAGACTTTTTAATTTTCTCACCAACTTTAACTTGTGTTCTTGTACTTCTTGGTATTTTGATATTAAATTTTTCTTTGAAAATTCTTTGAGTAAAAGCAGAACAATCAATACCTCTTTTTGAATTTCCTCCAAATTTGTATTTTACACCTTTCCATTCAGTATAAAATTCCATTAAAGAGTTTTTGATGATTTCATCATTACTTAATTGCTTTTGTATTTCTTCTTGTTCAATCTCTTGTTCAAGTTTAGTTTCTTCAAGCTTTACTTCTTTTATAGTTTCTGGTTCAAAATGCTTTAAAGCTTCTATTTGTTTATTTATATTTTGATTAGATGTCTCTTTATATGCAAGTGTTTTAGTGCTATTACATGCACTAAAAAAAAGTGTTATAAAAATAAAAAATGATAAGTTTCTTATCACATGTACTCCTGTAAAATTAGATTAATCTTACATTATACCCTTTTTTTTCTTTGTGTTTAAAACAAGACTCTTTTTGCTTTCCAGTAGTGTTTTTTATAATATCTATTATTTAAAGAAGAAATAATCACACCTTTACTTGTTGATGCATGCATGAATCTTCCATTATCAAGATAAATACCCACATGTCTTGAGTCCCATCCTGTTTTGAAAAATACTAAATCACCTAGTCTAAGTGAGTTTTTATTTATGTATTTACCAACTTTATGTTGATATTTTGTAGTTCTTGGAAGTTTTAAGTTAAAACTATTTCTATAGGCTTTTTGAACAAAAGCAGAACAATCAATACCTCTTTTAGTACTTCCACCCCATTTATACCTAACCCCTCTCCATTCTTTGTAAAAATTTTTTAGTTGATTGTTTGTTTCAAGTAGAGTATGTTCAAGTGAAGCACTAGGATAAGGAAGATTATCTAACTCTTTGTAGCTACTTATAAATTTTTGTGAACTATTTTTATATGAACATCCAGTTGTAAAAAATAGGCATAAAAAAATAAGGATTATTGATTTTATCATAATATAAATGTTTTCCTATTGGCAATGAATAAAAGTATATTATTACAAAAATAACACGATGTCAATTAATTACCTCAAAAATGCTATAATTTGTTTTTACGAAAGGATTTAAAATGAGAACAGTATTATTTACTTTAATAAGTCTTGTTTTTTTTACTGCTTGTATGCCTATTAAATATAAAAACTCTTTTGATACTTTAGAGTTAAAGACACAAAATGAGCTTTCAACTCTTGGACTTTGCACAAGAGACTCATATATAAAAACTATAAATGATAGTAAATATAAGAAGCTATTCATTGAATATATTTCTTTAAACAATTCATGCACTTGGAATGGTCTTCCAAGAGGTCATTTTATTTATCAATTTAAGAAGCATTTTAATATTACAAGTATGAAAAAAATTCAAAGATTTGATTATGATAATTATGAGTTTACAAGTTATTTAATTGATGACAAATATTACATTGATTTAATATATAAGTTTGGCTTTAAAGAAGATCTATTTATCTTAGATTATGAAGGTTTTTATTTTCAAGAGTTAATACAGAAGTATGATAACTCTTATGTTAATAAAAATATAAATAAAAAAAGATTTCAAAAAGAGTATTTTAAAAGCTTAGTTAAGATGAATATAGTAGAAAACTATTTTGAAAAAATATATTTGAAAGATGAATTATAGTGAAAAAGCTAGATTTGTTTATCGTAATATATTGTATTGTAATTGTTTTATCTGTTATGTATGCAACACAACCACTTCAACCATTGCTTGCAAAAGAGTTTGACATTTCAGTTGTAAAAGCTTCACAGTTTACAGCTATAATCATGCTTTTTTTAGCAATATCACCGATTGTTTATGGATATGTTTTAGAAAAGGTTTGTGCAAAAAAGATGCTTATGTATTCATCAGCTATCTTGCTAGTAACAAATATTTTCTTAGGTTTAAGTACAAGATATGAAACTTTTTTATTCTTTAGATTTTGTGAAGCTTTAGTGGTACCTGCTATTTTAACTGCACTTATGAGTATCTTAGCTAATATTGATAAAGAAAATATCAAATATAATATGGCTATTTATGTAGCTGCAACTGTACTTGGAGGAATGATTGGAAGAATATTCTCAGGAGCAATTGCCACAAGTTTTTCTTATGAATATGTTTTTTATTCTTTATCTTTAGCAATTTTTATTTCACTATTTTTTATTAAAAAACTAAAGTATGAAGGAGATGCAAGTTTATCAAAACCTAAGGTAAGTGATATTACAAATATTTTAAAAGATAAGAGATTTGTTTTAGTTTACTTATTAATGTTTTGTGTTTTTTTTGTATTTGCAGGGATATTAAATGTACTACCATTTAGAGTAAAAGATATAAGTAGCTCAATTAATGAGTTTCAAATTAGTCTTTTATATTTAGGTTATGGTATGGGAATTTTAGTTTCACTTTTTTCAAAAAAAATTGTAAAACTTTTCAAAACAGAACTGAATACAATTTTAGTTGGATTAGCTATATTTACAATAATAAACTTTTTTCTTGTTAGCAAAAGTGTAGTGTTCTTGTTTATAATGTTATTCATCTTTTGTATTGGTATGTTTACAGTACATACTATGAGTACAGGTTTAGCAAACTCTATGAAAAGTGAGCAAAAATCACTTACTTCTGGGATGTATCTTACTTTTTACTATTTAGGTGGAGCAATGGGGTCATTTTTACCATCGATAATTTATGAACATTTTGGATGGGATATTATGGTTTATACATTTATCTGTATTCTCTTTTTTATGTTTATATTAGTGTATAAAAATAAAAAGTTATTTGATTAAAAGGATTTATATGTCAAATTTAAGTAGTAAATCAATCTATATCTTAGGAATATCAATTTTCTTAGGTTTAAGCTCACTTGGGTATTTTTTAGTAAAGGGTGTGAAAACTTATAAACAATTTGATAGAAGTGTAACTGTAAAAGGTTTATCACAAAAAGAGTTTAAGGCAAATATAGTTTTATGGCCTATAAAATTTGCAGTTGCTAGTAATGATTTAAATGATTTAAATAAACAAATTGAAAGTAATACAAAAACAATAATAGAGTTTTTAAAAGAACATAAAATTATGGAAGATGAATGGACAATACCAGCACCTTGAATAAATGATAAGTTAGCAAATAGTTACTCAAATGAAAATATGAGATTCAGATATAGTGCAAATCAAACTATTAATGTTTACTCTAAAAATGTTGAGTTAGTAAGAAGTGCTATTTTAAATATTTCATCTTTAAACAAAAAAGGTATTTTATTTAGAGTAAATGATTATGATTCAAAAGCTCAATATTTTTTTACAAATTTAAATGAAGTAAAACCAATTATGATAGAAGAAGCCACAAGAAAAGCTAGAGAAGTTGCTTTGAAGTTTGCTAAGGATTCAAATAGTAAGCTAGGTAAAATTAAAAAAGCAAGACAAGGTCAGTTTTCTATTTCAAGTAGGGATCAAAATACTCAACATATCAAGAAAGTTAGAGTTGTTTCAACAGTTGAATACTATTTAGATGATTAAGAGGATTAAAATCCTCTTAATGTAACTCCTAGAAATATAGCAATAATTCCTAGAATAATATTTAATGGAATAAAGTATTTAGCTATTGGTTCTAACTGCTGTTTTGCTGCAGGTAAATTACCACTTTCAAAAGCCTTTGATGCTTTGTTTCTTTTTATATATATAGTAATAAAAACTACAGTCATTATAGTCCAAATCACTTCCTTTGCAATTACTACATTATATAAAGGTGTACCTTTAAAGCCTAATGCTATTATCATAATAATCGCTGTTAATAAAAGTAAAACAATTGCAGGAATAACCATATTAAAAAATCTTCTAAGACTCTCTAATGTTCTTCCTAGTTTTATCTTTGGGTCTGTAATATCTTGCATTGAGTAGTGAACGGCAAATCTAATTGCTAACATTCCACCTACCCATAATACAGCAGAGATTACATGTAGAAAAACTATAATTGATGAATAGTTATCAAATAGTTCACTCACTTTGTAATCCTATAAGTTTGCTTTTGCATAATCTAAAGCAGCTTTTTTAGCATCTTCAATTTTAGATACATCTTTTCCACCAGCTTGTGCGAAGTCAGGTCTTCCACCACCTCCACCACCAACGATTGGTGCAATATTTTTGATCCAATCACCAGCTTTAATAGATGTGTTTTTGCTTCCTGCAACAATCATAACTTTTTCACCTTTTGGTTGAATAAGTAGAGCTGCTAGTTTTTCATTTGCATTTTTCATATCATCAATTAGTTTTTTAATATCACCATTTTTAACAATATCAACTACAACTTTAACATCACCAATCATTTCTTCAGCTATAGGAGTTGCACTTGCACTTTGTGCCTCTTCAATTTCTTTTTTAAGCTCTTTGATTTGATCTTTTAGTTTTTTGATACCAGTAATAGCATCTTGGTTTTTAACTTCAGTTTGAACCTCTTGGTATTTTTTCATAAATGATTTTGCATATGAAATAGCAGACATTCCACATACAGCTTCAATTCTTCTAACACCTGCACTTACACCTGATTCTTTAGTAATATAAAAAGAACCAATGTCATGTGTATTTCTTACGTGTGTTCCTCCACAGAACTCAACAGATATATCACCAAATTCAACAACTCTTACTACATCACCATATTTTTCACCAAACATAGCAATAGCACCTTTTTTCTTAGCATCTTCAATAGCTAACTCTTCAACACTTCCAACAATTCCTCTTGAAATCATAGAGTTTACTAAATCTTCTACTTCTTCAATTTGTTCTTGTGTCATTGCTTTTGGATACGTAAAGTCAAATCTTAATCTAGAAGAATCATTTAAAGAACCTGCTTGTGCAACTGTGTCACCTAAAACCATCTTTAAAGCACTTTGTAAAAGGTGAGTAGCACTATGATGTTTTGCAACTTCATATCTATTTACTACAACAGCTTTAACTTCTTCATCTTTACTAATGTCAGAATTTTCTACTTTTACTTTTGAAAGATTTAATCCATGGAATTTTTGTGTATCTTCAATAATCGCAATATGCTCATTATCTTCTAATGCACCAATATCACCTGCTTGTCCACCAGAAGTAGCATAGAATGGAGTTTTATCTAACATAACCCATCCAGATTCACCTTTTTTAAGAGATGTAACTTCTTTGAAGTTTTCATCTAAAAGTGAAAGAATTTTACTTCTATAGTTTGTATTTTCATATCCTACGAACTCATTTTCACCATATTGCTCAAGTAAAGCTTTAAAGTCACCTGAAGTAGCAGCATCTCCACTACCTTTCCAAGCAGCTTTTGCTTTTGCTTTTTGTTCTGCCATTAGGGAATCAAATTTTTCAATATCAACTTTGATATTTTTATCTCTTAACATATCTTCTGTTAAGTCTAAAGGGAAACCTTTTTCATCATAAAGTTTAAATGCAATCTCACCAGAGAATATATCTTTTGTGTTCTCTAATTCTTCTTCAAATAAAGCCATACCTGATTCAATTGTTTTAAAGAATCTAGCTTCTTCTAGAGTTAATTGCTCTTTTATATAATCTTTTTGATCAATTAAGTCACTATAGTGTGTACCCATCATATCACATAAAGTATCATATACTTGTGCTAAGAAAGGTTTTCTAAATCCAAGTAAGTAACCATGTCTTACAGCTCTTCTCATAATCCTTCTATTTACATAAGGTCTTCCCTCATTTCCAAATAAAATACCTTGAGATAACATAAATGAGTTTGCTCTTAAGTGGTCAGAAATTACTCTGTAAGAACCTATATTTTCGTCATTAATTTTATTAATTGCAAGTTCTTCAATTTTTTTGATAATTGGCTGGAAGTTTGAAGAATCAAAGTTATTAAGAACACCTTCTTTAATAGCAATAACTCTTTCAAGTCCCATACCTGTATCAATTGAAGGTTTTGGTAATGGATTTAATTTCCCACTTGTATCTCTTTCATACTGCATAAATACAAGGTTCCAGATTTCAAGGAATCTATCTCCTTCTCCACCTAAATAATCTTCATCACTATTAAAATGCTCTTCACCTTGGTCATAGAAAATTTCAGAACAAGGACCACAAGCACCAGTATCTCCCATAGACCAGAAGTTATCTTTATCGCCGAATCTTTTGATTCTAGAAGCATCAATATGTTTTTGCCATAATTCATAAGCTTCATCATCACTATCATGAATAGTAACCCATAATTTATCAATTGGAAGTGCTAGGTTTTTTGTTACAAATTCCCAAGCATAAGCAATTGCTTTTTCTTTGAAGTAATCACCAAATGAGAAGTTTCCTAACATTTCAAATAGTGTATGGTGTCTTGCAGTATAACCTACATTTTCTAAGTCATTATGTTTACCACCAGCTCTAACACATAACTGACAAGATGTAGCAGTTGGGTTAGATGGAGTTGGAACATCACCTGTAAAAATATCTTTAAACTGCACCATTCCAGCATTTGTAAACATCAATGTTGGATCATCTGGCACTAAAGGCATAGATGAAACTACCTCATGGCCTTTATTTTTAAAAAACTCTAAATACTCTTTTCTTATATCCATAAAACTATCCATTTTTATTAAAATAGAGTTATTTTATCTAAAAAGAGATTTAGGCTAGATTATAAAAGAAATTTTAAGTTAAGCTAGGCTAAAATTAATAAGTTTTATTTATAAAATGTTTTGATAAAGAGAACTAAAAACTAATAATAAGGAAATTAAAATGGGTAAATATATTGAATTAACTCCTGCAAATTTTGAAGAAGTTACAAAAAGTGGTGTTTCACTAGTAGATTTCTGGGCTCCATGGTGTGGACCTTGTAGAATGATTGCTCCAGTTATTGAAGAGTTAGCTGAAGAATTTGAAGGAAAAGCAAACATTTGTAAAGTAAATACAGATGAAGAGCAAGACTTAGCTGTAAAATACGGAATTAGATCTATTCCTACTATTATCTTCATGAAAGATGGTGAAGTAGTTGATCAAATGGTTGGAGCTTCTTCTAAACAAGCATTTGCTGACAAAATTAACTCATTATTATAATCGTAATAAAAATACAAACAATTATTAAGAAAGGTAAGACATTTTAGTCTTACCTTTTTTTATGTCCTGTTTAAGCTAGATATTATTTATTAAATGATAAAATTTTTCCTATAAAATAAAAAAGGACAAATTATGAGTAAATATATAGAGCTAAATAATGATAATTTTGAAGAAACAACAAAAGAAGGTATAGCCTTAGTAGACTTTTGGGCACCATGGTGTGGACCGTGTAGAATGCTTGCACCTGTTATTGATGAATTAGCGCAAGAGTTTGATGGAAAAGCAAAAATCTGTAAAGTTAATTCTGATGAAGAACAAGACTTAGCCGTTAAATTTGGTGTAAGATCTATTCCTACAATCATTTTTATGAAAGATGGAGAAGTTGTAGATACTATGATTGGTGCATCTTCTAAACAAGCATTTGTTGATAAATTAAATTCATTAATCTAATTAAATCAAAATACTAAATTTTATAAATACTAACAATTATTAAAAAACTAAGAGTAAATCTCTTAGTTTTCTTATTTTTTTCTAAAAACACTTAAATGTCATATTAAGGTCACTTTTCTTTTCTAATATTTCAATATAAGAAATAAAAAGGAGATGTCATGCTTCAAAGTCAAACTTTTAAAATAGCATTACCAATTATTGTTGCAATTATTATTGCAATAATGCCAACGCCAGAAGGTTTAAGTGTTAACGCACAATACTTCTTTGCAGTATTTTTAGGTGTAATAGTAGCACTTATTTTAGAGCCAATTCCAGCCGCCTTAATAGGTTTAATTGGAGTTTCATTTAGTGCCGCTTTCGGATTAGTAGGTGAGACTGCTAAAGCCAATAGAGATTGGGCTTTAAGTGGTTTTTCAAATGGGGTTATTTGGTTAATTTTTGCAGCATTTATGTTTGCACTTGGTTACAAAAAATCAGGACTTGGAAAAAGAATTGCTTTACTTTTAGTAAAAGCCTTAGGTAAAACTTCACTTGGTCTAGGATATGCAGTTGCTTTTGCAGATGGTATTTTATCACCATTTATGCCATCAAACACAGCAAGAAGTGCAGGGACTATTTTCCCAATTGCTATTAATATTCCACAAATGTTTAATTCTACTCCTGAAAATGAGCCAAGAAAATTAGGGGCATATATTTCATGGGTAGCAATTGCTGCAACTTGTGTTACAAGTTCTATGTTTTTAACAGCATTAGCACCAAACTTATTAGCTGTGTCATTAGTTGAAAAAAATGCAGGTATTTTAATTTCATGGGGTGAATGGTTCAGTACACTTGCTTTAATTATGATACCACTGTTTTTACTAGTACCATATATTACATATTTAGTATATCCACCTGAACAAAAAACTTCACCAGAAGCTCCTACATGGGCAGCAAAAGAATTAGATGCAATGGGTCCTATAACTAAAAAAGAGTTAATAATGTTAGGTCTTGGAGTTTTAGCTTTAGTTATGTGGATTTTTGGAAAATCAATTGGTATAAATGGAACAGTAGCTGCATTAGTTGTTTTATGTTTACTTGTTTTAACAAAAGTTATTGATTGGGAAGATGTTATTACAAATAAAGCTGCAATTAATGTATTTATTTGGTTTGCAACACTAGTTGCAATGGCAAGTGGTCTTAAAAAAGTTGGATATTTAAAATGGGCAGCAGGTTTAATATCAAGTTGGTTAGCAGGTGTTGACCCTGTGAATATTGTGATAATACTTGTAGTATTATTCTTCTTATTCCATTATCTATTTGCAAGTGTTACAGCTCACGTAGTTGCACTTTTACCACTTTTCCTAGGAATTGGAATGAATTTAATTCCAGCAGAAATGGTACCATCATTAGCAATACTTTTAGTTGGTTCACTTGGACTTATGGGAATTATTACTCCATATGCAACTGGGCCTTCACCTATTTGGTATGGTGCTGGATATATTTCACAAGCTACATGGTGGAAACTAGGAGCAATATTTGGAGCACTATTCTTAGCTTCATTAGTTCTTTTAGGCTTCATTATTCTTTAAATAAAATAGCACCAATAAAGGTGCTATTTTTATAAAACTTACTATAATAAGTTTATGAAAAAAACTCTATTTTTACTTTTAATTTTCACAACTTTTCTTTTCTCAGATTCAATAAATAAAAATATCTTGATAATAAACTCTTATCACAAAGGCTATAAGTGGAGTGATGATATTGTAAAATCAATTGAAAAAGTTTTTTATAAACACACTAACTTAGATATAAATGTTCTATATATGGATTCAAAAAAAATTACTTCAAAAGAGTATAGTAAGAACTTGAAAAATCTTTATAAGGTTCAGTTAAAACATAGAAAGTATGACTTAGTTATTACTATTGATAGATTTGCATATGATTTTATCCTTGATTCCTATGATGAACTTTTCATAAATACAAAAATCTTTACAGTAGGAATAGAAAACTTTTCACAAGAAAAGCTTATAGAAAAGGCTTTAGAAAATAAAGTTTGGGCTTTACTTGAAAAAAGAGATTTAAAAGCTAATATAAAATTAGTTGAAAAGATTATTCCAAGTATCAAAAACCTATATATTATAAATGATAAAAGCATAAATGCTACACATACAGAGCCTTTGATAAAGGAGCTATTTGTAGACTTTACAGGACGATATAATCTTATTTATTTGAAAGAAGATAATCTAAGTAGTTTGAAACACAGATTTTCCAAGCCTGAGAATAATAGTGCAGTTTTGTTTATAAGGTTTTATAAAAATAGTGATGGCACGCTAAATAAGAACTATGAAATCTCAAAATTTATAAATGATTCTAAGGTTCCTATTTTTATTACAGATTCAGTATTTAAATATAGTGGCGTAATTGGTGGAAAGATAGTAGATTTAGAAAAATTTGGTACTCAATCAGGTCTTATGGCTTTAGATATTTTAAATAATAAAGAGTTAAAAAAAGTTAATGTGTTTGATGATTTCGCATATATTTTTGACTCTAAAAAGCTAGATGAATTTACTATTGCAATAGCTCAGATTAATGACGAATACGAACTGGTAAACAAAAGATTAACTTTTTTTGATAAACATCGTGGTTTTATAAATTTTGTTTTTATAATATCTCCAATTTTGATATTTTTGATTTTAGGTTTAATTCATAATATTTATATGAGAGTTAATACGCAAAAAAAATTAAGACAAAGAATAGATTTTGATGAAGTATTGTTAAATGCCATTGAAAGTCCAATTTTTTGGCAAGATGAAAAGGGAAGAATATTAGATTCAAATATGATGTTTTGTAATATTATAAATGTTGAAAAAAGTCATATTTACAATAAAAGATTAGATGAGTTTAGTGACAATAGAAGTGTGAAAATAGTTCAAAAAGCTTTGTTGAAATATAAAAAGAATTCAAAAAAACACTCTTCTTTTAAATTAAAAGTTACCAGTATTGATGAAAAAATTTATTTTATTAAACAAACTACTTATTGTGATAGTAAGACTAAAAAAACAGGTACTGTAACTATTCTTACAGATATTACAAAAGAGAAAAAAGCTGAACTTGAAAGACAAAAAAACCAGCAGTTTATAATTCAGCAATCAAAACTTGCTGAAATTGGTGAAATCTTCTCTTCTATTGCTCATCAATGGAAATCTCCTTTAGTTGAAATAACAACAATTGCTCAAGAGAGCTTTTACTCTTCATCAACACAAAAAAGTGAAGATGAATCTTATGTAAAAGATATTATGACACAAGTTGAATACATGAATAAAACAATAAATGACTTTCAAAATTTTATGGTTCCTTCAAATAAAAAAACTATTTTTGATGTAAGTTTAGCCATTGATGAGCTTTTAAAAATAGTAAATCATAATATAAAATATAACTATATTAATCTTGAATTTAATTATGACAAAAACATAAATTTAAATGTATTGGGTTTTAGAAATGAGTTTATGCAAGCTATTTTGAATATAATAAACAATGCAAAAGATGAATTGATAAAAAAAGATTTTAATGATAGATTTATTAAAATTAATATTTTAAATGAAGGTAAAAATTTAAAAATTCAAATTTTAGATAATGCAGGTGGAATTAAAAAAACAGCTTTAAAAAAGATATTTAAAGCTTATTTTTCTACAAAAAAAGAAGGACATGGGATAGGTCTTTATATGGCAAAAATGATTATTGAAGATAAAATGAATGGAGAATTACAAGCAAGTAATGCAAATGATGGAGCATTGTTTGAGATTATTTTGGAGTATGTAGAGTGAAAATTTTAGTACTAGAAGATAATGAAAGATTGCTTAACTTAATAAGAAACTCTCTTAAAAAAGAGTCTTATTATGTGGATACCTTTATTGATGGACAAAAAGCACTTGAAAATCTTGATAATGGTTACTCATGTTTCATTTTAGATATAAATGTTCCTAATATTGATGGGATTTCACTTTTAGAGTTATTACGAGTTAATCATAAAGATACTCCTGTGATTATAATCAGTTCAAATCATGATTTTGAAAAAATTCAAAAGTCTTATGACCTAGGTTGTGATGATTATATAAAAAAACCTTTTTATATTTTTGAGCTTATCCAAAAAGTAAAGAAACTTTGTAGAGTTGAAAAAATGTTTTTACAGTTTAATGATAATCTTAAATATGATTTTAAAAATAGAATCATGTATAAAAACAATGAAGAAATTGAACTTACTAAAAAAGAGATTTTATTTTTAGAACTATTTTCTAAAAATCTTCATCATATAGCAAATTATGAAGAGATTTATGAGTATGTATGGGAAGGTGAAGATACGAATTTAACTAATATTAGAGCTATGATAAAAAGATTAAGAAAAAAGCTTTCTAATGAGTCAATTATAAGTGTTAAGGGACTAGGATATAGCTTAAATAAAGAGACTAAATTAGTATAAAAGCCTAAGCTTTTATAACTTTTTTCTTATCAAAATATCTTTTTGTCTCGGAACTTACTACTTTTGAAAGAATTAATAAACCAATTAAGTTTGGAATAGCCATAAGACCATTTGCTAAGTCTGAGAAATTCCAAACAAGTCTAAGCTGGGAAACACATCCTACATATATGATAGCAATAAAAAAGATTCTGTAGTAGAATATTTTTTTATCCCCTAATATATACTCAAATGCTCTCTCTCCATAGTACGACCAACCAAGTATTGTGGAGTATCCAAAAAGAATAGTTGCAAATACTATAACTAAAGCTCCCCAATCACCTAAGAAGTATTCAAAACTTTTTAGTGTTAGTTCACCAGCATTTCCACCTTGAGTCCAAATAGGTGCCATTAAAATGATTAAAGCTGTCATTGTACAAACAATTAATGTATCTATAAAAGTTTGAGTCATAGAAATTAATGCTTGTTTTACCGGATCACTAGTTTTAGCAGCAGCTGCTGCTATTGGAGCTGAACCAAGTCCAGATTCATTTGAAAAAACTCCCCTTGCAATACCATATCTAATGGCTGCTGCAATAGCTGCACCCGCAAATCCACCTGTTGCTGCAATTGGATTAAAGGCATAGTAAAAAATCATTCCTAAGGCATCACTTACTTTATCAATATTACTTGCAATAATTATTAGTGCTGTAAATAAATATATTGCAATCATAAATGGTATCAAATATGTGGTTACCTTACCAATAGTTTTTATACCTCCTAAGATAACAAAAGCAGTAATCATTAGTAAAACAATTCCTGTTACTTCAAAAGAAATACCAAACTGTGTATTTAATGCATTTGCAACAGCATTTGCTTGTGCCATATTACCTATACCAAAAGAGGCAATTACAGTAAAAAACGCAAATGCCATAGCAAGTTTTGGCATATTTGCACCCTTGAAAATATAGTACATAGGACCACCTTTGTAGCCATTTATACCTTTTTCTCTATATTTTACTGCTAGAATTGCTTCTGAGTATTTAGTTGCCATACCAACTAATCCTGTAACCCACATCCAAAAAACAGCCCCAGGTCCTCCCATATTAATAGCAGTTGCAACTCCCACAATATTTCCTATACCAACTGTTGCAGCAAGAGCTGTCATAAGTGCAGCAAAGTTTGTAATATCACCTTTATTTGAATTCTCTTTTTCAAAAATTAGCTTAAATGCATGCCCTAATGCCCAAAATTGCATACCTTTTAATTTTATTGTTAAATAAAGACCAGTTCCAACTAATAAAATTAACATAGGTGGTCCCCAAACTAAAGATGCAGTTGATGAGATTATTGTGTTTAAATTATCCATATATTTCCTTTAATTATGAAATAATAGCATAAAAGTTATAAAGTAAAAATTGATGACTTTAAGTTGATATTTATTATTAAACGATAAAATTTCTCCATTAAGTTTTTTCTTTTGATTAAACTATAACTTACATAGTTTTTAGTATTATACTGTTTTAATAAATACTATGAACTATAATAAATATAAATGAAACAAATAAAAGGATACTAATATGTTAGATTTAGCAATCATTGGTGGTGGACCTGCTGGTTTAACTGCTGGGCTTTATGCTACAAGAGGCGGTTTAAATAATGTTGTTATGTTCGAGATGGGAATGCCAGGTGGACAAATCACTGGTTCTTCTGAGATTGAGAACTACCCAGGTCAAGGTGAAGTAATGACTGGTATGGAACTAATGCAAAACTGGCCAGAACAGTGTCAAAAATTTGGTTTAAAACATGAAATGAATCAAATTACAAGTGTTGTTAAAGAAAATGATATTTTCAAATTAACAGCAGTTGATGGTAAAGAATATGAAGCTAAAACTGTATTAATGGCTACAGGTTCAGTTCCAAGAAGAGCTGGTTTTGAAGGTGAAGATAAATTCTTCGGTCAAGGTATTTCAACTTGTGCTACTTGTGATGGATTCTTCTATAAAGGTAAAGAAGTTGCAGTAGTTGGTGGTGGAGATACAGCTTTAGAAGAAGCAGTATATTTAGCAAAACTTTGTTCAAAAGTTTATTTAGTTCATAGAAGAGATACATATAGAGCAGCTCCTTCTACAATTGAGCATATGAAAAACACTGAAAATATCGAAGAAGTTACAAATGTAACTGTTGAAGAAGTATTTGGTGATAACACAGGTGTTCTTGGATTAAAAGTAAAATCTAAAGAATCAGGTGAAATTAGAGACTTACCAACACCAGGTGTTTTTGTATTTGTTGGTAGAGATGTTTTAAATGACCCTATCAAAAATGAAGATGGATCTTTCCTTTGTGATGTAAATGAGCAAGGTGAAGTTATTGTAAATCTAAAGATGGAAACATCAACACCAGGTTTATACGCAGCAGGTGACATTAGAATTGATGCAGCAAAACAAGTTGTTTGTGCTTCAGGTGATGGAGCAACAGCAGCTGTAAATATTATTGAATATATAGGATAAGGAAGCTAAAAAAGATGATTAAAGTAGGTATTTTAGGAAGTACAGGTAGAGTTGGTTCATTGCTAATTGATGATTTAGCTAATGACGAGCAAGCAAGAGTAGGTGCAGTACATGTTTTTGATAAATTAAAAAAGCCAGTACCTGAAGATACAGTAGTTACAAATGACTTTGCAGTTTTATTTGAAAACTCTGATGTAATTATTGACTTTTCTGCTCCAAGCGCAACAGAAGCTTTACTTACAGAGGTAGTAGAAAATGGTGCTAGAAAACCATTAGTTATTGCTACAACTGGATTTAACAAGCATCAACAAAATTTATTGTTAGAAGCTAGTAAATTAGTACCAGTATTATATGCTACTAATATGAGTTTAGGTGTTGCAGTTTTAAATAAACTTGTACACTTAGCTTCAAAAACACTTGCCGATTTTGATATTGAGATTGTTGAACAACACCATAGACATAAAGTTGATTCACCATCTGGAACAGCATTAACATTAGCAGAACATGCAGCTGATGCTAGAGATTTAAATTTAGATGATGTAAGAGTTTCTGGAAGAGATGGAAATATTGGGGCTAGAACAAAAGATGAAATCGCTGTTATGGCATTAAGAGGTGGTGATATTGTAGGAAGACACACTGTTGGATTATACAATGATGGTGAATTCTTAGAATTAAATCATACTGCAACTGCAAGAAATACTTTCTCGCAAGGTGCAATTAAAGTAGCAAAATGGATTATCGGAAAAGATCCAAAACTTTACTCAATTAATGACGCTTTAGGTCTATAAAATAAAACAAAAACAAAATTCAAAACTAAGAGGAAAAGACATTTACACTTTCACTTCTTCCTCTTTCCAAAGGTTAAATAAATGTGTGCAATAGTTGGAATTTACGGAAATGATAACGCAGCAAGATTAGCTTCACTAGCTTTATTCTCAATGCAGCATAGAGGTCAAGAAGCAACAGGTATTTCTTCTTCATGTAATGGAAAGATTTATACAAAAAAAGATAGAGGTTTAGTATCAGAGGTTTTTACTGATGAGGCTTTACAATATTTAAAAGGTAATATGGCTATTGGTCATAATAGATATTCTACAGCAGGTGGAGATTCTATTTTAGATGCACAACCAGTATTTGCAAAGTATAAATTAGGTGAAATATCAATTGTTCATAATGGTAATTTAATTAACAAACAAGAAGTAAGACAAGACTTAATTGACAAAGGCGCTATTTTCCAAACAGGAATGGACACAGAAAACCTTATTCATTTAATCGCTAAAAATACAAAAGATAGATTAAGAGATAGAATTAAAGAGGCTCTAACTAAAACTATTGGAGCTTATTGTTTTATTGTTCAATCAAGATCAAAACAGTTCGTAATTAGAGATAGATATGGAATTAGACCATTATCTTTAGGAAAAATTAAATCAGGTGGTTATATTGTTGCATCTGAAACATGTGCATTTGATTTAGTGGATGCAGAGTTTGTAAGAGATGTTGAACCAGGAGAAATGTTAATCTTTAGTGAAGATAAAGAAGAACCAGAATCAATTCAATTATTTGAAAGTCAATATAGACCTTGTGCTTTTGAATTTGTATACTTTGCAAGACCAGATTCAGTTATTGACGGTAAAAATGTATATAGAACAAGAGAAAACATGGGTAGAGCACTTGCTAGAAATGATGAGAAATCAGAAATAAATGTTGATATGGTTGTTCCTGTTCCAGATTCAGGAGTTCCTGCTGCACTTGGATATGCTGCACAAAGTGGAATTCCTTTTGAGTATGGAATTATTAGAAATCACTATGTTGGAAGAACATTTATTGAGCCAACACAAGAGATGAGAAACTTAAAAGTTAGAATGAAATTAAGCCCAATGAAATCACTTATTGCAGGAAAATCATTACTTGTTATTGATGATTCAGTTGTAAGAGGAACTACATCTAAAAGAATTGTAAAAATGCTAAAAGATGCTGGTGCGAAAGAAGTTCACTTTAGAGTTGCTTCTCCTGAAATAAAATTCCCTTGTTACTATGGTATTGATACACCAAATAAAGAAGAATTAATTTCAAATAATATGTCAGTTGATGAAGTATGTGAATACATTCAAGCTGATTCATTAAAATATCTTTCTATAGATGATTTAACAAATGCTATTGGAAATGATAGAAATTATGCTTTAGAGAGTTTCAATGGGGACTACTTCGTAAAAGAGTAAAATGAGTAATTTAAAAGACGTTTTAACAATAGGTAGATATTTTAAAAACAAGTTTGGAGAAAAAGTATATAAAGTTCCTATCTCAATATCAGGATTTACATGTCCTAATATTGATGGAACTGTAGCTAAAGGGGGTTGCTCTTTTTGTGAGAATGACTCTTTTTCTCCTAATCTAAAAGAGAAAAAAACTAAATTTAAACTAAACCCAAAAATTGAAGAAAATCCGTATTTAGAAAATCAACTAAAACAACTTGAAATGCAATTTACAGCAACAAGAGACAGACTACAAAATAAGTTTGGAGTAGCTAAGTTTATTGTGTATTTTCAATCTTTTACAAACACATATGCACCTTTTTCAACACTAAAAGCTTTATATGAAAAAGCCTTATCTTTTGATAATGTAATAGGCCTTAGTATTGGTACAAGAACTGATTGTGTAACAGATGAGATACTAGATTATTTAGTTGATTTATCAAAAGATAAAGAGATTTGGGTTGAGTATGGTATTCAGTCATTCTATGATGATACACTTGATGTTATTAACAGAGGTGATAGTGTTAAAAATATGAAATACTGGATTAATAGAAGTAAAGAAAAAGGATTAAATGTTTGTGGACATTTGATTTATGGACTTCCAGGCGAAAGTCAAGAGATGATGCTTGAGTCATTTAAGCAAACTGTTGAGCTTGATGTTGATTCAATTAAATTTCATCCTTTATATGTGGTAAAAAATACTTTATTAACTAATGAGTTTAGAAAAGGAAGATTTACTCCTATAACTGAAGATTTATATATAGATACAGTAGTAAAATCAATAGTTGATTTGCCAGAAAATATTTCAATTCAAAGAATAACAGCTGGAATTGATGATGATACACTTCTATCACCCAATTGGTGTAGAGATAAACACACTCAAATGAAAAAAATAAGATTAGCTTTAGAAAAAGAGGGTCTCAATTATTAAAATAAGTATTAGATTTCTAATACTTATTTCATTTTTAGAAGATAGTCAACAACATTGTCTATAAAGGCATCATGTTTTCTATCTTTTCTGTAAGCAATATATAACTTTCTAACCATTTTTTGATTATTAATTCTTGATTCATATAAAGCACCAGATTTTAAAAGTGATTCAATTGCATTTCTTGAAACAATTGAAACAGTTGGTGTTGCATTTTTATCTGAGTGTAAAACTGTTTGTACAATAGTTGTAGCACTAGTAACTTCACTAGTTACATCAAATGTATCACAATCAGGGAAATTCGCTTTGTCAAGATTCTCTTTAAAGATTGCTCTTGTATGAGAGTCAGGATTTCTACATACCCATTTGTATGACAATAAATCTTCTGCTTTTGCTCTTGAAGGAAGTTTTTGGTTAGAGAAAATTACTATTTCATCTTCCATCCATTCTCTATAAATAATATCTTCATTTGGAACATAGTTTTCAACTAATGCCATATCGATTTTTTTATCAAGTAAATCTGCAATTGCTTCATGAGAAACTGAAACATTTATTGATACTTCATTGTTAATATTTTCTTTAAGATTATTTAAAAATCTAGGTAAAATATAATTCCCTATAATAAAAGATGCTCCGAAAACAAAAGTAACATCTTTGTTCATAATTTTTAGTAGTTCTTTTTCGCCATTTGCAACACATTTTTCAATTTTAAGTGCAATAGAATATAGCATTTGACCTTCTTTTGTAAGTCTAATTCCATTTTTCTTTCTATCTACAACTTGAACATCTAAGTAGTCTTCAATATATCTCATTTGTTGTGTTACAGCAGGTTGAGAAATACCAAGTTTTGCTGAAGCTTTTGAGAAAGACTTTTCTCTAACTACTGTTAGAAATGTCTCTAGTTTAGCAAAATCTGTTAGCATTATAACCTCCGTAAAATAAATTATGATTATAATAACATTTATTTATATATAGAATAATTAAGAGAAATAGTGAATTTAATTTATATGTGGTATAATTATATATTATTGGGAGAAGAAATGTCAGAAAATCTATTATCATTACTAAACGATTCGCAAAAAGATGCAGCACAACATATTGATGGTTCACTGTTGATTTTAGCAGGAGCAGGATCTGGAAAAACAAAAACAATCACAACAAGACTAGCATACTTAATTTCAATTGGAATAGATCCAAGTTCTATTTTAACGCTTACTTTTACAAATAAAGCAGCAGCAGAGATGAGAGAAAGAGCTTTTAGTTTAATTGACCCAGCAATGATAAATACTCCACCATTATTATGTACATTCCACAAGTTTGGATTACTTTTCTTAAAATTTCATATGAGTGAACTTGATAGAAAAAACAACTTTATTATTATCGATACTGATGATAAAAAACGAATATTAAAATCAATAGAAAAAGATATAACAACATCACTTTTAGTTAGTGAAATATCAAAATATAAGAATACTTTAATCACGCCTAGTGAAGCAAAAGCAGGTGCTGAATTAAAACTTTATCAACAAATAGCTGATGTATATGAAAAATATGAAGCTTATTTAGCAAAAAACAATCTTGTTGATTTTGATGATTTAATTTTACTTCCTTATTTGATTTTAAAAAACAATGATAAATTAGCAGAAGAGATTAGTCAAAAATATCAATACATTATGGTTGATGAGTACCAAGATACAAATGAACTTCAATATAAGTTACTTAAAAAACTTTGTACATCACACAATAACCTTTGTGTTGTTGGTGATGATGATCAATCTATTTATGGCTGGAGAGGTGCTACAATTAAAAATATTCTTAATTTTAGTAAGCATTTTGAAGATACAAAAGTTGTAAAACTAGAAGAAAACTATAGATCAACAGATACAATATTAGATCATGCCAACCAGTTGATTGAGCATAATAGAGATAGACTTGGTAAAAAACTTGTAGGAACTAGACAAAAAGGTGATTCAATAAGAATTTATGAATCACATGATGAAAATGAAGAAACAAGAAAAATCATTGATGATATTAAAAAACTTTTAGATAGTGGTATTAGTGCAAAAGATGTGGCAATCTTATTTAGAGTAAATGCCCTATCAAGATCTCTTGAAGAAGGTTTCAATAGAGCTGGGCTTAACTATAAACTAGTTGGTGGTATGAAGTTCTATGAAAGAGCAGAAATTAAAGATTTAATTGCTTATTTTAGAGTACTTACAAATTCACATGATAACTTCTCATTAAAAAGAATTGTAAATAAACCAAAAAGAGGTATTGGAAAAACAACTATAGAAAAACTTGATGCCAAATCAGCAGAACTTCAAAAACCTATTTTTGAAATTATTCAAAGTTTTGATGCCGAAGAATTATCAGCAGTTGTTGGAAAGAAAAACTCAAGAACTTTGAAAGTATTTGAAGCTTCTATTATGGATTTAAAAGAACAGCTAAAAGAATCTAAGATGAAATTTTTAGATTTATTTGAGGAAGCTTTTGATTACAGAGCATCTTATGATACTGTTCCAGATGGTTTTGATAGACAAGGAAATATTGATGAGTTTTATGGTTATATTAGAGATTTCTTTATTCAAAATCCACATTTAGATTTAAAAGACTTTTTAAATGAAATCGCTTTAGAGAGTGAAAATGATGGTCTTTATAATGAAGCAGTTTCAATGATGAGTATTCATGCTTCAAAAGGTTTGGAGTTTAAACATCTATTTATTATTGGTTTTGAAGAAGGTTTCTTCCCAATTACAGGTGATGGAAGTGATATCGAAGAAGAAAGAAGATTAGGTTATGTAGCTATTACAAGAGCGATGGATAATCTTACTTTATCTTTTGCTCATTCAAGATTTTATAAAGGTAAGAGAGCATCTTTAACAAAATCTAGATTTTTAAGTGAATCAGGACTTATTAAAGGCTGTTTAACTATAGAGAAACACTCATCATTTAAAAAAGGTGATTTAGTTCAACATAAGATATTTGGTATGGGAAGAGTTCAAAAAGCTAATAAAGCTGGGAAAGATTATAAACTAACTATTAATTTTGGTGGACAAAGAAGAGATATCTTATCTTCATTTGTAGAAAAGATATAAGAGAGTTTTTAATTGCAAAAAAAGTTATATAATAAAGAGCCTTTAAATAAGTTAGTTGTTGTAAAAAAACCAATTTTTAGAAGTTCAAACTCTTATTTAAATCAGATAAAAAGAAAATATAAAAATAAAAAGGCAGGTTTTAGTGGAACACTAGACCCCTTTGCTTGTGGATGCTTAATAGTTGCCTTTGGACAATACTCTAAACTTTTTAATTATATGAGTAAAACACCTAAAACTTATAGAGCAGTTGTATGGCTTGGAGCTCAATCTGAATCCTTGGACATTGAAAATATGATTAGTATTGAAGATGAACAAAGAGTTAATCTTGAACTTATAAAAGAAGAAATATCTAAGCTTCAAGGAATACATGAATATTATCCACCAAAGTTTTCTGCTAAAAAAATAAATGGTAAAAGAGCTTATGACTTAGCAAGACAGGGTGAAGAAGTGAAGATGAAAAAATCATCTATGACTATAAGTGATACGAAGTTTATTTCTTATAATCATCCTTTTATTACTTTTGAAGCTACAGTTAGCGAGGGCTCATATATAAGAAGTCTAGCTCAGATACTACTTGAAAGACTTAATAGAAAAGGTACATTATCATATTTAGAAAGACTTAATGAAGGTAAATTCTTTTATGAAAATGAAAAAGACTTAAATCCACTTGATTATATTGATTTACCAAAAAATAAATATTCTGGTACAAAAGAATGGCTTGATACTGGGAAAAAAATATCAATAGATTATTTAGAAAATAAAAATGATGGTAAATATCTTATTGTATTTGATACGTTTTTTAGTATAATCCAAATTGAAAATAGTGAAGTTAAATACTTATTAAATAAGGTTACTTTGTAATGCAAGCTAAATCATATGCTAAAGTTAATGTATTTTTAAAAATAGCAGGAAAAAGAGATACATACCATGAACTTGTATCTAGGTTCATACGAGTTCATAGTCTGTATGACGAATTCTCTTTTGTTAAAACGAATAGGAAAGCTTTTAACATTATAGGGGATTTTGGATGTAAATTAGAATCAAATACTGTATATAAAGCATACAATTTGATAAAACACATGAAAAATGTAGAAGATTTTTTTCAAGAATATAGTGTAAAGATTGATAAAAATATCCCAGAATTTGCAGGCTTAGGTGGTGGTAGTTCTAATGCTGCTACTTTTTTGTTAATGGCAAATAAATATTGTAATTTAGGTTTATCAAAAGATGAATTATGTGATATTGCTGTAAAAATTGGTGCGGATGTTCCATTTTTTGTATATGAATATGATAGTGCTAATGTTACAGGTATTGGAGAAGTTGTTGAAATATTTGACGAAGAGCTTTTAGATATAAAAACAATTACACCAGATATAAAATGCGATACGGGTAAAATTTTTACGCATTTTAGAGAACATTTTTATAAAGAAATATGTAAAGAAGAAAAAGAAAAACTATTAAATATGAAATCAATAGATATTTTGAAAGAGTTAAATATTAGTGAAGCAAATGATTTGTACGAACCTGCAATCATGGCTGAACCACTTTTAGAAGAGTATGCAAAAAGTAATTGGTACTTTAGTGGAAGTGGAAGCTCTTTCTTTACTATAAACGAGGAAGAATAATGGCTAAAAAGAAAGAAAAAGAGAAAAATCTTGTATTTAAAAATAAAAAGGCATGGCATGATTATCATATTTTAGATACATATGAAGCTGGCGTTTCTCTTCAAGGAAGTGAAGTTAAAGCTATAAGAGATGGTAGAGTTAATCTAAAAGATACACACGTAAGAATTATTAAAGATGAAGTATTTTTATTAAATATGCATATTTCACATTTGAGTACTGCTCATACAACTTTTAGACCAAATGAAAGAAGAGATAGAAAACTTTTACTTCATAGAAAAGAAATAGAAAAGCTTCATACTAAAGTTACTAAAGATGGTATTACTATAGTTGCTTTAAAATTATACTTTAATTCTAAGAATATGGTTAAGGTACAAATAGCCACAGCGCAGGGTAAAAAACTTCATGATAAGCGTGAAGATATGAAGAGAAAAACTATGCAAAGAGAGACTCAAATGACTCTAAAAAACTGGAAGTAAAAAAACTTCCATTTAATAATTAAGCTTATCAAATAAACATTATTAATTAGAGAATATATATTTAAATATGAAAATTCATTCACCAAAACAAAATATTGTAATTTTAGATAAAAAGCAATAAAAATATTTAAGTATACAAATTGTAATACTAATATTAGTAAAAAACACATAAAAACTCTAAGAGACCCTTAAAATAGACTTTTATAGAATTATATTGCTTGACAACAATCAATATAAATATAAGTAAAATTTATAATTTTCGCTAAAAATTGAAAATAGTATTAAAATAGCAAAAGAGATAATTATTATCAATATAGATTAATTATTAATTTGTTAATTAATTGTTAAAAAAACCCTTAAATATCACTAAAATTAAGAAAAAATTTAGTGCCCTTTGGCTAATATTTAGGCATAAGTGACGCTTTGTGACTTGTATATAAAATTAGTAGGAGGAGATTGATGCAAAACGGTGCAAAAATTGAGTACGATTACTCAGTTGCAAAAGCCTTTACATTTGCAACAATTTTGTTTGGTATCATTGGTATGACAATTGGTGTTATACTAGCGTTTCAATTAGCTTTCCCAGGTTTAAACAACCTAGCAGGGGAATATGGTACTTTCAGTAGATTAAGACCTTTACACACTAATGGTGTTGCTTTTGGTTTTGCTCTAAGTGGTATTTTTGCGGCATGGTATTACCTTTCGCAAAGAGTATTAAAGGTTTCTTTAAAAGAATCGCCATTTTTAATGGCAGTAGCAAAATTACATTTTGCTTTATACTTCATCACTATTCTTTTAGCTGTTGTTACTCTATTTATGGGTATTACAACTTCAAAAGAGTATGCTGAGTTAGAGTGGCCATTAGACATTTTAGTTGTTGTATGGTGGGTTTTATGGGGAATTTCAATTTTTGGTTTAATTGGAATTAGAAGAGAAAGAACTTTATATATCTCTATTTGGTATATGATTGCTACATTTATTGCTGTTGCAATGTTATATTTATTTAACAATATGGAAGTTCCAACTGCATTAGTATCAGGTTATGGATCGTGGATTCACTCTGTTTCTATGTATTCAGGTACAAATGACGCACTAGTACAATGGTGGTATGGACACAATGCTGTTGCATTCGTATTTACTACACCAATTATTGCGATGATTTATTACTTCTTACCTAAAGAATCAGGACAAAATGTTTATTCTTATAAACTTTCTATCTTAGCATTCTGGGGATTATTATTTGTTTACTTATGGGCTGGTGGACACCACCTTATTTATTCAACTGTTCCAGATTGGATGCAGACAATGGGTTCTGTAATGTCAGTTGTATTAATTTTACCATCATGGGGATCTGCTATTAATATGCTTTTAACTATGAAAGGTGAATGGCAACAGTTACAAACAAATACATTAATTAAATTCATGGTATTAGCTTCAACTTTCTATATGTTATCTACTATTGAAGGTCCAATTCAAGCTATTAAATCTGTAAATGCAATTGCACACTTTACTGACTGGATTCCAGGTCACGTACATGATGGTGTATTAGGTTGGGTTGTATTTATGATTATGGCTGCTTTATATCACATGGTTCCAAGAATGTATAAAAGAGAATTATACTCTAAGTCATTAATGGATACTCAATTCTGGTTACAAACAACTGGTATTGTTTTATACTTTACATCTATGTGGATTGCAGGTATTACTCAAGGTATGATGTGGAGAGCTTATGACGAATATGGTTCATTAGTTTACTCATTCATTGATACTGTTGTAGTATTAAAACCATACTATACTATTAGAGCTGTTGGTGGGTTATTATACCTAATCGGATTCTTTATGTTTGCATACAACATTTATAAAACAATTAAATGTGGTAGAGTATTAGATAAAGAACCAGTTAATACAACGCCTGTAGCTGCATAAGAAGGAGGGAAAAATTATGTTTCATTGGTTTGAACAAAGACCGTTTTTCTTTGCGGTATTAGTATTCGTATTTATTTCATTTGCAGGTATCGTAGAAGTAATTCCAGATTTTGCAAAACAGTCTAGACCAACAGTTGGTACTAAACCATATACATTATTAGAGTTAGCAGGTAGACAAGTATATATCAAAGATTCTTGTAATGCGTGTCACTCTCAATTAATTAGACCATTTAAATCAGAAACTGATAGATATGGTATGTACTCATTATCTGGTGAGTATGCTTATGATAGACCATTTTTATGGGGATCAAAAAGAACTGGACCAGACTTAATGAGAGTAGGAAACTACAGAACTACTGACTGGCATGAAAATCACATGTTAGATCCAGAATCTGTTGTTCCTGGTTCAATTATGCCAGCATATCCTCACCAGTTTGAGAATATTGCTGATTTAGAAACTGCATATGCAGAAGCATATACAGTAAAAACAGTATTCAATACTCCATATGATGTAGATATTGATGGAGATGGACAAATTGATGTTCCATTAGGTGATTTTGAATCTGCTATTGCAAAAGCAAAAGCTGATGCAAAAGAGATTGCTGCTGATATGAAAAATCAAGCTGTAAAAGATGCTGTTGCAAACGGTCAGGTTCCTGAAATAGTTGCATTAATTGCATATTTAAATTCTTTAAAATAGAGGTTCTTAAATGGATTATGAAACACTGGTTACTGTGCAAGGTTATGCTAAATTCTTTTTGATTTTAGCTGTATTTATTATTTTTTACTCTTATGCTTACTCTATATACAAAAGAGATAAAAGTGGTGAAAGAGATTTTGAAAAATATTCTAAACTAGTGCACGATGATGCAGATGTTTCAACTCCTCTAGAAGATAGAAAAAAAGATAAAGATATAGATAATAAGGAGACATAACATGAAATCTATGGTAGTAGGTGGAATTGTTCTTATCATCGCTTTATTAGCAGGAACTTACTTCGCAGCAGGTGATGCTTTTAGTAGCGATATTTCGAATATAAATAGTTTAACAATGTTAGGTGCTGTAGCAATTATTACTATTGTAGTATTTGTTGTACTTAAGTATGTTAATCAAATGAAAAATGATACAGCTAGTGGTGAATTAGCTGAAGATAATTGGGATGGTATCGGTGAGTATAAAAATCCTATTCCTACTGGATGGGGATTAGCATTTATTGGTACTATCATTTGGATGTTCTGGTACTTTACTGTTGGTTATCCAATTAATGGTTTCTCACAAATTGGACAATGGAATGAAGAAACTTTAGAATATAACAAGAAGTTTGAAGCAAAATGGGAAAACCCATCACAAGAAACACTTGAAGCAATGGGAAGTTCATTATACTTAGTACAATGTGCTCCTTGTCATGGTGTTGATGCTGAGGGAATTAACGGTAAAGCTCATAACTTAACAAAAAGATTTGCTAAAGATCAAGTTGTACATGTAATCAAAAATGGTGCAAACAACTTAAAAACTGCATATCCAGCTGGTATGCCTCCAATGATGTTAACAGAAGATAAAGACATCAATGAAGTAGCTGAATATGTTGCAAATGGTTTCCAAGGTGAACAACCAGCTTCTTATGCTGTTTGTGCCGGATGTCATGGTATGGACGGTAAAGGAATGGCTTATGTTGCTCCAAACATCAGAGAGTATGACGATGCTATCGTTATGGCTGTATTAAAAGATGGTAAAAAAGGAAACATTGGTGTTATGCCAAGTTTTGATGGAAGACTTAACGAAACTCAAGAAAAAGCTTTAGCTACATACATTAGAAGTTTAGGAGAGTAATATGGCTGGAAATTCGCAAATGAATGAAAATGAAAGAGGAATCTTTAAATTACATGGTATTACAGGGATGCTTATAGCAACTGCTTTATTACTTACAATTCTAGTAGTTTTAACTGTTAATGCAATTAAGGTTCAACAAAATGAGGCTGATAACTATTACAAAGTTAACCAAGATTTAAATGGTTTAAAAATGAATAGTTCAGACAACCACAAGCAATATGAGCTTGTTGGTAATGGTAAGTAAGGAGTAAAGTATGGAAAAAATTATAGGTGTTTTACTTTTAGTTTCTGCCGTTATGACAGCTTACTATGGGTTCTTTGACTCAACTAGAGTGTTCGTTGGATAAATGAAGAATTTAGTTAATTTTAAAATAGCAGTGTTTTTTTCACTGCTATTTTTTTTATCATCAAACTTATTTGCACAAGGTTATATCTTAAAAGATGACGGACTAATTGATGCAAGAGCACAAGAAAAAATAAATCAAATTGGAAATGAAGTTAAAACTAAATTAGGTGTAAGTATTTATATTTATACTATCAAAGGTTTAGATTTACCAGAAAAACTTCCTATGAAAAAGAAATTTGCTACAATTAAAGCTCATGAAAATGAACTTTTACCGGCTCTTAAAAAGCCTTATATTCTTTTAACTGCGTTTATAGAAGATACACATGTAAATTTAATTCACTCAAATGATTCATTAAAACAAATTGTTGATAAAGATGATATTTTAGATGGATATGTTGTACCTTTATTGGCTTCAAAAGATAAGAACACACTTTTTGCTAAAGTTAGTGCTTCTATGTTAAATGGTTATGCATCAATTGCAGATACATTGGCTTCAAATAAAGAAGTTAAACTTGAAACAAGTATTGGAAATGAAGGAAAAGTTTCTAGTACTATATGGAGAGTGTTTATGTATACTATTATTGTAACAGGACTATTAGCTTATACTTATGCAGTATTAAGAAAAAGGAAATCATAAATTTATGAAAAATAGAAATTACTGGCCGCTTTTTTTTATAGGAATATTTTCATTCGTATTTTCAATGATTATATGGACTATATATAGTACTTCTCAGGCTAACATCGATGAAGATGAAAGCTTTATGAAGGAATATCAAGATGTAGATGCATCATATAATGATATTATGAATTCAAATAAAAAATTCAATAGTTTATATGATCTAAAACTAGTTTTAAATGATAGAAGTTTTGATTTAAATGTTGATGATATTATGCACTCACAAAGAGTATTAGAAAAAAGATCAAAACATAGAGATGTTATGATTTTAGGAACTAATACTATGAAAATATTTGCAATTGACAAAAAAACAAATATTAAAAAAACAATTGATATTAATTTAAAAGTTACAAAAAGTAGTACTATTGATAATGATATTTTATTAGATAATAGTAAATTTAAAAACAATAACAATGAGTATGTAACTCAATTTGATATTACAGAAGAAAACAACTGGAATATAACAGGTATATTTAATATTGATGGTAATGCAGGTTATATTTATATAAAAACAAATGCTAGAAAAAAATAGATTATTTGTTTTCCCCACATCAAGAGCTATTAGAACTTTTTTAGGTGACTTAAAAGGTTCTAATAGTCTTCTTCCTTTTACTCTTACAATTGACGAGTTTTTTAAAAAATCTACTATTATAAATGATAAAAAGTATTGCGATGAAGAGCAAAGATTTTTATTTTTAAAAGAAGCTATTAAAGATATTGATGTTTCTAAACTTGGAATATCAGATAGTTTTACAAAGTTTTTAAAACAAAATGAGTATATATATAGATTTTTTACAGAACTTTCAAGTGAAAAAATATTGATAGAAGATATTAAAACAGCAGATACTTATGATTATTATTTTGAGCATTTAGAGATATTATCAAAGATTTATGACAATTATGTGCAAATACTTGATAAGAATGGCTTTGTTGATAGGGTGACATATTTTAAGTATTTTGATTTAAATAAAAGCTATTTAAATAAGTTTAGTGAAATAAATCTGGTATTTGAAGGCTACTTTACAAAAGTTGAGTTTGATATAATAAAAGCTATTTCAAAAGAAGTTAGTTTAAATATAAAGTTTTTTTCAAATGAATATAATCAAAAATCTCTAGAAGTATTTAAAGAGTTTATTGAAGATGATAAAATTGAAATAGATTTTGAGTATGTTGTAAATATGAGTGAAAAAAAAGTCACTTATAAAAATGAGATGAAATCACAAAATGGTTATGTTGAAATTAAAGGTTTTAATTCAAGAGTTAATCAAATAGCTTTTATCAAAGCTTCGATTGTAAACTGTATTCAAAAAGGAATAAATCCTTCTAATATAGCATTGGTATTACCTGATGAGAGTTTTGCTTCTACAGTGCAGTTATTTGATAATGAACGCTATTTTAACTTTGCTATGGGTAAATCAATTGAAAATAGAAAACTATATGAAGTATCAAATGCAATTTATAACTATCTTAATGAAAAAGAGATAGTTAATATTGAGAGATTAAACTATTTAAAAATTGATAAAAAATATGTTGATGATAATATTCAAAAAATTTATACAAAAATTTGTACAAAAGAAAACTTTGAGTTTTTATGTGAATATATAAAAAGCTTTGAAAATAATAATGAATTATGTGAAAAGTTTGATGACCTTGTTTATAAATTAAAAAGGTTACTTTTTATTTCAGAAAATCCTCTTTTAGTAAAAGATGTATATAAAGTTTTACTTCAAAGAATAAAAGAGATAAAACTAGATGATATAAATTCTGGAAAGATTACTGTTTTAGGATTGCTTGAAACAAGAGCAAATAGTTTTGATGCTGTTATTATATGTGATTTTAATGAACAGTTTATTCCTAAAGCATCTGTAAAAGATAAGTTTTTGTCTTCAAAAATAAAAGCTATGACAAATCTTCCAACTTTAAGCGATAGGGAACTTTTACAAAAGTACTATTATAAAAGGTTGATTGACTCATCAAAAGAGGTTTATATCTCTTATGTAAACTCAGATTCAAACCAAATTACAAGATTTGCAAATGAGTTATTTGCAGAGAAGATAGATTATAATGTATACGATAACTCATATAGACATATTTTATACAATAACCATACTTTGAAACATTTCGATAAAGCTATAATTGATAGAGTTGATTTAACGAAGTTCTCTTGGTCAGCTAGTTCACTTAAGAGTTTTTTAGATTGTAAAAGAAGATTTTACTTACAATATGTTTTAAAAATCTCAGATCATGATATATCTTTGAAACCAAAATCTTTTGAACTTGGAAATATAGTACATGAGATATTAGAAAAGTACTATACTATTGATGAGAGCAATTTAGAACTTGATTTTAGAAAAATTGAAAATCTTTTTAATGACTACAGAAGTGAAAACCCACTTTTAGCTCTTGATTTAGAAATATGGAAAAAGAAACTTCATGATTTTTATATTTATGATTCTAAAAGGCTTCAAGACTCAAAGATTTTAGCTTTAGAGAAAAGTTTTGAGATAGAGTTTGATGGTTTTAAATTAAAAGGTATAGTTGATAGAATTGATTTTAATAATCAAACAAATAGATATGAAGTAATAGATTATAAAACATCTTCATCTTTAAAAGTTGATACTTTTAAAAATTATGAAAAAGCTATTGATTTTCAATTAGAGTTTTATTATCTTGCTGTAAATGATTTATATAAAGATGATAATATTGATACTTTTTATTATGACTTAAACTCTGTTAAATTAATTGAAGAAATAGCTTTAGATAAAAAACTTGAACTTTTAAGTACTAAACTTGAAGAGCTAAAAGAGTTAAGTAAAAATGATATAAGTTTTGAAAAAACTGAACAAAAATCATCTTGTAATTTCTGTATTTATAAAACTATTTGTGATAGGGAATAGAGATTAAGGCAGAGTGCGAATATAAGATTCGCTTCTGCTCTTAAGTATTATTTACTAGTAGCTATAAGTACATCTTCAATAATCTTAGTAATATCACCATCTAAAATAGCATCTACATTTGAATATCCAATATTACTTCTAGTATCTTTTACTTGCTGATATGGTTGAAGAACATAAGATCTAATTTGATGTCCCCACCCAATTTCACTTTTTTCAATACCATCTTTATCTGCTTTTTGTTTTTCAAGTTCTAATTCATATAGTCTTGATTTAAGCATTTTCATAGCACTTGCTTTATTTTTGTGTTGAGATCTGTCATTTTGACATTGTACTACAATACCTGACTCAATATGTGTGATTCTAATTGCTGATTCTGTTTTGTTTACATGCTGACCACCAGCTCCACTTGCTCTATATGTATCAATTCTAATATCTTTATCTTCTATTTCAATATCAATATTATCATCAATTTCTGGACTTACCATAACAGATGCAAAAGAAGTGTGTCTTTTTGCATTTGAATCAAAGGGTGAGATTCTAACAAGTCTATGAATACCATTTTCAGCTTTTAGATATCCGTAAGCATTTTCACCTTTTACTATAAATGACACATCTTTGATACCAGCTTCATCCCCTGGCTGATAATCTAGTAGCTCAATCTTATAGTTGTATCTCTCAGCCCATCTTAAATACATTCTATAAAGCATTTGTGCCCAGTCCTGAGACTCAGTACCACCAGCACCTGGGTGAATAGATACAATTGCATTTGAAGCATCATCAGGATTACTTAACATAACAGAAATTTCAGTTGATTTTATAAGTTCTCTTAACTCCTCAGCTTCTTCATAAAGCATCTCAATAGTATCTTCATCTCTTTCTTCATTTGCTAGTTCAAAAAGGTCATTTGTTCCACTTAAAGCTTCATTTGCCTTATTAAATTTACTTAGTTTTGAAAGAATTCTATTTTTTTCAATACCTATTTTGGTAGCTGTGTCAACATCATTCCAAAAGTCTTGTTGTGCTTCTAGTTCTTCTATCTCTTTTAATCTTGTATTTAACTCATCAGGCTTTAAAACACCAGTAATATTATCAAGTTTTGTATTTAATGTCTTTAGTAGTTCACTATATTCGTATGCGTCCATATAATTAAATCCTTTGGATGGATTATACAAAAAAGTTGTATAAGAAGTGGTTAGAGTAAAAGCTTTTTAAAAATTAGAACCGATTGGTTCTAATTTAAGATTATTTATTTATTGATTTTAAATAGTTACTTATATTTTTCAAGTCTTCTTCTGTAGTACTAGCAGCATATGGTTGCATAATAATAGCTCTACCGTTACCATATCTTTCATCATCATTATCTCTATCATATGATATGTAAGCATTTATTGCTATTTGCATTTCTTCATAAGAAAGTGTGTTTAAAGGTCTTGAAGCATTCATTGCATTAAGTTCTCCTTTTTGACCATGACATGATTGACATTTGTTAACATAAAGTTTTTTACCTTCTTCTTTAGCTTTAATTTTTCTTTCAATCTCTTGTTCTTTTTTTTCTTGTTCTTTTTTAGCTTCTAGCCTTTTTACAATTCTAGCTTCTAGTTCTTCTGATGAAAGATTTGAATTTGTAGTTACAAAATTAGATGAAGATTTACTATCTTTGAAAATATAAATAAAATTATACTTTCCTTCATTTGTTGTAGTGATTTTTATATCATCTACAGTCCAGCCATTTTCTTTCATATCTTTGATATTGTAGATGCTTTTACATTCTCCTCCATCAAGTTTTGTTTTTTCAATTGTACTCATAGAGTTATGGTTTTCTTTAAAACACATAGTTGTTTGTGCAAAAAGTGCTGTTGAAGTTAATAGTGTAAGTGTTAGTGGTTTTAAAAGTCTCAATTTTTATCCTTTTATTTAAAAAGGATAGTTTAGCATAAATACTCTTATATAAAATTTTTAGGCAAAAAAAAAGCTAGAACCGAAGTTCTAGCTTTCCATAAGTTTAGTAGTATAAACTAAACGCTTATTAGAATTTGTAAGTTAAGTCTAATCTTGCGTGAGTTTTGTCTGTATCAACATTATTTACTTCTTGAGTATAGTCAGCATATCTAACAGTTAATGTTGTAGATTTAGCCATTTTGTAAGAAACTTTTCCTACAATTTCTGATGCTTCAGTTTTAGAAACATCAGCTTCACCCCATCCGTAATCTAATGCAAAAGATACATTTTCCATTACAGGTACAGTTGCACCGATAGCATATGCTTTCATATCAGCAACATTTCCAGCAACAAAGTTAACTAATTCAATAGTATTTGCTGATGAATCATCAGTTACGAATGCAGCATTATCTTCATCATTGTTTAAGTAAGTAGCTCTTAAAGCAACGTTAGCAACTTTTCCTGATGCTGATAAAATGTAAGTAGTACCATCTTTTTTTGCTGCATCTTCAAAGTCAGTTGTAGCATATCTAGCACCTAATGCAATATCAGCAACTTTAGTAGAAGCAACTAATGTAGTATTTTTAGAGTGGTCAGATACTGTAACATACCATGCTTCAGCATTTACTGGACCAACAGAACCTAATAAAGCAGCTGCATTAATGTCTGATGTAAGTGAAATCCCAGAGTTGTTAACAAAATGTGCACCAACTGCTGTAACAGGACCTACAGTATACATACCAACAAAACCTTCACCTTCTTCACCATCAGTATTTGGAGTGTTAATGTCCATTCTACCAGCATTAACTGTAGCACCATTATTAGTGTAAGAGAAGTATGCATTAGATAATTCTAATGCTTGTTTATCATCAGTAGCAGTTTCTTCATTTTGCTGAGTATCAGCTTCAATATCAATAACAGCAGTTAAATTGTCATTGATTTTATTTTTTAACTTAATATCAGCATCAATTTCAAACCCTGATTTTGACCCATCGTTATCAGTTTCAGTTACAAAAGATTCAACATATAATTTACCCGATACGTTTACACCTTTGATTGCTTCTTCTAATGATCCAGCGTTTGCTGCAGTCATAGCCATTGCAGCTACTAAACTTAATTTTGCGATTTTTTTCATTTGTTCTCCTAAAATTTCGAAATCTTTTATCAGTTTACCGGAGCGCGCGAACTCATTTAAAAACTAGTTTTAAAACTTTTCCGGCTTACCGTTACGGTCATTCTACTGCACTAAATTTTAAAGTTTTCTTAAAAGTTATGTATTTCATGTTAATTGAGTGTTAATTTAAGGTTACTTTTAATTAACAAGCTATTAACTCTTGATTAATTACTAAGGGATACAATACAATCACTTAAAATATCTGGCTTTGATATTTCAATTTTTAGATTATTAATTTTATACAGTTTGTATAGCTTTCCCTCCATGTAGGCGATTGCTTCTTCTAGTAGTTCAAATTTTTTCTTTTTCATTTGTTTTTTTATAAAGTCTGAAACTTCACTATAATCTATGAAATAATCTTTTTTATAAATGTAGTTAAATGATACATTTATAATAACTTTTTGTTTTTCTTTTCTTTCAAAGGGAAGTATTCCAATGATACATTTGAATGTTAGTTCTTTTATGTTTATTCTTAGATTTTGTTTCATATTGTTTATGTCCTTATGATTTATTGTAGTAGAAAATTTAGATTTATTTTTTGATTAAGAGGAGATAGGGGAAGAGCTATCTATAGTAGATAACTCTCTTTTCATTGGGAAAAAAAACTTATGTTAGATAACTTTTTTTTCCTCTCCCTTGATAATTCTTACTATATTTGGGATATGTTTATAGTAGATAATAAATGCTATTAGATACATAGGAGCATTTGAGCCTATGTCTAAGCCATCATTCATAAGTGTAGCACTTACTATTACAGCTGTTAATCCTAAAAGTGAAGATAGTGATGAAATTTTTAGAACTTTTGCAGCTATTATCCACGTCAGAGCTCCTATTAAAGTTGCAACTGGTACTAAAGCTATATATACACCAAGTCCAGTAGCAACTCCTTTACCACCTTCAAGTCCTAGGTATATAGAATAACAGTGACCTAAAACTGCTAAAACAGCAATCATCCATAAAGTTTGTTCATTCATTCCCATACTCATAGCTATTAAGATTACTACTGTACCTTTTAGTGCATCAAGTATTACTGTTGCGATACCTAGTTTTTTTGCTAAGCTTGGATTTGTTTCTTTTACTACTCTTAGTACATTTGTTGCACCAATTGATTTACTACCTTGAGATTTTATATCAACACCTGCGAAAGTTTTTGCAAGAAGAAGTCCAAAAGGAATAGAACCTATTAAATATGCTGCAAGATAAAATAGCACATTAGGGTTTGTTAAAAAATCCATTTATTACCTTTAATTTGTTGTTTATAGTGAGTTTTCACCTATTTAGTTAAAAGGATTATAACTAAAATTTAGTTATATTATCATTTAAATATGTTTTATTGAAGGTTTATTTTGAATTTAAAAGAAGAGATAATAAAGCTTAAAGAGGAGCTAGATGTAACACTTGTAGCTCATTTTTACCAAAGAGATGAAGTTTTTGAATTAGCAGATATTACAGGTGACTCTTTAGAATTAGCAAAAAAAGCAAAATTAACAGACTCAAAATTTATTGTTTTTTGTGGTGTTGGTTTTATGGGTGAGAGTGTAAAAGTACTTGATCCAAATAAAAGAGTTTTAATGCCAAAAATTGCATGTTGTGCAATGGCAAGAATGATTGATGAAGGTTATTACGAGCAAAATTTAAAACAAATAAATGATGCAGGAATACCAAATGAAAATATTTTACCTATTACATATATTAACTCAAGTGCAAGAGTGAAAGCAAGAGTTGGTGAGATGGGTGGTATGGTTTGTACTTCATCAAATGCTTATAAGATTATTGAAAAAGGTTTAAAGTCTGGCAAAAAAATATTTTTTGTTCCAGATAGATGTTTAGGGCAAAACTTTGCAAAATCTTTAAATCTAAAATCAGCAGTTGTTGGTGATGGAACTGATTTAAAAGAAGCTGATATTATATGTTACAACGGTTTTTGTTCAGTTCATCAGCAGTTTACTGTAGAAGATATAGAGTTTTATAGAAACAAATATCCTGATATTTTAATTGCAGTTCATCCAGAATGTGATCCAAGTATTTGTGATGAGGCTGATTTTGTAGGTTCAACTTCTCAGTTAATTAAATATATTAAAGAGTTACCAGAAGATCAAAAGATTGCAGTGGGAACTGAGTTTAATATGGTAAATAGACTAAGAGAAAAGAATACTTATATTTTAAGTTCTACAAAGCCTGAGTGTCCAACTATGAATGAGACAACATTAGAAGATGTTTACAATACTTTAAAATCAATTAAAGATGACAATATCTCAAAAGAGAATGAAATATTTATTGATGAAGAGACTGTTAAATACGCAAGAGTAGCATTAGAAAGGATGTTTGAAGTATGATAAACATAAAAAAATTTGTTAAAAATGCCATTATAGAAGATAATGGTAGAGGGGATTTATTCTTTGATGTTGCTCCAAAAGGAAGATTTACAGCAAGAGCTATTTCTAAATCTGATGGTATTGTTGCAGGTATTCAGTATGCAAAAGTATTAGCAAGAACTGAAAAATTTGATTGTAAATTTCTTAAAAGAGATGGTGAAGAGATAAAAGCAGGTGAGGTTATAGCTGAACTTGAGGGTAAAGCTTCCGTTTTACTTTCATCTGAGAGAACTTTTTTAAATATGCTTCAACATGCAAGTGGTATTGCAACAGAAGCAAATAAATATGCAAAACTTTTAGAAGGTTATGATGTTGTTTTACTTGATACAAGAAAAACAAGACCTCAATTAAGAGATTTTGAAAAGTATGCAAGTAGAGTAGGTGGTTCTATAAATCACAGACTTGGACTTGATGATTGTTTAATGCTTAAAGATACTCACTTAAGAACTATTAAGGATTTAAAAGGCTTTATTAAAAAAGCAAGAAAAAGAATCTCTTGGGTTACAAAAATAGAGATTGAGTGTGAAACATTTTCGCAAGTAGAAGAGGCTATGGAAGCGGGTGCTGATATAATCATGTGTGATAATATGACTCCTGAACAAATTAAAGATGTAGTTAAATACAGAGATGAAAAATATCCTCATATTTTATTAGAAGCTAGTGGAAATATAAATCTTGATACTATTCAAACTTACGCAAAAACAGGTGTTGATGCAATTAGTAGTGGAAGTATTATACATCAAGCTACATGGTTAGATTTTTCAATGAAGTTTGATTAATAACAAAAAGTATTGTTAACTTTTTGTTATCACAAGTTCAATAGAATTAAAAGCTTAAGCAAAAGGAGAAGGATTGGAAAAAGATTTTATTGTTAGTAATAAAATAGATATGGCTGATTATACAAAAGCCTTAGATTTAATAGAAAAGAGTAAATATATACTTATCATTACTCATGTAAATCCCGACCCTGATTCTATTGGTTCAGCTTTAGCTTTATCAAATTTACTTCATGAAAATAGAATAAAGCATAAAGTATTTAACATAAGTTCTGATTTGCCAGAGAATTTAAATTTTATTGAAAGATTTGACAAAATCACAGATCAGTTGCCTAAGTTTTTTGACTTAGCCATATCTGTTGATTGTGGAACATATAAAAGACTAGGTTTTGAATTAGACCCAAGTATTCCACTTATAAATTTTGATCATCATAAATCAAATAATGGTTTTGGAACTATAAACATAGTTGATTCACAAAAAAGCTCAACAGCTGAAATAGTATATGACTTTTTTAAACACAATGGTTTATATATCACAAAAAATTCTGCAACTGCACTTTATGTGGGGATATATGATGATTCATTGGCATTTTCATTGGGAAGATGTGATGAATTAACTTTTGATAAGGTGAACTTTTTAGTTCAATGCGGAGCAAATCCATCTGCAATTGCAAATAAGCTTTTAAGAAGAGATTCACTAGCAAAATATAGAATCATACCTAAGGTATTAAATAGTTTAGAACTTTACAAAGAAGGTGAAGTCGCATCAATTTATGCAAAAGAACTATGGTTTAAACAAACAGGTGCACACAATAGAGATTGTGAAGATGCCTTAGATATGATTATGAGTATGGCAATTGTAAGAGTTGCAATTTTTGTAAGAGTTGTAAATGGAAGTACGAGAGTATCTCTTCGATCAAAAGGAAAATTTGATGTTGCAAGAATTGCATCAAATTTTGATGGTGGAGGGCATTTAAATGCTGCTGGCTGTGCTATTGATACAATAGATGAGCAAGAAGCAAAAAATTTAGTAATAAAGGAAATTTTTGAGTTTTACAAGTAGAAAAAAGAGTAATAAAGTTAAAAAATTATTAGTATATATTGTTGTTCTTTTAATAGTAGGTATAACAGCCTTTGTTTTTTTATCTCCAACTTTTGAAAAGAATGCTCCTAAAGTAGAATTTTCACAAGATAAGTTTTGGAATTTTAAGAAGCCATTAGAGATTAAGTTTTCAGATGATAATGAAATAAAATCGTATAAAGTTGCATATTTTGATGGAAAAGAGTTAAAAAAACTTGAAACAAAGGTTTTAAATAACAATGGAAAAGAGATTTTAGTAGAAGTTATACCTCCTAAGTTTAATAGACTTCAAACCGCTCCTAAACAAATTGTTTTAAAAACAGAAGTTATTGATAATAGTAAATGGAACTTTTTTAAGGGTAATATAACAAGAGAAGATATTAATATTGATATTGATAGAAAAAATCCAGTTGCAAATGTAATAGCTAATTCTTATTTAATAAGACAAGGTGGAAGTGCTAGTGTTGTTGTTGAAGTAAAAGATGAAAATCTAAAAGATTTTTATATCTCTTTTAATGATGAAGAGAGATTTGAACTTATTCCTTTTTATAAGAAAAACTTTTATATGGCAATTGTTGCTTGGCCAGTTACTATTGAAGAGTTCAAAAGAGTTAATTTAGTTGCAATTGATAAGGCTGGAAACAAAACTACTACAAAAGTACCATATTATATTAAAAACTTAAATGTAAAAGTTGATGATATAAAGATATCTAGTAGTTTTGTAAATAAAGTTAGTAAAAATGTACTTTCTAAAAGTGGATATGATATTCCAGATGGAATAGCAGAAGCTTTTGTAATGGCAAATAAAGACTTAAGAGCCGAAAATGTTAAAATTATAAAAGATGTATCTAGACAAAATTTAGATTATTCAATTGTTACAAGTTTTGATTTAGATGCTTTTAATCAATTAAGAGGTTCAAAGACATTTTCAAGATATGCAGAAAGAAGACACTATTATTATAATGGCAAAAAAATAGATGAAGCTTGGCATTTAGGAATGGACTGGGCTAGTATTAGAAATGCAAAGATTTATGTAACAAACCCTGGAAGAGTTGTATTTAAAGAGTATTTAGGGATCTATGGACACACAGCTATTATTGATCATGGCTTTGGTTTATCTACTCTTTATGCTCATACAAGTAAGTTAAATGTAGAACTAAATGATTTTGTAAATGCAAAAGAACATATTGCAAATACAGGCTCTACTGGAGCAGTATTTGGAGATCATCTTCACTTTGGTGTATTGGTTCAAGGTCTTGAAGTTAATCCTTTAGAATGGATGGATAAAAAGTGGATAGATATTAATATAAAGAAAATTTTAAATCAAGCAAAGAAAGTGATAGATACTAAATGAAACAAAGAACAATAGCTAAAAGTGTTGAAATTGTAGGAGTAGGACTTCACAAAGGAGTTCCAGTTAAAATGAAACTTGAACCATTAGATTCTGATATGGGGATAGTTTTTTATAGAGTGGATGCTGGTGTTACTATACCTTTAGAAATTGATAATGTTGTAGATACTAAAATGGCAACTGTTATTGGGAAAGATGATGTTGTTGTATCTACAATTGAGCATCTTTTATCAGCTGTTTATGCATATGGAATTGATAACCTAAGAGTAGTAATTGATAATGATGAAGTTCCAGTACTTGATGGAAGTTCATCTGGTTATTGTATGTTAATTGAAGAAGCAGGTATAAAAGAGCTTGAAAAATCAAAAAAAGCTATAAAAGTAAAAAAAGAAGTTGAAGTAACGACACCAGAAGGGAAAAGAGTTTGTTTAAAACCATCAAATAGAATCATATATGATTTTCAAATCTCTTTTGAACATCCATCAATAGGTGAGCAAAATTTTCATTTTGATTACTCTATTGCTGAATATAAAGAAAATATTAGTAGAGCTAGAACCTTTGGATTTTTGCATGAGGTGCAATACTTAAGAAGTATTGGTCTTGCAAAAGGTGGTTCTATGGAAAATGCTATTGTATTGGATCAATCAAAGGTTTTAAACCCTGAGGGTTTAAGATACACAGATGAGTTTGTAAGACATAAAATATTAGATGCAATTGGTGATATGGCACTTCTTGGTTATACAATGGTTGGTGAATATGATGCAATTGCTGGAAGCCATCACTTAAATCATCTTTTAACAAAAGAGTTATATAAAGATGAAGCAAATTATGAAATAATTGATTTAGAAGAAGCTAATGAAGAAGCAGAAGTATTTGAACTTGCTTATTCAAAAGTAGAAGTTTAGGACAAAAATTTGACAGAAGTTTTAGTTATTAGTATCTCTAATCCTATTTTAATAGGTATATATAAGAATGAAAATTTAATAAAAGAGTATAAGTTAGAAGGTAAAACTTCTGACTTACTTCCCCAACTATTTGAAAAAATATTAAAAGAGTATGATATAGATAGATTAAACTATGTAAACACACCTGGGTCTTACATGGCGATAAAAGTATCATATGTATTTTTAAAAACTGTAAGTATCACTAAAAATATTGAGTTAAGAGCCTGTAGTGGTTTTGAATTTAATGAAAACTCTCCAATAAAAGCCCTAGGAAAAAAGTACTTTATTCAGGATGAAAATGAAATTAAAGTAGACTTTTTAGAAAAAGATTGTATAATTCGCGACTTTGAATTACCTAAGAGTATAGATAAAATAAATTTTAATAAACAGACATTACCAATTTATAATTTACCTGCTGTTTAAGAAGGAAATAGATGAAAGTAAGCGTTCCAGCTACTAGTGCAAATTTAGGACCAGGGTTTGACTCACTTGGTATTGCAATTACTATGAAAAACCAAGTAATCATTAGACCATCTAAATTTCATAGTGTATCATTAAAAGGAGAGGGTGCTAATAACCCTGTATTAAAAGATAACAATATGTTTATCTCAATTTTTAATGATTTCTATCATAATTTGTCACATAAGAAAAGACATTTTAGATTTGAATTTTTTAATGAAATTCCATTATCAAGAGGTTTAGGAAGCTCTTCTGCTGTTATTGTTTCAGCAATTGCAAGTGCCTATGCTATTGAGGGAATTAAACTTGATAAGAATAAGCTACTAAATCTAGCTTTAGCATATGAAAACCATCCTGATAACATTACACCAGCTGTAATGGGTGGATTTAATGTAGCAACTGTTCAAGACAATGAAGTAAGATATATTAACAAATCAATACCAAAAGCTTTGAAAGCTGTTATTGTTGTTCCAAATAGACCTATTTCTACACAATTATCGAGAAAAACCTTGCCTTTTAAATACTCAAAAGATGATGTAATATTTAATATTTCACATTCATCATTATTAACAGCAGCATTTATGAGTGAAGATTGGAAGATGTTAAGAACAGCATCTTTAGATAAGGTTCACCAAAAATATAGAATGAAACAGATGCCAGAACTTTTTGATGTACAAAAATCTGCACTTAGAAGTGGAGCTTTAATGAGTACTCTTTCAGGTTCAGGATCTACTTTATTTTCTATTTGTTTTGCCGATGATGCAAAGAGAATTGAGAAGGCTTTAAGAAATAGATTTTCACACTTCAAAGTATTTACTAGTGACTTTGATAACACTGGTGTGAAGATAGATTTATAAGTTTTTTGATAAATAAGTATATTTTAGGTATAATAATTGGCTAATTCGAAAAAAACTTTAAGAACTTGTGTTTTTTGTAGAGGTAAATTTGAACAAAAAGAGTTGTTAAGGTTAAAATGTGAAGAAAAGAAAATTGTATTATACAATCACAAAGGTAGAAGTTTTTACATTTGTAGTTGTTGTATAGAGAAAGTACAGTTAGATATTAATCAAAGAGATTATAAAAGATTTGAAAACGCACTATGTAGAGAGTGTAAAAATAAAGATAAGTATGTTCTACAACTTAAGGAGATTTTAGCAGATGTCAGATAAAGTAAGAGTTTATGAAATTGCAGATGAGGCAGGGGCGAGCAGCCAAGAAGTAATAGCGAAAGCGAAAGATTTAAGTATTGAACTTAAGTCGCCTCAGAGTGCAGTTTCTTACGAAGATGCAGAAGAAATTGCAAACTATATAATGACCGGTAAGAGTAAAAAGTTAGCTAAGAAAGCTACACCGGAAACAAAGAAACCTACAGTTAAAAAAGTTGAAAAACCTGTAGAGAACGAAGACTCAAAAGCAGAAGAGAAAAAAGAAGAAGCACCAAAAACGGTTGAAGTAAAAAAGACTGAAAAGAAAGAAGAAGCTATATCTAAACCTATAAATAATGTAGAGAAACCTCAAACTGAAGAAAAAAAAGAAGAAGAGAAAAAAGTAGAGAATAAACCTAAAAAGATTATTCCAAAAAGAAGAGGTCTTAAGATTATTAAGAAGAAAAAGCCAAGACCTGAACCAAAAGAAGAAGTAATAACTCACTCAGCGCCAACTGATAAAGCTAAAATGAAATCACTTAGTGAAATTTTAGGTGCAGATAAAGAAGAGAAAAAATCTACTCCTCAATATAACTCAAATGATGAAGCTGCAAAAAAAGCTAAAGCTAAAAAGAAAAAGCAACCAGCAAAAACACATGTACATGGTAAAAAGCTAGAAGTACAAAGAGATACTAATGATTTCAATAATACTTCAACAGACTCACTTTTAGGTGAAGAAGTTGTTTTACTTGATATGGACTTATCTGATACTTCAAAACTTTTTGAAGAATCAAAACCAAATAATAATAATCAAAACAAACAAGCAAGAGGATCTAAACCTGCAGCATTTGGTAATAGACCTCAAGGTTTAAAAAGAAGAAAAAGAAAGAAAAAAATCAGAAGAGCTGAAGAAGTTGTAGAAGTTACAGAAGTTACAATTCCTGAAGATATTAGAGTTTACGAATTTGCTGAAGCTTGTGGTAAATCAGCATCTGAAGTAATTTCTGTATTATTTGGTCTAGGAATGATGGTTACTAAAAATGACTTCTTAAAACAAGATGAGCTGGAAATTCTTGGTGAAGAGTTTGAAATTGAAGTAACAGTAAAAGATGCTTTAGAAGATGCTAATTATATTGAAGAATATCATGAAGAAGATATTGATGATTCAAACTTTGAAACAAGACCACCAGTAGTTACTATTATGGGTCATGTTGATCATGGTAAAACTTCACTATTAGACAAAATTAGAGAATCTAAGGTTGCAGCAGGTGAAGCTGGTGGTATTACACAACATATTTCTTCTTATACAGTTGAAAAAAATGGTGAAAAAATCACTTTTGTTGATACTCCAGGACATGCCGCGTTCTCTGCTATGAGAGCAAGAGGTGCAAGTGTAACTGATGTTGTAATTATTGTTATTGCAGCTGATGATGGTGTTAAACCACAAACTGAAGAAGTTATTTCTCATGCAAAAGCTTCTGGATGTCCTATTATTGTTGCAGTAAACAAAATAGACAAAGAAGCAGCTAATATTGACATGGTTAAATCACAAATGGCAGAGAGAGATATGACTCCTGTTGATTGGGGTGGAGATATTGAGTTTATTGGAGTATCAGCTAAAACTGGTGCTGGAATTGACGATTTACTAGAAAATATATTACTTCAATCTGAAATCTTAGAACTTAAAGCTGATCCAACTGCAAAAGCAAAAGCTACTGTTGTTGAGTCTTTACTTGAAAAAGGTAGAGGTCCAGTTGCTACTATTATTGTTGAAAATGGTACTTTAAGAGTTGGTGATAATATTGTTTGTGATACTACATATGGTAGAGTAAAAGCAATTACTAATGATATGGGTAAACCTGTAAAAGAGTTAGGTTTATCTGAAACAGGTTCTGTTCTAGGATTAAGTGATGTTCCTGCAGCTGGTGCTATTATGGTTGCACAAGATTCTGATAAAGAAGCTAAAGATATCGCTACTAAAAGAGCTGAGCATGAAAGAGCAAAAGAATTATCTAAGTCTACTAAAGTTTCTCTTGAAGAGATGAGTGGATTAATTGCAGAAGGTAAAATCAAACAACTTCCAGTAATTATTAAAACTGATGTTGGTGGTTCACTTGAAGCTATTAAAGGTTCATTAGAAAAAATTGCTAATGATGAAGTAAAAGTAAAAGTTATTCATGCTGCTGTTGGTGGTATTACTGAATCTGACTTAGTTTTAGCAAGTGCATCTGAGGGTTGTATTATCTTAGGATTTAATGTAAGACCAACTGGTTCTGTTAAGTCAAAAGCAAAAGCTGATGGTATCACAATAAATACTTACTCAATTATTTATGATTTACTTGATGATATTAAAGATACATTATCAGGTATGATGAGTGGTGTTATTAGAGAAGAAAATACTGGTCAAGCAGAGGTTAGAGATACATTTGTTGTTCCTAAAGTTGGTACAGTTGCAGGTTGTATCGTAACTGATGGTAAAGTAATCAGAGGTGGAATGGCAAGAATCATTAGAGATGGTGTTGTTACTTATACAGGTAAAATTTCATCACTTAAGAGATTTAAAGATGATGTTAAAGAAGTATCTAATGGTTACGAGTGTGGTGTAATGTTTGAGAAATTCAATGATATCCAAGTTGGTGATTTTGTTGAGACATTCATTCAAATTGAAGAAAAAGTTTCTATTGACGATAAATAATGAAAAGTATTAATCTACAAAGAACTGAATCTTTACTGATGGAGCTTATACCAGAAGCTCTATCAAGTATGGCTGATGAAAGAATAAGATCTCTACCTATTACAGGTGTAAACTGTAAAAATGGTAAGTATGATGCAATTGTATATTTTGATGGAAGTGATTACGATAAAAATGAAATCAATCAAATTATCTCACTTCTTAAAAAAGCTAATGGTAGAATGAAGTCTCATGTTTTAGCAAGTACAGGTTGGTATAAATGTCCTAACTTTAAATTTGTTAATGATACTTCACTTGAACAATCACGAAATATTGAAGCACTTTTTGCTAAAATAAGTAAAGATAAAAAAGAAGAAGAGTAATGAGTTTAGAAGAATCAATTAAATTAGCTGTTGAGAGTTTAGATGCTCAACTTTATGATATTGTAACTACAAAAGAAAATGATAGAAATATTTATAGAGTTTTAGTTACTGCTAAAGGTGGTATAAACTTAGATAAATGTGCTGAAATATCAAGAATGATTTCACCTATTTTAGATGTTGAAGAGCCAATGAGTGGAGTTTATAATTTAGAAGTTAGCTCACCTGGAATTGAGAGAAAACTTAGAACAAAAGATCATTTTAAAGCCTCAATAGGGGATAAAGTGAAAATAAAAGATATTGCTACAGAAACTTATAAAGGTGAACTTTTAAGTGCTGATGACAATAAAATACTTATTAAAACTGAATTTGGTGAAGAAGAAGTTGAATATGATTCAATTCTTTCTGCATCTACTTATTTTGAATGGTAATAGATTTTAATCTATTACTATTTTTTACAAAACTAATCTAACTATTTATTTAGCCTTCTTAATATATACTTCTTTCAAATATAAACAATTATTGGAAGTAAAATATGAAAATTAATGATAACTTTTTTATGAAATTAGCAATTGATGAAGCATGGAAATATCAATTTATAAGTTTCCCTAACCCTGCTGTTGGATGTGTTGTTGTAAAAGGTGAAAGTGAAATACTAGCAATTGAGGCACATAAAGAAGCTGGACAGGCTCATGCTGAAGTAAATGCACTAAAAGCTGCATTTTTAAAATATTATCCTAATGATATTTTAAAAACAAAAAGTAGTTCAAAACAAATACATGAGTATTTAATCAAAAATCACAATGGTTTTTTTAATGATTGTAAAGTTTATGTAACACTTGAACCTTGTAACCATGAGGGTAAAACACCTGCATGCGCTAATTTATTAAAAGAATTAAAACCACAAAAAGTAATAGTAGCTCATGAAGATTTAAATAACATAGCTAAGGGAGGCTGTGAGACTCTTAAAAATGTAAATATAGATATAGATATAGGATGTATGAAAAAAGAAGCCTATGAGCTTTTATATCCATTTTTGAAGTGGAATAGTGGTACATTTATTTTTTATAAGATGGCTCAAACTTTAAATGGCAGTATTGATGGAAGTATTTCATCAAATTCAGCTAAAGCATATGTGCATACGCTAAGAGACAAAATTGATTTAATGTTGATTGGAGGAAATACAGTCCGAACTGATATGCCAACACTTGATGCAAGATATATAGCAGGACGTGCCCCAGATGTTTTTATATATAGTAAAAACAAAGTATTTGATACAAACATACCTTTATTTAAAATACCAAATAGAAAAGTACATATAAGTGATGATTTATTTAAATTACTTGATTATAAATTTGTAATGGTTGAGGGAACATATAATTTGCTTGATACCTTAAAAGATAGATTAGATTATATTGTTTTATTGGTAAACCCAAAAATAAGAAATGGTGCTAATGCTTTAAATGAAATTGATATTGATTTTGAAATAGTTCATGAAAACTATATAGGTGAAGAAAAGATTATGTTCTTAAAGCGAAAGAGTTAATATAAATTATTATTGAAACTTTTAATATTTGTTGTTAGAAACAAGAGAAAGATTTTTTTGATGAAGGAGCTTACAGGTGTAAGTGACTGAAGATAAGAAATCTTTATCGCAGTTTATAGCGATAAAGATTAATAGTTTATTTAACTTTTTCTAAGTACTCACCAGTTCTTGTATCACATTTAATAGAATCACCTTCTAGAATGTGAAAAGGAATCTGTACAACAGCACCTGATTCTAAAGTAGCAGGTTTTCTACCACCTTGAGAATCACCTTTAAAGTTAGGTGGAGTTTCTACAATTTTTAGTTCAACAGTCATTGGTGGTTCAACAGTAATAGCTTTACCATTAAAGAACATCATATCAACATTCATTCCATCAATAATCCATTTCTCTGCATCACCTACTTGCTCGTAAGTTAAACCAATTTGCTCATATGTATTAGTATCCATGAATTGTAACATTTCACCATCATCATATAAGAATTGCATTTGATTTTGTTGTAAATCAGGAGTTTCACACTTATCACCTGCATGGAAAGTTTTTTCAATTACTTTTCCATTTAAAAATGATTTGATTTTACATCTAACAAATGCAGCACCTTTTCCTGGTTTTACATGTTGATATTCAGTAATTTTGTAAGGAACACCATCTAATTCGATTTTCATTCCCTTTTTTAATTCACTCATTCCAATTGCCATAACTACTCCTTAAATTTCAGCATAAGAAACAGAAATAGCTGCTTCAAGCTCTTCAAGTTTACTTACTGTGTTCATACAAACTTTTTCATCAACTAAGATAACTGCTAATGCACCATCTTTTCCTCTTGATAATCTAAAGTCAGCAATATTGATATTTTCTTGAGCTAAAATTGAACCTACTTGTCCAATAACTCCTGGAACGTCATTATTTCTCATAATAATCATTTTACCTTTTGGCTCAATGTCTAATGAGAAATTATTTATATCAATAATTCTTTGTACATCTTCATTAAATACAGTTCCACAAATTGTCTGAACTCCATTTGATGTAGTGATTTTTACAGAAACTTTATTTTGGTATCCGCTATGAGCAGAGAATTCAGAAGTAGTAAGTTCTATACCTTTTTCTTCTGCAATAAAGTTAGCATTTACATAATTGATTTCATCACCAGAAGCTACTGATAAAGCACCCACTGTTGCAAAAGTTTGTAATGAATCTAAGTATTCTGAAATTTCACCCTCAGCTGATACATTAATAGATCTAATTTCACTTTTGTCATTTTGAGCAATTAAAAATGCCATTTTTTGAGTTAATTCAATATATGGTTTCACAAAAGAAGGAATTTTGCTTTCATCAATAGGTAAATTTAAAGCATTTGGATATGCTATACCTCTTGCTGATTCAATTGCATTTTCAGCAGCTTGAGTAGCAATTTTCTTTTGAGATTCTTTTGTATTTGCACCTAAGTGTGCAGTTACAGTTACATTTGGTAAATCTAGTAAAGGATGATCAATTGCAGGCTCTTTGATAAATACATCAATACCAGCCATTGCAATTTTTCCTGATTTTAAGTTGTTAACAAGAGCATCTTCATTGTATAATCCACCTCTTGCACAGTTAATTAAAATCACACCATCTTTCATTTTAGCAATTTGCTCTTCACCAATCATATCAAGTGTTTCTTGATTTTTTGGTGTATGAATAGTAATGATGTCACAATCTAAAATATCATCAAAATTAGTTGTGTATGAAATACCTAAATCAGTTGCTTTTGTTGAAGGAATGTATGGGTCGTAAGTTTTTACGTCCATTTCAAATGATTTAGCTCTTAATGCAACTCTATGTCCAATGTTACCAAATCCAATAACACCAAGTTTCTTTCCATAAAGTTCATTTCCATACCAATCTTCTCTTTTCCAGATTCTATCTTGTTTTAATTGGTTATGAGCGTATGGGAATTTTCTCATACAAGATAACATATGTGCCATTGTTAATTCAACAGCTGCTATTGTATTTGCAGTAGGAACATTCATAGCGATTATTCCTCTTTTACTACATCCTTCAATATCAACATTATCATACCCAACACCAGCTCTAATGATAGCTTTTAAGTTTTGTGCTGCATCTAAAAATTTTTCATCAACATCAGTAGATGATCTAGTGATCACTACTTCTGCGTCTTTTATTACATTTAAAAGTTCTGTTTTATCTATATCTGCTGCATATACATAGTTTACATCATCAGTGTTTTGTAAGATGTCTAAACCATCTTCATGTATATGGTCACAAACTACGATTGTGTGTTTACTCATTTTAAATAAATCCTAATTATTTGATTTGATCTTTTAGTAAATCACCTAAAGTCATAGATGAATCATCATTAACAGCTTTTAGAACTTCTCTTTCTTGTTGTTGCTCTAATCTTTTAACAGATAATCTAACTCTATTTCTTTTAGTATCGATATTTACTACTACTGCTTCAATTTCATCACCATTTTTAACTTCTTCAGCTTCTAATGGTCCAAAGTCTTCATTTCTAATAAGTCCATCTAAGTTATCTTCTAACTTAATAAAGATACCAAAATCTTTTGCATCTTTTACAGCACCTTTTACAATGTCACCGATTTTGTGCTCATTTTGGAATTTTTTAGCAGGAGACTCAGAAATTTCTTTAATTGATAATGAAATGTTTTCTTTTTCTCTATCAATTTTAATAATCTTAACTTCTACTTCATCACCTTTTTTGTATAAAGATTTACATTTTGCATTTGACTCCCAAGAAGCCTCTTCATTATGTAATAATCCATCTACTTCTCCAATAGTAACAAATGCACCAAAATCAGTTAAAGTTGCAATGTTTCCATTTACAACATCACCAACTTTGTGATCTTTTGTAAATTTAGAGAAAGGTTTTTCTTGTAAGTTCTTTAATGAAACTCTTAATCTTTTTTTATCTACATCTAATTCGATTACTTCAACGTTAACTTCTTCACCTAAAGTTAATAATTCTTTTGGGTTTTTAACGTTTTTATTCCATGAAATTTCAGAAATATGTAATAGTCCTTCAATATCATTTCCTAAGTCAACAAATGCACCGTAAGATTCAAAGTTAGAAACAGTAACAGTAATTGTATCACCAACTTCTAATTCATCTTTAATTTCTTCCCATGGATTTGCTAATGCAGCTTTGATAGATAATGATAAGTGTTGTTTTGCTTTGTCATAAGATAATACAACAACAGTTACTTCATCACCTTCATTGTAGTAGTTAGCTGGATTTACAGGACCTTTGTAAGAGATTTCATTGTAGTTTACTAAACCATCAATTCCACCTAAGTCAACAAACATTCCGTAAGAAGTGATTTTTTTAATGATACCATTTACAGCTTCACCACTTTCTAAAATCTCAGCTACTTTGTTGTCTTTTTCAGCTTTTGCTTCTTCGATTAATTTTTTTCTAGAAACAATGATAGAGTTTTGTGCAGTATTAACTTTTAATACTTTAGCTTTAACTTTCTTACCAACTGCTCCATGAGCTTTTAAGTAAGACTGAGCCATAGGCATGAAGTATTCACATCCCTCTTCATCTTCGATGATAAATCCACCTCTGTTTTTAACAGAAATTACTTTACCTTCAATTGTTACATCTTCAACATTTTCACCATGTTTAGCTACAAATGCATCAAATTTTTCTTTTTGTAAAACTTTTTTATGAGAGATATTAGGTCTTTCCCCTCTACTTCCCATTAGCATTACAGGGATAGTATCACCCTCTTTATATTTAACTTCGCCACCAATTGTAATATCAGCAATATTTAACTGACCTTCAATTTTTTGACCAACATCAACTAGAACTCTCTCACTAGAGATTTCAACAATTACACCATCAACTACAGAGTTGTTTTCAGCATTCTCGAAAGACTCATTAAGCATTTGCTCAAAATCAAAATCTTCACCTAAATCAATATCTTCGATACCCATTTTATTCCTTCATATTTACCGTTTTAATTAAATGGGATTATTATACAGAATTGATGCTTAAATTCTCTAGTTAATTTTTTCTATTTTATTTACGACCTCTTGAATAATCCAATCAGGAGTACTAGCTCCTGCTGTTACTCCACAAAGTTTTTTACCCTCAAACCATGAATTTTCAATTTCATTATGATTTTCTATTAGGTAAGAGTCTTCACAATTTTCTTTACAAATTGAGTGTAATTGTTTTGTATTTGAAGAGTTTTTTCCTCCAATTACTACCATTACGTCAACTTCTTTTGAAAGATCTCTTGCTGCATCTTGATTTTCAAATGTTGCATCACAAATAGTATTGAAAACCCTTACTTCTTTATTTCTTAAGATAAGGTGATTAACAATTTCTAAATATTTTTCTTTCTTTTTTGTAGTTTGAGCAACTGTTGCAATTTTACTATTTTTGAAATTAAGGTTTTTTATTTCATCAATTTCCATTATTACATGAACATCATCTTGATCTTCACCATAGGATTTTACACCTTTAACCTCAGGATGTGAAGAATCACCAAATATCAAAATAGAATAACCCTCTTTTGACATCTTTTTTACTATTTGTTGAGGAGTTGTTACAAAAGGACATGTGGCATTGATAACTTTTGCTTTTTGTGCTTTTAAATCTTTTAAATCATTTTTTGGAATACCATGAGTTCTAATAATTACGGTATCATCATCTTTTACTTCTTTTAAATTTTGATAAAGTCCAACATTAAAGTCATTTTTTAATCTATTGATTTCATCTTGATTATGAATAAGAGGACCCATAGTTGCTGAATTTTCATATGCCTCTGCTATTTTAATAGCTCTTTTTACACCAAAACAAAAACCATAGCTTGAAGCTAATTTTACTTTCATTTTTAATCCTTAAAATTTACCCAAAACAGGGTGTTGTATTTATAATTAAGAACCAAAATTAAGAACAAAACTGTTCTTAATATAATGAGTCAAGTATTTCTTTAAAATTAGGGAATGAAGTCTCAATACAAGCCGTATCATTGATTTGCATATCACATAAAGTTCCAGCAATTGCAAAACTCATTGCAATTCTATGATCTCCATGCGAATCAATAGTGGCAGCTTTTATTTCACCACCAACTATTTCATATCCATCTTCATACTCAGTATAGTTAACACCACATTTTTCTAGGTTTGTAACTACTGACTTAATTCTGTCTGATTCTTTTACTCTAAGTTCTTTTGCATTTTTTACTATTGACATTCCATTTGCTACACTCATCGCAATTGATAGTGCTGGAAGTTCGTCTATTAACCAAGAGATGTTTTCTGAAACTTCTACACCATTTAACTCTTTGTGTTTAATTTCAATATCTCCTATAGGTTCATAAATATTCTCTTTTTCAACAAAGTTCACCTCTGCACCCATTCTTTGAAGTACTTTGTATGCTTCAACTCTTGTAGGGTTTAGCGTCACATTTTTAATTACCACTGAACTATTTGGTGTAATAGCTGCAGCTACTGCAAAAAAGAATCCAGATGATGGATCAGTTGGAACAGTAATATTTAGTGGTTTTAAGTGAGCTTTTAAAGGATGAATATTTATAAACCCCTCATTATCATTTTCTAAAGTAGCACCCATACCTTTTAACATTCTTTCTGTATGGTCTCTTGTTAATTCATTTTCTTTATATTTAGAAATACCATCTGCTCTAAGTGCTGCTAAGATCATTGCTGATTTTACTTGTGCAGAATCAACTGGTGAGTGATAAGTAAATGCTTTTAACTCTTTTACACCTCTGATAAACAGTGGGGCTTTATTTCCATTTTCTCTTCCATCAATATTTGCACCAATACTTCTTAATGGGTCTGCAACTCTTTTCATAGGTCTTGCGTGAAGATATTTGTCACCAGTAAGAGTAAATGCACCATCAACAGATGCAAGTAAACCGCAAAATAGTCTCATTGCAGTTCCAGAGTTACCACAGTCTAAAACATTTGCAGGTTCACTTAAAATATCAGTTGGAGTGATTTCAACAGATGAACCATCTCTTTTGATTTTTGCACCAAGTTGTTCAACAATACTTAAAGTATTTAAAGTGTCTTCTGCTGTTAAATAGTTTTTTATATATGAAGTTTTATTAGAAAAAAGTGAAAACATAGCACATCTGTGCGATATTGATTTATCACTTGCTATTGAGTCAATCTCTACATTAAATGGCTTATTTAATCTTTTTATATTAAACGTATTCACTTTTTTCCTTTTTTATCTAATTGTTATTGATAGTTTTTCTTCAAGTGCTTTTAAAACACCATCCATAGATTTAGTAATATCTTCTTCTTCTAAAGTTTTTTCATCATTTTGTAAAACAAATCTAATTGTCAAACTCTCATTTTCGCCTAGGTTTTCATCATTATAAATATCAATTAAATTAAATTGTTTGATATTTTTATCATTAATAGCATTAATAACATCTTTAATTTCTTTGTATTTTAAAGATTTAGGTGCAATAATACTTAAATCTTTTTTAGATGCTTGGAATTTTGAATATGAATCAACTTTTATTAAGTCATTAGCAATTGCATCAAAATCAATTTCAGCGATAAATGTGTCATTTAAGTCATACTCTTCTGCAACACTTGGATGAAGTTTTGAAATATACCCAACAACTTTACCTTCAACTATTACATTTGCATTTTGGTATGGGTGAATAAAACTATTAGAAATTTCAGTCATTTCTTCTAAATCAAATTTACCTACTGTATTTAAAATCTTTTTTGCAAAGCTAAAGAAGTCAATATTTGAAGGTTTTCCACTATTTGAAATATCTTCAAGTTCTTTTGCTCCCGTTTGAACAAAAGAGATTCTTTTGCTTTCATTTCTATTTTCATTAAAAATAGTTCCTATTTCAAAAAAGGCACTTGCTTTTGTACCTGTTTTGAAGTTATTCGAACAAGCTTCAACAAGGTTTAGTAAAATTGTACTTCTGAATGTATTTAATTCTTTCGCAATTGGATTTAAAATATCAAGTTCTTCTTTTACAACAGGGAAGTTGTATTTTTCTAAACTCTCTCTTGAAGAAAAAACATAAGTTAATGTTTCAAAGAAACCATTTTCAATTGCTTTAAATCTAAGTTTATTTTTCTTTAGTAAATCATTTGAAGTTTTATTTACTCTATTTACTTCATCGATGGCTAAAGGCTTAGATTTAATATTATCAATACCAATAATTCTTACAATCTCTTCTGTAATATCAGCAATATTTTTAATATCATGTCTAAATAAAGGAATCTTAACAGATAAAATTCCATTAGCTCCATCTTTTACTTCAAAACCTAGTGAATTTAAAATTCTTTCAATATCAAGTTTAGGAACTTCTTGACCGATAATTGCATTTACTTTATTTACATCTACATCTAAGATAGTTTTTTCTTTATCTTCTATAAATGTTTCAGCACCTTTGTAAATCAAAGCACCAAAAGTAGAAGTTAAAGTTGTAAAGTAATCAATTCCATATTGAACATCTGGCTCACTACCTCTTGATGATCTATAATAAACATCACCTGTTTTTATTTTAGTTTCAAAAACTTGTTTCGCTAATAATTCTGGGTTAACATAAGAAGCTTCAACAATAAAGTTTAATTCACTTGGAACTACTTCTTCATGCTCAATGGCAATTTTACTTAATTGCTCTTTTCCATATACATTATCAAAGCCTTTTTCATCTTTTTTTACATGAAGAACACTTAAGTTATCTGTAATATCAGCTTTATCTTTTGCATAAGCATTTAAGATTACACCATTACAATGAGTTACATATGATAATACATTTTGAATATCATTTTCATCTTTGTATTTTCCTATTGCACCAACTCTTAGTTTTTGTATAATAGGTAATTTAAAATCAGAAAAATCAACAGCTTTGTAGATTAGTGATGAGTCAATACTACTATCACATTCAACTTCTAAAACTTGTCCTATTCCAATTTCATTGTAGTTTACATTTTTTTCAAATTCATTTAAAGGAATGTTATAAAATGCTGACAATTCTCTTGCAACACCATTGATACTTAAACAATCACCTTTATTAGCAGTAAGTTCAATTTCAATAATCTCGTCATTAACAAGTTTATATTCATTTAACTCTTTTCCTAAAACTAATTCACCAATTGAGTCATCTAGTACCAAAATACCATCATTAAGTTGTGGTAAGCCAATTTCAGTAGAAGAACAAATCATACCATTTGATTCAACACCTCTTAGTTTAGCTTTTTTGATTTTAAACCCACCACCTAAGTTACATCCTACAGTTGCAACAGGTACATATTGTCCTGCGTCTACATTTTTAGCACCACAAACAATTTGAACTTGTTCTTCACCTAAGTCAACTTGACAAATATTTAATTTATCTGCATCTGGATGTTTCTCTTTTTGAGTTACTTTTCCAACTACAACTTTAGGAGCTATTAAAACTTTTTCTACACTATCAACTTCTAATCCAATTGAATTTAGTGTCTTACAAATATCATCAGTTGATATTTTTGATATATCTATAAATTCTTGTAACCAGTTTCTTGTAATAATCATTTAAATTGTCCTAATAGTTTCATATCGCTTTCAAATAGAGATCTTAAATCACCTATATTGTGAATTAGCATTGCAAATCTCTCAACACCTAAACCAAATGCATAACCTGATTTGTTTTCATATCCAACAGCTTTAAATACGTTTTCATCAACAACACCACAACCTAATACTTCAAGCCACCCTGTGTGTGAACATACTCTACAACCGTCACCTTTACAGAAGACGCATGAAATATCAACTTCTGCTGATGGTTCTGTAAACGGGAAGAAAGAAGGTCTAAACCTAACATCAACATCACCAAACATATGATGTAAAAATTCAACTAATACATGTTTTAAATTAGCAAATGATACTTTATCTTCATCATCAACTACCAATGCTTCAATTTGATGGAACATTGGAGTATGAGTAATATCAAAGTCTCTTCTAAATACAGTTCCAGGGGCAATCATTCTAATTGGCGTATCTTTATCTTGACCTAGCATTGTTCTAATTTGAACAGGAGATGTATGTGTTCTTAATAGAGTGTAGTCTTTATTATAAAATGTATCTTGCATATCTCTTGCAGGGTGATACTTTGGTAAATTTAGTGCTTCAAAGTTATGGAAATCATCTTCAACAAGTGGACCTTCCTCAACTGCAAAGTTTAAGTTTTGGAAATATGTAATAATTCTATTCATTGTTTCAACTACAGGATGAGTTGCTCCACATGATAGCTCATTATTAAATCTTGTTACATCAATTTTTTCAGCTTCAAGCTTTTTATTTAATGCCTCTTTTTCTAAGATCACTTTTTTAGCTTCAATAGCTTCTGTTACTTGTGCTTTTTGCTTATTTAAGTTTTGAGCAAAGGCTTTTTTCTCTTCATTTGGAATAGTTTTCATTTTTGCAAACTCTAAAGTTAGAACACCTTTTTTACCAAGTGTTTCTACTCTTAGGTTTTCTAAGTCTTCAAGACAGTTTGCATTTTCAATTTTTTCAATCCACTCTTTCACTTACTTGCTCCCTAAGTTATTATATATTTTAATTTACTTGTCATTTCTATAAATTGGAGATTATACTTAAAGATTTATTAGAGTTTGGTTATAATATTTCAACTATTTTATTACAAGGAAATATAATGTGTATTTTTTGCAAGATTGTAAAAGGTGAGATACCTAATCAAACTGTTTTAGAAGATGAAGATTTTTTAGCATTTAATGATATTAACCCAGCAAGAAAGGTGCATGTTTTAGTTATTCCTAAAGAACATTATGATTCTTTTGATGTTATCCCTCCAAAGTTAATGGCTAAAATGACTGAGTTTATTCATAAGGTTGTTTCAAAATTAAATATTAAAGAAGATGGATATAGATTAATTACTAATATTGGTGAGCATGGTGGGCAGGAAGTTGCACATTTACATTTTCATATTTTAGCAGGTGAATATGTTGGTAGATTAGTAGGTGAACAAGTAAAAAAAAGCTAAGAAGTTTAACTTCTTTGCTTTAATCATTAGACTTATTAATCTTGGAAAGATCCAAGTGCCATAAGTTTTTCATATTTCTTTTGGTGTCTTTGAGCTGTTGTCATAGTTTTCAATTCATTGATTGACTCTATTACATACTCTTTTAAGGCAAGTACTGCTTGCTCTTTTTGTCTATGAGCTCCAATTAGTGGTTCATTAATTACATCATCAACTAAATTTAATTCTTTTAAATTTTCAGCAGTAATTTTTAGTGCATTTGCAGCAGTTTCTACTTTTGTTGGATCGTTCCATAAAATTGCACTACAACCCTCTGGTGAAATTACAGCATATACTGAATATCTCATCATAGCAAGTTTATCTGCAACAGAAATAGCTAAGGCACCACCTGAACCACCTTCTCCAATTACAATTGAAATTGTAGGAGTTGTTAAATCAGCAAATTCAAATAGGTTTTTTGCGATAGCTTCTGATTGATTTCTCTCTTCCGCTCCAATTCCTGGGTATGCACCTGGTGTGTCAACTAACATAACGATTGGAATTTGGAATTTATCTGCAAGTTTTGCAGCTCTTAAAGCTTTTCTATATCCTTCAGGACTTGGCATACCAAAGTTTCTAATAAGCTTATCTTTAGTTCCTCTACCTTTTTGTTCACCAATAACCATCACCTTTTGACCATCAATATAACCTAAATAACAAACAATTGCTTTATCATCCACATAGTGTCTATCCCCATGTATTTCATATGCATCTGTTAATAGTTCATTGATATAATCCATTGCGTAAGGTCTATCTGGATGTCTAGCTAATTGAAGTTTCTGGTAATCACTTAAGTTTTTAAAAGTTTTTTCTACTTCTTTCTCAAGTTTTTTTTCTAAGATTTCTACTGCATGCTCGTCTGCTTTTGTCTTAGCTACAATAATGTCTTCTTCAATTTTCTTAATTTTTTCTTCAAATTCTAAATAAGCTGCCAAGTTATTACTCCCTTTAAAAAAAAAGAGCTAGGGATACTAGCTCTTTTTGATTAGATTAATTCTTTATTTGTTGTTATGCTTCAAATTTTTTAAAAATAACAGTTCCATTTGTTCCACCAAATCCAAAGTTGTTACTCATTACAGTAGTTAATTCAACTTTTCTTGCTATATTTGGAACGTAATCTAATTTACACTCTTCATCTTGATTATCAAGATTAATTGTTGGAGGGATAACACCCTCATTTAATGATTTAATTGCAAAAATTGCTTCAATCGCACCAGCTGCACCTAAACAGTGACCTACTTGACCTTTTGTTGAAGTTACAGGAGGACAGTTTTCTTCTCCGCCAAATAATTCTGCAATTGCTTTTGACTCATTCACATCTCCAACAGGAGTTGAAGTACCATGAGAATTGATATAATCAATTTTAATTTCTTCACCAATATTAGCTTTTGCCATTTCTAATGCAGCTTTCATAGATCTTAATGGACCATCCATTACAGGAGCTGTAATATGATTTGCATCACCTGATTCACCAAAACCTATAATTTCACAATAGATTTTTGCTCCTCTAGCTTGTGCAGATTCTAAAGTTTCAACAACAATTGCACCTGAACCTTCACCCATTACAAAACCGTTTCTATCTTTATCAAATGGTCTAGAAGCTCTTTTAGGCTCATCATTTCTTGAAGATAATGCTTTCATCGAAGCAAAACCACCCATACCTGCTTCACAAATAGCAGATTCAGCACCAACAACTAGAATTCTATCTGCACCATTTGTAGCAATAGTTTTAACTGCATCATTTAATGCATGAGTAGAAGCTGCACAAGCTGTTACATGAGATAAAGAAGGACCTTTTAGTCCATGTTCAATTGAGATAAATCCACTTAACATATTTACTAATGATGATGGAATAAAGAAAGGAGAGATTCTTTTAGGACCTCTGTTTTCACATACAACTGAGTTTTTTTGGATTGTACCTAATCCACCAATTCCTGAAGCTGAAATAATTCCAAATCTAGATGAATCAGCATCACTTACTTTCTTGTTTTCATCAGTAACAAAACCTGAGTCTATCATAGCTTCTTTAGCAGCTTTTATTCCTAATTGAATAAATCTATCCGCCTTTTTAACTTCTTTTTTATCCATTACTGTTGTAGGATCGAAATCTTTTACTTCACCTGCAATTTTTACAGGAAACTCACTTGCGTCAAATAGTGTAATTGTGTCAATTCCACAAACACCATCAACTGCCGCGTTAAATGATTCTTCTACATTATGTCCAATAGAATTAATAGTACCTAAACCAGTTACAACAACTCTTTTCATTAAAAATGCCCCGTATTTATTATTTAAACTATTCAATCTTTTACTATATTAAAAAATTCAATAATTAAAATTTATGTAATTAAAATAGAAGACTAATATAATTAGTCTTCTATGAAACTTAAGCGTATAAATTACGCGTTATTTTCGATGTATTTAATAGCATCAGAAACAGTTAAGATTCCTTCAGCGTCTTCATCAGGGATTTCGATATCGAACTTTTCTTCTAAAGCCATAACTAATTCAACTACATCTAGTGAATCTGCACCTAAATCTTCGATAAACTTTGAATCTTCTTTAATCTCAGCTGCATCACAATCTAATTGCTCAACTACTACTTCTTTTACATCATCTAATAATGCCATATTTATTTCCTTTTATAAAATTATCTACGTATTATAACTAAAAAGATTTTAAAAAGTCTTTTAAATTATAAAATTTTAGTTTAGTTTAATTTCTAAACGTATAAACCACCATTAACTTTTAAAATCTCACCTGTAATATATGAAGAATGATCACTTAATAAAAATGCTACTGCATCGGCAATCTCTTTTGGTTGACCAAATCTTGATAATGGAATATTTTTTTCATATTCAGCTTTTACATCATCTTTTAATTCATCAGTCATATCAGTTTGAATAAATCCAGGAGTTACTGCATTGTATCTAATACCTCTTGCTGCTGCTTCTTTTGCGAATGATTTAGTCATTGCATTTAAACCACCTTTAGAAGCAGAATAATTTGTTTGGCCAGGATTTCCCATCTCTCCAACAATAGAAGAAATATTTACAATAGAACCAAATCTTTTTTTACCCATAACTTTAAGTGATGCTTTACATCCAATAAATGCAGATGTTAAGTTTGCAGAAATTACATCGTTGAAATCTTCAACTGACATTCTTAATGCTAATTTATCTCTTGTAATACCTGCATTATTTACTAAATATGATAGTTCACCATCTGCATCAATTACAGTTTTAATAGCAGCTGTAAACTCTTCTTCACTAGTTACATCTGCTTTTACTATAGCAGCTTTTCCGCCAGCAGCTTCAATCTCTTCTTTGATTTTTTCTGCAGCATCAGCTCCACTTCTATAGTTAATCCAAACTTTTAAACCATAGCTAGCTAGAGTTTTAGCAATTTGTGCACCAATTCCTCTACTAGCTCCTGTAACTAATACATTTGAACCTGTAAAATTCATATTATTCCTTTTTCGTTTAGTAAATTTCAAAAAATTTGCGTATTATATCGCAAGTTTTTATATAAAAAGATTATTGAGTTTTTTAAACGCCTCTTTTATTGTTCCATACTCTAATATGAAGTCTATCACAATATTTGAAACCATTTTTTATAGCCATGTTAATTACTGCTTCATCATTTTCATTTATTGTTTGTGCATCATCACCCATTGGCATTAAGTATACTTCACATTTAGGTATGTTTGAGAGTATGATTTTAATCTCTTCTTGAGCCTTTTGCATAAAATCTTTATTTATTACAAATTTTAAATAAGAGTTTTCTGTATTAGTTAAAACTTTTTCTAAAGTTTCATAATTAACTCTTTTTTTTAGTGGTTCTAGTGAATTACTTAGTTTTACACTCATTGAAAATAAAATCTTTTTTTGATAATCATATTCAAAATTTAGATTTAAAGAAGCATTTGTTTCAATTGTAACTTGATGTCCATTTTCAATATAGTGTTTAAGTAGTTTTTGAAACTCTTCTTTATTCCAGTAAAGTAAAGGCTCGCCACCTGTTATAACTATATCCATCTTATAGTTATAATCATAAAGATTTGTTAGCTTATCTACTTCACTTACTATGTCTTCATAAGTTTTATATTTAGTCCATGAGTCTTTAAAAGCTGGGTCTACTGCATAGTATGTATCACAAGCACATTTTTTTATTCCACTTGGTGTTTCATACTCTACATTAAAGCCAACACATTTAAAATTACATTTTCCAAATCTAATAAATACAGATGGAGTTCCTACAAGTTTACCTTCACCTTGAATAGTAGGACCAAAAATCTCATTTATCTCAAGCATAAAAAGTACTTTTACTTTTAGGTGTTTCTAAAAACTCAACATGAGATACTTTTACACCTAATTTATTCATCTTTTTTTGCACTATTTTTAAAAACCATGCTGATAAATTTTCACTTGTAGGTACAAAGTCAACTAAAACGTAACCTTCATATAGTTCAGTTAAATATGTTTCTTCATCTTTAAATTTTGTTAAATCTACTAAATAGTAACCCTCATCAAATTTAACTAATTCTTCTTTTTGTACATCTGATAAAAGTTTTGAGTATAAAGGGTCATTTATATCTAAGATAAATTTATGGTCAAGCACATCATCTAAAAAGGCTTTAAACCAATTTAGGTGTTTAAAGTCTGTAACCATTCCATCTTTTAATTCATCTGCTTCTAAATAAACTAATATTTTCCCTTGGTGACCATGTAAGTGCCTACATTTTAAGCATCCATCTAGTGAGAATTCTGTGTTTAAAGTTTGAGACCATACTCTATGACCATAACAAAAATCAAACTCTTTTGATATTTTCCATTTCATCATAAAGCCTTATAAGGTATAGGGTCTTTTGCATTTGCTAAATTAAAGCCATTAAGTCTTAATCTACAAGAATCACAAACTCCACAAGCCTCATCTTCTTCTTTATAACAAGACCAAGTATGTTCTAATGGAACGTTTAATTCTAATGCTTTTGAAACTATTTGAGCTTTACTTAAGTGAACTAAAGGAGTTTTAATTTCTATATTAGTTGTTTCTTTAGTTCCTTGATTTATTGCTTTTGTAATATCTGCAATAAATTCATCCGTACAATCAGGATAACCAGAACTATCTTCTTGAACAACTCCTATATACATAGCTTGGGCTTCTTCTTTTTCAGCAATTGCAGCAGTAATTGATAAAAATATACCATTTCTAAATGGTACATAAGTAATAGGAACTCCTGCTTCAACACCATTAGTTGGTACATCAATATCTTTATCAGTTAAAGCACTTGCACCTATTTGTGTAAAAAAAGGAATATCAATTTCATATTTTTCACTAATTTCTAAATCATCACAAATATTTCTAAAGGCTTCTAATTCTCTTTTTTCTGTTCTTTGTCCATAGTTAAAATGAACTGCGATAATTTCATAACCATCATTTTTTGCTATATAAGAAGCTAAAGTGGAATCCATACCTCCACTTAAAATACAAATTGCTTTTTTATTTGATTTGCTACTCATTTGTTAAAAAATCCTTTTTTATTTCTGTAAAAAATTTCCAATTTATAGGAAGAACCTTAACTTTTGCATTTTCTTTTAAAAAATCAACATTTTCATTTAAAGCTATCATGCTATTACAATTTGATAATGTTGATACCATTCCTGGACTTCTTTTTTGACAAACATTAAATGATTCTCCATCAAAAAAACCTGGAAGCAAAGTAATTCTTCCTGCTTTGTTTTTAAAGTCTTGTGATATATTTGTTTCTATGTAGTTTGGATAAATTTCATTTGAACCTAAAAGTTTTTGAATTATTAATTTTCCAAACATTTCAAAAATCATAGCACTTGCTAGGGGATTACCTGGAAGGTTAAGAATTAAAGTGTCACCAATTTTTCCAAAGACTGTAGGTTTTCCAGGCTTTATTATAATTCCATCAAAAATTGTTTCAAATTCAAGCTCATTAAAAGCCTCTTTTGTAAAATCAGCATCTCCTACTGATACTCCACCTGAGGTAATTATCATATCTGCATCTAAAGAGTTTTCAATTAATTCTTTTATTGCATCAACTGAATCTTTAGCTTGACCTATAAATCTTACATCACAACCTAACTCTTTTGCTCTTGCAATTAAAGTTGGAGTGTTTGAATTATATATTTGATGATCTTGGATTTTTTCATAATGAAGTTTTAACTCTTCTCCACTTGAAAATACAACGATTTTAGGTTTTTTATAAACTTTTATATGACTAATACCTTGTGAAGATAATAGGGTGATTTTTGAAAAGTTTATGTTTTCGCCAATTTTTATTAAAAGTTCATCCTCTTTTATATCTTCACCAATATATCTAATATGTTGAAATTTTTTTACATTTTTTATAATTTTAATTTTTTTATCATTAAGTTTGTGTGTATCTTCTTTTGGAATAATAGCTGTTGTATTATTTGGAACTCTTGCTCCGGTCATTATTTTTACACAGCAATTGTTTTTAAGTAGTGTATTATTGTTATCTCCTGCAAAAACAGTATCAATAACTTCTAACTCTTCATCTTTATTTTCATAAAGTATTGCATATCCATCCATAGCTGAGTTGTTAAACTTAGGCAAACTTGATGTTGCATAAATATTTTGAGCACAAACTCTATTTAAAGCATCCTCAATTGGTATGATTTCAAAATTTTGTTTTAGATGAAGTTGTGAAATAATATTTATAGTATCTTCTACACTAATAGCCATTATTATTCCTTTTGATATTTAAAATAAAAAACTTATGACAAGTTAGATATAATAGCGAAATTTTTTAAAAGTGAGATAAACAAATATGGAATTAATGCAAAGTGCGATTACGACACACGTATATACAATTTACTTTTTTTTAGCAATTATGTTATTTAACCTTTACTCAGTTATTAGTGTAAAAGAGTTTATGAAATTAGCAAAGAGACTAAAATTTATGACTCCTTTATATCATTTAACAAATGCAATTGTAATGTATACAGGAGCAATTGTTGCTTTTTATGCTCATGCTATGAGTTTTACTATTTTTATAATGATACCAACTTCAATATTCCTTTTAGTTATTGAAATTAAAAGATATAAGAAGATGAGAGTTATTAAAAGTGCTGATAAAGAACTTCAAGAAGAGTTTTATAAATATGCAAGAAAAATTTATACTATTGAGATTATGGTATTAGTATCAATTTATATAATTAGTAAGGTATTTTAAATATGCAGTTTTCTTATCATGAAGATGCTAAAGAATCAAACCTTGCAATTAATAATGATACATATAAATATTTAATTAAAGCTAGAAGACATAAAGTAGGTGATGAAATCTATTTTAGAAATTTAAATGATAGTTTTGCTTATTTATATAAACTAGAATCAATTGGAAGAAAAGATGCTCTTTTGTCACTAGTAAGTAGTGAAGAAAAGATAGTTGAAAATGATAAAAAACTACACCTTGCTTGGTGTATGGTTGACCCAAAAACTATTGAAAAAAATATAGCTTCATTAAATGAATTAGGTGTAGATAAAATTACATTCGTTTATTGTGAGTTTTCACAAAAAAACTTTAATGTAAATATAGAAAAATTAAATAGGATTTTATATAATTCTTCAAGCCAATGTGGAAGATCTTCAATTATAAAGCTTGAAATTTGTGATAGTTTAGAAGAGTTTTTACAGAAAAATCCAGACTCATATTTTTTAGATTTTTCTACAACTAATATTGAAACAAAAAAACATGATATTAAAACTTTAATAATTGGTTGTGAAGGTGGATTTTCTCAAGATGAGAGAATTACTTTTGATAAAAACAAAGTAGTTGGTTTTAAATCAAGTTTAATACTACGGAGTGAAACCGCAATAATAAGTGCAAGTTCAAAAGTACTGATATAAAAAAAGCCAAGCTTTTAAAGCTTGGCTTTTTTTTATGCTAATAATAAATTACTACCAGCTTCTTACAATTGAGTGACATCTAGAACATGCATTTAACATATCAGAATATGCATCAGCAGCACTTAAATAAGCTTTTTCATCTAAATTTAACTCTAAAACATTTAAGTCTAAGCTAATTCTTTCACTTGCCGCAGCAGCAACATTAACTAAGTGTTTTTTGTTTTGTGGTAAGTAGTTTTCAATAACTTTCTTTTCAGAGAAAAGTTCATTTCCTTGTTTTACTAAAGCAGAACCTTCTTTAATTAATTCAAGGTTGTTATTTAAAAAACCTTTTTGGATTTGAGTCATACCTTGTTCCATAATAGACATAGATTTTTGCATAACATCTTGAGCATTAGCAACACCAAAAGCTAATGTACATGCAACTAATAATTTTGCTAGTTTCATTTGGTTTCCTTTATGATTTTATTAAAAAAGGTTAGGGGATTCCTAACCTTTCTATTTTTAAGAGTTCTTAGTGAACTTCTCTCCACATTTTTTTCTTCCATAAGAATGCAAAGATTGCAAAGATTACAAAGTAGATTAAGAACTTAGGTCCTAATTCAGATCTTTCATCTTTACTTGTATCTCCAACTTCTTCCATGTAAGTAATAACTTGTTTTTGAGAATCTTCAGTTAAACCAACTCTAGGCATTGCAGTACCTTCAAGGTGTTTTTGTGGATTATTAATAAATGTTGTTAAGTAACCCTCACCTCTAGATCTAATATATTGTGATAAGTCAGGAGGTAATTTACCCATGTACTTTTTAATATCAGAATCAGGAGTTAATGAACTCATTGTTCCATTTAGCATATCAGCATATTTAATACCATGACATCTTTGACAAGCATCAGTAAATACTGCTTTATTTGTCATTTCTTCTGGAGCAATTGACTGTAAGTAAGCTACCATATCAGCAATCTCTTGTGCTTGCATCCAACCGTAACCTGGCATTGGATGAACTCTTCCATCTTCAAATTTGTGTTCAACTTTTGAAGCTTTTGCAGGATTCTTAATGAATGCTGCTAAATAATCAGCATTGTAAAGGTATCCAGCAGTACTTAAATCTGGTGGAACAACACCATAAGCAGCAGCTGAACTTGCGTTATCCATAACTTGAGGGAATCCCTCAGCATTAATTGAGTGACAAGCTGTACAGTTAGTTGTAACTAATGTTTTACCATTTGCTGCATCACCACTTAAAGCTTTTACATCTTTAACATCTTCTTGAACATCAGTGAATTTAAAATCAGCTGGTTCTACATGAGGGTGCATTTGAGAGTGAGCAAATGGCTCAACTCCCCAGTAAGTAACTAGCGTTAAGGCTACTACTACTGCTAAAATTTTTAATTCTTTCATTATGCATCTCCTCTCTTTTTAGCATCTGCTTTTGTAATAAATGGTAATGCAAGGAATAAAATGATGAATAATGTAGCTACTACAAATCCAACCCAAGCATTTACACCTGTTGGAGGTAATTTTCCATATACAGTTAATACAATTAAGTCAGCCATTAAAATCCAGAACCAAATAAAGAATTTAGGTCTTTTGTGTGCTGGTAAGATTTTTGGATCTCTATCTAACCAAGGTAATACTAGGAAGATAACGTTTGCAAATGCAAATGCAATTAATCCAATATCAAATGCTTTAATAGGTCCAACATCAAAGAAGAATCCTCTTAATACTTCATATGACCATAAGAAATACCATTCTGGGTAAATATGTGCAGGAGTTACCATTGGATCAGCAGGATCAAAGTTAACTGGGTCCATTGCAAAGTTATAATGGAAGAATACTAAGTAGAAGTAGAAAATTAAGAAAATACCTAATACAGCTAAATCTTTAGAAATAAATACAGGCCAGAAAGGAATAACTTTTGATTCTCTTTTGTTACCAGCTAAGTATTTTTCAGCTTCTTCATCAAAATCAAATTCATCAGAGTTTTGATTATTAACGTGAGGAATTCTTAATGTATAGAAGTGTAATCCAATAATTCCCATAATTGTAATAGGTAATAAGAACACGTGTAACATAAAGAATCTAGTTAATGTAGCATCAGCAACATTAAAGTCACCTCTAATCCATACAACTAATGCATCACCAATAACTGGAACACCACCAAATAAGTTAGTAATAACCATTGCAGCCCAGTAAGACATTTGTCCCCATGGTAACATATATCCAGAGAATCCAGCAGCAGAGAATGTCATGAATAATAACATACCTGAAATCCAGATCATTTCTCTACCTTGTTTATAAGAACCATAGTAGATACCTGTAAACATGTGAATATAGATGATTAAGAATACAACAGAAGCAGCAACACCATGCATATGTCTAAATAACCAACCAAATGCAACTTCTTGCATAATTGTATAGTTAACTGAATCAAATGCTAAAGCAACATCTGGCTTGTAGTACATCATTAAGAATAAACCAGAAATTACTAAGATACCAAAAGTAGTAGCTAATAATACACCCATTGCCCATAAGAAGTTAATATCTTTTGGAATCCAATACTCAGTCATTAAAACTTTGTTTAAAGCTGTAGTATTAAGTCTTTGATCTAACCACTCACCAACTGAGTTAGCTTTTTCAAATTTTGCCATAAACTACTCCTTATGCCGTTGCCATCGCAGCAGCGATTTTTTTGTATTCAGGACCTTCTTCACCTAAAGTGATTTCAGTTCCTTTTACACTAAATGGAGGTAGGTCAAGTGGTCTTGGAGGAGGTCCGAAGATTTGTTCAGCAGAAGGGTTGAACTCCCCACCGTGACATGCACATTTCCATTTATCTTTTTTCCATGCTGGAATACAACCTAAGTGAGTACATAATCCAATAGCAACAGTATATCTACTATCACCGATTATTAAATCTCTTTCATTGTCTTTCATTTCAGCAGTTTTTTTAAGAAGAAAAATTGGTTTTCCTCTCCAAGTAATCGTAACAGGATTTCCGGCTTTTAATTCACCTAGTTCTACTTTTGTAAAACCACCTGCTAATACGCTTGGAAGTGGATCCCATACTTGCTTCATACCAACAAGTGACGCAGCACCACCTACTGCAGCAACAGCAGCAAATGAATAACCAAGAAAATCTCGTCTATTAGTTTCATTAGACATATTTGGCTTCCTTTTTTTTTAGTTTAAAATCCATATATTATATTGTTTTCTTACTTAAAATGATTTGACTCAGGGGATAAAATGTTATGTTTATGCTATTTTTTGTGAAAAATTTACCCAGTATGGTAAAATAGGGGAAAGTTATTTTAATTATTAGAGAATTTTAACATTCTCTAATAAATTTTACGATTTCTTCTTCAATATTCTCTTTTTCAATCACTTGATTGTGATTGATTTTTGCTGTAAATAAGTCTTTAATTGACTGAGGTAAAACAGCTTTATATTTAGATGAGATTTCTTCTAATGCTTCTTTATCTGCATATTTTTCATCGTCTTGTTTAAGGGCATTTAGAACTGTTGGAGAGAATTTTGTCCATTCAGCTGTTGAGTAAATTACAGTAGTAATTTTCTCTTCTCTTAGTTCATCATAAGCTTTAATACAAGTTGCTGTGTGAGGATCCATTAAGTAACCATCATCTAAGAAAGATTTGATGATTTTTGAACCATATTTATCATCAGAATTTACAGCACTAAAGTACTCTTGAAGCTTAGCTGTTTCATCTTTACTCATTTCAAAGATTTTTTTCTCATTTAGGTCATCTAGTAACTCTTTCGTTCTTTTTGCTCCAAAAAGTGAAAAAATCACTCTTTCTATATTAGAAGATTTTAAAATATCCATAGCTGGAGATTTTGTAAGTTTTAACTCTTTATCTCTAATATCATAAACACCTGTGTTAATCCATTCAGTTAAAATATTGTTTTCATTTGAAGCAACAAGAAGTTTTTTGATTGGAACACCCATTTGTTTTGCATAAAATCCACCAAGTACATTTCCAAAGTTTCCAGATGGAACTACTAGGTAAATTTCTTCGCCATATTCAACCTCACCTTGTTTTAATAACTCTAAGTAAGAGTGGAAGTGATAAATGATTTGGAAAATAATTCTACCAAAGTTAACAGAGTTAGCAGCAGATAGTTTAATGCCATCGTTTTCTAGTTCTTCTTTAAACGATTCACTAGCTAAAAGTTTTTTAAGTGCTGTTTGAGCATCATCAAAATTTCCTTTAATACCTAAAACTTTTAGATTATCTCCATCTTCACATACCATTTGTAATCTTTGTACATCAGAAGTTCCACCATCTGGATATAAACAAGCAACTTGAATATTTTCTTTATTTTTAAAAGTGTTTAGTGCAGCAGGACCAGTATCTCCTGAAGTTGCAGCTAAGATTAAGTACTTTTCATCTCTTTTTTTAGCAATAGAGCTTAAAATTGAACCAAAAGGTTGTAATGCCATATCTTTAAATGCTCTTGTTGGTCCATGATATTGTTCATGTACAAATAAGTCATCTTTAACTTTAACTACAGGACAAGGATCAGCAGCATCATCAAAATTGTCATATAAATCTAAAGCTTTATTAATCTCTTCTTCATCAATATCTATTTCAAAAGCTTTTAAAATAGCATATGCTAATTCTTTATATCCATCATTAATATGATTTAAAAGAAAGTTTTCTTCAAGTTGCGGTAACTCTTTTGGTACATAAAGTCCACCAAAAGATGCACTAGGATTTAAAATAGCGTATGAAAACTCTACTTCTTTATCTTTAATTCCATCATTTCCTCTAGTTTCTATAAATTTCATTCTTCTTCCTTACGCTTCATCGCTTAGTAGTTTTTCCATATCAATTCCATTGTTTGGATTGTCTTTTCTAACAAATTGTGTTCCAATTCCATCACTTGTGAATAACTCAAGTAAGATTGAGTGTTCAACTCTACCATCTATGATGTGAGCTTTATTCACTCCATTGTAAATAGCATCAATACAAGAATCAACTTTTGGTATCATTCCTCCACCAATTGTTCCATCTTTTTTATAAGCTTCTACATCATCTTGGTCAAGTGAGTTAAGTAAAGTACCTTCTTTATCTAAAACACCTACTGTATCAGTTAAAAATAGAACTTTTTGAGCTCCAATAGCAGCAGCTATTTTAGATGCTGCTACATCTGCATTTATATTAAATCCAGGGTGGTTAGGTTCTGCACTATCAGCAATTGGAGCAATTACAGGAATAAAACCTTCTTTGATAAGATTATTTATCATATCTCCATTTACTTTTGTTACAACACCTGTGTAACCAAATTTACCATCTTCTTTAGGAACTGCATTTATTATTGACGAGTCTTTTCCTGAAATACCAATAGCTTTTGCTCCATGGTGGTTTAGTAAAGATGTGATATTTTTATTTATCTCTCCACTTAAAACCATTTCTACAACTCTCATAGTATCTTCTGATGTAACTCTATGTCCATCTACAAACTCTGACTCAATAGATAACTTATCAAGTAGTTCAGATATTCTAGCACCTCCACCATGTACAATTACAGGTTTTATACCTACAAGTGAAAGTAAAACTATATCTTCAGCAAACTTCTCTTTTAATTCTGGACTAGTTTGAGCTGAACCACCATATTTAATAACAATAGTCTTCCCATAAAACTTTTTTATATGAGGAATTGCATCAAGTAGGGTTTGAACTTTTTGATGTTTCTTTTGCATAATATTTCCTAAGATGTTTTTTAAAGGCAAATATTATATCAAAAATTATCTTAGTTGTTTTCTTTTATCATACTTTTTTCAAAGATCACAGTTTTGTTTCTACCACTATTTTTTGCTTCATATAATGCAATATCAGCATTTTTAATGCACTCTTTTAAATCAATACTATCTTTAGGAAAAACACAAGCACCAATACTTAAAGTTTTGTTTATAGTATTTGAAGGAGTCACAGGAATATTTTTTTTCATAAAGGCTGTTCTTATTTTCTCAGCCACACTAACTACACTTGCTTCATCACAATTATGTAATAAGACAATAAACTCTTCTCCTCCGTATCTAATAATAGTATCAGAGTTTCTAGTATTTTCATTTAGTGTTTGAGCTACTATTTGAATAGCTTTATCCCCAATATCATGGCCGTAAGTATCATTTATTTTTTTGAAAAAATCTATGTCAATCATTAACACCCCATAAGGTATTTTTGCTCTATTGCTTTGAGATACAATTTTAGGTAGTTGGTCTTCTAAGTGTTTTCTATTATAAAGACCTGTTAAGGCATCTGTTCTTGCGTTTTTTTCCAAAATATTCATAAGTTTATTTGTGATAATAACTGATTTTGCAGCATCAATGTAGTCATTTATAAAAGGAATATTGTATTTTATTTTTTCAATCTCTTCTTTATCTTTTGCAAAAAAAGAGATAATTAAATCTAATTCATTTGATATTGAATAAGGAATACAAAGGTAGTTTGTATTTTTATCTTCACATGATATACAAATATTTTCAAATACAGTTGAGTCAACTATTTGATTTGTTTTATCTGCTCTGCATTGTACGTTTTTATTACAATACTCTTTATTTCCTATGTATACATTTTTTGCTTCACCTGTTCTTGTATAAGCTTCTTGAATATTGAAGTTTTCTATATTAATTCTAGCCTTGATAACATGAGCTAATCTTTTATAAATAGTGTCTAAATTATCATCGTGTTCTATTGTTTTTCTAAATTTATAAACTGATGATAGTCTTGAGACAGTTTCTTGAACATTTATTAAAGGGTCACTATTTTCATGGGTTTTGCTAGATAGAAAAATAGATATGTTTTTATCTATATCAATTAAAGTTGTTTCAAGTTTATTTAGTAAGGTATTAATCCAAGTAGAGACTTCTTTTGCATCTTTGTTATTTATATCTAATACTCTTTGTGAGTAATCGCCTTCATTGGCATTATTCATTACTTTTTTGATTGAAACAAAAAGTTTTAAAAATGGTGAGATTAAATAGTTTATTAAAAAAGCAATTGTAAAAATAAGAACTAAAGCAATAGCTGTTGTATTTAAAACAGTACTAATTCCCTTTTGTTTTGAATCATCAACAGGAATAGTAATAGTAATAGCACCTAAAGTATCACCTTCTTTTGCATTTGAATGGCAATTAAGACAGTTTATTTCCCCACTTGAAGTTGCTTTATATGGAATAGTAATTCTATAAGTACTATTTGAAAAAAGCTTTTCATCTATTACTTTTATTTCTTTTCCAGTTTTTAAAACTTTTTTATCTATCTCATCTTGAGGAACTTCGTTATTTAGTCCTTCCCCATACATTTCAATTACTTTATGACCACGGCTTAACCAAACTTTATCAATATGTGGTAAGTCTTCTAATTGTTTTAAAAATATTTCTCTTTCATCAATTACACCTGTTAACATTTGAGTTGTTAGTGCATGCTCTACGGTTTTTGCTAAAATAGTTGCTTTATTATCAATACTTTTAATTCCATACTCTCTAAAGTTATAAGTAAAGTTTAGAATCATAAGAATAAACATAAAGAATATAACAGTGGTAACAAGAAAAATAATCTTACTATTCGTTTTTATACTGCATTCCTGAAATTTTATAATAGTTAATAATGCAATAATATAATAAAAATGTTTAAGTTTTGATGATTAATATAGTATTTTATAACAATTACTTTAGTATGATTTGCTTATGAAAAAATATTTAGCATTAAAAGCAAGTGCAGGAAGTGGGAAAACTTTTGCACTAACAGTAAGATATATTACTTTATTATTAAAAGGTGCAAAAGCAAGTGAGATTTTAACTCTAACTTTTACAAATAAAGCTGCAAATGAAATGAGTGAGAGAATATATAAAACTCTACTTACTTTAGGTGATGATGAAGCATACTTAAATGCAATTTGTGAACAATCATCTATGAGTAAAGAGCAGATTCTAGGAAAGAAGAGTTTTTTAGTAAAATCTTTCTCAAATGCAACTTTATCTATATTTACAATTGATAAGTTTGTAAATAAAATTCTTAGAGAGTTTTGTGGATATATTGGAATATCAGATGATTTTGAAATTAAAGAGGATGATATAGAAGCTTTAAGTATTAAGTTTTTATCTTCATTAGATGCTCAACAATTTGATACTTTAATTGACTTTTCACTTTATGAAAAAAAGAAGTTTAACTCAATATTTGAACTTTTTAAAATTTTACTTGAAAAGAATGAAAAGATTGAACCTATTAGAATTGATGGAAGTTTAATTAATCTTCAGAAGCAAGAGGTTTTAAAATATGCATATAAAATAAAAGAAGCCATTTTATCTTGTGATGTGGCCTCAAACTCTGCTAAAAAAGCTGTTGATTTTGAAAACTTTGACTCACTATTTGAAAAAACATGGCTTTCAAAAGAGGTATTAAGTGATTATAGCTATTTTAAAAAATGTTCAAATGAGATTTTAGAAAGCTATTTCGTAGATTTAAAACAGCAGTTGCAAGCTTATTATAAATTAAGAGCAAACTACAGTTTATCAAAACTTTTTGAACTTTTTTTAATGTTTAAAGAGTTCAAATTAAATTACAATAAAAATAAAAACTATTTAGAGTTTAATGATATTTCAAATTTAGTTTATGATTTATTAACTAATAAAATTGATAAAGAGTTTTTATACTTTAGACTAGATTCTCAATTTAATCACATATTAATTGATGAGTTTCAAGATACATCTTTAATTCAATATAATATTTTGAAACCATTAATTGATGAGATTTTGTCAGGGGATGAAACTAGATTTAAAACCTTTTTTTATGTGGGAGATGTAAAACAATCTATATATAGATTTAGAGGTGGTAAAAAAGAACTTTTTGACCATGTGGCTAATACAAATAAACTTTTAGAAGTAGAAGTCTTAAATACAAACTATAGGTCAAGTCAAAATGTAGTTGAGTTTGTTAATTCACTTTTTATAAATATTCCAAACTATGAATATCATAATCAACAATCAATAAAAAAAGGTGGTTTTATAGAAGTTGTTGAGGATGAAGCTTTAGATGAAGACGATAAATTTGAAAATGTAGCTTCAAAAATTGCAAACTTAATAAAAAGTGGAGTTAACTCAAACGATATAGCAATTTTAACTTATACAAATGATGATGTATTAAGTTTATATTACTATTTAAAAAAGAAGTTCCCAAAACTTAAAATATCTACTGAAATGACTTCAAGGTTAATAAATCAAGAAAATGTAAAAGCTGTAATAAATGCTATCAAATATTTATATTTTAATAAAGAAATTTACAAAGAAAATCTAAATGCTTTAATGGGAAAAGAGCTTACTAGTCCTGTTGAATTACAAATTGATTTTGATAAAAAGTCAGTTAGTAAGATAATAAAAGATATAGCTTCTAGTTTAATGATTATTGACCAAAATATTATAAAGCTTATAGAAGTTTGTGAAAGCTTTGATAATATTGTAGAGTTTGTTTATGAAGTAGATAAACTAGATGCAACAATACAAAATAGTGAAACAGTTGGTCTTCAAATATTAACTATTTTTAAATCAAAAGGTTTAGAGTTTAAAACAGTAATTTTACTTGATAGAATTAAAAGAAAAAATGCAGATAAAAGCTCTCTTCTTTTTGAATATGATAGTGTAAATTTAAAAAATATTTTTTATAAAATAAAAGGCTATGAAAACTATAATGATGATTATGCAAGAGCAATTGCAAAAGAGAAATCTTTGTCTTTACAAGATGAAATAAATATTTTATATGTAGCACTTACAAGAGCTCAAAATAATATGCTTGTTTTTAAAAAGAAGAAATCTTCTGTATTTGATATTTTAGATATGACTCCTTGTAAAATTGGACAATTAGAGTTAAGTTCAAATATATCTAAAAACTTTGATAGCTTTGAAAAAGTAGAGTATACTCCTATGGACTTAGGTATTCAAGAACAGCAAATATCAAAAGAAAAAGATAGTAGTAGCGAAATTTTATATGCAAGATATTTTGGTATTGCAACTCACTTTTGTTTAGAAATGATGAATAAGTTTACATATGAAAGTTTAGATTATTGTTTAAAGATTACTGTTTCAAGATACTCTAATTATTTAAAAGAAGAAGACTTTGAAAAAATTAGATTAAGAATTACAAATTTAATTGATAATAAAAAGTTTCAAGACTTTTTAGAAGATGCTACATTTATCGCAGAGCAATCGCTTATTTACCAAGGTGAAGTGAAGATAATAGATTTACTTTTACAAAAGGGTGATGAGTATTATATCTTTGATTACAAAACTACGAAGAGTGAAAATTCATTTGAACATAAAAATCAAGTAAGGCACTACAAAAAAGCAATTAGCGATATATTTAATACAAATAAGGTATCTTCATACCTTATTTATTTAAATGAAGATAAGTCTATTCTTGATGAAGTCTAAACAAAATATCTAATTGAAGCAAATCCATAAGGGTTTGCTTTTTCTATTTGTTCAACTTGCTCATTTGATACAATTCCCCCAAGGGCAATAATATCCATATCCTCATATAAGTTTATAGCTTGAACAAGGGCATTTATACCTTTTGCTTCGCCTTTATTGGGAGTATCAAATATAGGTGAGAATGTTACGGCATTTGCATATGATTCTTGAGCTTTTTCTATGTCTGATAAATTATGACATGAGATAACTACATAAAGATCTAAGTCTCTGGCTTTTTTAATTTTTTTAAATTGTTCAGAGGTTAAGTGTACCCCTGTTGCACCTAGTTTTTTAGCTAGCTTAAAATCTTTGTTTAATAGGATTTTTTCTATATTAAACTCTTTACAAGTTTGAATAAATACATCTGCTAGTTCTTCAAAGTTTTCACTTGTTTTATCTCTAAAACATGCTATATCAATACTGTTTTTTTCAAGTATTCTTTGTAGGTTTTTTTTAAATAAGTCAAGGTTATTTGAGTAATATTTTGGGTCAGTAATAAGATACTTTTTCAAAGGAGGTTTCATTTTATACTTTTTGTTAAATTTTTTCTTAAGTATAATATTTAAATACTAATAATAATATTAATAAAAAAAGGGAAGGATAAAATATCCTTCCCTTTTATGTGCTTTATGTAGTTTCTAATTAAAAATTAGTGATCTTCATGTTCCATCATAATAGAACCAGCAATATAAACATAAGTTAAAATCATGAAAATAAATGCTTGTAATAATCCAAATGCAGTTAACATAAAGAATCCAGATAATGGCACAATCCATGGTACTAACATTAATAATACCATTAAGAACATATCATCACCTCTAATAGCACCAAAAAGTCTAAATGATAAAGAAATAATTCTTGAAATGTGAGAAATTATTTCAATTGGGAACATTAATGGAGCTAATACAGGCATTGGACCCATAAAGTGCTTAAAGTAATTAACAAAACCATTTGTTTTAATACCTAAGTAATTATAGTATACAAAAACAATTAATGCTAATGATAATGTAAAGTTGATGTTTGCTGTTGGAGACTCAAATCCTGGAACAACACCCATTAAGTTAGAAATAACAATTACTAAACCTAAAGAACCAATTAATGGCATATAAACTCTAGCGTTTTTTTCACCCATTGTATCTGCACCCATAGATACAACACCACCAATGAATGCTTCCATAACATTTTGTGAACCAGTTGGAACTAGTTGCATTTTTCTAGTAGCTGCATTTGCTATTAAAAATATAACACCAATCGCTAAGATGTAGTGTGATAAGATTATCCATTCTTGACCGTGGCCACCGATGCTACCTAAGAACGTAAACAGTCTTCCTTCCATTTTTTTCCTTTTTGTTGTTACTCAATACTAAATTATGTCGTATATTGTATAGTTTTTTTTCTAAAATCTTTCTTTAGGTTTTAACTTAGATATTAATTTAAACTAAATTTGTTTGAACTTATACCCATTTTGTTTCAATTTTTCTCTAATTTGCTTTTGGTGTTCATCACCTTTTGTTTCAAGAGCAATTGTGATCAAAGCCTCTCCAAAGTCCAGTTTTATCGAGTCTCTGTCATAATCTATTTGAACAATATTTGCTCCACAATCTCTAAAGATTTCACTTAAATGTGTTAATGAACCAGGTTTATCCATAAGTGTTACCATAAGATTCATTTTTCTATTTGATTTTACTAAACCCTTCTCAATAATTTGTGCAAGCATAGTAACATCAATATTTCCACCACTTACAAGAGCACAAACTTTTGTATCATCCATTTCAATTTTATCATGCATAATAGCAGCTGTTGCAACAGCTCCTGCACCTTCAACTACAAGTTTATGTTTTTCTAGTAAAAATAAAATTGCATTTGCAATTTCATTATCAGTAACTTCAACAATATGGTCAACATAATCAATAATAATATTTAAAAGTTTTGGGTTTACATTTTTTACTGCAATTCCATCAGCAATAGTTCTAACTGATTTTGAATCTAGAGGCATTTGAGATTTATATGACTCTTTCATTGCAGTAGCACCACTTGAAACAACACCAATTATCTTAATATCAGGATTTATAGCTTTTGCAGCTATTGCAATACCAGAAATTAATCCACCACCACCAATTGGGACAATTATTTGTTTTAAATCAGGAATTTTTTCTAAAATTTCAATGGCAACTGTTCCTTGTCCTGCAATCACATCATCATCAGCAAAAGGGTGAATGAATTCACAATTCTTTTCTTCTCTAAATTTCATAGCAGCTGCATATGCTTCATCAAAATTTTCACCAGTTAATACAACATTTGCACCATGGGACATTACTCCTGAAACTTTTGTAAGAGGAGTAGCTTCTGGCATAAAAATAGTAGCTTCACAGTTGAATTGTTTTGCTGCAAAGGCTAAGCCTTGAGCATGATTCCCCGCACTTGCTGCAACTACACCTTTATCTCTTTTCTCTTGTGATAAATTCGCAATTCTATTATACGCACCTCTTAGTTTAAAGCTTCCTGTTAATTGTAGGTTCTCTTTTTTTAGGTAAATATCACTACCTGAATCTTCACTTAAAATAGGAGCTTTTGTCATTGGTGTAACTTGTGCTACACCTTGTAAATTTTTATGTGCTTCTTTTATTTTATCAAATGTAATCATTTTTATACTTTTCATATTTAATTTTGCGAATAATATCTAAAAATAGTTTTTACTCTATTGAAGTAAAAACTATTTTACAAGAGCAAAAGCTCTAATTATTCATAATCCTTTCTTATTTGTTTTACTGCTTCAACCATATTTGTAAGGCTTGGTTTTACTTCTTCCCATTTTCTTGTTTTTAGTCCGCAATCTGGATTTATCCATAATTGCTCTTTTGGTAATACCTCAAGTAATAGTTCTATTTGTTTTTTTAGTTCTTCTACACTTGGAACTCTTGGACTGTGAATATCATAAACTCCAGGTCCAACTTCTTGTTTGTATCCAACTTCTTTAAATATTTTAAGTAGTTCATTTCCACTTCTTGCTGTCTCAATTGAAATTACATCAGCATCCATATCTTCAATTGTTTTAATAATGTCATTAAATTCACTATAACACATATGTGTATGAATTTGTGTTTGTTTTTTTGCAGTACTTACACATATTTTAAAATCTCTTGTTGCCCAGTTTTCATACTCTTTTATATTTTCAGTTCTTAAAGGATAACCTTCTTTAAATGCAGCTTCATCAACTTGAATGATTTTAATTCCTTCCTTTTGTAAATCTTCAATCTCATCACTTAAAGCAACTGCTATTTGTTTTGATACTTCACTTCTTGTTTTATCATCTCTTACAAAAGACCAGTTTAAAATAGTAACTGGACCTGTTAGCATTCCTTTCATGATTTTATCTGTTTTACTTTGAGCATAAGTAATCCAATCAACAGTTATAGCTTTTGGTCTACTTATATCCCCATAAATAAATGGTGGTTTCACACATCTACTTCCATATGATTGAACCCATCCATTTTGAGAAAAACCATAACCTTTTAGTTGTTCACCAAAATACTCAACCATATCATTTCTTTCTGGCTCTCCATGAACTAATACTTCAATTCCACACTCTTCTTGGAAAGCAATACAATCATCAATATATTGTTTCATATCTTTTTCGTATTGTTCTTTTGAAATTTCGCTTTTTTTGAAATATCTTCTTGATTTTCTTACTTCAGGAGTTTGAGGGAAAGATCCAATTGTAGTAGTTGCTAAATCTTCGTATCCTAAAATCTCTTTTTGTAATTTGATTCTTTCTTCATATTTTCCATCTCGCTCTAACTTTGTAAAGTTATCAACTCTTTGCTGTACTGATTTATCATGAATAATCTCAGAGTTTAGTCTATTATGATTAGACTCAATATTATCATTGTAAGCATTTTGTTCATTTTCGTTTAATGAATTGACACCTTCAAAAAATACTTTTGTAATTAAATTTAATTCATCAAGTTTTTCGCAAGCATATGAAAGCCAAGATTTTATTTCACTTTTCATTTTTTCTTCATACTTTAATGTATATGGAGTATGAAGTAGCGAACAAGATGATGAGATGATTAAATCTTCTTTATTTATATGTTTACTTATTTTACTTAATAGTTCTAAAGAATTTTGAATATTGTTTTTCCAAATATTTCTACCATCAACTACACCTGCAACTAATTTTTTCCCACTTTTAGAAATCTCATCTAATATTTCAAAGTTTTTTTGACCATATAAAAAGTCAAGTCCTAAAGCATAAATAGGTGTGTTTACTAAAATCTTACTAGCTTCATTTGAGTGCTCAAAATATGTAGTAACAATAATATCAATATTGCTAGATACATTTGCTAATAAATCATATGTAGGTTTAATTAGGCTTAAAACTTTTACATCATTATCTTTTACTAAAATAGGCTCATCAATTTGTACAGTTAGACTCTCATCTAATTTTGAAATCTCTTCTAATAACTCTTTATATATAGGAAGAATTTTTGAGTGTAATTCATATACATCACCATTATCAACTCTTTTTGATAATCCTAAAAATGTAAGTGGACCTATAATATTGATTTTAGTTTTTAAACCAAACTCTTTTGCTTCTTTATATTCATTTATGATTTTCGAAGCATTTAATTTATACTCATCTTCTAAGCTTAATTCAGGAACTATATAATGATAGTTTGTATTAAACCATTTTGTCATTTCCATTGCTACGCTATTTTTATTACCTCTTGCCATAGAAAAATATAATTCTTCATTTTCTAAATCTTTAAATCTTTTAGGAATGGCATTTAATAATACACAAGTATCTAAAACATTATCATAAAATGAAAAGTCATTTGATGAGACAAAATCAATTCCTGCTTTTTGTTGATATGACCAGTGTCTTTGTTTTAACTCTTTTGCAACAACTTCTACTTTTTCAAATGAACATTTATTTGACCAAAACTCTTCTAAAACTTTTTTAAGCTCTCTTTGTTCTCCAATTCTTGGAAATCCTATTACATAATTTTTTGACATTCTTTATCCTTAAATTTTATATTTTTATTTGTATGATTATTGATTGAAATTTAAAGATAATAGTGGAGGGTGTACTCCTGTTCGTCTAAATGCGAAATAAGTAGTATAATATGGACATCTAGGAATAAACTTAAATAAAGCGATAGCTACTTTTGTCTTTTTCCTAAAGTGGCAGTCACAATGACAAGGTTTATTTTGATTAGTAATGATTGATAAAGTGCAAAGTAAATCAGGGGGATCTTCTTCTAATACTTCATCCTCATTTTTAGATGATCTATATCGTAAAGTCTTTTTCGCAATAGTAATTTGGTTTTCAATAGTTTTTTGAACACTATGAGCTAGTATACTAGCAAATGTAAAATAGCTTTTTCCAAAACCTCTTGGTGACTTCACAAGGATCCTTTCATAAAAATTAGGCGCAAAGTATAGCCAATAAAAACTAAACTTAATTTAAAATAAGATAAAATTCCAAAAAAATTAAGGCTTAATTTGAAATTTACATTTGTGACTCTTTTCCCAAATTTAGTAGAACCATACTTTCAAGACTCTATTTTAAAAAGAGCAGTTGATTCAAATTTTATTAATTATGAGTTTTATAATCCAAGGGATTTTACTACTAATAAACATAATAAAGTTGATAAACAAATGGTTGGTGGAGGAGCTGGAATGCTTATGACTCCTCAACCACTTTTTGATTGCTTAGATAAAATAAAAGAATCAAACGAAGAAGCTTATATAATATTTCCTTTAGCTGCTGCAAAACCTTTTAATCAAAATGATGCAAAAAGATTAGCCAAAAAGAAAAACATAGTTTTTGTTAGTGGAAGATATGAAGGTATTGATGAAAGAGTTATTGAAAAATATGCAAATGAAGTGTTTTCAATAGGAGAGTTTATACTTACAGGCGGTGAATTACCATCACTAGTTATGGCAGATGCAATCTCAAGAAATGTAGATGGAGTACTTGGAAATTCTGATTCTTTAGTAATGGAGAGTTATGAAGATAATATCTTAGAAGCACCATCTTTTTCAAAGCCTGAAAATTTCCAAAATTTAAGTGTCGTTAAAGAATTCTTAAAGGGAAATCACAGTAAAATAGCCGACTTAAAATATAATCTGGCTATTTGCAAGACAAAATATTTTAGACCAGATTTAGTTACAAACAAAAAAATCAAAAATTAAAGTGTGATACCCCGCAATTTGCAAATGCGGGCACTTTCACCAAAGGTAAAGACATGAAAAATAGATATATTGCAGCTTTTGAAGCAGCGCAAATTGCAAACAAAGAAATTCCTCAGTTTAGAGCTGGTGATACAGTAAGACTTGGTGTTGAAATTAAAGAAGGTGCTAAGACAAGAGTTCAGACTTTTGAAGGTATCGTTATTGCTAGAGCTGGTAATGGTGTTGATTCTACTTTTACGGTAAGAAAAATTGGTGCTAACTCTGTTGGTGTTGAAAGAATTTTCCCATTATACTCTGAATCTTTAAAAACTTTTGAGGTAATCAGAAGAGGTAGAGTAAGAAGAGCTAAACTTCACTACTTAAGAGGATTAAAAGGTAAAGCTGCAAGAATTAAAGAGCTTAAAAAGTAATTAACTAAGGTTAAAACCTTAGTTTAGACTATGTCTAAGATATTAATTCATACTACCTCAAAGGTAGAAGCAAAACCAATCATAGAGTTTTTTAATTTGAAAGAATTAAACGACTCTATGAAAAACATTTATTCTAATGAAGATATATTACTTATCGTATCAGGCGTAAGTAAAGAAGAGATCTTAGAATCATTAAACTACATATTTAAAAACTACGATATTTCTAAAGCATTTGATTTAAGCATAGCCTCTTGTAGCGATGGCACAATTGCATTAGGAACACTTTTTTGTACAAATAGATTTATTTTTGGACTTAACTTCGCAAATATTACTACTGTTGAAGAGACTTTAGAAAGTGATGAAAACTTAGAAACACTTCTAGTTGATAAGCAAGCATCTTTCTTTAAAGATAGTTGTAAAGAAAAAATCAAAGACTTTTATATTTTAAAAATTGTGTCTGATTATTTTGATGAAGAAAAACCAAGTAATGAAGAGATTTTTAAACTTATAAATGACTCTATCGAAAGATGGAAAAAATTAATTTAGGATATAAATGTTAGCAGATATAGTAAATTTTGTAGTAGATACTGTTGGTAGTTTAGGTTACGCAGGTATTTTTATTATGATGTTTTTAGAGAGTTCTTTTTTCCCTTTTCCCTCAGAAGTTGTAATGGTTCCAGCTGGATACCTAGCATATAAAGGTGAAATGAATCTATTTCTAGCTATTTTCTTTGGTATTTTAGGTTCCCTAGCAGGTGCACTTTTAAACTATTTCTTAGCAGTTAAATTTGGTAGAGCTTTTTTAATTAAGTATGGTAAATACTTTTTTATAAAAGAAGAAACTATTGATAAAATGGAAGATTTTTTCAAAAGTCATGGTCATATATCAACTTTTTCAGGTAGATTAATCCCTGCTGTTAGACAATATATCTCATTCCCAGCAGGACTTGCTAGAATGAACTTACTTGTTTTTTCTATTTATACTACACTTGGTGCAGGTATATGGGTAATAGTTCTTACACTTTTAGGTTACTTTATTGGTGATAATGAAGCCTTAGTAAAAGAGTACTTAAGATATATTATAATAGGTATTTTATTAACATTAGTAGCTTTAGGATTCTGGTACTACAAAAAAGTTAAAAAACAAAAAGTTTAAGAAATAAACGCATAATTTTTATGTTACAATTCTTTTTTTTAAAGGATTTAACATTAATACTCAAACAACAGCATATAAATATGCACTAATAGCAATATTCTTTTGGTCAACAGTTGCAACAGCTTTTAAAATCTCACTTGATTATTTAACTCCATATGAACTAGTTTTATATGCATCTATTAGTTCTACTTTAGTTCTATCTTTTGTAATAGCATATGAAAAGAAGTTTGCTTTAGTAAAAGAGTATATTAAAAACAATTTTAAAATTGTTTTTTTACTTGGACTTATAAATCCTTTTTTATATTATGTTGTTTTATTTAAAGCCTATGATTTATTACCTGCTCAAGAAGCACAAGCAATAAACTATACTTGGGCTTTAATGTTGGCATTTCTATCTGTAATATTTTTAAAACAGAAACTTACAATAAATGATATTCTTGCAGGTATTATTTGTTATTTTGGTGTTTTAATTATCTCTACAAAAGGTGAACCTTTTTCACTTAATTTTTCAAACCTTGATGGTGTATTCTTAGCTTTACTATCAACAGTTCTTTGGTCTATGTATTGGATTTTAAATACAAAATCAAAAGTTGACCCAATAGTTGGACTTTTTAGTAATTTTTTAGTCTCTCTTCCAATAATTATTGTTTATTTCTTATTTACTCAACCACTAAACTTGCCATCATTAAATGGCATTTTAGCTGCAAGTTATGTTGGAATGTTTGAAATGGGTATAACATTTTTATTTTGGTTAAAGGCTATGCAAAGTGCAACTTCAACTTCAAAAATAGCAAATCTAATTTTCATATCACCATTTTTATCTTTAGTATTTATATATTTTATTGTTGGAGAGCAGATTTATATATCTACAGTTATTGGCTTAAGTACTATTGTTTTAGGTTTAGTAATTCAACAATTTAAATTCTCAAAAAATAGCTAATATTACACCTTAAATAGCATTAGAATAGCAATTGTAACTATTTTGTAACAATTGTCTAAAAAGTATATAATTTACCTACAAAAATTAAGAATCAGTTAAGTTTTGCTATGAAATAATGACTAAAGAAAAAAAGGTACTACTTTTAGTAGTACTAAAATTTATTTAGAGAATTTAAAATGGCAAAACAAAAAAACAAAAGAACAGTAATTCAAAAGGTTATAAATAACCATCTAAAAACTAATAAAAAAGAGATATCTCAGTTAACTATTAAAATTGATAAAAGACTAGATAATGCTTTAGTTGTTTTAAGTCAGTCATTAAATATTTCAAAAAATAGATTGATTGAAGATATTCTTTGCGAAAGTGGAATAATTCAAGAAGTAGATGAAAACTATGTAGGAGATGATAATGAATAATTTTCCTTCAAAAAGTGATGTTATTGATGCAGTAATGACAGGAATGCAAACTGCTAAAAAGAACTACTCTTTTTGGACAGCTGATGAATTATATTTATCTTATGCTCCACCAAAGTTTTTAACTATTCATGTATCTCAAGAAATTGCAAAACTTGAAAATCCACCAGAGATTTTTATAGATGCAACAATTGCAGATATTTTAAGATGTTCATTACCTAAAAGAGATGCATTTAGAGAGTTTATGAAAGAACACTATTTAACTCCTGATGTTGTATGTCTTACGCTTGATGAGAGGTTTGAGCATAAAAGTGATAATGACTCAATTTCAAGAGTAATTATGAGTATAAAAAATGGTGTAAGAAATGTACAAGAAGAGTATAAAAATGATGTTGAAACAATGTGTAAAATGATTTCAAGAGATAAAAAAGAAGACTCTACTTTAGACTATGGTGTGTTTGCATTTTATTTAGATATTTCAAATACAGCAAGAAAAAAAAGTGAAAAAAGAGTTGAAGAGATAATTGAAGCATTTGACAAGATTGTTTACTCACATAAAAATTTAAAATCAAGTTTTAAAGGAGGCGAGATTAATAAGATAGACAACATAGGTGAATGGTGTGTGGGTTGCTATATTATAGAGCCTACTTTTTAGAAGAGTTAAAATCAAAAAATTTAAGGAGAGATATATGAATTTTAAAAAATTAACAGGTGCTTTAGCACTAAGTGCTGTTGTTGCAAGTTCACTTGTAGCAGCTGATACTGTAAAAATAGGGGTACAAGCTCCAATTACTGGAAAGTATGCAAATGAAGGTCAAGGAATTGATCAGTTTGTTAAATTAATTGTAAATGAAAAAAATGAGCAAGGTGGATTATTAGGTAAACAAATCGAAGTTGTTACTTGTGATGATGAAGCAAAAGCTCAAAAAGCAGCTGTATGTGCTAAGAAATTAGTAAACGCTGGTGTATTTGCAGTAATTGGATCTTATACTTCAGGTGCTACTCAAGCAGCTCAAACTACATATTATAGAAGTAAAGTATTACAAACTTCAGATGGTACTTCTGATGACTTAATCAAGAAAAAATACTGGACTTTCTTTAGAAACTCATTCCCAAATTCAGCACAAAGTGATTTTACAGCTGAGTATATGGTAAATACAAAAAAGTATAAAAATATCGTAGTTTTATCTGATTATTCTTCATACTCAACAGGTCTTGGTGATGCAACAGAAGCTTCTATCAAAAAACTTGGTGGAAATGTTGTATTTAGAGGTAAAATCAAATCAGGAACTCAAAACTTTACAGCAATGTTAACAAAAATCAAAGCTATGAAACCTGATGCTATTTATTACTCTGGTTATTATACTGATGGTGGATTATTAAGATCTCAACAAGCTCAATTAGGAATTAAAGCTGATTTCATCGGTGGTGATTCAAATGACAACCCAGATTTCTTAAAACTTGCAGGAAAAGCAGCTGAGGGAACAGTACTTATTAACTTCCCAACTCCAGATATCTTACCATACAAAGAAGCTAAAAAATATTTAGGTATGTATGAAGATACTTACAACATGAAGCCACCTTCAATTTGGGCAGTTGTAAATGCTGATGGATTAAGAGCTATTATGCATGGTGTTGAGCAAACAAAATCTTTTGATACAAAAAAGATTTCAGATTACTTACATACTCTAAAAGATTACCCAGGTATTACAGGACCAGTTACTTTTAGAAATGATGGTGAAAGAATTGGTGCTAAATTTATGGTTTACAGCATTCAAAAAGACGGCTCTTACAAAGTAGTAGGGCAATAGATCTTAAAGGTAAAAAATGGATATTTTTCTTCAACAGTTAATTAATGGTTTAACTATAGGAAGTTTATATGCATTAGTAGCATTAGGATATACAATGGTTTACGGTGTGATGAGGTTAATTAACTTCGCACACGGTGACCTTGTTGCCTTTTCTGCTTATGTTGGACTTACTATTTTTACTCAATTTTATGGTTCAAATGCACTAAATATTGTAAACATTGTAATTGTATTTTGTTTAACAGCAATAGTAGTAGCATTCGTGGGTGTTCTTCTTGAGCGTCTTGCTTATAGACCTTTAAGAACTGCACCAAGGTTAAGTGCGGTAGTTTCTGCACTAGGTGCATCACTTGTTATTCAAAATGCAATTATGCTGATTTGGGGTCCAAATATGGAGATTTTCCCATCGAATATTTTCCCAGATACTTCGTGGACTTTTGGAACAGTAATTATTTCATTTACACAATTAGTAATTTTAGCTTTATCAGCAGTGTTAATGATAGGTCTTTATATCTTCATTAATAAAACAAAAGTTGGTACTGCAATTAGAGCAACTGCAATCGATCAAGATGCAGCAAAGCTTATGGGTATTAATGTAAATAGAATTATTATGACTATTTTCATTATTGGTTCTATGCTTGGTGCTATTGGTGGATTGTTTATTGGTGTTTACTATAGAGGTTTAACATTTGATATGGGATGGCTTTATGGTTTAAATGCATTTATTGCAGCAATTATTGGTGGAATTGGTTCAATTCCAGGAGCAATGCTTGGTGGATTACTACTAGGATTATTTAATGCAATGATTTCAGGATATGTTTCTACAGAATGGGCTGAAACGTTTACATTTATTCTGTTAATTGTAATTTTAATCTTTAGACCAACTGGTATTCTTGGTGAAAAAACAGCGGAGAAAGTATAATGATTAATAGAAATCTTTTAATAGCCTTTGTAGCAGTAATGGCAGTTTTCCCGTTTTTAGTTGATTCAGCTTGGTTATCAATTGGTATTACATTTTTAGTATTTGCAGTTGTGGCATTTTCACAAGATATTATTCTTGGACGTGCTGGTATTTTTAATATGGGTCATGCCATTTTCTTTGGTATTGGTGCATATACAACAGCTATTTTAAATGTACACTATGGATTAGAAATTATTGCAACAATACCTTTTGCAATTATATTTCCTATGATTGTAGCGGTATTACTTGCTGGTCCAATTATTCACTTAAGAGGGGATTACCTTTTAGTTGCAACTATTGGATTTAATATCATTTTTGAACAAGTTTTATCAAATGATATTTTTGGTTTAACAGGTGGTCCAAATGGTATTTTTGGAATTGATGTAGTAAGAGTATTTGGATATGAATTATGGTCTGATACTGCAATTTACTATATAGCATTTGGTTTACTTTTAATTACATTACTTATTATCAGAAACTTAGATACATCTGCATTTGGTAGAGCATTATACTATATCAATAAAGATGAGATTGCAGCAAAATCTATGGGAATAAATATCTCATATTATAAACTATTTGCTTTTGCATTAGGTGCTGCTATTGCAGGTGCTGCTGGTTCAGTATTTGCTATTCAGTATTCAGCTGTATCTCCTGAGTCATTTAACTTTATGCAATCAGTTATGTTCTTTGCTATTGTACTTGTAGGTGGTTCTGCATCACTTCCTGGTATTATCATAGGAACATTTGTAATGTTTGTATTACCTGAATTATTTACTGAGTTTGACGAAGCTAGATATTTAATCTTTGGTGCAGCAATGGTATTAACTATGATTTTAAGACCAAATGGTGTATGGCCAGCTAAATTTGGAATTGTTCCTAAATTTATCAAAGAAAAAGCAAATAAAAGCCAAGGAGAGAAATAATGGATTACGTATTAGAAATAGAAAACGTTTCAAAGTTTTTCCATGGTTTAGTTGCAATTGATGATTTAACAATCAAAGTAAAACCTGGTCAGATTTATGGAATTATTGGACCTAATGGTGCAGGAAAAACTACACTTTTTAACTGTGTAACAGGTATTTATACTCCTGAAAAAGGAAGCATTAAATACAAGGGTGAAAATATTACAGGAATGAGCCCTCATAAAATTGCCCAAAGGGGAGTTTTAAGAACATTCCAAAATATTAGATTATTTAAAGAGATGAGTGTAGCTGAAAATATTATGGCTGGTTGTCATACAAAGTCAACTCAAAAATGGTACCACTCAATTGTTCATACATCTGCTTACAGAGCTGATGAGAAAAAGCATTGGGAAAAAGTTGAAGAGCTAATGGAGTTTTTTGGTTTAACAAAATTTGCAATGCATGCAACAGGTGATTTATCTTATGGAGTTCAAAGAAAAGTAGAAATGGCAAGAGCCTTAGCTGCTGACCCAGAAATTCTAATCTTAGATGAACCAGCTGCAGGCCTTAATGAAAATGAAACTATTGAGTTAACAGCAATTATTCAAAAGATTAAAGAAATGGGTCTTGGAATAATGATGATTGAACATGACATGGATATGGTTATGAACTTAACTGATTATATTACTGTTATTAACTTTGGTAAAGAGATTTCTCAAGGTGAACCTAGTTTTGTTCAAAATGATCCAAAAGTTCTTGAAGCTTATATTGGTTCAGATGATGATGAGGAGGATGAATAATGGTAAATAATGAAGTATTACTGGATATTAAAGATCTTCATGTTTCATATGGAGCAATTGCCGCTATTAAAGGTATATCTTTACAAGTTAGACGTGGTGAAGTTGTAACAATTCTAGGAGCTAATGGTGCTGGGAAAACTACTACTCTTAGAACAATTTCAGGACTTTTAAAAGCAAAGTCAGGTCATATTATTTTTGATAAGAATGATATTACTTCTACTCCTGCTCATGATATTGTAACTTTAGGTATGAGTCACTCGCCAGAAGGAAGAAGAGTTTTTGGAACACTTACAGTTGAAGAAAACTTACACATGGGTGCTTATACTTTAAAAGATCATGATAAAGAAACATTAGAGTGGATTTATGACATTTTACCAAGACTAAAAGAAAGAAGAAAACAGCTTGCTGGAACACTTTCTGGTGGTGAGCAACAAATGCTTGCAATTGGTAGAGCTATTATGTCGAAACCAAAACTTTTAATCCTTGATGAACCATCACTTGGATTAGCTCCTATTTTGATTAAAGCAATTTTCAAAGCTGTAAAAGAAATCGCTCAAAGTGGAGTTACTGTTTTATTAGTTGAACAAAATGCAAAGGCTGCATTGAAATTAGCTGATAGAGCTTATGTACTTGAAGTTGGAAAGATTACTCATGCTGGAACAGCTGATGAGTTATTAAATTCAGAAACAATTCAAGAAGCATATTTAGGAAAAAAACATTAATTAAGAAGAAGAAAAATATTTAAGTAGCAAGAGGGGCATACTTGGCGGTTGCTCCCCTCTTACGAGCACAAATGAAAAGCGTGCGCTCTAAGCTACTTAAAATTCATTTAAAAAACAATAAATTTTAAGGAAAAATAGATGAAAAATGAACAAGAACTAATAGAATCGTCAATTAAACTTGCTGAGAAATGGCAAAGTAGAGCATCTGAGTTAATTACTGATTATGAAAAAGAGTTTCATGCTAAGATGAAAAATATGTTAGCACATCCAAAAGATAAAGTTCTTTTGATTGAGCTAATGGATCAGTCTTTTAGATGTGATGCAAATTCAAGAATTGCTGATCAGATTTTATTTTTATTTGAAAAGTATGGATTAGCAAAATTCTTTACTACAAAAGATAAAATATTATTATGGTTTTTTAAGAATATTGGGGTTTATTTACCTGATGTTTCGGTTCCATTATTTGTTGATCAAATTAGAGATGATACTAAAACTGTAGTTTTAAAAGGGGAAGAAGCACCTTTTAATAAGCACCTTAAAATGAGAAGAGAAGAGGGAACTAGAGTAAATGTAAACTTAATTGGTGAGGTTGTACTTGGAGAAGAAGAAGCGGAAGAAAGAATTGAAAAATATTTAAAAGCTTTAGAAAATCCTAACATTGATTATATTTCTATTAAAATTTCAACTATTTATTCTCAAATTAATCCATTAAATTTTGAAGGAACTGTTCAAACTTTAGTTAAAAAATTAACTAGAATTTATGAACAAGCTCAAAAACATCCTTATATTGCCCCAGATGGAAGTAAATCTAATAAATTTATTAACCTTGATATGGAAGAGTATAGAGATTTAGATATTACGGTTGAGGTATTTAAAAGAACTTTAGATTTACCACAATTCAAAGATTTCTATGCAGGAATTGTACTTCAAGCATATATTCCAGATTCATTTTTAGTTCAAAAAGATTTATGCCAATGGGCTAAAAAAAGAGTTGAGAATGGTGGACATCCTATCAAGTTTAGACTTGTAAAAGGTGCTAATATGGAGATGGAAGAAACAGAAGCATCTCAAAAACATTGGGAAATGGTAACTTACACAGATAAAACTGATACTGATTCAAACTATAAAAGAATGATTAGATATGCACTTGATTGCGAAAATGCAAAGTATATGCATGTGGGAACAGGTTCTCATAACTTATTTGAACAAGCATTTGCAGTAAGTTTAGCTGAAGTTAATAAAACTTCACAATATCATACAATTGAAATGCTAGAGGGAATGAGTGATTCAGCAAGACTTGCAATAAAAGAGATTTCTAAAAATGCTATTTTATATGGTCCTACAGCTTCAAAAGAGCAATTTACAAATGCAATTGCTTATTTAGTTAGAAGACTTGATGAAAATACAGGTCCAAATAACTTTATTAGATATTCATTTGGTTTAGAAGTTGGTTCAAGAGATTGGAAAATGCAAGAGCAACTATTTAGAAAATCTTTTGAAGCAGAAAAAACATCTTTTGTTGGTGCAAAAAGACAGCAAAATAGACTAGAAGAAAATTGGTCTGATTTTAAAGGTTCATCATATGATTTAGGTGAATATCATGCTGAAGCTGATACTGATTTTATTCTTCCAGCTAACCAAGAGTGGGCAAGAAATATTGTAAAAAAATGGAAGTTCTCAAAAGATACTGAACACAAAATCGCTCCTGTTGTAGTTGGTGGTGAGGATTTAGTAGGTGATAGAAATATTGTAGATGCTATTGATAAGTCTCAAGTAGAAGAGGGTGTTTTAGCTGGTAAGTTTGCAAATGCTACTGCTGAAGATTTAAAGAAAGCAGTTGAAGTTGCTAAAGCTGATGTTGACGGATGGAGAAGTTTATCTCATAAACAAAGACATGCGATGTTAAAAGAAGCTGCTATTAAAGTTAGAGAGAGAAGAGATGACTTAATTGGTGTTGCAGCTGCTGAGGTTGGTAAGATATTTACGGAAACTGATGTTGAGGTTTCAGAAGCAGTTGATTTTATTGAGTTTTATGCACATAGTACAGAGTATTGGGATAAATATGAGAACTTAGAGTTTAGTGGAAAAGGTGTAGGTGTAGTAGTACCACCTTGGAACTTCCCTGTTGCTATTCCTTTAGGTGGTGTAGCTTCTACTTTAGCTGCTGGTAATACTGTTATTATTAAGCCTGCATCAGTTGCTGCTTTAACTGCATATGAAATGTGTAAATGTTTCTGGGATGCGGGTATTTCTAAAAATATTTTACAATTTGTTCCTTGTCCAGGAAGACTTGCAGGTGAACATTTAATTGGAAATAAAGATGTTGATTTTGTAATTTTAACAGGTGGAGAAGATACAGCTTATAGTATGTTAGAAACTAGACCTGATTTATTCTTAACTGCTGAAACAGGTGGAAAAGATGCAACAATCGTTACAAATATGGCAGATAGAGAACAAGCTGTTAAAAATGTATGTTTAAGTGCATTTAATAACTCAGGTCAAAAATGTAGTGCAACTTCACTTCTTGTATTAGAAGAAGAGGTTTATAATGATAAGTCATTTAGAAAAGCTTTAGTTGATACTGCAAAATCTATGAGTGTTGGTTCTGTTTGGGACTTCTCAAATAGAATTGGTACTTTAGCAAACCCAGTTGGTGGAGCTTTAAAGCAAGCAATTAGTGAACTTGAAGGAAATGAAGAGTGGGCATTAGCACCTGAGTATGCTCAAGGTAATGAGTTTATGTTAAAACCTGCTATTAAGTGGGGAGTAGATGAGGGTAACTTTATTCATAAAAATGAGTTATTTGGACCAGTTCTTGCTGTTATGAAAGCAAAAGATTTAAAACATGCAGTTGAGATTGTAAACTCTACTGGATATGGATTAACATCAGGTATTGAATCACTTGATGAAAGAGAAGTTAAGTACTGGAAAGCAAACTTAAAAGCTGGTAACCTTTATGTAAATAGAGGAACAACAGGTGCAATCGTTCTTAGACAACCATTTGGTGGTATGGGTAAATCTGCAATTGGTGCAGGTAGAAAAGTGGGTATTTACAATTATGTTACTCAGTTTGTTGATTATAATGAGACTAAAACACCAAGTGTAAGTAGAAGATATAACTCTGATTTAGCAAGCTTTATTGAGTCTTGTGCAAAAACTCATAATAATAAAGAGGATTTTGAAAAATTAGGTCTTGCATTACAATCGTACTATGAAAACTATGAAAATGAGTTTTCTCAAGAAAAAGATTATTGCAAGGTAAGAGGTGAAGATAATCACTTTAGATATATACCTTTAGAAAATGTATTAATTAGAGTATCTTCTGATGATACACTATTTGAAGCCGTTTCAAGAATATTAGGTGCAAGAGTTGCAGGAGTTCATTTTAAAGTATCAATTGAAAATAATAAGCTTGTTAAGGATTTCTTAGAAGCTAATAAATCTGAGTTATTTACTTCAAGAGATGGTTTAGTTGAGCAAAGTGAAGAAAAGATGATGAAAAATATTTCTTCATATGATAGAGTTATTTACTCAGATATTGCAAAGGTTAGTCCTGCTGTATTTAAAGAGGCTAATAAATCAGTAACTTTCATAGTAAGACAAAAGCCAATGATGGAAGGAAGATTAGAACTTCTTAATTACTTCATTGAGCAATCTGTTTCTCACTCTTACCATAGATATGGAAATATTGGAGCAAGAGAACTTAACAAATAATAAGAGAGACTTCTCTCTTATTGTTTAAACCTTACAGTCTATAATATCTGTTGTTTCCTATCTTGTGATTATTATGGGCTGTAAGTTTTGAATAATAAAAATTAATAATAGATGTTTCATCACTTTTTAACTGCTTTACTTATATAATCTCAATATAAATTTAAATTTGGGAAAAATATGTTTAACACTTTATCAAATCTTATTGCACCTAACATCGCAATTGACTTAGGAACTGCAAATATTATTGTTACTACAAAAGATAAAGGGGTTATTATAAATGAACCCTCAGTAGTTGCAATTCAAAAAAATAACAAAGGGCAGGATAAGGTAATAGCTGTTGGTCTTGAAGCAAAAAGAATGCTTGGAAAAACACCTTTAAATATACGAGCAGTAAGACCCATGAAAGATGGAGTTATTGCTGATTTTGATACAACTGAGACTATGATAAACTATTTTATTCAAAAAGCTTATAAGAAAAACTTCTTTTTTAAACCAAAGATTATTATATGTATTCCACATGGAGTAACGCCAGTTGAGAGAAATGCTGTAAAAGAATCAGCAATAGCAGCAGGTGCTAGAAAAGTATATCTAATTGAAGAGCCATTAGCAGCAGCAATTGGAGCTGGGATTCCTGTAAATAGTCCTAATGGGCATATGGTAGTTGATATTGGTTCAGGGACAACAGAAATTGGTCTTACTTCCTTAGGTGGACTTGTTTTATGTAAAGCTACTAGAACAGCTGGTGATAAGTTTGATGCAAAGATAGTAAAATATGTAAAACAAAAATATAGTTTAACTATCGGTAATGAAGCTGCTGAAATAGTAAAGTTTGCTATAGGAACTGCTATTAAACTTGATAAACTTTTAACAGTTGAAGTTAAAGGAAAAGATAACTTTGGTTTTTTAAAAACAATTGAGATTAACAGTGAAGAAGTTAGAGAAGCAATAGAAGAGCCTTTAAAAGAGATTTCAAACTCTGTTAGAAAACTATTAGAGCAAATGCCACCTGATTTAGCTTCTGATGTTATTGATAATGGAGTGATTTTAACAGGTGGCGGGGCTCTTTTAAGAGGTATTGATAAGTATTTAGCCAATATTATTAAGCTGCCTGTTAATATAAGTGAAGATCCATTAATGGCTGTTTCAAATGGAACAACTGAAGTTCTTAAAAACATGGAACTTTTAAATCTCTTAGATGACTAAAATGAATAGTGATTTTTACAAAGAATTACAAAGTATTACTTCTATAAAAGAAATCAGTAAAAGTAGTAGTTATAAAGATATGCCTAGTGATTGGTATATTGTAGTAACTGATGTGAAAAACTCAACCATAGCTATTGAAAATGGTAAATATAAAGAAGTTAATATGGTTGGGGCTTTAAGTATTATCTCTATTTTAAATATAGATAAAACTCTTGATTTACCTTTTGTTTTTGGTGGAGATGGAGCTTTTATATTAATTCCAAAACAAATGTTAGAGCAAACAAAGCAAATTTTATTAGCAACTCAGAAAATCTCAAAAGAGAGTTACTCTTTGGATTTAAGAGTTGGTATTGTTCCTATTTCTAAAATCTATGAAAATAAAAAATCACTTTTAATTACTAAGCTAAAACTAAATGAAGATAGTTCTCAAGCTATTATAAAAGGTGGTGGTTTAGAGTATGCAGATGATTTACTTAAAAATAGCCAAGAGTTTCTAGTTAAAGATAAGCTGCTTGATTCAACTGTAGTTGATTTAGAAGGTTTAGAGTGTAGATGGGAAGCAATAAAATCACCCAAAGATGATACTTTAGCTGTAATGATTAAATGTAAAGATGATACTTACTATGAGAAGCTTTTATTTGATATAGAAAATCTTATTGGGGATAATAAAAAAAGATCACCATTAAGCAAGAAAAATTTAAATCTTAGTTTTAAAAACAATGATTTAAAAGTAGAAGCTAGTATTTATGAAAAGACATTTTTTAAAAAGTATATAAAAGTTTTAGGCTTTAAACTAATAAATCTAATAGGACTTGCACTTATGAGCTTTAAAGTTGACAAGTGGGGAGAGTATAAGGATAGGATTTTATCAACTATAGATGCTGAAAAATTTGATGACTTATTAAGAATGGTAGTTTCAACTAGCAGTGAACAAACAAATAAATTAAAAGAGTACTTAGAAAAAGAGTATAAAAGTGGAAATATTGTTTATGGGGTACATAAATCAAACTCAGCATTAATGACATGTCTAATCTTTGAAAGACATGGAAGACATACTCACTTTGTGGACTGCTCAAATGGTGGTTATGCAATAGCTGCAAAAGCATTTAAAAAAAGAGCTTTTATAAATAAAAGTCACAATTAGATATAATCTATTTAAATATAAGGATAGATTACTTGAAAGAACTTACAAACTATTATACAAACAAAGATATATTATTTAAAGAAATTGAAAAAGTAGAACCAAAAACTTTAGCTTCAAGAAAAAAAATAGAAATATATAGCGCAACAAGTGTTGACTCAAAATATTATGCAATTTTCAAATTTGATGCGAAAAGTAGATTTTTAAGAAAAAATGCTGATGAATTGATGGTTTTATGTGAAAAACTAGCTTCATATAAAGAACATAATTTTAAGAAAAAAGAACTAATTATCTCAAGTCCTTTATGCTCAAAAGCAAAAAAGTATTTAGAAGAAAACTCATGGAGTGTTAGAGTTGATTTTATGTGATATAGGAAATACAACTTTTCATTTTTTAATTAAGGGAAAACATAAAAGAGTAAGTTTAAAAGATGAAGTTCCTAAATTTAGAGAACAAATAGTTTTTGTATCTGTTAATAAAAAAGCTACAAAGAAACTTCTAAAAGTAAATCCAAGTGCTATAAATATAAAAAAATATTTAAAATTTGAAACTGATTATATAGGTCATGGAATAGATAGAGCCTTGGCTTGTGTATATGAAAAAGATGCAGTTATAGTTGATGCAGGAAGTGCTATTACTGTTGATATTATGTGCAAAGGAGCTCATAAAGGTGGCTTTATAATGCCTGGATTTAGAGCTTTTATGAAAACTTATCCAAAAATATCTAAAAAACTAAAGTTTGATTTTGAAAAAAATATAAATTTAGATAAAATACCGCTTCAAACAAAAGATGCTATACAATATGCTATGTTAAAATCCATTATTTTACCTATAAAAGAGATAAGTAAAGATAAAAAAATAATATTCACAGGTGGAGATGGAAAGCTTTTAAGCCAATATTTTAAACATAGTATTTATAAAAAAGATTTAATATTTGAGAACATGAAAAGGATTATTGATGCTAACGATTGCATTGCCTAAGGGAAGAATTGCCAAGGAGACTTTAGCCAAGTTTGAGAAAGCTTTTGGTGAAGAGTTTGTATTTGAAGATAGAAAGTTAATACTTGAAAAAGCTGGTTTTAGATTTTTAAATGTAAGAAATCAAGATGTACCAACTTATGTAATGCATGGGGCAGCTGACTTAGGTGTAGTAGGACTTGATGTATTAGAAGAAAAAGAGTATGACTTAATCAAACTACTTGATTTAGAACTTGGTAAATGTAAGGTTGCCTTTGGTTTAAGAAAGGGCGAAGAGCTTGACTTAACTAAAAGTAAAATTACAGTTGCTACAAAACATGAAAAAATTGCAAAAAAATTCTTTGAAGAAAAAGCAATGGCTGTTGAGATTATTAAACTTTATGGTTCTATTGAACTTGCACCTTTAGTTAATCTTTCTGATTGTATTGTTGATATTGTAGAAACTGGTGAAACTATGAAACAAAATGGACTTGAAGTAGGACCTACTATCATGGAAAGTTCAGCTCACTTAATAGCTAATAAAAATGCATTTTATGCTAAAAAAGATTTAATCTTAGATTTAAAAGAGAAGATAGAAGAAGTACTTTAATGGGATTAGATTTATACTCAAAAATTGAGCCTTATCTAGATTTTGAAGATGAGGTTTATACTCTTCACAGACAGTTTATGGAGTTTGTGATGGTAAATGAACTTGACAATATCATAGATATAGGATGCGGTCAAGGATACTTTTTAGAAAACCTTAGAATCAATGGGAAAACTGCATTTGGTACTGATCTAAGTCTTGAGCAAATAAAAGTGTGTAAAGCAAAAGGTTTAGAAGCAAGTGCCATACCTTTGGAGAAAGTAGAAAAAAAATATGATTGTGCAACAGCTATTTTTGATGTATTAAATTATATGGATAAAGAGTACTTAGAAACTTTCATAAAAGATGTATCAAAGGTTTTAAATAAAAATGGCTACTTTATGTTTGATGTAAACTCTTATTTTGGATTTGATGAAATAGCGCAAGGGTGTATAACTATGGATTTAAAAGATAAATTCATATCAATTGATGCGATTTTTGAAGATGAAAAACTACAAACTAACCTAACACTTTTTACTAAACAAAAAAACAATCTTTTCTCAAAAGAAGCTGATTTTATAGTGCAAGAGTATCACTCAAAAGAGTTCTTAAAAAATATTCTTGAGTCAAATGGCTTTAATGTTCAGGAGATTAGAGAATTTAACTTACATTGTGAAGAAGAATCTGATAAACTTATTTTTATTTGTAAGAAAAATTAATAATTTTTAACTAGGCAACTTCTAGGCAACTTTTTTACTTTATAATTAAAGTATATGAATATTATCTAGAAGGAACTGCCATGATCAAGTTACTAGTTAGACAAACAAATGGAGAAATCCAAGAACAAGAAGTTCAAAATAATATGAACTTTCAGCCCTTAGAAGGGGAGCAATTCTATTTTGTAGGTGCTGATAATTATACATTTAGCCTATCATCAGATGAAAGTTCAGTAATCTTAGTATTAGATGATAAAGGTGAAAAAGTTCAAATTGTTTTAGACAATATGGCTGACTTAATTAAATCAAATGATTCTACAAATGTTTTCTCATTAAATACTGCTTTAGGTGTTTCATCTACTACAGATGGGGATCAGGAGATTATAAAAACACTAAATAATCCTACTCTAGAAAACAATCAAATCCTAGACCTTTTAAAAGATGATTTATCAAATAGTACTATGGCAGAAATTGATGGTGCAATAATTGATGACTTTGGCTCTTTAGTTGAAAATTTAGATGCAGCAGCAGCTGGTGGGAATCAAGGTGAAGCATATTTAAATATTGTTGAGACTAGAGGACAAGATTCAACTCCTGCTGATACATCAAGAAGTGAAAGAATTGATGAAGATACTCCAGATGAAGATACAGAGGATACAGAGGATACAGAAGACACTGAAGATACACCACCTCCTCCAACAAATGATGATGAAGCTGAATTAACAGAAGATACTGTACCAGAAGACACAACAGATGAAAGTACAGTAGATGAAGATACAAGAGATATAATTCCAGAAGATACAACAGATGAAAGTACTGTAGATGAAGACACTACAGATACAATTCCAGAAGATACGACTGATGAGAATACTGTTGATGAAAATACAATGGATGCAATTCCAGAAGATACAACAGATGAAAATACTACTGACGAAAACACAATAGATGAGATTCCAGAGGATACTACACCTGAAAATACAGTAGATGAAGACACTACAGATGAAAATACTATAGATGAAAACACAACAGATGAAGTACCAGAAGACACAACAGATGAAAATACAGTAGATGAAAACACGACTGATGAGGTGCCAGAAGATACAACAGATGAAAATACAATAGATGAAAATACTACTGATGAGATTCCAGAAGATACAATAGATGCAATACCAGAAGATACAACAGATGAGAATACAATAGATGAAAATACTACTGATGAGGTACCAGAAGATACAACAAATGAGAATACTGTAGATGAAGATACAACAAATGAGGTACCAGAAGATACAACAGATGAGAATACCGTAGATGAGAATACTACAGATGAAGTACCAGAAGATACAATAGATGAGAATACAGTAGATGAAAACACTACTGATGAGGTACCAGAAGATACAACAGATTTTGTACCAGAAGATACAACAGATGAGAGTACAGTAGATGAAGATACAACAGATGAAGTACCAGAAGACACAACAGATGAAAATACAGTAGATGAAAACACTACTGATGAGGTACCAGAAGATACAGTAGATGAAAATACAGTAGATGAAAATACTACTGATGAGATACCAGAAGATACAACAGATGAGAATACAGTAGATGAAGATACAACAGATTTAGTACCAGAAGATACAACAGATGAGTCTACAGTAGACGAGAATACTATTGATGAAGTACCAGAAGATACAACAGATGAAAATACAACAGATGAAGACACTACAGATTTAGTAGCAGAAGATACAACAGATGAGTCTACAGTAGATGAAGATACTACAGATTTAGTAGATGAAGATACAACAGATGAGTCTACAGTAGATGAAGATACAACAGATTTAGTACCAGAAGATACAATAGATGAAAATACTACTGATGAAGATACAACAGATTTAGTACCAGAAGATACAATAGATGAGAATACAGTAGATGAAGACACTATAGATTTAGTACCAGAAGACACAACAGATGAAAATACAACAGATGAAGATACTGAAGATACAGAAGATACTGGACCAGAAGATACAATTTATGAAGAATCAACGCCAGAAGATACATCATATGATACTAATGAAGGTCCATATGCAATTTCTCATGCAGTGTTAAAATTAGCAGATGGAACTACAGTTAAAATTGATGAATATACACAAGGTAGTGAAACTAAAGAGTATAGTGACCCTGAAAAATATTTTGATGCAATTGAAAATGAATATGGTTCACCTGTAGTTGATTATATAATAAAAGCTAGTACAAACTATTATGATAAAGAAGGTAATGAGATAGATCTTGATGATATCACTTGGGTTGAGCAAAAAAAGAATGGTTCAGATGCAACAGATGAATCAATAAATAAGTCTTCATTAACTTCTGATAATTCTGATACAACTGAAGATACAGTAGATGCTACTGAAAGTTGGGTTAATGGAGATAATGAAAAAGTAGATGAAGATACTTCTGATAATTCTACGGAAGTAGTTTTAAAAGATGCTTGGAATATAGATACAAGTTATGACATCCCAGAAGATACTGTAGATGAAGATACAACAGATGAGATTCCAGAAGATACTACAGATGAGTCTACAGTAGATGAAAACACTACTGATGAAATCCCAGAAGATACAATAGATGAGAATACAGTAGATGAAAACACTACTGATGAAATCCCAGAAGATACGACTGATGAGAACACTGTAGATGAGAATACTACTGATGAAATCCCAGAAGATACAATAGATGAGAATACAGTAGATGAAAACACGACTGATGAAATACCAGAAGATACAATAGATGAAAATACAGTAGATGAAAACACTACTGATGAAATACCAGAAGATACAACAGATGAGAATACAGTAGATGAGAATACTATTGATGAAATACCAGAAGATACGACTGATGAGAACACTGTAGATGAAAACACGACTGATGAAATACCAGAAGATACAACAGATGAGAATACAGTAGATGAGAATACTATTGATGAAATACCAGAAGATACAACAGATGAGAACACAGTAGATGAAAACACGACTGATGAAATACCAGAAGATACAATTGATGAAAATACTACTGATGAGAATACTATTGATGAAGTACCAGAAGATACGACTGACGAGAACACTGTAGATGAAAATACAATTGATGAGGTACCAGAAGATACAACAGATTTAGTACCAGAAGATACAACAGATGAGTCTACAGTAGATGAGGATACAACAGATACTGTACCAGAAGATACAACAGATGAGAGTACAGTAGATGAGAATACAACAGATTTAGTACCAGAAGATACGATTGATGAGAATACACTAGATGAGAACACTACTGATGAAGTGCAAGAAGATACAACAGATTTAGTACCAGAAGATACAACAGATGAAAATACTACTGATGAAGATACAACAGATTTAGTACCAGAAGATACAACAGATGAGAATACAGTAGATGAGAATACAATAGATTTAATACCAGAAGATACAATAGATGAAAGTACAATAGACGAAGATACAATAGATGAAAATACTACACCAGAAAATAAAGTAGATTTAATACCAGAAGATACAACAGATGAGAATACAGTAGATGAAAACACGACTGATGAAGTTCCAGAAGATACAACAGATGAGAATACAGTAGATGAAAACACGACTGATGAAGTTCCAGAAGATACAACAGATGAGAATACAGTAGATGAAGATACAACAGATGAAGTACCAGAAGATACAACAGACGAAGATACAACAGACGAAGATACAACAGATGGCTATGAGAAATATTTTGATGGTGATGGTAATGAAGTAACAAATAGTAATCCAATAGATTTAGGAGAAGGCTTTGATAAAATAGAAATAAATCTTAATGATAGCGATATGGTAGATGTAAGTGATATTGCTAGTAAATTAGGAAATATAGAAGTTCTAGACTTTACAGATGAAAAAGAACAGAAAATTGATTTAAATATTGAAGATATTATTGATATTACAGATGATGATAATGAGCTTGTAATAAAAGGTGATGATGGAGATGAAATTAATTTAGAAGACTCATCTGATTGGACTAAAAGTGACACTTCAACTACTGTTGAGGGTGAAGATGGTGAATTCTTTGAATATACGAATAATAATGTAACAGTTTTAATAGAAAACGATGTGGATGTAGATGACATCTAATAGTTATATTATATTAATAACAAACAAGCTACAATTTCCTTGTTTGTTATTTTATTTCAAACAAATCACTAATAACAGGCTAATAAATGGATAAAAAACTATCTGAAAAAATCTCCACTGCAATTATCTCTTTAGACACAATGAGAAAAACTGTATATGATAAATTTTCAAAAATGGCACATTTACAAAATAAGAATTATTTAGAGATTTGGAGTCATTATCCAATGTGTGGTAAAGGAAATTTTAATCCAAAAACAATGGTTAAAGAGTCTTCAATTATAGAGTCTTATTTATTATTAAACTATCTTCGAAAAGAAAATATAAATTGTAGGTTTTGGTATAACAATGCATTGTTTATTTATAATGAAAAGTTATTTAGAATTGTTGGAAAAGATATTATAGAGGTTGATTTAAAAGGTTTGTATTATTTTAGTCTTAGAGAATCATTCTCTCATCCATTCTTTTCAATACTAGAGATTCTTCTTGAACAAAATAACGGAAAATTAGCAAAACCAAATAAAGCAACAATGGTAAATGTTGGATGTATGAATAAAATGCATGCTTTAAAACGTCTTTATAAAACTAGAAGTAAATATATTCAAGATGTAATAATTCCTTATAACCTACAAGCAAGTGACTATCCAGTTTTTATGGAATTTATAAAGAAAAATTTAGGAAATAAAATAGTTTTTAAAAATGATGGTATTCAAGAAGGAAAAGGTGTAATATTTAAGAATATTGAAAACAAAATAGACTACCCTGAGCTTAAAAAGTCTTTATCTATTCATAAGCATAGACAAAGAGAACTTCTTATAACACCAGCATTTGATATAAAAGATGAATATAGATGTTACTTTACAAATTATGATGAGAATGCAAAAGTTTTTTCAATTAAACAAAGACAAAATTTAACAGATGAAGAAGAGTATTATGAGAAGGAACATATTCATATTAATGTTAATATGAAAGTGAAATGGCATGAAGTAAAAAATAATAGTAACAAATTCGAATTTGCTTCAAATATTGCTAAGGAAATGATAAGACTAATGGATTATGATACTGGTTGTATTGAGTTTGCTATTACAAAGGAAGATAAAATAGTGTTTTTTGAAGTAAATCAAATGGCAGGTCCTTTACCATTTGAAGGTGATGATACAACAAATATCAATGATTTTTATCTTTCTATATTTGATGAGATGGTAAAGTAAGATAATATGACACAAAAAAATTTGATAGATAAACTTGAAAATGAAAATTTAGAGTTGAAAAAATTATTAATTGAAGAGAAGAAAAAAAATAAAATTAAAGATGAATTATGTATCCAACAATCTAAAATGGCTGCAATGGGTGAGATGATTGGAAATATTGCTCATCAATGGAGACAGCCCTTGATGGAGTTGTCTTCTGTACTAATGGTATTAGAATCAAAGATTGAACTTAATGGAAAGATTTCAAATAGTGAGGTATTAGAAGCTATAAAAAAGTCTGATAAACTTACAAAACATATGTCAAATACAATTGATGACTTTAGAAGTTTTTTCTCTAAAGAAAAAGAAAAAGTGAAGTTTATAATTTCTGATCAAATAAAAAGAGTTGTAAATATATTAAGTACAACTTTAAATAATAAAGATATAAAAGTAAATATTGTTATTAAGTCGAACCCTATAATATTGGGTTTTAAAAATGAATATTCACAAGCCTTAATTAATATAATAACTAATGCTAAAGATGAACTAATAAATAGAAAAATTGAAAATGGACATATTGATGTAAAGGTTTATGAAGAAAATGGCTTTTGTATAACTGAAGTATCAGATAATGCAGGAGGGATAAAACCCGAATACATAAATGAAATATTTAAACCATTTGTTACATTTGATAAAAAAAATGGAACAGGAATAGGTCTTTTTATGACGAAATTAATTGTTGAGAATAATATGAATGGAAAAATAGTCGTTCAAAATGAAAATAATGGAGCAAAATTCAAAATCTCTTTACCTATTAAAAGTTAGAAGCATTTTAATTGATATCCAATACCTGAAATATTTAAGATTGATTCTTTCCCTATTTTTTTTCTAAGTTTTGTTAATACAGACTTAAAAGCTCCTTCTGTTGCTTCAAATTCATCTTCCCATAAATGAACTTTAATCTCTTCTTTTGTAACAGTTCTATTCTTATTCTCATATAAGTATTCTAGTAGAAGTATCTCTTTATTTGTAATATCTTTTCTATCACCATTTCCAAAAAGTTGTTTTTTTGTAATATCATATTTTATATTATTTGGAAAATTGGCTATAATTCCATTGTGTTGTAGGTACTCTTCAGTAGCCTTAAATAGGGCATTTTTTAAATCTGTTAAATTTATAGGTTTTAATAAATAATCAGTTAGTTTTAGTTTTGTTGCATCAAGTAATAAGTTTGTTTCAGTATGTGAAGTCAATAAAATAACTGGAATATATTTATTTTCTTCTCTTATTATTTTTATTAGTTCAATTCCAGAAAGTTCCGGCATATTTATATCACTAATTATTATGTCAATTTTATTTTTTTTATAAATTTCCAAGGCTTCAGTTCCATTTTTCCCTGTTATAACACTCTTTGAGAACATTGATAAAACTTTTGAAATATTTTCTCTTATCTCTTTTTCATCTTCAATATAAAGAATATTAAGTGTTTTGATAAGTTCTAAATCATTATTTATTGACATAAAAAGTGCCCCTTAGTTCTTAATTTAAATGCTTTATTACAATATTATAACTAATTAGAAGGTAAATTAAGCATAAATCAAATACAATATAACAAATAATGTAAATAATTTTATAGTTGGGGTCTAATGTGTACTAAAAATATCAAAATAACTACGTTATCTTTTTTCTTAGCAACAAGTTTAAATGCAATAACATTAAAAGAAACAGTTTTAAGCGTTATTGATAGTAATGCAGATGTATTATCCGAGAAGTTTAATAAAGAAGCATATAAAAAATATGTTGATGAAGAAAAAGGCGATTATTTACCTACTTTAGATTTAGATGCTTTTATTGAAGAATCAAAAACAACTTTAAATAGAGATAGTCAAGCTAATGATCCTACAACTGCAAAAAAAGATGGATGGAATGCTATTTTAAGATTTGAACAGGTTTTATATGATGGTGGAAGAACACCAAGTGAAGTAGAAGAGTTTAGACATAGTTATATATCAAATAAATATAGAAGTGATAGAAGAGTTGAAGAGATAGTTCGTAGTGCAGTTGATAGTTATTTGAATTTAGTAAAGTATCAAGAACTTATAGATATTTCAACTCATAGTGTAAATGTACATGATGACTATTTAGTGATTGCTCAAGAAAAAGAAGAGATTAGTGGAGAAGTTTTAGAGAGCTATCAGGTTAATTCTAAAAAGCATTTTGTAATTGATAGACTAATGGAGCAAAAAATTGATAATACAAATGCTTTAAACACTTATGAACAACTAACAAACCAAGAAATCTCTGGAAATATATGTAGACCAATTATAAATGAAAAGTTAATTCCTAAAACTTTAGAAAAGACTATTGAAGAAACTATTAGAACTAATACAAAAATATTAGAAGTAATTTCAAAAGTAAAAGAACAAAGAGAAAATTATATTCAATCAAATGCAGCAAATCTCCCAAATCTTAAATTTCAATGGCAAATGTCTTGGGATGATGATTTAGCTGAACCAGAAGATGGAAGAGAAGATATAAATAGAGTAAGACTAATTTTAAATTGGAATTTATTTGAAGGTGGAAAAACAAAAATAGCAAAACAAAGAGAAGAGCTATTTTTAAAAGAACAACAAAAAGTATTGGATAATACAATAAAAGAAGTTGTTAATGAAGTTAAAACAAGTTATAAAAACTATTACGCAAAAAAAGCAAAAATAGAAAACCTAAAAAAATATGTTCAAGATAATAAAAATATTAAAGAAGTTTATTTAAAACAGTTAGAAGATGGAACAAGAACATTTATTGATATCTTAAATGCAGAATCTGAGTACTTTAGGTCTCAAATTGATTCAATAGAAGAAGAGTATGAGCTTTTTGCTATTTACTATGATTTATTAATGCAAAGAAATATCCTATCAGATTCTATAATAAATTCAAAAATACAAGTGTGTCCTACTTTTGAAAGTATATCTGTAAAAGCAAAAGAGGATAAGAAAGTTAATAAAGAAAAAGAAGAAAAGTTAGATTCTGATTTAATAGATTTACTTGATAATGGATTATCAGAGGAGAAAGAAGAAAAAAAACCTGAACTAAATAATACAAATTTAGATGAAGAGATAAATAACTTAATTTTCGAAGAAATACCAGCTTCTTATATTTCAAAAGATGAAAAAAGTGATAGTTTAAATTTAGAAGATGATTTACAAATAGAAGAAAAAAATAATGTTTTAATAGAAAACTCACCAATTCTTCAAGGAAAATATACAATTAATATCGCAACACTTAAAAGTGATGAAGATATACAAACATTTTTAACTAAAATGAAACTTGATAATAAAAATATTATTTTGTACAATACAAATAATAGAACAAAAGTTTTATATGGAAACTATGAAACCTCAAGTGAAGCTTTAGATAGTTTAAAAAAGTTTTCATTAGAGTTATTAGAAAAAAATGTATACATTGATACTTTAGAAAAGCATAGAAAAATATTAAAAAAATATAAAACTGTAAATAAGTAGGGAAGTAATGGGTGAGAATATAAATACACAAGATAGTGATTTATTAAAAGAAAAAAGAAAAGTCGATTGTTTATTAGAGTGTTTACTTTTTCTATCAAAGTATCACCAAAGAGCTGTTTCAAAAGAAGCATTAGCCTATGGTCTTGGAATACATGGTGAGGTTTTAAATCAAAGTAACTTCATATCATCTGCTAAAAAAATAGGTTTAATCTCAAAGCCTTCTCAAAGAGCAAATATTAAAGATATTGATAGATTAGCACTACCTGCTGTTATTTACACTCAAAATAATTGTGCAGCTGTTTTACTTGATTATGATGAACAATCAAATAGCGCAACTGCAATCTTTCCTGAAATAAGTCAAGGTGAAACAAAAGTAAGCCTTGATGAACTTGAAAAAAGATATACAGGTAAATGTATCATTATAAAACCAGCATATAATTTTGAAAATAGAGTAAGCAAAGGCGTAAAAATAGAGCAACCTAAAAAATGGTTTTGGGGTGCAATGAAAAGAAACAAAGATTTATATATTAAAGTTATTATTGCTTCAATTTTTATTAATATTTTTGTAATTGCTACACCTTTATTTATTATGAATGTATATGACAGAATTTTACCAAATAATGCTATTGAAACTTTATGGGCATTGGCAATTGGTATTTTTGTTGTAATGACTTTTGACTTTATACTAAAAATTATTAGATCAAAATATCTAGCAAAAGCTTCAAAGAAAGCTGATATTATTATGTCAAATAAAATATTTGACCAATTACTAAATATTAGACTTGACCAAAGACCTGCTTCTACAGGTATGTTTGTAAATAGGCTTCAATCTTTTCAAGCTATTAGGGATTTTTTTGGTACAGCAACTATTGCGACTATAGTAGATATTCCATTTTTATTTATATTTATAGCAATAATCTTTTATATCGGTGGTCCTTTAGGTTGGATTACTGTTGCAACTTTAGTTATAGCTATACTTTTCTCACTTATTATGCAAAAGCCAATTCAAAAGTATGTTAAACAATCTTCAAAGGAAGAACAATTAAAGCATACTACCTTAAATGAAACAGTATCCGGTTTAGAAATAATTAAAAGTGTAAGAGGGCAAAATAGAATGAAAGCCCATTGGGATAAATCAATTGGTCAAACAGTATATTTTAATGAACAATCACAAGAATTATCTCAAATAACTTCATACTTTACGTCATTTATCTCTCAATTATCAAATATATTTATTATTATTGGTGGGGTTTATTTAGCAAGTACAGGTGATTTAACAATGGGTGGTATAGTTGCTGCTATGCTTTTAAATAGAAGAGCAATTTCTCCTGTATCTCAAATAGTAAATATGGTTTTAAGATATGATAAAACAGTATTAGCTTTAGACAACATAGACAAAATAATGCAAATGGAAGTTGAAAGAGAGAATAAAGTATATTTAAGTAGACCTGATTTAAAGGGTGAAATAGAGTTTAAAGATATTACATTTTCATATAAAGATAAGAACTATGAAGTTCTTAAAAATATTAATTTAAAGATTAAACAAGGTGAAAAAATTGCTATTTTAGGAAGAATAGGTTCTGGAAAATCAACTTTAGTAAAACTTCTTCAAAATTTATATGTACCTAAAAAAGGTTCAATCTTAATCGAGAAAACTGATGTAAGACAAATTGATCCTGTTGATTTAAGAAGGTCAATAGGTGTTGTTCCTCAAGAACCATTTTTATTTATGGGGAGTGTAAAAGACAACATTACAATTGGTGAACCATTTGCTACAGATGAAGAGATTTTAAAGGCTTCTAAAATCGCTGGTGTTCATGAATTTTTAGGTAAACATGAATCAGGTTATGATTTCATGCTAGGTGAAAGAGGAGAAGGTTTAAGTGGTGGAGAAATACAATCTATCACATTAGCAAGAGCCTTAGTTAGTAATCCAGATATTATGATTTTAGATGAACCAACAAACTCTATGGATAAACAAACTGAAAAACAGTTTATTAACAAACTTCATAATATTTTAGATGATCAAACTGTAATTGTTGTTACTCATAAAACATCAATGCTTGCACTTGTTGATAGAATAATTGTTTTAGATGACGGTAAGATTATAGCTGATGGCCCTAAAGAGAAAATTATTGCTTCAAAAAAGGAATCAAATGAAAAATGATGTAAGTTTTGTTCATAGCCTTTATGGTCAAGCAAATGAAAAAGTTAAGTTAAAAGTTGATTTAGTTTTTTTTGCAATTATTCTTTTTGTAACTTGTATGATAGTTTGGGCAAGTTTTGCCCAAGTTGATGAATTAGCAAGAGGTGAAGGTAAAGTAATTCCTTCTTCTAAAATACAAACTATCCAGTCTTTAGATGGCGGCTTAATTGAAGACATTTTAGTAAAAAGTGGAGATAAAGTAAAAATAGAACAAGCTTTAGTAAAAATAGATACAACAAGATTTCAAGCAACATTTGAAGAGAATAAAGAGAGTTATAATCAATGGCTAACAATGGTAGAGAGATTAAAACTTGAAGCAAATATAGATATAAGTAAAAAAATACCAAAATTAAACTTTTCTAAAAAAGTAAAAGAGATTGGTAAAGGATATTTAGAGTCACAAAGAAAGCTTTATGAAAATAGAATTGATGAGCTTAAAACGTCATTAAAAGTTTTTGATTCACAAATTAATCAAAAAAGACAAGAGTTAGCAGAAACTAAATCTAAAATATCTCAAGGAAGAACAAATTTAAAACTAATAAAAGCTCAAAGAGCTACTGTAAAAAGAATGGTTGAATCAGGTTCAAAATCAAGAATTGAGTTAATCACTGTTGAAAAAGAGTATCAGCAAACAAGAGGAGACTTAAGAACATTTAATCTTACAGTGCCGAAGATACAGTATGCAATAACAGAAGCAAAAGAGAAGAAACAACAAAGGGTAAAAGAATTTAGAACTGAAGCCTCAAAAGAGTTAGAGAGGATTTTAGTTGAGATAAAAAAAGTAGAAGCAAGACTTGTTGCGGATACTGATAAGATAGAAAAAACTGTAATAAAATCAAATGTAAATGGTACTGTAAAAGAGATTTATATGAACACTATTGGTGGGGTTGTAAAATCAGGTGTTACTTTAATGGATATTATTCCTGATAGTAAAAACTTGTTAGTTGAAGCAAAAATTGATCCTAAAGATATTGCTTTTATTAATCCTAGCCAAGATGTTATGATTAAACTTACAGCTTATGATTACTCTATTTATGGGGGATTAGATGGTAAGATAGTTGAAATTTCAGCTGATAGTATTGTAGATAAAGACTCAAAAGATGGAAAAAGTTATTATAAAGTAATACTTGAAACAGATAAAAACTATTTAGAAAAAGATGGTGAAAAACACCCAATTATTCCAGGAATGATTGCAAGAGTAGATATTGTAACAGGTAAAAAAACAATAATGGATTTTATTTTAAAACCAATTTTAAAAGTTAAAGAAAACTCTTTAAGTGAAAAGTAGTAGAAGGATTAGTATGAAAAAAACTTTATTAGTAATAGTAGCAATTTTTTTATTTTTAACAGGTTGTTCTTTTAGTCAAAATAGTTCAAATATTAAAATAGAAAACAAAGTTGACGAATTACAAGACTTTATAGGTGAAACACCATTGCATGATGCAGTTCGTGCAAAAGATATTAATCAGGTAAGAAAACTTCTAAAAAGTAATATAGAAGTAAATCTAAAAGATAAATATGGTTATACGGCACTTCATTTATCAGCAAGATTAGATGAACTAGAAATTGCAAAATTTTTAGTAAAAAATGGTGCAACTGTAAACAGTATAGATATATTTAAAGATACTCCTTTACTAGATTCAACACGAAATAGTACAAATACAATGTCTAAATTTCTTATCTGTAATGGTGCAAAGAAGAGTGTAAAAGATAGACATTCTATGACACCTTTACATAATACTTCAAAAAATAGTGATATTTTTATAATGAAGATGATTCAAACAAATGATATATCAAAAATGTGTGAAAATCTTGATATTACACTTGACTATTACAGTGCTGATGAAAATAAAATTTGTGGTTCAATTATTAAAGGTGTAGCTACTAAAGTTAAACTTACTATAGTAAATGAAAATGTTGAAAACACAGAGCCTTTTGGTACTTATGAATCAAAAATTGCAGATAGCAAATATTGTGCATTTTTAGATAAAACTTTAGATATGTCAGAATCTTATCTTATTACTGCTATTGGAACAAATACAGTAGATAAAGATATAGAAATTGCAAATTTAGCAGATTTAATAAAAGAGGAAGAGCCTTTAGTTGAAGAGGTACCAACTAAGTTTATTTCTGGTTTATACGAAGATTTAATGGAAGAGTTTAAAGATGATTTTGAACCATGGAATGCAAAACTTGAAAAAGATGGATTAATTTTTAGATTTATGAAACCAAGTGTTTTATTTACTAAGGGAAGTAGTGATTTAAAAGAGTCATACAAAAATATACTTGATGACTTTTTCCCAAGATATTTAAAGGTTTTAAATAAATATAAAAATGAAATTGCTGAAGTTAGAGTTGAAGGTCATACATCATCTGAATATAGTAGTGTTAAAACATTAGAACAAAAATATATGAAAAATAAAATACTTTCGCAAAAAAGAGCAAAACAAGTTCTTGATTATACTTTAAATATGCAAGAAAAAAAAGTTCTTGAAAATAAAGAGTGGCTAGATACACTTTATAACTCTTATGGAATGTCATCAGATAATCTAATTTTAGATGAAAATGGAATTGAAGATAAAAATGCATCAAGAAGAGTTGAGTTTAATATAGAAAAGATCATGGAATAAGGCAAAGTTATGAAAAAAACATTTTATATAATACCTTTAGTTCTTTTAATATTTACAGCTTGTAGTAACAAAGAGTATACAACAGCTGTAACAGTAAAAGATAAAGATGGTCTTATAAATAACAAAGGAGAACTTCTTGTAAAGCCTGTTTATGAAAAAGTATATTTTTTAGATAATATGACTTCAAATAGATATGAACATCCTAATTATGTTAATTTCCATTGGCTTCATTTAAATGAAAAAAAGTTTGCTGTTGTTAAAAACATTGATGGAAAATATGGAATTGTTGATAGACAAGGAAACTTGAAGTTAAAAGTAGTCTATGACTCTATTGGAAATTTTTTTAATGCTTATGCTAAAATCGAATTTAATGGTAAATATGGTCTTATAGATGAAGAGTTTAACATAGTTTTAAAACCTATATATGATGGTGTTAGAGATGTAATTGATAGTTCAATAATTGTAAAAAATTATGAAAAAAACGAAAAAGTTCAATATGGATGTATAAATAGTAAAGATATGTCTTTAGTTTTACCTTTAGATTATGATATGATTTTTTTATCTAGCGAAGATAGAATGAGAGTTCAAAAAGATAATAAGTGGGGTTTTATAGATACTAAATGTAAACTAATTACTAAAATAAAATATGATAAAGTTGGAGATTTTTCTAATTCTGTAGCTAAAGTTCAAAAAGATAAACTCTGGACATATATAAATAAAGATGGTAAAGAATTAAATAGTATTATATTTGAAAACGCAGATAACTTTTAGTTATCTAGTTTTCTTGCTCAAAAAGTTCATTTATATACTCTATCTCAACTCTATTTCTTCCATTTGATTTTGCTTTATAAAGTGCTTCATCTACTCTTTTGAATAAAACTTCTTTTTCTTCACCTTTGTGAAATTGACTAACTCCAATAGAGCAAGTAATATTACCAATTTCTTCAAATTTATGTTTTTCCACAGTTGCACGAAGCTTTTGGGCTACGAACATAGCTTGTTCTATATTTGTTTGAGGAAGCATAAGTACAAACTCTTCACCACCCCATCTAGCAACAATATCACAGTCTCTTGAACAAACAGTAAGTATTTTAGCTACTTCTTTTAGTACTTTATCTCCTATTAGATGACCGTAAGTATCATTTACATTTTTAAAGTAGTCTATATCAAGTAACATAATAGATAAAACTTGATTATCATATCTATTTGTTTTTTTTATTTCATACTCTAAATAAGAATCAAATTTTTGTCTATTATAAATTTTTGTAAGAAAATCATAAGAGGCTTTTTCTTCAAGTTTTGAAGTTTTTGATAATAACTCTTCATTTATCTTAGAGATTTTATTTCCCTCTTCTTTTATAAAATCAATCCATTTATTATATACAATTCTTAGTAATTCTTTTTGCGTTAAAATTCCTACAAGTTTGTTTTCATCATCTGTTACAACTATTCTTTTAAAGTGTTTATCTTGTATAAAATCAAGTGCATCAGAAATGGTTGCATTTTCATTTAAAGTATAAACAGGTTGACTCATATACTCTTTTATGGGAAGCTTTAAATCAGAGTTTTTATGAACAAGATTTATAAAATCTTTTGTTGTATATATTCCAATAGGATATTGCTCATTATTTATGATAATCACAGAATCACTATGATTATCTCTCATAAGCTCAATTGTGTGTAAAGTTGTAGTGTTTTCATAAGTTGTTACAGCTTTATACTGCAAGATAAGTTTTGCAATTGTTTGCTTTTTTATTAGAATTTTTGGGTCAATATTATTGATTATATCACTATATGAAAGAATACCAAGTATTTCATTTTTATCTAAAATAATCATATATCTATCTGTAATATCAACTTCATTTAAAACATTTAGAATGCTTAAGTCTTTTTGTACCACTTTCGCTTTTGGTAAATCAAGCTCTTTTAGTGAAATGTTTTGGTCTATTGAACCTAATTTATAATCAATTAGATGATCAATTGTAAGCATAAAATATTTATGTTTTTCTTCTACAGTGTCAGAAACTACTATATTTCTTATATTAGCATCAGCCATTTTTTTTATGGCTTCTTCTAATGTAGAGTTTCTGTCAATTAAGACAACTTTTTTTATAGCAATTTCTTCAACTGTAGGCATCATACTTTAAATCCTTATATTAATCCAACTGCGTCTCTTAAAATTCTCATTTTTTCACTAGCGATTTTAGAAGCTTTTGAAGCTCCAAAAGCTAAGATTTCATGAACTTCTTTTGGATTTGCAAGTAAATGTTCTCTTTTTTGAACATATGGTTCAAAGTGTTCATTGATTTTATCAAGTAGTGTTAGTTTAAAGTGACCATAACCTTCACCTGGTGTTGCATATCTAACTTGTAACTCTTTTAATTCATCTTCATTCATAAATAGTTCACAAAGCTTATAAATATTACAGTTCTCGTGATTCTTTACTTCATCAAGCTCTTTTGAATCAGTTACTATTCCCATAACTTGTTTTTTGATTTTCTTTTTTGTATTGAACATATCAATAGTATTACCGTATGATTTAGACATTTTAGCCCCATCAGTTCCTGGAACTGTAGCTACAATTTCATCTACTTTTGATTCTGGCATTACAAATAGTTCTTGTTTATATGCGTGATTAAAAGAGTTTGCAATATCTCTTGTCATTTCAACGTGTTGGATCTGGTCTTTTCCAACTGGAACTATATTTGAATCATAAAGTAAAATATCAGCTGCCATTAAAACTGGATATGAAAATAATCCATGGTTAGCTTGAATACCTTTTGCTGTTTTGTCTTTATAAGAATGGGCTCTCTCTAAAAGTCCCATAGATGTATGATTTGAAAGTAGCCAGTAAAGTTCTAGTACTTCTTTTACATGGTGTTGTACCCAAAATGTAGATTTCTCTGGGTCCATTCCTAGTGCTAAAAAGTTAACTGCAGCTTCAAAAGTGTTTTGCTCTAAAAGCTCTTTATCCTTTACTGATGTTAATGCATGGTAAGATGCAATAAACGCAAATAATTCTCCATCGTTTTGAGATTCAATCATCTTCTTAATCATTCCAAAATAGTTACCTATATGAATTGTTCCTGATGGTTGAATTCCTGATAAAATTCTCAAATCTAATCCTTATAATTTTTTGAGAATTATATCAAAAAAAACTATAATTACTGGTTATTTAACTTAGTACTAGCCTTTGAGATTATAAGTTCTAAGTGCATGATTAAATCATAATATTCACCCATATAAGCAAGTGGTACTTTTGTTTCATCTTTTATTTCTTTTTTTAGTTTTTCAAGTTCACTAAGTTTTTGAATTAGCTCCTCTTTACTTGATTTATCTAAACTTAAATCTAAATCTTGAAGTTCATCATACCATCTGTAAATCTTTGATCTAATACTCCATCTATATAAAGGAAATATTCCTTTAAACAGTGGAATAGACAAAGTAATAAGAGGAATTAAAAGAATTTTTAATCTATCAAGAGTTGAAGCTATCCAATATGGAAATATTTTCTCCAACCAAGTGTCACCATTTTTCATATATATACTTGCTTCTTCATTTTGAGGTAGTGGTAGATTTAGGCTATTTGGAAATTGTCCTTCTTTTGAAAAAAGTGTTTTCTCGCTATGTACTTCTTTTACTTTTTTAAGTAAAATTCTTACTAACTCATCAGAAAACTCTTTATGAGCTACAAGTGTTGCTGTACTTGACAAGAGTTTTTTATCAAGGGATGGTATATTTCTTAATAAATCAATAGTTCCTTCATGTAAATCAAGAGGTGTTAAATAGTGAAACTTTCTACTATAAGCATTTGCTCTTTTAAATGAAAATAAAGATATTTCTTTACTATTCAAAAGTTTTTTTATAATTTTAGAATCAGCAGATGTGACTAAAAATAAAGCATCAATTTCTTTTGAGAGTAGTTTTTGTGTGGCTACTTTTGAATCATAATTAAATAAAGTACTGTTTTTTTCATATACACCATTTATATTTAGAACATCTAAGGCTAAATCTTCAGTGCCACTTCTTTTTTGACCAATGGCTATTTTTTTGCCCTTTAAATCCTGAATATATGATAAATCATTTATATTAGAATTGTAAAATATCCATAAAGGTTCATAATAAAGTGAAGCAAGTGATTCTAAATTTTGGCTTTTTTCAATAACTCCATTTTGTATAAATGCTATATCAACTTTTTTTTCATTTAAAAGTTGTATATTTTCAATAGAGCCAGAACTATTTATAATATTGACTTTAACTTTTTCTTTTTCTAAAAGTTCTTTATATTTTAGGGCTGTTTGGTAATATTGACCTGATTTTGAACCAGTTGCTATAGTGATTTCTTTTTTGGGACTTGGTTTTATAAACTGGGCAGTAAAATAAAATACTCCCACAACAAGTGCAATCACAGGGATAGACACTAAGATAAATTTATTTTTCATATAGGACTCTTTTTTGAATAAAAACTTTTATTATATTTTACTAAAAGAAGTTTATATGATGATTATGTTAGAATTCGAAAAAATTTATTAGGAGATAAAATGGCAACAGTAAGAGTTGAAAGAGCATGTGGATGCTTTAAAAATTCAGATTATAAACAAGAAATGACTTTTGAAACAATTGATGAAGCTTTAGAAAAAGCAAATATGATGTGTATAGAAATGAATGAGGACTTTTGTCATAAGCATAAATTTGTAGCTGTTTATGATGAGCCAACAGGTGAAGTAATCATCAAAATGCAAATGAACGGATAAAATTAAATAGATTATTTTAAAGGGATTTAGATTTTAAAACCTAAGTCCCTTGCTAAACTCTTAGCTCTTCTTTTTTCATATCTATTTTTTGAGGCTTTTTTAAGATATTTAGTAAGTCTTGGTTTATTATCTAACTCATAATAACTTAATGCTAAAAGTGTATATCTTTTTCCATCTGCTTTAGATCTTGTTTTGAAGTTGTGTTTTTCTAAAACGCTTATTGCTTTTTTAAAACTATTTTGATTATAGTAAATATTCCCAAGTATTAATTGATATTTATCATTTTTTGCAAAAGGTGAGTTTTCGAGTAGTTTTATGGATTTGTCATAGTTTTTTGCATTTAAATATAAAGAGATTAAGATATTGAAATTTTTTTGATTATTCTTAACTGTTTTTTCATTTAAAGCTTTTTGCATATATTTTGCTGCTTTATTATAAACCCCATAATCACTTAAAATACTTATTAAATATAAAAGATTTTTTCCCTTACTTACAATATTGTTTTTATATGTAAATTCTAAAGTTGCTAATGACTTTCTTTTTTGTTTAGTTCTTTCATAAAGTGAAATTAACTGCATCCAATAGGTTTCGTTTTTTTTATAGATTTTAGTCATATCTTTTAGAGTATTAATTGCAAGTTTATATTTTTTACTTTCTACATAAGCTGAATAAAGCATTCTATACCAAGACTCTTTATTTTTGTCACCCTTACTTAGCACAAGAACTTTTTTAGTATAAGTTGCACTATTTGAGTATTTTTTATTATAGTAATAAGATAAAGCTATGTTTTCATAAAGTTCTTTATTTCTTGCTACTTTTGAGTTAATCAACTGCTTTGAATATTTTACAGCTTTTTCATACTTTTCTAAACTAAAATATATTTTAGATAGTGAATATTTTATTTTTAAAATATCATCTTTTTCTAAACTCTTGTATGAGATTATCTTTTCATAATCTCTTGCCACAGCTTTATAGTTTTTTCTTTTTAGATTTATATTTGCTAAAGATTGTAGAGCGTATGACTTTGTTAGATTATTTATATCTTTTTTTAGCAAAATTTTAATATGATTTTTAGCTTTTGATAGCTTATTTTGTTCTATTAGTTTATTTACCTTTTGTAAGTTTTTGTAATCACTTGCTTTTATAGTATCTTTTGCATTTAAAACTGCAATAGAAACTAGTAGTATTAAAATTATCTTTTTCATCTTTGTAACCTAAAATTAAATGTTATTGTTGCATTTCTATCAAACTCATTTCTCTCAAATTTCCATTTTTTTATGGCATAAATAGAGTTTTTATCAAACACACCTTTGGGCTTTGATTCAAGTATTTTTACATTACTTACATTTCCATGTTTATTTATTAAAAAACTTAGTTTTACATAACCACTTTGTTTTCTTATTTTTGCACGTCTAGGAAATCTTGGATTTACTTTTGAAATGGCAGTTAAACTATTTGCATCAACTAATCCTGCATTCATTTCAATTTGTGCACCACTTAAAGAAGAAAGTGCAGAAATATCAACTTGTTTTGATTGAACTTTAAAGGCTTTGACTTTTATGTTCTTATTTATTTGTGTATTTACTTTTGTTTTAATTTCAATTTTTTTTGGTGGTTTCTTTTTGAGTGGCTCTTTTGGTTTAACTCTTTTTTTTCTTTCAATTTTAGTTTCATTTTTTTCTCTTAAATAAACTAAATGCCTAGTCTCTGATTTCTCTTGCAACTTAGAGTTTTTACTAGTAGTCATTAAATTCATAGCAAAAAATATAGCTACACTTATAACAGCTGATAAAATAAGAGCTATAAGTAGTCTCATTTTAGTTCTCTTTTAGTGTTGATATTGAGATATTAAAAATACCTGCAAGTCTTATTTGATCCATAACTTGCACTAAAATACCAGTTTTAGACTCACTATCTGACTGAATAACTATAGAGTTTTGAGTATTTGTAGCTTTTAGTCTTTCTATATTGGCTCTAACTGACCTAATATCTACCATTCTTTTATCGATCCATATTTCATTATTATTTCTAATTGCTATTAGAATATTTGCAGCTCCTTTTTGTTGAGCAGATGCAGCACTTGGTCTGTTGACTTCAATACCTGCTTCTTTTACAAAAGATGTTGTAACAATAAAAAATATAAGCATAATAAAAACAACATCAAGCATTGGAGTTAGATTTATTTCAGTTTCTTCTTTATGATGTTTTTGTGAAAATCTTCTCATTTTATAACCTTTGAAAGTTCTAATTCTAATTTTTGAGTATGGTACTTTATAGATAAATCTAATCTTTTTTCAAAAAGTATTCCACTTAAAGCTACAACCATTCCAGCCATAGTTGGAATGGTTGCCATTGAAACACCATTTGCCATAGATTTTACATTGCTTGTACCCATAATTGCCATCACATCAAATACTTCAATCATTCCTGTAACTGTTCCTAAAAGACCAACTAAAGGACAGACTATAATCAATGTCTTTATAAATTCAAGACCTGTTTTTAGTTTGAAGTTAGCTTCTTCGACTATACATCTTTTGATTTCATCTTTAAATCTATTTTTTTCATTTAGATTCTTCAAGTCTTCAAGTACTTTTTTCTTATATTTTTTGTACTCAAAACTTATATAGATATATCTTTCAATCAATAGTGTCCATAAAAATAAAGCAATGGCAAATACTATATATAAAACAAAGCCTCCTTTATCAAAGAAGGCTAATAAGTCATCTAAATATACTTCAATCATCTTATTTCAAGGTCTTTGCTAGTAGTCCAATACTTTGCTCTTCTAGTATAGATACAAGTTCATCTGCTTTTGAAGAGATATAAGTGTATGCAAATAGAAGTGGTATTGCAGTGATTAAACCTAAAACCGTTGTAATTAAAGCAGTTGAAATACCTCCTGCCATTAGTTTGGGGTCACCTGTACCAAAAAGTGTTATAGCTTGAAAAGTTGCAATCATTCCTGTAACAGTTCCTAAAAGTCCTAAAAGAGGTGTAACAGCTGCTAGAAGCTTCACAAAACTTTGACCTTTTTTGATTTTATTTGTTTCTTTTATGATTGCTTCACCAATTTTTATTTCTAAATTATTTATTGAGTCATTTATATTTTTATAGAATATATCTGCAATTTTTCCTAAAGAGTTGTTTTGTTTTGGCTTGTCAAGGTTTTTTATTTGAGATTTGATTTTAACTGAGGCAATATTTAAAACAATGATTTTATATAAAGCAAATAATAAACCAAGTCCTCCAAGAGCAAGGATTATATACCCAACAATTCCACCTTGTTTTACTCTATCAATAATAGTAGGATTATTTTCAAGCATTTCAAAAAGTGTTCCTCTTGTTGGGTCAATTGTAATATTTGTAATAGTAGTGCTGTTTTCAAACTTTTTTGCTTGATTTAAAACTGAACTGCTTGGTTGAACTGCTAGCTCAATTAAAGCTTTCATATCATTTGAGTAAGTTAGATATTTACCATTAGAGACAGCAGCAAAAAGACCGATTCTTGTAACTTCATTTGTTGTTTTTTCACCACTATTTAAAATCACATCTGCTTCATATCTTGATACATTTCCGGATTGAATAATTTCATCTAACATTCCATGCCAAAATGATTTTAATTCTTCTAAATTTGGAAGTTTTTTAGAGTTTGCAAGTTTATTAAACTCTTCTTCTTTTAAAGGATTTTGAGAAGCTGTTAATGAGTTTTGATAGTTTGTTAAAAAGTCTGCTGATATTTGTCTTACGCTACCAAACATTTCACCTAAATTTGCAGATTTGTTTTTTAGCTCTCTTTCTTTTTCTTCTAGTAAAACTTCATTTTCATCAATTTTTGTTTTTAACTCAGAACTTTTTTCTTCAATAGTTTTTAATTGAGTTTTTTTTTCTTTTAATAAAGAAGCTTGTTTATTTTTATCTTCTAAAAATTCTTGAAGCCTTTTCTTTTCTTCATTTATTTCTTGTTTTGAATCACTTTTGATACTTTGTAGAATATTGTTTAAATCAAGTGAAAAAGCAAGATTTGAAACTAGGGCTAAAGTTAATATATATTTAATCATTATTTCTCCTTTGTAGCTAAAAAGGGAAGATTTAAGAAATCAACGTTTTGTTGTTTTTTTGCAATTTTTATTGCTTTTCTAATATTTGATTTAGACTTAGCATCATCTATTGTCTCCCAAAATTTTGTTTTATTGTTAAAGTATCCATACTCTTTTAAGTCTAAACTTTGATAATATAAAGCAACTCTTCCTAATCTTAAAAAGTTATATGTTTTATCATTTAGTTTAGATTGATAGCTTTCAATCGTCTTTGCATAGTCATACTCTACTTTAAAGGCTTCAAGAATAATTCTATATTTTTCATGAGTTTGAATATCTGCTTTATCTAAAATATCTTTTAGTCTTTGAACCCTAGTAGTTCTCTCTTCTAGTAAAAAAGGTGTATCTTGTTTTACAAGAGCTTCAAGAGAATTAATCATGTCAATCATTAATGGAAAAATATTTTTTTGTGTTTGCTCAATATCAATAATCTGTTGATTTAAACTTGAAAGCTCTTCTTCTTGAGATTTTTTTATTTTTTCTAATTGCAAATTATAAACTTTTGTACTTTTTATAGCACTTGTTGTATATTTGTACTCATTTAATAAATGTTCTTTAATTCTTTCATTTTTATCAATACTATTTTGATAAGACTTTAGTTTTGAGTTTGTCTTTTCAATAACATTTATTGATTTATCAATGGTATTTGCATATGAAATTAATTGGAGGCTTAATAAAACCAAAATAGTTTTATATATTTTTCTCATTTGTATCCTTTTTTCATTCTATGATTATTTGTGATTATGCCAAGTAAAAATGACAATAAAATCACATAAATGATTTTCAATATCATTTAGGTATAATTTTGAGAATCATAATCAAATAAATATTACAAGATACTTAGCTAATTTTATTCATGACAAGAAATAGGCTCTTTTCTAAAAGGCTTCATATAGAAAAGTTTAGATATAATCACCAAAAATTTTATAGATGAAAGATTAAGATGATTGATATAAGATTACTACAAAGAGATTTTGAAAATGTTGCTGCTGCACTTACAAGAAAAGGTGTAGATTCAGAAATTCTTGATAACTTAAAAGCTATTTCAGAAGAAGCAAAGCTTAAAAGACAAGAAATGGAAAATGTTACGGCTGAGCAAAATAAGCTTTCAAAAGAGTTTGGAAGATATAAAAAAGAAGGTCTTGATATTGCACCACTTCAAGCAAATATTAATGAACTAAAATCTAAAAAACAAACTTTAGAGGATGATGTTAGAGTACTTGAAGAAAAACTTACTTCTATTGCTTTAGGCGTTCCAAATCTTCCAGATGAAAATGTTCCAGATGGAGCTGATGAAGATGAAAATGTTGTTCTAGAAACAATTGGTGAAAAACCATCTTTTGATTTTGAGCCAAAAGAACACTGGGATTTACCTAATGGATGGCTAGATTTTGAAAGAGGTGTAAAGCTTGCAAAATCTAGATTCTCTGCTATTAAAGGTCAAGGTGCAAGATTAGAAAGAGCTTTAATCAACTATATGCTTGACTTTAATAGACAAAGAGGTTTTGAAGAGTGGTATGTTCCTTTTATGGCAAACTCAAATACACTTCAAGGTACAGGTCAATTACCAAAATTTGAAGATGATTTATTTAAAATTGAAGGGGAAGATTTATACTTAATCCCTACAGCAGAAGTATCACTTACAAACCTTTATAATGATGAAATTGTACCAGCAGATGAGTTACCACTTATGCTTACATCTTATACTCCTTGTTTTAGAAAAGAAGCAGGTAGTGCAGGTAGAGATACAAGAGGACTTATAAGACAACACCAGTTTGATAAAGTTGAAATGGTTGCCATTACAAAAGCAGAAGAGTCAGAAGAAGTATTCGAAAAAATGGTATCTTGTGCAAGTGATTTATTAACATCATTAGGTCTTGCTCATCAAAAAGTACAGTTATGTACAGGTGACCTAGGATTTAGTGCAGCAACAACTATTGATTTAGAAGTTTGGTTACCAGGTCAAAATAAATTTAGAGAAATCTCTTCAATTTCAAACACAAGAGAATTCCAAGCAAGAAGAGCAAAAATCAGATATAAAGATGGAAAGAAAAATGTATTAGCTCATACATTAAATGGTTCATCATTAGCTGTTGGAAGAACACTTTTAGCTATTATGGAAAACTATCAAAGAGAAGATGGAACAGTAGAAATTCCTGCAGTTTTAAAGAAGTATATGTAAGAAATAGACGTAAGTCTACTTCTTATAGTAGTTTCTCAGGCTTCCCAAAGTAATAACCTTGTGAGTAAGTAACTCCCATTTCATTTAAGATATTATAAATACTCTCATTTTCTACAAATTCTGCAATAGTTTCAATTTTTTGTTTCTTTGCAAAAGTTACGATAGTTTCAACTACATTTCTACTATATGGGTCGGTTTCTATATTTTTTATTAAACTTCCATCAATTTTTAGAATATCAGGTGTATACTCTAAAAGTCGCTCAAAATTTGAGTAACCACTTCCAAAGTCATCAATAGCAATTTTTACATCACCTAGTTTTTTTACTTTTGCAATAAAATCTTTTACACTTTCAAAGTCTTTTATATTTTCATTTTCTAAAAGCTCAAAAATCACTCTACCTTTATATTCAGGTTTTGAAGTAAGCTCAATTAGTTTATTTTTAATATCTTCATTTTCCATATCTAAAACAGAGAGGTTGATACTCACACTATTTTCAATATGGTCTAGCACCTTAAAAGAACTTTCAATTACTCTATTTGTAATCTTAGTATAGTATGTTCCTTTTTTTGATACATCTAAGAAAAAGTAAGGTGATATGGTATTTCCATTTTCATCAATAAGTCTTACTAAAGATTCATACTTTGCAATTTCTTTTGTTTTATTATCAATAATCGGTTGAAAGTAAGAGACTATATTATAGTTATCAAGGGCTTTTTTTACCATATGAATTGTTTCTATATTTTTTTGTGCTCTTTCTTGAGCTTCTTCTACTAAGTTATTTGCAAATACCATGCTTTTATTATCTTCTAAAGCTTTTTCAATTCCATATTTTGCATTTTCATATACATTTTTTTCTCCAAAACAATAACTAATGGCAATTGATACATCATACTCAATATTTTCAAACTTTATTGTAGAATTTTTAGTGTTTTTTATAAGTGTTAGTAGCTCTAGTTCTATATTTATATTATGTTTCTCAATATTCTTCATACTATTACTAATAGCAAAAAGTCCATCTCCTAGCTTGAATATTTTCTCATATACTTTACAGTTTTTTTGAAAAAGACTTACTATTAAATCTTCAAATATTTCTTCGATTTTATAAACAGTTGCTGTATCATAAAACTTATCTAAAATGTCAAAATTCTCAATTTGTATTAATGCTAAAAAAGAGTTTTCATAAGACTCTAAAGAAGCAACTAACTGCTTTTTTTCACTCATGATTTCTGTTACGTCATTTCTTAGTGCCATATACTCTATAACTTCATTGTTTTGATCTAAGAGGGGCTTTATAGTAGATTTTACAAAATAGCTTTTTCCATCTTTTGCAAGGTTTTTTATAATCCCACTCCATGGCTCTTTTTTTATTTTAATTGTATGCCAAAGTTCTTTGAAAAGCTCTTTGGGGTTATCAGGATGTCTTACAACATTGTGATTATTTCCAATTAATTCTTCTTTTGAGTAGCCAGATATTTCACAAAAGTTTTCATTTACAAAAGTGATAACTCCTGAGGCATCTGTTTTTGAAATTATAGAGCTTTTATTTGTTATTTCTTGGTATTGTTTAAGAATAAGTAGATTTCTTTCATTTTGTCTTTTTAATGATGTTTTTTCAATAGCTTTTTTTACAACCTCAAATAGTTGTTGTGCTTCAAAAGGTTTTAATATAAAATTATCAACATTAAGTTTTATTGCTTCAAGCATAAATTTACTCTCGGAATGTGCTGAAACAATTATAGTAGCAAGATTTGGGTTTTTTTCTTTTAGTATTTTTAACAGTTCAATTCCATTAAGTTTTGGCATATTTATATCAGTGATAAGTAAATCAATATCTTTATGTTTTTCAAAAAGTTCTAAAGCATTTTCTCCATCTTTTGCAACTATTACTTCTTCAAAAATAATATTTAGTAATTTTTCTATTGCATCTCTTGTAAGGTGTTCATCTTCTGCGTATAAAACTTTGATATCACGGGCATTTTCTATTAGTTCATTAAACTGTGAATTCTTAAACATTTAATCTCTTTTTATTGTTATTAAAAGATTATATTATGATTATAATAAAAAGTTGTTAATGTGATTTGTTTTAAGGTAGTAAAATTCCAAGTTTTATCAAAAGAGGTTAAAATATATAAAAAGATAAAACTTGGGAATTGAATTAAACTGATAGTTTCGATTGTGTTTTTATAAAAAAGAAGCTTCATCTTCGAAAAAAATTGTTACAGCTACGTAATTTTTAACTAAGGAGAGATAATTAAGATAAAACCTCTTGTTTTATGGAAGAGATTATATCATAAAAAAAGTAAAAATGCTACTTTAATGCTACGTTTATAGTAAAAATTTCGTAATTTCTATTTTTAAGTTTAAATTAATTTTATAAATTACTCTAAATATTATTTAATAAGATAAAAATAGTAGATTAAAGAACCTTTCTATTTTTATATGCAAGTAAAATTGCTATTGTTATAATGATAAGGGTTATAGGAATAAATGTAGGTATTGGTATAGGATCGCCTGCTGCATAAGAGTGTTTTCCTGCAAGGTAGTAGTTTACTCCAAAGTATGTCATTATAATAGATGAGTAACTTATTGTTGAAAGTACTGCTAAAGTGAAATCATTAAGTAATCCTTTTATATATTTTAAGTGAATAATTATTGCATAAATGATTATTGATACTAAAGTCCAAGTCTCTTTAGGATCCCAGCCCCAGTATCTTCCCCATGACTCATTTGCCCAAATTCCACCTAAGAAGTTTCCTATTACAAGTAATACTAGACCGATTAGAATAGACATTTCATTTATTCTGTTTGCTTCTTTTATGCTTAGTAAAATATTAAAAAAATTCTCATCTTCTTTTTTAGGGTTTGCAAGAATAAATAAACATAAACAAATAAAACCTAATAAAGCACTAAGTCCTAAAAAGCCATAACTAGCAGTAATTACACTAACATGAATAGTTAGCCAATATGATTTTAAGACGGGAGTAAGAGTAGTTATTTGTGGTTCCATCCAAGATAAATGAGCTACAAATAGAGTTACTCCACTTAAAATAGTTGTAGTTGCTAATGCTAAATGAGATTGTTTTGAGAAAAATATTCCTGATAATATAATAGCCCATGCAATATAAATCATTGATTCATAACCATTAGACCATGGTGCATGACCACTTACATACCATCTAAGAGCAAGTCCTAGTGTGTGAATACTAAATGCAAGTACTAATAAAACAAGAACTACTTTGATAATTTTATTAAGTTCAATATTTGATTTAAAAATATTAACAAATATTAGAATAAGTAGAAAAAAACCTAAAAGTAAATAAAAAGGAGTCAATCTTTCAAATATGTTATATTTATTAAAAATTAGTTCAGCTTTTATTTTAAACTCATTTGGAATAATATGTTGTGCATTTTTTTCTTGATAAGCTTTTAAAGCTAATAAAGCTTTATTTACATTATCCCAAGAAGTTTTATTTTGACTTGCATCACTTAACGAAAAATAATAGTCTTCCATTAGATTTTTAATATGTTCAGAGTCCTGTGCTATAAGAAGTTTTATAGCTTCATTTATATTTAACCATTTATCATTTTTGTCATTAACTTTAGGAAAAACTCTTAAAAAGTCTCCTGTAAATAAAGTGTAAGCGATATTAAGTCTTTCATCTATTTTTATTAAGTCTTTATCAAAACTATTTCTAAGAGCTGGTTTTTTTGCATTTGCTTCTTCTAGTGCTATTTGAAGTTTATAATTTCCTTGTTGGTTATAAATATCATTAAAGCTAATTGTTTTACTTTTTTTATTAACTCCTATAAGTTTTTTTAGTTTAGAGTCTTTTATTTTTATAAAACTAACTTCCTGCCAAATTTTAGGATAAAGCATCATACTTAAGAAAAATTGATTTGCATCTAATCCATATAGTTGGTTTTTTCTACTGATTTTGTTGATAATTTCAATAGCTAAAGAGTTTATAGGTTTTATTCTTCCTTGATAGTCTTGTACTAATAAACTTCCAAATAGTTCTGAGTGATTTTTATCTATATTTAAAACATGAGGATTTTTATTTAAAATCAAGTTATTTGCATAACTTGTGATAGGAGTATAAAAAAATACTAGTGCCAAGAAAACTAAACCAAGGGCTTTTTTTGTATGGTAAGTTTTTTTTATCTCTTCAAGTGTATATTTTTTTCTAGCTAATTTCTTAAATCTACTTTTTTTAATAAATAAACTTAATAGCAATCCTGTAAAAAGTAAAAAATAACCTATATATGTAGGCAGTTTCCCTGGGTCTTTATTTACTGAAAGAATTGTGGCTGATTCATCTTGTTTATATGAAGATTGAAAAAATCTATAACCTTTGTAGTCTAAGACATTGTTCATAAAAATAGTATATTCTAAAGTATCTTTACTATACTTATCATAAATTTTTATATCACTTTCATATGTCGAAGGAGAATTTGAACCGGGATATCTTTTTAATCTAAAGTCATTTAATAGGATTGAAAATGGAAGCTCTAAAATTTTAGCACCCCATGATAAAGATATTGTTTCCTTATCAAGTTGTACATTTTTTGTAAGTCCCTTTGTTGAACCACCTTTTCCAAATAATGACACTTGTTGTGTTTTACCTTTATATTCTAAATCTAAAACTACTGCATTTAGTTGTATTTCTTTTGGTATGTTTTTGTTAGCACTCACTGTTTTTAAAATACCTTTAGTAGTTGCCTCATTTACCATAAATTGAGTTTGTCCAACTTTATATATTTGCTCTAAAATTAAAGGTGTATCTGTATTAGCTTGTAAAGTTTTTACTTTCTTAAAATCCTTTGTGTAAACCTTTGCTTCAATATTTGTTTTTATAAAAATGTTTTTATCTTTAGTTTCAAATATGATTGTAGGTTTTGAGGTTTTTATCTCTTTATTTAAAGCAAATACTAAAAAGTTGGTTTCTATAGTATTATTGTTTTCTAAATCAATACTTTTAGTACCCATTTGTTCTGATACTATAATATTAATAAGTGGTTTACCATCATTTGATGGAACAATTTTTTCTACTGCATTTTGCATATATCTATTAAATTTTATGGTTAACTCATTTTTATTTATAAAAGTATTAAAATTAACTGAGCTTTGAGATAATGGTGTCATTAAAACTTTTTTATCATATATAATTTTATCACCATTTTTTATTTGTATATATTCATCATTTGAATACATTTTATTTTCTAAACTTCCTTCAGGAATTGTCATATATGCTTCATATCCCATATATCTTGTTAAAGCAGCACCTAAAAGTATAAATACAAATGAAATATGTATAAAAAAGATAAAAAATTTATCTTTTTTATACATTTTAAACCAAACAATATTAAATACAACACCAACTACTAAAATAAGCATTATTAGTTCAAACCATGTTTGTCCATATATAAAAGATTTTGCCCCTAAAGGTCCAAAATCATTTTCAACAAAAGTTGCTAATGCACAAGAAACAGCCATAAAAAATAGTAAAACTATCATTGCTTGCATACTAAATAAAGATTTGAGTGTTTTTTTCATAATTGATCCATATATAACTGTTTGTAGTTGTATTAGTTTTTATATTAAAAAGAAATAGAAAATAAAAAAGAGGGATAGCCTCTTTTTTATTTTTAGTTATAAGAAGTTTTATCTTCTAAATTTTTAGTTGACTCTGGATTATATAAACCTTTTTTTTCAGCTTCTTTTTTCCACTCTTGCATTAAACCTTTTTGGAATTTTTTCTTATCCTCAACAAGTTTTTCAAATGGTAAACCAATGATTTCTTGTGCTTGTTTTTTATCTTTAATTTCAGGTGCTACATAATCACTTGCTCCATATTTAGCTAATACTTTAGCTAATTTTATTCTAGCATTTCCTGCTTTTTCTATAGATGTACCTAATATCTTTAATGTTTCTTCTGGTGCATGGAAGAAAGCAGGGTGTGAAGCTACTGCATAGTCCCATCTCCATTGAGCGTGTCTTATGTCTTTTAGTATAGGTGCCATCTCTTCTTTTGTTGCTCCAATTTCCCAAGCTTTTCCAGCTTCTAAGTGAGCATTTGCAATAGCTGTCATAGCTTTTTGGTGTAAATTATCTTTTCTTTCTCTCTTTTTATTAATATTATCTAAAAGAGATTTTTCACTTGTTCTATGACAATTCATACAAGATTTATCCATATTTTCAAGTGGGTTCCCAATATTATGGTCTGTATATTTTATACCACCTTCTTGAGTGTAAGGCATGTGACAATCTGCACAAGAAACATTATTTCTTCCATGTGCTCCTGTTTCCCACATTTCCCAACCAGGATGTTGTGCTTTTAACATTGGTGCTTTAGATATTTTATGAGTCCAATCTTTAAACTCTAAATTATCATAATATTTTTCCATTGACTCTACTGAAGTTCCCTCACCCCATGGTAAAGTAACAACTGCAGCTTTTTTGCCATCAGCAAGAGGTGTTTTTTTGAAGTAGTATTCAACATGACATTGAGCACAAACCATTGATCTCATATCTTGTTGAGTTGCATCCTCTAAAGGTTTTTTCCCTGCTGCTTTAAGACCTGTATTTAAATATTCTCTATTTACTTGTAGCTCCATTGTTTTTGGATTGTGACAGTCAACACATCCAATAGGATTTATAATATCAGAACCATATTTAGACCACTTACCAGTAAAGTACTCCATATCACCTTCTTTATCCATTATTCTTGGAACATCAGGCGATTTACAAGTCCAACATGCTGTTGGCATAGGTCCTGTTTTTTCATCAACAGGAGCACCTGTTCTTAATGTGTTTCTATTATCTTCTATGGCATAAAAGTGCCCTCTTGGAGCATTATAATCTTTTGCAAAACCATATCCTGCCCATAAAACTACGAGTTCAGGATGTTTTTTCAGCATATCTTCTATTTCATCAGAGTGTTTTGTTTCTTTCCAAGAATCAAATTGTCTTGGATAGTGTTTTTTAAACTCTTCATTTTTTGTTTCCCATCTATCAATTTTGGGTACTTCTTTTAATTGTGCTTGTTCTACTTTTTTTTCATTAATTGAAGCTATTAACGCAGACATTAAACCAATTGCTATTATACTTATAACAAGTAGTATTTTGTATTTTTTCATAACGAACCTCTATTTCATTTGTTCTTTAATTCCAAGATTGTATGGAGTTGAAATTAAACTTCTAACTTTTCCATGTGGCACGTATTTGTGACACTCCCAACATTTCCTACTATTTTCAAGACTTCCTTCTTCTACATTGTGATATTTGTCAGCATTTATTTTTAGTGTCGCATTTTCACTTGCATGACATCTAACACAATTTGCTTGCACACGGCTTGCTCCATCTTCACCTATTTGAATATTATTCTTATAGGTATTTAGAGTGAATGCAACAGAGTGATTCCACCCATCTATTGCTTTAGCTTGATATTTAGCTATAGCATCCCCTACAGGTAGGTGACAATCAATACATCCTGCAACATTTTTATGTGAACTTTTTTCCCAAGTAGCATAAGCTGAATTCATTGTGTGACAATTGATACAGGCTTTGGGGTCACTTGATAAATATGACAGCATATTTGATGCATAAACAGTGTAAACAAAAAGAGAAGTGGCAATAAGAAGACTTAAAACTGAGCCATAAATTACAACTTTCTGATTTTTTTTCATCAATAATCCTTTAAGTTACATTGTAATTATAAAATTTATATTTTTTTAAAATCTTGATTTAGGTCAAGAGTATGAATAGCTATTCAATTTTTAATAAGTATTTTTTATTTTACTTTTTTTAAAAATAAATATCTGATTGTATTATTTGTGTCAGAAGTTCCTAAATATAGGCTTTTAAGTCCACATAAGTATAATATTTTTTTATATTAAAGAAAACTAGTTTAATATAATTTAAATTTGGTAAAAATTTATTTACTTTAATGCTTTGTAATTAATATGTAACTATTATGAAAAATATTATTAAGCTTAAATTGAATTTTGTTATTAAATCTATTTAACAAATACTTTACTATCATATAATTTTCCATCAATTCTTACTTCAAAATATCCTTTAGTAATATTAAAATGTTTAAATGTAAACTCTTGAGCTATTTTGATTTTATACTTATTATAAATGGGAATAGATTTCAAAAAATGACCTCTTGAATTACCTATATTTACTTGAGGAGTAGTTATGTTAGATTTTGAGAAAACAACTACTTTTGAATAACATAATCCTTCATAATCATTTTTTGTTTTTCTTAGATGCTGAATATTTTCACCATCACCATTTCTATCAAAAATTCCAATAGCATAGGCCTTGATATTTGGTGTGGCAAAAAGTTGTATTGTTAGCGATATTATTAATAGTATTTTTTTCATATTTAATAATACAATAGAATTGTGAACAAAATATAAATTAGTTTATCTTTTCATAAATCACTTTTCTAACATAATCATTTGTTTTTAGTCTTAATTTATCATATTTGATCTGGTATTCTAGTTTTTTTTCAAAAGTAATAGGAGTTCTAAGTGATTTATATTCAACTAATTTATTTTCTTTATGTACACCAGATATTTCTGCATAAACCCAATAAAATCCTTGATCTTTTCTAAGATTTTTTATATATCCACTCCATTTAGTATTTTTTTGTAAACTTTCCCATAGCTCTTTAAATACTGTTTTAGGCATATCAGGATGTCTTACTATATTGTGATGCTCGCCAATTAATTCATCAGCTTCATAACCTGAGATTTGAGCAAAGGTATCATTTACATAAGTAATAATACCTTTTAAATCTGTTCTTGATACAATAATTTCATTTTTAGGAACGATAGTTTCACATAAAAAATGACTTGAGTTATATTGCATATTATTCTCCTGTATTATCAAATACTTTTGTAAATCCTATTAAGTCTTTTCTTTTTAAGTCACCATTATAAACTATATCTTTTGGATCAATGTCTTTTTCATTTAGAATTTTTGGAACAGCTTCTGCGTTATTAAGTACTTCTAGGTGTGAACTTAACTCTTCTTCACTATAGGCCATTTGCATATCAGCACTTGCTACATGAGGGATACTTTCAATAACTTTTAACTTTTTTAGTTCCTCTTCAACATTTTCACCTTCAATTGTGATAATTACTTTTCCTGATTCATCATGCATATGATAATCACATGCCTCACATTTTTTTAATGATTCCACAACTTCATCTATATACTTTGGTAATGTTTGTACTACAATACTTGAAATATTCATATCTTACTCCTTAATTTTATAATAGTTTATTTTTTTGTCATCACTTGATATAAAAAGCTCTTTTTCATTGATAAAAAGAATTTTTGAAATAATTGCTAGATTTTCAATTAGTTTAAATTTCTTTATCTTACTTTTTGTATCAAAAATTAAAACATTGTTTTCTTCATCATAAGCTATGCCTACTTTTTTACCACTTGGGCTTAGTCCTACACTATAAATCAAAAATGGTGCATTTATATATTGTGCTTTATTGTTTAACTCATCATAAATAACAGCTCTTCTATCTTGTCCTGCTGTTGCTATAATATTGTTTTTTGTATCAACTTGAAAAACATTATCTAGATTCTGATTTTTAAATTCTTTAATTACTTGAAGGTTATCTGTGTTTAGCATTTTTAAAATACCACTTTCATCAGCAACAATAACACTTTTTTTATTTTCATTTAAAACAAAATCAGAAAACTTTGATAAGGATACATCTACTTTTAGAACTTTTTTCTTTGATTTTATATCATATATATAAAGTTCATTTGATAGTAATGAAAAAATCATTCTATTTTCATCTAAAAACTTTGCTTTTGCAATGAACATTCTTTTTTTATCTGAGATAATAGTTGTGAATTTACCATTTTCATAAATAGTTAAATTCCTTCCACCTTTTTCACCTTGTGAAACACTTAGAATTTTATCTTTTAATATATCTATACTATATATTTTTGAATTAACTATATCCCCCATAAAATCTTTAATTTTAGGGAATAGAATAGTTGAAACTTTTTGTTTTGTTTGTATATTAAATATATCTATGCTTGAAGCATCACTAGCGGCATAAATCTTATTTTCTTTAACTATAAGTTCAGTTACAGCTCCACTTGCTTCATATTGAAATAAAGGTTTTATTTCATTTGCATTTAAAGTAGTAAGTAGAAAAGTTAAAAAGAAAAAAAACTTATTCATATGCAAGCCCTTTTTTATATTATTTTAATTGCACTTGTAGGACAATATTTAATACAATATCCACAAGAAGTACAGTTTTCATTTATTTCAGGTCTAAACATTGCTAGAAAATCAATAGCATCATCTAAACATGGGTCTTTACATGAAAAACACATTGTTTGATTCCAACTTAAACAAGATAATGGATCAATCTCAATTTTAACAGCTATATTTTTTTTATCTTCGATATTTAAGACTTCATGTTCACAGGCATTTGCACACTCATCACAATAGGTACAACCACTATTTTCAAAACTAATAGCTGGCGTTTCATTTTCTAATATTAAAATTATATTTTCTTCACAAACAGTACTACATTTTTTATCACTACATTCAATACAGTTTGTTAAAAAAACTTCTTTATTTCTAAAATAAGGAGGTCTTATAATTTTCTCTTGCTTTTCTTTTTTTGTAAAAGATGAAGCAAGAGAACTAAAAAGTTCTCTTCTTTTCATATTATTTTACACCTTCATTAATTGTATCAATTAAGTTAGATTTTTCATTAAGTCCTTTGCTTCTAAATTCAGCTTGGAATTCATTTTTAGGAACAAGGTTTCCTTCTGATTGTGGAGCATGACATTGTGAACAGTTAAATCTTGAACCTGATAATGTATGAAGTTCTTTACTTACTGTTTTTAAATCACTTGTATTTTCTACTATTTTACCTTCTTTAACTATTTTACCATTCTTAGCTAAAGATGTTTCTGGTCTAAAGTCTGTAAAGTGAGACTTAGGAATTGGTGTTGCTCCCATAGACTGTGCTATTGCAGGCTCATGGCAAGCTGTACATTGATTATTATTAATAGTAATTGGTAACATTCCTTCAACACTGTGAGGAATCATTGGAGGAGCATTTTCAAAAGCTCTTTCAATCTTAGTACTTGTTCCTGCTGGTTTGTCAGAATATTTTGTTTTATCACCTGTTGTATTAGATTCTGTGTATAAATCTGTTTTTCTTAAACCTAACGACTCTTCACTTACTGTTTTATTTGCTGTTGCACACCCTACAGTAAATATTGCTGCAGCAGCTATGATTGCTATTGTTACTTTACTGAACTTCATTTTCTCTTTCCTTTATTAATTTTCTTATGGAAAAGTTTAGTGAATCATCATCACACACTTCAACACATCTTCCACAGTTTGTACATTCAGCTCCCATTATAGGTGCTGATTCTTTTGTAATAATATGTAAAACATGGCTTTCAGGACAAACCTCTTTACATTTCATACAAGCTGTACAAGCCTCATGATTATGATGAACTTTAAAAAAACTAAACCTTCCTATTTGTGAATAAACACCACCTAAAGGACAAATATGTCCACACCATCCATTTTTTAAAACGAATAAGTCAAAAAGAAATATTACTAATATTGTTGCCCAACCAAAACCAAGACCAAAGATAATTCCTCTATGTACCATTGAAATAGGAGAAATCAATTCAAATGCTGCTACACCCATAAAAAATGAAATTATAAAACTAATTGCAATAAGCCAATATCTTATATTTTTTGAAGCAGGTTGCTTTTTTTGAATCTGATTAAAACCTAATTTTCTTCTAAGAAAATTAGCTAAGTCTGTAATCATATTTACAGGACAAACCCAAGAACAAAAAGCTCTTCCTCCAATTATCATATAAAATAAAATGATTAAGAAAGCTCCTAAAATAATGTCAAATGAAATAGTGGCACCAGCCACAAACATTTGCATTACTGCATAAGGATCACTTAAAGGAACTAATTCTAAAACGAGTGAACTACTTAAATTTCCCATTAAGATATTTATTCCATATACATTAGCAATAATATATAAAACCATTATTGTAATTTGTGTGATTCTTCTAGCAATAAGAAATCTATATTTTTTTATTAAAGTTTTCATTAATATAAATCCTCCATACCGCTATTTAAAGAATCAAGTGCTGACTTTTCATTTATGCCTGTTGTATTTTTTTTACTTGTAGCATTTTCAAGTCTTTTCTCATCATTCTTATCCCAGCCTTTGATGTAGTAATCACCTGCTTTTCCTAAAGCTGTTTCTCTATGAAGAACAAAGATAGCTGCTTTTTGGGTAACACAAGCTTTTTCACATAAGCCACAACCTGTACATACATCTGCATGAACAACTGGCTTTAAAAATGCATGTTTTCCGGTTCTTTCATTTTTTGTATATTCAACACTTATTGCTTCACCAAGTAAAGGGCAAGCTCTATAACAAGCATCACATTGAATACCCCAAAATGCTATACAACTATTATCATCAATAACTGCAACACCCATTCTAGATTTATTAATATCTAGTTCATTTTTCTCATTTTTTACAGAATTTAAATTAAGTGCATCTGTAGGACAAACAGGTACACAAGGAATATCTGTACACATATAACAAGGAATATCTCTTGGTTCAAAGTATGGTGTTCCAAGAGGCTTGTTATCACCTGGTTTTGCTAGTCTTAAAGTATCAAAAGGACATGCTTCAACACACATACCACATTTTATACAAGTTGCAAGAAAATCATCTTCTTTTAAAGCCCCAGGTGGTCTTAGTATAAGCTGTGAAGCTTTTACTTCATCTACATAGGCACTCCAAGTAAGACCTCCTAATACTGCAAGACCTGTAGCTCTTGCAATATTTAGAAAAAATCTTCTCCTCTCACTAATTGGCTCTTTTTTACTAGCTTTCATTTTTGACTCTTTTTAATTGAAGGATTGTATATGCTTTCAACAATACACCCTTCTTATTTATGCTTTATAAATTTTTACCGCACATTTTTTAAAGTCCGTTTGTTTTGATTGAGGACAAGTATAATCAGCACAAACTTTGTTGATAAATACTTTTTCATCAAACCAAGGAACAAATACTAAACCTTTAGATGGTCTATTTCTACCTCTTGTTTCAACTCTAGCTTTAACTCTTCCTCTTCTTGACTCAACCCAACATAAACCACCTTGTTTAACACCATATTTCTTAGCATCTTCAGGATGCATATAACATAATGCCTCAGGTACTGCTCTGTATAGTTCAGGAACTCTCATAGTCATTGTTCCACTATGCCAGTGCTCTAGTACTCTACCCGTACTTAACCATACTGGATATTCACTATCTGGCATTTCAGGAGCATCCATATAAGGACGTGCAAAGATTTTTGCTTTATTTTTAAGTGGTGTTTTGTTTTTATCAGTAACACCTTTTAAATCACCCTTTGGTAATGCTTTTGCTAATTTTCCATAGAAAGCAAAATCACTATTTGGATTGGCTTTTTTTGCATAAGGGTCATATTTAGTATTAAATCTCCATTGTGTTTCTTTACCGTCAACAACTGGCCATTTAAGTCCTCTTACTCTATGGTATGTATCAAAGTCAGCTAAATCATGTGCATGACCTCTACCAAATTCTGCATACTCTTCAAATAAGTATTTTTGAATAAAGAACCCATAACCTTTCCATGGTTTACCATCTGAACCAATTACATTTCTTGAATCTCCAAAACCATCAGTATTATCATATCCTGCTTGAATTTCGTCATCTTGTGATAGTTTGTAAGATTTTGCTTTCTCATTTGCAAATAAGATGTCATACATAGTAGTATTCTCATCGTATCCCATTTTAGAAGCTTCAGCTCTTACATCTGCTAATTTTTTACCATTTCTAAGAGTATATTCACCCCATAAATCTTTTACTGTAAATCTTTTTGAAAGTTCAACCCATTGCCATGTATCAGACATAGAATCACCTACAGGCAATACTTGTTGTCTCCAATGTTGTGTTCTTCTTTCAGCATTTCCATAAGCTCCCCATTTTTCATAAATCATAGCAGATGGTAAAATAAGGTCAGAAACTTTTGCTGAGATACCTGGGTATCCATCAGAAGTTACAATAAAGTTATCCATTTTTCTTGCTGCTTTAATCCAGTGAGATGCACTTGCTGTATCTTGATAAGGGTTACATACATTTACCCATGCAAATTTAACAACACCATCTTCAATATCTCTATGAATTTTCATAATATGTTGATTTCCAACAGGATTTAATGTACCTTTTGGAATCTTCCATGAGTTTTCAGTGATTTTTCTATGTTTAGGATTTTTTACCATCATATCAGCTGGAAGTCTATGCGTAAATGTACCTACTTCTCTTGCAGTACCACAAGCAGATGGTTGACCTGTAAGTGAGAATGCACCAGAACCTGGTTTTGCTTGTTTATTTAATAAGAAGTGAACATTGTATGCTAAAGTATTTACCCACGTACCTCTTGTATGTTGGTTCATACCCATTGTCCAAAATGATACTACTTTTCTATTTTTTTCAATATATAAATCTGCTAATTCTTTGATTTTTTTCATAAACACTTCATCAGATTCATCAGGATCACCTTTTGAAACTTGTGTTGTATATTCAGCTGTATATGGTTCTAAGAATTTTTTGTATTCATCAAAAGAAATTTCCCAGTGTTTTAATCCAGCTGGTTTATTTACCATCTTATCCCCAGCTTTGTAACCATAAGGTTTAAGTGCAGGAGCTTCATCTTCTGAAACGATTTTTTCCATTTCTTTAGAAATAGTTTCCATTTCTTTATCTGTATATTTACCTTCTTTGATTGATTTTTCATCAGATCTTCTCATCCCATAACCCATATTAACAGGACTTGCTGCAAATACAATATGTTCTTTAACAAAGTCCCAATCAATTGCTTCAGGATGGTTATATACGATTTCTCTTGCAATATAGTTCCATAAAGCTAAGTCTGAATTAGGTTTGAAAATTATTTCAATATCAGCTATATCAGAAGTTCTATGTCTATATGTAGATAAGTTTACAATTTTTACTTTTTTAGGATCAGATAGTTTTCTATCCGTAACTCTTGACCATAAAATAGGGTGCATTTCTGCCATATTTGAACCCCATGTAACAACTGTATCAGTTAGTTCAATATCATCATAACATCCAGATGGCTCATCAATACCAAAAGTTTGATAAAAACCAACAACCGCAGAAGCCATACAATGTCTTGCATTTGGATCAATAGCATTTGATCTAAATCCAGCTTTCATCATTTTTTGTGCAGCATAACCTTCTTGAACTGTATATTGTCCAGAAGCAAATACACCTACACCTTCAGGACCTTTTTCTTTTAAAGCTTTTTTGATGTGAACTTCCATCTCATCAAATGCTCTTTCCCAAGAAATAGGAGCGAAATTTCCATCTTTATCAAACTCACCTTTAGCATTAACTCTTAATAAAGGTTGTTTTAATCTATCAGCACCATACATAATTTTGGCATTAAAGTATCCTTTAATACAATTAAGACCTCTATTTACAGGAGCTGCAGGATCCCCTTTTACTGCAACAATTTTACCGTTTTTAGTTGCAAGCATAATCCCACAACCAGTACCACAAAATCTACAAGCTGCTTTATCCCATCTCCAGCCACCTTGTGCTGCATCTGCTTTAGCCTGTAATTCCATTGGTACACTCATACCAACTGCTGCTGCTGCTGATGCTGCTGCAGAGCTTTTTAGGAAATCTCTTCTTGAAAGCGACATAACTTCTCCTTTGAATAATTAAGTTTTGTAGGATAATTGTAACAATAATGTAAGCTAAAGAAATTGACCCATGTCAATTAGATTAAGTTTTAATTAAGATAATAATTGTCCTATTTCCAAAACTTTTTTAAAAAATCAATAGCTACTTATGTATTTTTAAATATAATATTATCTTTATAAAAGGATTATTTTGGACTTTATTAATTTATCTTTATTAGCTGTATTTATTCCTACTTTTTTTGTTGTTTCTATTACTCCTGGAATGTGTATGACTTTAGCTCTTAGTATGGGAATGAGTATAGGCTTAAAAAATACACTTTATATGATGTATGGAGAACTTGTAGGAGTTGGTTTGGTTGCTACATCTTCTGTAATTGGTGTTGCAACTATTATGCTTAAATATCCAACAATATTTTTAATACTTAAGTATGGGGGAGGAGCATATTTATTTTATCTTGGTATTCAAATGTGGCTTTCACGTGGGAAAATGGCTATAAATCTTGATGAGTACAAGTATAGTATTTCAAAGAAAAACCTAATGATGCAAGGTTTTATAACAGCAATTGCAAATCCTAAAGGTTGGGCATTTTTTATAGCACTTCTTCCTCCTTTTATAGATCAAAGTTTACCTATGTTTTCACAATTAACAGTATTGATTTTTATGATATTACTTTTAGAGTTTTCATGTTTAATTATTTATGCAACAGGTGGAAAAACTTTACGTAAGCTATTGCAAAATAGTTCAAATGTAAGATTGATAAATAAGATAGCAGGAAGTATGATGATGGGAATAGGGGTATGGTTAGCCTTTGGCTAATTCCCCTAAAAAGTCTATTTTTTACCTTTAAATTCACTTTTATTTACATTTTCAACAACAGTACTAGCAATATCTTCTGTTAATTTAGAAATGCTATTTGCCTCTTCTGCTACTTGTGCATTTTCTTGTGTAAATCTATCTAGTTTATTTATTGTATCGCTAATATGAAGCATTACTTTTGTTTGTTCTTGTGCTGCATTTGCAACATCTGTAATAATATGATTTGTTTCATTTATTTTACTTTCTAATGACTCAAATCCATTAATCATATTAGAGCTAATCTCTTTTCCTTCTTTAGCTTGAATAGTAGCATCTTCAACTAATTGTTTAATTTGATTTGCTGCTTCTGCACTTCTTGAAGCTAGGTTTCTTACTTCTTGCGCAACTACTGCAAAACCTTTACCAGCTTCACCAGCTGTTGCTGCTTCAACAGCTGCATTTAGTGAAAGAATATTTGTTTGGAAGGCAATTTGGTCAATTACACTAATTGACTCATTAATTGTTTGAACTTTTTCATTTATTTCATCCATAGCATGAACTGTTTTATTTGCTAAATTTTTACCTGTTGATGAAGATTTTTTTGTTGTTGAAGATAATTCAAACATATTTTGAGCTTTGTTACTTGTTTGATTAATATTTTCAGTTACTTGCGTAATTGATGCAGCTACTTCTTCTAGTGATGCTGCTTGATTAGTTGCATTTGTACTTAAGGTATTTACATTTGATGATAATTGTGTTGAACTATTTTTTAATTTTAAACCATCATTTTGATTATCAACTAACATCTCAGTAATAATCTCATTCATATTAAAAATCTCTTTTCCAATTTTTCCAGTATGGCTTGTATTTAAAGATTCTGTAAAATCTCTTTTTGAGTATAGTTCTAGGACTCTACTTAGTTCATTTATATCTTTACCTACAAATGTCTCTAATTTATCAAGCATGTTATTGATTAAATCTTTTAATTCATTTAGAGAAGGATTATCACAAGTGTTTTCTATTCGATTATCTAAATGACCGTGACTAACTTTACTTACTACAGTTTTTACATTTTCAATTAATTCATGGTCTTGTGATAAATGAATTTGTATGTCTTCAATATTTTTATTAATAACATTAGCCATTTTACCTATTTCATCTGTAGTATTAATATCAATTTTCTTAGCAGTTTTATTTGTTCTATTTAAATATTTAAAAAAGTCAATTAATCCATCTTGGAATTTTTCTAAAGGATTTGATATTACTTTTGTAATAAGTAAAAAAATCATTATTGAAAGAATAAGAGTTAAAATAATAGTAGCAATAATAAATATTTTTTGCACTTCCTGAGATATTTTTAAAAATTCATCTTCATATGAACCAGCAACAATTACCCAATCCCATTTATCATATGTTGTAAAGGCTGCTATTTTAGTATTTACTGAGCCATTTTCATTATACTCATAATGAAGAACTCCATTTTTACTATTAATCATATTTTTTATAAATTCATTTCCATTGGCATCTTTTAGTGTAAATATGTTTTTACCTTCTAAAGATTTGTGAAGAATAAGATTACCTTTTTTATCAAGAATATAAATATATCCACTATCTCCAATAAGAACTTTTTTAAGCTCTTTTTTTAGAGTTGCTAAACCTTTTGTAAAATCATATCCTATAAATAAAGCACCTATAATTTCATCATTTTTTATTATTGGTGAGTAAACTGACATATAAGTTTTTCCTGCAAAAGATTCAAGACCAATAAACTTTTTCTTTTCATTTATATTTTTATAGGTTTTTGAATCTTTTTTAATAGTGTCAAGTAAAATTCTTTCGCCATTTTCATCTTTTAATGATGAGGTGATTCTCATATATTCATCACCATCTTTTACATATACAGCTGAAACAGCTCCTGTTAATTCCTCAAACCTATCAACAGGGTCAAAGTTTCTATTTAATCTTGCAAAACCATCAAAAAGTGCTAGAGTTTCAACACCATTTATTTTTACTCTTCTTTCACCTTTTTTTCTAAGATTTAAAAAAGATTTTTCAAATACATTAAAAAGTGTTAAAGAATTTTTTTCTAAAGTATCATTATAGATTTGTGTTGTTTGTAAGTAGTTGCCAACTTGTACTTGTAGGTTTTTTTCTAGGTCTTTAATTAGTTTAGTATTGATATTTTTTATCATAAAAACTGTAAATACTGTCATTAAAATAAGAATAGTTATTCCAATAAGAGTTGATATTTTTTTGTTTATAGTATTGTTTAACATAGAAGTACCTTTCTAACATTCTATATAATTAACGGCTAAACCGCCCATAGAAGTCTCTTTATATTTATTTTGCATATCTTTTCCTGTATCATACATGGTTTTGATAACAGAATCTAATGAAACATAATGTTTCCCATCTTCATTTATAGCCATTCGTGCAGCATTTACAGCTTTCATAGCTGCCATTGCGTTTCTCTCAATACAAGGAATTTGTACAAGTCCACCTATTGGATCACAAGTAAGTCCTAAATTATGTTCCATTGCAATTTCAGCTGCGTTTTCTACTTGCTTGATATTTGCACCTAAATATGAAGCCATACCAGCCGCAGCCATAGAACAAGCAACCCCAACTTCCCCTTGGCATCCCACATCAGCACCTGAAATAGAAGCATTTTTTTGATATAAAAGACCAATAGCTCCAGCAGTTAGTAAAAAATTAATTACTACTTCTTCTTCATTTTTGTGATTTAAAAAGTTTGTTATATAGTGCAATACAGCTGGAATGATTCCTGATGCACCATTTGTTGGAGCAGTTACTACTCTACTTCCACTGGCATTCTCTTCATTAACTGCGAGGGCATATAGATTTATCCAGTCTACTATTGCCAAAGGGTCATTAGGAACTTTCGCTTTTAATTTTTGATGAATATTAAAAGCACGTTTAGGTACTTTTAGACCACCTGGTAAAAAGCCTTCCCCTTTAAGTCCTTGTGAAACACAGCCTTTCATAACATTCCAAATTTCTAATAAATCTTTTTTTATATTCTCTTCGCTTTTATAGACTTTTTCATTTTCTAATATAAGTTGTGAAATACTTAGATTATTCTCTTTTGCTTTTTGTAATAACTCTTTTGCACTAGCAAAATCATAAGGAAGAGTTTTTTCATTTGATTTTTTAGAATCAATTTCATCTTCACTTATTACCTCTCCTCCACCAATTGAATAGTAAGTTTTACAAAATAGTTCAGTTTCATTTTTATAAATACTTAGTTTTATTGCATTTGGATGAAAATCTAGGGTTTTATTTGTGTATAAAATCAAATCATTTTCATATGAAAAATCAATCTTTTTTTCATCTAATAGCTTGATTTTTGATGAACTTTTGATTTCATCTATTTTTTGATTTATTGTATTTGTATCTACTGTTTTGGGTTCATTTCCCATTAGACCTAATAAAACAGCACTATTGCTATGATGACCAATTCCTGTAGCCCCAAGTGAGCCAAATAATTCTATTTTAATTCTGTCGAAATTTGAGAAGTGATTTTGCTTTTTTATTAAATCTACAAACCTTTTTGCAATAAGCATTGGTCCTACAGTATGAGAACTAGAAGGTCCAATACCTATTTTAAAAAGGTTAAAGATAGTCATTTTAGTGATCTAATATTTGTTGTAAGAATAGTTTTAATCTATCTGATTGAGGATTGTCAAAGAACTCATGTGGAGTATTTTCTTCTACGATTTGTCCTGCATCCATAAAGATAACTCTATCTGCTACTTTTTTTGCAAAGCCCATTTCATGAGTTACACAAACCATAGTAATTCCATCATTAGCAAGTTCAGTCATAACATCTAAAACTTCACCAATCATTTCAGGATCTAATGCTGCTGTTGGTTCATCAAATAACATAATATCTGGATTTGAACATAAACATCTAGCAATTGCAACTCTTTGTTGTTGTCCTCCTGATAATTGATTTGGATACTTATCAGCTTGGTCTGCAATTTTAACTCTCTCTAAATAGTGCATAGCTGTTTTAATAGCTTCTTTTCTTGGTTTTTTACCAACCCATGTTGGAGCTAGAATTAAGTTTTCTAAGATTGAAAGATGAGGAAAAAGGTTGAAGTGCTGAAAAACCATTCCAACATGAGTTCGCACTTCTCTAATTCTTTTTACATCTTCTGTTAATTCTAAACCATTAATAATAATTTGACCTTCTTGGAAAGCTTCAAGTCTATTCATACATCTAATAGTTGTAGATTTACCAGACCCTGAGGGTCCACAAATAACAACTCTTTCACCTTTTTTTACATTTAAATTAACATTTTTAAGTACGTGGAAATCCCCGTACCATTTATTAACTTCTTTTAGTTGTATCATATATTCTAATTCACTCATTTTGTAATCCTATCTTTTTATTATCTATGATTTGTATTAAATCTATTTTCAATTGATTTAGCATATTTAGACATACTAAAACAAATAACCCAATATATCATTGTTACGAAAACATAACCTTCTGTTTCAAATCCTAACCAGTTTGTATCACTATTTGTAAGTGTTACCATTGCAAGAACATCAAATAATCCAATAATCAAAATAAGAGTTGTATCTTTGAATAGTGAAATAAATGAACCAACAATATTTGGAATAGAAATTTTTAATGCTTGTGGTAAGATTACTAATCCCATCTTTTTCCAATAAGTTAAACCTAAAGCATCTGCTGCTTCATATTGTCCTTTTGGAATAGCTTGTAATCCACCTCTTATAACCTCTGCTATATATGCAGCTTGGAATAAAGTAATACCAATTAATGCTCTTAGTAATTTATCAAAATCCATTCCCTCAGGGAAGAATAAAGGTAAGATTACAGATGCCATAAATAAAATAGTAATTAAAGGAACCCCTCTAATAAACTCAATATATATAATAGATATTGTTCTAATAATTGGCATATCAGATTGTCTTCCTAGTGCAAAAATAATACCTATAGGAAAAGAAGCAATAATACCAACAGATGCAACAATAATAGTAAGTAGTAATCCACCCCATTTATCAGTTTCAACTACTTCTAAACCAAATCCACCTGCAACTAAAATATAAGTAATTACAGGGAAAGAAAGAATGATAAAAGCTTTAACTTTTATATTATCTATCATTTTAAATGCAATTACATAAACAACAAAAATAAATAAAGCTAAGTTAGGTCTCCAGTATAATTCTTCTGGATAGAAACCATAAATAAACTGATTGAATTTCTCAAAAATAAAAATCCATCTAGCACCATCTTTTGTAATCTCTTCTTTTGTACCACTCCATGTAGCATCAAAAATCATCCAATCTAATAAAGGAGGAACAATTAGATAAAGAAAATAAAATGATACTAATGTTAAAACTGTACTAAGAATAGAATTAAATAAATTCTCTTTTGCCCAGTGAATAATACCTTTTGTACTTGAAGGAGCAGGTCTTGCTTCTAGTTTTTCATAAATAGCCATTATCTCTCCTTTATTTGCATTTTTTTATTTGCATAGTTCATTAGTACTGAAATAAGAATACTTAACGTTAAATAAACTGCCATTGTCATTAAGATAATTTCAATTGCTTGTCCCACTTGATTTAGTGAAGTACCTGAGAAAATAGTTACTAACTCTGGATAACCAATAGCTGTAGCTAGTGATGAATTTTTTACTAAATTTAGATACTGATTAATTACAGGTGGAATAATAACTCTTAATGCTTGTGGTAAAACAACTTTTTTAAGAATAATATAGTCTTTTAATCCTAAAGCATGAGCAGCTTCTTTTTGTCCTTTTGGAACAGCTTCAATACCAGCTCTTACGGCTTCTGCTATATAAGTAGCAGTATAAATACTAAGTGCAAAAGCTAAGGCAAGTAGTTCTGGAATTAGTGTCCATCCACCTCTAAAGTTAAAACCTTTTAACTGTGCATACTCTAATGTAGCAGGTGTACCACTTAAAAAATAAACTAAAACAGGTGCACCTATTAAAATTGCTAGAGAAGTTCCAAATAAGGGAAACTCTTCTCCTGTTTCATCATGTCTTTTTTTGGCCCAATTTGATAGATAAATAACAGCAACAATAGCTAATACAAAAGCAATTATAACTGCAATAAAACCACTTTCTAAAATAGGCTTAGGAATATATAAACCACGATTATTAAAAAAAATAGAGTCAAAAAAAGAAATACTTTGTCTTGGACTTGGTAGGGCTGCTAAAACAACGTTATACCAAAAAAGAATTTGTAAAAGAATAGGGATATTTCTAAATGTCTCAACATATACCATTGATAGTTTTGAAACCATCCAGTTTTTTGAAAGTCTACCAATACCTACTAGTAAACCAATAAGAGTTGCGAAGATAATACCAATAGCAGAAACTAAAATTGTATTTAATAAACCAACTATAAATACTTTTCCATGGGTATCTGATTCATCATATGCAATTAATGATTGTAAAATTCCAAAACCAGCTTCACTGCCTAAGAAATCAAAACCTGTATTAATTCCACGTTTTTCTATATTTATAAACATATTATTTAAAACAAAATATGTAAATAAAAATATTGCTGCAAGTGCCATTACTTGATAAATAATTGCTCTGTTTTCAGGATTGTTATAAAATGCACTTGAAAGCATTGGGGGTTTATTTTTTTTATTCATTTTTTTACCTTATAAAAAAGGGGGATTAATCCCCCTTGATTTGATAGAATTTAATATTCTAAAGTATTAGATAAGATTATCTAATTGGTGCTCCATACTGTAAACCACCATCAGTCCAAAGTTTATTTAAACCTCTATCAATTTTAAGTGGAGAGTTAGCCCCAACATTTCTTTCAAATGATTCTCCATAATTTCCAACATTTTTAATAATGTTATATGCCCATTTTGCATCTAAACCTAAGTTTTCACCAGCTTTTCCTGATTCTCCTAAGATTCTTTTAATACCTGGATTTTTAGATTTTAACATTGAGTCTACATTTGCTTGAGTGATTCCAAACTCTTCTGCATTAAGCATTGCAATATGCGACCATTTTACGATATTAAACCATTTATCATCACCTTGTCTTACAACAGGTCCTAATGGCTCTTTTGAAATAATTTCAGGAAGTACTTTTACAGAATTTGGATCTTTTACTTTTAATACTAAACCATAAAGTTGTGAAGCATCAGAAGTTACAACATCACATCTTCCAGATTTAAATCCTTCAATAGTTTGACCAGATGTATCGTAAGTGATTGGTTTATAAGTCATTTTGTTAGCTTTAAAGTAGTCAGTTAAGTTAAGCTCAGTTGTAGTTCCTGCTTGAATACAAACTGTAGCACCATCTAACTCTTTTGCTGAATTTACACCAATATCCTTGTTGATTAAGAAACCTTGACCATCTTAGTAGTTTACACCAGCAAAGTTAAGACCTAAAGATGTATCTCTTGTATTAGTCCAAGTAGTTGATCTAGATAATAAATCGATTTCACCACTTTGTAATGCCGTAAATCTCTCTTTAGCAGTTAAAGCTACATACTTAACCTTTGATGGATCACCAAAAACAGCAGATGCAACAGCTTTACACATATCAACATCTAAACCTTTCCATTGTCCACTAGAATCAGTTGCAGAAAAACCAGCAATACCAGTAGATACACCACAATTTAAAACACCTTTTTTCTTAACAGAATCTAATGTATCTGCTGTAGAAACACTTGCTAATAAAGCTACCGATGCTATACTTAATGAAGCAGTTTTTAAAAATCTCATTTCTCATCCTTAAAGTTTATTTTGTAAATTCTAGATTTTGTAATTAATTGAATTTAACTTGTAATTCAGTATATTAGGTAAATATAGCATTTGGGTAGCAATTGTATATATAAAATAGACAATTTTGAAAGTTTTTGAAACTTTATTAAAATTAATAATAGACAAAAAAATTAAAAAGAAATAAAGTGTTTAATTAAAATAGGTAAATGAATAAAAAGTCCTATTTATTGGGCTTTTGTGATTTTGAAGAAAAAAAATGGCTTAATTAAACCATTTTAATTCATTTCTTAAGTTTACTACTTCACCTACTATTATGATTGCAGGACTTTGAGCTTCTTTTGATTTTGAAACAATGTTGCTTAATGTTCCAGTTGTTACTTTTTGGTCTTTAGTTGTACCATTTGAGATTATAGCACATGGATAATCTTCTTTTTTACCCACTTCTAAAAGTTTACCAACAATTAATTCAATATTATGTAATCCCATTAAAAATACAATAGTCTCATCTTCTATAAAACTATCCCAATTTATTTTGGCGATATTATCACTGCTTTTTCTATGACCTGTAACAACTCTAAAAGAAGGAGTAACTCCTCTATGTGTAATAGGTATACCAGCATAAGCAGGTACTGAAATAGCTGAGGTAACTCCTGGTATGATTTCAAACTTTATATCTCTTTGTTTTAAATATAAAGCTTCTTCTCCACCTCTACCAAATACAAAAGGATCTCCACCCTTTAGTCTTACAACATTTTCGTACTTTAAAGCACTTTGATAAATAAGTTCATTTATTTCATCTTGAGGAACTCTATGGTTTCCCTTTTCTTTTCCTACAAAAATAAGCTTTGCATCTTTTTTTGCTTCTTTTAATATTTCGATATTTGCTAATCTATCATATATTATTACATCAGCATTTTGTACAACTCTTAATGCTTTTATTGTCATAAGTTCTATATCTCCAGGACCTGCTCCTGTTAAATATACCTTCGCCATTTTATACCTTAATTAAATTTTTGAAAGTATACTAGATTATACCTTATAGTATTATAGTGTATTAAAATACTAGGGATTAGAATATGTGTTTTGCAAAACTCTATATTAATGAGTTTTGCAGTTGTTTATTAAAGAGTCCAATTGTTTTTTTAATTCTTGAAGTTTTTTTGATGAATTGATTAGTTCTTCTTGTGATTCAATAACCATATCTTCACTTTTGTTTAATTGCTGTGATGAGATATTTGTATTATTGTTAAGTTCATCAAGAATTTCATCAAATTCATTTGTGATTTCTTCAAGTTTTTTTGAAGCGCTACTTGAGTATTCAACGGCTGAATTCACTTTATTTATAAAACAGTTAATTGTATCTGTTGCTTCAACAATCTCTTTTTCTGCTTCAATCTTAATAGGAACTAAAGGTTCATTCCCTTCACTTTGAACAACTTTCTTTGAATACTCTAAGAACTTCTTAGCATTTACTTCCATTTTTTTTAATTGAGAGAAACTATATATGATTAGGAATATTATGATTAACGCAAAGACATATTGCATATATTGTATGTATTGAGATTTTCCTTCTGTATATGTTGTATACATTGATACAAGTTTATCAACTTCTTCCAAAAGATGATTGTTTGTTTTATAAATAGTATTAACAATACTTTTTAATTCTTTTTCATTATTTAAATCTCTTTTTAAAGATAACTCTTTAAATCTATTTATATTGTTATAAAAGTTATTCCATAAAATCTCAACTTTTGAAATTTGTGAAGCAATTTCATCTGTGGGAGCTTTAAAAATACCAATTAGCTTATTACCATCTTTTAATGAATTCAGATTATAAATAAACTCTAAAGTTGCACTATCTAATTCTGTAAAAGAATAGGCATTATTATGATATAAATAAAAAATATTTTTAGAAATCTTTTGCGTTAACATTCTTTCTTTACCCGCAATGTTAATTACTAAGGCATCTTTTTTATTTTTATCACTTAAGTAAACAGTAGTTGCAATAATTATAGTCATCAATATAATAAATAAAATACCTATGACTCTTATTTTTCTTCCGATTGTATTTTGGTTCATACTCCTACTCCTCTAAAAGTAGATGTTAATTCTTCTTTATTTATGATTTTCACTTTTCCGCTTTCTATTTCTATAGTTTCATTTCTAACTAGTCTTTTTAGTACTCTAGATAGAGTTTCAGGTTGAATATGTAACATGAATGAGACTTCTTGTCTTTTTAATTTATTAAACATTTCAAGGTCTTGGTTAAGCATAAAAGCAACTTTTGCAGTTGCGTCAAATACAAGTTCTCTATTTACAATACATTGTAACTGATGGGTTTTTTCTAAAAGAATTTCCATTAAATCCATAGTTAAAATATTTTTTGATAAAAAAAGTTCTTGAAACTTTTTAAAGTCAATTGATAAAATAGTTGAATCTTCTGTGAACTCTGCATTTGAAAAACAGTAAATTTCATCATTTCTTAATGAAATTAGTTCAGAAATCATTGAGTTCTCATAGATATGATATAAAAAAATATCATTGTCAAATTTATCAACTTTATATATTTTAATTAAACCTTTTACTAAAAAAAGTAAATTATTTAAAGAATCACTTTCATAGTATAAAATGGAGTCTTTTGGGTAGTTTATTACATTTGAAATAGATGACATTTCATCAATTTGTTCATCGCTTAAACTATTAAAAAAACTTATTTTTGAGATGGTTTCTTGTATTCTCAATTTGAACCTTTTAATTTGTTAGATTTAAGCTATTGTATATTATCCTACAAAAAAAATAAATTAAATGAAACATTTATAAGGTATAAAATGAGTTTTAAAAAATATATAAAAGCAGTTGGAACAGGGCCTAAAGGTAATAGAGAACTTGAAGAAGATGAGATTATTGATGCAATTAAATTAATATTAAATAGAGATGTTACAGATGCACAAATAGGAGCTTTTTTAGTAGCTTGGAGAACAAAGTTTGAAACAATAGGTGAATTAAAAGGAACTGTAAAAGCTCTTAAATCTTTTATGAATCCAAAAAAAGTTGAGGACTCTATGGAACTTGGATATTCTTTTGATGGTAGAGTGAAGAACCCATTTCTATTTCCATTATTTGATGGTATTCTTGAAGAATTTTATCAAAAAAACAAAGATATAAGAAAATTAAACCTTGTTATTTCAGGTGATTTTGTGCAACCTGCAAAAAATGGACTAACAACTAAAGAAATATTTGAAAATCTTGACCTAGGTCGATTTTTATTCTACTTTAATAGGATAGAATACTTAAATAAGTTGAGTGATTTAACAACTTTAAGACATGAATTAGGACTTAGAACAGCTTTTAATACAGTAGAAAAGCTTTTAAATCCAGGTTTAAGTGAATATGGTGTGACAACGGCATTTCATAAACCATATGTTCAAAAATATTTAGATATTTTTGAAGAAGATTTTAAAGAAGTTATTGTAGTTAAAGCAAGTGAAGGTAGTCCTGAGGTGTTTAAAAATGGTAAGTTTTGGAGAAAAGTTGAAAATGAAATTGTAGAGACATCTTTTGATTTAAAAAACTATGGTGTTTTCTATGACAAGGAATTTGATAAAATCACTTTAAATGAAGCTTTAAATATAGTTAAAAACCCAGATGATGCGATATTAAGACTAGCAAAGTTTAATGTAGCTTTATACTTAGTATTTTCAAACAGAGTAAAAACTCTAGAAGAAGCTTGGGAAAGGTTAAATTAATTTTACCTTTTAAGGAAAATTATATTATGCTTCAAACATAAGAAAATTTAGGATAAGAAAATGTTAATTGACGGATTTGGAAGAAAAGTAGATTATTTAAGAGTATCAGTTACAGAAAGATGTAATTTTAGATGTCAGTACTGTATGCCTGAAAAACCTTTTTCTTGGGTTCCAAAAGAGAATCTACTTTCATATGAAGATTTATTTAAATTTATAAAAGTTGCAATTGACGAGGGAATAAAAAAAGTAAGAATCACAGGTGGAGAACCACTTCTTCGTGAGGGTTTAGACGAATTTATAAAAATGGTTTATGATTATAAAAACGATATAGATTTAGCCTTAACTACAAATGGTTTTTTACTTCCAAAAGCAGCTCAAAAATTAAAAGATGCAGGACTTAAAAGAATTAATATTTCATTGGATTCTTTAAACCCTGCTACTGCTTCTAAAATTGCACAAAAAAATGTACTTGAGACTGTTTTAAAAGGTATTCAAGCAGCAGATGATGCAGGCTTAAAAATAAAAATAAATTGTGTTCCTATTAAAGGAATAAATGATGAAGATGTTCTTGAGGTATTAGATTTTTGTAAAGAAAAAGGCTATACTGTAAGATTTATTGAATTTATGGAAAATCATCATGCAAAAGATGGTGCAAAAGGTTTAAATTCAGATGAAATTAAACAAAGGGTTTCAAAAAAATATGAAAACTTTGAAATAGTTCCAAGAGATACAAGCTCACCAGCACAATATTATAAGCTTGAAGATGGATATGAGTTTGGTATTATTGAGCCACACAAAGATGATTTCTGTTCAGCATGTAATAGGATTAGACTAACTGCTGAGGGTTATTTAATTCCATGTTTATATTTTGAAGATGCAATGAGTATAAAAGATGCAGTAAGAGCAAATAAAATTGATGAAGCCACTGCTATTTTGAAAAAAGTTTTAGAAGATAAGCCAGAAAAAAATAAATGGTCAGTTAAAGATGATAATGAAGTATCATCAAGAGCTTTTTACCAAACAGGTGGATAAATTTAGAAGAGCCTTTTAGGCTCTCCTAGGAAGTATCCTTGAGAATAATCTATCCCCAATTCTTTTATTTTTTGTAATACATCGTCATTTCCAACAAATTCAGCAACAGTTTTAATTTTTTGTTTAACTGCAAATACAATAATAGATTCAACAACATGTTTACTATATTCATCTGTTAGAATATTTTTTATTAATGAGCCATCAATTTTTAATATATCTGGTTGAAATTGAAGTAATCTTTCATAGTTTGAATAACCACTTCCAAAGTCATCTATTGCAATAGTAACACCTGCTTGCATTTTACTTTTTAAAATAAACTCTTTAACTAAATCAAAATCTTTAACTTCTTCATCTTCTAGAAGTTCAAAAGTAACTCTTCCGTGATTTTCTTTTTTGCTTACAAGCTTCCATAAAAGAGTTCTTAATTTAGAGTTTTCAATATCAGATGAAGATAGATTTATTGTTATACCTTTATCTGTATGTTTTAATGCATTAAAAGAGTTTTGTATTACAAGTTCTGTAATATCTGAGTAGTAACCTGTTTTTTTTGCTACATCTAAAAATTGAAAAGGTGATAATATATTTCCATTTTTATCTATAAGTCTAATTAGAGATTCATATTTTTCAATTTTGTTTGTTCTATTATTTATAATAGGTTGGAAGTATGAAATAAAACTTCCCTCTTTTGCAAGAGCATCTTTTATAATACCAATATTTTTAAGTTTATTTCGTGCTTCTATTTGAGCACGTCTATGGAAGTTTTTTGCATCAATTATTGGTATTTTATATTTTAAAGCATGTTGTATAGCTAAATAAGCATCATCTAAAATATGATTCCCTTCTTTAGCATAACTAATACAAATATCAACATCATAGCTAGTTTCCATAAATGAAATACCAATCTCTTTAAATTTCTCTATTACTTTTTTAAGAGTGTATTCGATCTTCCCATCACTTAATTCTTCATTTTTTAAGAACGCAAAAAGCCCATTATTTAGGTTATATACTTTTTTAAGATTAAAATCATAAGGGAAGTAGTTTAAAATTACTTGCTCAAACTCAAATTCAAAAGTATGCATTAAAGTTTCTGAATAAAATTCTTTAAAAAGATCATAATTTGCAATTTGTAAAAATATCAATGTTGGATTTTCTAAATATGACAAGTCAGCAAGAAGCTGTTTTTTAGGGTTCATAACATCTGTAATATCATGTCTTATTCCAATAATCTCTTTAATATTTCCATCTATATCAATAATTGGAGAAATAGTTGCATCCACATAATAAGAAGTACCATCACGTCTTAGGTTTTTTATAATACCTTTAAAAGTTTTATGTTCTTTTATATGTTTCCACATGTCTTCATATATTTTTTTAGGCATATCCGGATGTCTTACTATATTATGAGATTTTCCTAGTAGGTACTCTTGTGAATATCCGCTTATTTCACAAAATTTATCATTTGCTTGAGTGATAATTCCCCTTGGATCAGTTTTGCTGATAATATCACTTTCATTTAAAACTCTTTTATACTCATTTAATTCTTTAGCTTGTTCTGCAATTGTTTCAATATATTCAGCTTGTGAAATATGTAAATCTGCTTTTAAAAGAATCTCTTCTGTTAAAAAAGGTTTTTTCATAAAATCAATAGCTCCATGTTTTATAACATATGCATATTTTTGTCTATCTTCACTACTTGAAAGAATTATTACTGGAATATTTTTTGTTCTAGTATCTTTTTTAATTAGTTCTAAAACTTGTGTACCAGATATTTTAGGCATTTCTAAATCTAAAAAAATAAGATTTATTTTACTATGGTGTTTTAAAAAGTCAATGGCTTCTTGTCCATCTTTTACACTAGATATTTTATAGTTTTTTGTTTCTAAAATATTAGTAATAGATCTTCTTACAAAAGAAGAATCATCCACAACTAATATTTCTTTTTCTTTATTTTTCGATAGATTTATAATTAAGTTATGTAAATCTTTTACAAGAGTTTTTAATGGTGTTTCTTTTGAAAAATAATCAACAACACCATGTTCAAATAAATAGTTTCTTCTTTGAATATCACTACTTCCTGTAAGCACGATAATTTTTGATTTATTTTTTTTATCTGATAAGTTAAGTATTAGTTCATCCCCTTCTCCATCTGGAAGGATTAAGTCAAGTAGAATATAATCAATATCAGGTGTCTCGTCTATTTTTTCATGGGCTTGCTTGATAGTAAAAGCTTGTAGAATTTCAAAATTAGGCTTTCTTAATAATGCTAATAAAGTATTGCTATAAGTTTTTGAATCCTCAATAATTAAAATTTTAGTCATAAAGTTTAAAGCCTTTGAGTTTTAGTGTCTAATAATTAGACGAGATTATAGCATAGTAATATTAAATTATTAAAATATAATTATGAGAACTAAAAAATATAACGTAGATAATTTTTAGTTTTTATAGGCTTTTTTTACTCTAAGAATAGATTAGATATAATACCGTCTATTTAATAAACGAATTAATAGGAAATTATATACTTATGAATATAGATTTAATCATTCAAAACATTATGAACCCTCCAATATTGTTTTTCTTTTTAGGAATGCTTGCAGTTTTTTTCAAATCAGATTTAAATATCCCTCAACCTTTACCAAAGTTTTTTTCTTTGTATTTATTAATAGCTATTGGTTTACATGGTGGATATGAGTTATCAAAAAGTGGTTTAGACCTTTATATTTTAAAAGCTTTATCTTTGGCTGTATTTATGGCTATTTTAGTTCCAATTTACAGTTACTTTATATTAAAAGTTAAGCTTGATACCTACAATGCAGTAGCAATATCTGCAACCTATGGGTCTATTAGTGCAGTTACTTTTATAACAGGTATCACTTATCTTCAAACTATTGGTGTAGAGTATGGTGGATATATGGTTGCTGCTATGACTTTAATGGAATCGCCAGCGATTGTAATAGGTCTTGTTTTTGCAGCTATTTTTGCAAAAGATAAATTAAAAGAGGGCGAAGTAGCTGAAAAAACTGATTATAAAGAGATTTTAAGAGAGGCATTTTTAAACCCTTCTGTATTTCTTTTAATTGGAGCTTTAATAATTGGTATTGTAACAGGACAAAGAGGTTGGGACTCAATGGAGCCTTTATTTGGAACTTTATTTAAAGGTGTTTTAGCATTTTTCTTACTTGATATGGGACTTGTTGCTGCAAAAAGACTTTATGAACTTAAAAAAGTTGGTATGTTTTTAATTGTATTTGCTTTAGTAATGCCCCTAGTTAATGCATCGATTGCAATATCATTTGCTTACTTTTTTGAGATCTCAAAAGGAGATGCTTTCCTTTTAGCCTTATTAAGTGCCAGTGCTTCTTATATAGCAGTACCAGCAGCTATGAGACTATCAGTACCTCAGGCTAATCCAAGTATTTATTTACCACTTAGTCTAGCAGTAACTTTCCCTTTCAATATTTCATTAGGGATACCTATTTACTACTACTTTATAAATTTAATATGGGGCTAACATGAAAAAAATGAAAAAAATAGAAATAGTTTTAGAATCAGTTTATACAAATAAACTTTTAGAACTATTTAGAAAAAATGGAATAACTAGATACACTATTATCAAAGATATAGAAGGTAATGGAGAACATGGTCTAAGACAAGCAGATGAAGTTACTGATGTATTTAGTAATAATTATATTTTTACTGTTTGTGATGAGCAGGTCTTTTTAAATACAAAAGAAGACATTAGAAGTTTTTCAAAAAAATATAGTGGTAAATGTATCGTATCTGATGTAATGTGGTTATTATAAAATATTTGTAAAGAGGGAAGAATGACAAAAGATTTTAATTATTCTAATTTGAAATTAGGAATTATTGGTGGTGGACAACTTGGTAAAATTATGGCAGTTAAAGCTAAAAAAATGGGTTTTCATGTAACTATACTTGATCCTACACTTGACTGTCCAGCAGCTCAGGTTTCAGATAAGCAAATTGTAGGTGGTTTTTTTGATAAAGATAAACTTGAGCAAATTGTAAAAGATAGTGATGTTACTACATTTGAGTTAGAGCATGTTGATACATCAGTTCTTAAAAAACTTTATGATGAGGATAATAATATCCACCCATCACCTTACTTAATTGAGTTAATTCAAGATAAATTCAAACAAAAAGAGTTTTTAGACAAAAAAGGAATTCCAGTTCCAAAATATAAAAATGTACAAACTCCTGCTGATTTAGAAAGCTTTGGATTGCCTATTATTCAAAAAGCTAGAAAAGGTGGATATGATGGTAAAGGTGTTGCTTTATTAAAAGATAAAGATGATTTACAAAATGCACTGCCTGGTGAGACTTTTATTGAAGAGTTAGTTGATATTAAAAAAGAATTAGCTGTAATGGTTTCAAGAAATATTGAAGGTCAAATTGCTTGTTATCCTGTGGTTGAAATGTTATTTGATGATAGAGTAAATATCTGTGATATTGTAATTGCTCCTGCAAAAGTTGATTCTAAAATAGAAGAAGCTGCAAGAAAAATGTCAATTGATTCTATTGAAGCTTTAGATGGTGTAGGTATTTTTGGTGTTGAATTATTCTTAACAAATAATGATGAACTTTTAGTAAATGAAATTGCGCCAAGACCTCATAATTCAGGACACTACACAGTTGAAGCCTGTGCAACTTCTCAGTTTGAGCAGATTATTAGAGCTGTAACAAATTTACCATTAGGTTCAACAAAATTAATAACACCAGCTGCTATGGTTAACTTACTTGGAGAAGAAGGTTTTACAGGTGAACCTGTAATTGAAGGTATCCATGAAACTTTAGAAATTGATGGATTATCATTTCACTTTTACTCTAAAAAAGAGACAAAACCATTTAGAAAAATGGGACATATTACAGTTTTAGATGATACTGTAGATGGAGCTTTAGAAAAAGTTGAAAAAGCAAAAGAAATATTAAAAATAAAAGGGAGCAAAAAAGTATGAGTAAAAAACCATTAGTTGGGATTATTATGGGGAGTGATTCAGACTTACCTGTAATGCAAGATGCTGCAAAGATGTTAGAATTTTTTGGAATTGAGTATGAATTAACAATCGTATCAGCACACAGAACACCTGAAAAGCTTTTTGAGTATTCTAAAAAAGCAGAAAAAAGAGGACTAAGAACAATTATTGCAGGAGCTGGTGGAGCTGCTCATTTACCTGGAATGGTTGCTTCATTAACAGCATTACCAGTAATTGGTGTACCTGTTAAAACTTCTTCTTTAAGTGGATTAGATTCATTATTATCTATTGTTCAAATGCCAGGGGGAGTTCCTGTATCAACAGTTGCAATTAACAACTCTAAAAATGCTGGAATTTTAGCAGCTCAAACTATTGGAGTAAAATCTAAAGAAGTTAGAAAGAAAATCTCTGAGTATAAAAAACAAATGAGAAAAGAAGTTGAAACTAAAGCTGTTAAGCTTGAAGATATCAAGTATGAAAAATATTTAAAAGAAATGGGAAAATAAATCCTAATTCTTTTAAAAGTTAATCTAAGTTTAATTTAAACATAGTATAATTCGCGACCACTTTAATTTGAAGTGAGAATAAATATACCTATTAGGAGGTCATGATGGCTTTAGATCAGGACGTAAAAGCAAGTATAGTAGCAAAATATGCAAAAAAAGATGGTGATACAGGTTCAGCGCAAGTTCAAATTGCAATTTTAACAGAGCAAATCAAAGTATTAACTGAGCACTTAAAAATCAACAAAAAAGATCACTCTTCAAGATTAGGTCTTTTAAAAATGGTTGGAAAAAGAAAAAGATTATTAAAATACTTAAAAGCTAAATCTTACACTGAATTTACTGAATTAGTAGCTTCATTAGGAATTAGAGCTAAGTAATTAGTCTATTTAATAAATTTAGAAAAAGGTCACAAGGGAGCTTGTGGCCTTTTTTTTGGTCTTTTTTCTAAGTAAAATGAATAGTAATTATCATTTTTAACACTTCACAATAACTTATCTTAACCATACTTCATGTAAAATACAAATAATAAAAAATATCGGGACAAAAATGTTATTAACAAAAAAAAGTGAATATGCCTTACTTTCTTTGATTTCAATTGCAAAAAGTGAAAATCCAAAGAATGTTGACGTATTATCAAAAGAATTAGACATTTCAAAATCATTTTTAGCAAAAATCATGCAAAATCTTGCAAAACATCAGATTGTAGTATCTCATAGAGGTGTAAATGGTGGATTTGCTCTAAAAAAGTCATGGGATGAAATTACAATATTAGAAATTACAACAGCAGCAGAAGAGAAAATACCATCAGTTTTTGAGTGTGCACCATCAATAGATAGTTGCCCAAGTCATAAAGGTATGCTATGTACAATTTGGCCTCTTCTAAATAACTTACAATCAAAAATCAATGGCTTTTTAGAAGAATTAACGCTAAAAGATATTGCTTCATGAAACTATTTCATATTTCACATAATGACTTAGATGGTTATGGTTGTCATTTAATTACAAAAGAGTATTTTAAAGAAGGTTTTTTCTACAATGCTAATTATGGTTTAGAAGTTAAGCTATGTATTAAAAAAGTTTTAGAGCAAATAGAAGAATTTAAAGATGAAGAAATTTTATTTTTAATTAGTGATTTAAATCTTACTTTTCAAGAATCAAAAGATTTAGATAGAGATATAGAAGCTCTAATTAAAGATGGTTACAATATAAAACTTCAACTTCTAGATCACCATGCAACAGGACAAAAAAGTGCTGATAAATTTCATTGGTACTATTTAGACACAACTAGATGTGCTACAAGAATTGTATATGATTATATGTTTGAAGAGTATGATGGTTTTATTTGTGATACAAGTGCTTGGATGAAGCCTTTGGTTGATGCGATAAATGCTATTGATATTTGGTTAGAAGACCAACATAAAAACTTTGAGTTTGGAAAAGTTTTAATGTCAATGGTTAGTAAAGCAAGAGAAATAAACAATGTACTTTTTGCAGATTTAAATAGAGAATATAGAATCTTTTTACTTAAAAAAGCAGTTGATTTTATAAATGAAAAAGATGGAAATATAAAGCTTGATAATCAAGTACACTCTTTCAAAAAAGAGTTTTTAAGGCTTGATAAAAATGATGATACTTTAGATAATCTAAGTGCTAAATATTTAGTTAAAACACTTGCAGATGTAAAAGAGAATCTTACTGTTACTTATAATGGACACAAGGGATTATTAACTCATTGTTTAGGTTCTATTTCAATTCCTGCAAATGCTTTTTTAAAGGCAAATCCTGATTATGACTTCTTTATTGATATCGGAAGAAAAGGAAATGCTTCATTTAGAGCAGATGGAAAAGTAGATGTTTCTTTAATGGCTCAAAAGCTTGCAAATGGAGGAGGTCATGTAAATGCCTCTGGTGCTAAGTTTGATACTTTTAAAGAAACTATACATTATGAAGAAGTGAAAAACTTCATTCAACAAAGATTAGATAAACTCTAATCTTTGTTGATATAACTAGTATGAGTTTTTACCTCACTTTTCAAATCTTTTTTATTTAAATCTTGAACTACATTTATTACTATAATTATAAAAAGAAAATATACAAATCCTTTTTTCATAGCCCTTATCATTTACTTTTCCTTAATATTTCTTAATGATAATTTATAAGCCATATATATAACTATAGGCCATGAACAAAGCCAAATAATTGAACTTAGATACTCCATATTAATCTCCTAATAATTGTGTGCGTGAGGATCTTCTATTTCCTCTTTTGTGATTTTTACTTTATCCATTTGATACCAAACATATGTGATATATGCTATTACAAAAGGCACCATAAAAGATACATAAGACATAGTTGTTAAAGTGTAGTGACTACCTGAACTGTTTTGTATAGTAAGTGAGCTTTGTAAATCATATACAGATGGGTAATATGCTGTATTATTAAATCCAACATTTAAAAATAGTGCCATTACAGTTAAAACTATTCCTAATCCACCTGTTTTAATACAACAAGTCATATTAAAGTGAATAGTTACAACAACAGCTACTACAACCATAATAATTCCTAAAATAAAAAGAGCAAAAACTATAGGCATTTCTAAAAAGTTATGTAAATATTTGTATTCAACTAAATAAACAAAACCCTCAGTATCATAAGCAAAACCATCTTTTGTAAATAGTAAAAACAGAAAAACAGAAAAGAAAAATAAAAAGATAGGCATATTTATTTTTATACTTTTAATAGCTCTTTGTCTAATAATGACATGGTCTATATTGTTGATGAAATATAAAGCACCAGAGATTCTAACTAAAAAGAATAGGGCAAAACCAAGACTTAGATTAAAAGGACTTGCTAAAGCCTCTAATCCTCTTAAACTTGTATGCCAGTGAGAAAAGTTGTTTTCATCTACACTAAAAGCAGAACCTGAAAAAAATGTAGCAATAGCAACTCCAAGTAAGATGACACCTAAACTTCCATTTATGTATAAAAAGCTTTCATATACTTTTTGACCTAAGAAGTTTTGAGTCTTTTTTCTATACTCATAAGATACAGCTTGAATAATAAAACAAAATAAAATTGACATCCAAACCCAATAAGCCCCACCAAAACTAGTAGAATAAAACAAAGGAAAAGCTGCAAATAAAGCTCCTCCAAATAAAACAAGCGTTGTAAAACCAAGTTCCCATTTTCTACCAAGTGAGTTTACAAGCATTGTTTTTAAAGTCTCATCCCCTTTTGAAATAGTTCCAAACAGAGTTTGCCCACCTTGCACAAACATAATAAATCCAAAAATACCACCAAGTAATGAGATTATGATCCACCAGTATTGTTGTAATTGTAGTAGTGTTAGTTCTTCAAACATGTTAATGACCTCCATTTGGACCAATTGAAATTTGTCTTAGCATGATTTTAATTTCTGCTATTAAAAGTGCAGTAAATAAAAAGGCAAACATATAAAATGTAATTTTTACATTTGTAGATGAAATATCAGTTGCAGCAATTCCAACAGGCATTAAGTCTTGAATAGCCCAAGGTTGTCGTCCAACTTCAGCTACAATCCATCCTGCTTCACTTGCTATATATCCTAAAGGAATTGAAGCTACTGCACTTATTAAAAGCCATTTATACTTTAAAATATCTTTTTTAAGAACAAAGAATAATAGTAAAGCAAATAAGGCTAAAAACCAAGAGCCAAGAGCTACCATAATATGGAAAGCATAAAAAGTAATACCAACAGGAGGCACAATATCTTCAGGTTTATTAAGATGCCCATATCCAAAATACTTTATATTTTCTCTAAGTATTTTTTCATGTTTTGTTATAGCTATTAGGTCATTGTTTCTTTTAGCTTCTTTATAATCTTTTAGTGCTTGTATTGCTATTTTACCTTGAGCCATTTTTTGTGAAGTTGGAATAATATTATATTTTTCATTTCCATAAACTAGATCTTTAAGTCCTGGAACAAAAGCATGAATATCATGGTATCCCAGAAGTGATAGGGCATAGGGTGCTTCTAGTTCAAAAAGAAAAGTATCTTCATCATTTGTAAGAGTTTTCTTAGGATTTAAAATACCAAGAGCAACTATTCCTGCATCTTTTTTTCCTTCATAAAGACCTTCCATTGCTGCGAGTTTAACTGGTTGTTTAAGAGCTACTTGGTGGGCTGATTCATCTCCATTTATTATAATAAAAATAGAAGAGATTAAACCAAAAGTAGCTCCTATAATCATAGATTTTTTAGCAAACTCTATTTCTCTTCTTTTTAGTAAATACCAAGCAGAAATACCAACTACAAATAGTGATGCAACTATATACCCACTAGAAATTGTATGTAAAAACTTTGAAATTGCAACAGGAGAAAATAAAACTTCCCAAAAGTTATTCATTTCATTTCTTACAGTATCAGGATTAAAAGTCATTCCCACTGGATATTGCATCCAACCATTTGCGACTAATATCCATAATGCACTAAGATTTGAGCCAATTGCAACTAACCATGTTGAAAGTAAGTGAAATCCTTTTGATACTTTATCCCAACCAAAAAACATAACAGCAAAAAAAGTTGACTCCATAAAAAAAGCCAAAATCCCTTCAACCGCTAAAGGTGCTCCAAATATATCTCCTACAAACCAAGAGTAGTTTGCCCAGTTAGTCCCAAACTCAAACTCCATTATAATTCCTGTAGCAACACCAATAGCAAAGTTTATGGCAAAAAGTGTCATCCAAAATTTTGTAGTTTTTTTCCAAAAATCACTATTTGTTTTCACATAAATAGTTTCCATAATTGCAATAATAAAACCAAGTCCTAATGTAAGTGGTACAAATAACCAGTGATATATTGCTGTTAGGGCAAATTGAGCTCTAGACCAGTCTACTAAATGCTCTTCCATTATCTATCCTTTGTAATATTTTTATATACAAAATCTATTTTTGTTTCTTGTGTTTTGTATGTATTTTTAAAGTTGTCATCATAAATAAAATATTTTAGAAGTACTAAAATAAAAAAAAGTTTTATAAAAATTAGTTTCCAAAGTGTTTTACCGATTTTTAGGTTTTTAAAGCCTTCAATATACATATTTAAAAAGTTTTTTAATAACATAAACTAATCACCTTTCTATAATTTAAACTTATATATTGAAATGATAAAGGAATAAATATTAAAAATATATAAAATGAACATAAGTTAAACTTATAATAAGTTTCTTCATTAGTGAATAATTATTTATTTAATTAAGTTTATTGTGTAAAAGTGGATAAAAATTGTCTTAAATAGTTTCAATAAAAAATAAATAATATTTCAATATTTATATTTTTTTTCTTAATAAGTTTTATATGATATAATTATTGATTATGATAATAAAAAATAAAGGATATAAAATGGAGTGCGAATTTCCAAGTGTAAATTCTAATAATGAAGAAATAATTGAAATATTTAATAATACAAAAACTATAGCAATTGCAGGACTATCACCAAATGAAGAAAAAGCTTCAAATAGAGTTGCTAAGTATTTACAAAATGCTGGTTTTAAGATAGTTCCTATTTACCCAAAAGAAGATGTGATTTTAGGTGAAAAAGTATATAGAAGTCTAGAAGAAATACCTTTTAAGATTGATATGCTTGATATTTTTAGAAAGCCTGATGCTATTGCTGCTGTTGTCGATGCTGCTATAAAAAGAGGAGATATAGATACTGTATGGACTCAATTAGGTTTAGTAAATAATGAAGCTGCTGCTAAAGCAAAAGAAGCGGGTATGAAAGTAGTACAAAATAAATGTACTAAGATAGAACACGCAAATAATTTTTAATAAAAAGCTTTTAAAGGTTTTTTAGTTTTGATGGGTTGTTAAGCACAAGCTTGGCAACACATCCAGATTTTTCATCTTTTCTATTTTTTAAAGTGATTTTTGCTCTTAATGCATCTGCTGCATTTTTTGCTAAGAATAGTCCAAGACCAACACCACTTTGATTACCAACTCTTTTAAATGGTGCAAATAAATCAATATTTTCATCAATACCTTTACCTTCATCTGTTATAGTAATAATGATTTTTTCTTTGCCTTTTTTAAGTCTAATAGCTATTGATTTATCCTCAGGTGTAAACTTAATAGCATTTTGAACAAAGTTTTGAAGTATTTGATTAAATAAAGTTACTTGCATAGATACTTTTAGATGATTTACATTTGAAAAAAATGTAACAATGATATTTTTTTGAGCACTAAGCATTCTGTAATCATTTGTTTTTTTCTTCATAAATTCAACTAAATCTAAATCTTGAGTTTGTTCAAACTGAGCACCCTCAGCTCGTCCTATATCTAGGATTGAAGAAATCATGATATTCATATCATCTATTTGTTTTACAGTTAGTTTTAAAGTCTCTTCATAAGCTTCTGGGTCTCTTTTTTTTCTAAGAGTTACTTCATTTTTTAGTTTCATAACTGCTAGTGGAGTTTTAAGCTCATGGGCAGCACCAATAAATAGTTCTTTTTTAAACTTAACGTATGTCTCAATTCTATTTGTAAGGGAATTAATAGAATCTGATAATGAGTGAAACTCAATGGGTAAATCTTTTTTATCTATTTGTGTTAAAGAGTTTTCATCCATATTTGAAAGTTTTTTATTTATTTGAATAATAGGTTTAAGTAGTGATTTAGATACTACAAGTGAATAAATAAGCATAAGTAAAAAACCTGGAATTGCTAAAATAAATAGATTTTTGAAGATTATAGAGTAAAGTATTTCTCTTTCAAAGTTGATATTTCTTACAAGCTGAATAAATTTTCTTTTTTCCATATTATATGGATATAAAAGTTTTATATAGTGATTATTGTCTTTTCTATATGTGAAAAATTTATAATTTTTAAGTTTTGGATTATTTACTAAATCAATTGATAAATCATCATCTTGAATTGTTTTAAAGTTTTTAAAGTTAAATTCTTTATTTTCATGTGAGATTTTGTAGATTTTTTTTGCATCTTTTAGCATGTTTTTTTGAATATTTTCATAAGTTGTACTTCTTGAATATTCGTAAAAAATAAAAGATAAAGCGATAATAAAAAGCGAAGTAGCAATAATTAGTTTTGTATAAAACTGTTTATATATGCTCTTCGCTTCCATTTATAACCTAAAGGAAATTGATTTATTTATTTTCGTCTTGAGTATCAGGGTAACAGAATCTGTAACCTCTTCTTCTGATTGTTTCAATTGTAGAAATATTTAATGGTTTATCCATTTTTTGTCTAATTTGGTTAATTGCAACTTCAATTACGTTTGGAGTTACTAATTCTGGCTCTTCCCAGATAGCGTCTAATAATTGCTCTTTAGATACGATTTGATCTCTGTGTCTAGCTAAGTGAGTTAATACTTCAAAAGGTTTACCTTTTAATTCGATTTCTTCACCGTTGTATTCAATTTTTTCTTCATCAGGGTTGATTGCAAGACCTTCGATTTCAATGATGTTTGTTCCACCAAATCTTAATCTAGCTTCGATTCTTGCTAATAAGATATCAAAGTCAAATGGCTTTTTAATAAAGTCATCTGCACCTGATTTTAAAGCTTCAATTTCTGATTCTTTATCATCTCTAGCTGAGATAATAACAACAGCAGTTCTTGAACTTCTATTTTTTACGATTTTACATAGTTCAATTCCATCACCATCTGGTAACATCCAGTCAGTTAAAACTAAATCATAATTTCTAATATCAATAAAGTATTCAGCATCTTTATAGTTTTCAGCGGCATCTACTTGGTATCCAAAGTCAGTTAGCCCCTCTTGTAGTGTTCTATTTAAAGTTATTTCGTCTTCAATTATTAAAATTCTCATATATTTGTTATCCCTTAAATTTAAGTTAAGTTTAAATTTTGTCGGAATTGTACCATAAATCTTTTGAAATTTAAAGGCTTTTTAAGGAAAATTTTAAAATTTCTTAAGAATCTGTGTTTTTTTGGGATTTTTCCATTATATTAATTTTTTATTAACAAAGAATAGTTACAATACCTAAAACTTTTTACTAAGGAAAATTATGAAGAAAATTATTTCAAGTGTTGTTGCAACACTAGTATTATCTACGGCTTTAAGTGCAGCTGATCACTATGCAACTGTAGATGGAGAAAAAATTACTAAAACTGATGTAGCTATGGTTTTACAAGACCCAAGAATGAAGTTTGAAGCTTTACCAAAAAAAGCTCAAGAGCAAGTATTAAATCAAATCATCAATAAGAAACTTTTAGCTAAAAAAGCTATGAACGAAGGAATTGAAAAAGATAAACAATACAAAGATGCTTTAAATAGAATGAAAGGTGATTTAGCATTTCAAGTTTGGCAACAAAATGAACTAAAAAATATGAAAATTTCTGAGTCTGAACAAAAGAAATTTTATGATGAAAATAAAGATAAATTCAAAACACCAGCAACTTTAAAAGCTAGACATATTTTAGTAAAAACTGAAAAAGAAGCAAAAGATTTAATTAATCAATTAAATAAAGCATCAAAAAAAGAAGCAAAATTTATTGAATTAGCTAAAACAAAATCTCAAGGTCCTAGTGGGAAAAATGGTGGAGATTTAGGTGAATTTAATGCTCAACAAATGGTTCCAGAATTTGCAAATGCAGCTCAAGCTTTAAAGAAAAACAGCTATTCTAAGACACCTGTGAAGACACAATTTGGATATCATATTATCTATTTAAATGACAAAAAAGCTTCTAAGTCATTATCTTTTAATGAAGTAAAGGGTAATATTTCAAGAATGTTATTACAAAATAAATATAATAAAAAAGTAAAAGACATCACTGACGAATTAAGAAAAAAAGCAAAAATTGTAATTAAATAAATTTAATAAAAAACACAAGGAGAACAAGTTGGGTGTATTAGATATTGTAAAGCCAGGGGTATTAACAGGTAGTGAAGCTAAAAAGCTTTTTGCATATGCAAAAGAGAATAAGTTTGCTATTCCTGCAGTAAATGTAGTAGGAACTGATTCAGTAAATGCAGTTTTAGAAGTAGCAGCAAAAGTTAACTCACCTATTATTATCCAGTTTTCAAATGGTGGAGCTCAATATTTTGCAGGTAAGGGTTTAAAAGTAGATAACGCTTCTATTTTAGGTGGAATTAGTGGTGCACAACATGTGCATACTATGGCAGAGGCTTACGGAGTTCCTGTTATTTTACATACTGACCATGCTGCAAGAAAACTTTTACCATGGATTGATGGTTTATTAGAAGCTAGTAAAAAGCATTTTGAACAAACTGGTAGACCTTTATACACATCTCATATGTTAGACCTATCTGAAGAGCCTTTAGAAGAAAATATTTCTACATGTGTTGATTACTTTAAAGTGATGAATGAATTAGATATGATGATTGAAATCGAGCTTGGTATTACAGGTGGTGAAGAAGATGGTGTTGATAATACAGAAATTGATAACGCACTATTATATACTCAACCTGAAGAGGTTTGTTACGCTTATGAAAAATTAGGAGAAGTTGGACCTAACTTTACAATAGCAGCATCTTTTGGAAATGTTCATGGTGTTTATAAGCCAGGAAACGTTGTACTTTCTCCAAAAATCTTAGATAACTCTCAAAAGTTTATCAAAGAAAAACACTCAACTGAAGATAAAGCAGTTGACTTTGTATTCCATGGGGGTTCAGGGTCTGCTTTAGAAGAGATTAGAGAAGCTATTGAGTATGGTGTTATCAAAATGAACATTGATACAGATACTCAATGGGCATTCTGGGATGGTGTAAGAGCTTATGAAGCTAAAAATCATGATTATTTACAAGGACAAATCGGAAACCCAGATGGTGAAGATAAACCAAATAAATCTTATTATGACCCAAGAAAATTCTTAAGAGCAGGACAAGAATCTATGATTGCAAGATTAGAAGTAGCATACTCTGATCTTTGTTCTTTAAATAAAAACTAACAAAACTAAAAACCAGCTTTTAGCTGGTTTTAGCTTATAAATTAAAATCTAATTTTATATTAAAACTATATAATATTTCCAAAGGAAAGAAGATGAATATAGTTTTAAAAACACGAGAAAAAAAAGATGATGAAATAGAAATTATCTTACTTAAAAACACAGAAAAACTACCTACAAAAACGAAAACAATACTAAGAAATATAAATTTTAAAAGCTCAAATTTTAATACATATTTTGAGACAAGTTCAAAAAAACTTTTTGTATATATAAAAGAAAAAGATAGTGAGTCTATAAAAATAGCAATTAGTAAAGCTGTAAATACTTTGAAAAAATACACTTCTTTTTATATTGATATAAACTTTTTAAAAAAAGAGTTAAAAATAGAAGATTTAGTTCAAGGTTTTATTTTAGGGTCTTATGAGTTTTTAAAATATAAAAAGAAAGAAAAAAGCTTAAAAACACTTTGTATCAATATAAAAAATTCACAAGAGAATAAAACTAATCTAGAAAATAGATTAAAAGATAGTTTAAAACTATGTCAAAGCGTAAATTTTGTAAGAGATATAGTTAATACACCTGCTCAAGACTTTTATCCTAAAAGCATGGCAAAAGAAGCTTTAGAATTAGCAAAGAAAGCTAATATGAGTTGTAAGGTATATGGTGAGGATTATATGCAAGAAAACTCTTTAAATGCCATGTATGCTGTAGGAAAAGCATCAATACATGAGAGTCAGCTAATACATCTAAGCTACAAACCATGTAATCCCGCAAGTACGAGGACAAAAAAAGCAAAAGCTAAGATAGTTTTAGTTGGTAAGGGTGTTACTTATGATACAGGAGGTTTGAGTCTTAAAAGAGGTGATGGCATGGTTTCTATGAAGATTGATAAAGCAGGAGCTATATCAATTTTAGGAGTTATGAAGTATTTAAGCCAATCAAATTTAGATATTGAAGTTCATGCTATTTTAGGAGCAGTTGAGAATATGATAGACTCAAATGCTTATAAACCTGATGATGTGATTAAAATAGGAAATAAAACTGTTGAGATTACAAATACTGATGCTGAAGGTAGACTCGTTCTTGCTGATTGTTTAGTTTATGCTCAAAAAAACATAAATGATATAGATTATATTTTTGATTTAGCAACACTTACTGGTTCTAGTATAGGAGCATTTGGTGGATATACTAGTGCTGTATTAGGACACAGCCAAAAACTAAAAAAACAAATATCAAAAGCTTCAAGTAAAAGTGGTGAGCTAGTTGGTTTTATGCCTTATAATATTTATATGCAAGATATTTTAAAAAGTGGTGTTGCTGATATTTTAAACTCAAGTGCTAATAAAAATGGTGCAGCAATTATTGGAAGTATGTTTTTAGATAATTTTATTGATAAAAAATATAAAAAGAAATGGCTACACTTTGATATAGCAGGGCCTTCATATAGAAAGACTACATGGGGATATAATCCTTATGGTGCAACAGGTGCAGGAGTTAGACTTGTAGTTGAGTTTTTAAAGCAATTAAGTGTGAAGAATCAATAATTTATTGATTCTCATACTTAGGGTATAGATTTATAATACTTCTTTCAAACTCTTCTTTAAACATAGAATAATCTTGAAGTTCTTTAGGATGTTCTTTCTCTAAAATCTCAAAAGTATCAAGACCTTCATTTACTGCATTTTTTAAAGTGCTATGTAAATATTTTAAATAAAAGATATTCTCATCTATTACTTTTTTATCATATGATACTTTTCCATGTCCTGCAACTAAAATTTTAAAATCAATTGTTTTTAGTTTTTCTAAAGCTTTTATCCAATCTTGAAGATTTGCATGGGGAGTTGCTAATGCTCTTTTGTTGAAAATTAAATCAGAAGCATAAACTATTTTTGTTTTTTCATCATAAATAACTACATCACTTTTTGTATGACCATTTAGATATAAAATCTTTAGTTTATATCTATCTAAAATAAGCTCTTTTTCTTCAAGTAAACTATTTGGAACTTTAACCTTAGTAGTATAAGCAGCTTTTCCAATTAGATTTACCATATTGCTTATATATAATTCACCATTGTTTTTTATATCTTCTTTTGTATAGTCTGTTGCAAAGATTTTGGCATCTTTAAAAGCATAGTTGCCTAAAAAATGATCTGGATGATGATGAGTATTAAAAATAAACTTTATAGGTTTATTTGTAATTTTTCTTATTTGCTCTTTTAACTGTTTTGCATAAGCAACACTTGAACCTGTATCTATTAATATTACAGAATTTTTAGTGATTATAAAAGCAGTATTTGCTATATCTCCACCATTTTCTTTGGAAAAATACTCTTCTTTCCCATATACATAATAGCTATTCTCATTTAGTTTTATGGCTTTGATTTTGTAGTCAAAGTCATTTGCAAAACTAAAAATAAAAGCTGTGATGATTAATAGTAAAATCTTCATCACAGTTCCATTTCAAAATCATTTCCATCATTATCTAGAAAGTTTATTTTATATGATTTACTATTGTCTTTTACTTCAAAAATAAATCTAGGATTTTCACTAATAGCAGAACTAGTTTTTATAGTTGAAATAAGTTCATTATCATTCTTTATAGTAATAGTGTTTATGTAAAATTCAACATTTCCAAATATTAGACCAGTTTCCATAGGATGGAAAATAGAAGCTTTAATTCTATTTCTATCTTTCTTTTCAAAGATTTTACCTTTGGTTTTACCTAAAAATTTTGCAAAATCACTATTAGTAGAGGCTTGACTTGAAACATCACAACCTCCACCATTACTTCTTATATTTTTACTTCCAACATGCCAAATACCTTTGCTATCTAATACTAAGGCTCTAAGAGGGGTTTCTTGAGCTACTTTAATATTTGTTGAAATCACAGGAAGGATTTTTGTTGTTTGCATATCTACAACTCTAGGAATTGGGTTTAAATCTGCAAATAAAATCATTCTTTTGGCATCTTTTATTTTTGAGGCATTTACATAAATAGGAACTTGTACAGGGTTATCTGCAAATTTTGGAACTTTGATTTGTATATTTTCATCATCAAAAACATACTTTTCATCACCTATTATTTGTTTTATTAAATCTCCAAAAGTAGGAGATTCAATAGGGTTTTTAGCAAAAAGACTTGTACTTATTAAAAAAGTAGAAATAAAAAGAAGTAATAATTTCATAATAAATCCTTATTGAGTTTTTGAAATTGGAGGCATATATTCAAGCCCATATTTTTCAAATATTTTTTTGATAGTTCCGTTAACATAAGCTTTATGAAGTACTCCATCTATATGATAACTAAGAGGTCTATACATACTAGAAACTGCTGTAGCTAAATCCCAATGTGATTTTACATTTGGTAGAGCTTCACTTATAAAGTATTTGTCTTTATTATTCTTATAATCTAAAAGATATTCAAGCTGTGATTTTAAACCAGCAATTGCATCAATTTTTCTATTTTTAAAATCATTTATAGCTTTATCAAATTTAAAATAGTGTTTAACATTTTTACTAATTAAACCTCTTGCAAAACCAGTTATATGTGTATCAGGTAGAGTATCTAACTCAACACCAATAGTATGATATGCAAAAGTTGCTAATGTTTCAAATTCATCAATTATATCTTTATGTGTTGCAATAACCCATTTTTCACTTTGGTAAGGTCCTTTGATTGTAACCATTTCATTTTCAAGTTCACCTGTTGATTTATCTCTCATTCTTAAATAATCATAATCATAAGGAATTCTAAACATAACATCTGCTTTTGTTTTATGTACTAGATTACCTTTCCAAATTGTATTTCTTAAATCATCAGCTAAGTTTTCATCAGAACCTGTAACATACCAAATAGGTTTTACATTAAGAGATTTTGCAATAATCTTTCCAAGTTCTATATCAATACCTTTTAGCTCTCCATTCTCTTCGTAAGAGTAAGGGGGAAAGTTCTCATAAACAGCTAGTACAATATTTCCACTCTCCTGAATATGTTCAATACTTCTAGCATTTGCAAATAAACTTACTAAAACTATTAATACTGTTGATTTAAGTAGGTTCATTTCTTACTCTTTTGGTAAAGATAAGATATATGTTCTAATAGCCCACATAGCTTCTTGGTTTAATACACCTTCAAATGGAGGCATGTAAACATTACCATTTCTAACAGCACCGTTTCTTGCTCTTTCCATAAACCACTCATCACCATCAAAACCAGCTTCTAAAGCTCTTAAGTCAGGAGCAATACCACCTGAAACTGCATTTAAACCGTGACATCTTGCACAGTTTTCACCATATGCATATTCACCAATTTCTACAGCTTTTTTATTATCTGTTTTATATGGATTTTCATCTAACCACTCTTCACCTAATGGCTCTAAACCTTTTGTATCAACTTCTTGGGGAGTAACACTTCCATGTCCAAATGCAAACACTGCTGAAAATAATGCAGCTAATCCTAATTTTTGTATTTTATTCATTTTTCTTCCTTTTGTATATTTTAGATTTTGAAATTATAAACACTTTTTATAGCCTGATTATAGCGATTAAAAATAGGGCTTTTTTCGCTAAATTCATGCTATAAAACTCCTATACAATACTTGATATTTAAGCTTTGGAGAAAAAATACATGATTAAATTTTTAGTAACACTACTAATAACAATAATAAGTATTATAAACGTTAATGCAGAAGATAAGTTAAAAGTAGGTGTTTTAGCCTATGGAACAGTTAACTGGGAACTTGATGTAATCAAACATAATAAACTTGATAAAAAGTATGGATTTGATTTAGAAGTTTTAAAACTCGCTTCAAAAAATGCTTCCTCTGTAGCAATGCAAGCAGATTCTGTAGATATGATAGTTACTGATTGGCTTTGGGTAAATACTCAAAGGGCAAATGGAAAAGATTTTACTTTTTATCCATATTCAAAGGCAACAGGTACAATATACACAAAACAAAATGCTAAAACACTTTTAGATTTAAAAGGTGAAAAGCTTGGAGTTGCAGGTGGACCTTATGATAAGAGTTGGTTACTTTTAAGAGCATACAGTAAATATAAGCATGGAAAAGATTTGAAAGATTTGATAACTCCTGTATTTGCAAGTCCAGTTATCTTATATAAAAAGATATTAGATGGTTCTTTAAATAGTGCTATTAATTTTTGGCATTTCAATGCAAAGTTAAAAGCTAAAGATGCAAAAGCCTTGATTGAAATGAGTGATGTTTTAAAGGATTTAGGTGTAAAAGAAGATATTTCATTAATTGGATGGACATTTAGAAGAGATGTTGCTTTAAAAAATAAAAAGCTTTATAACTCATTTATAAAAGCTAGTCATGAGGCAAAAGATATTCTTTTATCAAGTAGTAAAGAGTGGGATAGAATAAGACCTCTTATGAAAGCAAAAGATGAAAAAGTTTTTCTATCATTAAAAGAAGGATTTAAACAAGGAATTATAAAAGAATTTTCATCTAAAAATATTGAAGATTCAAAAAAAGTATTTGAAATACTTTTAAAAGAGGGTGGGAAAAATCTAGTTTCAAATGCTAAAAGTTTAGATGAAAAAACTTTTTGGAATTTCCAAAAATAAAAAGAATTAAAAGTGTCAAGTAAAAATATCAGAATCATATCTGTAATAACTTTTTTAGGTATTTGGGAAATAGCAGCTTTTTTTATAGGAAGCTCAAGCTTTCCATCTATTAGTCAAATATCAATAAGTTTATATGAACATACCTTTAATTCAGACTTACTTTATAATTTAGGGATCACTTTATATAGAGTATTTGTTTGTTTTTTTGTAGTTATGTTACTTGGTATTGTTTTTGGTATTTTAATGGGAGTATCTAAAAAAATAGATGATATTTTTGATTTTATTTTAATTCTTGGATTAAATATTCCAGCATTAGTAACAATAGTTATTTGCTATATTTGGTTTGGACTTACAGATTTTGCTGCAATTTTAGCTGTAATATTAAATAAACTTCCTATTGTAATAGTAAATGTAAGAGAAGGTACTAAGGCAATTGATAGAAAATATATGCAATTAGCAAAAGTATATAAAGTATCAAAAAAAGAGACTTTCTTTAAAGTTTTTTTACCACAAATATATCCTTATATTATGGCTTCTACAAGACTTTGTTTATCTTTAATTTGGAAGATTGTATTAGTTGTTGAACTTCTTGGAAGAAGTGATGGAATAGGTTTTAAGATTTCAATGTTCTTTCAATTTTTTGATATTACTTCAATATTAGCTTATTCATTTGCTTTTGTTTTAGTAATACTTTTAATTGAAAAACTATTTTTAAAACCAATAGATTCATATATCAATAAATGGAAATAGCATGTTAGAAATTTGTATTGAAAACAAAAGTTATAAAGAAAAAACTGTTTTAAAAGATATAAATATAAGTCTAAAAAAAAGTGAGTTTATATCTATAATAGGTCCATCTGGTTGTGGTAAAACAACACTTTTAAATATTTTGGCATCACTAGATGATGATTACATTGGAGAGCTTAAAAAAGATAGTGATGAAATATCTTTTATGTTTCAAGATGATAGATTAATACCATGGCTAAGTATAAAAGAAAATCTTTTATTGATTTCAAAAAACAAAGATGAAAATAAAATAAAAGAGTTTTTAAAGCTGATTAATTTAGAAGAAGTTTTAGATTTTTATCCTAACTCTTTATCTGGTGGCATGAAAAGAAGAGTAGCTTTAATAAGAGCTTTTATAAATGAACCTAAGCTTATATTTTTAGATGAACCTTTTATTTCACTGGATTATCCAACAGCTATGCAGTTAAAAGAGGAATTTTTGAAATTGTGTGAAAAATTTAATCCAAAAGTTGTTTTAGTAACTCATGATTTAAGTGAAGCAATATATTTTTCAAATAGGATTTTCTTTTTATCAAAAAATCCAGCAACTATAATCTTAGAGTTTGAAAACAATAAAAACAGAAAATCCAATCAACGAAGAGTTGATGAGGTAAAAAATGAGATATTTGAAAAATATCCAAATATATTAAAAGGAGAAATATGAAAAAAATAGTTTTAAGTTTAATGCTAGCTCTTGCAGTATTTGCAAGTGAAAGTAAAATGCAAATTTTTCAACCTATGACAAGTACATGTCCAAAATCTTGGTTAGATGATATGAAAAAGATAGCCAAGGAAGTTGAAATAGTTCAAATGGTAAATGTAAAAGGTTTAAAATATAGTGTAGGTGTTCCAAGGGAAGTTCAATCATGTAATACAACAATCTTTAAAGATTATGTATTTGAGGGAAATGTTCCAGCAAAAGCTATAAAAGAGTTCTTTAAAAGTGTCCCAAAAGATTCAATGGGGCTTTCTTTACCCTCTTATGAAAATGATAAAGAAGTAAAAACAGTATATTTACTTTTAGATAATGGCACTTACAAAGAGTTTGGGAAATATTAATCCAAACTCTTTAATATTAGATTTTTTAACTTTTCATTTACTTCTTTAAAAATCTTATCATCAAAATTTAATTTATGATACTTTTTATAAGATATAAAAACTTCATTTTTAACTTCATAAATAGAGATACCTAAAGGACAATAAGTAATATTTGAAGGGTTTTCTTGAATCATTTTCAAAGTAAAGCTACTTTTACACATAAGTAGATTTATACCATTTGTTAAAACAGCTTTTTGCTTTAAAGCTTTGGCTACATTTGATGTAGATTTTGCAAGATTTAGTTCATGGACTATTATAAAACCTTGAAAACTAATTTCATCTTTTAGATTTACTAATACTTCTTGAAAACTTTCACTTTCTACCTTAACACTAAAAAGATTTTCATTTTCTATGATTTTATAGTTTGCACTCAAAGTACAAACCATAAAACAAAAAAGTATTAGCTTTTTCATTACTTTTTACACTCCATTTCAAATGGTGCTATACCTAAAGTATCAAGGTCTGTTTGAGGATGTAAGAATCCAACTTGTGGTGATGTTGAAACTAATGCTCTTGGTTGAACAAGTGCTACAGGCATTCTTAATTGACCGTTAAACTCTCTAAAAGTAAGTTTTCTTCCTTTGTATGCTGCTAGTTCAAACTCTTTTGAGTAGATATATTTTATATTTGTTTGTAAATCAGCTGTTTTTGTATGAGTTAAAGCATTTACTATTGTTCTAATCGCAACCCAGTTTGAATAATCAGTAGATTGCATCCATCTTTTTGCAAACTTTTCAAATCTACTTTGCATTTGTGCAGCTCCCCAAGCTTCAATAACTTTATGCCATGTAACTGGTGTTAAACCTTGTGTTCCAGCAACTGGTCTTGGAAGCCAAGTGTTAAAATACATAAACTCACCAAAATCTCCATAATAATCAGCCAATAATATTAAGTCATAATTCTTAGCTTGTGTAAATACAGGAAATTCACTACTGGCTTTTCTTCTAATATCACTATTATTATCCCAAACTTTTTCTTCTACTATATTTGCAGCAAACTTTTTAATAGATCTTTTAATATCTTCTTTAATAAGTAAGTCTTTTTTATGTTCACCACTAATTAAAAAGATGTCTTTAAAGTCTCTTTTTACTAAAAATTGCACTAATCCATCATATAGCATAGCATTACTTGCTATTGTATGTAAAAGATTATCTTGACAATAGTTTTTTCTAAGATGTGAGTTTTGACTTTTTGCATTAATAAACAGAGTCTTTGATGCAAGTTTATTTGCTAAAAGTTCTTTTAATAAATCATCTTCTACATTTAAAATAACATAGCTATTCTTATCATTTATAAACTTCTCATATGTACTTATAAGCTCTTCTTTTTTGTAAGAAATAGCTTCTACTAGGTTATATTTTTGGTTTAAGAATCTAGCACTTTTATTGCTATCCCTTACGGCTACTTGGGCACCTTTTAAACCTAAATCATCAGGCTCTTCTATAACATTTGATAATACTGGTGGCTTTTTGATTTTTTGCTCTAGGTATAAAATATTTACTTCTAGTATATTTGCATTTAGAAAAGTTGCAAATATAAGTAATAATGGTAATAGTCTCATAGATTTTCCTTCTTAATTTTTTAAGAGTATACATAAGATTTATAGCCTAAGTTTAGCAAAAAACTGTTGCTAAACTCAGGCTATAATTATTCATTACAATGTCGAAACTTAAAATTTAGGAGAAAAAATGAAAAGATTTTTAACAGTTGCAATTATGTTAATTTTAACAGCTGAGTTTGCTTTCGCAAATATAAAGGGCTTATTACATTCAAGAACAACTTTAGAGCCTATTACAATTGGTGCAGGTAAAACTTTAGCAGATAAACCTTATAATTTAAAAGCAGGTAAATACTATAAGTTAGTATTAAAAAGTGATGGTTCAAGAGAAGTTCCTATTGTAGGTCCTGAATTTTTTAGAAATATCTGGGTTAATCAAGTATCTATTAATGATATTGAAGTAAGACCATTAGGAATTGATAGTTTTGAGTTTGATGATGAGGGTGAGATTGAACTTACTTTTATACCTATCAAACCGGGAACTTATACTTTAGGTCTTCCATCAGCTAAAAGCGATAGAGAAAGAGCTACTTTTATCGTAAAATAAATAATATATCTTATGGTATAAAGCAGTTTTTGCTTTATACCAATACTTCTCTAAATTCTTTTCTTCTTGCAAAAAAACTTTGCTAAACTCAGGCTATAAATATGATATACAATGCTTTTATTAAATTAAGGAGAAGAGATTATGAAAAGATTACTACTAGCATCTGCATTATTATCAACAAGTTTATTAGCAGATACTATTTTTGTTTCAAATGAGAAAGATAATACAATTACAGTTATAGATTCAAATACAGATAAAGTTATAAAAACTTATGAGGTTGGTCAAAGACCAAGAGGTATTTTATTAACAAATGATTATTCAAAACTATATGTATGTGCAAGTGATGATGATACTGTTCAAGCTATGGATACAAAAACTGGAGAGATTTTATACAGTCTTCCATCAGGTGAAGACCCTGAACAGTTTGCTCTACATCCAGATGGAAAAGAACTATACATATCAAATGAAGATGACGGTATTGTAACAGTTGTAGATGTTCAAAAAAAAGATGTTGTAGCTCAAATAGAAGTTGGTATTGAGCCTGAGGGAATGGCAGTAAGTCCAGATGGATCAATAGCTATTAATACATCTGAAACATCAAACTTTTTACATTGGATTGATACAAAAACAAAAAAGATTGTTCATAATACTTTAGTAGATCAAAGACCAAGACATATTGAGTTCACGAAAAGTGGTGATAAGATTTGGGCATCAAGTGAAATTGGTGGAACTGTAATGGTTATTGATACAAAAACAAAAGAACCTCTTTCAAAAATCTCTTTTAAAATTCCTGGAATTTTTAAAGATTTAATTCAACCAGTAGGAATTAAACTAACAAGTGATGGTAAATATGCTTTTGTAGCTTTAGGCCCTTCAAATCACGTAGCTGTAATTGATGCAAAAACATATAAAGTAATCAAATACTTATTAGTTGGAAGTAGAGTTTGGATGCTTGATTTTGCTAATAATGAAAAGAAACTTTATACTACAAATGGTGTAAGTGGTGATGTTTCTGTTATTGATGTAGAATCTTTAAAAGTTAAGAAAACTATTAAAGTTGGAAGATACCCTTGGGGCTTAGCAGTAATTCCAAGTAAATAATCATGGAAAAAAATATTCTAGAATTAAAAGATGTAGATTTTTCTTATGGAAGTAAAAAGGTATTAAATAATATATCTTTTAGTATAAAGCAGGGCAGTTTTTCTGTTCTGCTTGGACTAAATGGAGCTGGAAAATCTACAGTATTTTCACTAGTTACAAGACTTCTAAAACTTGAAGTTGGAACTATAAATATAAATCAACATTCAATAAAAAACTACTCAAAATCCTTAAAAGATATTGGTATTGTTTTCCAAGAACCAACTTTAGATTTAGACTTAACTGTACGACAAAATCTTTATTACTATGGCTCACTTAAGGGTTTAAATTTTAAAGATACTATTGAGTCTGTAAAAAATGAAATCCTTAGACTTGAACTTCAAGACTCACTAGATATTACTGCTAGAAAACTAAATGGTGGTCATAGAAGAAGAGTTGAAATTTTAAGAGCTTTAATAAATAAACCAAAGCTTTTACTTTTAGATGAGCCTACAGTTGGGCTTGATTTAAAAAGTAGATTTGATATTTTAGATTATGTAAGAGACTTAGTAAAAAGAGAAAAATTAAGTGTTTTATGGATTACTCATCTTTTTGATGAAGTAAAAGAAGATGATGATATATCTTTTATCAAAAAAGGTGAGATTATAGAGTGTGGAATTGTAAAAGATATAGTTAAAAAATATCAAAAAGATAACTTGGTTGATACCTTCAATCAAATAGTAAGGTAAAAGATGAATATTTATATAAATTGTATGAAAGGAATTATCTATAAAGAGTTAATTCGATTTGTAAAGCAAAAAAGTAGATTTTTTTCAGCATTAGTGCGACCTTTATTATGGCTATTTATCTTTTCTGTGGGATTTAAAACTGCCTTAGGTTTAGCAATTGCTCCACCTTATGAAACATATATTACTTATGAAACATATATAGTTCCTGGACTTGTTGGTATGGTTTTACTTTTTAATGGTATGCAAAGTAGCCTTACAATGATATTTGATAGAGAAATGGGAAGTATGAAGATTTTATTATCATCATATATAAATAGAAACTATTTGCTTTTTTGTAAGATGTTTGCAACAGCAATTGTATCAACAATACAAGCTATAACATTTTTACTTATTGCAAAAGTCTATGGAGTTGATATATCTTTTTTAGCTATTTTGGCAACTATTCCAATTATTATAATCTCATCAATAATCTTAAATGCTTTTGCTTTATTTATTTCATCAGTAATTAAACAATTAGAGAATTTTGCTACTGTTATGAACTTTGTAATTTTTCCGATGTTCTTTTTAAGTAGTGCCTTATATCCTTTATGGAAAATAAAAGATTCCTCACTTATTTTATTTAACATATCATCTTATAATCCATTTACTTACATAGTTGAATCAATAAGATTTAGTTTGTATCTAAAAATAGACACAAACTCCTTAGTAATTGTATTGATTTCTTTAGTTGTTACCCTACTAATGGCCTTTATAGGTTTTAAATCAAAAAAAGTAAATAATAGCTAAACTGAGGCTATATTTCTTATGTATACTTCTTTTCAGACAAATTTTTCAGGTTTGTTATCAAAATTAAGAAGGAGAGAAGATGAATAAGAATAGATTGCTAACTAGTGCAGTTGCCGTTACACTAGCTGCACTAATTAGTGGATGTGCTATGTCTAACAACACGGGAAATAATAGCATAACAAAAGTTACAAAACCATCATTTGCACCAGTTACATATGATGAAATCGTAAATGATGCAAAAACACCTGGTGATGTAGTTAGTTATGGTTTAGGGCCAAAAGGTCAAAGATACTCAACATTAACTCAAATCAATAAAGATACTATTAAAGATTTAGTTCCTGTATGGAACTTTAGTTTTGGTGGGGAAAAACAAAGAGGACAAGAGTCTCAACCTGTAGTTAAAGATGGAGTTATGTATGTAACTGCTTCTTACTCTAGACTTTTTGCTATTGATGTTTTAACTGGTGAAGAGTTATGGCAATATGATGCAAGACTTCCTGATGCAATTTTACCTTGTTGTGATGTAATTAACAGAGGTGCTGCATTATATGGTGATTTAGTTATTTTTGGAACACTTGATGCAAAACTAGTTGCTCTTGATAGAAAGACTGGTAAAGTTAAATGGAAAAAAAGAATTGCTAAGTATAAAGATGGATACTCATTTACAGCTGCTCCACTTATTGTAAAAGATATGTTAATCACTGGTGTATCTGGTGGTGAATTTGGTGTTGTTGGTAAAGTAGAGGCTAGAAACCCAAATACAGGTAAACTTTTATGGACTAGACCAATGGTTGAAGGACATATGGGATACTTAAATGGTAAAGAAAATGGTATTACTGGTACTTTAAATGCTACTTGGGAAGGTGATACTTGGAAACATGGTGGTGGTGCTCCATGGAATGGTGTAACTTACGATCCTGAAACAGACTTAATTTATGTTCCAACTGGAAACCCTGCACCTTGGAATTCTCACTTAAGAAAAGGTGATAATTTATACACTGCTTCAAGAGTTGCTGTAAATCCTGATACTGGTAAAGTTGTATGGCATTACCAAACTACTCCTAATGATGGATGGGATTATGATGGTATGGCAGAATTTATACCATTTGATTACAAAGATGAAAATGGAAATGTTGTAAAAGCAGGTGCTACTGCTGATAAAAATGGATTCTTCTATGTTTTAGATAGAGTTAATGGTAAATATATCAGATCTACTCCTTTTGTTGATAAAATTACATGGGCTAAAGGAATTGATGAAAACGGTAGACCAATTGTAAATGAAGATAACAGACCTGGAGCTCCTGTAAATGGGAAAAAAGGTAAATCTGTATTCTCAGTACCTTCATTCTTAGGTGGTAAAAACTGGAATCCAATGGCATACTCGCAAAAAACTGGATTATTTTATGTTCCTGCAAATGAGTGGGGAATGGATATTTGGAATCAACCTGTTTCTTATAAAAAAGGTGCAGCATACTTAGGTGCTGGATTTACAATTAAACCTATTTATGAAGATCACATTGGTGCTATCAAAGCTGTTGATCCTGTAACTGGAAAAATTAAGTGGATTTATAAAAACAAAGCACCATTATGGGGTGGAGTTTTAACTACTGCTGGTGGTTTAGTAATTACAGGTAATCCAGAAGGTAAACTTTTAGCATTAGATGATGAGACTGGTAAAGAGTTATATTCATTTAATGTTGGATCTGGAATCGTTTCTTCTCCTATTACTTGGGAGCAAAATGGTGAGCAATATATAGCTGTAGTATCTGGTTGGGGTGGAGCCGTTCCTTTATGGGGTGGTGAAGTTGCAAAAGCTGTTAAGCTTTTAAACCAAGGTGGTTCAGTTCACGTGTTTAAATTACATAAGTAGTTTGAACACAAAAATCTTACAAAGGAGGTAATTGTTATGAAATGGGAAACACCTATGTTTGTAGATAATAGATTTGGTTTTGAAGTAACAATGTATATTTGTAACGAGTAGAACCTAAGTTTGAGTAAACTAGCTTTTAGCTAGTTTGCTCTTTTTATAATTAAGTCTAGACTAGACTTAATTATAAAAAGAGTTAAGGGTACAATTATGAGAATAGAAGTTTTAGGATCAGGAGCAGGTGGAGGACTTCCTCAGTTTAACTGTAACTGCGATAACTGTAAGGGTTATAGAGAAGGTAAAGAAACTATCAAAAGAAGAACACAAAGTTCTATTACTATAAGTGAAGATGGTGAAAACTGGGTTTTATTTAACACTTCACCAGATATTTTAGAGCAAATTCATAATTCCCCTTTTTTGCATCCAACTAAAAAAAGAGAAACAAAAATAAAAGCTATTGTTTTCAATGATGCACAAATTGACCATACAACAGGTCTACTTATGTTAAGAGAGGGATGTCCTCATCAAATTTACTGTACAAAAGAGGTAAATGAAGAGCTAAATACATCATTTCCTATTATGAAGATGCTAAAACATTGGGATGGTGGTGGAACTGCTTGGCATGAGATTTTACCAGATTCAACTACAAAATTTGAAATTCCTGTAATGCCTAGTTATGAATTTTACGCACATGCTTTAATCTCAAATGCACCTCCATATTCAGCCCATAGAGATCAACCTAGAAAAGGTGACAATATAGGAATTACAGTTGTAAATAAAAATACTGGAAAAAGACTATTTTATTTACCAGGACTTGGTGTTATGGAAGACCATGTTTTTGAAGAAATGAAAAATGCAGATGTTCTTTTAATTGAAGGAACATTATGGACAAATGATGAAATGATAAAAGGAAATTTCTCAAATAAACTAGGAACTGATATGGGACATATTCCATTAAGTGGGGAACAAGGACTTATTAAAGTTTTAGATAGCTTGGAAAAACCAAGAAAAATACTAATTCATATCAATAATACAAATCCTATTTTAGATGAGAGTAATGATGAGTATAAAGAGCTTATTTCACATGGAATTGAAGTTTCTTATGATGGTATGAGTATAGAAATATAATAAAGGAGAGAATATTATGACTAAAAAAATTGACCAACTACTTTCAAAAGATGAGTTTGAAAAAAAATTAAGAGCTATGGGTAGAATGTACCATATTCATCATCCCTTTCATATTAGAATGTATAAAGGTGAATGTACAAAAGAAGAGATTCAAGGATGGGTAGCAAATAGATTTTATTATCAAACAGCTATTCCTATTAAAGATGCTGCAATCATGTCAAATAATCCTCCTTTGGAAGATAGAAGAAAGTGGATAGATAGAATTATTGACCATGATAGTGTTGGTGGAGGAATTGAAGCTTGGCTTGAATTAGGTGAAGCAGTTGGATTAAATAAAGAGGATTTAATCTCTCATAAATATGTTTTACCATCTGTTAAGTTTGCAGTTGAAGCATATATAAATTTTGCGAAACAAAGACCTTGGAAAGAGGCTGCTATGTCATCTTTAACTGAAATGTTTGCTCCTGAAATTCACCAACAAAGACTTAATACTTGGCCTGATAATTATCCTTGGATTGAACCAAAAGGTTTAAGATATTTCCAAAAAAGATTAAGTGAAGCAAGAAGAGATGTTCAACATGGATTATCATTAACTTTAGAAGAGTTTAATACAGTTGAACTTCAAGACAAAGCTTGTGAAATATTACAATTTAAATTAGATATTTTATGGACAATGTGTGATGCTTTATATTTAGCATACGAATTAAAACAACCTCCATACTTTAATATTGAAGGGGTAGAAGATGAACAAAGAAAAATTAATTGTAGTGAATAATCACTTTCAATTACAGTTTGAAAAAGCACAAGACTGTTTTGTATTATTATATCCTGAGGGTATGGTTCAATTAAATCAAAGTGCTGGTGAAATAATGAACCAATGTGATGGAACAAAAAGTTTTAATCAAATAGTAGAAACTTTAGAAAAAAAGTTTGAAATGTCTGGATTAGAAAAAGATATAGAAGCCTTTTTTAATGAAGCATTTGAAAGAAAGTGGGTGCAATATGTCGATTAATAATAATGAGAGATTAGATATAAAACCACCTCTTTGGGTACTTTTAGAGTTAACTCATAAGTGTCCTTTGGAATGTTCATACTGTTACAATCAACTTGATTTTGTAAACACAAAAGATGCTATGAGCAAAGATGATTGGTTTAGAGTGATGGATGAATCAAGAGAGCTTGGAGCTGTTCAACTTGGTATTTCAGGTGGAGAGCCTTTACTAAATAAAGATATAGTTGATATTGTTCAAAGAGCAAATGATTTGAAATTTTATACTAATCTTATTACATCAGGAGTTGGTGCTCCAAAAGGAATAGTAAAAAAACTAAAAGATGCAGGTCTTAAAACTGTTCAGTTAGGTATTCAATCACATGATGAAAATACTATGACTTTAATTACAAACAACAAAAATTCATATAAAGAAAAAATGGTTTTTGCTAAAGAAGTAAAAGATGCAGGACTTCAACTAATTGTAAATACTTGTATTACAAGACAAAATATTCATCAAGTAGGTGATATTATTGAGTTTGCTCAAAGTTTAGATGCCGATTATTTAGAAATTGCTAATATTCAATACTATGGATGGGCATTAAAAAATATAAATGCACTACTTCCTTCTCAAGAACAATTAAATGAAGCAAAAGCTAAAGTAAATGAGTATAGACAAAAAGATGATGCAATGAAAGTATTTTTAGTTGTACCTGATTATTTTGCCGAAAGACCAAAAGCTTGTATGAATGGATGGGGTAGTACTTTTTTAACTATAAACCCTGATGGTGTCGCACTTCCTTGTAATACAGCAAATACTTTACCTTTGGATTTTCCAAATGTTAAAGAAAACTCTATAAAAGAAGTTTGGTATGACTCAAAAGCCTTTAATTATTTTAGAGGTGATAGCTGGATGAAAGAACCATGTCGTACTTGTGATGAAAGAGACAAAGACTTTGGCGGTTGTAGATGCCAAGCCTTTGCCCTAACAGGAGAGATGAATGCTGCTGATCCTGTGTGTTCAAAGTCACCTGATCATGCAGTTGTTACGCAAAAAATCCAAGATAGTATAACTTATAGTGATCAAAAGATTTTTTACAGAAATAGAAAAAATTCTATTTCATTTTCTGAAGTTAGATAGGAATAAACCTATCTTCTTCTTTTTTTTCTAGTTTTTGAAATTCTTTTTGTATTAATTTTGAAATTGTATGTTAGATACTTTTTTATCATATATTCAGATAAATCATACATCTCATCCAAACTTGTCTTAACTTTCCAAGTTGGAATATTATCTTTTTGAGATATATTTTTCTTTACTGCTATATTATTTTCATTATAGATATTTAGTATCTTCTCAATAGGGAAGCTTTCAATGAACGTATATGAACAAAAAGATTTTTCGAACTCTTTTTTATAACTGTATATCAAACTAAAAGCAAGTAATTCAGGAATCCAATACGAACCTTTCTTTAGTTGGGAAGAAAAGATTGAGGTTAGGAATTTATAATAAGCCCTCATTGGTTCTAAATTTGTTGATATTTTTTTAAGTGTCGAAGACTTATTTTGGTTCTGGAAAACATATGAAAGTGTTTGGCTTGTTACTATATTATTGTCTAAATAATTTTTTAGATTTTTTACATTTTCATGAATAAACTTCGTTTCATTTTCATCTTTTGGTAATTGCATTTTTTTGTAATCACTTAAAAGATGATGAACAATAATTAGTAGTGTATCTAATTTTAATTTTTGTAAATTTATAGATTCACATTGCTGTAAAACTAAATTCATTTGTTTATTTAAGTCCATAATTTTCTTCCTAAAATACTTACTTATATTTGAATTGCAGTTATTGTATGAAAATAAAAGAAATAATTCTTCTTTTTAAGTGCTACTAAAATTGTTTATTAGTGCTAATTTTATATTTGTTTTGTGCTATAATTATTGTTATGAAAAAACAAACACTTCAAAAAAGAACAAAAATAGCAAATGATATAATGTTTTATATTTATACTCATATTGAAACAAACATCGATATAGAGGAACTTAGCATTGATTTGAATGTAAGTAAATTCCATATGCACAGAATTTTCAAAGAAGCATTTGGAAAAAATATTTATGAGAGTATTAAATCAATTAGATTACAAAAAGCATCTAATTTACTTCTTACAAATAAGTATTCAACAATATCAGAAATTGCAAATGAGTGTGGATACTCTTCTCAATCATCTTTTATAAAAACTTTTAAAGAAAGGTTTGAGATGACTCCAAAACAGTGGAAAAAAGGTGGATATAAAGAATACTCAAATAATATCTTACAACAATCTCCAAAAGCTATGGAGTCAAAGGCAGACTTTAATGAAATAACACCAACTATTGTAAAAATGCCTTTTAGAAAAGCATACTATATTAGAAATAGGGGTTATAATATAAATATAAAACAGACTTGGCAGAAAATGCAAGTTTGGAGACTAACAAATGATATAAATGAATATAAAGAAATCGCACTTTTTCATGATAATCCTTCAATTACTCCTTTAAATGATTGTCAATATATTGCTTGTATTGAAACAAATGAAGATGAAGAACTTAAAAGTGATAGACTTCCTGATTTTAAAATAGCTGATGGGGTTTATGCGAGATTTGATTTACAAGGGATTCATGGGGATGTGTTAAAATTTACACATTGGGTTTATCATGAGTGGCTTCCTAGAAGTGAGTTTGAAACAACAACCAAACCATCATATGTTGAATATAGAAAAAACAACTTTTTAAGTGATGATAATGAGTTTGATTTAAGCTTTTATGTATCTATAAAATTTTAGATTAGAGGTTAGTTTGGTCTTTCAACCATATAACCACTTCCTCTAATGTTTTTAATAAAGTCTTCTTTTAAAACTTTTTTTACTCTATTTACTTCTGCTCTTATAGTTGCATTATCTATAAAATCATCATTCCATACATAAGTTCTAAACATATCATATTGTACAACTAAACTTCTATTATGAGCTAGTAGTTCTATAATTTGAAGTTGTCTTTTAGGTAGTATATGCGGTTCATTATTAAAGTATAAAGTCATAGTCTCAGCATCAAAACTATAATTCTTTGATAATCTTTTGTGTTTTTGTGGAGCAATATTTGTTTTTAGAATTTTATTTATTCTAAGTGTTAGCTCTCTTAAATGGAAAGGTTTTTTTAGATAATCATGACAACCTATATTAAAGGCTCTATCTATATCTTCTATATCAATAAGTGCTGATATAAATATAGTAGGTATCATTCTTTTATTTTCATGTAATTGTTCTAAAACACTTAATCCATCAATATTTGGTACATTTATATCAAGTATTAATAAATCAAACTTTTCATTTTCTAAAATATTTAAGCACTCATCACCTTTTGTAGTACTAGTAATAGAGTGACCAGTTGATGTTAAATATTCTGTAATCATCTCATTTAACATAATATCATCTTCTAAAAGTAATATTTTCATTTCTCAATTCCTTTAAATGTATAAGTAAATGAAGACCAGTTTTCACCAGATTCTAGTTTTATTCCAACATTTTCTTCACTACAAATTCTTTTTACAAGATTTAGTCCTAGACCAAAACCATCTTTAGATTCTTCTTCTCTATAATACTCTTCAAAAATTTTTTGAGGTTCTAGTATTTGAACTGAATGACTCTCAATTATGAAATCACACTCACTATTTCTGTAAACTAATTTTACAGTTATAGTTTCGTTTGGTAATGTATATTTAATTGCATTTGTAAGATTATTATCAACTATTCTTTGAAGTTTAATCTCATTAAAATTTATTTTTATTTCATCTAAATTATGAATAAACTTTAGTTTAGATTTAAATTTTAAAGCTGTTTGAGTAAAAAACTCAATTCTACTTCTAACAAAATCTACTAAATTTATTTCATGTGTTGCTTTATTTACTTGATCTTTTTTTACTAAGTAACTTAAATCATCATAAATACTAAAAACATTTTTCATTGCAACTTCAATATTAGATAAATATTTATTTTTTCCATGCTCAATTTCATACATATCAATATTCCCCATTATTATTGATAAAGGAGTATTTGTTTCATGAATTGTATATTTTAAAAATTGTTTTTGCGACTCAACTAAATTTTGAGTATATTTATTTCCTTCTTCTAACTTTTTTGATTGATTACTATAATCTTTTGAAGATTGTTCAATTAGATGAGTTAAAGCCTGTAAACTTCTTGCTTGTTCACTTATATCGTCATTATCATTTTTTTCTTCAATCTCTTTTTCATCATAAGTTATCTCACTGTTTTCACTAAGTCCTACAACTGTTAGTGTTTGATTTAATAACTCATTGTGTCCTTCATTATGATAAAACTCTCCATAGGTAAAAAACCCAGAAGTATTTGCAATCTCTGAAAAAGGCTTTATCTCGATATCAATTAAATCTGGAATATATCTTCTTCTTGCCATGCAAGTATAGATAAAAAATGACTCAACACCTGTTACAGAACACTTATTAAATAAAGACTGTAATGGATTGTTCATTATAAGCTCAACATTACCAAATCCTAACTTTACAATATCCCCTTTATTTAAATTACCTGCAAAGCTTAAGCTTCCATCATCATGTTTTTGAATTACGGCTCTAGCTACGGGTATTCCATTTTTTTGTACAATCAAAGGAAACTCTATTCCTGTTGCAGGTAGTGCTTTTGCAACATATTCACCAAGATACTTTTCATAGAAAGCTAAAGGTGATAAACCTGAGATTTTATAAACTCTATTATCTTTAACTTCTTGTATCTCATGGTTTATTCCTATTGGTGACCAATTAAAGTTATAGGCATTACAGATTTTTAGTTCTTTTGAATTTAAAGATACAGCAACAGCACCTTTTGTGATAATTTTATCTTGACATAAAATAAATGTTTCTTTAAAGGTTGCATTATCAGCTGCCATTCCACCACTTACAACTACTTTACTATTAATAGAGCTTATACCTTTTAAAAACTCTTCCCCATTTGTAGTTTCACCATCAGTAAATGTAATAAGTAGTTTTGTATCTTCAGTGCATAACTGTTTTGCTATTTCTTGGCCATTTGTATAAGAGTTGTCATTTTGTACATAGGCTACTTTTAAATGAGTTTTTTCAAATACAGATATAGATATTACTGTTTTCTTTGTAGAAATATTTGCATTATCTATCTCACCATCAGTTGAAGAGCCAATACAAATAGCTTGTGGAAGCTCTTTTTTTAATTTATTTAGAATATTTTTCATGATCACTTTTGATTGACCACAAAAAATCTGTATTAATATGTTTTTTTCTTTTTTTAAAGTATTAAAATCTATTAACAGTTCTAAAGATTCATCTTTGATTGTATAGTTAAATGTTTTCATAAAAAAATTGTAGCAAATAAATTAAAAAAAACAAAGAAAAAAAAGACAATAGAAGCACCAATTTTAGGGATTTTGTGTCAAAAAACTACATTGCTATATTCAAGCTATACTTAGGCTAAATTCACGCTATATTTCTCGTGTAAACTTTCATCAAGCAGAAAAATTATGGCACAGCAAATAATTTTCTCAAAATAATTAAAATAATAAAAAGGATGAAAAATGATTTATAGTAAACCGCAGTACAAAGCTCAATATGAGAACTTTATTGGTGGAGAATGGCTAGCTCCAAAAAGTGGAGAGTATTTTGAAAATATTTCACCTGTTGATGGAGAAGCATTAACAAGAATTCCTAGATCAAATGAAGAAGATGTTGATGCGGCAGTTGCAGCAGCTAGTAAAGCTTTTGAATCATTTAAACACACTTCTGTAATAGAAAGAAGTAACTTATTAAATAAAATTGCTGATGCAATTGAGGGTAACTTAGAAGCTTTAGCAATTGCTGAAACTTTAGATAATGGTAAAACTATTAGAGAAACATTAAATGCTGATGTTCCTTTAGTTGTAGATCACTTCAGATACTTTGCATCTGTAATTAGAGCTGAGTCTGGAACTGTTGCAGATTTAGATGAAAACACTATTTCTCAAGAAGTATATGAGCCATACGGAGTTGTTGCTCAAATTATTCCTTGGAACTTCCCATTATTAATGGCAGCTTGGAAATTAGCTCCTGCATTAGCAGCAGGTAACTGTGTAGTTATGAAGCCAGCAAGTGCTACTCCAATGTCAATCTTAGTATTAATGGAAACAATTGCAGATGTATTACCAGCAGGTGCAATCAATATTATTAATGGTGCAGGTGGAAAAATTGGTAAACACTTATCAACTCACCCAGACATCAAAAAAGTTGGATTTACAGGTGAAACTACAACTGGTCAGTTAATTATGCAATATGCAACTGAAAATATTATTCCATCAACATTAGAATTAGGTGGTAAGTCACCAAACATCTTTATGGAATCAATTATGGATGCTGATGATGAATTCTTTGATAAAGCAATTGAAGGTTTAGTATTATTCGCATTTAACTCTGGTGAAGTTTGTACTTGTCCATCAAGAGCATTAATCCAAGAATCAATCTATGAGCCGTTTATGGAAAGAGTTCTTGAGAGAGTTAAAGCTATTAAATTAGGTGATCCATTAGATACTGATAATATGATGGGTGCTCAATGTTCATTAGCTCAAAAAGAGAAAATTGCTGAGTATATTAAAATTGGTAAAGAAGAAGGTGCTGAGTGTCTAATTGGTGGAGATATTTTAGAGTCTGAAAAATATCCAAATGGATTCTATATTCAACCAACATTATTCAAAGGTCACAACAAAATGAGAATCTTCCAAGAAGAAATCTTTGGACCTGTACTTGCTGTTACTACATTTAAAACAGAAGAAGAAGCATTAGAAATTGCAAATGATACTATCTACGGATTAGGTTCAGGTGTATGGTCAAGAGATGCTCACCAATTACATAAATTCTCAAGAGGAATTGAAGCTGGTAGAGTATGGGTGAATTGTTACCACTTATACCCATCACATGCATCATTTGGTGGATATAAAAAATCAGGTATCGGTAGAGAAACTCACATGATGATGTTAAACTCTTACAGACACACAAAAAATATCTTAACTTCTTACAGCAAAGATGCTTTAGGATTCTTTTAATAGATAATTTAAAACTTAATTAAACCCCTTATTGTGGTACAGAAGGTTCTCTCTCCCTTTTCCTTCTGTACCTTTTTTGTTTTATATATAAAAAGGATAAATTATGGCAATACAAAGAGTAGACGTTACAAAAGAAGCTTGTGATGTGATTAAAAAACTTCAAGAAGAACATGGTGAATTAGTATTTAACCAAAGTGGTGGTTGTTGTGATGGAACAGCTCCTATGTGTTATGCAAAAGATGATTTTTATGTACCAAGTAGAAATGTAAAGCTTGGTGAAATATGTGGATGTGAGTTTTTTATAGATAAAGACCAATTCGAATATTTTAGACACTCTTTTATTACAATTGATGTAAGAGAAGAAAAGTCGGCTTTTGGTAACTCTTTTTCTCTTGAGATAGATATGGGTTATCAGTTTATAACTAAATCTAGAATCTTTACAGATGAAGAGTATGAGCAATTAAAAAAAGAAGAAGAGGGGAATTAATCCTTTTTTTCTTCTTGACTTGTTACAAGGGCAAGGTTTGTTAAATCATGTTTTTGTAATAAATCTAAAACTTTCACAACTCTTTGATATTCAACTTTTTTGTCAATTCTAACAAGTACAGCTTTTTGTTTATTTTCAATAGCTTTTAGATTATCTTCTAGTGATTGAAAAGATACTTCTATTCCTTTTATTGCAAGTTTATTTGAACTAAGTTCTATAAAAACTTGTTCTTCATCTACTTTTAACTCTTTAGCATTTGAATTTGGCAAATCAAGTATTAAAGCTAGTTCGTCTTTTTTAAACACTGAACTTACAATAAAAAATAAAAGTAGTATAAAAACCACATCTATGATTGGGGTTAAGTCTAAACCTAAAGGTTCTCTTCTTTTCATACTATTTAATTGTACTTTTTGCTTTTAATTCAATAGAATCAATTTGTGAAATAAAATGATTATAAGCAATATGATGAGGTATTGCTACTATTAAGCCTGCTATTGTTGTAATTAGTGCGATTGAAATACCATTTGAGAAAACACTTGGATCACCTAAACCATTTTTTGTAATAACATCAAAAGACTGATAAACCCCAATTACAGTTCCAAGTAATCCTAAAAGTGGTGCAATTGTAGCAATGTTTTTTATATATGTAAGACCACTTTCTAGCTTTTTTACTTCATACTCAATTTGTGAAAAAACTGAGTTTGTTGAGTTTTTATCAAGTTTTGTCTCAATCTTTTTTATCATGGCATTTTTTCTTGGAAGTGTAAATAGCTTCCATAAAATTATAGTAAATCCAATAGTATTTAAAGCTATTAAGATATAGACAATAAGGCCACCTTTTTGTATATAAAAAAGTATATCCATGTTTATCCTCTTATAAGTTTTTTTGTTATTGTACATAAATTTTATTAATAAATGGTACAATTTTAAAATGAATTACACAAACTCTCCCATAGAAAAAATCACATTTAACAATAATAGTTTTTATATAAAAAGAGATGACTTACTACATAAAGACTTTTCTGGTAATAAAGCTAGAAAATTTTATTATTTCTTGCAAAAAGATTTGATTGGAATAAAAAAAATAGTATCTCATGGTTCTGCTCAATCAAATGCAATGTACTCTTTGTCTGTTCTTGCAAAAATTAAAGGAACGTCATTTGATTATTATGTAGATCATATTGCCTCTTTTTTAAAAGATAATCCTACTGGAAACTATAAATATGCTTTAGAAAATGGTATGAATATTTATGAAAAAGAAGTGCCAAATAACTTTGAAGATGATGTTTTATTTATAAAAGAAGGTGGAGCTTTAAACGAAGCCCAATTTGGCTTGAAAATACTTGCAGATGAGATAAAGATTTGGGCAGAAGAAAATAGTATAAAAAATTTAAAGGTTTTTTTACCAAGTGGTACAGGAACAACAGCATTATACTTACAAAAATATTTGCCATATGAAGTAATAACTTGTGCTTGTGTAGGAAATGAAGAATATTTGAAAAAGCAATTTTTTCAATTAGAAAACTCAAATCATCCAAAAATTTTAGCAAAAACAAAAAAATATCATTTTGGAAAACTCTATAAAGAGTTTTATGAAATTCATTTAAGATTATTAGAACAAACGAACATTAAATTTGACCTATTATACGACTCTTTAGGAATAAAACTTTTTGAAGAGTATATAAGAAATGATAATAAAACAAGTAATAACTATCTTTATATTCATCAAGGTGGAATAATTGGTAATGAATCCATGCTACAAAGGTATAAAAACAAGTACAAAGAGTTATAAAACTTATGCTAAAATGTTTGCATGTTACAAACAAATGAAAAAAATATACTAAATTTAATAAAATATGCACCAACTTTTATAGTAATTGTACTAATTACACTAGTTAGCTACTTGTATTTTTTAGAAAAAGATGCTCAAAATAAAGAAGATATAAAAAAATTAAAAGAGCGTTTTATTGAAAAAAGTAAACAAGATATAAAGAATCAAGTAGATATAGTTTATGAATATATAAATTATGAAAAACTAAACAGTACTAAAAACCTTAAAAATAGTCTTAAAAAAGAAGTACATCAAGCCCATCGAGTTATGATGTACATATATAATAAATACAAAAATACACATACAAAAGAACAGATTGTAATAAAGATTAAAGATGCTTTACGAAAACACTCTTTTAATGATGGAAGAGGTTATTTCTATATTTATGATTTAAATGCTGTGAATATATTACACCCTTTAAAACCCCAACTTGAGGGTAAAAATCTCTTAGAATTTCAAGATAAAAGAGGCAATCATATTTCAAAAGATATTTTAAAAGGTTTAAGTCAAAGTGACGAGTTTTTTTATGAGCTTTATTGGAATAAACCAAAGTTTTTAGATATACAATTTAAAAAAATCACATACAACTATATATTTAAACCTTATGGCTGGTTTATTGGCACTGGTGAATATGTGGATGATTTTGAAAAAACCTTAAAGACAAAGATTTTGGATTATATTCAAAAAATTAATTATGGTAATGAAAACTATGTCTTTGTAATTGATTATAAAGGTAATTATTTATCCCATATAAGTAAAAACTATATTGGTTTAAATAGACTTGAATTAAAAGATAGCAACTCTTTTTACATTACAAAAGAGATAATAAAAACTGCAAAAAATGGCGATGGATATTTGACTTATAACTCTACTGTAAAACCAAAAACTGGTAAAAGCTATGAAAAAACCACATACATAAAAGGTTTTGATTATTGGAAGTGGGCAATTGCAACTGGCTTTTATATGGATGAGTTAGAATCAAATTTAAAAGCCATAGAAAAAGAGGCTAAACTTAGAAAACAAGATGGTTTATATACTATTTTTATATTTGGACTTTTACTAAGTTCTATTTTTATTTTAATTTCAATCTTTTTATCTAGACAATTAAAACTAAGATTTTTAAAACATAAAAAAGAGTTAATCTCTCAAATAAATAAAAACAATGAAAAAGACTTGATTTTATCTCAGCAAGCAAAAATGGCAGCTATGGGTGAAATGATAGGAAATATTGCTCATCAATGGAGACAACCATTAAATGCAATTACAACTCAATCATCTGGCTTAAAGTTTAAAAATGAGTTTAGCTCAATTGAGAAAAAAGAGATAAATGAAAGTATGGATAATATTACTCATACAGTAGAGTATTTATCAAATACTATTGATGATTTTAAAGACTTTTTTAATCCCAATAAACAATATGTAAGTTTTACTATAAATGAATTATTTATAAAAGTCGAAAAGCTCTTAGGCGTTCACTTTAAAAATAGAGGTATTGAAATAATAAAGGATATCGATGATATTCAAGTTTCTGGATATGAAAATGAACTTTTACAAGTAATCATAAATATTTTCAACAATGCAAAAGATGAATTTGAAAGAAAAAGCATAGAGAAAAGATATATTTTTGTAAAAGCCACACAAGAAAATGAAAAAGTAATTATTACAATCAAAGATAATGCTTTTGGAATTCCCGAAGAAATTATAAAAGAGATATTTAAATCACATTTTACTACAAAAGAAAAATCAAATGGCACAGGTATTGGACTTTATATGTCAAAACAGATTTTAAAACGATTTGCAAAAGGTGATATTGAAGCTTCAAATGAAACTTACAAATATAAAGATGTGAGCTATAAGGGAGCATGTTTTAAACTAAGAATCTTGAAGGATTTTTCTTTATGAGAAAATTACATACTTTTAGATATAATCTTTGACTATGAAAAAGAAGAATATTATATTAATAGGTTTTATGGGTGTTGGTAAGGGTACAGTAGCTAGAGGATTAGTAAAATCTTCTGATATGTTTGCTATTGATACTGATGACTTAATTGAAAGTATGGAAAATAGAAAAATTAAAAAGATTTTTGCCCAAGAGGGAGAACCATACTTTAGAGCATTAGAAAAGAAAACTGCATTATGGTTAGAGCAAAGTGTTAATAACACTATTATTTCAACTGGTGGTGGCTTTTATAAGCAAGAAAATATTAAAAATATTGGTACGGTAGTTTATCTGAAATCATCATTTCAAGGGATTTTAGACAGAATAAATGCTGCTCCAAATGCTGCTAATAAACTTAGAAAAAGACCACTTCTACAAAACTTAGATGAAGCAATAAAACTTTATGATTCAAGAGTACCACAGTACGAAGAAGTTGCTGATATTGTTGTAGATGTTGAGAAAAAGCCTTTAGAAAATATTGTAGAAGAGATATTAGGACAAATTTAATGAAAATTATAAATACAAAAGACTCAAACTTTAAAGAAGAGTTTGGTGGAATTTTAGCTAGAGCAAAAAGTGATATTAAAGGCGTATCTTCAATAGTTACAGGAATTATTGATGAGATTATTGAAGAGGGAAATGAAGCTTTAAAAAGACATATTGAAAAGTTTGATAAATGGGAAGTTAAAGACGATAGTGATTTAATGATTTCTCAAGAAGAGATGAAAAAAGCTTATGACAATATGGATGAAAAATTAAAAGCAGCATTACATACAGCTTATGACAGAATCAAATCTTATCACGAAAAACAACTTCCAAAATCATGGTTAGACTTTGAATCAAATGGAACTATTTTAGGTCAAAAAGTAAGTGCTGTTGATAAAGCTGGACTTTATATCCCTGGTGGAAAGGCTGCATATCCAAGTAGTTTACTTATGAATGCAGTTCCTGCAATAGTTGCAGGTGTTGAGGAGATTGTAGTATGTACTCCAACTCCTGATAATGAAGTAAATGAATTATTACTAGCAGCTTGTCACTTATGTGGTATTTCAAAAGCTTATAAAGTAGGTGGAGCTTCTGCCATTGCTGCAATGGCTTATGGAACTGCTACTATTCCAAAAGTAGATGTTATTACAGGTCCAGGGAATATTTTTGTTGCAACTGCTAAAAAGTTAGTTTTTGGTGAAGTAAATATTGATATGATTGCAGGACCTTCTGAGATTGGAATTTTAGCTGATGAAACTGCAAAGCCTAAATACTTAGCAATTGATTTATTATCTCAAGCTGAGCATGATGAAATGGCTAGTTCTATTATGATTACAACTGATGAAAATATTGCAAATGAAACATCAGTAGAAGTTGAAAACTACTTAAAAACATTAAGTAGAGAAGAAATAGCTAGAAAATCAATTGAAGATAGAGGTGTGATTATCGTAACTTCAACAATGGAAGAAGCCTTAGAGCTTATGAATGAAATAGCTCCTGAACACTTAGAAGTTATGACTAAAAATGCTTTTGAACTGCTTCCATATATTAAACACGCAGGTGCAATTTTCTTAGGTGAAAATACTCCTGAACCTATTGGTGATTATATAGCAGGACCAAATCATACTCTTCCTACAGGAAGTACGGCTAAATTCTACAGCCCTTTAAATGTAGAAAACTTTATGAAAAAAAGCTCAATTATCAACTTCTCAAAAAATGCAATTGATGAGTTAGGTGAAGCTTGTGCATTACTTGCTGATACAGAAGGTTTAACAGCGCATGCAGAATCTGTTAGAGTAAGAATAAAAAATTAATAAAAAGAAATAAAAGGAAATAATATGTCAATGTTCGGTGAATGGTTTACAGAAGACGAAGATGATATTTTTATGGGAAGCCCAAAATCAAAATTTTTTGATGTAAGTAAAACTGCTTCTCAGGATATCGTAGAAGAAGAATGGGATAAAATTGTTGAAAAAGTTGCGGCTTTAGAGATGATGTTATCGCAAGGTAAAGATGAAAACTTTGATATTAATGAAGAGATTAAAGAATTTAAATTAGAAAATGAAAAAGAGTTAGAAGCTATGAAAAAAGGTCTTTATGTAGAGTTTACAGGTGAGATCATTTGTAGATTAGACTCATAAGGTAATATTTGTGGAAGAGTTACAACAAGTTAAAGATCAAATAAAAACATTTGTAAAAGAGTGTAATGATGAAAAGAGTCTAGTTCTTTTAGATAAATTAGCAACAGGAAAAATGCTAAGATCTAAACTAGTTTTAAAAATTGCAGGAGTTACTGAACAATCAGTTAAACTATGTGCAGTTATTGAGATGATTCATGCAGCATCACTTTTACATGATGATGTGATTGATGAAGCTGATACTAGAAGGGGACAGCCATCTGTAAATGCTTTATATGATAATAAAACATCTATTATGTTTGGAGATATCTTATATTCAAAAGCCTTTACTGAGTTAACTTCAATGCCACATGAAATAGCACATACTGTTTCAAGTGCAGTTACACTTTTAAGTATTGGTGAAATGTTAGATGTTGATTTGACAGATAGTTTTAACTCTTCATATGAGAAATATAATGACATGATTTATAAAAAAACTGCTTCACTTATTGAGGCTAGTGCAAAAAGTGCAGCTATATTAGCAGGTCTTCCAAAAGAAAACTATGCTTTATATGGTAAAAATCTTGGTCTTGCTTTTCAAATGATAGATGATATTTTAGATATTACACAAGATAGTGATACTTTAGGAAAGCCTGCAATGCTTGATTTTGTAGAAGGTAAAGTAACTATTCCTTATTTATTACTTCATGAAAGACTTGAAGATAAGTCAAAATTAGAGTCTTTATATAAAAAAGAGTTATCCAATGAAGAGAGTTCTTGGATTAAAGAGATGATGAAAGAAACAAATGCTCTTGCTGACTCTATTAAATTAGCTAAAGATTTAGGTAATGAAGCTATAGAAGCAGTTAAAGATGAAAAAGATAGCGAAACACTTATTTTTATAATGAAAGCGATGATTGAAAGAGAGTTTTAGATGAGTTATTTAATAATTAGTTTTTCCCATAAAAACACTGATATTTCTATGAGAGAAAAACTAGCCTTTGGAAGTGATGAAGATAAAGATAGATTTTTAAGATCACTTCTAGATTATGAAAATACTAAAGAAGCAGTGGTTTTATCTACATGTAATAGGGTTGAGATTATTACAAGGTCTTCAAATATTAATGGAAGTTCAAAAGATATTCTTTCAAAACTTGCAAAATACTCTTCTTTAGATTTTGATGAATTATATGATAGAGCAGATATTTATGATAATAATGGGGCTATTCATCATCTTTTTTCAGTTGCTTCTGCACTTGATTCACTAGTAATTGGTGAAACACAAATTGTAGGTCAATTAAAAGATGCTTTTAGATTCTCACAATCAAAACAATATTGTTCATCAAATGTAACAAGAGCTATGCATTTTGCTTTTAAATGTGCAGCAGCAGTTAGAAATGCTACAAGTTTAGGAACAGGTTCTGTATCAGTTGCTTCAACAGCAGTTGCAAAAGCTAAAGAGCTTGTAGGGGATACAAAAGGTGTTAAAGCCTTAGTTATCGGTGCAGGTGAGATGAGTGAACTTACAATAAAACATTTAATCTCTTCAGGATTTGATGTTATTTTAACAAGTAGAGATAAGAAAAAAGCTCAAATATTAGCAGATACTTTTGATGCAAATATTGATGTTCAAGACTATTCACAGCTTTCACAACTTTTAAAAGAAACAAAGGTAATGGTTACAGCAACAGCTGCCCCATATCCTATTATAACAGAAGATATTGTAAGTCCTACATCATATGAACGATATTGGTTTGATATAGCAGTACCAAGAGATATTGATGATATTGAAATGTCAAATTTAGATATTTATGCAGTTGATGATTTACAAGATATTGTAAATGAGAACATGAGTTTAAGAGCTGAACAAGCAAAAACTGCATATTCAATAGTAAGTAAAATGTCTATTGAATTTTTTGATTGGTTAAAATCTTTAGAGATAGAACCAATTATTAAAAACCTTTATCTAAAAGGTAATGAAGTAATTGATAAAAAAGTTGATAATGCCATAAAAAAAGGTTTTATTAATCCAGAAGATGAAGAGAATATAAGAAAACTTTGTCAAACAGTAATTACTGAGTATTTACACACACCCTCACAACAGTTAAAAGATATTTCTAGAAATATGGAGTGTGATGTAGTAGTAGGAACAATTCAAAATATGTTTGGATTAAGTGATGATTCAGCAGTATTTGATAGTTTTAAATGTGAACATTTAGATAAAAAATAAAATATAGGAAACAGTTAATGAAATTTAGTAATATGTTTATTCCAACAACAAAAGAAGCTCCAAAAGATGCAACTTTAGCATCTCATCAATATTTAGTAAGAGGTGCTTTTGTATCTCAAACTGGTGCTGGTATTTATGATTTTATGCCTTTAGGTAAAATAGTATTAGAAAAAATTAGAGCAGTTGTAAAAGAAGAAATGGATAAAAGTGGAGCAAATGAAGTTCAGTTTGGTTTTGTAACACCTTTATCTTATTGGGATGAATCAGGAAGATCAGCTACTATGGGTAATGAACTTTTAAAGTTCAAAGATAGAAAAAATGCTGATTATGTTTTATCTCCTACAAATGAAGAAGCTGTTGTTAATATGATAAAAAACAGAATTACTTCTTACAAAGATTTACCTGTAAATTTATATCAAATCAACACTAAATTTAGAGATGAAGCAAGACCAAGATTTGGTCTTATGAGAGGTAGAGAATTCTTGATGAAAGATGCTTACTCTTTCCATGCTTCAAAAGAGGATTTAGTAAGAGAATTTAATCTTATGGAAGAAACATATAAAAATGTTTATAATAGATTAGGTTTAGATTTTAGAGTTGTTGAAGCCGATAGTGGTGCTATTGGTGGAAGTGGTTCAAAAGAGTTCCATGTTCTTGCAAACTCAGGTGAAGATACAATTGTTGTTTGTCCATCATGTGAATATGGTGCAAATATTGAAGCAGCAGTTAGAAAGCCAAATAAAAAAGAAGCATTAGAAACTATTGCTCTTGAAAAAGTAGAGACTCCTAACTGTAAAACTATTGAAGAAGTAAGTGAGTTTTTAAATGCAGATTCTTACTACTCTATGAAAGCTGTTATGAAAAAAGCAGTTTATGAAGATAAAACAGAAGTAGTATTATTCTTTGTAAGAGGAACAGATGAACTAGAAGAAACAAAAGCTTGTAATGCAGTTGGAGCTTTAGAGTTAGAAGATGCTAATGATGAAGATTTAGAAAAAGCTGGTTTAGTTGCTGGTTACTGTGGAATAGTTGGACTTCCAGAAAATATTCAAGTTATAATCGACAATGAATTAAAAGAAGATAATAACCTTGTTTGTGGAGCAAATGAAGAAAACTATCACTATAAAGGTGTAGATTTAACTTCTATGGAAGGTTTAACTTTTGATGATTTAGTAACTGTTCAGGAAGGTGACACTTGTTCTTGTTGTGGTGGAAGATTAGAGTATACAAAAGGAATTGAAGCTGGACATATTTTCCAATTAGGTTCTAAATATAGTGAAGCTTTAGATGCAAAATTTTTAGATGCAAACGGTAAAGCGCAAGCTTTTGAAATGGGATGTTATGGAATAGGTGTTTCAAGATTAGTTGCAGCAGTGATTGAACAAAACCATGATGAAAAAGGTTGTATCTGGACTAAAGAGACTGCACCATTTTTAGTTGATGTGATCGTTTCAAATGCAAAAAAAGAAGAAGAACTTGAAGTGGGTGAGAAAATCTATGAAGAGTTAAAAGCAAATGGAATTGATACTATTTTAGATGATAGAAAAAATGCTAGATTTGGTTTTAAAATGGGCGATTTTGAACTTATTGGTTTCCCTTATGCTATTGTAATTGGAAAGAAACTAAAAGAGGGTAAAGTTGAACTTGTTAATAGAAAAACTTTAGAAAAAACAGAAGTTGAAATAGAAAATGCTGTTTCACAACTTTTAGAAATTATAGGATAATTTTTAAACTTATTTATGTTATAATTTCATAAATTATTTAAAGGAAAACATTTGGAAAACAAAGTTAATGAAGTAACTAACAAGTTTAGTTCATATATCCCAGAGAATATAGTTGAGATTTTAGGTGGGTATGTTTTTTCACTTTTAATGGCAATTTTAATATTTTTAGTTGGAAAATGGATTGTAAATAGAATAGTAGCAGTTTTAGGAAAGTTATTAAGAAAAGTAAAAGGTATGGATGAAACTCTAGTTAAGTTTCTAGAAAATATCGTTTATTATGCTTTAATGATTGTTGTTATCTTAACAGCATTATCAGAACTTGGTGTTGAAACTACTTCATTCTTAGCAATCTTAGGTGCTGCTGGTTTAGCTATTGGTCTTGCATTAAAAGATTCATTAGGAAACTTCGCATCAGGTGTTATGATTATTTTATTCAAGCCTTTTAGAGTTGGTGATTTTGTAAGTGCTGCTGGTGTATCTGGAACTGTAACAGAAGTAGGAATTTTTAACTCTGTATTTACAACTCCTGATAATCAAAGTATCATTGTTCCAAATGGTGCTATAACAAGTGGTTCTATCACAAATGTAAATGCACATGATACAAGAAGAGTTGATTTAGTTGTAGGTATTGGTTATGATGATGATATTAAAAAAGCAAAAGATGTTTTAAATGATATTATCAATTCGAATGAAAAAGTTTTACTAGACAAAGGTGTAACAGTAGCAGTTTCAGAACTTGCTGACTCTTCTGTAAACTTTGTAGTTAGAGCTTGGGTTAAAACACCTGATTACTGGGGAGTTAAATTTGATTTAACAGAAACAGTTAAATTAAGATTTGACCAAGAAGGAATTTCTATTCCTTATCCACAACAAGATGTTCATCACCACAACAACGATTAAGATACCTAAGGTATTAAAACAAATTCTAATCGCACTACAAGAAGAGAAAATAAAGCCTCTTCTTGTTGGTGGTTGTGTTAGAGACTCCCTTTTAGATATCCCCTGTAAAGATTATGATGTAGAACTTTTTGGTATTGATACTTTAAATGAAGTAGAATCAATACTAAAGCGTTTTGGAAATGTAAAACAAGTTGGCAAATCCTTTGGAGTACTAACTTTAAAAATTGATTCTTTTGATTTTGACTTTGCGCTTGCAAGATTAGAGAAAAAAATAGCTTCTGGACATAAAGGCTTTGAAGTTATAAATGATAAAAACCTAGAATATGACAAGGCTAGTTTAAGAAGAGATTTTACTATAAACTCAATTGCCTATGATTTCTTTGAAAAGAAATTTTTAGACCCAAACAATGGAATAAAAGATTTAGAAAATAAAGTTCTTAGACATATAAAAGATGAGACTTTTGTAGAGGATCCCTTAAGAGTATATCGAGCAGTTCAGTTTTGTTCTAGGTTTGATTTAACTTTAGATAAAAAAACTTCACAACTATGTAAACAAATGGTTCAACGAGGTGATTTAGAAGAGTTAGCAAAAGAGAGAGTTTATGAAGAGTTTAAAAAACTATTTTTAAAGTCACCAAAACCCTCAATAGGCTTAGAACTTTTAAATACTTTAGGAGTATTAAAATATTTTCCTGAATTAGAAGCTTTAAAAGGCTGTATACAAGACAAAGAGTATCATCCTGAGGGTGATGTATGGATTCACACTCTAATGACAGTAGATGAACTCTCTAGAATTTTAGAAGAGTCTAAGATAAAAGATGAATATAGAAAACTCTATTTATTTTACGCAATTCTTTGCCATGATTTAGGAAAGCCATTTTGTACCCAAACTACTGATGAGGGAAGAGTAACTTCTCATAAGCATGAGGTTTTAGGAATAGAACCAACTATTATCTTTTTATCTAAACTTACTAATGAAAAGAAGTTTATAGATTTAATTACACCACTTGTGAAAAATCATTTAGCACCTTTTCAATTATATCTTGCAGAGTCATCATTAAAAGCTGTAAAGAGATTATCTTTAAAAGTGAATATTGAGGATTTATGTTTAGTTTGTCTTGCTGATTGTTTGGGAAGAGACATAAAAGATAAGGAGAAGTGTCCCAAAGCAACTTTTTGGCTTTTAGAAAAAGCAAAAGAGTTAAATATAGAAAATGAAGCTTTAAAACCTTTAGTTCAAGGAAGAGATTTAATAGCTTTAGGATTAAAACCCTCAAAAGAGTTTAAAACTATTTTGGATTATGCTATGGATTTACAAATAGATGAGAACCTAGAAAAAGAGAAGATTTTAGGAAAAATTAAAGAAATAATTTAAGTATATTTATAGTTTATAAAGTTATAATTCAATAATTATAAAAAAGGATTTAAATGAAAAAATTATTATTAAGTACTATTGCTGTTGCAGCATTAAGTTCATCTGCATTTGCTAATTCAAATACAGGTTGTGGATTAGGTTCAGTTTTAATTAAAGATCAAAGTACAACTGTAATGCAAGTTCTTGCAGCAACTACAAATGGTACTTCTGGTAACCAAACTTTTGGTATTTCATCAGGTACATTAAATTGTTCTCAACCAGCTAACTTTGCTTCAAATGACAAATTAAATAAATTTGTTGCTGATAACATGGATGAATTAGCTTTAGATATTTCAGCAGGTAAAGGTGAAACTTTAAATACTGTTGCTAAATTAATGAATGTTCAAGATTCTTCTACATTTAGTGCAAAATTAAAATCTAACTTTTCAAACATTTATGCAAGTGAAAATGTTACATCTTCTACAGTAATTGATTCTATTGCTAAGTATATGTAATTCTTTTTTAAATAAAGTAACTAAGATAATACTTCTTAGTTCTTTATTTATTTCATACTCATTTTCTTCTACTGCTACAGAAGATTTTATCAAAAAAAATAAACTTTATAATGATTCATATTGGTCAAAACTTTTACATTATAAAAATGGTAAAAGTGAAGTAGATTCTAATAATTTTTTTATTTCAAAAAATGGAAAAACTAATTTAAAAGAAGAATTATTAGAAACTATAGACTCATTACAAAATGGTACAAATAATACTTTATGTAGGTTCCCTCTAAGAGTAAAATGGTTAAAAGAAAAAATACCTAATCTTGAAAGTAAAATAAAAAAATATCAATGTAAAGATTTAGATTTATATCTAAAAGAAATAAATGCAAAATTTGCAAGCCTTATTTTCCCTACATCTCATATAAATTCTCCTGCTTCAATGTATGGACATACCTTTTTAAGATTGTCAGGGGATGAAAAAACACCTTTACTTGGTAATGCTGTAAATTATGCAGCACAAACAGAAGAAACAAATGGTTTGATTTTTGCATATAAAGGTTTGTTTGGTGGTTATAAAGGAAAATATTCAATACTACCTTACTATAAAAAGATAAAAGAGTATAGTAATTTAGAGCAAAGAGATATTTGGGAATATAAACTAGACCTAAGCCAAGAAGAAGTAGAAAAAATAGCTTTACACTCTTATGAACTAAAAGATGCATACTCATTTTACTACTTTTTTTTAGAAAATTGTTCATATAATCTTCTTTGGTTACTTGAAGTTGCAAGAGATGATTTAGAACTTGTTAACAATTTCTATCTAAAAGCAGCACCTCTTGACACAATAAAAATATTAAAGAAATATGATTTGATAAAACAGTCCGATTATAGATACTCTAAAATGACAAAAATGAAACATATTTTAGATAATGAGATTTTAAATAAGAACTATATAAAAAGCTTTGTAAAAGAGAATAAAGAATTACCAACAAGCTTAAGTTTAAAAGATAAAGCAGCATACTTAGACTTAAAAATTGAATATACTCAATATTTGAGAAGTAAGAATAAAATAGAAAAGAAAGATTATTTAAAAAAATATTTAAAACTTTTAAAACAAAGAAGTAAAATATCAATTGTTTCAGATTATGAAATAAAAAAAGCTAGTAATCCTCTTTTTTCTCATGATTCAGCAAGAGTAAGTTTAACTTATAATAGTGATAAAACTTATGAACTATCTGGTAAGCCTGTATATAGTAATATCTATGATATCTCTTATGGATATTTAGATGGTGCTTATATAGACTTCTTTGATTTAAATCTAAAAAAAGATGATGATAGAGTTTTTATTGATAAGTTTAAAATATTAGATATTAGTTCCTTATCAAAAAGAGATGAATTATTTAAACCTCTATCTTGGGGAATTGAACTTTCTTATGAAAGATTTAAAAGTCAAGAGGATTATATGAAACTAAAACCTAGTTTTGGAGTGACTTATGGAAATGAAAACTATTTTATTTATGCTTTAGGACAATCAAAGGCATACAATAAGTTAGGGGATAATTTACTTTCTTTAGGTTCAAAAATTGGTTTTGTTGCGAATAAATTTGAAGATATAAAACTAGGTTTATCTTATGAATATGACAAGTATAATAAAGGCTTTAAAAATAGAAACTTTGAAGTTTTTTCAACTTATAAAATAGATGAAAATTTATCTTTAAATTTGAAATATATAAATGACAATTTAATAAAACAAAGAGATATTAGTTCTTTCTCTTTGTTTTACTATTTTTAAATCAAGGTCTTATTACATAATTTTGGCTTCCATTTACAACATGGAAAATAGTTACCCCATATTTTTTGGCATAGTATTTCATAAGTAGCTTTTGTAAAGTTGGCTCAGTTGATGGGGTAAACCAAGCATTATTTGAAATAGCTATCATGTATTTTGTATCATTTAAGTTTTCAAATATCTTATCAGTAGTTGCCTCATAACAAATAGCATTTCTTATTTTTGTTCCATTTATTATAAAATCAGTTGCTTTCGAAGCTTTTGAATAATCAGAAGCACCTCCATAAAAAGTATTATTGATTAAATCAACAAAAAACTTTGGAAGTGGTATTTCTTCTCCAAAAGGAACTAATACAACTTTTTTTGCTATTTGAACTTCTCCTTTTGAGAAAAGATAAGTTGCATTATAAATTTTTTGATCTTCTAAGTATAATCCACCTGTAAAAATAGTAATCTCATAAGACTTTTCTTTTAGGAAATTTAATAGATCTCTTTGATTATTTAAAACTATTGGAATTGAAGTCTCAGGTAAAACTACAAGGTCTTTATTTAAAGATATTGCTTTATCTATTTCATTTAAATTCTTATTTATTAGAGTGTTTCTATTTTCTTTTTTCCATTTTAAATCTTGAGGAATATTAAATTGTGATAGATGAATATCAAGATTTGGATTATCAATTATTTCTCCCTGTGGAGATTGAAATGCAATAAAAAGTGGAACTAAAGCTAAGATTTTTAATCTTTTTAGTTGTGAAGCCATTAAAACTGCTGCTAAAATTAGAGCAAAACTCTCTTTTGTGGTATTAAAATATGAATCTATAAATAAAAGTTCAAATTTCATCCAATTAAAACCAAAAGGTGCTATAAAAGTAAATGCAAAAATTGCTATTACTCTATATAAAATATTATTGATTAATCCAAATAGTGAAAATAAAATTCCATAAGCAAGCCCTATAACTATTAGAAGTACCGGAACTAGGTATGTAAGCTCATAATATTGTAAAGATACAGCAATCCAATAAAACCAAAAAATACCTGTTGTAAAACCTGTAATAAAAAGTGATTTTCTAGGAATTGTTACTAAAAAATAAATAGCTAAAACACCTAAAATAGAATTTAAGGCAAGATATTCAATATTAAAATGACTTAAGTATATAAAAGCACTTAATAATATAGACGTAGTGAAGCCTTTTATTATAAAGTTTTTGTTAAAATTATCGCGTTTTACTAAAAACATACTAAACTACTTTTGAAAAGGAATTTTGATGGAAGGTTCAAGTGCTGATTTAATAAGCTCATTACTACCCCTTGTTGCATTATTTGCAATTTTTTACTTTTTGATTATAAGACCACAACAGAAACAAGCGAAAACGCATAAAGAAATGGTTAGTAATCTTAAAAAAGGTGATAAGATTGTAACAAATGGAGGCTTAATGGTAGAAGTAACTAAAGTAGAAGATGACTACTTTGTAGTGAAAAATAGTGATGGAACTGAAATGAAATTAATCAGAGAGTTCGTAGCTAAACTTTTAGAAGACTAATAATCTTTTTTTAAGACATGTAAGTTTCTTACATGTTTTATCTTTAAAAATTCAAACCCCCCTTACTAAGGATTAAGATTGAAAATCTTTAATTATAGACTTATAATATTTGCATTAAGTATTATTTTTGGTGTTGTTTTTTCAATTCCCTCACTTATGCAAACAGATAGCGGTAAAAAAATCTCATTAGGACTTGATTTACAAGGTGGATTACATATGCTTTTAGGTGTTAATACACATGAAGCAGTAACATCTAAAATCAAAACAATAGCAACTTCAGTTAAATATTTTACAGATGATGAAGATATTTTAATAGATAGTTTAGCTATTGATGAAGAATCTATTACATTTACAGTTTTAGACCCTGATGAATTAGCTAGAATGGATGAAATGTTAGCCAAGATTAAAGGTCTTGAAATTTCAAAAGTAAATACAGATTATACTGTAAAACTAACAAGTGAAGAAATTGAAAGAACAAAAGACTTATCAGTATCTCAAGCTGTTGAGACTATTAGAAATAGACTTGATCAGTTTGGTTTAGCAGAGCCTACAGTTGTAAGACAAGGTACTACTGATATTGTTGTTCAATTACCAGGTATTAAAACAGCAGAAGATGAAAAAGCTGCAAGAGAACTTATCTCAAAACCTGCAAACTTAGAACTTATGGCTATTGATGAAGTAAGAGCTGATCAAGTATATACTATGAGTGAGGCAGAGGCTTCTCAATATGGTGATATTATCTTAGAAGATACAAAAAATGCAGCAGTTAAATACCTTGTAAAAGAAATACCTATTTTAAGTGGTTCTCAAGTAATAGATGCACAAGTTGCATTTGATACAGCAAACCAGCCAATTATTAACTTTACACTAAATTCAAGTGGAGCTAGAATTTTTGGTGACTTTACAGGTAAAAATGTAGGTAGTAGATTAGCTGTTGTTTTAGATGGAAAAGTTTACTCAGCTCCAAATATCAGAGAAAGAATTGGTGGTGGAAGTGGTCAAATCTCAGGTGGATTTACTGTACAAGAAGCTGGAAATGTTGCAATTGCTTTAAGAAGTGGTGCTTTACCAGCATCTGTTAAACTTTTAGAGAAAAGAAGTGTAGGACCATCACTTGGTGCTGATTCTATTAAAGCTTCTACTATTGCTTTAGTTTCTGGATTTATTATAGTATTTATCTTCATGATTGTTTACTATAGAAGAGCAGGTATCATTGCAAATATTGCACTTGTTACAAATATTTTTATTATCATTTCTGTAATGGCAATGTTTGGAGCAACTCTTACACTTCCTGGTATGGCAGGTATTGTATTAACTGTAGGTATGGCAGTTGATGCCAATGTAATTATTGGTGAGAGAATTAGAGAGTTATTAAAGCAAGGTGTTTCTGTACCAAAAGCAATTGAAGATGGATATTCAAATGCAATGAGAGCTATTTTAGATGCAAATATCACTACACTTTTAGTTGCTGTGATTTTATATGCATATGGAACAGGTCCTATTAAAGGATTTGCTATTACAATTTCTATTGGTATTTTAGCTTCTATGTTAACTGCAATTTTAGGTACTCATGGTATTTATGAAGCCTTAGCTAGTAAAATCTCAAAAGATAAAGACTTAAAAAAATGGTTTGGAGTTAAATAATGGAATTTTTTAAATCAGATAAAATTTATAACTTTATGGGTAAGAGACTTCCTTTTTTAGGGTTCTCTTCACTTCTTGTTATTGCTTCACTTGTAATACTATTTACAAAAGGTCTTAACTTTGGTATTGACTTTGCTGGTGGTACTTTAGTTCAAGTTCAATATGAGCAAAAAGCTCCTATTGATAAAATAAGAGATGTTTTAAATGAAACTAAATACAAAGGTTCATCTATTACTGAGTTTGGAACTCCTGAAGAAGTTGTAATTAGAATTACAAATACATCTCCTGATATTGCAAATGATATTAGTGATGAAATGCACAAAATCTTAGATTCAACTGGAAGCTTTGAAGTAAGAAGAGTTGACATGGTTGGACCTAAAGTTGGTAATGAACTAAGAGAAAAAGGTTTAATGGCTTTAGGTTTATCTCTTATAGTAATTTTGATTTATGTATCATTTAGATTTGAATGGAGATTTGCCGTAGCTTCTATTTTGGCTTTAGCACATGATGTTACTATTGCATTGGGAGCTATTGCACTTGTGGGTGTAGAGGTAAACTTAGATATTTTAGCAGCTATTCTTACGATCCTTGGATATTCTCTAAACGATACAATTATTGTATTTGATAGAATTAGAGAGGGAGTTCAAACATCTAAAGAGAGTATTCTTGATAAAGTTGTAAATGAATCAGTAAGTAAAACACTTTCTAGAACAACACTTACGTCATTAACAACATTCTTTGTTGTTGTAACACTTTATTTATTTGGTGGAGAGATTATCAATGGATTCGCATTTACAATGCTTGTAGGTATTATTGTAGGTACTTATTCATCTATTTTTATTGCTGCATCATTCTTAGTTCAGTTAAAATTCTCAATTTCTGATTATAGAGCTAAAGAAGCAGAAAAATTAAAAAAACAAAAAGAAAAAGATAAGCTAAGAGCTATGTACGAGCAGGGTACAGTTTAATATAGTTTTGTTTTGATTTTAAAAAGGGAAGAGTTTTTACTCTTCCCTTTTTTTATTTGTATACTATGTATACAGAGGCTATATTTAGGCTATTTATGGGCTATAACAAAGCTATAAACTTATTTTATAATTACTTTAAGAAAATAAATAGGGTAATTATAAAATGTTTAGTAACAAACAAAATATAAAATTTTTACAAAAGTCAAAACAAAATAGAAATGACATAGTTTGTATCAATATCTTAGATTACAAAAATAGTTCATATCAAAAAAGTGAATACTCAATGTTTGTAAATAGTAACTTTGAAACTATAGGTTTTGACAATCTAAAAAGATTAGAAAACTATATCTTAACTTTAGTTGATGATGTAATAAAATCAAGACAAGGTAGATATGTAATCTTTGATTTAAAAAGTGAAAGTAGTGTGGTTCACACATGGGAGAAAGATTTTTTAAATGATAGTTATGTGAAATGTTGGGTCGAGCCATTTTATTATGAGGATGATTATGCTTGTATCGGTGAAGCTTTTGAAAACTCACAAAAAGGAATAAATAATACTTTAGTAAGGTCAATTAAGCATAAAAATGCATATTGTTTTTTCCCAAATTTTGATGAAAAAGATAACCATTTTAATACAAACAAGAATCTATTTTATCAAAGAATAGAAACTCCTTTAAAACTTTTTATATTTGGAGTGTCAAAACAAAGTGAAGAGTTAGTTAAAGTTTCAAACTATCTTGGGTGGCATACAACAGTTTGTGATATAAGAGGTAAAAACTTCAGAAACTATAAACTCGCTGATGAACTTTTAATACTTGATTCATATGAGAGTGCATATAAACTAAAAGAAAAAGAGTTTGATGCCGTAGTTGTGATAAATGCAAGTTCTAATAAAGAATATATAAAAGCTGCACTTGGTTTAAATGTAAGTCATATTGCTATTTTAAACTCTAATAAAAAAGTAAAACAGATAATCGATGAATATCATATGGAAGAAAATATCATAGAAGATAAAAGAGTTCATCATATAAGTAAAGCTCAATATGACAGTATAGAAACAGCAGCATTTAAAGTCTGTGCTTTGGTTCAAAATAGAAGAAAAGATGAGAAAGGAAAAGAACATGAATTTAATTAGTTTTGTACTTTTTATGTTTGCATATTTTGCTTTAGTTTGGAAATTGGGGTTTTCTTTTTAGTTTTTTGAAAACTAATACAAAGAGGAAGTATCTCTTTGTGTTCATACTTTTAATAAATAGGATGCTTTCTACTTTTTCTTTTATAAGAAAAACTAGGAAAAAGAAATCCTATCGCAAATTGTATTTTTGGGGATTTTGTTCAATCTTCGCTAAAATTTAAAAACTCGCTGTCGCTCTAACAGCTTAAATTTCTTTACGCTCATCAATCACAAAATCTTATCCCCAAAATACAAAGCTATTCCTTCTTCAAAAGTGTGAGCATTTTGAAAATAGCGTTAAGAAAAATCTATCTAAATTCGTAAAGAAATTTGAACTGTCTGAGGTGAGGTACGAACTGAGTTTTCAAATTTTAGAATTTCGATATATTTTTTAGCTATTTACAAACTCTGCTCACGATTTTTTGTTTCTTTTTTCTAAAAAAAGAATATGAAGAAAACTACAAATAAGAGTAAAAAGATAAAATATAACTAATTATTTAAATATGAAAGTAAGTAAAATGTGTAATGTAAAAGATTGTGAGTTAGATGAATATGAAAATGGTAAATGTATTTTACACTGTGAAAAAAAAGATTGGTATGAATCAGAAAATGATAAAAAAAACTGGGAAAAATCAGAAAATAAAATAAAATTATTTTGGGAAATTATAGACGAAAATATTGAAAACCTAAATAGTGTTGATATTGATATTGATGAAATACGAAAAATGTCAGAAGAAGATAATAAGGAATTCCATTCTTATTTATTTGATAGGGTAATTTTCCCTTGTTCAATTGATAATAGTTCACCTTTTTATGCAATTAATGAACATATCGACTTTAATAAAGATGAAGGACTAAATTTAAATTTTGAAAATTGTGAGTTTTTAGGAATTATTAATCTTGAGTATATTTTCAAATCTAAAAATATTAGATTTTATAGGTGCAAGTTTGATGAGAAGATTAGTTTTTCTAGAATGGTTTTTAAAAATGATTTTTTATTTGAAGGTTGCGAAGTACAAAAAAGTATATCTTTTAGGAATATTGTTTTTAATAAAATATGCTCTCTTATTGATACAAAATTTTATCAAAAATTAGATTTAATTCATTGTCGCTTTAATGATACATCATTAATGAATAATATCACAGTAAATAATTTTACTATAGATAATAGTTTTTTTAGAAAAGAAGTTAATTTTATAGATTCTAAGATTGATGTATCAAATCGTGAAACTGCAAGAATTATAAAAGACTCTTTTGAACAGCAAAATAATATCATTGAAGCAAATAAATTTTATGCAATTGAAATGCAAAAAAGAGAAGAAGAATTAAAACCTTCAAAAAACTTTTTTGAATGGCTTGTTTTTAAAACTCATGGTTTAGCTTCAAATCATTCACAAAACTGGTTATTAACTTTATTTTGGATTATTATATTTACTTTTATATATTCTTTTTATAGTTATATAAATATTATGAGTACTAAAATAGTTGATATTTCATTTTTTGAGATATACAAAGATGTTATTCTATATGAAAAGTTTATAGAGATTAATGAATTAAGTATTTGTATTTTTATTACCTTCTTTATTGGTTTAGTTATTTGGTTAATAACATTTAAATTTAAAATTCTAAATAAATCTATTTTTTTTATTTTTATAAGTTGTATATTTTATTTTTTTTATAGTTTTATTACAGGTGACTGGAAATTATTCTTATTTTCTAATAATGTCAATCCTTTTTCAATAGTAACACAAAATGAAAAGATTAGCTTCTTTGAGTTACTTTACAGAATAATAATTGCATACTTAATCTACCAGTTTATTATCTCTATAAGACAAAACACAAGAAGAAAATAGTCAATAACATAAAAAGTCACAAAGCCCATGATATTGGGCTTTAAACTTATTTCATATAAAATACTAATGAAATATTTATATATTATTAACCGGAGTTAATTATGGAAAAAAATAAACAAGGATTTTTGTATCAATTTAATGGTTTTACTTCAAAACATGGTACAGATTGGTTCTTAGCTCTTACTTGGATTTTTGTATTTGAAATCATCTCTTCTATTATTGAGTATAAGTTTTTAGACTATTCAAGAACTTATGTGATAGATATTCAAGCAGGTGTATTCAAAGAACTTTTGATAGCTGTATTTGTATCTTTTTTTGTATGGCATTTTGTTTATAGTATTATTGAAATGCAAAAAAATCAGTTTTATTTTTTAGTTATGTATGTTGCACTTATTGCTTATTTTGTTGTGACAAACGATATAACTTTTAATCTTTTATTTCACAATATTATTAACCCTTTTGAGTATGAGATAAATGGCTTTACACCATATACAGCCGTTCAGATATTTATAAAAATAATCATGCTTTATCTTTTTTTTATGATGTTTAAAGGCCTTAGACACAAGTTTTCAAAATAACTTATAAAGCATTACCAAAGCCATTTTTTACCTTTTTTTAGATAGTATATCTGCTTAAAATTAAAATAGTAGAAACTATAAAAGGATAAAAATGGATTGGGGTAAAGTAACTTATATTTTCTTTTCACTAATGTCACTTACTACAACTGCAGGTTTTCTTTATGAGCCAAATGCAATAGCTTTATTTATTGCAGCAGGAGTAAATGTAATATCAACGATTCTAAAAGTTGGGGTTAGAAATCTTCTTGCAGCAGAGTTGTTGGCAAGTTCATTAGTTGCTGATTTACACCTAATTCCAGCATTTATGGTATTAACTTTCATGCACGACTTACCACTTGCTATCTCCCTTGCAATTGGTGCAGTAGTAGCAAACGTTTTCTCAATAGCTTTAGCTTTAATTGAGAGTGCAAAAATTCAAGAGAAGGACGACTTTTAATGGAGTATAATTCAAAACACGTTGAGCAAAAGTGGCAAAACTTTTGGTCAGAAAATAAATCATTTGAACCAAGTGATGAGCAAACAAAAGACAAGAAATATATCTTAAGTATGTTTCCATATCCAAGTGGTAGAATCCATATGGGACATGTTAGAAACTACTGTCTAGGTGACGCATTTGCTAGATTTTATAGAAAAGAAAACTATAATGTTTTACATCCAATTGGATGGGATAGTTTTGGTATGCCAGCAGAAAATGCAGCTATTAAGCATAATCTTCATCCGAAAAAATGGACTTATGAAAATATTGATTACATGAGAGATGAGCTTAGAGCACTTGGATTATCTTTTAGTGAATCAAGAGAATTTGCTACATCTGATGAATTATACACAAGATGGGAACAAGAGTTTATCATCAAAATGTTTGAAGAAGGACTTTTATACAGAAAGTCAACTACTGTAAACTGGTGTCCACATGACTTAACAGTTTTAGCAAATGAGCAACTTGAAGAGGGTTGTTGTTGGAGATGTGGAACTGAAGTTGTTCAAAAAGAGATGCCTGGATATTATGTAGGTATTACTAAATATGCTCAAGAATTACTTGATGATTTATCTTCATTAGAAGACACTTGGCCTTCTCAAGTTTTAACTATGCAAGAAAACTGGATAGGAAGAAGTGAAGGTTTAGAGTTTGAATTTGAGTTATCAAAAGATTCTAGATACAAGCTTAATAGAGAGTTTAAAAAATATTCAGTATTTACAACTAGACCAGATACAATTTATGGTGTTTCTTATTCAGCATTAGCACCAGAACATCCAATTGTAAAATATATAGTTGATAACAAATTACTTCCAGAGAAAAAAATCAATGCTATTAAAGCAATGCAAAAAGTAAGTGAAAGAGATAGAGCAACACAAGATAAAGAAGGTGTTTCTTTAGAGATTGATGTAATCCATCCTTTAACTGGCGAAAATATTCCTGTATGGGTTGCTAACTTTGTATTAGCTTCTTATGGTGGTGGTGCTGTAATGGCTGTACCTGCTCATGACCAAAGAGACTTTGAGTTTGCAAGTCAATATGACTTAGCAATCAAACAAGTTATCCAAGGAAGTGAAGGTCTTATTGAAAACCCAAGTGAAGCATTTACAGGGGAAGGTGAGCTTATCAATTCTGAAAGCTTTACTGGACTTAAAAATACAAAAGCTAAAAAAGCTATTATTTACCATTTTGAACAAAACTCAATTGGTACTAAAAAAGTAAACTTCAAACTTAGAGATTGGGGAGTTTCAAGACAAAGATATTGGGGAGCACCAATTCCATTTGTTCACTGTGATGATTGTGGATTAGTTGCTGAAAAATCAGAAAACTTACCTATTGCTTTACCTGAAGATGTTGAAATAACAGGTGAGGGAAATCCTCTTGATACTCATCCAACTTGGAAGCATACAACTTGTCCATGTTGTGGTAAACCAGCAGTAAGAGAAACTGATACTTTAGATACATTTGTACAGTCTTCTTGGTACTTCTTAAGATATGCAACAAATCCAAAAGTTTGGAATGAAGAGGGTATTTCAAAAGCTGATTCTGACTACTGGATGGATGTTGATCAGTACATTGGTGGTATTGAGCACGCTATCTTACACCTTCTATATGCAAGATTTTTTACAAAAGTATTAAATGATTTAGGATATACAAACTCAAGAGAGCCATTTAAAAGATTACTTACTCAAGGTATGGTACTTAAAGATGGTGCTAAGATGTCAAAATCTAAGGGAAATGTAGTTGATCCTGATTTAATCGTAGAAAAATATGGAGCTGATACAGCTAGAATGTTTATTTTATTTGCTGCACCTCCTACAAAAGAGCTTGAGTGGAATGATTCTGCTGTTGAAGGTTCATTTAAATTCATCAAAAAGTTCTATGAAAGAGCTTCAAATGTAACGGCTAAGGGTATTGAAGAGTTTAAAAATATTGATCACTCATCATTATCAAAAGAAGAAAAAGAAGCAAGAAGAAAAGTATATGAAGCACTTCAAAAGTCAAATGATGTATTTGAAAAAACATATGCTTTCAATACTTTAATTGCAGCTTCAATGGAAGCTATGAATGCACTTCAAGCACAAAACAATGAAGCTGTATGGGCAGAAGGTTATTACATCCTTACAAATATTTTAGAGCCTGTAATTCCTCATGCTTGTTGGGATTTAGCAAATGGCTTATTCCAAAGAGAAAACTTCAATAACTCTTTAGAAGTGAAAGAAGAAGTATTTGCTTTAGATTCAATTGCACTTGCTGTTACAATTAATGGTAAGAAAAGAGCAGAAATAGAAGTATCACCTGATGCTTCAAAAGAAGATATTTTAGCTCAAGCTAAAGAAGTAGCTTCTAAATGGCTTGAAGGTAAAGATATAATCAAAGAGATTGTAGTACCAAATAAATTAGTAAACTTAGTTATAAAGGGATAAAGAATAATGAAAAGTATGAATAATGTAAGGAAAGTACTATTCGTACTTTTCACTTTATTATCTACATCTTTTATTTTAAATGGATGTGGATACAAACCCTCAACATATTATGCTAAAAAAGAGTTAGGTCAAAAGGTTTTTGTAAAGTTATTTGTAGACTTAAAAGACCCTAGAAATGCTGTGATTATTAAAGATTCACTAAATCAAGTATTACTTCAAAAGTTGAATACTAATTTAGTATATGATGAAGCTTTAGCTGATACTATTATGAAAATAAAAATTGGTTCAGTAAATATGCAAGAGTTACAGTATGATAAAGAAGGGTACAACAAACTTTATAGAGCCCTTGTTACACTTAATATTCAGTACAATAAAGTAAATGAACAAGTAAAAAATATCTCTTTAGAAGGGGAGCATAACTTCTCTATTGATGATGGTACAACTATTACAGATACAAAAAGATTTGAAGCTATTAAAAGTGCTGCAAATGATGCTTTAGATGAGTTCTTATCAAAGTTAGCCGTACACTCTTTTGATAAGTAGTTTCTATGACTACAGATTTAAAAAAAGCTAATCTTGAAGAGTTTTTGAAATACAAAACTCTTTATTATGACAAAATAGATTTCAGTACAGTAAGAAATTCTTGGGATATTTTAAGTCAAGAAATAAAACTTCCTTTTGTGATACATATTGTAGGAACAAATGGAAAAGGAAGTACTGGAAGATTCTTATCTCACTATTTATATAAAAAAAATTACAAAACACTACACTACAGCTCTCCTCATATCGTAAAATTTAATGAAAGAATTTGGATAAATGGAAGTGATGTAAGTGATTTAAAACTTGATGAAGCTCATAGATTTTTACAAGATATATATGATATTGAACTACTTTCTAAACTTACATATTTTGAATATACAACACTACTAGCTATATACTTATCAAAAGATATGGATTATTTAGTTTTAGAAGCTGGACTTGGAGGAGAATTTGATGCTACAAATGTAGTACCAAGTGATTTATCTTTGATTACTACTATTGATTTAGATCATCAAAGTTTCTTAGGAAATACAGTTGAAGAAATAGCTATTACAAAAATGCGTTCAGTTGATACTAAAATGCTAGTTGGTTACCAAATTCATGATAGTGTAAAACAAAGTGCTTTTGAAGTGCAAAGACAAATTAAAGATGAAAGAAATAAAGACATAAGTATAGAATTTCTTGAAGAATTTAATAAATATAACTTAAAAGAGAGTTTTGCATCATATTTAAAAAGAAATTTACACTTAGTTATAAAATGTTTAGAAGAGTTACACATCGATATTGACTTATCTTTATTTGAGGATGTAAAACTTTTTGGAAGATGTCAAAAAATTGCTTCAAATATCACTATTGATGTGGGGCACAATCCCCTCGCTGCAAGGGTTTTGAAAGAAGAATTTAAAAATAAAGAAATTACTTTAATTTATAATTCTTATGCGGATAAAGATTATGAGGAAGTTTTAAAAATATTAAAACCAATAATTAAAGAGATAATTATAATAGATATTGATGATAATAGGATGGTTGAAAAAAATAATTTATTGAAAATTATAAAAGATTTAAATATAATAAATATTCCAAGTATAGAAATAAACGAAAATAAAGAGTATTTAGTATTTGGTTCTTTCTTAGTTGTAGAGAAATTTTTATCAATGATTGGTTTTAATGAAAAATAGATTAATAATTACTGTTTCAGATATAAAAGGTACAAAGTCATATAATTTACATCAGTTTATAAAAAAAATACTTTTATTTGTTATTATAGGTATATTAGTTATAATTGCAGGAAGTTTTGCTTTTATATCTTATTTAAGTAATGAAGTAGATGAAGTTAGAAAAGATAAAGAGAATGAATTAAAGGTTTTAACTCAAAAAGAGGAAAAACTTGTAGCTCAAAATAAATTTTACTCTATGCAAATAAAAAGTAAAATAAAAGATATTGATGAGTTAAGTTCAAAACTTGATGAAATTCATACTATAATTGGTGTTGATAAAGATGCTACAACAGAAGAGATTACTAAAAAAACTCTTGAAGCGATGAATATAAATAAAAGAAGATATACTTTAAGGGTTATTCCAAATGGAAAACCTTTAGATAAGATAACTACATCTTCTGGTTTTGGTTATAGAATACATCCTATTACTAAAAAAAGACAGTTTCATAGAGGTTTAGATATACCTGCTAATAGAAAAACACCAGTTAGGGTTACAGCTGATGGTGTAGTTGAATATGTTCAAGCAGCAAATAGAGGTTCTTATGGAAGAGTTATTAGAATAAACCATAACTTTGGCTTTAAAACTGTATATGCTCACTTAAATAAAACAATGGTTAAAGTTGGACAAATAGTAAAAAAAGGCGAGATTATAGGACTTAGTGGAAACTCAGGTCGAAGCTCAGGCCCTCACTTACACTATGAAGTAAGATATGCAAACAAAGTTTTAAATCCGAAAAAGTTCATCAAATGGAACTTAAACAATTATGATTACATCTTTAAAAATGAGAGGAGAGTGCAATGGGAGTCTTTAATAAGTCTAATAAGGGATCAACATCAAATGGAGCAACAGTAGTTGCTGCAGGCACTTGTATAATAGGTGGTATTAGTACAAAAGGTACTGTGCATATTGATGGAAAATTTGAAGGTGTTATTTTAGAAGCTGATGTTATATCAATAGGAACAGAAGGTGAGGTTATTGGAGATATAAAAGCCAATAATTTAGTTGTAAATGGCCTTTTTGATGGAAAAATTGATTGTAATGAAGTTCAGATTTTAGAAGAGGGACGAGTTATAGGTGAGATGAGATATAACGAACTTGTAATTGATCCAAAGGGTAAATTTGAGGGAAGAGGAATTAGAAAAAATTCTGAATTAAAAAGTAGATATAACGAGATTGAACAAAAAATCAATAATATTGTAGTTGGTCCATCAGCAATTGCTCATGATAAATCTTAAGAAAAAATTAGAAGTACTTTATTCTCAAAAGAAACAAATTGAAGATGAGATTAAAGCCTTAGAGCTTCAAATACAAGAAGAAGCTAAGTTAAAAAAGAACTTTACAAAAGATGAGAAAATAGATATTTTTAAATCTTTATTTCTTGCAAGAAGTGATATTTATGCAAAAAAATGGATTAGTAAAGATGGAGATAAACAAGGCTTTTATCCTGTAACACAAACTTTTAAAGGGGAAGATTTTCTTCCTATTACAAACCATGATATAGAATCACACTTAAGAGGTTTGGTTCACCTAGCAACTTATTGTATAGATTCAAATAATAACTCAAAATTTATAGCCTTTGAAATACTTGATGAAGATAAGTTTAAACTACAGATTGCTTTAAACTCTTTGAATATCAGAGCTTATTATGAATTGAACTCTTATAATAGTTTAATTGCATGGATTTTTTTTGAAGAAGCTATTTCTTCAAAAATAGTACATAACTTTGGTAAATTTGTAATGAAAAAAGCAAATATAAGTGCTAAGCTTTATCCAAATAGTGAGTTTGCTACAAAAGCAAGCCTTGGAAATAGTATAGAGTTACCACTTCATTTAAACTATAGAAAAAAGAATAAAACTGTTTTTATTGATACTAATACAAATAAAATTTATGAAGATCAATGGATGGTTTTAAATAATGTCTCAAAAATAAATAAAGAGACTATTTATAAGTTTTCACAAGTAAGCACATCAGCAAATGATGAAAAAGATTTTGGGAATATAGAGTTTCCTCTAAATATGATTGAAATGGTTTTATTTGATTTTATTTATATTCCAACACAAAACTTATCTAAATCACTGATTAATAAACTTAAATCTTTTGCTTCTTTTGAGAATCCTCAAATCAAAGTACTATTAAGCCTTAGAAAACCTTTGTATAATACTCCAAGGGTGCTTCAAGGCTTTGAAGAAGATGAAAGTCATCTTATGCTTCCAAGAGGTCTTAAAACAAAAGTATGTGACTTTTTTAATGAAAATGGTGTTAAATATACTATTGATGATAAAAGACACTTTGAGCAAATACATACAAAAAAAGTGAAATTTACCTTAAGACCTGAACAAGATGAAGCTATAAAGCAGATTTTAAAAGCAGATTTTTCTATTTGTGTGGCTCCTCCTGGTTTTGGAAAAACATTAATTGGTGCTAAGATGTTTGAGCAAAGAGCAGTTAGTACTATGATTGTTGTAAATAAAAATATGCTTTTAAATCAATGGATTGAGAGATTTGTTGATTACTTTGAGTATAACAAAAAAGATATAGGTTATTTAGGAAAAGGAAAAAATAAACTAAATGGAATAATAGATGTTGCAACAATGCAAAGTTTAAAAAACTCCCCTGAGATTATCAATAAATACTCTTTTGTGATAGTTGATGAGTGTCACCATATTCCAGCAGTTACTTTTGAGCAGATTATCAAAAACTTTAAGGGAAAATATATCTTAGGTTTAAGTGCAACCCCAAATAGAAAAGATGGCTTACAACCAATTTTATTTCAACAATTAGGTGAAGTAGCATATGAGTATAAAAAGAAAAGAACTCATACAAATAAACTAAAGATAATTAGAACAGAATTTACAAGCGAGGCTGATAACTATGCGACTATAATTAATGAACTTTGTGTCAATGAAGCTAGAAATAACTTAATAATTCAGCAAATAAAAGATAATATATCTAGAAAGATTTTGATTCTTACAGACAGAATTGAGCATATAAATATTTTGGAAAATTTTTTATGTGAAGAAAAAATAGAGTATGTTAGTATTCATGGAAGTATGAATAAAAAAGAGCAAGTTGAAAATATGAATAAGGTTAGAGAATCATCTTTGATTTTAGCTACTACTTCGTATTTTGGTGAGGGAATAGACTTTCCTCACCTAAATACGATAATGTTTGTAACACCTATTTCATATTATGGTAGACTTGTGCAATATTTAGGAAGAATTGGTAGAGGAAATCAAGAGTGTTTAGCTATTGATTTTTTAGACTCAAAAAACCCTATGTTAAACTCTGCTTACAAAAAAAGGCTTGAAGGCTATAAGCAGATGCATTATAAATAAAGGAGAACATGGATGTTAGGGATTATTGTCTCAACAATTGCAATTGCATTAATCGTAAATTTAATTCTAAAAAAGTTTCATTTACCTACTATCATTGGGTATATTTTTACAGGAACAATTATAGCTTATGCTTTTGAATTACATGATGCTGTAAATAACCATACATTAAAAGAAATAGCTGAATTTGGGGTTGTTTTTTTAATGTTTACTATTGGATTAGAATTCTCAATTGAACATCTAAAAAAGATGAAAAGGGAAGTGTTTGTAACAGGAAGTTTACAGATACTAGTTACTGCTACATTTGTATTTTTAGTATGTTACTTTGCAATTGGACTATCTACTGAAACATCTGTTATCATAGGTGCTGCACTTGCCTTGTCTTCAACAGCTATCGTACTTAAAACTTTTAATGAAACAAAAGAGATAAATAGACCTCATGGAAGACGTGTTTTAGGTATTTTAATTATGCAAGATATTGCAGTAATTCCTATTTTACTTATGATTTCTTTCTTTACTATGGGTGATGATAAAAGTGTAGGTTATATGATATTTGAAACATTAGTTGCTGCATTTATCTTATTAACACTGCTTTATGTTTCAGGAAAGTATTTATTAGAGCCATTTTTAACATTGGTTTCAAAAACTAAAACAGATGAGCTTTTTGTAGGTTCAGTACTTTTACTTGCAATTGGTTCTTCATATTTAGCTCATTATTTTGGTTTTACTTATTCACTTGGAGCTTTTGTTGCAGGTATGATGATTAGTGAGACAAAGTTTAAACATCAAGTTGAAGCTGACCTAATACCATTTAGAAATATTCTTTTAGGTGTGTTCTTTATTACAGTGGGTATGCAAATTAACTTTACAGTAATTGGTGAATATATTTGGATAATTCTTCTTTTACTTCCAGTTTTAATGGGATTGAAATATGCAATCATTTATACAATTGTGAAGTTTGAAGATAATAAAAGGGTTGCATTTAAAACAGCTTTATCATTGATTCAAATTGGTGAATTTTCACTTGCAATTTTAGAACTTGCAAGAAGTAAAGATTTAGTTGATCCTACTTATTCACAAGTATTGATTGTAACTATTGTAATTTCTATGGTATTAACTCCAATTATTCTGAAAAATTTATCTAAAGCAGCAGCTAAACTTGTTCCTGAAGATGTTATGATGATTAACTCAGCACACCATGTGGATGAAGATAAGAAAAACCATGTTGTAGTACTTGGATATGGAAGATTCGGTCAATCTATTGTAAATGAACTTAAAATGTTAGAACAAGATTATGTTGTAATTGAACATAATATGAAATTTTATCAGTTAGGTGAACAAAGAGGTGAGCCAATAGTTTTTGGAAATGCAGCACATAGACATATTCTAAACTCTGTAAATATTAAAACAGCCTCAGCTGTTATTGTTGCTGTTAATAACCCAGAAGCCTTACAGCTTATTTGTCATGCAATTGATGATTTAACTCATAATGCTAAGACAATTATTACAGTTACAAGTGAACAAGATAAGAAAGCTCTTGAAGGTTTACATCTAGAGCATATTATTGTTGAGACGAATCAAATAGCTAAATCAGTAGTTGATGAGGTTATGTATTGTAGATTAGGTTAAGTAGTTAACTATTTAAATAAAAGATAAGGATTTTAATCCTTATCTATATATCTTTTTCTTGCGCTATCTTTTATTTTATCAACTTCAACTAAGATAAATCCATCAACACAATCAGCAAATTCAGGGTCAATATTAAAATCGCAAAATTTAACACCACCTTCTGATGCGATATCAGAGTACTGTTTATAAAGTGTGGGTACTGCACAGTTCATATTTGATAGAGTAGATTTTAAAAGTTTAAAGTCAGCTCTTTTATCTTCTAAATGAAAAACTTCTTTTACTTCATTTACACTATTTGAGTATTGATAAGGGATTTTTGCAGTTACTAAACTAGCTTTTGTTTTAAAATAATGTGAATAGTAATAAACCATCATATCTTTTGCTGCTTTTGGAAAAGATGCACTCATAGATACAGGTCCAAACATATATTTTATATGTGGGTTCTTCTTAAGATAAGCTCCAATTCCATACCATAGGTAATCTAAGGCTCTTGTTCCCCAGTATTTAGGTTGCACAAAACTTCTTCCAAGCTCAATAGAATTTTTTAAGTATGGAATCATATCTTCGTTGTAGTCAAATAGTTTATTTGAATAAAAACCTTTAACTCCTATATTTTTATAGATAAAATCAGAATTACCAATTCTATATGAACCAACTATTTCTAAATCATTTTTATCCCATAAAATAATATGTTGATAATATATATCAAACTTATCAGTATCTCTTTTTTTGTTGATACCCTCACCAACCTTTCTAAAAGATATTTCTCTTAATCTTCCAAGCTCTTTTAATACAACAGAGTCTTCTGTGTAGTCATAAAGGTATATCTCTTTCCCATCTTTTGTTTCACCTATTAATTGAGAGCTTTTAAGCTCTGATAATATATCTGCTCTTCTTTGAGGGTGAGCAATTGCTGATTGTGTTTGAAAAAAAGATTTTTTTCCTTTTTTTAGTGCATATAAATGCTTTCTATAAAGATTTACTAAAAACTTTTTATTTATTCCTTTTGGTAATATATTTTCATTAGGAATAATCTCTCCAATTTTGATATTAATTCTTTTTGATTTCTTTTTAAACATCTCATTTGATAAAAGTAAAGTTGAAAAAGTTTTATTTAAAACAGATACTGTATAAAATGTTTTAGAATTTTTTGCATTTAAATATATAGGAAGTATTGGTGAACCTGTATTTTGGGCAAAGTTTAAAAAACCTTTACTCCAAATAGGATCTTTTATACCTTTTGAAGTGGCACGACTAACTTCACCTGCTGGGAAGATGATAATAGCCTCTTCATTATTTAAGGCATCATAGATGTTTTTAATATCTTTTTTAGATTGTCTAATTTTATAATTATCAATTGGAATTAAAAGTGAGTTTAAAGCTTCAAATCCAACTAAAAAATCATTTGCAACAATTCTTACATCTTTTCTTACTTGTGAGATTAGTCTAAGTAAACATAGTGCGTCTAATCCACCTAAAGGATGGTTAGCAATAATTACTACTTTTCCTGAACTTGGAATGTTTTGTAAATCATTACTTGAAACAGTATAGTCAAAGTCAAAATAGTCTAAAACAGCATCTACAAACTCAAAACCTTTTAAATGTTCATTTTGTGATAAGAACTGGTTAATCGAGTCTTCATGCACTATCTTTCTAGCTATTTTAAATAAAGATTTTTTTAAAAAGTTCTGTTTTTTATTTATATTAGGAAACTTTTTTTCTATCTCTTTTTGTACATCAATCATATATTCTCCTTAATGTAATTGTAGTTTCCTTTGATTACAAAAAGGTAACAGTAACCTTTTTTAGTGACCATAAACAAATTTGTTACTAAATTGTAATTTTAAGTCTTTATAATCACAAGATTTTATATGAGGATAAATTAATGAATAAAAGAAATATACTTTTTACAAGTCTTTTTTTGCTTACAAATTATGGTTTTGCACAAGACTTAAAAAGTAAAAATTTATATAATAAAACAGCATATATTTCAAGTCAATGTTATACAAAAACAGTAAATGATTTAAATGAAAATATTTTACATAACTCTTGTTTCAGCTGTCATACAAAAAATAAAGAACCAAACTTTACCTTAGCAGATGCAGATTTACAAGAGGCATATGATTTTCCATCTTCTGCTTTTAAAAACCCTTGGACTAATCTTTTTAAAGATAGAACTTATCAAACAAAAAGTATTTCTGATGAAGAAATATTAGCTTATGTGAAAGAAGATAATTATAAAAATAAAAAAGGAGAATTTGTTTTAAAGCCTAAACTTGAAAACATTTCAAAAGATTGGGACTTTAATAATAATGGTAAATGGGATGGATATATACCTGATGTAGCTTTTTCCTTTGATAGAGATGGTTTTGATAAAAATAAAAAAGGAGAATATACAGGATGGAGAGCCTTTGCTTATTATCCTTTTCTAGGAACTTTTTGGCCGACTAATGGAAGTTTTGATGATGTACTAATTAGGCTTCCTAAGAGTTTTTATTTGAATAAAAAGGCTTTGTTTGATAAGGAAATATACACTATAAATCTTGCAATAATAGAATCTTTAATAAAGCAAAAAGATATTTTGATAGAGGAAGTAGATGAAAAAAAATATGGTGTTGATTTAAACCAAAATAATAGACTAGATTTAGCAAAAAATGTTGTTTTTAACTGGATGACACCTAAGTATGACTTAAAAACAGGAAAGCTAAAAGATTTTTCTATGTCTTATGTGGGAGAAGCAAAAAAGCTTTTAGAAAATGGAGAGCTTAATATTGCACCTGGTTTATATCCTGTTGGTACAGAGTTTGCACATACAGTAAGGTATCTTGATGTACAAAAAAATGAAGTTAAAATGGCTTCAAGAATGAAAGAGTTTAGATATGCAAAGAAACATCATTGGAATAATTATACACAGCTTTTAAATTTAGGTTATGCAGAAATAAAAGAGAAACATGATTTTCCAGAAAGGGTTGATGTATATTTAGGGAACATGGAAACTGGACTTAGTAACAAAAGAGGTTGGCTTTATCAAGGTTTTATTGAAGATAATAAAGGTGACTTAAGACCTCAAACTTATGAAGAAACACTTTTTTGTATGGGCTGTCATAGTAATATAGGAGCAACTGCTGATTCTACCTTTGTATTTCAAAGGAAGTTTGAAGGGCCTGATATGTCTTATGGTTGGTACCATTGGAGTCAAAGAGGTTTAAAAGGTGTAAAAGATAGAGTTTTAGATGATGGTCAAACAGAGTATGTTAGATATCTAAAGTTAAATAGTGCAGGGGATGAGTTTAGATCTAATGATGAAGTGATGAATAAGTTCTTTGTTAAAGATTGGGAAAAGGATATAGAAAATATTGAAAGAGATTTGATATCTAAATTAGAAAATCCAAAAATTGTTTTAAAGCAAGATTGGAAACTAAAAAAGAATGAAATACAGAAACTAAAAGAAGATATTACTCATCTTATAATACCAAGTAAACAAAGAGCAATACAACTAAATAAAGCATATAAAGTGATAGTTGATGAACAAAGTTATATTTATGGTAGAGATACTCATGTAAAACCAGCAAATAATGTTCATAAAACTATAAAAGATGGTCAAATGACACATTTACAAAAGGTTCAAAAATGATAGAGTATTATGGAGGTTTTTTAAATTATATAGTTTCAAAACAGCAAGAGTTAAATTTACTTATATCTGATTATTTTGATAGATTAGATAGTGGTGAAAGTATGGTTTTCTTTTCTATTTTATTTGTTTCTTTTATTTATGGTTTAGTACATGCCTTAGGTCCAGGTCATGGAAAGATGGTAATTGCCAGTTACTTTTTAGCCAAAGAAGCAAAAATAAAAGAGGCTTTTAAAGCAGGTTTTTTAACTTCAATTATTCATACCATATCAGCTCTTTTAATCACTGGAGTTTTATATCTATTTTTTCAAAGAGCTGTAACAAAGCATTTTCAAGATATAAATGCCAATATGTATAAAATCTCAGCAGTGTTTATAATTTTAATTGCTTTGTATTTATTATATGAAGTAATAAAAGATAGAAATGAAGAAGAAAAGGTACAAAGACTAAAAAGTAAAAATTTACTAGCTGTTAGTTTATCTATTGGAATAGTACCTTGCCCAGGTGTTATGACAATAGTTCTATTTTCAATGATTCTTGGATATATAAATTTAGGAATTTTAAGTGCTATAACAATGAGTATTGGTATGGGACTTACTATATCATTAGCTGCAATATTAGCAACACAGGTTAAAAATAAAAGATTTAGTAAGTATAAGTATTTTATGAATATTTTAACTTATGGTGCAATTGTTTTATTAATCTCTCTAGGAGTATTTTTATTAGTATGAAAAAGATTTTAATTATAATAGTTTTTTTTATTGGTATTGGTTTAAATGCTCATCCTCACTTTTTTATAGATTCAAACATCTCTTTTGAAAAAGGAAAAATAAAAAACCAATGGTTATTTGATCGGCTTAATTCAAGAGTTTTGCTTTTTGATTTTGACAAAAATTCAAATAAAAAATTTGATGAAGAAGAAAAACAAGAGTTTATAGAAACACATTTTAAAACACTAGAGCAAAATAACTATAATATCTTTTTATCAGATGAAAAAGAGTATGAAATTAAGCCTTCAAATATTGATGTTAAATTTCAAGAAAGAAGAGTTTCTCTTACTTTTGATATTGATGTTGATTTAAGTAATGAGTTTACAATGTGTACAATGGATGAAAAGATTTATATGGCATTTAAGTTAAATGAAGTGAGTTCTTCTAATAAATTAGATGTTCAGAAAAGTGAATATGATTTTTGTTTAGGGGTTTCAAGTGAATAAAATTTTAATAATATGTAGTTTTCTACTTAGTTCTAGTATAGCTCATCCCGTTAGTTATACAATAGATTTAGATGTTTCTTATGATATAAATGTGCAAAAAGCAAAAATTATTTGTAAAAGTAACAGTAAAAATAAATGTGGTTTATATAATTACCATCTAGTAGATGAAAATGATAAGATAATACTAACTAAAAGGTATCCATTTTTAAAAAAACAATCTTTAGTTAAGCTCTCAAGTAAGCCTTTTAAGCTTGTTTTCTTTTTACGAAAGACTCCTGAACATAATTATATAAAATTATTTGAATAGAACCTACTTTAGCTCATAAAAAGAAATAAATATCTAATACAAAATAATATTTTAAATGAGATAGCCATTTTGATAACCATTATTTTTTTGTAACTATCTTGTAATTTTTCTTTATTAAAATTTCCGCACAAATGACATGGAAGTCTAGAAATTATTTATAATAAAGGAAAATTATGAAAAGAAATTATTTGAGAATAAGTTTTGTTGCTTCAGCTATTTTAGCCTCTATTACTTTTATTGGATGTGGTAGTTCTTCATCTTCACAAACATCAACTTCACAAGGTTCAACTGGAACATTAAGTCTAAATCCGAATTTGGCAAATATTGATTATACATGTGGAGATACAAGTGGTACTACAAACTCTAATGGAGAGTATACGTATAAAGATGGTGAAACTTGTACTTTTACCATAGGAGGAAAAAAATTAACTGCAACTCCTAGTTCAAAACTTACTATTGCTTCAATTGCTGAGCAAAATGAAGATGTTTCTAGTGAAGCATTATCAGCATTTATTATTGCAAAAATGAGTAAAAAAACTGGAAAAGATTATGATATTAATAATCTTCCAGAAACTTTTGAGTTACCTGAAGATATTGAAGGTAGTTCTTCTGATGCATTAGATTTTTCATCTATTGAGAAATTATCTGAAAAATTAGATGATGCAGATATAAAAGAAAAAATCAAAAAAATCAAAATTGATGTGAGCAAAAAGTTTGCTAATAAAGTAGATGTAAAATTTAAAGAAATACAAACACCTACAACAGATGCTAAAAAAACAACTAGACAAGCTTCTTCTGAAGTTGTAATAAATGGTAAAACTCAAAATATATCATATAAAACAATTATGGCTACAGGTGATAGTAATAATGGTGAAGTATTTGGATTATCAAAAGATTATATGGACGAAACAATTACTTTTAGTGGTGGAACTGTAGATGATGGCTCACCATATATTTGTAATGGTACAAATAGTGGAGTTGGTTCGGGACTTGATTATACATCATTTTTAAATAAAGATGGAAATTTATATATGGTATCACAGTTTGAGTGTCAAGTTGGCTCTATGTATATGGTAGAGTTAGAGCAAAATGAGCAAACGGGTGAATTAAGTGCAAAAGAAAATAGTATGAAGTTCATCTCACAAAAAGATGAATTTGGTGGCTTTGTTCATTGTGCAGGTCAAAAAACACCATGGGAATCTCACTTAGGTTCAGAAGAGTATGAACCAGACGCTAAAGCTGTGGAGCAAGGTGCAGATTCAGTTACTGGATTAACTGGAAACAAGTATTATGATGAGGTTGCGAAATTCTGGAAAGGTGATGCTACTAAAATGTCGCCATATTACTATGGTTGGACTCCTGAAGTAAAAATCACTGATGATGGTGAAGCTGATTATACAAAACACTACTCAATGGGAAGAATGTCTCATGAGTTAGCATATGTTATGCCTGATAATAAAACAGTATATTTATCAGATGATGGAACAAATGTTGGATTATTTATGTTTGTTGCAGATAAAGAAAAGGATTTAAGTGCAGGTACATTATATGCTGCAAAATGGAATCAAACTTCAGAAGTTGGAGTTGGTGCTGGTGAGGCTGATATTACTTGGGTTAACTTGGGTCATGCAACAGATAGTGAAATTAGAGAGTATTTAGATAAAGATGGAAATATTGCAACAAATGATGCAGTTAAATTCTCAGATATTTTTGATTCAGTATCTGGAGATACAAATGCAGGTACTTGTCCAACTGGTTATAAAGCAACTAACACAAGTGCTGGTTTTGAGTGTTTAAATTTAAAAGAAGGTATGGAAAAAGCTGCTTCAAGATTAGAGTCAAGAAGATATGCTGCTTATATGGGAGCAACAACTGAGTTTAGAAAAGAAGAGGGTATTACTTTTGATAAAAATGCAGGTAAACTTTATGTTGCAATGAGTTCTGTTGAAAGAGGAATGGAAGATAACAAAAAAAGTGAAGTAGCTAATACTAAATATGATATTGGTGGAAACAATGATATTAAAGTTGAATATAATCAATGTGGGGCTGTTTACTCTTTAGATGTAGATACAGAAATTGCTAAAGATACTGCTGATACTACAATTAACTCTGAGTATGTAGTAAAAAATATGAATGCAGTAATAAGTGGAACACCAACTACTTATGCAGATGGTTCTGTTTATGCTAACAATACTTGTGATGTAAATGGTATTTCAAATCCTGATAATGTTACTTTCTTAGAGAACTCTGATATTTTAATGATTGGAGAGGATACAGGTAAACATGAAAATAATGCTGTATGGGCATACAATGTAAAAACTAAAGAGTTAACTAGAACATTCACAACTCCACTTGATGCTGAAACAACTTCACCATTTTGGTATAGTAATTTAGCAAATGGTTATGGATACTTATCAGTTGTAACACAACACCCTATGAAGTCTCAATCTTCTACACTTGCTCAAAAACAATCAACTATTGGATATGTAGGACCATTTAAAAACTTAGATGAGTTAAAAGAATCAAATAAATTAAACTCTTTTGAAAAAGTAGCAACACTAACTACATCTATAGAAGGTGGAAGTGAGATTGTAGCTTTTGATAGTAATACAAATAGAATGTTTACTACAAATGGAGCTAATAATGCTTTAGATATTAATACAGTTTCTTATGATGAAGATAAAAAAACAATGAGCTTAACATCTTATAAATCAGTTGACTTATTAATTTATGGAAATGGTGTAAACTCAGTTGCTGTTGCAAGTGGAAAAGTTGCAGTAGCAGTTGAAAAAGTAGATTCACAAGATTCATCAAAACAAGTAAAAGGTTCTGTTGTTGTATTTGATACAGCAGGAGAACATATTCAAACTATTGAAGTTGGGTATTTACCAGATATGCTTACATTTAACGAAGATGCTTCAAAAATCATTGTAGCAAATGAGGGTGAGCCAAATAGTGACTACTCTTATGATCCAAAGGGTTCAGTTGGAATTATTGATGTTAATAATAACTACTCATATACTGATTTAACTTTTGATGGTATTGAAATTCCAAGTGATGTAGTATTAAAAGATGGTGTTGATGCTTCTTTAGATTTAGAGCCTGAATATGTAACTGTTTCAGGAAATAAAGCTTATGTAACACTTCAAGAAAACAATGCTTTAGCTATTGTTGATATTAGTTCTAAAAAGATTGACTCAGTTGTTACTTTAGGATTTAAAGACCACTCAAAAGAAGAAAATGCAATAGATATTGAAGAAGAAGGTATTACAATGCTTAAAACTTATAAAGGTTTATATGGTATGTATCAACCAGATTCAATTGCTTCTTATGAAATAGGTTCTAAAACATATTTAGTAACTGCAAATGAAGGCGATGGAAGAGAGTATGGTGAGTATTCTAATGAAAGTAAAATCAAAAAATTACCTTTAGACTCTTCTATTTCTTTTGCTTATGAAAACGAAAATGATTTAAAAGTTAATAATGAATTAGGTAAAAATAGTTCAGGTGATTATGAAAAATTATATACTTTTGGTGCTAGATCATTCTCTATTTGGGATGAAGAAGGTACTTTAGTATTTGATAGTAAAAATGAACTATCAAAATTAACTGCTAAGTTTATGCCAAATTTATTTAATCAAGATGATGGAGAAAAAGATGGAAGAAGTGGAAACAAAGGTGTTGAGCCAGAAGCTTTAGCTGTTGGTGAAGTAAATGATAGAACATATGCTTTTGTTGGTTTAGAAAGACAAAATGCAATTGTAATCTATGATATTACGGATGCACAAAACTCTAAATTTGTTAAATATATTAAATCAGATAAAAATGAAAACATTTCACCAGAGGGCATGAAGTTTGTAAAAGCTGAAGATAGCCTTACAGGTAATGCTTTACTTATGGTAGCATATGAAGTAAGTGGTTCTACTGCTATTTATGAAATCAAATAAAACTCTTTAAAAACTTTTCTTACAAAACTTATGTTAAAATCCCCTTTTAATTAGGGGGATTTTACAAATGAATAAATCTGATATTACAAATTTAGCGGCTTTATTACTTATGGCTTATGGTTATTCAAATGGCTATGACACTATCTTTACAATAGGTCTTTTTGCTTTAAGTGGATCACTTACAAATACACTTGCTATTCATATGCTTTTTGAAAAAGTTCCATATCTTTATGGCTCTGGTGTTATTGAAAATAAGTTTTCACAATTTAAAAAGTCAATTCATGATTTACTTATGAATCAATTTTTTACAAAAGAGCATCTAAAAAGATTTTTTGAAGATGAGGTAAGTAGTGCAAAAAATACTGTTGATTTTGAAAAAATCTTAAATAAAACAGATTTTACACCTGCATATGATTCTTTAAAAAGTGCTGTAATGGAATCATCTTTTGGTGGAATGTTAGGAATGTTTGGTGGAGAGCAAGCACTAGAGCCTTTAAAAGAGCCTTTTACTAAAAAGCTTAGAAGTTCAATAGTTGATATTTCAAAAAGTGATTCTTTTCAAGCTGTTTTAAATGAAGCACTAAAATCAGATGATTTAAGTGATGATATTTACAATAAATTAAGTTCAATCGTAAATAAAAGATTAGATGAATTAACACCTAAAATGGTAAAAGAAATGATTCAAAAAATCATAAGAGAACATCTTGGATGGTTAGTTGTATGGGGTGCTGTTTTTGGTGGACTAATTGGGTTTGTTAGTACATTTCTTTAGTATTTAAAAAAGCTGAACTATCAAAATAAGACTGGACTATTAAAGTCCTGTCTTATTTTACAAAGATTTTGAATGCTCTTTAAGCCATTGTTTCGTTACTTCATCGATGGCTTTGTTTTCTCTACTTACTTTATAATCTAATTCAGCAATTACTTCATTTGAGAATTTTAAATTATCTAATACTTTTAATTCTTCTTGTGAAAATAGATTCTTTTTATCTTCTCTTAAAAGTAAAACAGCTTTATCCACTATTCCTAAAAGTCCTTTTGGATCACTTAGTTCTCTAATTTTATATTTATAATGTAAAAATTGTGGTTTCCATAAAGGCACAACTACCCATTGATTATTTTTAACAGCTGTTTCATATGCTGAAAAACAATCTTCTTCTGTTCCTGTATGAAATCTATACCCTGCATTACTTAATCCATACTCTTCCATCATCTTAATAGAAAATCTAGTAATTCCTGCACCTGGAGTAATTCCTTGTATATCTTTTTTCATTTTTTCAATTACTTCTGGCTTTAAAAGATCAGAAATCTCAGCCACATCTTTTTGCGGAACATAATCAGGTACACCCCAAAGTGCATAAGGTTTATAATGTAAACCAAGTTCAATTAAAGGAGTTGTTTTTTCAGTGTCTTCTTTGTATATTCCATGACTAGACGGTAGCCAAGCAGAAGTTAATAAATCAACTTCTCCAACTTTAAGTTTTCTAAAGTTTTCTACATGTGGAGAATATATTCTCTCTACTTCATAACCTAAATCTTTAAGTACATTAGCAACAAGTGAACCTGCTATACGATGAAATGAAAGATCTGTTACACCTAGCTTAATTTTTTTATTTGTTTTTCTAAAATCAATAGCACTTAATGTTGAAGGTGTTATTGATAAAGCTAATACTCCTAATCCCAATCCTAAAAAGTTTCTTCTGTTCATAATATTTTCCCTTTTTTATTTTATATTTATTTTTCAATTTCTGCAAAGATGTAGATTAAAGTTGGTGAATTAAGGGGTGATGAACTCATCCCTTGGGCTGTTCTTGTATGAACCCCTTTATCACCAAAAACTTCATTGAATAGTTCACTTGCACCATTTAATACGTCCGCATGATCATAAAAGTTTGGTGCAGTTTGTATATTACCTTCAACTCTAATTATTTGTTTTACCTTTGATAAATCTCCATTTGTTGCTTCTTTTAATTGTGCTATTGCATGAATTGCACAAAGTCTAGCTGATTCATATCCTGTTTTTATGTCAACATCTATTCCCAATGTTCCTTGGAATGCTAAAACATCACCATTCCAAGGAAGTTGACCTGACGTACAAACTATATTTTCAGAAAATAATGCCCATGATTTATATGCACCAACTCCTGCTTTTGCTTCTGGTAACTCTATGTTAAGCTCTTTTAATCTTTTTTCTATATTATTCATTTTTTATCCTTTTAGATTAAATTATTTTTCATCATTTATTTTTATAGTCTTATTTTTATTTCTCATATAAATAAATAAGCCAGTAAATGCAAAAATTAAAATTATTGGAAATGTAGTTAAGGTTGATAGTACAGCTTGTCCTGCAACTAAATCAGGATCAGTATTAGCATTTACTGATTCTAATGCTTTTTGTTTTGCATTATCTATCCATCCTCCAACAACAGGATTCCACATACTCACAGCAAACATTCCAGCTCCTCCCATCATAGATAGACCTAAAGCTCCTGTTTCATGATTATTTTCTGCTACAAAACCTAGCATAGTTGGCCAGAAATATGTTATTCCAATTGCAAAAATTATTGCTGATAAATAAGTCATAGTTCCAGTTGTTATACTTAATAAATATAGTCCTATTGTGGCAAAAATAGCTGATAATAGTAGTACTCCTGTAGTATTAAACCTACTTATTATAGGTCCTGCAAAATATCTTAAGACAGCCATCAGTCCTGTTATCATTGCTAAAGCTAACATAGGTGAGGCTCCTGAGGCTTCTAGTATTGTATTAATCCATTGTCCTGTTGCTAATTCTGTTGTAGCAGTTAAAGTCATACAGATAATCATAAATAAAAATAAAGGTGAAAATAAAGCTTTAAAGTTATTTGATGTGGATTTAGACTCTTTTTCAAATGTAGGGAATGTATTTTTAAATATCATAATTCCATAAATTAATGTAGGTATTAACATAAATGCAATTTGATATTGCCAACCAAGACCTGCATCTGTCATAAATTTTGAAACTAAAGCTCCAATAACGATACCCGCAGGAAACCATACATGAAATTTATTTAACATAGTACTTTTATTTTTTTTGTAACTATCTGCAATTAGTGGATTACAAGCAGCTTCTACTGAACCATTTGCAAAGCCTACAAATAAACTAGATATAAATAAGCCCCAAAAATCACCTGCTATTATAGTTAATCCTAATCCTACTAAATGGGAAAAGAAAGCTAATGTAATAAGCTTTTTAGGACCTAAGCTATTATAAAAAAAGCCACCAAATATTGTAGCAAGTGGAAATCCTAAAAATGCCATGGAATTAATCCACCCAAGTTCAGTACTGCTCAAACCAAAATTACTACCAAGTTCTCCTAATATTCCTGCTCTAATTGCAAAAGTCATAGCTGTAACGGCTAATGCAATACAACATAAAATAAATATGTTTTTATGATTTATTTTTTCCATAGATAATATTTCTCCTTTTTTGATTTATAGAGTATATATCTTGCAAATGTGTTTTAGATGTATAAAATCAAAATAAAAGGTTAAATTTTAAAAATATATTAAGTTATAAAACTATTTAAGTAAAACAGTTTAAATTCCATATTAAACCTTATTTATATACAATACAAATTTATTTTATAAATAAGTATAATAGTATAGAATCATCAAAGAATTAAAAGGAAAAATATATGGCTCAAGAGCAAATTGATGTATTAGTTTTACTTGATGTTGGCGGACTTCAAGATGAAGAAAAATTAGAAAAGTTTTTAAAAAGAAAGAGTTTCAAAGCAGTTGAGGGCGAAAAACATGTTTATACTTCATTTTCTACTACAACTTTAGTTACTACAAAAGCTTTTATTTTAGAGATTTTTAAAGAAGGTCTTCAAAAAGCAGGTTTTGAAAATGCAAACTTAGTATTTTTATTAAATGAAACACCTTATCCTCCTCACTATTTTGATAAAGAAACAGGTTTCTTTGAAGAGTTAAAAGAAGAAAAGTAGTGAAAAGTATTTACGAATTTTTAAAAAATTTAAAAGATGAAAAAAGATTAAAAGAGTGTGAACTTTTAATTGTAAATGATGATAAACAAGCCCAAATAGCAAAAGATATTGTCTCTTATCTAGGCTTTAGTCCTTTTGTATTATCTGATTTTAGGGCAAACTTTGGAGATGATTTACTTTCTTTTAGTGAAGAAATTCAAGATATAACAAAAGCTTTAAATGGTTTCTATACTTATAAGAAACAAAATAAGATTTTAATCTCGCCTATACGTACTATCTCATATGCTATGCCTAAAGCAAAATGTTTTGATAATTATGAAATAGCCTTTGCAGATACTATAAACCTTGAAGAGTTAAAATCAAAACTTTATAATTGGGGTTACTATTTTGTAGATATTGTTACCTCAGAAGCAGAAGTTTCTATAAGAGGTGATATTTTAGATATTTGTCCTTTAGGACATGAATTTGGATATAGAATTTCTTTCTTTGATGATGAAGTTGAAAGCATAAGAAAGTTTGATATTGAAGATCAAAAATCTTTTAAAGAAGAGATTGAAAGTATTTCTATATCACCAGCTTTTTTAGCACTTGATGAGGAGACTTTTGAGGGAATAAACGAACAAGTTCAAAGTGTAGAGTCTGATACTTTTGTAAAAGATATTCACTCTTTAGGTTTTTGGTATTTAAACGATTTAGGTGAGTATCTTCCTCAAAATATGAATAGTTTTATCACACAAGAAGCTTTATCAGAGTTGGAAGAAGTTTATGTTTTTGAAGAAAAAAGATTAAATAAAGACAAATTTTTAGCAACTCCTCAAATATATAATTCAAAAATCTACCAAGAAATAGCTCCTGCAAATATAAAAGAGTTTATCTCTTTTCATAAGGATAAAAAAGTAAATATTATCTCTTCCTCAGAAGCTAAAGTTAAAGCTTTTGATTTAGAACTTAGTGATACAAATATTAACTATATTTTTGAGTCATATATTTTAAATCTTATTGGTGATGATGAAATCATCATTTCTTTAAATAAAGAGATAAAAACAAGAAGAAAGAAAAGAGTAAAACTTGTACTTGATGAACTTCAAGAAAATGATTTTGTTGTTCATGAAAAACATGGTATTGGTCAATACAAAGGAATTGAGCCTGTTACAGTAATGGGAGCTAAAAGAGACTTTGTTATTGTTATGTATGCAGGTGATGATAAACTTTTAATTCCTGTTGAAAATATTGATTTAATTGATAGATATGTAGCTGATGGAAGTTCTTATGCAACTGTTGATAAGCTTGGAAAAGGAAGTTTTGCTAAGCTTAAAGATAAGGTAAAAGATAAATTATTTGCAATAGCAAATGATATTATCAAAATTGCAGCAGCAAGAGAGCTTATAAATGGTGTGAAAATAAACACTGATAAAAAAGCTTTACTTGATTTTCAAAAAGACGCAGGTTTTGATTATACAAAAGATCAATCAAAAGCAGTTAGAGATATTTTTACTGATTTAAGTAGTGGTCGAGTAATGGATAGACTTTTATCAGGTGATGTAGGTTTTGGTAAAACAGAAGTTGCAATGAATGCACTTTTAGCAGTTATTTTAGATGATAAGCAAGCCTTATTTGTTTGTCCTACAACACTACTTGCTACACAACACTTTCATGGAATGCAAAAAAGATTTGAGCAGTATGGTTTTCCTATGGCTAAACTTGATGGAAAAACTACAAGTAAAGAAAAAAGTAATATCAAAAAAGGACTTGAATCAGGTGAGATTAAACTAGTTGTTGGAACTCACTCTTTACTTGGAGTTAAAACAAATGATTTAGCTTTAGTTGTTATTGATGAAGAACATAAATTTGGTGTAAAACAAAAAGAGAAATTAAAAGCTTTAAGAGAGGATGTTCATATTTTCTCAATGAGTGCTACTCCAATTCCAAGAACTTTAAATCTTGCCTTATCCAAACTAAAAGGTATGAGTGCTTTACTTACTCCTCCAAGTGAGAGATTAGGGGTTAGAAGTTATGTTAAAGAGTACAGTGATAAACTTATAAAAGAGATAATTCTAAGAGAGAAAAGAAGAGGTGGACAACTTTTCTATGTTCATAATAACATTGCTTCAATAGAAGCCAAAAAAGGCGATATTGAAGAGATTATTCCAAATATCAAAGTTGAAGTTATTCATTCTAAGATAAAACCTGCACAAGCTGAAAAAATTATTGATGGTTTTGAAAACAAAGAGTTTGATATTTTACTTGCTACTTCTATTGTAGAATCAGGTCTTCACTTACCAAATGCAAACTCTATTATTATTGATGGGGCTGATAGGTTCGGTATAGCTGATTTACATCAATTAAGAGGAAGAGTTGGTAGAAGTGATAAGGAAGGTTTCTGTTATTATGTTGTTGAAGATAAAAAACAAATCACAAATGATGCAGTAAAAAGACTTGTTGCTTTAGAATCAAACTCATATTTAGGAAGTGGTACAGCTCTTGCACATCAAGACTTAGAAATAAGAGGTGGTGGAAATATCATAGGTGAAGCTCAAAGTGGTCATATCAAACAAATAGGATATGGTTTATATCTTAAGATGTTAGAAGAAGCCTTAGCAAGTTTAAGTGGTGAAACAAAAGAAGAAAATAAAACTGTTGATATAAAACTTGCTATTTCAGCTTACTTATCTGATGAGTATATTACAGAAGATAGAGTGAGATTAGAGCTTTATAGAAGACTTTCAAAATGTCATGATAAAGATGAAGTTTATGCTATAGAAGAAGAAATGGAAGATAGATTTGGTAAACCTGATCTTCCAACAAAACAGTTCTTAGAACTTATTATGATTAAAATATTAAGTTTATCTAAGAAAATAAAAACTATCTCATCTTATGAAATGAATATAACATTTGTAAAAGATGATGACTCAAAAGAGACTATAAAATCACCATCAAAAGATGATGATGATATTATAGCAACTACTTTAAAGTACTTAAGAAAATAAAAAGAAGAGAGAAATCGCAAAACTCTCTTTTTTAATATTTAAAGTTTTTTATTTTGCTACAAGAATTACAGTTTAAGCTACTTTCACTATTTGTACATGATACACAAGGGTGATTTGCACACTCTCTTAAATCCCTTTGTTCTGTACAGTTTCTATTTTGTAATGCCATAAATGATACATTTAAGGCAGGGTCAAAGGCTAGTCTATTGATTATTCTACTAGGAGTGTTTCTATTTTTTGCTAATGCTCTTCTAACATTAGTAGAAACATCAAACTTTAATTCATCCATTATATTAACATCACTTGTATTTAATGCTAAGCTAATTTTCTCTATTTGACTTTTTACTAGATTATTTGCACTCATAATAAATCCTTTTTTGTATAACACTAATTATAACAGTAGAAAGTATCACAAAAGTAGCATTTTTGATTTTGTTATATTATAAGTTATATAGATAAATTTTAATAGAAATGAAATATAAGTTTATAAAAAAAAAGAGAAAAGTAAGCACAATAACTTTTCTCTTTTTGAATAAGGAGGAGTTTAAAGGAAGCAAATACTACTGCTTACTCTATAAATAAATTAATGGGTTTAATTTATTCGTATAGGTATTATAATAAGAATTCATGTATAAAAAGTGTATTTTTTACATGAATGTCAATTTTTTTTAAAATTTAATTGACAAACTACTTGTGCATGGTCACTTTTAAGAATAGATCCATCATGATTTTCTTCTATATGTTTATTAAATATCTCATAATTTTCTACATTTGCAATAGAATCTTTATTTTTTTTACTAAAAGTATTACTTATAAAAATAAAATCTAATACATTTCCCTTTCCTATATAGTAGCTTGTAGCTTCTCTTTTTATCTCTTTTTGTTCTGGATGAGGATTATAGATTTTTCTTTCATGTTCATAATAAGCATCTTTTAAAATAAAAGTCTCTTTTCTATTTTCATCATGATATTTATTATTTGATAGGGCATCAATAGTAATAGAATGTAATCTATCATTTAAGTCACATAATAGAATATATGGTTTTTCTTTTAGTTTTTTCATATCAAAAAATAGTGATGAAGCTTCACAGAGTCTTTGTTTTAGAGATTTACTAAAGTTTTCTTTTAATGCTTTTTGAACTTGTTCATTTTTTTGCTCTAAGCTATGCTCTTCTTTAAAAATATACTCAAATTCATTTTCTCTATTTGATTTTAGATGACAAACATATATTGTAATAGTTTCTTGATTTTCTAAAGTTATATCAGCTTTAATTGGAGTTCTAGCAAATTTAAATTTTCCCTTTAAATAATGTTTCTTGACACTTGGCATATGTGTTTTTACATTTTTAATATTTGATATAGGATATTTTGAGGCGAGGGCAACTGTTGTACTTATATATATTAAGTCATTTTTTTCATGAACTTTTGGTGTGTCTACAGTTACAAAGTATTCAAATCCTAACTCTTGACATAAGTCTTTTAGCGCTTCTTGAGAAAATACTTCTTGAAAGCCAATCACATCACAGTTCATTGAAGTGATTTGTTCTTTTATCCAAGTTTTTTTTTCTATCCATTGTTCTTGTGTAAATTTATCTTTTTTTTCATACCAGCTGTAAGGTGGTTCTACAAACTGAAATAGGTTAAATGTTCCGACTCTAATTTTCATAAAATAAGTATATCAAACTTTTCAACAATCTTTGGTTATGATTAGGCCATGAAAAAACAATATGATGTAATAGTAGTTGGTTCTGGCGGAGCTGGAATGATTGCAGCAATAACTGCAAAAAAATTAGGATTTGATGTTTTACTTTTAGAAAAATTAAGCTCTCTTGGAGCAAAACTAAAAGCAACTGGTGGTGGAAAGTGTAATCTTACTAATACTTTAAGTAAAGATGACTTTATGAACTCTTTTGGAAGAAACGGTAAGTTTATGATGAAAGCTATTAATATGCTTGATAAAAATGATTTAAGAGAATTTTTTTCAAGTATAGGAGTTCAAACAGATACAAAAGATGGATTTAGAATATTCCCTGTTACTCATAACTCTTCTACAATTATAAGTGCTCTTCAAAAAGAGTTAGAAAGACTTGAAATAGATATATTATGTGATTGTAAAGTAGATAGACTTTTATGTGATAATGAAAAAATCACAGGAGTTCAAACACAAAAAGGAAACTTTGAAGCACCACATATAATAATAGCAACAGGAGGGCTTGGCTTTCCTATGCTTGGAGCAAATGGTGATGGTTATGAGTTTGCAAAAGAGTTAGGGCATAAAGTAACAGACCTTTATCCTGCTATGCTTCCTGTTTATGTAAAAGAGACTTGGGTCGCAAATTGTACAGCTGATACTATTGCAAAAGCAATTGTAAGAATTGATTTAAAAAAAGCTAAAAAACTAAAAGCTGTAGGGGATTTAATCTTTACTTCAAAAGGCTTAAGAGGTCCAGTTATTTTAGATTTTTCAAGGGAAATTACTCCTTTACTTGAAAAGTATGATGAAGTTCCACTTTTAATAAATATGGTAAAAGGTAAAAGTGAAGACGAGATTTTTCAACACTTAAAAAAACAAGGTACTTTAAAGCCTGATGTAAATGTAGTTGAGCTTTTAAGTACTCTTTTGCCTGTTTCTGTATCAAAAGAGTTATGTTTACAAGTAAAAGCAAATCTTGATAAAAAGTTCAAAGACCAAGATGGTCAGATAAGAAATGATTTAGTAAAAATAGTAGCAAATACACCTTTTACTGTTACAGACTCAGTCGGGTTTAAAAAAGCTATGATTACAAGAGGTGGAGTGAGTTTAAAAGAAATAGACCCAAATACAATGCAAAGTAAAATAGTTGAAGGTTTGTATTTTTGTGGTGAAGTCATGGATTTAGATGGACCATGTGGTGGATATAATCTTCAATGGTCTTTTTCAAGTGGTTATTTAGCTGGTCATTTAAATAAGTAGTAATAAGAGTTTACTCTTTTACTACTACTTGATTTCTTCCTTTTTCTTTTGCTTCATATAAAGATTCATCTGCTAACTTATAAAGTTCATTTTCGTCTTTTAGTTTATTAGATTGTTTTGAAACTAGCCCAATTGATACAGTTATATATTTACTTGTTTGGCTATCTTCATGTTTGATTTTTAAGTCTTCTATAATCTTTAGAATATTTTTTGAAAACTCTTTAGCCTGCTTACTAGTTTTACTTATGAATAAAACTCCAAACTCTTCACCACCTAATCTAAAAGTATAATCACCGGCTCTTTTAGTTGCATTTTTTAAGGCATTTGCAACTTCTTTTAAGGCTTCATCTCCTGATTGGTGTCCATACCTGTCATTATACTTTTTAAAGTAATCAATATCTATCATCATAAAATTAATTAAAGAATTATTTCTTTTTGCTCTTAAAAACTCTTTTTCTATAATCTTATTAAAAAATCTTCTATTTTTAAGTTTAGTTAATTCATCAGTTATTGACAAATATTCTACTTTTTTCTTATCGGTTATATCATGCCTAATTGCTGTATAACCCTCGATTTTATCTTTTTTATAAATAGCTTGTATTATTGTATCAACCCAATATTCTTCGCCATTTTTTCGAAGATTTAAAATCTCTCCTCTCCAAATCTCTCCTGCTTTTAAATCTTTCCACATATTTTCATAGAACTCTTTTGAGACACTAGGATGTCTTACAATATTATGAGATTTTCCTATAAGTTCTTCCCTTGTATATCCTGAAATTTCACAAAATGCATCACTTACATTTGTAATATCTCCTTCAATATCTGTGGAAGATGTTATAACATGAGTATTAATGATTTCTAAATAATCTTGCTGTTTAATAATAGCTTTATTTCTAGATTTTAAGGTTTTATTTAAACTATTTGCCAAATCCTCAAACTCATCATAAGTTAAAAGCTCAGTATTTATTTTTTGATTTTTTCTTGAAGCTTTTCTGAAAGAGTTTACAAGGTTACTTATATTATTTTCAAGTTTTAAAGACATTTGTTTTGAAATTAAATATACCAATAAAGACAAAAACATAAAAACTAAAACTAAACTAATAGACTGATTTGTTATATTATTTTGTAGTTCTTTTTTTCTAATTTCAATATGCTTTTTAACTTCATCAGTATATAAACCACTTCCTATAATCCATCCCCATTTATCATAGCTTTTTACATATGAGATTTTTTCAAACTCTTCGCTTGTATTTAATTTTTTAAAGTTGTAAGTAAAAAAATCTCCACCATTTCTGATTTTTTCCATTTGTAAATTAAAAAGATCTATATTTTTGTACTCTTTTGGTTTTTTAAGTTTTTCCCCATTGAATACTAAAGCTTTTCTATCGACTCTATTTACAAAGATATAACCATGTAGTCCATATCTAATACTTGCAATATCTTTTAAAATAGTTTCTTGTATCTCTTTTGTCATATCATCGATATACTCACCAGTTCCTATATGCCAATTAAAAGGCTTAAACATTTTTACATATGTTAATTTAGGATATTGTACACCATCTTTTAAGTCAGGTTTTACAAAATGAGTTTTTAAAAACCCCTCATCTTTTTTTAAAGCAATATTTGATTGCTCTTGAATAAATAGTTTTCCAGCTTTATCTTTTAAATTCCAGATATTAGTATTTTCATTTAATTTTGATTTTGTATTAAAAAGTATGGCTTTGCCGTCATTTCGATTTATGAAAAAATATGCTCTCTTACTTGAAAAAGAGATGTTTTTTAAAGCAGTTACTATTAAGTATTTTATTTCTTTGTCTGTTTTTATATTGACATTATCATTATATATTGAAGTTGCTATTGTATGAGCTAAGTGAACTCTTTTTTCTAATAATTCTTTTATGTGATTATTTATTTCTTTTTCTTTTTGTTCAATTTGATTATAAACCTTGTTAACTTCTGTTTTAACTTCTCTTTTTTTGATATTAATATAATCTTTTTGTATAAGGTTACTTTCTTCTTTAAAGTTTTCAAACTGAAAATATAAAGATATTATAAAAGTAAAAAATATTGATATAAAAGCAATTGTAAAGTTTGTTCTTGATGTTATATTCGATAATTGCATAAACTTTCCAAATAATTATTTTATGTTTAGTATAGTATAAAAACTATTAATATACATTTCTTTTACATACAAAATATAAGCAATAAACTTGTAATTAATATTAAATTAACACATCTATGTTATATTTTCATAAAAAAAGGACACATCAAATGAAAATGAAACTTTTATCTTTACTGTTTTTAAGTGCTAGTACACTTTTTGCTTCTTCTTTAAGTGTAAAAAATGCTTACGTAAGAGCAACTCCTCCAAGTCTTCCAAATAGTGCGGCTTTTATGGAAATCACAAATACATCAAATGAAACTATTTCACTTGTTAGTGCAACATCAAGTGCCTCAAATATTGTAGAGTTACATACTCACGATATGAAAGATGGTGTTATGAAAATGTATCAAGTGCCAAAAATTGATATAAAAGCAAATTCAACAACTGTTTTAAAGCCAGGTGGTTTTCATGTTATGTTAATTGATTTAAAAACAAAGCCTTTAAAAGAAGAAATGCAAGTAGAAGTAGACTTAAGCTTCTCAAATGGACAAAATATAAAAGTTTTTGCTCCTGTTAAAAAAGTAATGGCTGGAATGATGATGAAAAATCATGGTATGCATAATAAACAAAAAATGTCTTGTGGTTCAGGAAAATGTGGTCAATAAACAATGAATAAAACTCTATTTATTCAAATTGCTGTAATTATTTCGATTGTAGCAGCATATTTTCTTATTGATTTTAATAAAGTTTATAAATACTTTCAAGGAGAGGTAAAATATACAGTTCAAGACACTAACTGTGATTTACACAAAAGTGCTTGTAAAGTAGTTTTAAATGATGGAAAAGAGTTTACTTTAGAGGTTTTTCCAAAAGATATTCCTCTAATGAAAAACTTGAAATTTAAACTGATCAGTAGTGAAGAAGATTTAGAAAATATCTCTTTAAATATTTATGCAACAAATATGTTTATGGGATATTTCGATCTAAAATTTCAAAATCTAGGAAATGGAGTTTATGAAGCAGAAGGTACTCTTCCCACTTGTCCTGTAGGAAATATGCAATGGAATGCAGATATAAGTTTAGAAAAAATGAATGAAAGAACTGGTGCTAGATTCCAGTTTCAAACAACAAGGTAAGAAATGAAAAAGTTATCATATTTAATCTCAGCTATTATTGCAGTGGGTATTATTGTTTTAATTGAACCATATGTAAATGAAGCCAAAGAAAAAAGTAAATACTCATTTGAAGTTGAGTCAAAAGATGGAAAAATAAGTTTAGATAGTTATAAGAGTAAAGCTTTAGCTATTTATTTTGGATATACATTTTGTCCTGATGTTTGTCCAACATCTTTAAGTTCACTTGCTCACGCTTTAAATAGCTTTGATAAAGATAAAGTTGAAAAAAACTTTGAAGGTCTTTTTATCTCAGTTGACCCAGACAGAGATAAACTTGAAGATTTAGCCTCATATGCAAAGTATTTTCACCCAACATTTAAAGGTGCTACTTCAAATAAAGAAAATATTGATGATATTGTAAAAAGATATGGGACTTATTATAAAAAAGTAGAGTTAGAAAACTCATCTATGGGCTATTCGGTTGCTCATACTTCATATATTTATTTTTTTGACAAAGATGGTAATTTTATAAAAAAAGTTGATCACTTTTCAAACCCTGAACAATTAAAAGAAGTTTTAAAGTCTATACTTTAATTCTTCTTTGTTTGTTAAACTTACATTAAACTACTATTCAAGTACCATTTAAAACCTAATGTCATAATTCTATTATAAAAAATAAAAGGATATAAAATGACAAAAAGAACAAAAATCTTAACAGCACTAGTTTTAAGTACAACATTAGCAACATCAGCTTTCGCATCTTGTGGAAATAAAGGTGAGTGTAATATGAATAAAAGTCATAAAATGATGAAAAAACATATGGGGCATAAAAAAGCCCATAACTCAATTTTTTCAACACTAAAAAAACTAAATTTAACAGATACTCAAAAGCAAGAAGTAAAAAAAATTATGATGGAGTCTAAGAAAACTACACCACTTAGCGAGGCTTTTTCAAAAACTTCATTTGATAAAGAAAAATATATCAAAATTATGAGTGAAAAAAGAGAGAATATGATAAAATCAAAAGCTCTTAAAATAGAAAAAATATATGCTTTATTAGATGAAAAACAAAAAGAGCAATTTAAAATGTTACTTGATTTAAAAAATGAAAAGAGACAGCAAAAAGGTATGAATTTTGATAAAAATTGCAATGGTAGAGGATGATTTAGAACTTGCAGATGTTTTAACTCAATACTTAAAAAAATTTAATATAGAAGTTACAAATTATGAAGAGCCATTTATGGCTCTTTCATCTTTGAAGTTAAATAAATTCGATTTAGTTATTTTAGATTTAACACTACCTGGAATGGATGGTTTAGATGTATGCAAAGAGATTGTAAAAAACTTTGATATTCCTATCATAATCTCAAGTGCTAGAAGTGATATTACTGATAAAGTAACTGCCTTACAACTTGGTGCAGATGACTACTTACCAAAACCTTATGACCCTCGAGAACTTGAAGTTCGAATAAAAACTATTTTAAGAAGATTTAATCACACAAAAGAGAATGAATCAAAAATTGTAAAAAAGTTTGTATTAGATGAAGAAAAAAAACAAATAAGTAAAAATGAAAATTATGTTAAACTTACAGCAGCAGAATATGAAGTTTTATCTCTTATGATTAAAAGAGAAAATTTTGTAATTTCAAGGGAAGAGATATTTGAAAATTCAGATTTATTAAATCAAGATTATGAAAGTTCAGGATCATTGGCTGTGATAATTAACAGAATTAGACAAAAGATTGAAGATAATCCAAAAGAACCTAAGTATCTTCAAACAATAAGAGGAATGGGGTATAAATTTACACAATGAATAGATCATCAATATTTTTTACAATAACAGTTAGTTTTATTATTTCAATTATTTTAGTAATTGTAAGTTTCTTTTTATTAATGACACATAATTATAAAACACAAGAAAAAGAGTTAATGGATAGGTATATTCCAATAGTAAAAAAAGTAATGACAAAGCACCATAAAGGTGGTTTAGATATGAAATTTGCTGTAGGTTTGAAAGAGTATAACTACGAACTTTTTACAAATAAAGGCAAAATAAATGCTATTACATACAATCCAAAAACAAAGGTTTTAATTCAAAGAGAATCACCCAAAAGAGATACAATCTTTAGAGTTTTAAAACTAAATGATTTTAATTATATTTATATGAAAAAAAGAGGCGAGACTATTCTTGTAAAAGATAATACCTTAAGCTCTCATAGCTCAAATATTTACATAATCTTAGTATTTGCTATAGTTATTATAACTATTATTTTGATGTATTTAATAACTCTCAGAAAATTAATGCCTTTAAAAATTCTAAAAGATAAAGTTAAAACCTTAGGGGATGAAAACTTTGATTTTGAGTGTTGTAATCTTGATGGGAAAGATGAAGTTTCACTTTTAGCAGTTGAATTCAAAAATGCAGCTAAGAAGCTAAATGATGTGAAAGAATCAAGAAATGTTTTTATTAGAAATATAATGCATGAGTTAAAAACGCCAATTACAAAAGGAAAATTTCTAACTGAGATTGAAAGAAATGATAGTAATGATGATAAATTAAAAGAAGTGTTTAATAGACTTGAAGCTTTAATAAATGAATTTGCATCAATAGAAGAGTTGATCTCTTCTACTAAAAATGTAGAGAAAAAAGTATATTTTATTGATGATATAGTTGACAATGCAAAAGATATTTTGATGGTTGAAGATGATGATGTAATTAAAAAATATGAGAATAAGAAAATAGAAGTAAACTTTAAACTATTCTCTATTGCTGTTAAAAATCTAATTGATAATGCTTTGAAATATTCTTCAAATAAAAAAGTAGTTATAAAAAGTAGTGATGATAACTTGATTTTTGAAAATGAAGGCGAGCCTTTAAAATTTGATTTAGAAAAATACTTTGAACCCTTTTTTAGCTCAGAAGTAAATAACAAAGACTCTTTTGGATTAGGTCTTTATATAATTTTTAATATTTTAAAAGCAAATCATTATACTTTAGAGTATAAGTATGAAAATAAAACAAATAGATTTATTTGTAAAAAGGATGAAGTATCTACGATATAGCAATTATTGGTGCAGGAGCAAGCGGTTTGATGTTTGCTTCAAATTTAAATAAAAGAGTATTTAAAAATGTTTGTATTATTGAATCAAATGCAAAAATTGGTGCGAAAATAAAAGTTTCTGGTGGTGCTAAGTGTAATATCACAAATGAATTAGTAAGTGAGAAGAATTATTTAGGAGATAGAAGTTTGGTAAAAGATTTACTTAAAGACTTTTCAAAAAATGAAACTTTAGAGTTTTTGAATAAAAATGGTGTTAAACCTAATCTTAATCCTAAGATTGTAAAAGGAACTTACTTTTGTAAATCATCACAAGATGTTATAGATATGTTTACAAAATTAACTTCACATATCAAAAAGTATTTAAATACTAAAGTTCTAGATATTTCTTATGAAAATGATGTTTTTAAGATTAAAACAAATAATAAAACAATTGAAGCAAAAAAAGTTGTAGTATCAAGTGGTGGTTTATCATATGCTAGTTTAGGGGCTTCTTCTATTGCTTTTGATATAGCTAAAAAATTTGGTCATACAATAGAAAAACTTGAGCCTGCACTTGTCGGTTTTACTGTTCAAAAAGAGCAATTCTGGTTTAAAAATTTATCAGGTGTTTCAACTTATGTAAATACTTATGTTGATGGAAAAAAATTTGAAGGTTCATTTTTATTTGCTCACAAAGGCTGTTCGGGGCCTGTTATTTTAACTAGTTCATTATATTGGAAAAAAGGAAAATTAGCTATTGATTTTCTTCCTAAAACTGACTTGTCAAAATTATTAAAAGGTAACAAGAAAATATCTTCAGCTCTTCCTTTTGCTAAAAGATTTACAAGTGAGTTTTTAAATTCAATTGATTTAAAAGACAAAGCTGTAAGTGAACTAAGTACAGAAGAGAAAGAGAAGTTAGAGCTTTTAAAATATTATGAATTCTCACCTGCTGGTAATTTTGGATACACAAAAGCAGAAGTAACAAAAGGTGGTATAAATACAGATGAAATCCAACATAATAACTTTGAAAGTAAAAAACAGAAAAATCTATATTTTATAGGGGAATGCCTTAATATTACCGGTGAGTTAGGTGGTTTCAATTTTCAAGTATCTTTTAGTGAAGCCATAAGGTGTGCTAGGAATATATAAAATAACTAGTTCTTTTTATTATTTTTTATACATGATTTATTAAAAATCAGCTATTATTATTCCTTATAAGTACTTACTAAGGTTGATTGATGTTTTTTGGAAATAAGAAATTAGAAAATGAAGTAGTATCTCTTAAAACTGAGATAGAAGAACTAAAGGCACAGCTTGCTCAAAAAGATAAAGACCTTGAGCAGTTGAATCTACAACTAAATAATAATCCCTATGAAGAAGATCTTAACAAATGTAAAAAACAACTAGAGCTTTTTAAAGAAACAGCAATGCTTTCTCAAGAAGAAGGTTTAGTAGTATTCTCACCTTCTGATGAAGTTTATTTTGTAAATAATATAGCAAAAGCAAATATAAGTGATTATTCTGTTGTCTTAAATGCCGTAAAAAGTAATAGTGATAGATTAATCATGGATGATTGTGAGGCAAGTGTTCTTATAAAAGATTTCCATGGGTACAAAATAGCATCATTGAGAAAAACTTCTATTCATGATAATAAAGAGGGTGGATTATTAGAAAGACATAATAAAAATATGACTAACTCTTTAACTTCAACACAGGTTACTTATATGTCTCTTCTTGAAGATTTACAAGGAATGATTAAAGAGTCAAGAGATACAGCAAGTGGTTCAACAAAAGGTTTAAATTTAACTACTAAAATTGTAGAAGATACACAATATCTAAGAGAAGAAATCCAAAAAGAAAATGATATAGTAAACTCACTAGTTTCTAAAAGTAAAGATATCTCAGAGGTAATTACTTTAATTCAAGAAATAGCTTTCCAGACAAATATTCTTTCATTAAATGCAGCAGTAGAAGCTGCAACTGCTGGTGAAGCAGGAAAAGGCTTTGCTGTAGTTGCGCAAGAGGTTAGAAACCTTGCAAGTAGAAGTGCTGATGCAGCAACGCAAATTAAAAATGTAGTTGATTCAATTCAAGCTGATACTGCAAAAATCAAAAATAGTTCAGAAGTTGTAGGAAAAGGTGTAGTTGAAACAAAAGAGAGAGTGGATACACTAAGTGAACTTATGGTTTCATTCCAAAAAAATTCAAATAGATCAGTATATGAAGTAGAGAGTATTTCAAATAAAATCTTCATTAATCTTGCAAAATTAGACCATGTTATCTATAAAAACAATCTGTACCAACTAATCTTTGGAGGTGAGCATAGCTTTAAAGCAGTTGACCACCATAACTGTAGACTTGGTAAGTGGTATGATACAGGACTTGGTAAGGAAGAGTTTAGTTTTGTTCCATCATACAGACATTTAGAAAAATACCATGCTGTTGTACATGATGAAGCTAATTTACTTGCTAAAGAGTGTTCAGGTCATTCTGTGTCTTGTTCTAAACAATTAATTGAAGATAAAATTGAATTAGTTGAAAATGCGAGTGAAAATGTATTTATCTATTTAGATAAGATTTTAGAAGAGAAAAGTGAAGCAATAATGAAAGAAGCAGCTAAAAAGCTTTTTGATTAAGAAGGAATTATAATGAATGAAAAATATAAAGTTTTAGTAGTAGATGATGAAAGAGAAATTCTTTCTATGTTAAGTAGATATTTAAATAGAAGTGGAAATTTTGATCTAACAACTCAAACTAATCCAGTACTTGCAATAGATAGTTTAAGTCACAGCTCTTATGATATTATTTTACTTGATATTATGATGCCTCAAATGAATGGTTTAGATGCTTTAGAAAAAATTATGGAAATAAATAGCAATCAAAAAGTTATTATGATGACTGCTTACTCAACACTAGATAAGGTTTTAAAATCTCATAAACATGGAGCAACTCATTATGTAATGAAACCTTTTGATTCATTAGGTTCTTTAGAGAAAAAAGTCTTAGAAGTTTTAAAGTCATAAATATGATTAATAAAAACCTATTATTTAGGTTATTAATAGGTTTTATTGCAATTTCTATACTTACTATAATTGTAATTGAAAATAAAAAAGAAGAGAGTTTAAACAACACTCTTCTTTTAGAAAAAGAAAAACTCAAAAATTCTTATAAAAATACCTTAGATATATTTTACGAAAAAGCAAATTTAATTTTTTATAATAACTTATATGATAAACAAATTAATACACTTTTTATTAATGCCCAAAAAGAAAAACTTTATGAATATTTAAAAGATGATTTCTTTTTCTTAAAATCAAAAGGCTTAAAACAACTTAGTTTTTATACAAAAGATAATAAAAAACTATTAAGTATGAATAAGTTTTTAAGTAGTAGTTTTTTATTAAATAAAGAAGAAGTTAAAAAAGAACATATAAAGATTAAGGTATTAGATGAAGATAGTGTTTTAAGTTTTACTAAACCAATTTTTGATAAAGATTTAAAGTTTATGGGAACTATTCAATTAGAATTTTCCCTTAATAGTCTAATTAAAAATATTATGCAAAACATAGAGTTTAATAGTTTTTTTCTTTTAGAAAATAAAAGTGTAAATTCAAAAATTTACAAAACTTTTATTTTAAACAAAAATTTTGTAATTAGAAACGATAATTTTACTAAAAAAAGATTTGAAGAAGATATTCTTCTTAATATAAAAAATCACTCTACAGACGATATAAAAATACAAATGAAAAATAATAGAGCCTTTAGTTTTTTATATAAAAACAAAGGCGTTTTAAATCCTGTATTTTTCATACCTATAATTAAAGAATCAAATAGAAATATTTATCTTTTTTCATACTTAAATAAAAAAGAGTCTTTATATAATCAAATAGAAATAAATTATAATTTATTTCTATTATTTGTAATTTTCTTATATGTCTTACTTGTACTTTTTTTATATAAGTTTTTAAGTGCTAATAAAAGTAAAAATAGTTTAGAAAAAAAACACAAAGACTTCTTAGATGCAATTGATAAATATGTAGTTATGGTAGAAACTGATACTAAGGGTATTATAACTAATGTAACACAAGCGTTTTGTGAGATATGCGGATATACAAAAGAAGAGCTTATTTCAAAAAATATAAATGTATTAAGGCACCCTGATGTTTCTCCTAAATTTTTTGAAGCTTTATGGAAGCAGTTAAAAGAGAATCATAAATGGGAAGGTGAAATAAAAAATTTAAATAAGTTTGCAAATTCATATTGGGTCAAAGGCACTATTACTGCAAAATATAATAGCAATAATGAAGTAATAGGATATATGTCTATTCGAGTAAACACAACTGATTCAAAACAACTAAAGAAAATAAATAGCTTATTAAAAGAAGATTTATCAAATAGATTAAATGAAATAAAAATGAAAGATAAAAACCTTCTTGATAGTACAAAAGTTGCATTAATGAGTAAGGTTTTAGATGCAGTAGCCCATCAATGGAAAACACCAATTTCAAATATTTCAATAAACTTATCAAGCTTAAAAGCAAAGGTAAGTGCTTCAAGAATAAAAAAAGATGAGATTTTTACTTTAAGTGAAAATATTGAGCAAGAATTAAAGTCTTTATCTTTAAGTTTAAATGAGTTTAAATCATATTTTATAAAAACAAGTGATAATGATAAATATGATATTAACGAAGTTATAAAAGAAGCAGTTTCATCAGTAAAAAATGATATAAATACTTTAAATGCGACAGTTTCTCTAAACTCTAAAGAAAATATTTTATGTTATGGAGTTCATAATGAGTTTAAACATATTATTGTAAATATAATAAAAAACTCTTTGAAAGAAATAGCAAGTGAAAAAATCAAAAATCCTACTATTGATATTTCAGTTATTAAGGATAAAGATGAAATATTAATTAAATATTGTGATAATTTAGAGAAAAAAAACAGAGCTATAAAAAACATATTTGAAGAAGAAAATAGTCAAAATATCAAAGAAGAAGATATGCTTATTTATATTACAAAACTTCTAATTGAAAAAGCAGGGGCAAAAGTTTGGTTTGAGCAAAATAATGAAGGTTTATCTTTATATATAAAACTTGTATCAAAAGATAGAAGAAAGATGATAAGGTAAATTATGAAGATAAATTTTTATATAAAACTGTTTTTTACTTTTATTTTATTTGCAGCTTTTTTACTTACTTTTTCTTTATTTAGTTTTGAAAAATTTTATAAAAAAGATATTGAAGATAAAAATATAAGTACTATTTTTTCAAGTTTACAAGATACACAAGAAATGTTTGATGAATATAAAAATACAACAAATAGAATATTAATAGATATTAAAAAAAGTAGTGCTTTAAAAACTTACTTAGAAGATGCTAGTGATAAGTTTTTAAAAGAACTTGTTTTAAATTTAAAAGCTATAAAGCCTGAATTACATAGCTTTAGAATTGTTGATTTTAATGCAAATGAGAATTTGAAAATATATTTTGATAAATACGAGAATATAAAAGAAAAAACAAATTTAAATAATATAAAAAGAAGTGAATTGTTTAAAGAAATCTTATCTTCTAATAAAAATGAGATATATCAATCAAGTATTTATTTATTAAAAAAAGACAATGAAATAGCATTTCCTTTAGTATCTTTACAAAGTTATATAGTAAAAGTGAAAGGCTTTTTTATAATTTTAGATATTGATATCAAAAAAGTGTTTGAAAAAATACAAAGAAATTCAATCTTCTATACCTATGTTTTAGATGAAAAAGGAAATTTTTTCCTACATGAAAATAGCAAATATAATTGGTCTAAATATTTTATCCCAAGTTACAATTTAAAAGATATTTATGCTAATCATAGGGAACATATTCTAAATAAAGAAGATTTTATTTATGATGAATTTATTTCCAAAAGAATATATATCTCAAGTGATAAATACATCATAGTAATAGTAAAAACAAATGAACATTTCACAGAAAATAGTTTAGATGCTTTTGAAGATTATTTTAACTCAATAGTAATAGTTGGTCTTTTACTAGCTATAGTTTTAACATTAGTTTTAACAGAGCCAATATTTAAACTTAATAAAAATGTTATTGAAAAAAATAAAGATTTGAATATAAGCGTTCAAAAAAGCTATATAGAATTAAATGATAGTTTAAAAACAATAGATAAGCATATTATGTCCATAAGACTTGATACCAATGGGACTATTACAGATGTAAGTACTGCCTTTTGTGATGTGTCTGGTTTTTCAAAAGGCGAGTTAATAGGACATCCACACAAAATACTTATTCATCCTGATATGAGTAATGAGACTTATGATGAGATTTGGGAGTATATAAAAAAAGGAAACTCTTACAACTTTGAGCTAAAGTGTATGAAAAAAGATGCTAGCTTTTTTTGGTCAGAATCTTTTATAGAACCAAATTATGATATTCAAAATACACTTATAGGTTTTACGGTAATTAGAAATAATATTACAAATAAAAAGACAATACAGAAATTGTATGATGATTTAAATATACAAGTAAATCAATATAATACAATATTTGAAAATGTAAATAGTGGAATTGCTTTGATAAATATAGAAGGTAGTTTTCAAAAGGTAAACAAACCCTTTAGTGATTTACTTTTATATAATTTTGATGAGCTGTTTTCAATGAGTTTTTTTGATCTAATAGAAAAAGACTCAGTAGAGTTTTTTGAAAAATTATTTGATGAGGCTTTACATCTAGGCTCTATTAAAAATATAGAAAAAATATTTATAGATAAAAATGGGGAAGAAGTTCATCTTGAAATATCATTAAGTGTTTTATCTGATAGAAAGCATTTTGTTTTAGTTTTAAACTCTTTAGAAGATAAAAGAAAACTTCAAGAATTAAATCAAAACCTAGAGCAAAAGATTAAAGATGAGGTTGAAAAAAGTAGACAAAAAGATAAAATACATCAGCAAGAACAAATAAAAAATGCCAAATTAAGTTCAATTGGAGCTTTAGCTGCTGGTATTACTCATGAGATAAACACACCTTTAACTTACATAAAAGGTAATTTTGAAATGATGGGCTATGATATTGAAGACTTACCTCCTAGTGAGATAAGAGAAAGAATGCTTGAAGATAGTGTGAAAATTAATGATGGTATTAATAGAATTGCTAATATTGTTGAATCAATGAGGGAAATATCTCAAAGTTCTAATGAAAAAAAAGAGAGTGTAAATATTTACTCAACTTTAATTACAGCTCTAACAATGGCATATAATAGATCAAAACAAGTATGTCCTATTTTAATAAACGAAGAAGAATTTAATTTAGATAAAATAGATAAAAATAGATATGTTTACAAAAGCTTTGCTCAGAAGCAAAGGCTAGAGCAAGTTTGGATTATTATTTTAAATAATGCTTTAGATGAATTAGTAAAAATCGAATCTTATGAGAATAGATTATTAAAAATAAATCTTTTTGAAGATGAAAGTCATATTATAGTTAGGTTTATTGATAATGCAGGTGGTATTAACAAAGATATTATTGATAATATCTTCCAACCTTTTATATCTTCAAAAGAACATAGTGGAATGGGTGTTGGTTTAAATATAGCAAAAAAGATTATTGAACAACAAAAAGGTGAAATTGTAGCATTCAACAAAAATAATGGTGCAGTTTTTGAAATAAAATTAGAAAAAGAAATAGGATAAGAAGATGAAAAAAATTGCATTATTGATAGTTGTATTTATATTATTAGCATTAGCACCATTTGGTGTGAAAAGTATAATTGATGAGCAAGTACAAAAACAGACAATTGTACTAGAAAAAAAGGGTGTAAAGATTGAAGTTTTAAACTCAAAAGGTTATATCAAAACACAAAGAGAATTTGAATTAACAATAAAAGATGAAGTTAAGTTTAAAAAGTTTTTAAAAGCCTCTTTTATTGAGAAGTACCCAACATATGAAGGATTAATAGATTCTTTAATAAAAAAAGATAGTAAAGCATTTGATGAGTTTTTAAGAGGTATTGTTTTTAAAGGAAGTATTAATAACTCAAATATTAACTACAATAGCGACATAAATGTAAATATATATCTTTATAAGTTCTCAGATAAAATCATGAAAAAGCTAAATGAAAACAAAGATAAAAACCAAGAGATTTTATCTTTTTTAGAAAAAAAAGCCTTAGCTTTTGATCTTGTATTAAGTAATGATGCATCTCTTAAAAAACTTACTTTACAAGATATAGATGAAAACATAGTTTCTAAAAATAGTAGAGGTCAAACATCAAATAATGATTTAAAAATCTTATCTTTTTTTATAAATAATTATTCTCAAAAAGATTTATTAAAAGCTAAAATTAATCTTGACAAATTTTTAATAAAAACACTTACTTCAAATAAAGAATCGATCCTTGATTTAAACTCTTTAGTATATGACTTTACTTATCTAAATGAATATATTAATAGCTCAAATTTAAAATTGGAAAATTTTTTATTTTCTGTTAATGATATAAACTTAGGTGTAAATGGAGTTGAATTAAAATCAAAAGGTGAAGTAAGAAGTGGTTTATATCAAACTAAAGTAGATTTAAAAACTAACAGTATTGAATTTTCATCAAGAAAAGATAATTTATCAATTGAATCAATACTATTTAATGTAAAACTTAATGATATTTTATATGATAAATTAAAAGCTTTAAATACTGCGTATATAAATATAGAATTAATTACTTTAGATAATAGTTTAAGTGAAAATGAAAAGAAATTAAAATTAGCTTCTGCAATTGATAATTTAGCACTAAATATTGATGAGGTTTTAAATAATGGAGCAGGACTAAAAGCAAACCTTGATGTAAAAGATTTAAAACAGACAAATGTATCCTTTAAAAATATAGACTTAAATGTAGACTTATTTCTAAATAAAAACACTCTTTCTTTTAAAACTTTAAATAAAAAAGAGTTTTTGTCAAATGTTGATGGAAATATAGTTTTAGTTTTACCAAAAGATGATTTTACAAACTTTGTAAAACTAGTTAATCCTACTTTTGGAATGCTTTTAAGTGTTTATGCAAAAGAGCAAGAAAATGATATTTTATTTGATGTGAAAATAAATAAGGGTGTAATTACAATAAACGATAAAAAGCTAAACTAAAACTTTTACTTGATACAATTTGCCAATTTAAAATCTACAAGGAAAAATTTGAGATTAGCATTTATAGGTGATATAGTAGGTAGACCTGGAAGAAAGATAATAAAAGAGAACTTAGCAAAGATAAGAGAAGAGTATAATATTGATTTTGTAATTGCAAATGCAGAAAATGCAAGTCATGGTTTTGGTTTAACTATCAAAAACTGTGACGAGCTACTTAAATCTGGAATTGATGTAATAACTGGTGGAAACCATACTTTTGATAAGAAAAAAGATATGATGGTTCTACTTGAAACACAAGCTGTCTTAAGACCAGATAACTACCCTGAAGGAGTTACAGGTTCAGGTCTTAGGATTTTTGAAGTTAAAAAAGATGAAGAAGAAACTGAAAAATTAGCTGTTGTAAACTTAATGGGACAGTTTGCAATGCCAACTGTTGAGAATCCATTTAACTGGGCAAAGAAATTAGTAGTACAACTTCATGAAGATGGAATTAAAAATATTTTTATTGATTTTCATGGGGAAGCTACTAGTGAAAAAAGAGTTATGCTTATGATGTTTAAAAACCAAGTAAGTGCAATAGCTGGAACTCACACTCATGTTGGAACTGATGACTTACAGATTATGGAAAATACTGCATATATTACAGATATTGGACTTACTGGATGTAGAGACAATGTAATTGGTATGGATGCACATGTTCCCATTCAAAAGGCTTGTACTGGAATTGGTGGACATTTTGAAGTTCCAAATAATTGTAAATCAATTTTACAAATGATGGTTATTGATATTGAAGAGGGTAAAGCAAAAGACGCTTTTAAAATCAAAAAACTTTGTAATCAAAATGAACATATTATTACTAAGGCAATGATTGACTAGTATTGACAACTCCTATGATTTATTGCTTTTTTTAAAGAAGCAAGATTTAATAGAGGAACATTTAGAGTATTGGTGGCCAAATAATAATGACTTTGAAATATTAATTGGCGCAATACTTACTCAAAATACTAAATGGGTAAATGTAGAAAAGTCCTTAGGAAATTTAAAAAAGCTTGATTTATTGTCTTTAGAAGCTTTAAGTCAAGCCGATTTACCTTTACTTATTGAAGCAATTACTCCAAGTGGTTTTAAAAACCAAAAATCAGTAAGACTTATAAAACTAGCAAAAAATATTTTAGAAGAGTTTAGCTCTTTTGAAAATTTTAAAGAAAATGTAACAAGAGATTGGCTTCTATCTCAAAAAGGTATTGGGCAAGAAACTGCAGATGCGATTTTATGTTATTCATGTCATCAAGAGTACATGGTAATAGATTCATATACTAATAGATTATTAAAAAGATTTGGATATGAGTTTGACTCATATTGCGATATACAGACATGGATAGTATACGGAATTAATGAAAATTACGATAAAATAGCCAAACTTTATGGCTATGAGATTAGTTTAAACAAACTTTATGCACGGTTTCATGGCAAAATTGTCGAGTTTATGAAACGCAATCCAAAGGGTTAATTGATGATTATAATTCCACAAACAAAAGGTGGTGTAGGTAAGTCTACAGTTGCTATGCAAGTTATTGCTCCATATTTATATAAAAAACATGGGAAAAAAGTAACATACATTGAAGTTGATGATGAAAACAATGATAGTAGGTCTTTTACAAGAACTGAAATTGTAAATAAAAGAATGCTTGGAACAAATAGAATAACTGATTTAGATGAGTTGATCTTAATGGATGATAACCATGAGGTTATTGTAGATGTTGGTGGAAATAAAACTTCAACACTTGTTCTTGATGAGATTAAAAAAGTTGGTTCTTTTGGAAATGTAAAATGGATTATTCCTTTAGGTGATGGTGAGCTTGATGGGAAAAATGCAATTGCAACTATGAAAAAAATCAAAAAGATTGAAAAAAATCCTGAAGAAAACTTGATTTTTGCTTTAAATAGAGCTATTTCAATGGATGAGGATTATTATCAAGAGCAATATATAAACTTTTTTGGTCATAAGTATTTAGATTCAAATTCTGTTATTTGTGATTTTGTAAAAGATCCAAAGTATTTCCCTGTACAAAATGATAAAGTAATTACTATGAGTAGATACTTAGGTTCAACAGTTTGGGAAATGGCTTATAATAACACAGACTTTGGAGCAAAAGCTATACAAGCAAAAGAGATGGGCGATATTGAAAGTGCTAGAAAATACCTTTTCTTCAGAAGAATTCAAACAGAAGCTAAAGATTATGTAATTAATGTATTAAACAGAATCTTTTGTGATTTAGATCAGTGGATTGATATTAAGAAATGAGTGATATGAGTTTTAAACAAGCAAAAGAGCTTGTTGAACGAATGGAGTTTTCAGAACTTTCTTTAAGGAAGGCAACTAAGAATTTAGAAAAATCATCTAAGGCTTTTGAAGAATCAAACTTATATTTTAATGAAACATTAAAAAAGCAAGAAGATGTATTAACTATGGTACCAAAAGCAGATAAAAAAATATCATTTTTATATCTTGCTTTAGCTATAAACATTGGATTTATTCTAGGTCTTTTAGTTGGCAAATTTATTTTTTAAAAATATGAATAGGATTTTATAAATTATGGGTAAACAAGAAAAAATTGTAACAATGTTTAATGACATTGCGGGAACTTATGATGTGGCAAATAGAGTTTTATCAATGGGAATTGATAAGTCTTGGAGAAACAAAGCTTGTAATAAAACATTTGAACTTTATAATCAAAAAGAAATAGAAAAAGTTGTTGATGTTGCTTGTGGTACAGGTGATATGATAATGTTTTGGAAGCAAATTGCAAAAGAGAATAGTATTACTTTAAAAAATATCATTGGGATTGACCCAAGTGTTGGTATGATGGATGTTGGAAAGAAAAAACTTCCAGATGTAGAGTTTATTGAAGCATTTGCTACTGATATGCCACTTGAAGATGAAAGTACTGATATTATTTCAATTTCTTATGGAATTAGAAATGTAGTTGAAAGACAAGAAGCTTTTGATGAGTTTGCAAGAGCCCTAAAAAAAGGTGGACTTGTTGTAATCTCTGAGTTTACAAAAAATGAAAAAACAAATCCTCTTGATTATTTAACTGATTTTTATATGAATAAAATTTTACCTACTTTAGGTGGATTAATTTCAAGAAATAAAGAAGCATATACTTATTTACCAAACTCAATTGATGAGTTTTTAACAAAAGATAATTTATGTAAAGAGTTAAAACAAGCTGGATTAGAACCTGTTCATGTGAAGTCTTTTTCGATGAATATTTCTACTTTAATTATTGCAAGAAAACTGTAGTTTTCTTGTAGTAAGGATTATAATTGAATAAGCCTATTAGTGTAAGCTCATTAAATGCTCAGATAAAATCACTTCTTGAAACAACTTTTATAAAAGTTTATGTGGAAGGTGAAATCTCAAACTTAACTTATCATAACTCAGGACATATTTATTTTTCTGTAAAAGATAATGGCTCTACCATTTCATGTGTAATGTTTAGAGGAAATGCAAAATATCTTAAGTTCCAACTTGAAGTTGGACAAAAAGTAGTAATCACAGGAAATATTACTGTTTATGCTCCACGAGGAAATTACCAACTTTTATGTAGTAAGATTGAGCCATCAGGTCAAGGAGCACTTGCACTTGCCTTTGAGCAACTGAAAAACAAGCTAGAACAAAAAGGTTATTTTAATCCTGAAATAAAAAAACAACTTCCTAAATATCCAAAAAAAATTGCACTTGTTACATCAGCTACAGGGGCTGCAATTGAAGATATGAAAAAAGTAGCTCATCATAGATGGCCTTTGGTTGAGTTTATTTTAGTTCCAGCACTAGTTCAAGGTGAGGGTTCTGCTTATGATATTTCACAAAGTATAAAATATGCAGATAGTTTAAACTGCGATATTATGATTGTTGGTCGTGGTGGTGGAAGTATAGAAGATTTATGGTCTTTTAATGAAGAGATTGTAGCAAATGCCATTTATGAAGCTAGAACTCCTATTATTTCAGCAGTAGGTCATGAAGTTGATTATTTGATTTCTGACTTTGTAGCTGATGTGAGAGCTGCAACTCCTTCAAATGCTATAGAAATAGCACTTCCTGATATAAATGAACATAGAATATATTTAGATAGTTTAGCAAATGAATACATATCAAAAACAAAAAGAGTTGTAGAAATAAAACAGCAAAATCTTACAAATTTAAAAAGATTGTTTGAACAAAACTCACTTGATTCAAAGTTTAACTTTATCGAGTCACAAATTAAGCTTTTAAAATCATCTTTTCAAGCAGATATTTCTCAAAAAATTGTGGTTGCAAATAATGAATTGAATTTCTTAAAAACTAGTTTTTCAAATAAGATTGAGCAAAGACACTCTCAAATGCAAAATCAAGTTATAATGCTTAAAAATAGTTATGAACAAAATGATCCAAAAAGAAAAGATAAGAAGGGATTTGTTCAAATTACTAAAAATAATAAAGTGATTTCACTAGAAGATTTACAAAAATCTGATAAAATATCTCTTCAAACACCGACATATATTGCAAGTTGTACAATTGATGAAATACAAAAGCAATAAATTTTTAAGTTTAGAATAGATAAAATAAGCATAACTTCTAGTATAACATGTAATCTTTGTATTTATTGCAATACATATAATTTATAATTAACTAGTAATATAGCTTTTAAAAGGAAACCTTATGGAAACTAATGAAAAAGAAAATGTAGAAGTTATTGATTATGCGAACACAAGTGAGTTTATGACTTTCGAACTTGGTGCAATGAAATATGCAATTGAATTACCTAAAATCAGAGAAATTTTAACTTACCCAGAAAATATCACTATTTTACCAAACACTTCTAGTTGGGTAAAAGGTCTTATTAATTTAAGAGGTGAAGTTGTACCTATTTTAGATGTAAGAATTAAGTTTAATACAAATGAAAATCCAGTTTATGATGAAAACACTTCAGTAATTGCTGTAATAACAGAAGATAGTAGAATGATTGGTATTGTTGTTGACTTAGTTGATGATGTACAAAGACTAGATACAAGTACTCTAGCACCTGTTTCTGAGATGGGGTCTGCAATTCCTGCTAAATATTTAAAAGGTTATGTAAGATTAGATAATAACGAAATGCTTGTAATTATGGATATTGAAAAAGTGGTTGCGAAAGAAGAGTTAAAAGACTAATATGACGGATATGATCGAGAGATTAAGAGAATTAAAAATTCTTTTTGTTGAAGACGAAGCTGATTTAATGGAAATAATAACAGATGCTTTAGATAGTTTAGATGTTGAATATTATAGTGCTACAAATGGTGTTGAAGCCTTAGAAATTTTTCATAATAACCCTAATATTAATATCATAGCAACAGATATAAGTATGCCTCAAATGGATGGTTTAGAATTAATAAAAACCTTAAAGAAAGATAAAAGTTTTGATATTCCTATAGTTATAATGTCAGCACATTCAGAGTCTGAATACATAACAGAGGCTGAAAACTTAGGAATAAATGCAAAAGACTACTTACAAAAACCATTTGATTTTATGAACTTTATAAAAGTGATTTCAAATATGGATATCAAATAATAAAATAAATGGACAAAAAACTTTTAAAGAAATTAAGATTACTTTATGTAGAAGATGACGATGTTGTAAGAAACGAACTACATGAGTTATTATCTGATTTCTTTGATAAGGTATTTGTAGCTAAAGATGGACAAGAAGGTTTTGATGTTTATCATGAAAATAAAGATGAAATTGATGTAATTCTAACAGATATAAATATGCCACACTTAAATGGTATAGATATGTTAAAAAAGATTAGAAAAGATTCTAAGAAAATACCTGTTTTTATAACAACAGCACACTCTGATAATGACTTACTAGCAAAAGCTATAAAATTAAAAGTATATGAATATATAATAAAACCTGTAGATGTAAGATATTTGTTAAATGAAATGAACGAATTAGCAAATGTCTTATATCAAGATAGCTTACTTAGAAAACAAAATAAAGAACTTGAAGAATACAAAAGAGTAATTGATGCTAGTAGTATTGTCGTTAAGTGTGATGAGCATATGAAAATCTCTTATGTAAATGAACTTTTTTGTCAGACTACTGGATTTAATGAAACAGAACTTTTAGGACAAGATTTTAAAGTTATAAAGCATCCAGATATGAATGATGAAATATATACAAAAATGTATAGCCAAGTTTTAAATAATAACTCTTGGCATGGAGTTTTAAAAAACCTTACAAAAGAGCATAAAACTTTTACTACTGATTGTTATATTATTCCAATGTTAAACGATATGGGTGAAATAATAGGTGCTATTTCTATTCAAAGAGATATTACTGATGAAGTAAATAAAAAAAGAAATATACAATTGTCTTTGATGAAAGATAAAAGTGAGATTTTTATTAGAAGTAAAGAAGGTTCAATTGAGCAAAATATGATAATAAATAATCTAAAAAAAGAACTTGCCGTTATAAAAAATGATTTTGAAAAAGCTCAAAGGGATATAGATAAATATATTTACTCATTAGAAAAATACAGTCTTCAAAATAAACATCTAAAAACTGAGCTTGCAAGTTATAAAAAGAAAGCAAGTGAGCATTCAAATATATTAAAACTTACAAATGAAAATGCTCAGTTAGAGTATAGAGTTAAAAAGTTAAATGAAAAAGTTGATGAGTTAAGTTCAAAATATGAAAAACAAATACATCAAATGAAATTAAATCATCAGTTAGAAATAGATGATTTAGAAGATAGTTTAAATGAAATAACTGAAAAATACGAAGCTATCGAAACTGATGATGTTTTAGTTCAAAAACTAGAATATTGGAAAGAAAAAGCAAAAAGCGAAATCTCAAGAATTGAGAGTTTAGAAAAACAAATAGTTGCCCATGGAGATAAAGAGTTTATGAGTAGAGTTTTTAAATAGAAGCTAAAAGCTTCTATTTAATAGTAATTGATTCTATTTTTTGATCAACTAGAGGTTTATTTCCTCTTTGTGTTGGTACATTTTCAATTTTTTTTACAATATCAAAACCTTTTACTACATAACCAAATATAGTATGTCTTCCATTTAGCCAATAAGTAGGTACTGTCGTAACAAAGAATTGACTTCCATTAGTATTTCTACCTGAATTTGCCATTGCTAGAATTCCAGGTTTGTCAAATAAAGCTTTTGGTGAGAATTCATCTTCAAAAGGCTTTCCCCAAATAGACTCTCCACCTCTTCCTGTACCTGTTGGATCTCCACCTTGAATCATAAAGTTTTTAATAACTCTATGAAAAATCAAACCATCGTAGTAACCATTTTTTGCGTGAGTCACAAAGTTTTCAACAGCTTTAGGAGCTAAGTCTGGTCTTAATTCAATTTCAAAAGAACCACCAGTTGTTTTAAAAACGGCAATTGGATTAGCTGCTTCTAAAAGTAACACCATTGAGCAAAGAATAAATAAAATTCTTTTCATATTCTACCCTTATAATTTTATTTTGTAGGAAATTAGTATATTATGTTTGGTTTAAAAAAAAATTAAAATTAAATTTTTAGTAAAATTTAAAAAAAAAGTGTTAAAATTCGCTGATTTATTGTAGAATGCGAAACAAAAAAGGAAAAATAATGTCTATGCCATCAATTCCACAACCGACATTTTATATATTTAAGTGTGAGCAAGCATCTCCTCCAGGGATGCCAAAGCCATCATGTGTAAATGAAAATACAAGAGATTTATTTAATCATACTACTCAAAGTTTGATGCAAAAAGGATTGATGGGGCCTGTACAGGTTGTAAGAACATCATGTTTAGGAAGATGTCAAATGGGACCTGTTATGTTAGTAGAGCCAGGACATCATATGTACTGTCAGCTATCTAAGGAAAAAATAGATAGAATAGTTGAAGAACATATAATAGGTGGAAGCCCTGTTGAAGAGTACTTAATACCGCAACAGTACTGGGGTAAACCAGTTAATTTAGGAAGTTAAAAAAGAGGAATTAAATATATGACATTTGATATGCTATATAGTAAAATTCATAGAGCAACTGTTACAGATGCTAATTTAAACTATGTTGGATCGATAACAATTGATGAAGAGCTTATGCAAGCTTCTCATTTAAGAGTTGGTCAAAAAGTTGATATTGTAAATATCAATAATGGTGAAAGATTTCAAACTTATGTAATTAAAGGTAAGGCTGGAAGCAAAGATATGTGTTTAAATGGTGCTGCTGCTAGAAAAGTAGAAATTGGTGATAAAATTATAGTTATTGCTTATGCTTCATATGATGAGTCTGAGCTAGAAACTTATAAACCAACAGTTGTAATCGTGGATGAGAAAAATAATATTGATATGATTACAAATGAATTAGTAGGATCTGACCATGTTTGATGGAATTGATTTAAAAAATCTAGATTTAAACTCTATGATGAAACAAGTTCAAGATATGGCTGATAATGCAAAAGAAGAGAATTCAAACAAAATATTCACTTCTAAATCAGGTGGTGGTATGGTAGAGATTTCTATTAATGGTAATTCAGAAGTTATTGATTTACAAATTGATGATTCTCTACTTGAAGATAAAGACTCACTGCAAATTTTACTGATTTCAGCAATGAATGATGTAATTAAACAGTCAGATGAAAATAAAAAAATGATGGCTATGAATATGATGGGTGGTATGGGTAATCCATTTGGACAAAAGTAAATATGAAAGAACTTTTAGAAAAATTTGAAGATTACTTGCAAAGTAATCTTCCCTCATCAAATACATTCCATCCCCATTTTGAAAAAGCTTTAGGGGATATGCTTCAAGCAGGTGGTAAAAGGTTTAGACCTATGCTTTTACTTTCTGTTGTAAAATCAAATAAATCACTTCTTATTGATAATAGTATGCCAGTAGCTCTTGGACTTGAAATGCTTCATACTTATTCTCTTGTTCATGATGATTTACCATCTATGGATGATGCTGATTTAAGAAGAGGTTTTCAAACACTACATAAAAAGTATAATGAAGTTACAGCTATTTTAGTTGGAGATGCTTTAAACACAGAAGCTTTTAAACAAATATCAAATGCACCACTTCATAATGATATAAAAATTGAATTAATTAAAACACTTAGTTGTGATGGTGGTATAAATGGTATGATTATTGGGCAAGCAATTGATTGTCAATTTGAAAACCAAAAGCTAGAACTTGCTCAATTAGAGTTTTTACATATTCATAAAACTGCTAAGTTGATTGCAGCATCTTTAAAAATGGGTGCAATAATAAGTGAGTATGATTTAGAAACTCAAGAGAAACTTTATAACTTTGGGATTGACTTAGGTTTACTTTTCCAAATTCAAGATGATATTATCGATGAAACACTTTCAGAAGAAGAAGCAGGAAAGACTACACAAAATGATGAAGCTAAAAACTCATTTGTAAATCTACTTGGACTTGATGGTGCTATAAAAGCAGCAGATGATTTAGCATTGAAGTGTGAGAATATAATGCAAACTTTAGATACTAACCTAAAAAACTCTCTTGAAGAGCTACTATTAAAGTATATAAATAGACATAAATAAGAGTTTTTTCAAACTCTTAGTCATTTTAACTCAAAGTACTTGACAATTAATCAAAAATTTTATAAAATTTTAGCACTTAAAAAATTAGAGTGCTAAAAGTACAAATAATAATTATAATAAAACTTAATAAAAGGAAATACTATGAATTTTAAACCACTAGGTAAAAGAGTTTTAGTACAAAGAACAGAAGTTGAAGAAAAAACTGCAAGCGGAATTATTCTTGTAGACTCAGCAAAAGAAAAACCAAACACGGCAATAGTTAAAGCAATTGGTTCAGAAGTAACTGAATTAAAAGAGGGTGATACTATTGTATTTGAACAGTTCAGAGGAACTGAATTCACTTTAGATGGTGAAGATTATTTAGTATTAGATATTGAAAATATTATAGGAGTTATGTAAGATGGCAAAAGAGATTTCATTTAGTGATAATGCAAGAAATAAGTTATATACAGGTGTTGAAAAATTAGCAGATGCTGTTAAAGTTACAATGGGACCAAGAGGAAGAAACGTATTATTACAAAAATCTTTTGGTGCTCCAAATATCACAAAAGATGGTGTATCAGTTGCAAGAGAAATTGAACTTGAAGATACATTAGAAAATATGGGTGCTCAACTTGTAAAAGAAGTTGCTTCTAAAACTGCTGATGAAGCTGGTGATGGTACAACTACTGCTACAGTTTTAGCTCACTCTGTATTTAAAGAAGGTCTTAGAAATGTAACTGCTGGTGCAAATCCAATTATCTTAAAAAGAGGTATGGATAAAGCAACAGAAGCAATCTTAGCAAACTTAAAAGCTGCATCTAAAGAAGTTGCTAATAAAACTGAAATCGAGCAAGTTGCTACTATTTCTGCAAACTCTGATACTGCTATTGGTTCTATGATTGCCGAAGCTATGGATAAAGTTGGAAAAGATGGTGTTATTACTGTTGAAGAAGCAAAAGGTATTTCTGATGAGTTAGATGTAGTTGAAGGTATGCAATTTGATAGAGGTTTCTTATCTCCATATTTTGTAACTAACACTGAAAAAATGACTACTGAAATGGAAAACCCATTCATTTTATTATACGACAAAAAAATCTCTAACTTAAAAGAGATGTTACCTATTTTAGAATCAGTTAATCAAGCTGGAAGACCTTTATTAATTATCTCTGAAGATGTTGAAGGTGAAGCTTTATCTACATTAGTTGTAAATAGATTAAGAGGTTCTTTAAATATTGCTGCTGTTAAAGCACCAGGTTTTGGTGATAGAAGAAAAGCAATGTTAGAAGATATTGCTGTATTAACAAATGGTACTGTAATTTCTGAAGAAATGGGTATGAAACTTGAAACTGCTGAGTTCTCTTGTTTAGGTACTGCTGCTAGAGTTGTAATTGACAAAGATAACACTACTATCGTTGATGGTACAGGTTCTGCAGATGCAGTACAATTAAGAACTAACCAAATTAAAGCAGAAATGGAAGCTACAACTTCTGAATATGATAGAGAAAAATTACAAGAAAGATTAGCAAAACTTTCTGGTGGTGTTGCTGTTATTAAAGTAGGTGCTGCTTCTGAAACTGAAATGAAAGAGAAAAAAGACAGAGTTGATGATGCATTATCTGCAACTAGAGCTGCTGTTGAAGAAGGTATTGTAATTGGTGGAGGAGCTGCATTAATTAGAGCTGCTGCTAAAGTTAACTTAGAGTTAGATGGTGATGAGCAAATTGGTGCTGACATTGTTTTAAGAGCTATTAAAGCACCTATGAAACAAATTGCATTAAATGCTGGTTTTGATGCTGGTGTTGTTGCAAATGAAGTTTCAAAATCACAAAATGAAAACTTTGGATTCAACGCTGCAACTGGTGAGTATGTAGATATGTTCGAAGCTGGTATCGTAGATCCTGCAAAAGTTGAAAGAGTAGCAATGCAAAATGCTGTATCTGTTGCATCTTTATTATTAACAACTGAAGCAACGGTTACTGATATCAAAGTTGATGCTCCAGCTGCTCCTGCAATGCCTGATATGGGTGGAATGGGCGGTATGCCTGGAATGGGAATGTAAGTAAAGGTCTGAGAAAGAGACCTGCGTCTCTTTCGTCCTTTACGCAGACTTGATGGTCGGAATGAAATGAAGCCATCATGTCCGAAAAAAAAGCGTTAAGAAAAAGTGAATAGTTTCACTTTTTTAGCTTTCGCAGACGAAGTGCTCACAGCGTAGCGTAGCCACGAAGTCCGAAGGACAAACCAGAGTTTCTCGACTCTTTCGAGAAACTCACTCCTCTTATTTATACTTAATTTTAAATAATCATATTTCTACAAACTATTTAATTTTGAAGGTGTATATCCATAATATCGTTTAAATACCTTTATCATATATGATTGGTCTGTAAATCCTGACTCAAAAGCTACATGAGATAATGGAATATTTTTTTTGATTAAATCTTTTGATAAATTTACTTTTTTTATTTGTAAGTATTGATTTGGTGTAATACCAATATGTTTTTTAAACTCTTTAATCAAGTGATATTTTGTGATTCCAACCTCCAAAGCTATATCTGACAATGAGATTTCTACTTTCTTATCATATTCATTCATAAATTCTATTGCTTTATTGATTGTTTCTTTTGTACAAGTTATATTTGTAAAGGAAAGGAGTTTTTTATTTGTATGATACTTTAAAATGTATTCAATAAATTGAATTATATAAGTCTCTATATCAATATCATTATAGTTTTTACTGCTTATTAGATTGAAGATAAAATTAAAAAGTTTTATTGCTTCTTTATCATTAATTATAGGATTAAATAAAATGTTTTTTATAGAACTGTCTTGAGTTAAGTTTTTTGCTATTTCATTTATAAGTTCACTATTAATCATCACATTTAAGTATGACCAACTACTATTTTTAGTTGAGTGTAATTCATAAGGATTTACAACCTGAAGCGTTCCTAAACCTAAATTAAATCTATTTTTTTCATTTTCATATAAGTGCTCACCTTTATATATCAAACTAAAAGAGTACTCTTCATGGAAATGCTTATCTAATGTTATGTTTTTAAACTTATTATTGATAAATGATAATTGCTGTTCTATATTCTTCATACTTTTACTTTCCTTTATAATTATACTATATAAACTATTTTTGGCATAGTAAAATATTGTGAATTAACTATATATCAATATTTTACTATAGAAAAAACTCATAAAAAGATATATTTTGAAAAAAAGGTATTTATGTGAATAATACTACATTAAAGATTCTACTTTATGGCCTATTAGCAGCATTGTTTTTTAGTTCAACATTTATTTTTAATAAGTTTATTGCCCAAGATGGAGGTCACTGGTTTTGGTCAGCAACTCTTAGGTATATTTATATGTTATTGCTTCTATGTATGGGTTTTTATATATTTAAAGGCTATGCGTATCTAAAAGCTTTATTTTCAGAGTTTTTTAATCACTTACTGTTTTGGAGTATTGCAGGTTCAATTGGATTTGGTATATTTTATGCATTGATTTGTTATGTTGCTGAGAGTTCACCTGCTTGGGTGGTTGCTACTACTTGGCAGTTTACAATTATCTCTACTCTTTTTATTTTATTCTTTTTTGGTAAAAAAATATCAAAATCAACATGGATTTTTGTTGGGCTTGTTTTTATTGGTATTTGTTTGATTAACCTTACCTATATCACTATTGATAATATTACAAGTCAAATTTTTAGTATATTTTTGATTCTTATCGCAAGTTTTGCATATCCAATTGGTAATCAGTTAGTTTGGGAACTACAAAATAATAACGAGAAATTATCTACTCAAAGAGAAAGTATATTAAAAAACACTTTTTCAAAAGTTTTTTTACTATCTTTAGGTAGTTTACCTTTTTGGCTTGTTTTATCTATATTTTTTGATGTGGGTATTCCTTCTAAAAATCAGTTTACATCTATGTTCTTAGTGGCTATTTTTTCTGGTATTATGGCAACTTCATTGTTTCTATATGCAAGGGCAAAAGCAAATAGTTCTTCAAAGATTGCACTTGTTGATTCTACTCAATCTGGGGAAGTTTTGTTTACATTGTTATTTGAGATACTGTTTTTATCTATTTTAATACCTTCTTCAATAGGAATAATAGGTATATGTATAGTGGTGATTGGTTTAATAGGATTATCTTTAGTTTAATTTCTAGATTAATTTAAGCTTTTTTTAATACTAAATGATGTTATAATACTTGTATACGAACAGTATGGAGGTGTAAATGACGAAGGTTTCACATTTTTAGTATTGTTAAACACTAATAAAATATTAAATTTGCTATCAAGTAGATTGTATGAATAAGTGTATTTATTTATAAATTTAAAAGGGAATAGATTTTTAGAATCTGTTCCCTTTTTTTATGTTTAGAGTTTATGTAAAGGAAGCTCGATAGTAAAGCAAGCCCCTTTATACTCTTTTCCTTTGTGTGTAAATTTTAAATTTTTTACTACAACTTCTCCATCCATACTATCTTTTATTATTCTATGTGTCATAAAAAGACCTAATCCTGTACCTTGGGATTTGTGTTTTGTCGTGAAGTAGGGTTCAAAGATTTTATCAATAATATCATCATTTATACCATTTGCATTATCATAAATTCTAAGATATCCATAGCTATTTATTTTTTCTAATTCTATGAAAATATATCTTTCTTCAATATTTCTATCTTCTAGAACATCTTTTGCATTTGTAATGATATTTACAATTGCTTGTGTAAGTTCATTTGGGTAGCCCTTCATAATAATATCTTCATTTTTTCTATTTATTACGATTTTAATATGAGAGGTTTTTATAATACCTTCAAGAAGAGTTAAATCTTTTTGAATTATTTCATTTAAGTCAAAAACAGTTTTTTCTTTGTCATCTTTTATAAAGTTTTTAAAATCATCAATAGTTTGTGAAAGATGTGCTGTTGTTAACATTATTTGATCAAGGGAATCGTTTAATGTCTGTGATTCAAGTTTTCCTAGTTCTTCATAAAGTTTAAGACCACTTGCTGTTGTTGAAATTAAGCTTAGCGGTTGTCTCCATTGGTGGGCTATATTTGCTATCATTTGCCCCATATCAGCTAGTTTTGCCTGTCTTGTAATAAGTCTATCTTTTTCTTTTAAATTGCTAATATCTATTATTGTAGATATTCTTTTCTTTTTGTTATCAAGTTGAATTACTTGCCCACTTACAATAGCAGGGAAGTAAGTGTCATCATCCCTTTTTATATAAACTTCATATGTTCTAATATCACCTGATTCTAAGTTTCTTTTAACTAAATCTTTACTTTTTTCACACACAAAATCTAAAAGTTTTTTCTCTTTTATCCTTGTATTTTTTTTTAATCGTAAAAGCTCTTTCCCATATTTATTTATAATCTCACAGTTTCCATACTCATCAGAAATGATTAACCCTTCTGTTAAAGCATTTATCATTCTTTGGAATTCATCATTTTTTTCTTCAAGTTCTTTTTTTGATTTTTTAAGTTTGTAGTTTGTCTCTCGAAGTAGTGTTGTATCATATACATAAACTACAACAAGCTCTTTTTCTAAATCAAAAGGTGAAATAGTAATACTTTGTTGCATATTATAAAAAACTGAATCTGCAATTTTATTTAGTTTTATATCAAATAAATAGTTTATTTGTTCACTATTATAAAATGTTGAAGAGTTTAATCTAAGAGTTGTTTTGATTTTTCTTGAAAGAATTTTAGAGTTTATATTTTCATAAAAGTCCAAAAGGTTCTTATCTTTTATATCTTCTTCTTTGATTTTAGTTTGCACTTCCATCCATCTATTCCAAAACTTAACATTTAAGTCTTTATCTAAAATCAAAATACCACTATTTATAGTTTCGCAGATTAGATTAAATTGATTTTCAAACATAATTAATACTCATCTAATATTTTATTGATTGTTCTTTTTATATGCAAAATAGACTCATCTGTAGCAAGCATCAACAAGTGACCATATATATTTTGTTCTGAAAAGTTTAATTCAGTAGAAATTATGATAACTTGCTGATATTGCTCTATTAAATTATCTTCTAATTGTGAAGCACTATTAATTAAAGTAATACTTGGAGGTGAAAATGAAGCATATGAATTCATCTCTTTTATAAGAGAACTAATAGTTGTAGAAGATAGAATATTTGTAATTTCTAAGATAATATCACATATTTCTTCATCACTAAGGTTTTCATCATTTATTAAATCAAACTCTTCTGAAAGATTAAGTGCGGAGGGTCTATCAATAATAAAAAGGTTTTCACCTTGAAAATCGCCATTTATTAGTTGTGATGATACAAAATGTTCTTGATTTTTTAGTTGTTTATCCAAGTAAGGTTTTAATTCACTTACATTTATAATATTAATATTTGGAATTGCTAAAGTTGCAAATGCATCAATAATATCAGCAATAGCACTACTAGCAGAACCATAAGCAATATTCATTAACTCTTGTAAACAATCTTTTTCATCTTCATTTAAACTTATGCTATTCATCTTATTTTCTTCTTATTTTATTATAATTTACTTATTATTATCTATTTGTTGGCTTATTTTAAAGCTTTTATAAAACTTTTTCTACATAACAATAATTTATTTTTTATCTTCATAATTCTATTATACAAAAAAATTATGAAAAATAGTAGCAAATTAAAAAAAGCCAATTTTAATTGTATCATTTTTAGATTAAAGTATATTATTGAAACTTAATGAAGATTAGATAGAATAAAAAAAATAAAAAAAGAGTAATAATGATAAATAAAATAGTAGAAATAGTAAAAGAAGCATCTTTGATTTTAAAAGAGGGTTATTATAAAAATAAAGATGTAAACTTTAAAGGTAAAAAAGATTTAGTTACAAAGTATGATGTTGCAGTTGAAAATTTTTTAAAAGAAAGACTTTCACAAGAGTTTAAAGAGTTTAATATTATTGCAGAAGAATCAGACAATAGTAATATTGAATTTAATGACTCAATTATAATTGATCCTATTGATGGAACAACAAATTTTGTAAATCAAGTACCTCATACTTGTATCTCGTTAGGTGTTTATAAAAATAAAAAACCTTTTATTGGTGTTGTATATAATCCAATTTTAGATGAACTGTATACAGCACAAGTTGGACAAGGAGCGTATTTAAATGGTGAAAAATTAGAAGTTTCAAAAGAAAATGACTTCCAAAAAGCTCTTTTATCTACAGGTTTCCCATATACAAGTGGTACTTGTGAAGATGATTTAAATGATGTTATTAAAAAAATAAAAGATATATTACCGAAGTGTCAAGATATAAGAAGACTAGGTTCTGCTGCTATTGATTTATGTTATGTAGCAAAGGGAACTTATGAAGGATATTATGAAATGAATTTAAAGGCTTGGGATGTAAGTGCAGGGCTTATTATTTTACAAGAAGCAGGTGGAAAAGTAAGTAATATAGATGGAAATGAATATACGCTATTTGAAGATAAATATATCGTAGCTTCAAATAATCATATACATGAAGATTTGATTAAAAATCTAAATCTTTAAAATAAGGCTTTTCAAGATGTATCAAAGATTCTTGATGCATCTTCATATATTTATTAGTACTTTCTTTATTATATTTATAAAATAGAATTCCTTTTATTGTAATACAGTGTTCTAAATCCTCTTTTTTATTAAACTTATCAAACTCATGGAAAGTATCTATATATTTGTCTTGATAATTATCTAAAATAGGAACAAAAAAATCTTTATTAACATTTGAATTCTCTACTATTAAAGAGTCCTTGTTATTTTTATTAACAGCAGGACAAAGAGAATCTATATAAATCTTATTATCAATGTTTGCACTTAAAGGGTATGTTCTACATATTGAAGACCTTTTTTCATAAATGCCACACCTAAAGTCTTTTAAATGTGGACAAAAGTCTTTGCCATTTGTAAGAATAATTACAGGTTTTAGATAACCTAATTCACCAAAAATAAAAAGAATAGGATAGTTCTCATATATTTCTTCAAAATCAGATAATATAATTTGAGAAAATACAGTTCCTTTCCTTCCATCACAACAGTTTGCTTCACAAGTTTCACATGAAGAGAAAGTAAAATAGTCATTGCTTGTATCTATAAATTGTTTCATAATCAGATTGTAGCAAAAAAAAATTACGAAATTCTAAATGATATAATAAGTTATGCAGTTATCAAAGCATTTTTTTAGTTAGACTTAAATATAATAACACGATATATTTTCACTTAAAAAGGTATTACATGTGCGGAATTGTTGGTTATATTGGTAAACAAAATACAAAAGAGATTTTACTTGATGGTTTAAAAGAATTAGAGTATAGAGGTTATGATTCAGCTGGAATTGCTCTATTAAATCAAGAAAAAATTGATGTTTATAAAGCTTTAGGAAAATTGAATAACTTAAGAGAAAAAGTGGATTCAAATACTAATGCTTATGAAATTGGAATAGGTCATACGAGATGGGCAACGCATGGTAAGCCAACAGAATTAAACGCACACCCACATTTAGGTGAATACTCTTATGTAGTTCATAATGGAATTATTGAAAACTACAAAGAATTAAAAGAAGAACTAATTGCAAAAGGACATAAGTTTGTATCTCAAACAGATACAGAAGTTATTGTACACCTTTTTGAAAACTATCAAAACGAATTAAATGACACAACAAAAGCCTTTCATAATACTATTGAAAGATTAGAAGGTGCTTTTTCAATTCTTTTAATCTCAAAGGCAGCACCAAAAAAAGTATACTTCTTTAAACATGGAAGCCCTTTAATAGTAGCAAAAGGAAATGAGGAAAACGAAGTTTTATTTGCTTCTTCTGATGCACCTTTAATTGGTTTAGCAAATGATGTAGTATATTTAGAAGATGGAATAGGTGGGGTTGCAAGTGCTGAAAATGGAATAGAATTCTTTTGTGATGATTACTCTTGGTCTACTTTACCTTCTTCTAAACAATATGCTCAAAAAGATGGTTTTAGATTCTTTATGGAAAAAGAGATTTACGAGCAAAGTGATGTAGTAAGTGATTGTATGCTAGGTCGTATAAAAGATAATGAAACTTTCTTTGATGAGATAGATGCTTCAATAATTGAAGGAATTAAAGAGATTAAAATTTGTGCTTGTGGTACATCATATCATGCAGGACTTACAGCGGCATATCTATTTGAAAGACTTTCAAAAGTTAAATGTAATGTAGAAATTGCAAGTGAGTTTAGATATAAAGAACCTTTATTAACAGATGATACTTTATTTATAGTAATTTCACAAAGTGGTGAGACAGCAGATACTTTAGAAGCTTTAAAAATGGCAAAAAATGCAGGATTAAAATCACTAGTAGTATGTAATGTAGATAATTCATCTATGACAAGAGTTACTGATTATAAGATACTTACAAGAGCAGGAATTGAAAAAGGTGTTGCTTCAACAAAAGCTTTTTCAACACAAACAGTTGTTTTATGGATGTTAGCCTTATATTTTGCAAAAGAAAAAAATGTAATAGATAATGAAGTTTTACAAAATGAACTTCATGCTTTAAGAGAAGTTCCAAAGTCACTTATTGTAAATGACAAAATTCATGAAAAAACAAAAAGATTATCAAAAAGATATTTACATGGGCATGGTTTCTTCTTTATTGGAAGAGACGTATTCTTCCCATTAGCTTTAGAAGGGGCATTAAAATTAAAAGAGATTTCATATTTACATGCAGAGGGTTACCCAGCAGGTGAGATGAAACATGGACCTATTGCTTTAGCTGATCCTGAACTATTTACAATAGCACTTATGCCTCAAAACTTACTATATGACAAGATTAAGTCAAATGTTGAAGAGTTAAGTGCAAGAGATAGTACTATTTGTGCAGTATCTCCTCTTGATTTTGAATTAGCAGACGATTTTATAAAAACTGAAAAAACAGATCATTATATGTTAGAGTTTTTTGAAATGCTAGTTGCTTTACAACTTCTTTCTATGGAAATATCTATTAGATTAGGAAATGATGTAGATATGCCAAGAAATCTTGCAAAAAGTGTGACAGTAGAATAAAAAATTCTACTTTACACGTATAAAAGAATATTTTAGATAAAATTTATCACTTTTTTACAATTTTTGTAATTAAGAAAATTCAAACTTTTATTTTTATTTTTATAAATTTTTTAACTTTAAACGCAGTTGGAAAACAAAAATGGAAAACAAAAGAATGGAAAACAATGAGACTTTGGTCTTTGGAAAACAAAAGGATGGAAAACAAAAATGGAAAACAAGACACAGTATTTATTTACAAGTGAAGTTGTAAGCCCTGGACACCCAGATAAATGTGCAGATATTATTGCCGATTCAATCGTTGATAAGCTAATTATTGAAGATTCAAACAGTAGAGTTGCATCGGAAGTATTTGTAGCAGGGAAAGATATCGTTATTGGTGGAGAAGTAAAATCTAATTGTCAATTAACTAATGAAGATTATGAAAAGATTGTACTAGAAGCACTAGCAAAAATTGGTTATGATGGAAAATCATCATTTACAAATGAGCAGTGTTTACACCCTGATGATGTGAGAGTTCAGGTTTTATTAAACCAACAATCACCAGATATTGGTCAAGGAGTTGATCAAGAAACAGGTGAAATAGGTGCAGGTGACCAAGGAATCATGTTTGGTTTCGCCTCTACTGAAACAGCTGATTATATGCCAGCAGCTATCACATATGCAAGAATGTTATGTGATAAAGTGTATAATTATGCTTTAAAACATAATCACAAGCTTGGAGTTGATATTAAAACTCAAGTTACTGTTGATTATGGAACAAAAGAGAATTTTGAGAATTGTAAACCTCAAAAAATTCATACTATAGTTGTAAGTGCACCTTCTGTTGAAGATATGCCAATAGAGGAAGTTAGAGAGTTGATTCAAGGTTTAATTGATGATACTGGACTCCCGACATCTATGTATGACAAAGAAAAAACAATTATTCATATCAACCCAACAGGAAGATATGTAAGCCATTCATCATTACATGATAGTGGATTAACAGGAAGAAAACTTATTGTTGATTCATTTGGTGGATATGCACCAATTGGTGGAGGAGCTCAAAGTTCTAAAGATTATACTAAAGTTGATAGAAGTGGATTATATGCAGCTAGATGGTTATCAAAACATATTGTAGCAGCAGGTCTAGCAACTAAAGCTTTAGTTCAAATTTCATATGCAATTGGAGTTGCTAAACCAACTTCTGTGTCTGTTGATACATATGGAACATATACAAAATATGATGATGATAAGTTATCTTCTTTTGTAATGGAGAACTTCTCTTTAACACCAAGATGGATAACAGAAAAATTTGATTTAGATAAACCAAGTGCACAAACTTTCCTTTATGCTGATGTAGCATCAAGAGGTCAAGTTGGTCAAAGTGACTATCCTTGGGAAAAACTAGACGAATTAGACAAATTTAAAAACTTATAATTTACAAACAAAGGGTTAATATGGATTTAAAGAATTTATTTAGCAAAATTTCTTTTGATAGTAGTTCAAAAGAGCAACCTACTAAAAAAGATGCACCAAGTCACTGGGTTAAGTGTCCTGAGTGTAATTCTTTAATGTTTTTTAAAGAGGTAGAAAATCAAGATAACATTTGTCCCAAATGTAACTTTCATATGAGAGTTGGAGCAAAAAGAAGAATTGAAATACTAACTGATAAAGATAGTTTTGTTGAGTATGACGCAGATTTAAAACCAAATGATCCTTTAAAGTTTGTAGATAAAACTTCTTATAAAAAAAGAGTAGAACAAGCTGAAAAGAAAACTGGAAGAACTTCTTCTGTTGTAAGTGGTGAAGCTACTATAAATGAAATCCCAGTACAAGTTGTTGTATTTGATTTTTCATTTATGGGTGGTTCATTAGGTTCTGTTGAGGGTGAAAAAATTGTAAGAGCAGTTGATAGAGCAATTGAAAAGCATCAAGGTTTAATTATTGTTTCAGCATCAGGTGGTGCTAGAATGCAAGAATCAACTTTTGCTTTAATGCAAATGGCTAAAACATCAGCTGCATTAAAAAGATTAGATCATGCTAAGCTTCCTTATATATCAATCTTAACAGACCCTACAATGGGTGGTGTTTCTGCATCATTTGCATTCTTAGGTGATATCATTATGGCAGAGCCTGGTGCTTTAATTGGTTTTGCAGGGCAAAGAGTTATTAAGCAAACAATTGGTGCTGATTTACCTGAAGGTTTCCAAAGAGCTGAATTTTTACTAGAAAAAGGTTCAATTGATATGGTAGTAAATAGAAGTGAAATGAAAAAAACATTAACTGATTTACTAAGTATGTTTAAAAAAGAGAAAATTGCTAACTAATGATGAGTAACTTTGAAGAGGCTTTAGGTTTTGAACTTAAAGCCTCGAACCTTCTATATATTTTGTGTGATTTCGAAACACTTCAAAAAAAATCTTTAAATCTTGAAAAATTTGTAAAAATTTGCAAAAAACTAGACGTTAAAGTAGTTCAATACAGAGATAAAATATCTTCTAACTCTATTCAAAAAGAGAATCTTTTCTATCTGAAAGAAAATCTTAATATTCCAATTATTATTAATGATAAGATAGATCTAATAGAGTTTGCAGATGGTTTACATTTAGGTCAAGAGGATTTTGATAAAATCCATAATGATAAAAAAATTGCAACAAAACTAATTAGAAAAAAAATAGGAAAAAAACTTTTAGGTTTATCTACACATAATGAGATAGAGATCCTAGAAGCAAATGACTTAGACCTTGATATGATAGGTTTAGGGGCATATAGAAGTACAAGTACAAAAGATGTATCAACTCTTTTAGGAGATAAGATTTCCTATTTAGCAAAAATCTCAAAACACCCTGTTTGTGCTATTGGTGGTGTTAAAGTTGAAGATAAAATAGAAAATATTAGATTTAATGTAGTTGGTTCTGCTATTTATTCAACATAAAGGTATGATTTGCAAAAAATAAATATATATACTATTGCTAAACCTTCAAAAGATGAATTTGATAAATTAGTAAGTGAATTTAATAAAATGTCTTCAAAGTATGCAAAGGTTGAATTACATTATATCTTTAATAAGACTATTGCAAAGGCTCAAAATATTGGTGAAAAAGAAGCCCAACAAGCTTATAGTGATGTTTATGAACCATTACTAAAAGGTCATAATATTGCTTTAGATGTATTAGGCAAAAAAGTAGACTCATTTTCTTTTGCTAAACTTTTAGAGGGTAAAAATGAAATAAATTTCTTTATTGGTGGTGCATATGGCTTCCAAAGAGAGTTTCTAAAGAAATGTGATAGTATAATATCCCTAAGTGATTTGACAATGGCACATAAAGTCGCAAATGTTGTTTTAGGGGAACAAATTTTTAGAGCATTGAGCATAAATCATAATCATCCATACCACAAATAATTTATATGTTATATGAATTTTTGTATAATTTCAAAATTTAAAAATAAGGGTATAAAAAGTGGCAAACGCAAAACAGATTGAAGAATTAAAGCAAACTTTACTTGAAAGAAAAGAGTTAATTATAAATAATATTAACGAGAGTAGAGAAAGTATCAACTCTTTAAAAAATTCTGAGTGTAATGATGAGTTTGATTATGCAGAAGTTTCTAGTGATAGTTTTAAAGAAGGTATAATAGCGAACCAGCAAGTTAAAGAACTTGAAGAGATTGAAGATGCAATAAAGAGAATTCAAAAGGGAACTTATGGTGTTTGTGAAATGTGTGATGAATCAATTGCCATTGGGAGATTAAGAGCAAAACCATTCGCGAAGTTTTGTACACCTTGTAGAGAGATTTACGAAGTAGAAAAATAGTAAAAAGGATTAAAGATGGGTTTTAAGAAATATGTTGTTTTTTCTGTAATATTTATCATAGCAATATACGGTTATGTATTTAGTTTAGAGTTAGGAAATTATAAAGTAACTGTACTTGATATTTCACTTGCTTTACCAGTTGCTGTTTGGATAATAGTACCATTAATACTATTATTTATTGCAACAATAGGACATATAGTATTTTATGGTTTACTGAATATTTTTAAGCAAAGAGCTATAGATAAAGATCATGAAACAATGATAAATATGATTAAGTCTAATTTATTAGAAACAAATTTTAATAAAAGATTTAAAACAAAAGGTTTCAAAAACCTATCTAATATTCTTAATCAATTCCAATTAAGTGTAAAAGATAAAACTTTCTCATCTAAAGATGAAGAATTAAATAATGTAGTAGCAGCTATTCAAGATATAAATGCTGGTAAACATATTGTAGATAAAAATCTTAAATTTAGTGAAGTTTCATCTATTACAAATAGAAACTTAATAAACAAGGTAAATGAACAAGCTGATTTTGCTGTAGATGTTGTTAAGAAAAGTGAAAATTATTCAGAAAATGTAGTAAAAGCTGCTTTTGAAAAAGTACTTGAAGATAAAAGTATGACTACTATTAAAAAAATCTATAAAAACATCAAGTTAGATAAGCATTTAGCAAGAAGGCTTTTTGAAAAAGATGCTGCTAATAATGAGTTTGGATTTACAAGTGAAGAGATTTTAAAAATTGTAAAAGATTTAGATTACACTAATGAAGATTATATGTCTTTAGCTAAGAACTATGAGTCTATTTTACAGCCAGATCAAATTATTGCATTATTTGAAAAGCTTTCATCAGAACTAGATGAAGCAACACCTGCGTACTTACATGTTTTATTTGAGTATGAAATGATTGATAAAATTAGAGACATTATCGCACCAACTGCTGATGATGAATTCACTGCATTTAAAGCCTTATTAGAGTTAAAAGACGCTGGTAAGCACTACGATTTAGAGTCTATTTCTTATAAATAATGAAAAAAATTGATTTTAACAAACCTCTAGTGGTATTAGCGCCACTAGCAGGATATACAGATTTACCTTTTAGGTCAGTAGTTAAGAAGTTTGGTGCTGATATTACAATTTCTGAAATGATCTCTTCAAACGCTTTAGTATATAAGTCTGAGAAAACATTAAGAATGATTGAAAAATCACCAAGTGAAGATCCTTATATTGTCCAAATAGCAGGTAATAAACCTGAACTTGTAAGAGATGCGGTTGAAATACTTAATGATATTGATGGTATTGATGGTATTGATTTAAACTGTGGTTGTCCAGCTCCAAAAGTTTTTAATCATGGTTCTGGTTCAAATCTTCTAGGGGATTTAAAAAAACTAGAAGAGATACTTTCGACAGTTAAAAGATATTCTAAGAAAGAGTATACAACTGCAAAAGTAAGAATTGGTGTAAATGATAAAATCCCAGTTGATATTGCAAAAGCAGTAGAAGCTTGTGGCGTTGATTATTTAGCGGTTCATGGTAGAACAAGAGCAGGCAAATATAAAGCACCTGTTGATTACGATGCAATTAAAGCAATGGTAGAAGCTGTTTCTATTCCTGTTATTGCTAATGGTGATATAAAAGACTATGATAAAGCAAAAGAGGTTTTAGAATATACTAAGGCCAATGGCGTAATGATAGGTCGAGGTGCTATTGGAAAACCTTGGATTTTCTATCAGTTAAAACATGGTATTGAAGATATATCAGAAGAAAAGAAAAAAGAAATTATATTAGAACACTTTGATTCAGTGTTAGAATTCCATGGAGAGCATGGAGCTTTAATGTTTAGAAAACTTTTACACTCTTATTCAAAAGGTTACAATGGAGCCCATGAATTCAGAGATATCATTAATCGAGTTTCAGATAAAAATGTAATGAGAGATATGATAGAGAACTTCTTTTAGTACTCTTAATTATATTCAAAAAATTATTTAGATAAAATATCCTATTTATACGCAAGATAATCTAAATCGTATAAAGTACAAAGGATATATTTGTCTGATAATTATTATGAATTAACAATAAAACCAGAAAAAAATTATGAACTTTTTTTAGACTTACTTAGTTCTTTAACTAATGATGCTATTGAAGAGCTTGATGGCACTTTAATAGCTAGAAGTGAAGAAGATTTAAGTGATGTTGAAGAGGGGATTTTAAAGTTTGCACAAGCTTTAGAAATCAAATGTGAAACTATATGTTTAGAAAAAGAAAATATTGATTGGATTAAACAGTATCAAGAATCAGTTAAATCAGTTGAAATTGGTAACTATTTTGTAAGACCTTCATGGGAAGAGAAAAAAGATGACAAAATAGATATTATAATTGACCCTGCTTTATCGTTTGGATCAGGTCACCATGAAACTACATCTTCTTGTATCGAAGCTATTGATAAGTATGTACAAAGTAAACAAACTATCTTAGATGTGGGAACAGGAAGTGGTATTTTAGCTGTTGCTGCTGCTAAAAAAGATTGTATAGTTGATATTTGTGATACTGATGAAGTATGTATTAAAGATACAAAATCAAACTTTGAACTAAATAATGTTAGTTTTAAATCCTCATGGATTGGTTCTGCAAATAATGCAAAGTCAAAATATGATGTAGTAATAGCAAATATTGTTGCAGATGTTTTAAGTATGATTGCAGGTGACTTAAAAAAATGTTTAAATGAAAAAGGTATTTTAATTATTTCAGGTATTTTAGATAAGCACCTTGCTAGAGTTCAAAATAGATTTAAAGATTTAGAAGAAATTGAATTAATCCATAAAAATGAATGGGTTACAATAGTATACAAAAATAAGGAGTCATAGTTTATGAATAATAAACCTCAAAATAACAATAATGGTGGAGATAACAACAACTTTTTTAATAATAATCCATTATTAGTATTTGTAATTTTTTCAATAGTTACAATTTTTGCTTTCAAAGCAATATTCCCTGAAGATCAAATGAGTGGTTCTTCAAATTCACAAGTTGCAGCATTTGGACAGTCTCAAAACAAAACTGTTCCATACTCTGATTTAAAGCAATTAATTACAACTGGTAAAATTGAATATGTTGGAATTGGTAATACACAAGTAAAAGCAGTTTCAAAAAATGGTAATCAAGTTATTACTTATACAGCAAGAAGAGTTATTCCTGATGATACTTTAATTCCTAGTTTAGAAAAAAATGGAATTGCATATGGTGGAGTAAATGAAGAGAATGTCTTAGCTGATATTTTATTTGGATGGGTTTTACCTATTTTTATTTTCTTTGCTATTTGGATGTTTATTGCAAAAAGAATGCAAAAATCAATGGGTGGAGGAGGAGGTGGTGGCCTTCTTGGAATTGGTTCATCTAAAAAGATGATTAATTCAGAAAAACCAAAAGTAAAATTTGAAGATATGGCTGGAAATAAAGAAGCAAAAGAAGAAGTTCAAGAAGTTGTTGATTTCTTATCTGATCCTGAAAGATATGTAAAACTTGGAGCTCAGATTCCAAAAGGTGTTTTATTAGTAGGACCTCCAGGTACTGGTAAAACATTACTTGCAAAAGCTGTTGCTGGTGAAGCTGATGTTGAGTTCTTATCTGTTTCTGGTTCTGCATTTATCGAAATGTTTGTAGGTGTTGGTGCTTCAAGAGTGAGAGATTTATTTGAACAAGCTAAAAAATCAGCTCCTGCAATTATCTTTATTGATGAGATTGACGCAATTGGTAAAAGTAGAGCTAGTGGTGGACCTATGGGTGGAAATGATGAGAGAGAGCAAACATTAAACCAGTTATTAGCTGAAATGGATGGTTTCTCAACAGAAGCAGCACCTGTTATTGTATTAGCTGCTACAAATAGACCAGAAGTTTTAGATCCAGCATTATTAAGACCAGGAAGATTTGATAGACAAGTACTTGTAGATAAGCCTGATTATGAAGGTAGAATTGAAATTCTTAAAGTACATATCAAAGAAGTAAAACTTGGTAAAAATGTAGATTTAAAAGAAGTTGCAAAAATGACTGCAGGACTTGCAGGTGCAGACTTAGCAAATATTATCAATGAAGCTGCACTTTTAGCAGGTCGTGCTAAAAAAGAACAAGTTGACCCAAGTGATTTTAAAGAAGCAGTTGAAAGACAAATTGCTGGTTTAGAAAAGAAATCAAGAAGAATTTCTCCAAAAGAAAGAGAAATTGTAGCTTATCATGAATCTGGTCATGCTTTAATTGCTGAGATTACAAAAGGTGCTAAGAAAGTAAATAAAGTTTCTATTGTGCCAAGAGGTTTAGCAGCTTTAGGTTATACTTTAAATACTCCAGAAGAGAATAAATACTTAATGCAAAAACATGAATTAATTGCAGAAGTAGATACACTATTAGGTGGTAGAGCTGCTGAAGAAGTATTTATCAATGAAATTTCAACTGGTGCAGGTAATGACCTTGAAAGAGCTACTGATATTATTAAATCTATGGCATCTGTTTATGGTATGAGTGATGTTGCTGGACTTATGGTTTTAGAAAAAAGACAAAATCAGTTCTTAGGTGGACAAACTCAAAAAGACTTCTCTGATGATATGGCAAAAAGTCTTGATGAGCATGTGAAAAACTTATTGAATGAAAGATATGATGCAGTTCTTGAGTCATTAAGAAATCATAAAGAAGCAATTGAGCAAATGACTGCTGAATTACTTGAAATAGAAGTTATTTCAGGTGAGAGAGTAAGAGAAATTATTAAAGAAAATGGTGGTGTGGTTTTTGAAGAAGAAGATTTACACTCAGCACCAATCAAAGACAATAAAGAATCTGATGAAGCTGAAACTAAGAATGATGAAGATTCAAAAGAAAATGAAACTACAAAAGATACAAAAACTGAAACATCTGAAAATAAAGATGAAAATAAATAACTAAATTCTTTTTTTATAAAAAGTAAGCAAATGCTTACTTTTTATTTACTATAATATCTGCTATAATGTAACAAATAATATAATTTATTAAGCTGGAAAAACTATGAAATTAATTTTCAAAATATTTTTAACTATTTTATTGTTAAATATAAATTTAAATGCAAATGAAAAAAAATATGAATTTAGTTCAACGTTTGGTTTCTTACAAACTGGAACTATATTAAATAGATTTAAAGATGCAAGGGTTGCTATGAAAGTTTGGCTTGAAGATATAGCATCATCGTATGGTGGTGATTTATCTTTAAAGTTTTATGATAGTAATAACACATTATACAAAGACTTTGTTGATCATAGAGTTGATATGATAGTTTTAAATCTGCCTTACTATTTTATAAATAGAGAAAAAATTGATAAGGATGCAATAGACTTTTGGTCTATTGCTATGAGTAAAGATAGATATATAAAATACTATTTGATTAGTTCAAAAAATAGTAAAATCAATAATTTCAATGATATTAAAGGAAAATCCATAAGTATCACTTCAAATGACACAGTTGGAAATATATGGATAGATAAAAAATCTTTACAGACTTTTAGAACTTCTTATAAAAATATATTTTCTGAAATTCATCCTGTTCTAAAAGAATCAACTGCACTTTTAAATGTATTTTTTAAAAAAAGAGATTTAGCTGTTGTTACTAAAAAAACTTGGGATACAATGGTGGAATTAAATCCATCAATTAAAAATAAAATTAAAATAATTGATGAAACAAAAGAAAATCATCTTCCTTTTATTGGTTTTTTCTCAAAATATGCAGACAAAAGATCAATTGATGCTTTTTTTGAATTAAGTGCTAATTTAAGAGATTTAAAAGGAAGTAGTCAGGTTATTGATCTTTTAAAGTTTGAGTCAATTTTTAAAGTAAAAGAAGAGTCTTTGATAGAACTTGAAAATTATTATAAAGAGTATGATATTTTAAAAAAGAGATATGAATGAATAGTATTATAACAAAAGTATTTTTACTTATTTTTATTTCTATATTTACTGTTTTAGCAGTATTTTCATACAAAGCAGTAGAACTTCAAAAACAATCAATTTTAGATAACCTTAAATCACAAGCTAAAAGCATTGCCTCATCTATTACATATGTTAACACCGATTATATGATAATTGATGATGAAATTAAGTTATTAGAATTCTCTTATAATTATATTCAAACTTCTAAGAATCTACACTCTTTTTCAATCACTAGAAAAAATGGAAATAGCTTAGTTATAACTAAGTCCAAATGGAGTGTTGAAACTACAATAAATAAAGACTATAACTTTGAAGAAGAATCAAAAATTACTTATTCTAAGTATGCACAAAAGGCTGCTTATTTTTATAGATATCCCATTATACTTTCTGGTATTAAATGGGGATGGATTGATTTAGAATTATCTCTTGATGAATATTATAGCAAGCTTGATACTATGTATACACAGTTTTTTTATTTAGCAATTACCATGGTTGTAGTTGCATTTTTCGCTTCTTTTTTTATTGCAAAGATGGTTAGTAGACCAATTGTAAAATTAGAGGCTATATCAGAAAATATTTCAAATGGGGATTTAAGTAAAAGAGCAGAAATTAACTCTTCAGATGAAATTGGAAGATTGACAAAAAGTTTTAATAACATGGTTGATAACCTTGAATTATCACAATATAAATTAAAAAAATCTCATGACGAACTAGAACTAAGAGTTTATGAGAGAACAAAAGAGTTAAGAGCTTTAAATGATACTTTGGAAGATAGGGTAAAAGAGGAGATTTCTAAACAAAAAGAACAAGAGCAAATTTTAATACAACAATCAAAGCTTGCAGCTATGGGTGAGATGATTGGAAATATTGCACATCAATGGAGACAGCCTTTAAATGCTTTAGGTTTAGTAATGCAAAATATTCAGTTTTCTTATCAGATGGATGAGCTTGATGATGAATTTATGCAAAGATCAATTGATAAGGTTAATACTTTAACAAAAAGTATGTCAAAAACTATTGATGATTTTAGAAACTTTTTTAAGCCAACAAAAGAGAAGCTACAATTTAATTTAAAAGATTTAGTTTTAAAATCAAGCTCTTTAGTTGAGTCTGCATTTAGTCATCATGAAATAAATATAATGCATAAAGATTTTGTTGATATTGATGTATATGGATTTGATAATGAGTTCTCTCAAACAATTCTTAATGTATTAAACAATGCAAAAGATGCAATTGTTGAAAATAAAATAAGTGATGGTATTGTAAGCATAACTTTAGATCAAGATGAAAAGTTTGGAAGAGTAATTATTCATGATAATGCTGGCGGTGTTCCAGAAGATATTATTGAAAAAATATTCAATCCATACTTTACTACTAAAGAAGAGGGCAAAGGGACAGGAATAGGTCTTTATATGTCTAAAATAATAGTTGAACAAAATATGGATGGGAAATTAGAAGTTAAAAATGAAGATGATGGAGCTACTTTTACAATTAGTATTCCTTTATTTAAAGGGGAGAAATGAGTGAGATAAAAAAACAGTTAGAGTATCTAAAAGAACTTGTTGTTTTGTATGTTGAAGATGATGAAAAAATAAGAGAAGAAATAATATTTTTTTTAGAGCGACGAGTTAAAAAGCTAATTGTGGCTTGTGATGGACAAGAAGGATTAGAACTTTATAAAGAAAATAATGTTGATTTAATTATCACAGATATTCAAATGCCAAGACTTGATGGTATTAAAATGAGTGAGCAAATAAAAAGTATAAATAAAGATGCTAGAATAATTGTAATTACGGCATTTAATGATAGTGATTACTTACTTGACGCTATTAATTTAAATCTGAAGAGTTATCTTACAAAACCCCTTGATTTGATGAAATTATTGAATAGTATGGTTGATAGTGCAAATGACTTATATCTAAAGAATAAAAATCAAGAACTAATCAATACTTTTGAACAGTATAAAAGTGTTGTTGATGAAAAAACTATAGTTTCAAAGGCAGATATTAATGGAAAGATCATTTATGCTAACAAGCCATTTGAAGAAATTTCTGGGTTTTCTAGAGATGAGATTTTAGGTAAATCTCATAATATTATTAGGCATGAAGACACAAGTGATGAACTTTTTGCTGACTTATGGAAAACTATTTTAAATAAAAAAGTTTGGACAGGAAAAATTAAAAATAAAAAGAAAAATGGTGATTATTATATAGTTGATACTATTATAAAACCTATTTTAGATTTAGATGGGAATATTCAAGAATTTATAGCTTTAAGAAACGATATAACAGAGCTTGAACGTTCTAAAGAGTACTTTCAAAATGAGAACTACAAAACAACAAAGAGTTTAAAAGAATCAATAAGTATTGCAAAAACTTACCAAGAAGCAATTGATAATTCCAATATGATTATAAAAATTGATAAAAATAGAAAGATAAAATCAGTAAATGATGCTTTTTGTAGAGTAAGTAAATATGAAAAAAGTGATTTAGAAGGTAAAGATTATACTATTTTAAAAAGCCCCGACATTAGCAATAGAGAGTATGAGAATTTTATAAATGAAATGTTCGATACTTTAGCCGAGGGTAAAACATGGAAAGGAAAAGTTTCAAATATTGGAAAAGATGGTAAAAATTTCCATTGCAATACATATGTAATACCTCTTAAGAATAATGATGGTGATATTTATGAGTATATGGGGATAAGACATGATATTACAAAAATTGAAAACCTTCATAAAGAGTTGGAAGATACTCAACGAGAATTAATATATAGACTTGGAGAGGTTGGAGAAACTAGAAGCAAAGAAACAGGTAATCATGTGAAACGAGTAGCTTTATATTCAAAACTATTAGCTAAAAAATCAGGTTTAAGTGAAAATGATATAAATAGAATTTATACAGCATCACCTATGCATGATATAGGAAAAATTGGAATTCCCGATAGTATTTTAAACAAGCCAGATAAACTAGATGATAATGAGTGGGATATAATGAGAACACATTCTTCATTAGGCTATAATATTTTAAAGAGTTCCTCTAGACCGATTTTACAAGCAGCAGCAATTATTTCATTAACTCACCATGAAAAATGGGATGGTACAGGTTATCCAAATGGACTAAAGGGTGATGCTATTCATATATTTGGTAGAATTACAGCCATTGCAGATGTTTTTGATGCACTAGGGAGTAAAAGAGTCTATAAGCAAGCTTGGCCTTTAAAAGATATTTTAAGTCTTTTTGATGAGCAAAAAGGAAAGCATTTTGACCCAGAACTTATTGAATTATTTATGAGTAACTTGGATGAATTTTTAGAAATAAAAGAGAAATATGAAGACTAAAATAGAAAAGATTGATAAGAAGCTGTTTAATAATATAAGTATATTATATGTAGAAGATGATTCTATGACCTCAGATGAAGTCTCTTTTTTCTTTCGTAAATATATAAATAAATTTTATGTTGCAAAAAATGGAAAAGAGGGTTTAGAGTTATTTAAAGAACATAAACCCGATATGGTTATAACTGATGTTCAAATGCCTATTATGAATGGTCTTACAATGAGTGAAGAAATACTTAAAATTAGTCCATCCACTCCTATCGCTTTAACAACTGCTTTTAGTGAAGGAAACTATATTTTAAGAGCAATTGAGTTAGGTATAGATAAATATATATTAAAGCCAATAAATATAAAAGAGATGTTTGCTGTAATTCAAAAGTCATTAAATCTAAAAACAAAAAAACATTTAGAATATTATGATGAGTATATTGAATTTATCTTAAATTCAAATCCGACATTTATGTTTATTATGCATAGTGAAAAAATTGAACATGCAAATGATTATTTTTTAGATTTATTAGCTTGTAATGATATTCAATCATTTCAAAGTCAAATTAAAAGTTGTGAAGATCTTTTTGAGATAGAAGAACTAAAAGATGAAAATGTTAATTGGATTGAGTATATAAAAAATAGTTCTAAAGAACAACATGTTATATCTTTTAAAAATCCTAGTTTCAAAGACTATTTTAATAAACAATTTATTGTAAGCTATAAACATTTTGAGACAATAAATAAAAGTGTTTTTATCTTTAATAATCTAAATGAAATAAAACTAAATAAAATCAATTCCCTTGCAAAAGAAATTTTAAAAAAGAATACATTAGATAATGAAAGTTTATTATACTTAGAGCAAATAATTAGCACATCAAATCAAGAGTTAAAAATAAATGAATAGTTTTAGTATAAAAATTAAATTAATTGTAATCTTTATTTTAATAAAAATAATTCCCTTATTATTAATATCATATATAGCATATAATGGTGCATTAAAATTGGATGCATATCTTAAAAATAGTACAGATTATGTTTTTTCTCAAAGTAAAGAAATTATTATGCAAACAGCAGATCAGTCTATTGATGATAGTATTAAGAATTTAGATAAAAAGTCTCAACTCTCTTTAGAAAGGTTATCCCTAGAAATATCACAAAAGATTGCTCAGTTTTTATACCAAAGAGATGAAGATTTAATTTTTTTATCAAAATTACCTATAAGTCAAGATATATTGCAAAAGTTTTATGAAAGTAAAAATAGATATATAATTAGTCATGGTGAATATATTTATGATGATAAATCAAATACTTGGATAAAAAAAAGTAAAAGTAAAGAAAAAATATCTAAAATAGAAAATATTCTAGAAGATAATACAAGAGAATTTAATTATACAAATTTAAAAGAATTAAATAAAAAACAAATACCTATTTATAAAGAAATCTCTTTATTTGATTTAAATGGAGTTGAAAAATATAAAGTCTCTTCAATTAATCAAAACCTACTTGATGTTTCAAAAAAATATAATACCTATATAAACTCTGAAAACTATTTTAAAGAAATTCATTCATTAAATAAAGGTGAAATTTATGTTTCAAATGTAATTGGAGAATACGTAAAGAGTAATGTTATAGGTACTTTTACAAAAGAAAAAGCAAATAAGCAGAATTTAGATTTTGACCCAAGTAAACATGCCTATGCTGGAAAAGAAAATCCTTTAGGAAAAAGCTTTGAAGGTATTGTTAGATTTATTACACCTATTTATGAAAACAGTAAAAAAGTTGCTTATTTGTCTTTAGCTTTAGATCATGAGCATATTATGCAGTTTACAGATACAGTAAATCCTACATCTAATCAAGCAGTGCAAGACATAGCTGATGCAAGTGTTGGAAACTATGCTTTTATGTGGGATAATAAAGGAAGAAATATTTCCCATCCAAGAGATTATTTTATAGTTGGTTTTGATAAACAAACAGGAGAATATGAGAAACCATGGTTAAGCAAAGATCTGGAAAATGAACTTCAAGAATCTAAAAAAGAGTTTAATGAATTTTTAGGACAATATCCAAGTTTTAATAAGCAGTCATTGAAAAATAAACCTAATATTAAACAATTACTATACGATGGAAATGTAGGATTAGATTGTAGATATTTAAATTTTGCTCCTCAGTGTACAGGTTGGATGCAATTGACAGAAGATGGAGGATATGGCTCTTTTTTAATTTATTGGAGTAATGTTTGGAAACTAACTACAGCTGCATCAATTCCATACTATACAGGACAATACAAAGATACTAAAAGAGGCTTTGGATTTGTAACAATTGGGGCTAATGTAAATGAATTCCATGAAGCAGCTAATCAAACAAAAAAGAGTATTGAAGAAATATTAGTTAAGCAAACAAATAGCATGGAAAAAGTTGTAAAAGAGAATGAATTTGAAATTATTAAGTTTATTGACTCTTTAATAAACGAATTGACATTTGTTACTATTATTATGATTTTACTTGTAATAATAGTTGCTTTATATTTATCTTCATATATAAGTAAGAAAATTGAAAACTTATTGCTTGGAACAAAAATGTTTTCAAACAATGATTTTTCTTATCGAATTGAAGTTACTTCAAACGATGAAATTGGAAAACTTGAAAATTCATTTAATGAAATGGCATCTAAGCTTGAAAGAGTTTTAAATGAATATAAAGATTTAAATAAATCTTTAGAGAGTAGAGTAAAAGAAGAGATAAAAAAGCAAAGAGAACAGGAGCAATTATTGATTCATCAATCAAAATTAGCTTCAATGGGCGAAATGATTTCTAATATTGCTCACCAATGGAGACAACCTTTAAATGCATTGAGTTTAGTTATTCAAAATATAAAGTTTGCGTATGAAATGGATGATTTAAATAAAGATTATTTAGATAAATCAGTTAATAAAGCTAATCTTTTAACAAGTAATATGTCAAAAACTATAGATGATTTTAGGGATTTTGTAAAACCAAATAAATTAAAAACTGATTTTGATTTACAAACCTCAATTGAAGAAGCAATTTCTTTAGTAAAGGCTAGTTTTTCAAATAATGAAATTCAAATAGAAAAAGAATTTGATGCTGATGGTTTTAAAATACTTGGATATAAAAATGAGTTTGAGCAAGCAGTATTAAATATTTTAAACAATTCAAAAGATGCATTAGTTGAAAAAGAAATTGACAATAAAAAAATAATAATAAAAACACAAGTTAAAAATAATAAATATATAATTAGTTTTTCAGATAATGCAAATGGGATAAGAGAAGAGGTATTAGAAAAAATATTTGAACCCTATTTTACTACTAAAGAAGAAGGTAAGGGTACAGGTATAGGGCTTTATATGGTAAAAACTATTATTGAGAAAAATATGATGGGTAAAATAAAAGCCTTTAATTATAAGAATGGATTATGCACAAAGATAATATTTTACATTTAAGCATTGAAATAGTATAAATATATATAACTTTAATATTATTAATGATAAAATAAAAAAAATAACTAGGTATAACGAAAAATAATGAAAAAAATAAATAAAGAACTACTTTCTAACCTTACTGTACTTTATGTTGAAGATGAAGATATGATTCGAGAAGAAGTAACATATTTTTTAAATAGAAACATACCTAATTTTCATACTGCAAAAAATGGAGAAGAAGGTTATGAACTTTTTCATAAAATAAATCCAGATTTAATTATTACTGATATTCAAATGCCAAAGATGAATGGTATTGACATGCTAAAAAAAATTAATAAAAAGAGTGTGCCAGTTATTGTAACTACAGCTTACTCTGATTTAGACTATTTTTTAAAAGCAATTGAACTTCAAGTAAATAAATTTGTAATAAAACCTATTGACCTAATGCAGTTGATATATGATATTCAAGACTGCTTTTTAACTAATCACTTAAGAGATCAACTTTTTGAGAAGGATAATTTACTTGAAATTGTTGATGAAAACGTTTTATTATCAATTACTGATAAACATGGAGTTATAATTGATGCAAGTAGTGCATTTTCACAGTTTGTAGGATATGATAAAACAGAACTTATAGGCAATAAACACTCTCTTTTAAGACACGAAGATACTCCTGATGAATTTTATGAGAATATGTGGAATCAAATACATTCGGGAAAGGTTTTTAGTTCAGAAATTAAAAATAGAAAAAAAGATGGAGAGGTTTATTGGGCTAATCTTACAATAACACCAGCTTTTAATAATGGTGAAATAGTAAACTTTACTGCAATTAGACAAGATATTACAGATAATAAAAAATTACAATTATTATCAATTGAAGATGATTTAACAAAACTTTATAATAGAAGACATTTTAATGAAATTTTAGAAAAAGAAATAAGAAGAATAAAAAGAGAGAATATTAATTTAAGTCTTTTATCTTTAGATATTGATCATTTTAAAAAATATAATGACACCTATGGTCATCCAAAAGGTGATGAGATATTAAAGCAAGTTGCAAAAGCTTTAAAAGAATCAACTTCAAGAGCAACTGATTATGTGTTTAGAGTTGGTGGAGAAGAGTTTTGCATTATATTTTCAGGTTTAGATATAGAAGATTCTATGACTTATGCAAAACAAATTGTAAAAAATATTGAAAACCTTAAAATTGAGCACGTATGTAATTCTGCAAGCGAATATGTAACAATATCAGCAGGACTTATAGTTCAAAATTCAAAATATATTGAGGATGAAGAAGAATTATATAAAGCATCAGATAAAGCATTATATAAAGCAAAAGTGAATGGAAGAAATCAAGTATATTTATCAAATAAATCAAAATAGTCTTGACAAATTTAATTTTATTAATTATACTTAAGCTAATTAATTTATTCAGGAGAGAAAATGAAAATTTTTGATTTTTACAACAATCAATTTATAAAAAGTGTTAACTCTCTTCTTCTACTTAAAATCTCTCTCTAATTACTTAAATTAGACTTTACATATTTAAATCAAATATAAAATAAATCGTTATAGTTTTCTTTTTTATAAAATAAAAAAAGATATAATATTGTATATTTTAAAGGGTACACACAATGGATAAAAATAAAATTATAGTTTTTGATACTACATTAAGAGATGGTGAGCAATCTCCTGGTTGTTCTATGAATACAGAAGAGAAAATAAAAGTTGCTTTACAGTTAGAGAAGTTAGGTGTTGATGTTATTGAAGCTGGTTTTGCTGCTGCTAGTCCTGGGGACTTTGATGCAGTTTCTAGAATTGCAGAGCAAGTTAAGAACTCTTCAATTTGTTCTTTAAGTAGAGCTGTTGAAAATGATATTAAACAATCTGGTTTAGCTGTTTCAAAAGCTCCATTACATAGAATTCATACTTTTATTGCAACAAGTCCAATTCATATGCAATACAAGTTAAAAATGAGTCCAGATGAAGTTATAAAAAGAGCAGTACATGCAGTAGAGTACGCTAGAACATTTGTTGATGATGTTGAATTTTCATTAGAAGATGCTGGAAGATCTGAGATTCCATTTATGAAAGAAGTTATGGATGCTGTTATTGCTGCTGGTGCTTCAACTATTAACTTACCTGATACAGTTGGTTATAGATTACCAAATGAATTAGGTGCAATGGTAAAAGAATTATCTGAATTTGCAGGAGATAGAGCAAGAATTTCTGTTCATAACCATAATGACTTAGGTTTAGCAACAGCAAATACTTTAGCAGCAGTTTCAAATGGAGCTAGACAAATTGAAGTAACAATCAATGGTTTAGGAGAGAGAGCTGGTAACTCATCTTTAGAAGAAGCAGTAATGGCTATTAAAACTAGAAAAGATGCTTTTGGTGAATTATATACAAGTATTAATACTCCTGAAATTTATCCAACTTCAAGATTAGTTGCTACTATTACAGGTGTTGAGCCACAACAAAATAAAGCAATTGTTGGTAAAAATGCATTTGCTCACGAAAGTGGTATTCACCAAGATGGTGTATTAAAACACCAAGAAACTTATGAAATTATGAAACCAGAAGATGTTGGTGTATTTAAAGACTCGACTTTAATCTTAGGTAAACACTCAGGAAGAGCAGCATTTAGAGATAAAATTGATCACTTAGGTTTTGACAAGGTTAGCGATGAAGAATTAAACGCAGCATTTGAAAGATTTAAAATTTTAGCTGATAAGAAAAAAGATGTTACTGATGATGATATTAGAATGTTAATTACTGATGAGTCATTAAATAGTGGTAAAACTTATGAATTAGTTGGATTACAAATCTCTGATTGCTCGAACGGTATGCCAATGGCAGCAGTATCAATTAAACATAATGATTCAATTATGCAAGATGCAAATATTGGTGAAGGTACAATGGATGCAATCTTTAAAACTATTGATAGATTAACAGGAATAAATGGAAGCTTACAAAGTTATAATGTAACTTCTGTAACAGAAGGTAAAGACGCACTTGCAAAAGTTACTACAAGAGTAAGTTTTGATGATAATGCACCTTCATTTGTAGGACATGGTTTAAGTATTGATACTATGTTAGCAACTGCAAAAGCTTACTTAGGAAGTGTAAACTCATACCTTTCTCAAAAAGAGAGACTTTCTAAAAATAGCGAACACCAAGTTTAATATTATAAAGTAGAATTTCTACTTTATAATAATCCCTTACATATTTAAAAATAACTTAACTCATATACTCAACTTTATCCAATAATTCAGTAAAAACAATGTAAAATCTATATATTAACTAAAGTTAAAATAACTTTAGGATTAGTAGGAGACATAAAATATATGATGCAATTTAACTTCTTTTTGAAGCTATTAAGAGAATCATTTAGGGATTTAATTCCTATAGTTGTAGTTATTCTTTTCTTTCAACTAGCAATTATCCAAGCTGTACCCGAGGGGTGGGTTAGCACTGCGATTGGATTAGCTATTGTTGGTGTTGGATTAGCTATTTTTTTACAGGGACTTGAAATTGGTATCTTCCCAGTTGGGGAAGGTTTAGCAAGGGATTTTGCAAAGCATGGAACAATGCTTTGGGTACTCTTTTTCGCTTTTTTGATAGGATTTGGTACTACTATTGCAGAACCAGCCCTTGCAGTAATAGCAGATAAAGCAGCATCCATTTCTAGTGGTCGTATTGATGCGACTATGTTAAGGCTTGTTGTTGCAGGATCTGTTGGATTTGCTATTTTCTTAGGTGTATATAGGATTTATAAAGGGCATCCAATACATTACTATATTATTGCAGGTTATTTATTAGTTGTTAGTGTTACTTTCTTCGCTCCAAAAGAGATTATTGGTCTTGCTTATGACTTAGGTGGGGTTACAACTTCAACTGTAACAGTTCCTTTAGTTGCTGCACTTGGTATTGGACTTGCAACAACTATTAAAGGAAGAAATCCTGTAGTTGATGGTTTTGGTCTTATTGCCTTTGCATCTTTAACTCCTATGATTTTTGTACAAATTTATGGTATTGCTGTTTACAACTTAGTTGATGCAAAAGATGTAGCTGCTGTTGCTGTTGAAGCTGCTGTATCTACAAATACTAGTATTTCAATTACGTCTTTATTGATGGGACTTTTTAATGTTGTAAAAGATGTTGCACCTATCTTATTTATCATTCTTTTCTTTCAATATGCTGTATTAAAGAAAAAAATAGAAAATATTAAAACTGTATTTTTAGGTTTTTTCCTTGTAATTTTAGGTCTTGATGCTTTTATTCTTGGGCTTGAAATGGGTCTATTCACTCTTGGTGAAACTATGGCTTATCAATTAACAAAATCTGATTCTGTAATGATGATTTATGCCTTTGCTTTTGCTATTGGTTTCTCAACAACTATGGCAGAGCCTGCACTTATGGCTATTGCTAAAAAAGCAAAAGATATTTCAGATGGTAAAATTAATGATTTTGTTTTAAGAATATTTGTTGCTTCTGGTGTTGCTATTGGTATTGCTTTAGGTGCCTTTAGAATTGTAGATGGTGGGCATATTCACTACTATATTATTGTGGGATATATGACAGTAATTATTCTTACATTTATTGCACCAAAGTATATTATTCCTATTGCTTATGATAGTGGTGGAGTTACAACTTCAACTGTTACAGTTCCTTTAGTTGCTGCACTTGGTATTGGTCTTGCTACAAATATTGAGGGTAGAAGTCCACTTATTGATGGTTTTGGGCTTATTGCATTTGCTTCTTTATTTCCAATGATTACTGTAATGCTTTATGGTATTATCACTGAAAAAATGGGTGTAAAATCAGATACTGAGATTGAAAAAGAAGAGCTATTAAAAGATGCTTTAGTTGATGCTGAAAATATGAATTTAGCTACGGTTAATATTGATGGTTCATCAGTAAGACACTCTTTAGACTTAGAATTTAGTGCTGTTGTTATAATAGTTCCTGTTGATAAAAAACTTGATGCCATATCTGCTGCACATAAAGCAGGGGCTTCTGGGGTTACTGTATTAAGAGCAGACGGTATCGGTCTTGAAGAAATGGCTAATTTCTATAGAACAAGTTTTGAAGCAAATGATGCCTTGCTTCTATTCTTATTACCTAAGTATTTAGTTAATGATGTTATAAAATCAATTATTCATTCATTACATATAACTACTACAGGAAAAGGTATTGCTTTTGCCTTCCCATTAACTCACATGAAAGGTATTTCTTTATCAAAAGAAGATATCTTTAAAGAGAAAGCTTATGAAGTTAAAATTGATAAAAATGATAAAGAAGAAGTAAAAGAAGATGATGAAACAAGCCACAAAACTAGTTCAGCTTCAAGATAGTATTAATACAGGGGAACCTGTATTAATATATTTTTCAGGAGAGAATTGTTCGGTATGTAAGGTTTTAAAACCAAAAATTGAACAAAGTATAAAAAAAGAATTTTCAAGATTTGTAATGTATGAAGTTAAGACTGATTTGTATAAAGAACTTACAAGCCATTTTACGGTATTTTCTATACCTACAATATTGGTCTATTTTGATAAAAAAGAGTTCAAAAGATATGGAAGAAACATATCTATATCTTTATTTATTGAAGAGCTTAAAAGACCATATACTTTAATGTGCGAGTAAGGATATATGAAAAGAACACTTTTAATTTTTCTTTTAGTATTTATTGCAATGCAAGCAATACAAACAGAACAAAAAAACTTTGCTGTTGATAAATCTTTAGAGATTCAAGCACCTGATGAGATTATGACTATGTTTAAAACTTCTTGTTATGACTGTCACTCAAATGAAGCTAACTGGCCTTGGTACTCAAAGATAGCACCTTTTTCTTGGATTATTACTGAACACGTAGATGATGGAAGAAAATGGTTGAATTTTTCTGAATGGGAAAATTATACCGAAGAAGAAAAGAAGAAAAAGCTAAAAGGTATTTATCGAACTGTTTATGCTGTAATGCCTTTAAACTCATATCTTTGGCTTCATGAAGAAGCTGACCTTACAAAAGAGCAAAGAAAGCAAATAAGAGATTGGACGGGAGTAAGAAGATAAGGTGAGAGAAGAAGTAGCAGAGCTTTTAGCAGATAAAAAAACACTATTAACTATCACATATTTTAAACTACAAGAACTTTTTGAAAAAAAATATGGAGAGAACACTGTAGTTCTTATGGAAATAGGAACTTTTTTTGAAGTATATGAAGTTAACAATGATGAAATGAAAATAGGGAAAGCAAAAGAAATTGCTGAACTATTAAATATTCAATTAACAAGAAAAAATAAAACTATTCTAGAAAACTCTCCTGAAAATCCTATTATGGCTGGAGTGCCTGCTATATCTTTTGATAAACATTTAGCCAGAATAATCGCTGAGCAAAAATATACAGTTGTTGTAATAAAACAAAAAGGTGTTCCTCCTAAAGTTAGTAGATATTTAGATACAGTAGTAAGCCCTGGTACAAACTTTGATTTTGTAATTGATCAAGATGAAAACAATATTACTTCTTTGGTTGTTGAGCAAATAAAGGGTATTTATTTACTGGGATATAGTGCAATTGATGTAACAACTGGTAAATGTTATTACAACGAAGTTCACGGAACTAGTGAAGATAAATTTTATGCTTTAGATGAAGTATTTAATTATATGAATATGCATAAAACAAATGAAGTAGTTGTTAGTTTTGCAGATAAAAATATCAATCAAAAAGAAGTAATTGACTATTTAGAACTGAAATTAAAAACCTTTCATATAGGAACTTTTAGACCAAAGATAAACTATCAAAATGAGTTGTTTAAAAATGTTTTTAATATCCAATCTTTATTAACTTCAATTGAACATTTGGATATGGAAAGAGTTCCTTTAAGTACAGAAGCCTTAGCTATTTTGATTGATTTTGTTATAGGACATGATTCAAATATAGTTCAAAAACTATCTCTTCCTCAAAAGCTTGATATTGGAAAATATATTTATCTAGGAAACAATGCCCTAGAGCAGTTAAATATAATAGAAACAAATCATAATCCAAGTTTGATTAAACTTATGAATAACACTTCAACAGCAATGGGAAAAAGGCTTTTAAAAGAAAGACTAACTCATCCTGTAAAAGATACAAAAGAGATACTTAGAAGATTTAACCTTTCAAAAGAGTTGTTTGATTATCATGGACCAATAGAAAATGAATTAGCAAATATCTACGATATTGAAAGACTTACAAGAAGAATAAAACTAAGCAGACTTCATCCTTTTGAGTTAAACTATTTATATGATTCATTGCTTAGTATAAAAGAAGTAGTTACATTTATGGAGAACTACAAGTTTTTAACACCTCCTTGTAGTAGTGCTGAACTAACACTTTTTGTTCAATCAATTGATTCAACTTTTGACTTAGCAATTTCAGGTAAATATATGCTAAAAGATGTTGAAGCAAATATGGTCTGTGAGGGAATAAATACTCAAATTGATGAACTAAATGAAGAAAATATTGAACTTTATTCAAAGTTGGAGCTTTTAAGAAAACATATTTTAAAGTTTTTAAATGCAAAAGATGATTCAAACTTTGTAAGTATAAATAGACTTGATAAAGAAGGTTTCTTCTTAAGTATGACTAAAAATAGGTTCAATCTTATAAAAGAAGAACTATTAAACTCTCATATTATAGTTGATGATGACTTGCTTTTATTTAAAGACTTTAAAATAAAAGTTCAAACAAATTCAGTTAAGATTTTTTGTAAATTAACTGAAAATGTAAGTGATAAATATGTACATAATCTAAAAAAAATAGTTGAGCTAAATAAACTAGTATTCAAAGAAAAACTAGTTGAATTTGAAAAGAAGTTCTCTAAACTTTTAGAAGAGTTAGTTCAGTTTATAGCTGAGGTTGACTTAACTGTATCAAATATCAAAACAGCTAAAAAATACAACTATACTTGTCCTAAAATAGTAAAAACAAAGGATGAAGAAAACTTTGTGGAACTTATAGATTTAAGACATCCAATCATTGAAGCAAATGAAGAGCAGGGTATTTATGTACCAAATGATATTATCTTAGGTGAGTTATCTTATGCTTCTAAAGAGTATAAAGATAATGTAATTATTAAAAACTCAAATCCAATAAATCTCAAAGATAATAAAATGCATGGAGTTTTACTATATGGTATAAATTCCTCAGGTAAATCCTCACTTATGAAATCAATAGGTATTGCAGTTATATTGGCACAAGCTGGATTTTATGTACCTGCTAAATCTATGAGATTTTCAATATTTGATGCTGTTTATACTAGAATTAGTGGGGCTGATAATATAGCAAAAGGTTTATCTTCTTTTGCAGTTGAGATGTTAGAGCTTAAAAATATTTTCAATAGAGCAAGTAAGAAATCACTTGTTTTAGGTGATGAAATCTCCCATTCAACTGAGACAATGAGTGGCTTAAGTATAGTTGCAAGTGCTATTTTAAAACTAGCAAAATTAGAGTCTATTTTTGTATTTGCAACTCATTTACACCAACTCCCAGAGATAAAAGAGATTCAAAATCTTAAAAATATAATAGCTCTTCATTTATCTGTAATGTATAAAGATGATGAGGATAAACTTATCTTTGATAGAAAGTTAGCATATGGAAGTGGCTCTTCTATGTATGGTTTAGAGTATGCAAGATCACTTCATATGGATAAAGAGTTCTTAAGTGTAGCAAATGACATAAGAAAAAGACTAACAGATGATTATGATAAAATAGAAAGACTTACTCATAGAAAAACATCTAAGTATAATAAAAATGTATTTGCTTCTACTTTTAAGTCAGATTTTTAAAAAAGTACAATAACTTAATTATATTAAAGTTTTTTAATAAAAAATAAAAAGTACAATAAATATTGCAAATTGTAATATTTTTAGTCTTCTATTAATTTTTATGATATATTTTTTTATGGCAAGAAAATCAAAAAAACTGAAATTAAATTTATTAGAAAAAGATACTCAAGAAAAAGTTGAAAATAAAATACATTTTGATACTCAAGAATCTTTACTAGCTAAAGAACATTATGGCTTTTATCTAATTGGAACTTTAACAAGAGCAACTTCAAATTATGATCCACGAATATATTTGTCTTATAATCACAAGGTTAAATATTTTAAAGAAAAATCGAAAAAACAGGCTTCTTTTAAAAAACAAATAAGAAGAAGTTTAGTAGAAGTATTTGACGGTAACGAAGATTATATGAGTTTAATAAAAGATTTCATAAATAAAAAATTATGGGATAAAACTTATAAACGTACTAAAATCAAACATATTATTATTGGACTATCATTATTTATAAAGCATTTAAAGAGTATAAATAAGATATATCTAAGCTTTGAAGAAATAAATAAAATTGATTTAGATTTAATATACAGTGATCATAAAAAATCAGGTCTTAATACTATTAGGAGTCTAGATATGTTTTTTGGTGAATTAGGCATACCTATTAATCAAATTCTTATTTCAAAAAGAAATATGAATTTACCTATTAGAAAACTTGGAAAAAAACTAGATTATTCTATATCATCTAGTTTAGTCTTTCAATTTGAAAAAAATATTAAAGACTGTTTTGTTAAAACTAAAGTGATTGTTAATGAATATTGGGATTGGATTGAAGAGTTTAATTCAGTTTCATTTATAACTGATGATGATTTGTTGAGAACATTATTTGATTTTTTAGAAGAATACCCAAATAGAAGAAATAATATTTATGTGCAATTATTATCCTTAAAACTACTTAGTGATTTTAATATGGATGTTGATTTCTTATTTTACACTAAATCAGAAATAAAAACAAAATTAAATGCTGAACAAATTCGTAACCTAGAAATTAAAAAAATGGAATTAAAAGAAAAGTCCTTAAAGGGTAAGAATATAAATATAAAGAATAAAAAATATGCTTTTTATTGGTTACGAGAAATATTTCCTAAATATCCATTTGATAATACTATTTCAGACAAATATAAAAACTTAACACAATCTGAACTTCCTTTAGTGAGGAGTTGGATTAGAAAACATTTTGATGTAGCATTAAAAGATTTAGATGATAAAATGTACCCTCAAAATAATGATATTTATCCATTATATCTCTTACTATTAATTAAAACAGGTGTAAATCAGGAGGTTTTAAAGAATTGGAAAGTAAAAAGAAATACAAATGGTTTATATTCTCCTGTATGTGATGAACTTGATTTGTTTACTATTATAGATGGAACAAAAGAAAGAAGTAATTCAAAAATATCAGTTGTTTTACCAAATGATTCCTTAGTGAAAAAATATTTAGATTTTTATATTAAATGGGCTACTCCTATATACATGCATTCTGAAAGCAATAAGTTATTTCAATATGCTAATAATTCTGGTGGAATTAGTAAAAAGTATCAAGAAATAGGCAATGGCTTCTTGACTAATATAAAAAATTCACCTACTTCATTTTTTAAAGTTTATGAAATTATTGGTATCAATAGGGAAAGACTAAACGAAATAGATCATACACAAATAAGAAAAAGTCATAATTACCAGGATTTTTTGAGAGGTAAGAGTGAATATGAAAGACAATTAAAGAAAAATCACAAATCAAATGATACAACTAAAATTCATTATGAAGATCAAAACTTTGAATGGGTACAAAGTAAAAAACATAAAATTGCACTTACACAGAATCTTATTGTTGGAATATTTAAAGGAGAAATTACAAGAGAAGAACACAAAACAGCGAATTTATTTGTAGTTGGACCAATGTCTGACTGTAAGAATAATAGAATGCCTACGTTTGAAAACACACCTGTGCTTAAAGAAAATGAATTTTGTATTGATTGGACTAAGTGTTTAAGTGGTTGTGATAAGTCTTGTGTGATTCCTAAAGTTCATGGTCCTGTAATTTTTTCATGGATTAATTATATGGATGAGCAAAGAAATGATTTTGTAAGAGAACAAGATTGGGAGAAGGAGTATTTCATAGATTATCAATCAGCTCAAAATACTATAACACATTTTACTCAAGAAGAAATTGATTTTTCTAAAAAAGAAGCCGATAAATATAATAACTTTGTGAAAATGAAGTTTTCAAGAACTGTAAAATTGAAAGGATATACTAGTGAAGAATGTATTAACTAAATTAGAAAATGTAACAACAGAAAAAGAGTTATATTCATTATTTAAAGATGAAAAGTTTCCTAATTCTGGAAACTCTAATTTTTTTGATAGAAGTATTTCTCTTGTAGCTACTGGGGGTATTTTAACAAATTATGAAGTAAAAGTTGAAGGTATACCTGGTTTTTATATTAGATTATTACTTTTTCTTAAACTAAGTGGTTTAATGGGTAATATTCCTAAAGGAAATGGTCAATACTCTTATTTTGGTTACTTACATTCTTTTATGTATACAGTAACTAACTATAGCAACATTAAAAGGATAGACGACATTGATAGTAATATTGTGGACAAATATATAATTGATAATGTAGACATAGAAAAATTTACTAGTACACATATTAGGAAAAAAATATTGACTTTTACAGAATATCTAAGTTTTAATATAAAACTTCCTTTTTTTCTCCAAGTAAATGAACAAATATTGGAATCGGTAAGATTTAAACAATTAGTTTCTGATGGTAAGAAGGAAGCTGTAGAGAAAATTAATGGAGTTGGATTAAGGAAAACATATCCTTTAGTTGATTTAAAAATTATTATATCAGACTCAATAAATTATATTGAGTCTCACTCAAATGATTGCTTAGAAGCTGCAAGAATTTATAAAAAAATTCAAAATCTTAATTCTGAGTTAAAATATAGAACTATTTATAAAGTATTTATGGAAACTGAGATTCAATTTGAAGAGCCCATATTAAAAAAAATACAAAAGAAAGTACTTCTAAGTAAGACAAAATATTTAAATGCTGGAAATGGCAAAAATTTAGGTAGAAGTATTAATGAAATCCCTGTAAACTCTTTACATAGATGTGTAGAACAATTAGAAGTATCTTGTGTTGCTGTTATTTTGTTAATGACTGGTATGCGAGTTGGTGAATTAACTATGCTTGATAGAAATATAGAAATATCTCATGATGAACATTATTATTTAGACCGTATTGTATATAAAACTGCTGAAACTGCTGATGGAGAAAGTTTATCTATGCCTGTACCTCTTATTTGTAAAAAGGCATTAGAAATATTATCTGAATTAGCATATATAAAAGATGGTAAAAAAACAGGGAGTATAATATTAACTGCTTTAGAATATAAAAACGTACAAAGTGTCAGACCAATAAGAATTAACCAATTACTAATAAGATATTGTGAAAGATTGAATTTAGATCCGATCACACCTCACCAGTTTAGACATGCGATGGCTTTTTTGATAGTACATATAAATGAAAGTGATGGATTGGAACTTGCTAGAATGTTTCTTGGACATTCCTCAATAATAATGACATTACAATACATGGCTTATTATAATAATGAAATAAAAGATGCAATTGACGAATTAACAAAAGAAGAGTCTATTTATTTTGTAGAAAAAATTACTAAATATGTATATGAGAAAAAAAAGATATTTGGTTACAAAGGTGAGAGGTTAATGCCTAATCATAAGTTTGCAGGACAACAAGTAGAAGATTTTGTAAAATTAATGAGAAAGGGTCTTTTGAAGTTAATTGAAGAAGAAAAGTTAGCAATAATTCAAACACCAGTTAGTTTATGCATGCATGATTTATCTAAATATGAAGACTTATCTTGTCAAAGAGGATTTAATATAAAAGATATCGTTGCTAATGGTCCAGCTCCATCAAGATGTAAGGGTGCTAATTGTGCTAATGCTTTATTTTTTGAAGAACATATAGAAAAGTTGAAAGATAATATGTATGCAGATATAGAACCTTCTTTAAAAGAAAGATTAGAAAAAAATACTTATTTTATGGAAGCAGGTGGCTTTGAACAAGATCCTTATAGAAAAGTAATAAAAGATTATGATAATTATAAAAAAACTGGATCATAAGTATGGCAAGAGATACAAAAGATATTAGAGACTTAAAGTTAAAAGCATTGAGTGAAGCTATAGATATACTTAAAAATGAATCTACACCAACTTCTAATAATGTAACTATATCAAAAGTTATTGATTTGGCAAATGAATTGTATGACAGTAAATTGCCAACAAAAATTAGTCCTACGAGTTTAAAAAAACCCACTAGTATTGAATTTAAAACATTAAAAGAAGAGATTGAGAGTTATAAAAAAGAACATAAGAAAATTAAAAGTACTGTATCTAAAAAATCAATAGATGAAGTTAAAAGACTCAAAAATCAAATAGATAACTTATTAATAGAAATATCAAAATATTATGATGATAAATTATTGCTAAATGAAGAACTTATCCAAAAAGAAAAAACTATTAAAAAATTAAAGAATGAAAGAGACTTGTATTTTAATAAAATTAAGTTATTAGAAAGTCAATTAAAATGAATATTGAAACAAAAACAATTTCACACCCTAATTTAAAAAATAGAGAAATTACATTACTTTTAGTTAATAATAATATAGATATTCCATCAACAGAGTTTTTCATTTATGAATCAAGATATGGAGGTAGACATGGTTCTTTATTGGGAAAGAGTAGTCATTCAAGTATTGCTTTTCAAATAGCAGAATTATATCGTCATTTAAATGAAATGGGTTTAAAATGGAATGAGGCTACAGAAAATGAAATAAGAATAATAAGAAATGCAATGTTGTGTTGGGATACAAATAACAACAAAGACTATAAAAGTTATCCATATGAACCTATTAAAAATGATTCAATGAATCATAAATTAAATACTTGGTTCAAATTTTATAAGTATATGGAAAAAATCAATATTTCAAATAACATGGTTTTAACTACAAGAAAGTCTAAAAAATTTAAACCAAAAGGATTACTAAATCACTTAGATAAAAGATCTAGTTTAATTGAACATGAATACGTAGATACATGGACTTTAAAAGTAAAACCTTCTCCTAAATTTTTATCTTATCATGCATTAAGTAGAACAGAGTTCTCTAAACTAAGACAACATTTACGAAATATAGATGTTGTTTATGAAATGATTGTTTTATTTATGGTTGAGACAGGGTTGAGAATTACGGCTGCTTTAGAAGCTGTTGAATCTGACTTTAAAGGATTATTAAAGTTGTATGCAAGTGGAAAAGGAATTAATGATATAACTAAAAAGTCATATATAGCAAAAGGAGGTGATATTAAACAATATGATTTACCTTTAAGAACTATGCAAGAAATAAATGATAATTATTTAATAAGAATATATAATGAACGTAAGTATCTTTATGAAGAAAGATGTGAAAGACTTAATATTGAGATAAATGATAGTCTAATTTGGATTTCAAAACGAGGGAAAGAAATAAAAAAACATGATGTTTGGACTGTATTTAATGAAGTATCTGAAAAAATGGGAAGAACTGTAAATAAGATTACTCCTCACTGGTTAAGACATACATTTGCAACATGGACTATTATGGATGTTGCAAATGTAAAGGGAATACCACTTGAAAATACAGGGGTTACACCTAATCCTTTATTGATTTCTGCTTTACAACAAAAACTTGGTCATGCTGATGTTATAACTACAATGAGATATATTGCTACAGCATTAAAACTAATGGGTTTAGATTTAAATGACGGAGGAGTCAAAGTATCACTAAGAACATTTTTACAAGATAAAAAATCTCAGGAATTAGTAAAAAGAGAAGCAAAAATAGAATTTGGTGATAATTTTGATGAAGAAAATTTTGATGTTGTAAAATACGCACTCTCAAGAGAAATCGTTATAGATGATGAATTAGTTCAAAGTAAAAACTATAATTAAATAAAATAAGAGATATTTATTTTAAATTTAATAGTTCTTGCTATGATGTGAAGTTATTTTATGAAATACTATTTATAGTTTAAATAAAACAATAATTTAATAATATTTAGATAAAATAACTTAAATGATATATTAGGATAAATAATATAATGGCAAAAGCTAAAAAGCAAAAGAGTATTGAAGAGACACTATGGGATAGTGCAAATAAGTTGAGAGGAACAGTTGAATCATCTGAGTACAAACATATTGTATTAAGTCTTATATTTTTAAAATTTGTAAGTGATACATTTGAAGAGAGAAAAGAACAGTTAATAGAACAAGGTCAAGAAACATTTGTTGATATGGTAGAGTTTTATACTATGGAGAATGTTTTTTATCTTCCTGAAAACTCACGTTGGTCATATATCAAACAAAATGCAAAGCAAGATGATATAGCACTTAAAATAGATACAGCATTATCTACAGTTGAAAAAAACAATCCATCTTTAAAAGGTGCATTACCTGATAACTACTTCTCAAGATTAGGACTTGATGTAAGTAAACTATCTGCTTTAATAGATACTATCAATAACATCAATACTATAGAAGACAAAGGTCATGATATAGTTGGTCGTGTATATGAATACTTTTTAAGTAAATTTGCCATAGCTGAAGGTAAAGGAAAAGGAGAGTTCTATACTCCAAAATCTATCGTAAATCTTATAGCAAATATGATAGAGCCATACAAAGGTAAAATCTATGACCCTGCTTGTGGTTCAGGTGGTATGTTTGTACAGTCTATGAAGTTTATAGAAGCTCATAAAGGGAATAAAAAAGACATTTCTATATATGGACAAGAATATACATCAACTACATATAAACTAGCAAAGATGAACTTAGCAATTAGAGGAATATCTGCAAATCTTGGAGATGTACCAGCTGATACATTTGCAAAAGATCAACACAAAGATTTAAAAGCTGATTTTATTATGGCTAATCCTCCTTTTAATCAAAAAGATTGGAGAGGAGCAAATGAACTTCTAGATGATCCAAGATGGTCAGGATATGAAGTACCACCAACATCAAATGCAAACTATGGATGGATACTTAATATGGTATCAAAATTATCTCAAAATGGTGTAGCAGGATTTATCCTTGCAAATGGAGCATTAAGTGGTGGTGGAGATGAATATAAAATAAGAAAACAGCTAATAGAAAATGATTTAGTAGAATCTATTGTTATCTTACCTAGAAACCTTTTCTATACAACAGATATTAGTGTTACTATTTGGATTTTAAATGCAAACAAAAACAAAAGAGAGTTTGAGCAAAATGGTGTAAATAAAATTCATAGAGATAGAACAGATGAAATATTATTCATGGACTTAAGACAAAAGGGTATTCCATTTGAAAAGAAATATACTCAATTAGATATTGAAACAATAGATGAAATTTCATCTATTTACCATACTTGGCAAAGTGATAAAGACAAGTATGCAGATATAGCTGAATATTGCTACAGTGCTTCAATAGATGAAATTGTTAAAAAAGACTATTCCCTAGTTCCTAGTAAATATATTGAGTTTGTAAATAGGGATGAGAATATAGACTTTGATACAAAGATGACAGCTTTAAAAGATGAGTTTACACAACTACTAAAAGATGAAGAACAATCAAAACAAGAATTATTAACAGTATTTAAAGAGTTGGGTTATGAAATCAAACTATAAAAAGCTTGGTGAGTATATTAGATCTATAAACAATAGAAATAAGGAGCTAATTTCTGAAGATTTACAAGGACTTAGTATGTCGAAAGAATTTAGAAAAAGTACTTCAAATATTATCGGTACAGATTTAAAAAATTATAAGTTGGTTTATAAGCATCAATTTGCTTGTGATTTTATGTCAATTATTCGTGTACACAAATTTCCTGTAGTTTTACATGTAGAGATAGAACCAATAATTGTTTCACCAGCATATACTGTCTTTGAAGTGATTGATGAAGAGGTACTCAACCCACAGTATTTGATGATGTGGCTTAGAAGAACTGAGTATGATAGATATGCAGACTTTAGGTGTGATAGTGCTATAAGAGGTGGTTTTAAATGGGAAGAATTATGTGAATCAGAAATTCCAATTCCATCAATAGAAAAACAAAGAGAGATAGTAAAAGAGTATCACTCTATTACAGATAGAATCAAACTAAATGAACAATTAAACCAAAAACTAGAAGATACAGTACAAAGTATATATACAGAGTGGTTTGTAAATTTTGAATTTCCAGATGAAAATGGTAAGCCATATAAATCTAGTGGTGGGGAAATGGTTTTTTGTGATGAATTGGATAGAGAGATTCCTAAGGGGTGGGAACTATTACCATTATCTGATTATTGTGATATTAATTTCAGTAAGAGAATCTTTCTTTCTGAATATACAACAGAGGGTGTACCTTTTTATCGAAGTAAAGAGATTATATTAAAAAAACAAGGCAAGTCAATTTCAAATGAACTGTATATATCAAGAGAAAGATATTCTGAAATAATAAGTAGATTTGGTGCTATTTCAAAAGGTGATATTTTATTGTCAGCTGTTGGCACTATTGGAGTTAGTTATATGGTTCAAGAAGAAGAGTTTTATTTTAAAGATGGGAATCTTTTCTGGTTCAGGAATTTTAAAGATGATAGCATAAATTCTTATCTATATGAATGGATGCAGAATGAAGAATTTAAAAAAGCTATAGATGAAATCACTTTTGGTTCAACTCAAAAGGTAATTACTACAACAGCGTTATATGAAGTAAAAGTACTATTACCTTCTAAAAAAATCAGAGAAAAGTTTAGCAATCTTAGTAGCACTATAAGAAACAATATTAATATGAATAACCATCTGACTTTTTGCCTTGAAGAATTACAAGAAACTTTACTTTCAAAAATGGCAACTATAGAGGGGTAAGGAGTAGATAATGAATGATAATTTTAGAAAAATCAATTTATACATATTGTCACTAGGGCTTTTATTTGCATTTTTCATTATTATTACTATTAAATTTCCTGATGACTGTTTCAATATTAAAGATTTAGAAGATTGGAAAGATATTCTATTATCAAATATCATCCCAATCATTTGCCTAGTTATGCTTTCTTACAGTTTATTTGCATATAAAAAATTTGAATTTGATTTAAAAGGAACTACAAGTATTCCATTTGAAGTAACAAAAGTTGAAAGTATTAATTATGAACACTTAACTTTTTTAGCAACATATATTATTCCATTAATAAGTTTTGATTTCGGAAGTATAAGACAGATGATTGTTTTAGGGGTATTACTCATTGTAATGGGTGTGATATATATAAAAACAGATTTATTTTATGCAAATCCATCATTAGCATTACTAGGGTTTTTTATCTATAAAGCTAATGGTTCTTTTAAAAATGGAGATAGAGAAAATATAGTGATTATCAGTCGTGAAAAAATAATACTTGGGCAGAAAGTATCATATATAAAGCTTGATGATAGAATTTATTATGCAAAAGGAGCAAATTAGTGAATGAGCAAGAATTAAAGGATGAAGTGCAATTTTTTGATGATAATTTTGATGAAATAGGTGTTTCAATTTATGCAATGTTAAAAAATGAATCAAACCCCGTAAAACTTGATATAGAGGGGGAAGCTCTTGTAGGACTAAAAACATTATTTTTTGATAGTGTTAGAAAAACAGTTATTGATAATGAAGAACTTTCTATTTTAAATTTATCAACATCAGATGAAAGAGTTGATGCTGTTTATCTTTACGATGTAGATATTCCTGATGAATTAGCTTGTGTTAACAATGTTATAACTACAGATGATTTACCTTTAATGAATATATCCGATACAAGTTTATTAGATGTGCAAGCATTGCTAATAGAAATAGGAAACAATGAAAGTCAAATGGTCTTATATAAAACTATGGCTTCTATTAACATTTATGGTCGAGCTAACTTCTTTTTGAAAAAAAGTGAAACACGATTAACTCAAATTGATGATGAATTTTTAAGAGTAAGTCCAAACTTTCAATTAATGAAAGTTAATGACAATCTATTTGTACTTGACTTAAAAAGTCTTGAAAAAAACTTTGGCTTTCATGAAGTTATTAAAAGAGAAGCAACTGTAGGACTTACTGCAATTGAAGAGATGCTTTTAGTAGAGAACACTGAAGTTTTACATGAACTGATAGATGATGTAAAATATGCGAGGAAGTTTACAAAAGTAGCCAAATCATCTCCTGTAATCAGAGCAAACATTCCAAATCAAAATATAATAAACTTTTGTAAAGCTTTTCCTAGATTAGTTGGAAAGATTAGATTTAATCAAGGTGAAGATAAAATCTTACTAGATACAAAAGTCTCTAAAGACTTATTTATAAAAGTTTTAATGGATGATTTCTTAACATCTGAACTTACAAAGTTTCATTATGAAAGTGTTGCAAAAGATGGAGTAGAAGAAAACGATGGAGAAGAAGAGAGTTAATATAATAATATGAAAAAAGATAATGTAAAGGAAAAACTAGAGATACACTACTATCTTACTGATGGTAGTCATTCAATGAATGCTTTTGTAAGAAATAAAGCTGAGAAAGATCTTCTTGATTCACTAAGAAAGATTGGTGAGTTACTTGACAATGAATTAGATATTGAAACAGAAACTTATCAGGAAGGCGGACTTGTTGAATGGTTAGCTATTGGAGTTCCTGTATTACATTATTTATCACCATCTATTAACAATATTATTACTCACTACTTTACAAAAAATGCAGATTTAGAAGAATTAGATAAAAAAATAAAAGAAGAAACATTAACAAATCTCCAACTGGACAACATATCTAAAATAAAAGATATTGAAAGAGATATAGATAATAAATTAGATAACAAACTTGTACAAAAATATGTTTCTAATTTTTATAAGAGAATTAACGATTATAAAAAAGTTGAAAAGATTGGTTTTAAAGATATAGAAAACAATTCTGAAGAGTTGATTGTCTATAGACAATATTTTAAAAACTTTATTTTAGAAGATAATGTAACTCTTGAAGAAGATGATGACGCTATGATTGAAATCATTTCTCCTGTATTAAAAGAAGGTAAATACAACTGGAGAGGGAAGTATAAAGGTGACAAAGTTGATTTTAGTATGGGAGATACTAAGTTTAAGCAAGAAGTTATTGAAGGGAAACATACTTTTTTAAATGGCTCACTTATCTCTTGTCATTTACAGATAAAAACTACTTTTGATGAATTTGGAGATGAAAAACGAAAGAGTTATTCAGTTCAAAAGGTTTATGGAACTCAAGAGTTAGAGTTAGGAGAATTAAAACTTCGGGAGAGTGGTAAAAAAAAGAAACAAGATAAATGGTTTAATGAACATTGCCCAAGTTTATTTGATGAAAAGAGTAATAATGAATAAATTTACAGAAGAAAAACTAGAACTAGCATTTATAGAGTTACTTGATAAGCAAGATATAAAACATCAAAGTGGTAAAGATATCCAAAGAGATGAAAGTGAAGTCTTAATAAAAGAAGATTTAAAAGAGTATCTATCCTCAAGATATAAATCTGATAATATAACAGATAGTGAAATTACTCAAATTATCAGAAAACTAGAATCATACCCTGTAAGTGACCTTTACGATACAAACAAATCTATTATGAAGTTAGTATCAGATGGTTTTATCTTTAAAAGAGAAGTTACTTCTAAAAAAGATATTCATATCCAATTTATAAACTATGATAATGTATCTAAAAACAATTTTAAAATAGTAAATCAACTTGAAATAGTTGGCTACGAAAAAAGAATCCCTGATGGCATACTGTATATAAATGGTATACCATTAGTGGTGTTTGAATTTAAAAGTGCTATAAGAGAAGAAGCAACTATTCATGATGCTTTTATACAACTTACCACAAGATATAGAAGAGATATACCTGAACTTTTTAAATACAATGCTTTTTGTATCATAAGTGATGGAGTAAATAATAAAGCAGGTTCATTTTTTGCACCTTATGAGTTTTTCTACTCTTGGAGAAAAATTACAGGAAATGAAATTGATGTAGATGGTATTGCATCTATGCACTCTATGATTCAAGGGATGTTTGATAAAGAGAGATTAGTTGATATTATTCACAACTTTATCTATATGCCTGACAAATCTAAAAAAGAAGAAAAGATAGTATGTCGTTATCCTCAATACTATGCTACAAGAAAACTCTATGAAAATATAAAACTACATCAAAAACCACATGGTGATGGGAAAGGTGGTACATACTTTGGTGCTACTGGTTGTGGTAAAAGTTTTACTATGCTTTATTTAACTCGTATGCTTATGAAAAGTGTAGATTTCTCAAGTCCAACAATCATACTTATTACAGATAGAACAGATCTAGATTCACAATTAAGTCAACAATTTGGAAATGCAAAAGGTTTTGTAGGTGATGATGGAATAGTAAGTGTTGAAAGTAGAGAAGATTTAAGAGAAAGATTAAAAGGTAGAGAAAGTGGTGGTGTATTTTTAACTACTATACATAAGTTTACAGAAGACTTAGAAATCTTGAGTGAAAGAATAAATATCATCTGTATATCCGATGAAGCACATAGAAGTCAGATAAACTTAGACCAAAAAGTTAAGACTACAAAAGATGGTGTGAAAAAAACTTATGGTTTTGCAAAGTATCTGCATGACTCACTACCAAACGCTACTTATGTAGGTTTTACTGGTACACCTATTGATGCTACACTAGATGTATTTGGAGATGTAGTTGATAGCTATACAATGACAGAATCAGTTAGAGATGAAATTACTGTAAGAATAGTATATGAGGGAAGAGCAGCTAAAGTTCTACTTGATAATAAAAAACTAGATGATATAGAAAAATACTATGATGAATGTGCAAAAGCTGGAGCAAATGAACATCAAATAGAAGATAGTAAAAAATCAATGTCTAGTATGAGTAAAATACTTGGAGATCCTGATAGAATAAAAGCTTTAGCTAAAGACTTTATAGAACATTATGAAAAAAGAGTAAGTGAGGGAGCTACATTAAAAGGTAAAGCTATGTTTGTATCTAGTAGTAGACTAATAGCTTATTCATTTTTTAAAGAGTTAATAGCTTTAAGACCTGATTGGAATGAAAAAATAGTTTGTGATGAGGGTATTGAACTTTGTGAGAAAGAGAAAAAAGAGATACTTCCTCTTGAAAAAGTTAAGATGATAATGACTCGAAATAAAGATGATGAAAAAGAGTTGTGGGATATGCTTGGAACTAAAGATTATAGAAAAACTCTTGATACTCAATTTAAAAATGAAAAATCAAACTTTAAAATAGCAATAGTTGTTGATATGTGGCTAACTGGATTTGATGTTCCATTCTTAGATACTATCTATATTGATAAACCAATACAACAACACAATCTTATTCAAACTATCTCAAGAGTAAATAGAAAGTTTGAGGGAAAAGAAAAGGGTCTTGTAGTTGATTATATAGGTATTAAAACAGCCATGAATAAAGCTTTAAAACAATTTTCACAAATAGATAGTAAAAACTTTGAAGATATAAAAGCATCTATAGTGGTTGTAAAAGATCAATTAGATTTACTTGCTAAACTATTCCATAAGTTTGATGCAGAGCCTTATTTTAAAGGCAGTGCTACCGAACAATTAGATTGTTTAAATAGAGCTAGTGAATATGTACAACTTACAAAAGAGCTTGAAACTAGATTTATGTATATTGTTAAAAGACTAAAATCTGCTTATGATATCTGTTGTGGTAGTGAAGAGTTTATTCAAAGTGAAAAAGACCATATTCATTTTTATTTAGCAATTAGAAGTATAGTAGTAAAACTAACAAAAGGTGATGCACCTGACACAACACAAATGAATGCAAAAGTAAAAGAAATGATAACAGAAGCACTTAAAAGTGATGGTGTTGAAGAGATATTTAAACTAGGAAGTGAAGATGAAGCACAGGTTGATATTTTTGATGAAGATTATATCAATAAGATAAATAAAATTAAATTACCAAATACAAAGATAAAACTACTTCAACAGTTACTCTCACGTGCACTTGAAGACTTTAAAAAAGTAAACAAAGTAAAAGCAGTAGATTTTAGTAAGAAATTTACAGCACTTGTAGATAAATACAATGAAAGAAAAGAAGAAGATGTCCTTCTTAGTGAAGTCCTAGAGGACTTTACTGATGAGATTATTGACTTGTATCATGATCTACAGAAGGAAAAAGAGTCTTTTGGAGACATGGGTATAGACTTTGAAGAAAAAGCCTTTTATGACATCTTAAAAGCTATTGCTATTAAATTTGATTTTTCTTATCCCGAAGATAAACTAATTGAGCTTTCTAAGGAAGTAAAAAAAGTAGTAGATGATAAAACTAAATATACTGATTGGAATGTAAGGGATGATATTAAAGCTGAACTAAAAGTTGATCTCATTATGCTTTTAGCTAAACATGGATATCCCCCAATTACAAAAGATGAAGTATTTAAAGAGATATTTGAACAAGCAGAGAATTTTAAAAAATATAAAAGCAGCTAGTAGATATTTATTTTATATGTTAGGAATAAAAATGAAAAAACAATACATCTTTGTATATGGAACACTAAAAAAGTTTTTTTCAAATCATCATTTTATTGAAAATGAAAAATATATTGATGATGCAATAACTATTGAAAAATATGCAATGTATCCAGTAAAAGGGAATGCTTTTCCTTTTGTAATTAATAGTGAATCAATTAACTATATAAGAGGTGAAGTCTATGAAATTACTTCTAGGGATACTTTGAGACAAATAGATTATTTAGAAGGTTATCCTGAACTATATTTAAAAGAAGTTGTAAAAGTAAAACTTTTAGATGAAACTATTTTAGATGTATTAATGTATTTTAAGAATGAATCAAATCATATTGATGCTATAGATAAGAGTAAAACTAGTTTAGATGAATGGTTATAGCTTTTTAAATCTATATATCTTTAAAAAAATCAGTAATATTAACATCTAATACATCAGCTATCTTAATAAGATGTTCAATATTAAAATGTTTGTTTTGTAGGCATAATTCACAATTAGAAATAATACCAACAGATTTATGTCCAATCGCAATTGCTAAGCTTAATTGACTTATACCTTTTTCTTTTCTAATTTTTTTTACATTTTTTCCTATTTTTTTATATAACTCTTTTATGTCATCTTTAGAAATTTCACAGTTTTTTATCAATATTCATACCTATAGTTAGTTTTTTCTAAGTATAATTCTTATAAAATATTTTGACAACTACCTATAGTTAGGCAAGATATGAATATATATAATAAAGAAATAAAAGAGTTAGAAATAAAAGTATTAGAAAAAGTAAAAAATAAACTTTTATTAATTGTAGAATCAAAAATAAGATCAAATTCAAAAGCTTTTATTGAGTTAAAAAATTTAATTAATAATATTAGTTCAGAAATATTTCTTTTAAAACAAGATGCAGATGGTGAGAGTTTAAAAGAAAATAGTATTGTTAAAATTAATACTTCAACTTTAAATCAATTATTCTCATTAAAAGTAAAACTTCAAATTAATACAATTGCAGAATTATTAGATTTATTAGTCAATAATTATGATGAACTATTTCTTATTGATTCATTGATTAAAATTAAACCTTATAGTTTAGATAGAAACAAAGCAAAAGATTTAAATGAAACTGATTTTTATATTTGTACTCAAGAAAATGATCTAAATTCTCATTCAATAAATAATACAACTAAAATACTTTATAAACTTGATGACTTGGTTATTTATGACAACAAAGAGTATTTGGATTTAAATGCATTTAAAACATACACTTTTGATAATGAAACTTTTAATATTTCACCTATGTATACTTTACAAGATATTGATTTATTTATTTTTATTTGGAATAAAAAGTTAATTTAGCTTTAGTGAGTTGAAAATATTACACAATGAAATGAATTTTAATATTAGTCTTTATTTTTTATATAATTATTTTATAAATAAGGATTAAAATGAAAACTAACACTTTTTTTATATCAGATGCATCATATTGTAGCTTAACAAAAATAGCAGTAATAGCTTCTCTTTGTCCAATAAGAAATATTCAAAAAACACTTACACTGAAAAATATTGATTCAGTGAATAAAGCAGAAACTTTGGCTGTTTTGCTTAGTATAAAATTAGCAATAAAGTATAAAATAAAAAATGCAGTGTTTATCTATGATAACAATTCAGTTGATAGATTATTAATTGAAAATATATTCCAAAGCTCATTTGATTGTATCCAACTTTTATGGGTTAAAAGAGACTTAATTAAATCTGTAGATAAGCTAGCAAGAGATACTTTTAGAGAATTAGTCTTTCCAGTAGAAAGAACGGAAAAATCTTTAAAAAATAGTATAGTAAATATATTTAAACAATATGATGATAATCTGAAAATTAAGGCTGCTATGAAAATTGCAAATAAAAAAGAATATAAAGTATTAGAAACATTTTTAAATAATAGATATAGACTAGAGTCTTTGCATGAAGTAAAGTTAAAAAATACAGGATTAATGAAATTTGTATATCAAACATTAAGTGATGAGAAAAAAAAGAAGTTTTATTCTTATTTAGAAAAGGTTGTTCCAAAAGTGAAAACTACCAAGCAGTTTAAACAGTATCAAAAATATGAAGTTCTTTATACATATATAGAAAATATTAAAGAAAAAGTTTTTTTATATAATCCATTTAAAAATGTAAAAAATACTGCTTCAATATCATAAATAATTAACGTGTATATGTTTAAATGATTTAAAAAATAGCAATTATGATTTTTTAATTATTTTATAATCTAGTTCTAATCCCTTAGAAGTTTGAATATAACCATTAATTATTATTTCATTTCTGTGAACTTTATTATGACATGATTCACATAATCCTACTAAGTTAGCTTTATGATTAACTCTAACATGTCCAATAAAACCATTTTCATCAGCATGTTGTTGTTCTAGAATATGATGTGTATGATCAGCAAGATTAGAACATTCATTTATTTCACAAAAAATTACTACTTTTTTTGAATTATATTTGCTTTTTTGCACTTTTTACCTTTTTCATATTATGAGGGGATTATTTTAGTATAGCAATCCTTTGAGTTTTTTTATATTTTTATTATCTTGTCTTAAATTCAATATTTTTTTTATTGTACTTTTTATGAAATAATTTAAATATTAAATTTGAGTAATTATTGTATTTAGTTTATAAAAATTAATTGTACTTTATATTATTAAAGAAAATTAGTGAAACAATTATATAAAGGAACTTGTAGTGGAATTGTACTAATTTTTTTCAAACATAATATTTTGCGTGATTTGTGGCAAGCCTTGCGATGATGTACACCATATAAAAGAACAAGCTAGAGCAAATAAAGATGGCTTTATTGAGCATATAAATGCAAATCATAAATACAATCTAATACCTCTTTGTAAAGAACACCATAAAATGGTGCATGATGGAAGAATCAATGTAAATGGATTCGTTGCAACATCAAATGGTTTAGAACTTCACTATACAGATGCAAGTGAAAAGTAGACTTCTTAAAAAGTCTACTTTTATCTAATAACTACTTTTTTCACCATTTTTTAGTATATCTTTTGTAAATCTAATTACTTTATTTCTACCTGTTTCTTTTGCTTCATATAAACAAAGGTCAGCATATTTTATACATTTCCAGAATTGATCTGTATCTCTTGGGAAGAAAGAGTATCCTATACTTACAGTTTTACTAAAAGATTCATTGTTAAAAGTAAATACAATTTTAGAAAACTCTTGATTAATTCTATTTGCTAATTCTTGAGCACTCTCTTCTGTAGGGTTTCTCATAATAATTAAGAACTCCTCACCACCAAATCTTATAATAAATTCATCATTTGTAATATTTTCTTGCATAGTCTTTGATAATTTTTGCAAGATTGCATCACCTGCATCATGACCATAAGTGTCATTAATCATTTTGAAGTAATCAATATCTAAGAACATTACCACATAAGTAGTATCTTGCGCTAACTCTTTTGGCATTGTTTTCTCTACAAATTCATCAAGATATTTTCTATTATAAAGACCAGTTAATCCATCTACTAAGTTTCTTTGTCTTAGAACATCCATTAACATTCTACTTTCTAAGATAGGTTTTGTCTCTTCTAAATATTTTTTTATAATACCAATTTGATATTTATTATGTTTTATACAAGCTTCATCCTCACATAAAATATGAATAGTAATAGATTTTTGATCATTTATTACAAAAGGTATACATATATATTCTTTATTACTTTTGCAACTTGCAACTCTACATATCTCAGGAAAGTTCTCTGAACATATAATATTAGAAGTTCTTTCTGCTCTACATAACTCTTTTATATCTTTTTTCAAATTACAACAAGGTTTCTTATCTTTTGGGCCATATATTATTTTTCTTTCATCTTTTTGTATGTCATTTTCAAAGATATAAAAATCTTTGATTTTTAGTTTATTTGAAAGAACTTGAATTAATCTATAGTAAATATCATCTTTTGTTAAATCAGTTTCAATTGTCTTTTTATAGTTGTAAATTTCTGAAATATCTTCAATTATTTCTTTTGCTGTAAGAAGTTTGTCATTATTTAAATTAGATGATCTATTATGTACAAAAGCAGTTAAGTTTCTCTCAATTCCTGTTAGTACAGTTTCTAACTTTTCAATAATCTCATTTAGCCACATAAAGGCCTCTTTATCTTCTTTTAGAATTCCCTCAGGTGCTCTTACTGAATAGTTACCTTCATGTACCTTTTTTAAAGTCTTTGTAATTGAATCAAAAGAAGTAGTATAAGGTTTTATTTTTCTACTAATAAAAATCAGAATAAAAATCAAAAATAATACAACTATAGCAATAATATTAAGAAGAATAGCAATATTTGATAGTCTATCTTCATGTATGTCAAACTTTATTGATATTGCTCCTAAAACTTCTCCTTCTTTTGCATTGTGACAGCTTAAACAGTTTGGTTTATCCATAGCGGATGCAATATATGGAATGGTTATTCTAAGTGATGCTTCTTGTAAGCTTTCATCAATAATAACTTCTTCTTTTCCTGTTCTTAAAACCTTTTTATCTATATCATCTCTTGGAAGTTCATTAGTTGCTTCTGTGCCAAACTGTTCTGTTACTTTTGGAGATCTTGTAACCCATAATTCATTTAATTCTACCATTCTTTCTAAGCTATCTAAAAAAACATCTCTTTGATGCATATTTCCATTTACCATATGGGAAGTTAAACTATTTTTAACAATTTCAGCAGTTAAATAAGCTCTTTTTTTAGCCCCCTCATATCCACTTTCCCTTGAGCCTATGGCAACAAGTGCAACAATAATAAGTGTTAAAAGTGTAACCATTGAAAATATTATAAGAGTTATCTTTTTGTTTGAATTCATATGTTTTCCTAGCTTATTAAGATTATTTTTAAATATATTAACATAAATAATTTAATTAAGTCTTTATTTTAAGCATAAAATTATGTTTTTATTGTTATTTCATGATTATAGCTTTTATTAATAATTTTATTTATTTTGATTTGATGTTTTTATCTTTTAATGTTTTGAGAATATTTCTAATAAGTAGTATTGCAAAGAAAAAAGCAATACTTGTATTTATATAAAAGCCTTGCATATTTTCATCTTGATAGAAGGTATATGCTAAGGCTGAAAAAAGTAGCGTGATTATTAAACACATAGCTATATGTTAGTTTTCTAAGGCTTTAAATCCCTCTTCTAAGTCAAGTGTTCCCTCATAGAATGCTTTTCCTACAATTACACCTGCAACATTTCCATTTGCTTTACAGTTTGTGATATCATTGATGTCTTTTACTCCACCACTTGCAATAGTATCAACTCCTGAAGCTAATGCAATTGATTCAGTAAACTCGACATTTACTCCACAAAGCATACCATCTTTAGAAATGTCAGTACAAATGATAGCTTCAACACCTGCATTTGCAAACTCTTTTGCTAAATCAGTTGCTCTCATAGTTGAAACTTCTGCCCAACCTTCAACAGCTACCATTCCATTCATAGCATCAATACCAACAGCTATAGGATATTTTGCTGCCATATCTTTTACAAATTGTGGATCTTTTACAGCAATTGAACCTAAAATTAATCTGTCAATTCCAAGTTCAACATACATTTTGATAGTCTCTTCATCTCTGATTCCACCACCAACTTCGATTTTTAGATTACAATTTTCTTTGATTTTTTTGATTTGCTCTAAATTTGCTGGTTCTCCTGCAAATGCACCATTTAAATCCACTACATGAACCCATTTAGAACCTAATTCTTCAAATCTTTTTGCAACTTGCCAAGGCTCATCTGAATAGATTTTTGCACTATCCATAAGTCCTTTACTTAATCTTACAGCTTTCCCGTCTTTTAAATCAATCGCTGGTAAAATATCCATACTTTTAATGTCTCCTATTTTTAATTCTTCTTTTCTTTTAGCATAAATTATCTATTGTTTCATTAATAGTTTTGTACTTAAATTCAAAACCTAAATCCATAAGGTTTTTAGGAATAGCACTTTGTCCATCTGTTAGAACCTTTGCCCCTTCACTAAATATTATATTTAAAACAAATTCAGGTACTGGAAGTATAGTAGGTCTTTTTAGTGTTTTTCCTAAAGCAAGAGTTAAACCTCTATTTGTTGTTGGAGTAGGGGCTGTTAAATTGAAAACATCTTCATGATTATTTTCAATTACAAATTTATATGCATTTAATAAGTCTTCAATGTGAATAAAGCTAAAGGCTTGTTTCCCACTTCCAATAACTCCACCAAGACCAAGTTTAAAAGGTGTTATCATCTTTTCTAGTGCACCACCATCTTTTCCTAAGACTATACCGAATCTAAAGATGGATACTTTTGTATCTTCACTTTTTGCCTTTAAAGCTTCTTCTTCCCAATCCTCAGCTAATTTTCCTAAAAAATCTTCTGTATGTGTACCATTTTCATCATATGTTTGTTTATTATCATAAATTCCAACAGCTGAAGTTGAGATAAGTTGTGAAGGTTTATTTTCAACTGTATTTATTGCTTCAACTATTGCTTTTGTTGTATCAATTCTACTTGTGTAAAGTAGCTTTTTATAACTTTCACTCCATCTATTGATGATATTAGCACCTGCAAGATTTATCACTATATCACTTTGATTTATAATCTCTTGTAGTCTTTGTTGATTTGATAAGTCACCTCTTGCAATTGGCAATACTTTATAACCTAGGTCTGTAAAATATCTTTTAAGATTTGTTCCTACAAATCCACTTGATCCTGTAATTGCTATTGTTTTCATTTGTGACTCCTTTTATATAAATACTATTTTATTTTTATAAAGTTTTCTAAAATCTTAATACCATTATCATGAGATTTTTCTGGATGTGGTTGAAATCCATAAACATTATCTTTATTCACAGCACTTGCAAACTCATATCCATAAATTGTTTTACCAATTATATTTTCTTCTTTCGTTTGTGCGTGATAAGAGTGAACAAAATATAAATATGGGTTTTCAAGTCCTTCAAATAAAGAGTGTTCTTTATTTATAATTGTATTCCATCCCATATGAGGTATTTTTATATCCTCATGCATTTTTGATTTATCAAACTTTACAACTTCTCCATCTATTAAACCAAGACCTTCTGTGTGACCAAACTCTTGTGAACTTTCAAATAGAAGCTGCATACCTAAACAAATACCAATCATTGGTTTTCCAGTTTTAGAAAACTCATAAATTGCTTCTTTCATACCTGTTTCATTTAGATGTTCCATTGCATCAGCAAAAGCACCAACACCTGGTAATATTACTCTATCAAAATTCTTTAGTTCATTTGGGTCTTTAACAATTGAAGCTTTTGCATCTATTAGATGACAAGCATTATAAACACTTGCTAAATTTCCCATGTTATAATCAATAATTCCTATCATATATACCCTTTAATAAAAATGTATTATACTAAAGTTTTGCATCAGCTAGGGTTAAAGAGAATAACACTTGATTATTTCTTTTTTCTAAAACTTTTTTTGCTTCTTTTATTGTAGCACCTGTTGTGATTAAATCATCACATAAAATTGTCATTTGATTAGATATTTTTGTACATTTGAATTTTCTTGGATTTTTTTGTCTAAATTCAAGGTCTTTTCCTGCATATTTGACTATATTCTGTGCTTTTAAGCAGTTGTATTTAGGCTTGATATTTTGTGAGTTTAAATGACGTGCTAATATTGCTGTATGTGAAAATTCATGCCTTACATGATCATCAATAGGAATTGCTAAAATATTTTGAGCATATGTAAAATTTTGTGCAAATTTAAAAAAAGAAAGTTTTGCTAAAAGATTAAAAACTCTATCCCCATGAAAATAGTATTTAGAACTAATTAAATCTTCTATATCACTTAGCGCATAAAAAGAGTAATTAAAAAAACCTTTTTCAATCTCTCTTTTATGAAAAGAGGCTTGAAGTAGGGTATTTTGACATTTTTTACAAATAATTTGAAAAGATAGGTTTTCACATAATATGCATTTCATATTTCATAATACTATAAGTTATATTTATTTTATTTTAATAAAGAATAGAAGAAAAAGAAAATCGTGAGCTTGATTGAAAATACGCTAAAAAATGAAGTTATGTTCTAAAATTGTCAAACAACTCGTACTTCACTCAATCAGTTACAATTTCTTTACGAACATAACTTCCTTTTTTTTAATGCTATTTTCAAATGCTCACATTCTTTTATCTTTTATGTTTTATGTTTTTATTTTTGATATAATAATTAAAAAATTACTAGGTACAATATATGGATACAGAAAAAATTCTATTACTTATACTGGGAGCTATAGTAGGTTTTTTTGCTTCAATTGCAAAAGATTATTTTAGTGAAAAGACAAAAAGAAAATATAAAGAAATTGAAATAAGAAGAGAGAAAGCTGAGGAACTTTATCTTTTACTAGAAAGCTGGAGTAATGCGTTTTTTTCTAGAAATAGTATGTTAATTTTAGTTATGAAAAATGAGATTACTTATAATGACTATTTGGATAATTTTATAGAAGAAGGGAAAAAAAGAAATGTTAATTACAAAAGGATTGATATGTTGATCAATTTATATTTTAAAAGTTTATTACCTCACTATTTAGAAATTTTAAAACAAAGAGATACTATTGCTGATATTGAAAGTATACACAAAAAAGAATACAAAAAAGGAAATATTAATGGACAAAAATTTATTAAACTTTTTAATGATGAGACTATAAAGTTGCATAATTTAATTGATGACTTTAAAAAGGAAGTTGCTATTGATATAAATAAACTGATTAAAACTTAAATTTTCGTGAAGATTTGAGGTGGAAGGTAAAATTTATTGAGGAACTTAGTAAATTAAGTTCAGTCAATAAATTTTTACTTTAATGAAGATTTATAAAAATTAGATTTTAAGAACTGCCATGAATGCTTCTTGTGGTACATTTACCTTACCAATAGCTTTCATTCTTTTTTTACCGGCTTTTTGTTTCTCTAAAAGTTTTCTTTTTCTTGTAATATCACCACCATAACATTTTGCAGTTACGTTTTTACCTGTTGATTTTACTGTTTCTCTTGCAATAATTGTAGTTCCAATACTTGCTTGAATAGCTACTTCAAATAATTGTCTTGGTATCATTTCTTTTAAAGCTTTAATAAACTCTCTACCTTTTGTTACAGCTTTGTCTTCAGGAACAATAATAGATAAAGCATCTACTACATCTCCTGCAACTCTAACATCTAGTTTTTTAAGATTTCCTTCTCTAAATGCAATTGGCTCATAATCAAATGAGGCATAACCTTTAGTAGTTGATTTTAGTTTATCATAGAAGTCCATTACAATTTCATTCATTGGAATATCATATTCTAGTAATACTCTAGCTCCAAGGTAATCCATCTTTATTTGAATACCTCTTTTATCATTTAAAAGTTTGATTACATTTCCTAAAAACTCATCAGGTACTAAAATAGTAGCTTTTACATATGGTTCAAAGATTGTTTCAATATGATTTGGTTCTGGTAATTCAGAAGGGTTTTGAATATCAATTCTTTCACCATCTTTTTGTAAAACTTCATATACAACAGTTGGAGCTGTTGCTATTAAGTCAAGATTAAATTCTCTCTCAAGTCTTTCTTTGATTACTTCCATATGAAGCATACCTAAGAAACCTGCTCTAAATCCAGAACCAAGTGCTGCTGAACTTTCAGGTTCAAAAGAAATAGAAGAGTCATTTAATTGAAGTTTAGTTAATGCTTCTCTTAAGTCCTCAAACTTATCAGTTTCAATTGGGTAAAGCCCTGCAAATACAAATGGCTTAGCAGGTTCAAATCCATCAATAGCAATAGGTGTTGGGTCTTTTGCATCAGTCATAGTATCACCTACAGCAATACCATCTAGTGTTTTAAGACCAAGTACAACAATTCCAATTTCACCTGTTTTGATTTCATTTGTATTTTGTCTTTTTAATGGATGTGGATACATTAAGTTAAGAACAGGATGTTCAACTTTTGTATTCATCATTTTAAGCATTTGATTTTTTTTGATACTTCCTTCATATACTCTTACAAGTGCAAGTGCACCAAGATAGTTATCAAACCAAGAATCATAAATAAGTGCTTTAGTTGGAGCATTTTCATCACCTTGTGGTGCAGGTACTCTATCAACAATTGAGTCAATTAAATCTCTTACACCAAGACCTGTTTTTGCTGAAATTAGATTGTTTTCTGTACAGTCAAGTCCAATAGCCTCTTCAACTTCTTCAAGTACTCTATCAGGATCTGCTGATGGTAAATCAATTTTATTTACAACTGGTAAAAGTTCTAAGTCATTATCCATTGCAATATAAACATTTGCAATAGTTTGAGCTTCAACCCCTTGAGTTGAATCTACAATAAGTAAAGCACCCTCAGATGAAGCTAATGATCTACTTACTTCATAGGAGAAGTCAACGTGACCTGGAGTGTCAATTAAATTTAGAACATAATTTTCTCCATCTTTAACATAGTCAAGTCTTACACTTTGAGCTTTGATTGTAATACCACGCTCTTTTTCAATATCCATTGTATCCATTACTTGTGCAGACATATCTCTATCTGCTACTGAACCACACTCTTGGATAATTCTATCTGCTAGTGTAGATTTTCCGTGGTCAATATGAGCAATAATACTAAAGTTTCTAATATTTTTTTGCAAGGCTAATCCTCTTTATTTAATTATATATTCGCGATTATACCCAAAGTTATGTAAGTTTATAGTTAAAAGAAAAAATAAGGGTTTTATTACAAGATTTAGTATTTACTAAATCTTGTAAAAAGTTTTGTTATTGGTTTATAAGTCCAGTAACTCTTCTGTTTTGTGCTCTGCCATCAGTAGTATCATTTGTTGCAATGGGTCTAGTTTCACCATAACCAACAGCTGTAAGTCTAGAAGGCTCTATTCCTGTTTTAATTAGTTCTTTTACAATAGAATTTGCTCTTCTTAGAGATAGAATTTCATTATATTTCTCACTACCTTTTGAGTCTGTGTGAGCTTCAATAGTAGCACTTAGATTTTCATCTTCTTTTAATATTTCAGAGAATTTAGTAATTTGATTATTATATACAGATTTTACATCAGCTGAATTATAATCAAAGTTGATTTTTAAGTTAACTGTTGCAACACATCCAACTTCATTTACTTTAACACCTGGTGAAGTATTTGGACATTGATCAAGTCTATTAACTACGCCATCTTTATCATCATCTAATTCACAGCCATTTTCATTTACTTCAACACCAGGAAGCGTATCTGGACATAAATCTTTTGAGTTTACAACTCCATCATTATCATCATCTGCTTCTTTTATAACTTCTATAGGTTTTGGTTCTTCTTCTATTACTGGAACTTTTGCAACAATAGGCTCACTATATTTTTTTCCAAGAGGCATAGCTAAACCTAATGTATACATAATATCGTTTCTACCATTTTCAAAAGCATGTAAATGTCTTACATCGCCTTTTACAGCCATACCATAATAAGGAATATCATATCTTAAACCAAGACCCCAGTTAAAGAAAATAGAATCTTCATTTTCTCCTACTTCTTGAGAAACATCTTGATTTCCTAGACCAGCTAGAGCATAAGCTCCAAGTCTATCTGTAATACCATATTTTTTAATTGCATTTAAAAATAGAGTATTCATATTAGTGTTTGAACCACTTTTATACTCAACACTTTGACTTCTTAAAAAACCAAGTTCTACTTGATCTATTATCATGTTATCTAAGTTTTTTGCAATAGATAAACCACCATTTAAGTAATTGTCATCTTTTAATTTATTACTTGAATCACTTAAAATTCCTGCTGCATATCCAGTAACTTCATATCCATATTCATGACTTGGATTACTTGCTGCAAATAATAAAGAAGATGAGATTACTGATGCTAATATAAGTTTTTTCATCAAAATCCTTTGAAATAATTTGACAAATTATATCATAAAAATGTAGAAAGTAAATTAAATAATTGTAAAGTATATATGAAAATAAGTATAAAAATTAGTTAAAAAAAAAGGATTAGTAAAAACTAATCCTTTTTAGTATTAAAATAATATAAAATTATTTAGAGATTACAGCAGTAACTCTTCTGTTTTCTGCTCTACCTTCAGCAGTTTTATTTGTAGCAACTGGTTTAGCTTCACCATAACCAATAGCTTTTAATCTTGAAGCTTCTACATTTAACTCAGTTAAAGCTTTAATAGTTGAAGCAGCTCTTCTTTGAGATAAGTTTTGGTTGTATGCTTTACTTCCTACTGAATCTGTATGAGCTTCAATTGTAGCTTTTAATTTTGTATTGTTTTTCATAACATTAGCAAATTCTACAATTTTTGAAGTATATTGATCATTGATTTTTGCAGAGTCATTAGCAAAGTTGATTTTTAAATCAACTAATGTCATACATCCTACAGTATCAACTTTTGCATCAGCCATAGTACTTGGACATTGATCTAATCTATTTACAACACCATCTTTATCATCGTCTAATTCACAACCTTGTGCATTAACAACTGCATTTGCAACTGTATTTGGACACTTGTCATTTGCATCAATTACACCATCATTATCAGAATCAAGTGGTGCAGGTTCAATTACCTTTTCTACTACAGGAGCAGGTTTAGGAGCTGCAACTTTTCCAAATGGAATTGATAAACCAACATTGTATAATAAAGTGTTATCACCATGATCAGTTTCGATTGCATGTCTTAAGTCAACTTTTACAGCCATATCTTCGTAAAATTTGATTTTAACACCAGCACCGTAGTTACCGAATAGTCCGCTTTCATTACCTGCGAACTCATCATTAAAGTACTCAACACCAGCACCAACTAAAGCATATAGTGTATATGTAGAGTTTAAGTCATACTCTTTAATTAAGTTAGTAAATACTCTTGTTACACCTGTATCTCTATTTGCTACATTTTGGTAGTTAACATCTTCAATAGATCTTAAAAATCCTAATTCAACTTGGTCAAAAATTGAATCTGTTTGATTAAAGCCAATAGCTAATCCTGCATTACCATATGATTTTGGTAAATCTGTATTATGCTCAGCAAAAGCAGTAGAATACATAGGAGTTATTTCGTACTTATACTCAGCAGCATTTGCACTTAACATCATAGATGCACATGCAATTGTAGATAGAATAATTTTTTTCATAGTTTATCCTTATTTGATAATTTTCAATATTATAACTAAAAATTTATTGATTTATTATTAAGCAATAAAAATTGAATTTACTGATTCGTTATTATGGATTCTTCTGATAGTCTCACCTATCATAGTTGAAGCCGATAATACAGTCACTTTTTTAGCATCTTTTTGTGTAGGAATCGTGTCAGAAACAACTAATTCATCTAAAACACCTTTTTCGATTCTATCATAAGCAGGTCCTGAAAGTACACCATGTGTACAACATGCCATAACAGAATTTGCACCTTTTTTCTTTAAAACTTCAGCAGCTTTTACTAAAGTTCCAGCTGTATCAACCATATCATCTACAAGGATAACATCTTTACCTTTTACATCACCTATGATATTCATCACTTCTGATACATTTGCTTTTTCTCTTTTTTTGTCAACTATAACTAAGTCATAATCTAGTTTATCTGCATAAGATCTAGCTCTTGCAACTCCACCAATATCTGGACTTGCAATAATTGGGTTTTTAAAGTTTTTAGATCTAATATAATCTACAAATAAAATTGAACCAAATAAATTGTCAGCAGGGATATTAAAGAAACCTTGGATTTGAGCAGCATGTAAATCAATAGTTACAACTCTATCAATTCCAGCTTTTTCTAATAAATCAGCAGTTAATTTAGCAGTAATAGGAACTCTAGGAGCTGCTTTTCTATCTTGTCTTGCATAACCATAGTATGGAATAACCGCTGATATTGACTTAGCACTTGATCTTTTTAGTGCATCAACCATAATTAGAAGTTCCATTAAATTATCATTAGCAGGAGCACAAGTAGGTTGAATAATAAACACATCTTGACCTCTTACACTTTCTGTAATTTGAACAGAGATCTCTCCATCACTAAATCTGTTTAAAGTAGCACTTGAAACTGGAACACCTAAATATTCCCCAACTTTTGCTGTAAACTCAGGATTAGCTGAACCACTAAAAAGTTTAAATGTTGACATATAATTTTCCTTGAATGATTGTTGTTAGTATTGTGTGATTTTATCTAAAGAGTACTTAATGAAATGTTATATGTTTTAATGAGGTAAAAACAAGATTAGTATAGAGTTTAATCTTATTCTATATTAAGTTATTTTGTAGCTTGTATCCAACCACTACCAAGAACTTTTTGCCCATCATAAAATACAGCAAGTTGTCCTGCTGCTACACCTAATGCAGGTTCATTTAGTGTAATAATTGCAATGTTATTTTCAATTTTTATATTACATGAGATGGAGTTTTTTCTATATCTTAGCTTAACACTACAATCAAGAGTTTTGTCTTTTATAAACATATTTAAGTTGTTTACTATAACTTCATTTACTTCTAAAGCAGTTCTTTTACCTACAGTAATTGTATTATCTTTTGGATCTAGTTTTGTAACAAAGTGAGGTTCTTGTGCTCCATAAACTGTAAAGCCTCTTCTCTTACCAATTGTATAATGAGCATAACCTTTATGCTCCCCTACAATATTTCCTTTTTCATCTAAAACATTTCCTACTTGATCTATATTTGCATGTTTTTTAATTACATCTGTATAAACAGTTTCAACGAAACAAATCTCTTGCGATTCGCTTTTTTCTGTAATTTTCTTAAAAGCAACATCAAGTTTAGCACCAAATTTAACAATATCTTCTTTTTTGTAAGTACTTAAAGGAAACATCATAAAAGGAAGTGCTTCAGGACTTACTTGTGATAGAAAATAGCTTTGATCTTTTGTTTTATCATCAGCTTCATAGAAAAACTTACCATCAGTTTTTGCATAATGTCCAGTAGCTAAGAAGTCTGCACCATGGCTTTTAGCAAAATCTAACATTGCGCCAAATTTAATTTGTCTATTACATTTTACACATGGGTTTGGAGTTGTTCCTTCTAAGTATGAATCCACAAAGTAATCATAAACTTCTTTAGTAAAATCATCTGCTAAATCTAAAACGTGATATTTAATATTTAGAAATTCAGCTACATCTTTGATGAAAGATAAGTTCTTTTCATGGTATCCATCATTTCTGTTATGAAGTTTTAAGTAACAACCCTCAACTTCATAACCTTCTTCTTGTAGCATGTAAGCAGTAACTGACGAATCAATACCACCACTCATGCCTACCATAACTTTTTTCATTTTAGTAATAGTTACTAATAAAGCCACCACCAAGACAATAGTCGCCGTCATATAATACAAGACTTTGTCCTAGCGTTACAGCTCTTTGAGGCTCATCAAATTTAACTAATACTTTATCCTCACTAGATTCTACTACTGTACAAGTTTGTTTATGTTGTCTATACCTTACTTGTGCCATTAGTTTATCACCAACTTTTGGTGCTTCTTCTAAAACCCAATGCATATGACTAGCTTCTGTGTGTTCACTCATTAATAAAGGATGGTTTGTATCTTGTACAACTGTTAAAGTGTTGTTTTCAACATCTTTTTTAGCAGCATACCATGATTTGTGAGTATTGTTTTCACCTTCATTTCCTTTAATACCACCAAGTCCAATACCTTTTCTTTGACCTAGTGTGTAACAAATAAGACCCTTGTGTTTTCCTAAAACTTTTCCATTCTCATCAATCATATCACCTGGAATTGCTTTTAGGTGTTGTGTAATAAAGTCATCAAATCTTTGATTTCCAATAAAACAAATACCAGTACTGTCTTTTTTATCACTTACAGGTAGGTTATGCTCTCTTGCAATTTCTCTAACTTCTGTTTTAGTTAAATCTCCAAGTGGGAACATCGCATGGCTTAATTGTTCACTTGATAAGGCGTGTAAAAAGTAACTTTGATCTTTTGAGCTATCTTTTGGAGTATCAAGAACATAATGCTCATTATGTTTAGCAATTTTTGCATAATGTCCAGTTGCAATCATATCAGCACCCATTTTTTTAGCTTCATTTAAAAACACATTAAATTTGATTTCTTTATTACATAAAATATCAGGATTTGGAGTAAGACCTTTTTTTAAACCTTCTAAAAATACATCAAATACTTTTGTTCTGTACTCTTCAACAAAGTCTTTACCTTTTACTTCAATGCCAATAAGTTCACCAACTTTTTTCGCATCTTCAAACTCTATTCTATTAGGACATTGGCTACCTTTGATACCATATTCCCAATTTCGCATAAATAAGCCTACTACATCATAGCCTTGTTGTTTTAATAAAAGTGCAGTAACAGATGAATCAACTCCACCAGACATTCCAACAACTACTTTTTTTTTCATTTATTTATCCTTTTCATCTCTTCTAAAGGAATAATCACCGATTCTCTATTTGCCCAGTCTTTATGAGGAACTATAAGGTTCTTCGTATTTATTTTTTTCTTATCAAAAAATATTATATCTATATCTAGAGTTCTAGGCGCATCTTGAAAGGATCGCTTTCTTCCAAATCTATTTTCTAGCCTTTGCATATTTCTTAAAAAATCATTTGGGGCTAGATTAGTTTTAATCGCGATTATACCATTTAAAAAATAATTTTGCTCTAAGTATCCAAAAGGAGGATTTTTAAGTAGGGGACTTGACATAAGAATATCAAATCTAGTATCCTTCATAAGGCATAAGAATAACTTATCAAAAGTTTTTTTTACATCCCCTAAATTACCCCCTATACCAATAGTTACTTGGTATCTTTTATTTGATTGTTTTTTTGAACAAAATGGAAAATTAGCAGTTTTATAAAGTGTTAATTTATCGTTTAATTTTTTTTTCAAATTTATCTCTTTTTTTAAAGTGAAATTTTAAAGAATTATTGCTTTACCATTTTTCATTACAACAGTATCTTCAATTCTTACACCAAATTCATCAGGTAAATAAATACCTGGTTCTATCGTAAATACCATATTATCTTCAATGATTACATCACTTCTTGTATTAATATTTGGAAACTCATGTATATCAAGACCAACTCCATGACCAGTACTATGAATAAAGTATTTACCGAAACCTGCTTTTTCAATTACATCTCTAGTAAGTTTGTCAATTTGACTTGCTTTCATACCGCTTCTTGCATTTTGTATTGCATTTAGTTGTGCTTTATATACTAAATCATAAATTTTTTGATGCTTTTTATTTTTAAATTTTTGCTCTCTTTTAAAAGAGAAGTTTTCAAAGTTAGCATTTGAAGTACATGTTCTATCTGAACAGTACCTTTTATATTTTACACCTGCATCTACTAAAAGTAAATTGTTTAGTTTTAGTTTTTTATTTGTAGGAAGGGCGTGAGGTTTTGCTGCGTTTTTATTTATTGCAACAATTGGGTCAAAACTAAGTTGCAGTTTTCCTGCTTGACTCATTTTTTCAATAGCTTTAAAATGTAAGAATTCTTCTGTTTGATTGAAACCATTTTTTCTAATATATTTAGCAAAATTATCAAAACCTTTTCTTCCTAGTTTTGCTGCTTTTTTTAAGTATTTTATTTCTTCATCTGTTTTGATAATTCTTTTTTCTTTAGAAAAATTTCGCTTTGGAATAAATTGTGTTTTTAAATCACTTGTTAGGTTAGTATAAGTTGAATATTTAAAATCATTTGGATCAAAAACTATTTTTTTAATCTTATTTTTTTTAAGAATTTCTTTTGCAGTTTTGATTAAATCACTTGATTCTATAACTTCACAGTTCTTTGTGTACTCTTGGGCTTCAATAGTATATCTTGCATCAGTAATAAAGTATTTATCTGCACCTAAATTTATAAAAATTACATTGTCGCATGAAAAATTAGCTTCAAAATAAATAGCGTTTTCATTTAATAAAATAAAATTTTTCATAATCTCTCTTTCTTTGGTATGATTTAACATAAATTTAAATATAATCTTACCTAAATTTTATAAAAGGAATATAATATGAAAATAGCAGTAATTCAAGGGCCAAACTTAAATATGTTAGGAATTAGAGAACAACATATTTACGGTCCAATGAGTTTAGAACAAATTCATGAGCAGTTAAAAAATGCAGCAGCTCAAAATGGAGTAGAACTAGAATTCTTCCAATCAAACCTTGAGGGTGAAATTGTTGATAAAGTTCAAGAGTGTTTAGGTGAGGTTGATGGTATTATGATTAACCCAGCAGCATTCTCTCATACTTCAATTGCAATTAAAGATGCATTATCAGCTGTAGAATTACCAACAGTTGAAGTTCATATTTCAAATATTTATAAAAGAGAAGAGTTTAGACAAAAATCAGTTACAGCAGGTGCAGCAACTGGTGTTATTACAGGTTTTGGACCATTTGGATACCACATGGGACTTATAGCTTTAATGCAAATCATCTCAGAAATTAAAGCAGTAGAAGAGTCTTCTCAAAACGCTGAATAAATTAAAAACTTTATGAAAATCTTAAGTTCAAAGTGGGTTGTTACCTGCGATGAAAATAATAGCATCATTGAAGATGGTGCTATTGTTTTTTCCGATAAAATTATTGATGTCGACACAAAAGAAAATATCCAAAAAAAATATCCAAATATTCAAATCCAAGAACAAAAAGAAAATTCTGTTTTAATGCCAGGGCTTATAAACTCTCATGTTCATTTAGAGTTTAGTGCAAACTCTACAACATTAAAATATGGTAACTTTATGAATTGGTTGAATTCTGTTATTAAAAATAGAGATACTTTAATTGAAAAAGCAAATAGTAAATTAATTGAAGATAAATTAAAAAAAATGAAAAAATCTGGTACTACAACTATTGGTGCTATTTCTTCTTACTCTTTTGATTTAGAACCTTGTTTAAAATCACCATTAAATAAAGTCTTTTTTTGTGAGGTAATTGGAAGTAAAGCTGATATGGTGGATACTTTATTTGCTGACTTTAAATCAAGACTTAAAAATGTGAAAAAACATGCAAGTAAGAATTTAATTCCTGCTGTTGCAATCCATTCACCTTATTCTGTTCATCCTTTTTTATTAAGAGAAACATTAAACATAGCAAAAGAAGAAAGTTTAGCTGTAAGTTCTCACTTTTTAGAATCACCAGAAGAATTTCAATGGCTTCATAAAGATGAGGGCTTATTTATTGACTTTTTCAAAAATCTTTTAGGTCAAGATAAAGCTGTTACAAAACCTATGGAGTTTTTAAATCAATTTAAAGGTGTGGAAAAACTCTCTTTCACCCATTGTGTTGAAGCAAGTAGTGATGACTTAAAAAAGATAGAAGAATTAGATGCAACTATAAACCATTGTGTTACTTCAAATAGAGTTTTAAACAATACTAAACTAGATATAAGCAATTTGAATAATATTAATCTTAGTATTGGTACTGATGGATTAAGTTCAAATAACTCTTTATCAATGTTTGATGAATTAAGAAACGCTTTAATGATTCATGTTGATGAAAATATAGTTGAATTATCAAAAAAGCTTTTAAAAGCTGCAACTATTGGTGGAAGTAAAGCTCTTGGTTTAAATAAGGGTGTATTAAAAAAAGATGCTGATGCTGATGTGATTTCTTTTACTTTACCTGATGAAATAGAAGATAAAAATGATTTAGCAATGCATATAATTTTACATACTAAGTTTGTAAATAAAACTATTATAGGAGGAGAGGATGTTTAATTTTATAAAGAAACTTTTTTATCCAATTATTGCTGTTTTGGATTTTATTACAAAATATTTTAAAACAGTAGTTTTTTTAACAATTATATATTTTGTAGTATATGGTACCGGAAGTAATAATGAAAGTAAAGGCTCTTATGAAGTTGCTAATTTACAAAAAATAGTTCTTTTTGGACCAATTTTAGATGTAAATAGAACTTTAGAGCAACTGCAAAAAGCAAAAGAGTCTGATAATATAAAAGGTGTTTTACTTGAAGTAAACTCTCCAGGTGGAGCAGTTGCACCTTCTGTAGAATTAGCTTATGCAATAAAAGAGCTAAAAGAAGTAAAACCTGTTGTTGTTTATGCAAGTGGGGTAATAGCTAGTGGTTCATATTATGCTTCTATTTGGGCAAATGAAATTATTGCAAATCCAGGAAGTATGGTTGGGTCTATTGGTGTTATTATGCAAGGTGTAAACACAGAAGAGCTAATGGCTAAAATTGGCATTTCAACTCAAACTGTAAAAGCTGGTAAATATAAAGAATCAGGAACACCAACTAGAAAATGGTTCGATTATGAAAAAGAACAATTGCAATCTATAATTGATGATACATATAATATGTTTATTACTGATGTTGCAAATGCAAGAGGTTTAAAAGTAGAAGATCACACTAAGTTTGCAGATGCCAAAGTTTTTACATCTAGACAAGCAAAAGAAGTAGGTTTAGTTGATGAGGTTGCTACTATTTCATATGCAAAAACAAAGCTTGAAACTTTAGCTAAGATTGAATATCCTATATGGAAAAAACAAGATAAGTTTGATAAATTTATGGACAAAATCATAAATGAAACTGTTTCAAAAATTACAATGAGTTTTGCGAGTTCTTTAAAGGCTTATTAATGCTTTATTTTTCATATGGTTCTAATATGTCAAGTAAAAGATTATGCGCAAGAGTTCCTAGCGCAAAAATGTTTGCAGTGGGAACTTTAGATAAACACTTACTAAAATTTCATAAACATAGTTTTAGAGATGATAGTGCAAAATGTGATATTGAATTTACTAATAAAAGTGAAGATATAGTTTATGGAGTACTTTATGAATTTGATTCAAATGAAAAACCTAATTTAGACAATGCTGAGGGTTTAGGTTTAGGCTATGAAATCAAAACAGTTGAAATAAAAGTAGAAGATAAAATATATGAATCATTTACTTATTATGGTACAGATATAGATAAAAGTTTAAAACCTTTTCATTGGTATAAAAACCATGTATTAAAAGGTGCAAATGAGTTTAACTTACCTAAAGATTATATATTAAAGTATATTGAGAATATAGTATCAATTGAGGATAAAGATAAGGAAAGGGAACTTTTGGAGTTGAGTATTCAAAAGTAGATATAAAAAAAGGGTGAAGCAAAAGCTTCACCCTTTTTTATTGTACTTATATTTTATATATTAGTTACCAGTAGTTGTAACTACTTTATAAGTATCATTTGCAATTACATACTCTTCATTTGTAGGAATTACAAAGATTCTTCCTGATGAAGCTGGAGTTGCGATATCTCTTGCTTCTTTAGATCTTTTGTTGTTTTTAACTGGATCAATAACTACACCCATGAAGTCTAAACCAGCACAAACTTTTTCTCTAATAAGAGCAGCATTTTCACCAATACCACCTGTGAAACAAATAGCATCAACACCGTCTAATGCAGCAGCATATGCACCTACATAATGTTTAATTTTGTAAGCAATCATATCAATTGCTAATCTACATCTATCATCACCAGCAGCAGCACCATCTAATACTTCTCTTAAGTCAGAAGATTTACCAGAAATACCAACAATACCAGATTTTTTATTCATAACATTTAATGCTTCATCAATTGTTAATCCTTCTTGACTCATCATGTACTGTAATGCACCAGCACCAACATCACCAGCTCTAGTTCCCATCATTAAACCTTGAACAGGAGTAAGACCCATTGAAGTATCAATTGATTTACCATCTAATACAGCAGAAACAGATGAACCATTTCCTAAGTGACATACAATAATTCTAGTGTTATGTTTTTTATCTAACATTTGTCTTGCTTCGTTTGATACGAAGAAGTGAGAAGTTCCGTGGAAACCATATTTTCTAATAGCATGTTTAGTATATTGCTCATAAGGTAATGCATACATATAAGCATAATCAGGCATAGTTTGGTGGAATGCAGTATCAAATACAGCAACATTTGGTTTACCTGGCATTAATTCTTGACAAATTTCCATACCCATGATATTTGCAGGGTTATGTAATGGAGCTAATGGAATTAATCTTCTCATAGTTTCAATTACTTTTTCTGTAACTAAAACTGAACCAGAAAACTCTTCTCCACCGTGAACTGCTCTATGTCCGATTGCTTCAATATCATTAATTGAATCAATAACTTTACCTTCACCATTTGTTAAAGTACTTAATACAGACTCAATAGCTTCTTTATGAGTTGGCATATCAATTTTCATTTCTAATTCTTTTTCACCAAATTCATGCTTTAAAACACCGTCAATACCAATTCTTTCACATAAACCTTGTGCGAATACTTTTTTATTTACTGGATTCATTAATTGGTACTTAAGAGATGAACTTCCTGCGTTTAAGATAAATACTAACATATTTTGCTTCCTTTTATTTTAGTTAATTTATAGTTTTATTATTTGATTTGTGTTGCTGTAATAGCCACTAAGTTTGCGATATCATCAACAGAACAACCTCTTGAAAGGTCATTTACTGGTTTTGCTAAACCTTGAACAACTGGGCCGTGTGCTGCAGCTCCAGCGAATCTTTGAACTAATTTATATCCAATATTACCTGATTGTAAATCTGGGAATACAAGAACATTTGCTTTACCAGCTACTTCTGAATCAGGTGCTTTTTTAGCTCCAACAGCTTCAACGATAGCAGCATCAGCTTGCATCTCACCATCAAATGAGAAATCAACATTTCTTTCTTGTAAAATATCAACAGCATATTGAACTTTATCAACTAATGGGTGGTTTGCACTTCCTTTTGTTGAGAAAGATAACATAGCAACTCTTGGATCTAATCCTACAACAGAGCTAGCAGTAGCAGCAGTGGCACAAGCAATATCAGCTAATTGTTCTGCATTTGGTTCAGGAATTACAGCACAGTCTGCAAATAATATTAAACCATTATCACCAAACTTACCATCAGCTGTTTCCATAATAAATGCAGATGATACAGTGTTAATACCAGGTGCAGTTTTAATAACTTGAATTGCAGCTTTTAAAACATCAGCAGTTGGTGAATTTGAACCGGCAACTAAACCGTCAGCATCTCCAAGTCTAACCATCATACAACCAAAAAATCTTGGCTCGTTTAACATGATTTCAGTAGCTTCTTCTCTTGTTAAACCTTTTTTCTTTCTAAGCTCAACTAACTCATCAATATATCTATCAATGTTTTCAAACTTTTTAGGGTCAACAATTGTTGCTCCTTCAATGTTCGCATCACATGATGAAGCATCAGATTTGATTGTTTCTTCATTACCAATTAATACAACATTTGCAGTTTTCTCTTCAAGAACCTTTTGAGTAGCTTTTAATACTCTTTCATCTTCTGTCTCTGGAAGAACAATAGTTCTTAACTGTAACTTTGCTTTTTCTTTAATGCTTTTAATTAAACCCATTTAAGTTATCCTTTCTACTTTAAAACTTATGAAAGATTATAATTTATAACCGTAGCAAAAAAATAGCATTGGTTTATAATCTTGATCGTTTATATTGTATATTATATTTTTCAAAAAGTACATAAAATATACATAATATTTATAAAAAAATGAAAATGTGCAAAATTGTAATAAAATCTGCTCTAAATGGGCTTGGAGTGTTATATTTTACATGTTTGCTGTACTATAATTGTACATGATGAATAAAAATTAAGCTTTATTCATAAGCAACAAAAGTAATTGTATACTTTTGTTAAATGCTTACACTTTTTAAGTAGTTATCTTATTTTTAACTTTGGGATATTTTTAAGTTTCAAGAAAATTAATGAAGTCATTAATGCATCATTATAAGCATCATGTTTTCCCATAAAAGGAATATCAAGTTCATTCATAATAGTGTCAAATCTCAAATCAATATTTCCTTGTGGAATAGTCTCAATTTTATAATCATGATAAATTCCTGAAACTTCTATTCTTCTATTTGGTAAAGAAATACCAAGTCTTGGTTTTACATATTTATCAATCATTGCAATATCAAACTCTAAAAAATATCCAACTAGTGTTCTATTTCCAATGAAGTCTAAAAATTCATAAATTACATCTTCTATGTCTAAAGCATTTTCTAAATCGATCTCTCTTATATGATGTACTTTTATTGCTTCTTCTTGTAGTTTTGTTTTTGCTTTTACAAATCTTACAAATTTTTTACTTGAAATTATAGTGTTGTTTTTTATAATCACTGCACCTATTGAAATAATTTCATCTTTTTTAGGATCTAATCCTGTTGTTTCACAGTCAAAGCAAACATATTCATCTTCATGTGCTTTATCAAATAAGTATTGATACTTCTCATTTTTTAAATTCTTTTTATTAAAATAGTTTTTTATACTTCTAAACATAATTCAGCCGAAAGTGATATTCTAATTTCTTCTTTAATTTATTTACAATTTTAAAAGAGTCTTTTAATAGATCTTTTTGCATTGTATTTAAATCATCAGGATTAATATAGTTATCAATATTTTCTTTTTTATCAATTTTTTCTAAATTTGATTTTAGTTTTAAATTTGATAAAAAGTTAAATGCCATTATGACTTCTTGAGCAAATTCATCATCAAATACACCTAATTCTTTTAAAGATTTAACTCTTTTTATTGTATTTGTATTAAATAGTTTTTTTTCTAAACTTAATGCTCTAACACTTTGAACTAAAATAAATATTCCACCTTTTTTTATATCAAGCTCATTTTTATGCTCTTTATCTGCACTATCAAATACAAAACCATCAAAGAAACCTAAAGGCACATCAAAGTTCATGATTACTTTTGCAAATTGAGAGTTAAAAGTCTGTGTATTTCCTACTACTTTGAATAAATACTCTTTTAAATCAAGAATTATTTGTTTTTCTCCTGCTGCACAAAGTGAATCATAGAAAATTGCTGTATTCATCATATTCTCTGGATTTGGTTCATTTACCCAAGAGTATATTAAATCTTTGAAATCTTTTTTTGTTCTAGTCCAATATGGGTTTGAAACCATAATATTACCTTCACACCTTGGAAAACCAAAGTCAACTAAGGTTTCTGTAAATTTATGAGTAAACTTCTTTAACTCTTCATCACTTATTTGGCAATCATCACTTAAAATTAAAGCATTATCTTGATCAGTTTTTAATATCTGCTCAGCTCTTCCTTCACTTCCCATAACAACTAAACAAGATTTTCCTTTTAATTCTTCTGGAGCTAAGAAACTAAATAGTTTTGTAAGTAGTTTTCTATTTAATTGATTTATTAGTTTTGAAATAAATTCAATTTTAACACCCTTAGCGTTTAGTGACTTAACAATTTTCATAAATGAAAGAGAAGCCTCTTTTAGATCTTCAATAGTTTCTGCTTTTATTATTGTATTGGAAACAGAAAATGTATTTGTAGCAAAAAAAGATGATAAAGAGATTTGGTCTATTATTCCAACAATTTCTTCTTTGCTATTTTTTACAACAACTCTTTTTAGTCCATGTTTTGCCATAATAAGTTGTGCATTAAATAAAAAGTCATCTTCATAAACATAAACAAGACCTTTTGATGCTATTTTGATGATTTTATCATCAAAGTCCATTCTATTTAGAATCACTTTTTGTCTAAAGTCTGAGTCAGTTACTATATATAATTCTTCATTTTCATCTTTTAGAAGAAGTGTTGGTACTTTTTCTTCTTTGATAATTGTCGCTGCTTCAAAAATAGTTTTACTAGTATCTGTTATTACTGCTCTATGAACATTTGCATCTTTTACTTTTGCAATCATGATATTTGCAATCTCTTTATTTTTTTCTTGATCAACATGGTTATTTAGTTTTTGTGAGATTGATTGAAAAAAGTAACTCTCTAAGTTTTGATTCTCATGCAAAGTTTTGATAAATATTTCTCTTGGTAAAGAGTAACAAATAGTTTCTTGTGCTGTAACAAATGTATGTTTTGAATAGTTTTCTATTAATGAAATAGCATCAAATAGTTCATTTTTTGAAAAAATTGATAATACTTCATCTTCTTGTTTTTCTTGAACTATACCTTTTAATACAAAATATAAAAACTTTGGCTCAGACCCTTGTTTTTGTATAATTTCATTTTTTTTGAAATATACAATATCTATATGTTCTGAAAAATCATCTAATTGAGCTTTTGTTAAGTGCTCAAAAGGATGAATTGAACTTAAAAATGCTTTTTGTTCTAATATACTCATTTATGCTTCCTACTTTCTCTTTATTTATTTTAGCTAATAAAAAATAAAATAATAATTACTAGAATTAAATAGTGTAAAATATGATATAAGTAAAGTTAATAGTAATAATATAAGTTAGATTTTAAAAATTTGTAGTTAATAATAAATATCAAAGAAGATTACTTCTTTGATATTTTAAAAGGCTTAGTGATCAACAGCTCCTGCTGCACCAATACCTGTATTTGCTCTAATATTTTGAGCTTTGAATAATTCTTTTTCTGCTTTTCCTTTCTCAGAACTATCAGTCTTAGAGAAGAACCAGATAGAAACAAATGCAATTGTTACAGAGAATAGCGCAGGGTGTTTATAAGGGAATAAAGCTTCTTCATTTCCTAAAATTTGTACCCATACAATTGGTCCAACAATTACAAGTGTAACAGCTGAGATAAGACCACATAGTCCACCTAAGAATGCACCTCTTGTTGTTAACTGAGACCAGTAAATTGATAGGAATAAAATAGGGAAGTTAGCTGATGCTGCAATACCAAATGCAAGACCAACCATATAAGCAATATTTTGTTGCTCAAATGCAATACCTAAAGTAACACCAACAATACCTACAGCAACAACAGTAATTCTAGAGATTTTTACAACTTGTTCATCTGTTGAATTAGTATTAATTACATTTGCATAAAGGTCATGTGAAATTGCCCCTGCTGCTGAAAGTGTTAGTCCTGAAACAACAGCTAAAATTGTAGCAAATGCAACAGCTGAAATAAATCCTAAGAATGCATTTCCACCTAACATATGTGATAAGTGAATTGAAGCCATATTGTTTCCACCAAATAGTTGACCTTCAACAAAGTATGATGACCCAGCATCAGAATTTAAGAATGCAATTGCACCAAAACCAACGATTGTAATAATGATCCAGAAGTAACCAATAAACCCAGTTGCATAAACAACAGATTTTCTAGCTTCTTTAGCATTACCAACAGTAAAGAATCTCATAAGTACGTGAGGAAGACCAGCAGTTCCTAGCATTAAAGCCATACCTAAAGAAATAGCTGAAATTGGATCTGAAATAAATCCACCAGGAGCTAAGATAGACTCACCAGCACTATGGTTTTCAACAGCTGATACAGCTAAAGATTCAAAACTAAAGTCAAAGTGATATAAAACCATAATTGCCATGAACGAAACACCAGTTAAAAGTAAACATGCCTTAATAATCTGAACCCATGTAGTTGCAAGCATACCACCAAATGTTACATAGATAATCATCATAATACCTACAAGGATAACTGCATATTCATACTCTAATCCAAATAATACTTGAATTAATTTACCAGCACCAACCATTTGTGCAATAAGATATAAAACAACAACAGAAATAGTACCAAATGCTGCTAATGTTCTAATTTGTTTTTGACCTAATCTATATGCAGCAATATCAGTAAATGTAAACTTACCTAAGTTTCTTAACTTCTCCGCCATAAAGAAAAGAATAATTGGCCATCCAACTAAGAATGATACAGCATAGATAACTCCATCATAACCTTTCATATAAATAAGACCAGATACACCTAAGAATGCAGCTGCTGACATATAGTCACCTGCAATTGCTAAACCATTTTGAAAACCTGTAATTCCTCCACCAGCTGTATAAAAGTCACTTGCTGATTTTGTTTTTTGTGCAGCCCAATATGTTAAACCTAATGTTCCTAAGATAAATATAAAGAACATGATAATAGCAGGTATATTTAAATCTCTTTTTGTAGCTTCAAAAGATGCGTCACCTGCTGCAAATGCTGTTAAAGCAATAACTGAAATAAGTGCTAAAATTCTAAACATTACACTAAATCCTTTACGTCGTTTTTAATTTCATTTGTTAGATCTTCAAACTCCCCATTTGCTCTTCTAACATAAATCACAGTTGTGATAAAACTGATAATTAAAATAGCTAATGCAATAGGAAATGCAACAGTTGTTAAACCATCACCTATTTTAGTTGCTAAAATCTCTTTGTTAAATGCAATTGTTAAGATAAATGCATAAAACATCACTAATACAAATATCCCTAATTTGATACCAAAACTATTTCTTTTAGAAACTAGTTCATGATATTTAGGGTTATTGTCAATCCTCTCTACTAATTTTTCGTTCATTCTGCTTCCTTTTTCGTTATTGCATAAATAAAATTATGCATAAAACTAATTCTTATTGTCTTTAAAGCTAATATTTTTTATAGCAATAAAATAGCAAATAAGAAAAAACAGTTTTATTATACATGTAAAAAATTATTTATAATTGAAAAAAATTGATAAAATATGTAAATAAAATGTAAAAAATGTAAAAAAGTAACAAAAAAAGCCATGTTTATATATGTAAATTAGTTATAATTTTTAAGAAAAGTTTTATAATTTCATAAAGTTGTATAAAAGTAGTAATTATAGTGTGAAAATTAGTAATACTTATAATAGTTTGTTACTAAAGAGAAAAATCTCTTTAGTAAAAGGTTTAGTGATCAACTGCTCCTGATGCACCTATACCTGTTTCAGCTCTAACACTTTGAGCCTCAAATGCTTTTTGTTCATCTTTTGCTCTTTGAGAGTTATCAGTAATTGAGAAGAACCAAATACCAATAAATGCAGTAGCAACAGAGAATAAAGCAGGGTGTTTATAAGGGAAGATAGCTTCTTCATTTCCTAATACAGAAACCCATACAACTGGACCTAATATAACTAAAACAACTGCTGTAATTAATCCTAATAATCCACCAATTAATGCACCTCTAGTTGTTAATTTAGACCAGTAAATTGATAAGAATAGAATTGGGAAGTTAGCAGATGCAGCAATAGCAAATGCAAGACCAACCATAAATGCAATATTTTGGTGCTCAAAAGCAATACCTAATAATACACCTACTACACCAATTACAATAACAGCAATTTTTGAGATTTTAATCTCTTGCTCTTCAGTAGCATTTGGGTTAATAACAGATGCATAAAGGTCATGTGAAATAGCACTTGCACCTGCAAGTGTAAGACCTGCAACAACTGCTAAAATTGTAGCAAATGCAACAGCTGAAATAAATCCTAAGAAAATATTTCCACCAACAATATGTGATAAGTGAATTGCAGCCATATTATTTCCACCAAATAGTTGACCATCAACAAAGTAAGCTTGACCTTCTGGTGAGTTTAAGAATACAATTGCACCTAAACCAATAATTGCAATAACTAAGTAGAAGTAACCAATAAATCCAGTTGCGTAAACAACAGATTTTCTAGCTTCTTTAGCATTACCAACAGTAAAGAATCTCATAAGCACGTGAGGAAGACCTGCAGTTCCTAACATTAATGCTAATCCTAATGAAATGGCAGAAATAGGATCAGAAATAAATCCACCAGGTGCCATAATAGCTTGACCTAAATCGTGAGTTTCAACTGCTTTTGTTGCTAAGGCTTCAAAAGAAAATCCAAAGTGACTCATTACCATGTATCCCATGAAAGTAACACCAGATAATAATAATACTGCTTTAATAATTTGTACCCATGTAGTAGCTAACATACCACCAAATGTTACGTAAATAATCATCATTACACCAACTAAGATTACAGCATATTCATACTCTAAACCAAATAATACTTGAATCAGTTTACCTGAACCAACCATTTGTGCGATAAGGTATAAAGTAACAACTGCTAATGAACCTAATGATGCAAGAGTTCTAATCTCTTTTTGACCAAGTCTATACGCAGCAATATCAGCAAATGTAAATTTACCTAAATTTCTTAATTTTTCAGCCATTAAGAATAAAATAACTGGCCATCCAACTAAGAACCCAACAGCATAAACTAATCCATCATAACCTTTTAAGTATACTAAACCTGAAAGACCTAAGAAAGATGCAGCAGACATATAGTCACCTGCAATTGCCATACCATTTTGAAAACCTGAAATCCCTCCACCTGCTGTATAAAAGTCAGATGCAGATTTTGTTTTCTTAGCTGCCCAATATGTAATACCTAGTGTACCACCAACAAAAATAAAGAACATAATAATCGCAGGAATATTTAATTCTCTTTTTGTTGCTTCAAAATTCGCATCACCTGCAGCAAATAGTGCTACTGCTAAAACTGAAAGTAGTCCTAATATTCTAAACATTATAATAAATCCTTTACATCTGCTTTTACTTCATTTGTTAAGTCTTCAAATTCGCCATTTGCTCTTTTAACATAAATAAGTGTTGTTATGAATCCAATGATAATAATAGCTGCAGCTACTGGAAATGCAACTGTCATTACACCTTCACCTGTTTTAATTCCTAAAACAGCTGGATCAAATGCAATTGTTAAGATAAATGCATAAAACATTACTAATACAAAGATTGATAGTTTTAGTGCAAAACCATTTCTCTTTTTTACCAACTCCTGATATTTAGGGTTGTTTTTGATTCGTTGTACTAACTCATCATTCATTTTTTGCCTCCTTAGTTATTTTATTTAAATTTTTAATACAAATTTTACTTGAAGTGTCGAAAGTAGCATTAGTATAGCATTTAAATAAAAATAACATTAATTATACATATTTATATTTATAAGGAAGTGTAATATTTATAATTTAAGTTGAATTTAAATTTTGAAAATAAGAAGTGTAACTTTTAGAAGCTAAAAAAAGAGAACTTTTTTAGTATAAAAGTTATCTTTTTTAATTAGTGTAGAATGTAGTTTTAGCTGGAGTTAAGTCTTTAAGTTTTAAGAACATCATTGAAGTCATAATAGCATCATTTAAAGCATCATGTTTTCCAAGTTCTGGAAGATCTAATTCTTTCATGATAGTGTCAAATTTTAAATCAATAAATTCATAATCACTTGATCTTTTTCTAGTTTTGTAATACATAGATGAAACTTCGATTGTCTCATTAGGTAAAGAAATACCAATGTATTTTTTTGTATATTTAGAAATCATTGCAACATCAAATTTTATGTAGTATCCAACGATTGGACGATTACCTATAAAGTCTAAAAGTTCTAATATAGCATCTTTAGGATTTATAGCATTTTGTAAATCAATAGGTCTTATATGATGTATTTTAATAGATTCTGCGTCAATTTTTTTAGAGGGTTTAACAAAAATATTTAAGGTTTTTCTCATTAATATTTTATTCTCTTTAATAATAACAGCACCAATTGATAGGATTTCATCTTTTCTTGGGCTTAGCCCGGTTGTTTCACAGTCTAGGCACACATATTCATCTTTTAAAGGTTCATCAAAAAGAGATTCATATTTTTTATCTTTAAGTGATCTTTTTTTCCAGTTTCTTAAAAAATTTGCTAACATTATGAAATCTTGTCTATTTTAAAAGTGTAATTTATAAACTTTTTAAAGTCTATTACTATCTTAAATGAATCTTTTAATAAGTCTCTTTCTATTTTACCAAGAGAGTGTGTATCAATTTCATTTATAACTTCTTTATTTTCTCTTAAATATTCTAAGTGAGCATTTAATCTTAAAGTATTTACTACATCAAAGGCTTCAAGTAATTCATCTGCTCTATCTTTTTCTAAAATTTTTCTTTGCTCTAAAATTTTTATTCTTCTAACAGTTGTTGTTTCTCTAATTCTTTCTCTTAAAGCTAAGCTTCTAATACCTTGAACTATGGGAAATACCGCAGTTTTTTTAATATCAATAGTATGTTTTTTTGTCATAAAATTTGCAACTGTACTAGGTGTATCAAAAGTTAAAGTGGCCTTTGCAAAATATGCCATAAATACGTCTTTATCATGGAGTTTATTGAATAAGTCATCCTTTAAATTAATTAATAGTTCTTTATCTCCTGCAACGGCGTAAGAGTCAAAAAATATAGCTAAATCCATATAGTTTTGCATATCAGGTGCTTCAATCCATCTTGCAGTCTCTTTTTTGTATTCATCAACTGTTTTACACCAAAATGGATTAGATACCATAATATTACCTTCACATGGCGGGTATCCAAAATCAATTAGAGTTTCTGTCATTTTTTCCATGTATGGTCTATATTGTTCAACATCTACACCACTTTTTATTACCAAAGCATTGTCTTGGTCAGTTTTTATGATTTGTTCATTTCTTCCTTCACTTCCCATTACAATAAAACAAGCATCTTTTTGTAATTCTTCAGGAACTATTAGTTTATAAAGTTTTTTATAAACTTTTGTATTTAATTGACCTATTAAATTAGAAATATGATGAACCTTTACACCTTTTGCTTGAAGGGATTTAATAATATTTAATAAATCTTTACTTGAATTTTTTAAAGCATCAATAGTTTTAGATTTTTTAATTTGTGTGTCAACAATATAAGTATTATTTGCAAAATGTGATAAAACATCAATTTGTTCTAAAATTCCTTGCATTTCTCCTTGTGAGTTTACAACTCCAACTCTTTTAATATTTCTTTTTATTAATACTGATAGGGCATCAAATAAGTAATCATCATTAAAAACGGTCATTAAGGGAAATATTGCAATTTCTTTTACAGGAATACTTAAGTCTCTGCCTTCTAGTAAAACTTTAACTTTTAATAGTGAATCAGTAATAATTCCATACTCATCATCTCTTTTGACAATAATTGTTGAAGTTTTATATTCCATTGATTTTTGAATAGCATCTAAAAGTTTAGTATCTTCTTCTACTACACAAGCATCATGAACAAGTGCATCATCAACTTTTGCAATCATAAAAGATGATAATTGAGAAGTATATTCTTTATCTTTAAGTGTTTTTATTCTATTTACAAGGTTTTCTAAAAAGAAGTCTTTGAATGCTTTATTATTTTCTAAAAGATTTAAAAAAGTTTTTTTCTCTAACTCATAACAAATTAGGTCTTCATGAACTTTAAAAGTATTTTTACTTTTTCCATATATTAAAGAGTTTGCATCAAAAGAGTCTTGCTGATGATAATCCATTACAACTTCATCTTCTTTATATTCATAAACTGTACCCTTTATTATGATAAAAAAATAGTTTGGAATTTTTTCTGGACTAATTAAAGTTGAGTCTTTAGCATAGTAGGCTATGTCCATATGTTTGATACAAGTATCTAGTTGCTCTTGTGTTAGTACTTCAAAAGGGTGGATATTTGATAGAAATGCTTCCTGGTCTTGTAGACTCATTGAAGTCTCCTTGTAATAGTGTTTTTTTATATTAGTAAGAATAATAACATAAAAAAACACTAAAAGTATACCCGAGGGTATACTTGTTAGTTTTAGTGATCTACAGCCTCACCAGCTCCTGAAGGGATTCTGATTTTCTCTACTAGATCTTGAATTTCTTGTGGTGGTTCTGGTGTCATTCTAGAAACAACTACTGCCACGATTAAGTGAAGTAATGTACCGATTGTACCAATACCAGTTGGATGAATTCCTAAGAAGTAATCTTTTGGATCTCCACCTAAGAATACAAAGTAAATAATGTAACCGAATGTGAAAATTAAACCAGTTAAAATACCAGCAATTGCACCTTCTTTGTTCATTCTCTTATCAAATACCCCAAGGATAATTGTTGGGAAGAATGCTGCTGCAGCTAAACCAAATGCAAATGCAACAACTTGTGCAACGAAACCTGGAGGGTTAATCCCTAAGTAACCAGCAACACAAATAGCAGCTACTGCTGAAATTCTTGCCCACATTAACTCAGTTTTTTCGTTTAATGTAGATTTACCAGTTTCTTTATCTTTAAAGATAACTTGACCCATTAAGTCATGTGAAATCGCTGAAGCAATTACAAGTAATAAACCTGCTGCTGTAGATAATGCTGCTGCAAGACCACCAGCTGCGATGAACGCAATTACCCAGTTAGGTAAGTTTGCAATCTCAGGGTTTGCAAGTACCATAATATCTCTATCAACATATAACTCATTTGCAATTCCATTACCTTTAGCTAATTCAGCCTCAGATGCAGGTCCAGCAGCGTTAGTAGTTAATCTATGACCATCTTCTGCTCTTTTTTCACCATCGAATGCAGGCTTACCTTTAGCACCTTCGAAAGCTTTTCCAGTAGCATATTGGATTTTACCATCGCCATTTCTATCATTCCATGCGATTAATCCACCATTTTCCCAAGTTTTAAACCAGTTACCGTCATTTGGTGTACCATCAGCGTGCTTTAATTCACCAGCAACAAATGCTTTATACTCAGTATTTTGTAAGTTTTTAATTAAGTTCACTCTTGAGAATGAAGATACAGATGAAATAGTTGTATACATTAATGCAATGAAGATTAATGCCCAACCAGCTGAAATTCTAGCATCTTTAACAGTTGGAACTGTAAAGAATCTAACAATAACGTGTGGTAAACCAGCAGTACCTAACATTAACGCAGTAGTTAACATAAACATATTCCATAAGTTACCTGGTTGAGTATACTCATTGAATCCTAAATCAGAAACAGCTGTATCTAGTGCATGCAACAGATATGTGCCTTCTGGAATTACTTGTACTCCTGAATCAAATGCAAATGTAGTTTGAGCGAAAATACCTAATTGTGGTAAGAACGTATCAGTAACTTGTAGTGATAAGAAAATTGCAGGAATCATGTATGCAAAAATCATTACTACATATTGAGCAACTTGTGTATATGTAATACCCTTCATACCACCAAGAACAGAGTAGAAGAATACAATTGCCATACCAATTAATACACCTGTATTTACGTCAACTTGTAAGAATCTTGAGAATACGATACCAACACCTCTCATTTGTCCAGCAACATATGTGAACGAAACGAAGATAACTGAAATAACAGCAACTAATCTAGCTGTGTCAGAGTAATATCTGTCACCAACAAAATCAGGAACCGTAAACTTACCAAACTTTCTTAAGTAAGGTGCTAATAACATTGCTAGTAGAACGTATCCACCAGTCCAACCCATTAAATAAGCACCACCATCAGAACCTTTGAATGAAATGATACCTGCTAATGAGATAAATGATGCAGCTGACATCCAGTCTGCAGCAGTCGCCATACCGTTTGCTACTGGGTGAACTCCCCCACCTGCAACATAAAAGTCTTTAGTTGAACCAGCTTTTGCCCAAAGTGCAATACCAATATAAATTGCGAATGAAATACCTACGAATAGGTAAATTAATGATTGTAATTCCATCTTTTCTTTCTCCCTACTCGTTTACGCCGTATTTCTCATCGATACTTGTCATAACCTTTACATATATAAAGATTAAGATAACAAATACGTAAATTGCACCTTGTTGTGCAAACCAATAACCTAATTTAACACCACTAATTTCAATAGCGTTAAGTTCATTTATGAATAAAATTCCACATCCGAAAGAAACAACGAACCAAACTACTAATAGTTTAAGAATCATTGAAATATTTTCTTTCCAGTATGCTTGTGCTTTTTCTGGACTCATATTCTGCTCTCCTTATTGATTTTGATATTAAACTCTAATGCGTTTAATAATCTAACATTGAAAGTATAATAAGTCTAGATAGCAAAAAGGTAGCAATTGAAAAGAAATTTGAAAAAGTTTTTTTGAACGTAGGATGAAAGTAGCAAAATGGCTCAAGAAGAGCCATTTTATGGTGGTTTATTAAGAAGAATAATATCTGTCGATTTTGTAACCTAAACCTCTGATATTTTTGATAAAGTCCTCTTTCAGTGCTTTTTTAAGCCTTGAAATCTCTGCTCTAATAGTAGGGTTGTCAATATTCTCCCCGTCCCAGATATCAATTCTGAATCTTTCAAAGTCAACTATCATGTTAATATTTAAAGCTAATATATGAATTATCTCTAATTGTTTTTTTGTAAGACTTTGTGGTTCACCATTAAAGTATAGTGTTTGTTTGTCTTTTGAGTATGAATAATTCTCTGAAAATCTAATATGAGAGGTATTACTTTGCTCTTTTTTTAAAATTAGATTGATTTTAATACCTAACTCTTCTAAATGGAAAGGTTTTTTTAAATACTCTCTCGCACCTAATTCATATGCTTTTGAAATATCTTCTATATCTATTAACGCAGAAATAAATATAGTAGGTATATAGATTTTCTTTCTATTTAAATCTTCTAGAATTGTAAAACCATCTTTAGATGGAACATTTATATCTAATATTAATAAATCAAAAGATGTATCTATATTATCTATTGCATCTTGACCATCAGTAAAATTCTCTACCATGTGACCAATATTTCTTAAATACTCACAAATGGCATTATTTAGCATTAATTCATCTTCAAGTAGTAGTATCTTCATTTATTTTAAACCTATATGTAAATTTTGTTTCCTTGTCATTAGACTCTAGTTTAACAGTAACGCTATTTTTATTACAAATATCTCTTACTATTTTTAATCCTAAACCAAAGCCACCTCTAGCACTATTTTCCCTGTAGAAGTCATCAAAAATCTTGTTTTGAGCTTCTATTTTTTTGGAGTTGGTACATACTGAGAATTCAACCTCCTTATCATTTATATAATCTAATCTAACAAAAATAGGGGATTTGGGAAATGAGTATTTTATTGCATTTGAAAGATTATTATCAATAATTCTTTGAAGTTCTGTTTTATTGAATTTTATATAAATATCTTCTTCAATATTACTTATAAAATATAAAGAATTAGATACTGCTATTTCATCAAAGAAATCGATTCTATGTGTTAAAATCTCTGAAAACTCTAAATACTCTTTTTCGTAAACAACTCTGTCTTTTTTTATAAGATAAGATAAATCATCATAAATATACTGAATTATTTTTGAACCTGATTCAATATGTGTAATATATTTATTATTTGGTACTTTCATTTTAAGTAAATCAATATTTGTTTGGATTATTGATAGTGGAGTATTTATTTCATGTACTGAGTTCTTAATAAAATCTTTTTGAGATTGAATTAGCTTTGTAAGTTCTCTTGTCTTTTCATCAACTTTATACTCTAAGTTTTTATTTAAATCTTCAAGCATATGAGTTTTTAGTTTTATATTTGTCATTGCATCATTTGCATAGTTTGCAATTACTTTAAACTCTCCAAATATAATTCTATTTTGATCAATTTCTTCATCATTATCTTGCGACTCTTTAAAATACTTACCTATTTCTTTAACATCATTTACTATTAAAATCGTAGCATTCTTATAAATAAATATTGAGTAAAGAACCAGCATTATAGTTAATGAAGTTATTTGTAAAGTATAATCTGACATTTTTTGATTATACTCTTCATTTTTTTCTCTAACTAATTGATCTATCTCATCTAAATATACACCTTTTCCAATAGTCCAATTCCACTTTTTGTAAGAGTTTGAATATGATATTTTATTTGCATTTTTATCAATATCTGGTTTATACCAAATGTACTCAACATATCCACCAGAATATTTTTTAGAGTTTTCAATAAGTTCTTTTATAACAAATTTACCATTGTTATCTTGCATACTTATTCTATTGTCACCTATTTTATCTTTTGTAATAGGATGAAAAAGTAAGTTACCATCAAAATTATAAACAAATATATAGTCATTTACATTTTCACTTTTTTTCATTTGAGATATGGCTTCTAATACTTCTTTTTGTATTTCTTCTTCAGGTTTTATACCTTCATATTTTTTATGATAATAGTTTATAAAACTAATTACAGAATTAATATCGTTTTTTAAAAGTTCTTTTTGGTTACTTGTGAAATCTTCTTTTAATACTACAATTTTTTCTTGTAATTCATCATGGGCATTATTGATAATAATAAAGGTAAAAAATGAGATTAGTACTACAATAAATAAAATACTGTAAACTATTAGGTGGTATAAACTTTTTGCTCTGAACATTTATTTTTTGCTTCCTGTGATTTGACTATAATAGGATAGCCTTTTTTATATAAAATAATACTTTTATAAGGGACTAAATAAATTATTAAAAGATAAGTGTGTGATTTTAAATCATGGCGCGGATGACGAGACTCGAACTCGCGACCTCCTGCGTGACAGGCAGGCATTCTAACCAACTAAACTACATCCGCATGATTTTATAATAAGAAAGTGGTGGTCGATAGAAGACTCGAACTTCTGACATCTACCTTGTAAGGGTAGCGCTCTACCAACTGAGCTAATCGACCTTGATGGTGACCCCTAGGAGACTCGAACTCCTGTGGCATGGATGAAAACCATGAATCCTAACCGCTAGATGAAGGGGCCATCAATAAAAAGTGTATATATGGTGACCCGTGAAGGATTCGAACCTTCGGCCACCTCCTTAAAAGGGAGATGCTCTACCAGCTGAGCTAACGGGTCAATATAAATAAAAAGTGGCGCGGATGACGAGACTCGAACTCGCGACCTCCTGCGTGACAGGCAGGCATTCTAACCAACTAAACTACATCCGCACACTTTAAGTAATGGTGACCCCTAGGAGACTCGAACTCCTGTGGCATGGATGAAAACCATGAATCCTAACCGCTAGATGAAGGGGCCACATAATAACAATAAATTTTTAATGGTGGTCGATAGAAGACTCGAACTTCTGACATCTACCTTGTAAGGGTAGCGCTCTACCAACTGAGCTAATCGACCAAAATGGTGACCCGTGAAGGATTCGAACCTTCGGCCACCTCCTTAAAAGGGAGATGCTCTACCAGCTGAGCTAACGGGTCAATACAAATAAAAAGTGGCGCGGATGACGAGACTCGAACTCGCGACCTCCTGCGTGACAGGCAGGCATTCTAACCAACTAAACTACATCCGCACACTTTAAGTAATGGTGACCCCTAGGAGACTCGAACTCCTGTGGCATGGATGAAAACCATGAATCCTAACCGCTAGATGAAGGGGCCACATAATAACAATAAATTTTTAATGGTGGTCGATAGAAGACTCGAACTTCTGACATCTACCTTGTAAGGGTAGCGCTCTACCAACTGAGCTAATCGACCAAAATGGTGACCCGTGAAGGATTCGAACCTTCGGCCACCTCCTTAAAAGGGAGATGCTCTACCAGCTGAGCTAACGGGTCATGCTCTAATTTAAGTTGTTCTTCTTAAATTGGACTGGAATTATAATAGAAAAAAATTTATTTGTCAAGCTTTTTTTGTAGAAATTTCAAAATTTCTTTCAAAGAGGTTTGAGAAGCAAGGTTTTGTATGTCTTTTCTGTCTCCATCGAACTTATTTACTTTAATAATACTTTTTTTGTTATTATTACAAATCCCAATTACAACAGTTCCTACAGGTTTATCTTTGCATCCACCTTGTGGTCCTGCTATTCCTGAAATGGCAATTGCATATGTTGCATCAAATTTTTTAATTGCACCTTCTAACATCTCTTCTACTGTTTGAGTTGAGACTGCACCATGTTTTTTTAGAGTATCTTCTTTTACACCCAATTCTTTTGATTTGATATTGTTTGAGTATGAAACTATTGCTCCATTGAAAATATCAGAAGAACCTGCAATTTGTGTAATCATATGTGCAACTAATCCACCTGTACAAGATTCAGCAGTTGTTATTGTTTCATTTCTTGCTCTAAGAAGGTTTTGAAGTGTTATCATATCATTTTCATTAAATATATTGCTAAATGCCATTTTTGTGCCTTTATGATAGCTTATTGTTTGATTATTGATTTATATTGTAGTAAAAAAAAAGTTTTGTGTCTATATAGTAGAAATATAAAATAAGAGAAAACTCTTATTTTATATAATAATGTGTAGGTATTAGTCTTGTTCTGTAAAGTCAGCTAAGAATCTATCGTGATCAAACTCTAAATTTAAGTAGTCACAGATAATTTGTGTATCTCTTTCTGCATTTCCAAGACAAGAAGTTGCACCTGGAGATGGAGTCATATTAAAAATGATACCTGGTAATTCAGTAATTGATGCTTCACCAAGCATTAATTTTTGCTCTTTCTTATTAAGAACTTGCGGTCTTACACCACCAAATCCTTTTGCATATTCTAAATCATCAGGAGTTAAAGAAGGTACAATTTTTTGTGCATCTTTAACAAATAGTTTTTTATTAATACCTGGAACTTCGAATAAGAAGTTTTTTAATACATAGTTTCTAATGTCACTATCTTTAAATAAATCCCAGAATATTTTAAGAATATTGCCATCTAAATTCATTGTTTTAAGACATTGGAAGAATGATTTTCCACCTTTGTATCTTTCAAGAACTAATAAAGCTAATGCAGTTGGTCCAAATCTAGTTTTTCCATCTTCTAAAATATCAGGGTCACCATGAAGTGCAGCAAATGGTAATTTATCATTTTGTACCATATAAACTTTACCATTTAAGTATTTGTCATTAGTAATGTAGAATGAACCAGCCATTGATAATGATCCCATGTGTTTACCATAACCCATTTTATGAGCTAAGTATAATGAGTGAGCACCTGCGTTTGTAACAACAAAATCAGCAGTATAAACAGTACCATTAACTGTAGTTACTTTAAATTTATCACCAACTTTTTCTACTTCATCAACTTCTGAGTTATAGTAAATATCAGTAGTTTTTTCTGGATTAGCTTCTTGACCAGCTTTAGCAAGCTCTTTTGTCATCTCACCATATTCAACAGTTGTATACTCATTATCAGCACCCATTGCTACAATTGGTTCTGGTCTTTCTTTTGTTCTTTCTTTGTCAGCATATACTAATAAAGGTTCTTTTTCTTTTAAAGTTTCTTTATCCCATAATTCTAAATAAGGGAAAATTTCTTTAAATTCATTATATCTATTTGTAATAAATTCAACTTCTTCTTCACCTACACCTAAAGCCATTTTTTGGTGTTTAAACATAATCTTATCTTGTAAGTTATACATTAAACAGAACTTTTCAATCATTTTTGCAGTTCTTTTTGTAATCTTAGCTTTTTCAAAAGTATAGTTAGTTTCAATATCTCCAACGTGAATAGTTTGAGAGTTACTAGTACCTTTTGAGTTTAAAGTAGCTAAGTCTTCATACTTTTCTAACATACAAATGCTTTTTGCATTAGTGTATTTTGCTAGCTCAAAAAATAAAGCTGCACCAGAGATACCTCCACCAATAATTAAGACTTCATAATGTTTCTCATTCATATTTATAGTTCCTATCTGTTTCAAAATATGGAAGGAGTATATCATATTGAAGTTATATTTAAGTTAAATAAAATAAATAGTTGTGCAATTTAACAATAAAATATAGAGTTTCGTAACACCTATGTTTGAGATATAGTAAAAAGCATTGTACAGTTTTTGTACATAAGAAAAACTAAAAATATGGCTAATCATTTTTTTAATCATTATTAGATATAATCTACGATTTAATAAAAACTATAAATATTTAGATAAATAAGGTACTTTAAGATGGATTACAAAGAGAGTTTATTATTACCAAAGACAAAGTTTCCAATGAGAGGAAGCTTACCTCAAAACGAGCCTAAAAAATATAAAAAATGGGACGAGGAAAACGTTTACGAAAGAATGAAAGAAAATAGAGAAGGGGCACCTTCTTTTACACTACATGATGGACCACCATATGCAAATGGTCACATTCATATAGGTCACGCATTAAACAAAGTTTTAAAAGATATTATAAATAAATTTCACTATTTTGACGGAAAATCGATTAGATATGTTCCAGGTTGGGATTGTCATGGTTTACCAATTGAGCAAAAAGTTGAAGAAAAGATTGGAAGTACAAAGAAAAAAGAGTTACCGAAATCTAAGTTAAGACAATTATGTAGAGATCATGCTACAAGATTTGTTGATATTCAAAAAGAAGAATTTAAAAGACTTGGTGTTTTAGGTGATTGGGAAAATCCTTATTTAACAATGGACTTTAAATTTGAAGCTAATATTTATAGGGAATTATGTGCTATTGCAAAGCAAGGACTTTTAGTACAAAGATCTAAGCCAGTTCATTGGTCTTGGGCAGCTCAAACAGCATTAGCTGAAGCAGAAATTGAGTATGAAGATAAAACATCTCCATCAATTTATGTTGCATTTAAACATGAAAAACTTGATGCTAGTGTTATTATCTGGACTACAACTCCATGGACTTTACCTGCAAATACTGGTATTGCTTTAAATGGTGAAGAAGAGTATGTTTTAACTAGTGATAAATTTATTGTTGCTAAAAAACTTTATAATTCTTTAGTTGAACAAGAAGTAATTTCAGGTGAAATAGTTGACTCTGTTTGTCCTAAAGAATTAGAAAATACTCATGCAATAAATCCATTAAATGCAAGACAATCTAAAATCATCTTAGGTGAACATGTAGAAATGGATGCAGGTACTGGTGCAGTTCATACAGCTCCTGGACATGGTGAGGATGACTATAAGGTTGGATTACAATATGGTTTAGATGTAATTATGCCAGTTGATGCATATGGTAAATATGATGAAACAATTATAAGAGAAAAACTATTTAATGATACAGATAAATATTTAGGTGTTCACGTATTTAAAGCAAATGAGTTAATTCTAGAAGAGTTAGGTGATGCTTTACTTAAACATGTTGATATTAGACACTCATACCCACACTGTTGGAGAACGCATAAGCCTATTATCTTTAGAGCAACTAAACAATGGTTTATTTCAATTGATGATCAGTATGGGAAAGAGAATAAAACACTTAGAGAAAATGCTTTAGATGTAGTTGAAAACTTAACTTTCTATCCTGAATGGGGAAGAAATAGATTAAGATCTATGCTTGATGGAAGACCTGATTGGTGTATTTCTAGACAAAGAGACTGGGGTGTGCCTATTGCATTCTTTAGAAATAAGAAGACTGATGAAATTATTTTTGATGAAAAAGTTCTTAACTTTACAGCTATGATTTTTGAGCAAAAAGGTTGTGATGCTTGGTATGATTTACCAATTGAAGAGTTATTATATCCAGGAAGTGGACATAATCCAGAAGATTTAGAAAAAACTATGGATATTTTAGATGTATGGTTTGATTCTGGTTCTACTCAAAATGCTGTATTAAGATCTAGAAACTACGATGCTGGAACTTTCCCTGCTGATATGTATTTAGAAGGAAGTGATCAGCATAGAGGTTGGTTCCAATCTTCACTTTTAACTACATTAGCATCTTCTGAAATCGCACCTTATAAATCTATTTTAACACATGGATTCACTGTTGATGAAAAAGGTGAAAAAATGTCAAAATCGAAAGGAAATGTTGTTGCTCCTGACAAGGTTATGAAGCAGTACGGTTCTGAGATTTTAAGAATGTGGGTTGCTATGAGTGATTATCAATCAGATTTAAAAATCTCTGATAATATCTTAAAGCAAAATGCAGAACTTTATAGAAAAATTAGAAACACAGCAAGATTTTTGCTTGCAAATGTAGATGATTTACAAGAGATTATTTCAGTTGATAAGATGGGTGAGCTTGATAGATGGATTTTATCTAAAGCTAAATCTGTATTTGATGAAATTGAAGCTTCATTTAATGTATATGAATTCTCTAAAGGTTTAAATAAATTAAACAACTTCTTAGTTGTTGATTTATCAGGTATTTATTTAGATGTTTGTAAAGATAGATTATATTGTGATGATAAGAATGATATTCATAGACTTGCATCTCAAAGTGCAATGGCAATTATTGCTAGAAAGCTAATCTCTACTTTAGCTTGTATCTTAACATATACAATGGATGAGTTATTAGAGTTTGCACCTGCTTGTATTAAAGGTGATACTAAAGATATCTTTGATTTTGAAAAGGTAGTATTACCAGAAGTTCAAACTTCAATTAGTGATGAACTTTTTGTAGCAGCTAAGGAAAAGTTTGCTGAAATCAAAGATGCTTTAAGTAAAGAAAAGACTATTAAATCTACATTAGAGTTAAGTATTTACACAAATTGTGAAGAGATTCTTAAATTGGGTGAAACAGAAGCAGCTGATTGGTTTATTGTAAGTTCTATTACAAATAATAAACAAAGTTCAGATATACTTGGAAAATTCGAAATTGATAATTTCGAGTTTGAAGTATATAAAGCTGTAGAACACAAATGTCCTAGATGTTGGAAGTTTACAGCAAAAGAAGAAGACACTCTTTGCCAAAGATGTGAAGAAGTTTTAAACTAAAATTAGGGTAAAGATGTTTCAAGATGAAATAACATTAACATTTATATTTCAAACAATAGCAGTTATTTTTGTATTAATTGCTATTGGAATATTTTTTGTTAAAAAAAAATCAAAAGGTGATTAAACATGATGCCATTTACTGATGAGGATTTAAGACCTCCTGTTAGTTCTATAATAGAAAGTAAAGTTGCACCTATGTTAGCTAGAGATGGTGGAGCAATTGAACTACTTGATATAAAAGATGGAAGAGTTTTTGTTCAATTGCAAGGTGCATGTGTTGGATGTAGTGCTAGTGGAAGTACTTTAAAGTATGTAGTTGAAAAAGAACTAAAAGCAGCAATTCATCCCGATTTAGAAATTGTAAATGTTCCACAAGGAATGGAGAATAAATTAGAGGAAATTTAATGATAAATGAAAATAGATTATTAAATGAAGCAAATAGTTTCTTTACTCAAAAAAAGTTTGATAAAGCACTATTTTTGTATTCACAACTATCTTCAAATTTCCCTGAAAATAAAGAGTATCCAGTTTATGCTCTTTTTTGTGATATTGCTTCTGAAGACGAAGAAAAAGCAATATCACTTTTTGACTATTTTAGTGTAGTTAAAGATGAAAATATTGATGAAGCTATACAATATGTAGAAGATGTAGTTAATGCCTATGATGGTGATATAGATAAAATGATGAATGTTTTAAAGGATTTAAATGAGTCAACAGTTGATTCGCTTGATGCTATAAGATATGATGATTTTAAAACTCTTATCGAGTCTAGAGGTTCTTTTAGAATTGCATTTGAAGATATTATGTTCTCAACAAAAGTTGCTATTGAAAATAAAGATGATTTTTTTGACTTTGTTACAAAGTTAATTGATAATGATTTTAATAGTACTGCTTACACTTATTTAGATGGATTTAATGAATATTTTTCATATGATGAACAAATAGAAAAACTTTATAAAAGATTAGAAGAGAAACAACTTGCAAATAATCATAAATAATCGAGTATTTACAGATAACTCAAACGAAGCAAATAAAGATACTACATTTGTAGTATCTAAACAGAATAAAAGATTTGTTGAAGATGCAAAAAATAATGGATGTTTAGATTTTGTTGAAGCAAAAGATTTAAAAAACCACTTAGATATGAGTAGTATTAAAGTTGTAGGTATTACTGGAACAAATGGTAAAACTACAACAGCAGCTGCTATTTATTCAACACTTTTAGACTTAGGCTATAAAGTTGCCTTACAAGGTACAAGAGGCTTTTTTATAAATGATGAAAGAGTAGAGGACTATTCTTTAACAACTCCTGTTCAATTAGGGAATTTTGCACATATACAAAAAGCAATTCAAAATGATTGTGACTTTTTTGTAATGGAAGTTAGTTCCCATGCGATTGAGCAAAAAAGAATCGAAGGTTTAGAGTTTGAACTTAAGATTCATACTAATATCACAAGAGACCATTTAGATTATCATAAAACAGTAGAAGAGTATATCAATGTGAAAAATTCATTTTTTGCAGATGAGACTAAAAAGCTTATAAACAAAGATGATCCTGTGGTTGTGTTTAATGCAAAAAATGCTTTATCATACTCTTTAGATAATCCTTCAACTTATAATGTAAGTGCTTATTCTTTTAAAAATGGAATGCATGTAATGCTTTCTCATTTAGGAAAAATGCACTCTTTTTCATCTTTAATGATGGGAATATTTAATGTTTATAATCTAACAGCTGCAATTGGTGCTGTTCATATGCTTACAAGCAAAGATTTAGATGAGGTTTGTGAGGCACTTGAAGGTTTTGCAGGGGTTAGTGGTAGAATGGAAACTATAAGTGATAAACCACTTGTAATAGTTGACTTCGCTCACACACCTGATGGTATGAAAGAAGTTCTTCAAAGCTTTAATGAAAAAGATATTATTTGTGTATTTGGAGCAGGTGGCGATAGAGATAAAGATAAAAGACCTCTTATGGGTCAAGTAGCTGCTACTTATTCAAAACATATAATAGTAACTTCTGATAATCCAAGGTTTGAAGATCCAGATTTAATTATTGAAGATATTTTAAAAGGTATCAAAAATCATCAAAGCGTAAAAGTTGATGTGAATAGAAAAACAGCTATTAAAACTGCAATTGAAATGGCAGATGAAAATAGTGTTGTTCTAATTTTAGGAAAAGGTGACGAAGCTAGTCAAACAATCTATGACAAGAAATTTCCTTTTTCAGATAAAGAAGAAGTATTAAAGCATATTTAATTATATGCTTTAATAATTATACCTCGATTACTTTTTTGTGATTCTACAAAATAGTTTGTAGGAGTTAGTACTAACTCTTGTCCTACTATTTGTCTTATATTCCAAGTAAGCTCTAAAACTCTATCCCTTGATAAACCTCTTAAGGCATACTTATTTAATCTTTGTGGTGTTGAATAGTTTTCAAGTTTAATTTTTTCGATTCCATCAAATAGCTCTTTATCTTTTTTATCAACTACGGGAATGATTTCAAATCTTAAAGCATTTTTATTTTTATCTAAAAAGTTATGAATCTTATCAAGGCACTGTTTTGAAGGCTGTATTGCTCCTGCCTTATAATCATAACAAGTAAGTCTATTAAATTTTGCACTATTGTAAAACTCTTTAAATTTTTCTTTTGTTAGGTTTTTATCTACTATTTTAATCTCTTTTATAATCTCTTTTTCTTCAATAACCTTTTTTTCTTTTATGATAGGTTCTTTAATTTTAACTTCAATAGGCTCTTTTTTTACTATTTCTTTTGTAGATAAAGTGGTGATTTGATTTTCAAGTTCAATAATATTTTTATTTTGTTTATTTAATAAATAAATACAAATAAATAAAATCACAAGAATTATCAAAAGAAAAGCATACTGCAAAGTAAAAAAGCTTTTTTTATTTTCTGTTTTGGGTGTATTTGAAGACTCTTTAGGTTTTGTTTCTTCACTTCTCGTATTATTTATATTTCTATCTTTTTTATGCTCTTTAAAATGATCTGTATTTACTGATTTTTTTAAGAGTTCTTTTAATTCTTCTTTCTTTTGTTCTTCCATTTATCCTCTTTATTTTATGATTTGTTTCTTAAAAAAATTAGTATACATAAACTCAATACACTTATAAAAAGTGGATAGAAAAATAAATAGTCTTTGATTATTACTCTATTTTGTTCTATCTTTGATTTTTCTAATAAATCTATGTCTTTATATATCGTTTCTAAACTTTGAGTATTATAAGCTCTATAGGATTTTCCACCTGTAAGTGATGAGACTTTATCAAGTATATAATTGTTTGAATTTCCAATAGAGATACCATATACTTTTATATTATATTTCTTAAGCATTCTTTCTATTACTTGTAAAGGAATAGAGCTTGCATTATCCATTCCATCACTTAAAAGTATTATGATATTAGAATTTGCTTGTTTATCTTTTAGAACTTTTATACTTAAAGCAAGGGAGTCTAAAATAGCTGTTTTATTACCTAAAATACCAACTTCAAAATATTTTAAGATCTCACTTTGAGCCTGCTTATCAAAACTAAGTGGACTTGCAATCATTGCACTTTGCCCAAATAATACAAAAGCGATATTATCATTAACTCTTTTTTCTATAAAACTTGAAACTATTTGTTTTACAGAATCAAATCTTGTTCTACTATAATTACTCTCATCAAATCCTAACTCTTGCATAGAACCACTTGCATCTAAGTTTAAAACTATGTTTATACCATCATTTTTTATAACTTGGGAATTGTTTATTTTAATAGGAGAAGCTAAAGCAAGAATAGCAAAAACAATAGTGAGATATTTTAGAACACTTGTAATAAAACTTGTTTTCATATTTGATTTACTAAATATATGAAGATGAGGTATTAAATATGAAGGGCTTTTTGCTTTACAAAAAACTGCACAAAATATAAATAACAGTATTAAAAGTAAAAGGTAAGGGTATTCAAATGTAATATCAAACATCTACTATATCCATAAAAGTTGATAGTTTTGCTTTTGTTTTTTCTTCGATAGTATCAACTTCTTTTTTATATTTATACTCTTCAAGCTCTTCTATTAGTTCATTTGCTATTTTTTGCTCTCTTTCATTTTTTGCTAAAAGTCTTGCGTATTTAGTAATAATATATGCACTTTGTTTAGGGTCTTTAAAATCTAAATTTTCTAATATTTCAAAGTACTCTTTTCTTAAGTCTTTCTTTCTATTTTTTAAAAGTTTAATGATGAATAAAACTAACAAAAATAGTAAGACAAGTGCTAAAAAAACTAAAGCTGAAAAAATAAAAATCGAGTTGTCAGGAATATCAGCTAAGCCTTTTATCTCATTTAATTTAAGTTCATTATCTATCATGAAAGAACTCCAATTAGTTTTTTGATTGGATTTTCATCAGTATAGATTTTTGTAAATCTAATACCACAATCTTGAAGATGTTTAAAAAGTTTATGGTCATTTTCTTTTATTCTTTTTATATAGTTTGTAATTGTTGAGTTATCTAAAACTCCTTCATACTCTTCAAAACTACTTGGATCAATTAGATTTACATTTCCTAGAGCTTTTGGCTCTTCTTCAAATTTATCTCTTATTATCAGAACTACTATTTCATGTTTTGAATTAAGTAGTTTTAAATCAAATTTTTCAATATCGAAAAAATCACCTATTAAAAATATTATTGATTTATGATGGATAGATTTAAAAAGTTCATCTAATACTTTTTTATAGTTTATAGTTTTATTTAAAACATTATAGTTATATATATTTTCAGCCATTAGGTTTACATTGAAAACTTTTTTAGATTTTCTAGTACAAAGCTCTAAAGTATCATTTGCTATATATGAAGTAAAAGGATCACCTTGTTTTGTACAAATAAATCCTAAAGTTGAAGCTAATTCAACAATTACATCTTTTTTTAATTTCTTAGTACCAAAATAAGTAGAACCACTAAGTAAATTGATGATTTTTATATTTAGCTCTTTTTGAGAATGAAAGACTTTTACTATTGGTTTTTGAGCTTTTGCACTAATAACCCAATCAATATTTTTTACATCTTCCCCATACTCATACTCTTTAAGTTCACAAAAATCATAACCTTCTCCTTTTTGTTTGGAAATATTATTTCCAATAACTTCTGAAAAGGCTTGTTTTTTAGTCTTTATAAGTATTTTTTTTAGTGCTAGATTCATATCTTACGGAATATCTACTTTTTCAATAATTTTTTGTATTAAATCATCCACATTTATCTCTTGTGCTTGGGCTTCATAACTTAAAATAATTCTATGTCTTAATACATCTTTTATTACAAGTGCTACATCTAAAGGTGATACATAGTCATTTCCTCTAATATAAGCATTTGCTTTTACAGCTTTAAACATATCAATTGTAGCTCTTGGACTTGCTCCAAAGTGAATATAATCACTTATTTCTTCTAAAGCATAATCACTTGGATTTCTTGTTGCACATATAATATCTACTATATACTCTTCAAGCTCTTTATCAATATGTATATTTTTAATTTCTTCTTTTATTTGCTCTAGGGTATTTTTATCTATGATTTTATTTATAGTTTCAAAGGAGTTCATAGTAGCTTTTTTAGCTATTTCGTACTCTTGTTCTTTATTATTGTAATCAACCACAACTTTAAACATAAATCTATCAAGTTGGGCTTCTGGAAGAGTGTAAGCTCCTTCTTGATCAATAGGATTTTGCGTTGCTAGAACTAAAAAGGGTTTATCAATTTTAAAAGTATTATCAGCAATAGTTACTTGTTTTTCTTGCATTGATTCAAGTAAGGCAGACTGAACTTTTGCAGGGGCTCTATTGATTTCATCTGCTAAAAGCAAATTTGTAAAAATAGGTCCTTTTTTGATTGAGAACTCTTGAGTTTTCATATTATAAATTTGAACACCTAAAATATCACTAGGAAGTAAATCAGGCGTAAACTGAACTCTTTTAAACTCTAAATCAATGGCATTTGCAACAGCTTTTACAGTTGTTGTTTTAGCAAGTCCTGGAACTCCTTCTAATAAAATATGTCCATCTGTAAAAAGACCAATCAAAATAGAGTTTATCATTTGGTCTTGACCAATAACTCCTTTTGAAATTTCATTTTTAAGTAATAGTATCTTTTCATGTAGGCTCAAAAAAAATCCTTTTATTAATTTGTGATATTTTATCGAATTATTTTAAAAGGTAATTTTAAACATAGCCCCATGATTTGATATATATTCTACTTTACCATGTAATTGAAGTGTACAAATTGAGTTTATAAGTTTTAATCCTAAAGTTTGAGAGTTTTTAACATCAATTTTTTTATCAATTCCTTTTCCATTATCTTTTACTATTAAGACATAATTATCTTTTTCTTTAAATAAAGAAATATAAAGTTTAGCTTTTGGTGTATTTTCAAAGGCATATTTATAGGTATTTGTAACTAGTTCATTTATGATTAAAGCACATGGTATTGCTTTTTGAATATCAAAGAAAAACTCTTCAACTTTAAACTCAATTGCTACTTTTTTTTCATAATCATAACTAGTTGAAATATCATTTACCAAACTATGAATATACTCTTTTATGTTTATAGCATTTAGATTACTTGACTCATATAGTTTTCTATGAAGTAACTCCATTGTGTATATTCTTTCTTGTATATCATTTAAAGTTTTTATTGTATTTTCATCATCAATTTTTGATTGTTGAAGTTTTATTAAGCTTATTGTTAGTGCTAAGTTATTTTTTACTCTATGATGGATTTCTTTTAAAAGGGTTTCTTTCTCTTCAAGGGATACGGTCAACTCTTTAGTTTTTTCTTCTACTTTTTTATCTAAAGTATCAATACTATTTTCAAAATTATCAATCATTTTATCAAAGGCAATTCCTAAAGTTCCTATATCATCATCACCTTTTACAAAACTTCTAACTGATTTATCTCCTTTGTTTATTTGCTTTGCTGTATTTGTTAGAGTATTTATACTTTTAAAAAGTCTTTTAAATAAGAAAAAAGCAATTACTAAAACTAATATAAATGAGATTAGACTTGCAGGTAGTATTTTTAGAAGAACAGAATCCACTTGTTTTGATAAATCTTTTTTATATAAAGTTTTTACAAGTAAAAAAATGTACTCTTTACTTTCATCTTCTGATAAATCTCTAACCCAAGTTATAGCTTCTTCGTTATTTAATATGTGGGATATGGGTTTTTTATTTCTAGCTTCGAAAACTTCTTTTGCACTTAGGTTTCCTGTGGAGATGTTTTGTACATTTGACATCTTACTTAGAGTATATCTTTCTTTTCTTATCTTTTTATCTTCACTGAAAAGTGCTTTTGTGTTTTCATCTTTAATTCTAGAGTTCATCCAGATAAGATAAGTTTTACCTTCATGAAGCTTTGTAGTAGTATTAAAGGCTTTTTGGACATTTTGTTTTATATCTTTTTCGAAGGGAGTATGATTTTTATTCAAAGTATATTTACTTGCAAATATTGTAAGCTCAAGATTTTTTTCTAGTCTTAGAGTGTAAAAAAAATATTTTTTATAGTAGACATAGTTTCTACTTAAATCTTTTAATTTATGCTCTTCCCATTTATTATATTCTTTTAATTTATAATCTTTATATATATCTTTTTTTGAACTTACATATAAACTATCCTTTGTTTTAATAGCGAAATTATTTGCTTTTAAGATACTATTTTGGGATAGTTTTTTTATAAGTAAATCAATATTAGAACTATTTGAAAAACTACTTTTAATCTTATGAAGTTCCAGTTCAATTTTTTTTTGGTTTAATTGTACTTCAAGATTTGATTGCATCATTATAGCTTTTCCAGCAACTTTTATTTGCTCTTGAGTTATACTTAGAACTTGTTCGATTTCATTTATAAGTCTTTTGTATTGATCTTCTTGTATCTTTGGAACTATAAGAGAAAAAAGAATGATCAATAAAAACAAAGCAAGTGAAAATAAAGAAATTATAACCTTAGCATTTAAAGAATATTGTTTTATATCTAATAGCTTAGTCAACAGTTTTAACCCTCAATTTATAACCTTGTTCAAAAATATTTTCAAAAAGATTTACCTTTGTTTTTAATTTTAGTCTATATATAAGTGTTCTTAATTTTCCTAAATCATAAATATCTTCTCTCCAAATATAAGCAAAAATATTTTCAAAACTTGCAGTATAATTTGTAGTATTTGCAATTAAATTAAAAAGTTTCTTTTCATTTTTAGTAAGTTTTATCAATTCACTATTTTTGTATAAAGTACAGTTTGTTTTGTCAAATTTTAGATTATCTTCTAAGTATAAAAATGAAGAGTCATTTTTTACTAGTTCATTTTTTCTTTTGAAAAAATATCTATGTTTATGTAAAGCTGTATTTATTGTAGCTTTTAGTTCTTCATCTCTACAAGGTTTTATCAAATATCCATAAGGTTCACACTCTAAAGCTTTGTTTATAGTTTTGTCATTTGTGTATGAAGTTAGAAATATAATAGGGATTTTAAATCTATTCCAAATTATATTTGCTACATCAATTCCACTTTGAGTACTGTTTAAATTAATATCCATTAGTACTATATCAGGAAAATTATTTTGTGCATGAAGTATAGCTTTTGATGGTATGGTTTCAATTCCACTTACATTAAAGCCCATTTTATTAAGGCTAACTTCAAGTGCCATTGCTAAAACGATTTCATCTTCTACAATTAATATATTTATATCATTTATTTTCATTGAAGTTAAGGGTTTTGTCAATGTAATGCCTTTTAATTTTTATGTAATGATACTAATTATCAATTTAAATATTGATAAAATAAACAATTTTTTTAATTTTGTGATTAATTAGTGATTTTATATGAGTATGATTCTCAATATTAAATTAAGACATAGGAAAAAGAATGAAAAATAAAATATTAATATCTTTATCTTTAAGTGCTGCCATAGCTTTAAGTGCAAATGCTAATAGCAAGGATTTAGGTGAAGTAAATATTAGTGATACAGCTTTTGAGTCACATATCAAAAGCATCACATCTGATAAGTTAGATTTAGTTCAAGCAACAGATGTAAAAGATATCTTAGACTCACTTCCTTCTGTAAATGTTACAGGAAGTTCAAGATATTCTCAAAAAGTTTATGTAAGAGGTTTGGAGGATAAATTTTCAAATATTACGATTGATGGAGCAAGAATGACAGGACAACTTTTCCATCATTCTGGTGATCAAACTATTGATGCACAAATGCTAAAAATAGGTTCAATTGAACTTGGACCAAACTCTGCATTAAGTGGTCCTGGTGTTGTAAATGGTTCTTTTATTTATGAAACAAAAGATCCTAGTGATTTATTGGAAGATGGTGAGTCTTTTGGTGGAAAACTTTCATTGTCACATGAAACAGGATATAACAGAGATAGTATAAATCTTGCACTTTATGGAAGCGCTAGTAAATACTTAGATGTATTAGGTATAGTAAATGTAGTTGATGATGGATATCTAGAAACGCCAGTTGGTGATGTAAAAGATAAAAAAAGTAAACTTGAAAGTGGTTTATTAAAAACTGTATTTAAAATAGATGAGAGTAACACTCTTAAGCTATCTTACAATAAATATAATGATGGTGGAAATAGAAATATTTCAGGTGAAAAAGGTAATGCAACAGAAGTTACAGATAATGATTTCAATGAAATCACAAGAGATACATATACTTTAGACTATGAGTATAATCCAAATAGTGATTTAGTAAAAGTTGATGCAACTGTTTTTTACAACACACAAGAGATGTTTAGAGAAAAATCAGATACATTTGATAGTAATGGTGTAAAGTCAGGACAAAATGGTAATAGATATTATGAAAACACTAGTGAAGGTTTTGACTTAAGAAATAGAACGATTTTAGGAAATCATATACTAACTTATGGAATTGATTATTCAAAAGATGAACAATCAAAAAATTCAAGTGGAGACCAAGGTACATCATATAGTTCAAGTAGTAATAGTGATGTAGTAAATAATAATAATATTGATGGTTCAGGAACTTTAACATCAAGTGGTTTATACTTTGAAGATGAAATTCTACTTGGAGATGTAGTTTTAAATCTAGGTGCTAGATATGATAAGTTTAAATTAGGTGGATGGTATAGTGGTAGTTTTGATGAGGTTTCACCAAAGTTTAAAGGGAAGTACCAATTCAATGATGAGTTGAGCTTTAGAGTAGGTTATGGTAAGATTTTCAAAGCTCCTGCATTACCTGAAACATTAACTCTTTCTCAAAGCGATATTGATACATGGAGTTCAAATGGTGTAAAAGCCCAAGAGGGACATAACTATGAAGCTGGATTTGATTATGATTTATCAAGTGCATTAAATGCTGATAGTTCAATCTTTGGATTTACAGCTTATAAGTATAATGTAGATAACTATTCTCACCCAACAAAAAACAATGCTCTAGCACCGCAATATGATGTGAAAATTTATGGTTTTGAGTCTATGTTTGAATACAATAAAAATGATTTAGGTTTAAGCCTTTCACACTCTTATTCTGATGGAGAAGAAAAAAGCTTAAGTGATGGAAGTAAAAAAGATCCTAAAACTGCAAAAATTCATGCATTTAAGGCAGGTGTTGATTATAGTTTTTCAAGTGCACTAAAACTAGCTTATAATGCACAATATGTTTTAGGTAACAAATACCAATATACAGCAAATCAAACTGTAGAGAGAAAAGCTTATGCTGTTCATAATCTAAATTCAACTTACAAGTTTGAATCAGGAACTCTAAAAGGTGCAACATTAAACTTTGGTGTTGATAATATCTTTGATAAAAAATATGCCCAACATACTGCATTTGGAGTATATTTTGATAATCCAACTTATACAGACTATGAAGTTGGTAGAAACTTTAAAGTTAAGTTATCTTACAAGTTTTAGGATTTAAATGAGCGCATTTAGTAAAAAAATAAGGTCTCTTCATAGAGACCTTGGATATTTTGTAATAGGACTTACTTTAATCTATGCTATTACAGGAATTGTTCTTTCAGGTAGAGGTCTTGGTTGGTTTAAAGTTGAATTTAAAGATTCACTAGTAATTGAAAAAAATATTTCAAAAGATAGATTTAATGATGAGTTTAAAAAAGTTGTTTTACAAGGAAAAGTAGAAGAGATTTTTGATGAATCATCATATGCAAATGTAAAAAAGCATTTAAAATTAAAATTAATCAAAAAAGAAGATGAGGTTTTGCATTTTAATGCATGGAGAACATTAAATATAAAATATGAGCAAACAAGTGGTAATCTAGACGTGCGATATAAAGGATACCCAGTTGCTTTAGAAGTTTTTGTTCATGCTCATAAAGCAAAACACGATAGTGCTTGGTTTTATCTAGCAATAATTTATAGTGTAATCTTATCTTTTCTTGCAATATCATCTTTTTGGATGGTAAAAGGAAAAAACGGCTTCAAAAAAAGAGGCGTTTACTTCATGCTAGCAGGTTTTGCAGTAGTAGCAGTCTTTTTATATATCTAAGAAAATAATCAAACTAGGCAATAAGTTTTGCGATTTCTTGTTGCCTAGGTTTGAAATCCTTGAAAATATTAAAATATGTCTATCTTATAGGATTTTGTCTAACTTGATATCATAACATTAAAAATGAATTTCTTTTAAGTAATTTTATGTGTAATTAATATATAATATATTAATAATAAATAGTTATGAATCTTAAATATGGAGTAATTATGACTGAGCAAGAAATATCACAAATTTCTAAACAAGTAGTAAGTGACAGTAAATTTTGGATTGGGCTTATTGGCGTGATTGGTGCAATAGTAGGTTCTATACTAACGATATTAGGCAATTTTGCACTTGAATGGTTTAAATCTAAAAGTCAAAAAGAACTTGATAAATCCCGTCAAAAAATATTAAAAAAAATGCTCGAAGATCCTTCGTTTGAATGGCGAAAACTATCTACTTTATCTGCCGTGGTTGGTTGTGATGAAGAAATGACAAAACACCATCTTATAGCAATCGGAGCAAGAGGATCAGAAGATAATGGTGGTTTGTGGGGATTGATTTCAAGACATCCATTAGAAGAAATTAGACACAAAGATTCATAACAAATCACTGGAGCCAATAAATTACACAGTGGGCAATTTATTGGCTCATTTTAAACGTTAGGCTCTAAATAAAAGTAAGTATTTATGTGCAAATGAAATAGGGGCAGTCGCCACCTTACAAATAACTTGAAATTTTAAAATTTAGAAAATAGGGGTCAGGTCATGAATTTTCACTTTAAAAAAAGTCAAAATCATAATTCAACATCTGATTTCTATTAGTATTAGTCCATAAAGGAATAATATTAGATAAAGATAATATATCATGATAGTTACATTTTTGTTGTGCCTTTCTATATTTAGTTTTATTTTATTTGAGAAAATAAACTATTTCTATATATTTACTTTATCTCTTGCAACAGAAAGCTTTTTAAAATCTATATATGATATAAAAAATGAAACAGGCAATAAGTCAATGTATATATAGTAGAGAAATCAATCAAAAGTTAAGATACTTAGCTTTAAATGATTAAGCTTTGCAAAAATCACTTAAACAAAAATTAAACTTCTCTTAGCTAAAATCACGGTTCTAATTTTAATTAGAAATGTCACATGTGTCAAATTCCTGTTATGGGTTGTGCAATTTTGCATTAAGGGACACAGAGGCAAAACCCAATTTTAAATATATCCAAGGAGATACTATGGTTACAATGAAAGACCTATTAGAGTGTGGTGTACACTTCGGACACCAAACAAGAAGATGGAATCCAAAAATGAAAAAATTCATTTTCGGTGTAAGAAAGAACATTTATATTATTGATTTACAAAAAACATTAAGATATTTCAGATATACATATAATGTAGTAAGAGACAGAGCTGCTGAAGGTCAAACAATGATCTTTGTTGGTACTAAAAAACAAGCTTCTGAAGCTGTTAAAAAAGCTGCTGAAAATTGTAATATGCCATACGTTAACCACAGATGGTTAGGTGGTATGTTAACAAACTACGGAACAATCAAAAAATCTATTAGAAAATTAGAAATCATCAAAAAGATGAGAGAAGAAGGTCAATTAGACTTACTTACTAAAAAAGAAGCATTAATGCTTTCTAGAAAAGAGCAAAAATTAGAGCTTTACCTAGGTGGTATTAAAGAAATGAACAAATTACCAGATATGATGTTCATTATTGATGCAGTTAAAGAAAAAATTGCTATCAAAGAAGCAAGAAGATTAGGAATCACTGTTATCGCTCCTTTAGATACTAACTGTGACCCTGATTTAGTTGATTTACCAATTCCAGGTAATGATGATGCAATCAGATCTATTCAACTATTTTGTAACGAAATGGCTGCAGCTATGAACGAAGGTAAAGCAGCATTAGCAGAAGAAGAAGGTCAAGAAGAAGAGACTGTTTCTGCAGAAGAAGCACAAGAAGTAGTAGCAGAAGCTGTAGCTGAAGGTGAAGCTGAAGCAACAACTGAAGAAACAAAGGAAGCATAATTATGGCAGGAGCAACTCCAAAATTAATTAAAGAATTAAGAGAAAAATCTGGTGCAGGTATGCTAGATTGTAAAAAAGCTTTAAATGAGTGTAATGGTGACATTGAAGAAGCACAAACTTGGTTAAGAGAGCAAGGTCTTGCAAAGGCTGCTAAAAAATCAGGTAACGTTGCTGCTGAGGGTATTATTACTATTTTAGTTAATGATGATAATACTAAAGCTACAATGACAGAAGTTAACTCACAAACTGACTTTGTTGCAAAAAATGAGCAGTTCTTAAACTTAACTAATCAAATTACAACTCATGCACAAGAAAACAACATCAATGATGCAGAAGCTTTAGCTGCTTCATCAATTGAAGGTCAAGAGTTTACTACTTTCTTAAACGAGAAAATCGCTGTTATCGGTGAAAACTTAGTTGCTAGAAAAGTTATTAACGTTGAAGCTCCTGTAGTAAATGCTTACGTTCACTTAGGAAAAGTAGGTGTTATCTTAGGTGCTAAATGTGATGAAGCTGCAAAAGAAAAAACTACTGATTTATTAAAGAAAGTTGCAATGCATGCTGCTTCTATGAAACCAACTGTTATTTCTTACCAAGACTTATCAGCTGAATTTATTGAATCAGAAAATAAAGCAATTATTGCTGATATTGAAAAAGAGAATGAAGAGTTAGTAAGACTTGGTAAGCCTCTTAAAAATATCCCTGAGTTTGTTTCTAAACAACAATTAACTGATGAAGCAGTTGCAGCTGCTGAAGCTTCTATGAAAGAAGAGTTATTAGCTCAAGGTAAACCTGAAAAAATTATCGGAAACATTGTTAAAGGTAAAATTAACAGATGGATTGAAGATAACTCTCAATTAGATAAAGCTAATGCATTATTATCTCAAACTTATGTTATGGATGATTCAATGACTGTTGAAGAAGCTATTAAAGCTTGCGATGCATCAATTGAAATCGTTGAGTACGTAAGATTCGAGCTTGGTGATGGTATCGAGAAAAAAGAAGAAGATTTTGCTGCAGAAGTTGCTGCACAAATGGGTAACTAATAATTATTTATAATTATAACTACTTAAAAGGACTATGTAATGGGTGTACAAGATAATAAAGAGGCACTCATTACACCTCCTCTTTTAGAGGCTAAAAAACTATTTCATAAATTCGATTATGAACTTTTTAAAAATATAAATCTAGCATTATACAAAAAACAATCTATTGCAATTATTGGTACAAGTGGAAGTGGTAAATCAACACTTTTAAATATATTATCATCTCTATTAAAACCTTTTGAGGGTGAAGTAGTATTTGAAAATAAAAGTTTGTATGATATAAAGCAGAAAAATCTTTTAAAGATAAGAAGAGAAGATTTTGGTATAATATTTCAAGCTCATTATCTTTTTAGAGGGTTTAGTGCAAATGAAAATTTAGATATTGCTAAGTTATTAAGCAATGAAGAAGTAGATACTAAGCTATTACAAGATTTAGGTATAGCGCACGTTTTAAAGCAAGGTGTGGGAGAGTTAAGTGGTGGACAGCAACAAAGATTGTCTATTGCAAGAGTTTTAACAAAAAAACCACAAATTATATTTGCAGATGAGCCAACAGGTAATCTTGATAAAGATACAGCAAATATGGTTATGGATACACTATTTAATTATATTAAAGAGAATGAAGCAGGATTAATACTTGTAACACATGAAAATGACTTAGCCATGAGATGTGATAAGGTATATAAGCTTGAAGACAAAGAATTGCAGGAGTTAAAGTGAATTTATTATTGATATGTGAAACTGCAATAATAGAGCAAATTTTTTCATTGGTTTGTAAAAAGTTAAATTTAGAATTAACAATTACAGATGATACTAATGTAAAAGAAAAATATGATTTAATTGTTATAGATCAAAGCTTTATAGATGATAAATTTAATATAATTAAGCAGTACTCAAAAAGACTTGGAGCTATTTCAAGTGAAGAATTACCTTTTGATAAATCAAGAGATTTTATAATTCCTAGACCTTTTTTACCTACTAAACTTCAAGAGATTATAAAAGAAGAAATAGAGAATATAAAAGAAGATGAACGAGAAGCTACAAAAGAGTTTTTAAACTCTTCAAAGCCTACAAATTCTTCTTCAAATTTAGAAGATGACTATTTTGAAGATGATGAAGTTACTATTCCAATAACTGACTATGTTGAGTCTTTAGCTGATGATGTATACTCAGATATAGAAGATGATAATGATGAAAGTATAGTAAGCCTTGCTTCTTTAAAAGAGGGTGGTGTACTTGACGATACTGAATTAAGTAAAATCAATAATATTTTAAAAGAAGAAGAAATCCAAAATGAAGTTCATATGGATCAACAAGATTGGAAAGATATTTCAGATATTATAGATGATGCCTTAGAAGAAGTAAAAGAGTATGAGTTTAACCTAGATGAAGGACAAGGTAAATCAGATGTTTTACCTTATAAACTTGTACTTAGTGATTACAGTATCAATGAACTAAAGCCATTTTTAGAGAAGTTTAATCAAGAAGTAATTGATAAACTTTCAAGTGGTAAAAGTGTTGATATTAGATTAGTTTTAAAGGATAAATAGTTGATTAAAGAAAAACATGGTGCAATTCTTATCTTATCAGGACCTAGTGGCTGTGGCAAGTCAACTTTATTAAAAGAAGTATATAAAGATATTGAAGATTACTACTTCTCTATATCTACAACTACAAGAGAGCCTAGAGAGGGTGAAGAACATGGAGTTGATTATCTTTTTACATCAAAAGAAGAGTTTGAGAAAGATATAGAAAATGGTGATTTTTTAGAGTATGCAAATGTTCATGGAAATTATTATGGAACATCATTAAAGCCAGTTAAAGAAGCTTTAAATGAAGGAAAACTAGTAATCTTTGATATTGATGTTCAAGGTCATGAATTAGTTAGAAAACAGCTTGATGATGTTGTTACTTCTGTTTTTATCACAACTCCAAATTTAACTGAATTAGAAAATAGATTAAATAGTAGAGCTACTGATTCAAAAGATGTGATTGAAAAAAGAATCAAAAATGCAAAGCATGAAGTAGAATTTTTTCAAGATTATGATTACTTTATAGTAAATGATAATTTAGAAGAAGCATCAAAACAATTAGTTAGTATTGCTAATATTGCAAGAATAAAAACAAAACTATTTAATAAAGAAAATATAGTATCAAGTTGGCTTAAATAAGCCTACTTAATGCTATCGTAGTTTATAGGTCTTTCGAAGTAATATCCCTGACAGTAGTCAATTTTTAACTCTTTTATTTTATTATAAATCTCTTCTTTTGATACAAATTCAGCAACAGTTTTAACTCCAAACTCTTTTGAGAAATTAGCAATAGTTGTAACAATAATCTCTAAATCTTTTGAAGTATTTATATTTTCAATTAATGAACCATCAATTTTTACAAAATCAATATCTAGAAGCGTTAATAAGTTGAAGTTTGAATAACCTGCACCAAAGTCATCAACTCCAACAGAACAGTTGAATTTTCTAACATTTTCAATAAATTTTGTTACTTCATCAAAGTCTGAAATCTCTTCTGATTCTAGTATCTCAAACTCTAAAAGGTGAGAATAGTCTTTGTTTTCTTCTAGTATTTTGTAAACAAATGAAGTTGTTTCTTTATTTGCAATATCATCAAAGGAGATATTTACAGATACTCTTTTATTTTTATTTTTGATAAGTTTAAAAGAGTCATCAATAACTATTTTAATAATATTTGGATAAAGTTTTGTTCTTTTTGCAACATTTATAAAATTGATTGGTGAAATCTCTTTATTGTCTTTTGTTACGTATCTAATTAAAGCTTCATACTTATAAATTTCTTTTGTTTTAGTATCCACGATTGGTTGAAAATAAGCTTGAAAAAGATTCTCTCTAAATCCTATTTTAACTTGTTTAACCCATTTTATATTTTCTTCAAATGACTCTTGAATATTAAATGCTTCATTATAAATCATAATTCTTTGCATTTTACTTCTTGCATAGTTAATAACTCTTTGAGAGTATTTAAAGGCTCTTGAACCATCACCTTTTGCAATTCCTATTGTTACATTAATATCAATTTCATCATCATTTATAAATAGAGAGTCTTTTTCGATTTTATCTGCAAAGCTTTTACATAAATCATAAAACTTATTTACATCTACATCTTTATCTTTTGACACAATGGCAAACTTATCTGCTTCCATTCTATAAATTTTAAAGTGATCAGCACTAAAATGTTTTTTGATAGTTTTAGCAAGCTCAGATAAAATTATATCTCCGTTTTTTTCACCAAAAAGGTCATTGATAGTTGAAAACTCATCAATATCAAGAAGTGCCATCAAATCAATATCAGTATTTTCTAAATCTTTTTTTAATCTATTTCTATTTGGTAAGTTTGTTAGTTTGTCAATATATAAGTCTTTTAGTTCATGGTAAAGTAGTGATTGAGACATTACTTGTAATAGTTTTGCCACATCAATAGGTTTTAAGACATATTTATCCACTCCAATATCAATAGCTTCTAATAGATACTCTTTATTTGAAAAAGCAGTAGCTACTATAATTGGGATATTCATGTTTATTTTTTTGATTTCTTTAACCATTTCAAGACCGTTCATATTTGGCATATTTACATCTGTGATGATTAAGTCAATCTCGTCTTGATACTTTTTAAAAAGTTCTAAACCCTCTTGCCCATCTTGTGCTAGATATTGTTTTTTTGTGAAACCTTTTAGTATTTGATGTGTTACGTCCCTTAAGTCTTTTTCATCTTCTGCATAAAGGATTGTTACGTTTTTTAGTATAGAAATATTATTATTTACCATTAAGACTTACTCCATAATTATTACGATATAATATCATATTTAGATATAAATAAAGTTAATCATAGAAAAAACAGTAACTTCTTAACTAAATTAAAGTTTCAATCAAAAAATTATTTATGAAAAATAGGAATTATAAAAAGTGTCAAAAGTAAAGTGTAATCATTGTCATTTAAGTTTTGATGATGATATTATGATAAAAGAGGGTGAGTTAAATTTTTGTTGTAAAGGTTGTCAAGGAGTTTACCATTTATTAAAAGATGATGGTTTAGACTCTTTTTATGATAAGTTAGGAAATAAGACAATTACTCCACCTTTAAAAACTGATAATGATGATTTAGAAAAATTTAATACAGCAAGTTTTGAAAGCTCTTATGTAAGAGTGACTCCTGAGGGGTTTAAACAGATTAATTTAATCATTGAAGGGATTCATTGTGCAGCTTGTGTTTGGTTAAATGAAAAAATTCTTTTTGAAACTCAAGGAATAATTGAAGCAAATATAAACTTTACAACAAACAAAGCTGTAATTACTTGGGATAGTGATGATATAAAATTGTCTGATATTATTCTAAGGATTAGATCTATTGGTTACAATGCTTATGCTTACGACTCTTCTGTTGCAGATAAAAAAGCCACACAAGCAAAAAGAGATTATTTTATAAAAATGATGGTTGCTGTTGTTGGTAGTATGAATATCATGATGCTTGGAGTTGCAAAATATACTGGCTTTTTTACTGGAATGAGTGAAGAAGTAAAATGGATGGTTCACTTAGGTGAATTTTTACTTTCAACACCTGTATTATTTTACTCTGGATGGATATTTTTTAAAGGTGCATATTTTGGTTTAAGAAATAGAGTTTTAAATATGGATTTTCTAGTAGCTTCTGGTGCGACTCTTACTTATATTTACTCTCTTTTTATTCTCTTTGGTGCAAAAGGGGAGAGTTACTTTGATTCTGTTGCTATGATTATAACCTTTGTACTTGTTGGAAAATATTTAGAAGTTATAGGAAAAAAATCAGCTGTTGATACCTTAGATAAAATTAAATCTACACTACCTTTAGAAGCTGTAGTAATCAAAGATGGAATAAGAGATACTATATCTTTAAATAGTATAAATATCGGAGATACAGTAGAAATAAAAGCAGGGGATAAAGTACCAGTTGATGGAATAATCACAAAAGGAAGTGCTTCTTTTGATGAGTCATCTTTGACAGGTGAGTCAATTCCTATGTATAAAAAACAAGGGGATTTACTTTATAGTGGTACAATTAATACAGACTCAGTTGTGGAGTTTGAAGTAAGAAAAGATTTCAAAAACTCAACTTTCTCATCAATTGTTACATTACTTGAAGACTCTTTAAGCTCAAAACCAAAGATACAATCAAAAGCAAATGAAGTATCAAAAGGTTTTACAGTTTCAATTCTTACTTTATCATTATTAACTTTTTTAGTTTGGTATTTTTTTGGAGTTGATTTAGGCTTTGATTATGAGGGAACAAATCACTTTGAAAAATCATTTATTGTGGCTATTTCAGTTATTGTTATTGCTTGTCCTTGTGCTCTTGCTCTTGCAACACCAATGGCTAGTTTAATAGGTATCTCTTTACTGGCAAAAAAAGGACTTTTGTTTAAAGAGGCAAAATTTATAGAATCACTTGCTTTAACAAACACAGTCGTTTTTGATAAAACAGGTACTTTAACAAAAGGAAAACTAAAAGTAGTAAATTCAAATATTTTGGATGATGATATCAGTAAGCTAAACTTATTGTATTCACTTGTATCATCTTCAAAGCATCCTGTTAGTAATGCTGTGAAAAAATATCTTTTTGAAACTTATGACTTGCAGTATCAAAATCTTGAAGAGATAAAAAGTATTGATGCCAAAGGTTTAAGTGCAAAATACAAAAATACACAAGATGAAGAGTTTATTTTACTTGGTGGAAATGAAGAGTTAATAAAATCAAATAATATTAAATATGAATTTAAAACAAATAAAACTGTTTATATCTTTGTTATAAATGAAAAAGTTATTGCTACTTTTGAATTAGAAGATGAAATAAAAGATAAAGCAATTGAGCTAATCTCTTATTTAAAAGAAAATAACATAGAAACAGTAATGCTAACAGGTGACAATGAAAATGTAGCTAAAAGTGTTTGTGAAAAACTTTCAATATCAAAGTTTTATGCTAGGCAAACGCCAGTTCAAAAGGCTGATTATATTAAGAGTTTAAGACAAGAGGGTAAAACTGTAGTTATGGTTGGTGATGGAGTAAATGACTCTGTAGCTTTATCAAATGCTGATGTTGCAATTGCTATGGGGAACTCTGCTGATATTACTATGCAAGTTTCTGATATTGTTTTATTAAACTCATCTTTGTCTTCATTGAAGAAATCTTTTGAGATTTCAAAGAGAACTTACAAGTTTATAAAGCAAAATTTAGCTATATCTTTAGTTTATAATATAGTTACAATACCATTTGCTATGTTTGGATATGTAATACCTTTAGTGGCAGCACTATCTATGAGTTTAAGTTCACTACTTGTAGTAGTAAACTCACTTAGAATAAAAATGAAATAGGAAAAATTTATGATTAATGATACTTTGTTTATGATGTTGATTGTTGGATTGATTATCTCTTTTGGACTTTTATTGCTTTTTGTATGGGGTGCTAAAAATGGTCAATTTGATGATTCAAATAAAATGGTAGATGGTTTACTTTTTGATAGTGAAGATGATTTAAATGATGCTATAAATAAAGAGAAAAAATTAAAAGATGCTAAAGAGCAAAAGATAAAAAAAGATGAGAAAAAAAACGAGGTTAGTTAAAAACTAACCTCTTGAAGAATTACTAATTATTTAAATGCAGCAATTTGCTTAGCTAAATCAGCAATATCAGCGTCAGAAAGTCTAGCAACTTGACCTTTCATAACACCTTTCATAGCTCCACCGTAAGATCCGTCTTTGTAACCTTTTAATGCAGCGATAGTTTTAGCTTCATCCCAACCTTTAATGATTGCAGATTTACCTAATGCAGCTTTTTCACCGTTAGCACCGTGACATCCAGCACATGCAGCGAAAGATGCAGCAGATAATGTAGCAGCAGTTGCTGCAGCGAATAATGTAGTTAATACTAATTTCTTCATTGTTTCTCCTTGAATTTGAGTAAATATTTTAGCTATTTTTTCTTTTGGTTGGCTTAATATTTACAATTAATTTTTTATTGTCAATATAAGTGTTACCTATAATTGTGTACAAATTGTGAAGATTTCATAAGCTTGATTTTGCAAAGCTAAAGGCACTTTTTTATATAGTATGTTCTTAAATTACAAAGAGGTTTTTTATGGAAGAAGATATAGTTTTACAAATTGATAATTTAAGCTTCTCTTATAAAAAAGAAACACCCATTTATGAAAATTTTTCAATGACTTTAAAAAAGGGTGAACTTTTTACAATTTTTGGTAAAAGTGGTAGTGGAAAGACTACACTTTTTGAATTAATAATAGGTAGTTTAAAACCTCAAAGTGGAACTATAGAAAAGCAGAGTTTAAGTCTTATTTTTCAAGATCCTTATAACTCTTTTCATCCAACTTTTAATATAATTGAACAAATAAAAGATGTAATTAATTATGACTTTTATGAAAATATGAATAACTATTTAAAAGAACTGAGCTTGGATGAGAGTTTACTTTATAAAAAACCTTATGAGTTAAGTGGTGGGCAACTTCAAAGATGTTCTATTTTAAGAGCACTTTTAATGAAGCCTAAACTTCTTTTAGTTGATGAACCAACATCAGCTTTAGATAATATCATCGCATATGATGTAATGAAACTTTTAATAAAATATTTAGACTCATGTGCAATACTTTTAATTACGCATGATATTGATTTAGCTACTTGGTGTAGCGATAAAATTATAAGATTGGATAAAGATGGAAAACAATAAAAAAGCCTTAGTTCTACTTAATATGGGTGGAGCAAGAAGAAAAGATGAATTGAAACTTTTTTTAACAAATATGTTTAACGACAAAAATATCATAGCAGCCCCAAAACTAATAAGAAAAATGATTGCATTTTTTATTACAACTTCAAGACTTAATAGTGCATGGAAAAACTATGAAGAAATAGGTGGTTTCTCACCACTAAACCCACTAACTGAAAAATTAGTTGATAAAGTAAATGAAAATATAAAAGAGTATAAAACATATCAAGTTATGAGATATACTCCTCCTTTTGCAAAAGATGTAATCGAAGATATGAAAAAAGATGGAATAGAAGAAGTTGTTTTACTTCCTTTATATCCTCAATTTTCAACAACTACTACAAAATCATCTTTAGAAGACTTTAAAGCTTATGCAAAAGACTCTTTTAAGATAAAAACAAAAGGAACATTTTATAAAAATGAAGCTTTTAATAAATGTATTATTGAAGAGATAAAAGAAAAAACAAACTCTCAAGCAGGTGAGTTTAATCTTATTTTCTCTGCTCATGGTTTACCTCAAAAGATTGTAGATAAGGGTGATCCTTATGAAAAACAAATGAACAAGCATGTGAAGATTTTATCAAAAATGCTTGAAGAGGAAGGTCAAAACTTTAAATCAATAAACCTAGCTTATCAATCAAAAGTAGGTCCTATGAAGTGGCTTGATCCTTCACTTGATGATATGCTTGAAAACTTTAAAGATGAAAATGTGATTATTTACCCAATTGCTTTTACAGTTGATAATTCAGAAACTGATTTTGAACTTGATATTGAGTATAGAGAAATAGCAGAAGAAATTGGTGTAAAAGAGTTTAGAGTTTGTAAGTGTGTAAATGATAGTGATATGTTTATTGAAGCTATTAAGGATATGATAAAATTCAAATAGGAAAACAAATGGAAATTAGTGTAGAACAAGTTCTGCTTGAAGTTGCTAGAAATACAATTTTAAGTGAGTTTGATAGTAGTTTTGAAATTAATAAAAAAAAATTAATAGAAAAATATCCTATTTTAAATGAACAAAGGGCTTGTTTTGTCACTTTAAACCTACATGGAAAACTAAGAGGTTGTATTGGTTCATTAGTAGCTCATCGAAGTTTACTTGATGATGTGATTTCTAATGCTTACAATGCAGCTTTTAGTGATTTAAGATTCAATAGATTAACAGCTTTGGAGTTTAAAAATATAGATATTGAAATATCTGTTTTAACTCCTGCTGTGAAACTTGAATATGAGAATACACAAGATTTAAAAGAAAAAATCAAAATAAATGAGCATGGAGTTATTTTAGAACTTGAAGGAAAAAGAGCAACTTTTTTACCTCAAGTTTGGGAACAGCTTTCAAGTTTTGAAGAGTTTTTTACTCACCTATCAAAAAAAGCAGGATTCTCTCAAAACTGCTTAGAACATAAACCTAGTATTTATACATACACTGCAATAAAGATAAAGTAATGAATTTTTATGAAAAGCAAAATGACAGACTAGTTTGTCAACTATGCTCTTATTATTGTAAATTAAAAGAAAATCAAACAGGTATTTGCGGAGTAAATAAAAATATAGGTGATAAAATAGAGTGTCTAGTTTATGGATATCCTGCTGCTATGAATATAGATCCAATTGAAAAAAAGCCTTTATATCATGTTCTGCCTCAGTCAAAATCCTTTTCAATAGGTACTGTTGGGTGTAATTTTAGATGTTCATTTTGTCAAAATCATGGTATTTCTCAAGAACATAATATAAATAAAGCTACTTATTATAGTCCTAAAGACATAGTAAAAATGGCAAAACATTATAAGTGTGATACTATTTCTTATACATATAATGAACCAACGATTTTTTATCCTTATGCAAAAGATTGTGCTATTGAAGCCAAAAAACATGAAATAAAAAATGTATATGTCTCAAACGGTTTTGAAAGTAGTGAAGTAATTGATGATATGAAAGGTATTATCGATGCTGTAAATATTGATTTAAAATCTTTTTCTGAAAGCTATTATAAAAAGAGTTTAGGTGGAAGTTTAAAGCAAGTATTAGAAAATTTAAAGCATTTTAAGAAAAATGGTATTTGGGTGGAAGTAACTACACTTATAGTTCCCACAAAAAATGATTCAAAAGAAGAATTAGAAAAAATTGCTAGCTTTATAAAAGAAGAACTTGATGAGTTTACACCTTGGCATGTTTCAGCATTTCATCCTGATTATAAAGAAATGGATTTACCAAACACTTCTTTTGAGTCTTTAAAATTAGCAAATGATATAGCAAAAGAAGTTGGACTTAAATACGCTTATATTGGAAATATAGGCTTTGATAATCACACTTATTGCCCAAATTGTAATGAAAGTATTTTGAAAAGAAATAGATTTCAAGTTCTAGAAAATAAGCTTAGAAATGGCAAGTGTCCTAAGTGTAATTATGAAATACAAGGAGTTTTTCCTAAAATGAAAACAATAAGGAAAACAGGTTTTATGGGAAGTTTCTATCCTGAAAAAAAAGAAGAAATTTTAAGATATATAAATGAGTTTAATAAAAACTTTCAAGTAAATGGAACTTTTAAAACAAAAGCTATGATAGTTCCCCATGCTGGATATGTATATAGTGGTTTTACTGCTAATATTGCATATAATATATGTAAAGATAAAAAGCCTAAAAGAGTAATCGTAATAGGTCCTACTCATAATGTTTACTATGAAAAAGCAAGTGTTGCTTTATATGATGAGTATGAAACACCTTTTGGAAATATAGAAATTGATAAAGAGTATTCAAAAAGTTTAATAGATAAGTATAAGGTTTTAGATTTTAATGAAGAATTACACCTAGAACACTCTACTGAAACTCAAGCTCCTTTTATAAAGCACTATTTTCCAGACTCTTCGATAATTGAAATAATTTATGGAAAAATAGACTATCAAGAATTATCCAAAGTAATAGATGAGTTTTTAGAGGATGAAGATAATCTTATTTTAATTTCTACTGATTTAAGTCATTTTCATAATAAGCAAACAGCAAATAAACTAGACAATATTTGTTTAAATGCAATTGCAAAAAAGGATATGAGTCTATTTGATAAAGGCTGTGAAGCTTGTGGAAAAATAGGTGTAAAAGCTGTGATTGATTCTGCAATTAAAAAAGATTTAGATACAAAAGTTTTACACTATTGTACTTCTTATGATAGAACAAAAGATGCTTCAAGAGTAGTTGGTTATACTTCTGCTTTAATAGGAGAGCAAGAATAGATGTTTTTTCTTAAAAAATTTATAGCAGCTTTTTTACTTCCCATGCCTATTGCTCTTTTTATGTTTGCTTTAGGAGTATATTTTTTATTTAAGAATTCATATACAAAAGCAAAGATTGTACTTTTTTTTACTATTTCTTGGTTAGCATTACTTTCTTTTCAGCCAATATCAAATGCAATTTTACAGCCCTTGGAAGATTCTCACAAAGCTTTGATTCAAACTCCTGATGTAAAATATGTACTTGTATTGGGAAATGGTCATGCAAGTAATGAGAACTTAAGTATTACTTCTCAGGTAAATATGATAGCTCAAAATAGACTTAATGAGGGAATTAAGCATTTTAATAAACTAAAAGATGCAAAATTAATAGTATCAGGTTATGGTGGTTATGATAAAAATCCCCATGCTTTTATGCAGCAACTTTTAGCAAATGCACTTGGTATTAAAAGTGAATATATCTTAAGACTTGATACTCCAAGGGATACAAAAGAAGAAGCTATTAAGGCAAAAGAGATTATAAAAGATGAAAAGTTTATATTAGTTACTTCTGCTTCACATATGAAAAGAGCTATGTTGCTTTTTAAGAAGCAAGGATTAAATCCAATAGCAGCTCCTACAAATCATTTAGTTCATGAAGAAAAAGGTTTTGCTTCGTATTTTTCAAGTAGAAATTTATATAAAGTAGAAGTGGCATTTCATGAATATATAGGATTATTGTATTCAAAGATTATGGGATATATTTAAAATTAAAAAAAAATTGATATAATTGCGACGAAGTTGCAAGAAGGTGAAAATTGAAAATATTAGAAATAAAAGATTTATCATTTGAATATACAAAAAATATAAAAGTATTAGAAAATATAAATTTAGAAATAAACAGTGAGGATTTCTTAGCAATCATTGGACCAAATGGTGGTGGAAAATCAACACTTTTAAAACTTATTTTAGGGCTTTTAAAATCGAAAGATGGCTCAATTATAAAAACTTTAAAAAATGAACAAATAGGCTATGTTCCTCAAAATACAAATTTAAATACAGACTTTCCAATAACTGCTTTAGAAGTAGTTTTAATGGGACATATCACAGCAAAAAAAAGAATCTTTGGTTATGCAAAAGAGGATATCTCTTGTGCTAAGTATTCATTAGAGCAAGTAGGAATGAAAGGTTTTGAAAACAGAAAAATTGGTGATTTAAGTGGCGGACAAAGACAAAGGGTATTTATAGCACGTGCACTTTGTTCTAATCCAAAAGTTATATTACTTGATGAACCAACTGCAAGCATAGATGTAAAAGGTCAAAATGAAATTTATGAATTATTAAAACAATTAAACAAAGATATTTGTATAGTTGTTGTAAGTCATGATATTTCAGTACTTTTAAACTATGCAAAAAAAGTTGCCCATGTGAATAAGAACTTAGTTTATCATTCATTAGAGAATATTCAAGAAAATATAAAAACAACAGACGAACACTTATGTGAAGTTGAACTTTTATCAGCTTTAGGTAAAACTCAAGTTTGTTGTGACCATAAGCATTAAGGAATGAGATGTTAGAAGCTTTACAATATGATTTTATTCAAAATGCTTTAATAGCTGGAATTTTAATCTCAATTTCAGCAGGAATTATAGGTTCACTAGTAGTTGTAAATAGACTTACCTTTTTAACAGGTGGAATAGCTCATAGTTCATATGGTGGAATTGGGCTTGCTATTTATCTAGGAATTCCAGTTTTATTTGGAGCAACTGTTTTTGCAATAATTACAGCTGTAGTTATTGCTATGCTTACACTTAAAAATAGAAATAGAGCAGATTCAATTATCGGTTTGATGTGGGCATTTGGTATGGCTGTTGGTATTATATTTATTGATATAACACCTGGTTATAATGTGGATTTAATGTCTTATTTATTTGGTTCTATTATTGCTGTATCTAATGGGGATGTTTTATATATGACTATTTTAGACATATTTATTATCTCTATAGTTATGATTTTTTATAAGCAGATATTAGCTGTATCTTATGATAGTGAATTTGCTTCATTAAGAGGAATTAATACTAAGTTTTTTTATACACTTATTTTAATTCTTGCCTCACTTTGTGTGGTTGCAGCTATAAAAGCTGTAGGTTTAATTTTAGTAATTGCATTACTTACAATACCTACATATTTAGCTGAAAGTTTTGCTTCAAGACTTTCAACGATGATGATATTAAGCTCAGCTTTAGCAACTCTATTTACAATAATAGGACTTGCTATTTCATACTATTATGATATTAGTTCAGGTGCAAGTATTATTATCTCAGCAGTTGTTATTTTAACTGTTGTTAAACTACTTAGAAGATAAGACAGACTATATTTTATAGTTTGTCTTAACTTATTACAACTTTATTTCTTCCTGCATTTTTTGCTTTATACACGTTTTCATCGGCTCTTTTTATTGTATTTTCTATCTCTTCATTTTCATTATAAATTGTAGCACCAATAGAACAGGTTTTCTCTCCAACTTTTTCAAATCTTTGTTTTTGTATTGAAGCCCTTAAATGTTCTAAAGCATTTTCTAAATCATCTTTTGAGTCTACTTTAAGAAGTAAAATAAACTCTTCTCCACCCCATCTAATAAGAATATCATCTTTTCTAGAATACTTATGTATAGTTTTTACAAACTTAATAAGTACATCATCACCTACATCATGTCCAAAAGTGTCATTTACAATTTTAAAATGATCAATATCAAGTAAAGCAAGTGCAAATTTAGAATTGTCTTTATTATATTTGTTAATTATATTTTGGTAGTTTTGATCAAAAAACTCTCTATTGTAAGCATTTGTAAGTTTATCATGAATTACTTTGTTTTCAAGTACTATGCTATCAATAACAGTGTGTGAAATATCAGTAAAACTAACAATCAAAGTATCTTCATCAAAGTCATTTACTGTAATTGAAAAGGCTTTTGGATTAAAATCTTTTCCTACCATTGAAATAACTCTTTTATTATCAGGTATATCTTTTAGTGTTTCTATCCAGCTTTTATTTTTTGGAACTTTTCCTAAATGAAAGAATCTATCATTTTCTATAAAGTACTCTGAAATACATTTATGTATTTCTTTAAATTGTTCTAGACTCTTACAGTTAACAAACTCTAAAAACTGTTTATTTGCAAAAGTTATAGTTTTTTTATGTATTAAAAAAACAATATTATCCTGTGTGTCTACAAATTTTTCCAAGTTTTTATGAGACTTTTCAAGCTTCTCTTGTGCTTTTTTCTCTTTTGTAATATCTCTTAATGAGGCATAAAGATACTTAGTTTTATTTAAGTATATAAATTTTACATAAACTTGAACATCAATATTTGTTCCATCTTTTTTTCTATATATTGTTTCAATAAATTCATTTTTCTTAATGATATTATTTATTTGCTCTTCACTTAAAGAAACAGCATTTATTTCCCAATCTTTTTTACTTAAAGTTAAAGCTTCCTCTTTTGAATATCCTAAAAACTTTGCAAAAGAATCTGAACACATTACTAGCTTTCCATTTTTATCTAGTATATGTACTCCATCTGTGGCATTGTATAATAAGGACTCAAACTTGATTTTTTCATTTTTGATAATATAGCTTTTAAAAGTATGTAAAATTCCTAAAAGAACTAAAATAGCTATTATGAAAAGAAGTTCTTTGTTGTAACTATTTTTAATCTCATACTCTTTTATCTCATATTTTTTAATTATAGAATTAATAGTTTCTTTACCAATTTTATTTAAACTTTTATTTAAAATCTCTGTTAAAATTGGATCAAAATTATTGTTAACCCCAATTGTAGCTTTTACTATAATATTTGGAATTGAACCATTTATCTTAAACTTATCAAAACCATAATCTTTTATAATATACTCTACAGTAAGACTGTTTTCAATAAAATGAGCTTTTGTATTCTCTTCAATATTAGACATTATTTTAGAAAGATTTGATTCAAGTATAAGATTTAATTTTGGATGTTGCTTTTTTAATGCAAGATAATAATTCTTATCTCTTATAAAAAAAATATCAGTTTTCATATCTTCAATATTTTTTACAAACACAGATTTTATGCTACTTAAAATCTTAAAAGAGTTTTTATAAATTGTTTGTGTTGAATACATATTATCAAAATTGTGTAAATCTTTTTTTATAAAAGTTACTAAATCACATTGATTAGTTTTTATTTTATCTTGAAAATCTTTTTGTGATGAGATGGATAAAATATCAAATTTAATATTATTGCTTGAACTTATCTTATTTAATATATCTGCTGAAATCCCTAATAGTTTTTTATTTGTTTCTAAAGAGATAGGATAATAGTTATATTTACTACACACGCTAAAGGTATTTTGTTTTTCTAAAAACTTCTTTTCCTTATAAGATAATTTAGTGATATTTTTAGGAATGTATTTATGTTCATGAAGCATATGCCATTTATGAAAAAGTTTTTCTTTTTCTTTTGGGTGCACACCTTGTATAGCTTTGTCTAAAATAGAAGAAAGGATATTATTTTGTTTATTAGTTGCTATAAAAACTTTATTGATTAATTCTGTATCAAGTAAGGCATTAATTGAGAAGTTTTCATCTAAAAGTATTTTTTCTGCAATATATGTAAGTACTGAATAATCTTCTGTTATTGCATCAACTTTATCATTTATCATAGCTTCTATTAATTTGTATATACTAGTATATCTTACAACTTTTATATTTGGATATTTATCTTTCAGTACACTATTAATATAATAACCTTCCATAGTACCTACAGTTTTGTTTTTAAGCTCTTTAAAGTTTGAATAGTTTTTTTTACTTAAAATTGCTGTTTTAATAGTAAAAATTGAATTTTTATTAAAGTTGAATCTTTTTTCTCTTTCTTTTGATTTAATCATATTTGAAACAATATCAATTTCATTGTTTTCTAAAGCATCTAAATGTTCATTCCAAGTTTTGTTTTTTATAAACTCAAACTTTACTGGAAGTTGTTTTTCAAGTAGCTTCATATAATCATTTACAAAACCCATTTCTTTATTATTTTCTGTAAAATTGTATGGTTCCCAATCCATCTCAGTATGAAGTTTTAGAGTTTTTTTATTTAAAAGATACTCTTTTTCTTCTTCTGTAAGATTAAAAGAATAGAGTACATTGACCAATAATAGTAGTATGATTGTAATTTTCATAGTAAATCTTTCATGAGTTTAATTATCTGAAATTTAAATATTAGATATATTTAAACTAGGGTTTTATTAAAATTATTTTAACAGTTTATTCATTAAAGTATCATATAACTAAAAATATAACATTTAAAAATTAAGATAGTTTAAAAATTTAGATATAATACTTTAAAATTTAAAGAACGGAATTACCAAAATGAATGAAAAAATAGAAGTTGGAAAAACTAATACTCTAAGAGTTAATAGAGTTACAGAATTTGGGCTATTTTTAATAGCTAAAAATGATGAGGAAGTATTACTTCCAAACGCTTATATAGACAAATCAATGGAAGTTGATACTTTTGTAGATGTATTTATATACACAGATAGCGAAGATAGAATAGTTGCTACTACACTTAAGCCTTATGTATATTTAAATGAATTTGCCTCACTTGAAGTAGTTGATACTGCTAGATTCGGAGCATTTGTTGATATTGGTTTATCAAAAGATATATTAGTTCCTAAAAATAAGCAAAGAAGTTCATACACAGTAGGTGGCTACAAAGTACTTCAACTTGAACTTGATGAAAGAACAAATAGACTTATTGCAAATGAGAAGTTTACATTAGAAAAAAATGAAGAGAAATTTGAACAAAATGATGAGGTAGATATTTTACTTTATTCAAAAACACCTTTAGGTTTTAAAGTTATTGTAAACAATAAAACAGAAGGAATGATTTTTCATAATGAAATCTTTGAAAATATAAAAGTAGGGGATAGAAAAAAAGCTTATATTAAAAATGTAAGAACTGATGGAAAGTTAGATATATCTTTACAAAAGATTGGTAAAAAAATATCTGATGATAAAGTAATAGAACTACTTAAAGAGAATGGTGGTTTTATGAAATATACATATAAAAGTGATGCCGAAGATATAAAAGATACTTTTGGTTTAAGTAAAAAAGCTTTTAAAGCAACACTTACAAAACTTATAAATGATAGTAAAATAACACTAGAAGATGAGGGAATTAGACTCAAATAGTAACATTTGTAAATTGACACCCCTTAATTAAGACAAAATTTATCCTGTTTTATTATAATGGTGGCAATTAATTAAAACAAAGGACAAATATGGCAACGACTAAATTAAAAGGTAATGTTGTAAACTTAACTGGAAATGAAGTAAATGTTGGTGATAAAGCACCAGTTGTAAATGTAGTAGCAAAAGACTTATCAAATGTACAAGTTGGTGGAGAGTCTGGAAAAACTCAAATTGTAGTTGTAGTTCCATCATTAGACACTCCTGTATGTGCTGCTGAAACTAGAAAATTCAACGAAGAAGCTGCAAGTATTGAAAATGCAGAAGTAGTTGTAGTTTCTATGGACTTACCATTTGCAATGGGAAGATTTTGTACAACTGAAGGAATTGAAAATGTAACTGTTGGTTCTGACTTCAGAGCTAAAGAGTTCGCTAATGCTTATGGTGTATTAATTGCTGATGGTGCTTTAGCAGGTGTTACTTGTAGAGCTGTATTTATCATCAATGCTGCAGGTGAAGTAACTTTCAAAGAGATTTGTCCAGAAATTACAGAAGAACCAAACTACGCAGAGATTTTAGAAGCTGCAAAAAACGCTTAATAATCAAAACTTATTAGTTTACTAAACATATCCTTTACACTAAAAGATTAAACTTCTTTTATAAAATGTGTAAAGGATATTTATGAAAATAATCAAAAAGCCATCTTGGCAACTAAATGAAAATGAAGTAACTCCCAAAGAATTATTTGACAAAAGAAGAAACTTTTTAAAACTTGGTGCTGCAAGTTTAGTAGCTAGTGGAGCTATTTTAGAGACTTTAGCAAAAGATAACATTCCTATAAAAAATTTAGATTTTATAAAAGATAAAAATTTAAATAACTTAAAATTAAATACCTATGAACAAATCACTACATATAATAACTTTTATGAATTCACTACATCTAAAACAAGAGTAAAAGATTTAGCTAGAACTTTTGATACTTCAAACTGGACTATTGATATTGATGGTTTAGTTGAAAAAGAGATGACATTAGATTTAGATGATTTAATGAAAACTATGAGTTTAGAAGAGAGAATCTATAGATTTAGATGTGTAGAAGGGTGGTCTATGGTTGTACCTTGGATTGGCTTTACTTTAAAAGATTTAATCAAAAAAGTAAAACCTTTATCAAAAGCTAAATATGTAAGATTTGAAACATTACTTGATGAAGAGCAGTTCCCTGACCAAGCAAGAGGAATTTTTGCAACTATTAAATATCCATATGTAGAAGGTCTTAGAATGGATGAAGCTATGAATGACTTAACACTTATGGCTGTGGGTTTATATGGTTCAAAAATGCCAAATCAAAATGGAGCTCCTATAAGACTTATTGTTCCGTGGAAATATGGATTTAAATCAATAAAATCAATTGTTAGAATTTCTTTTGTAGAAGAACAACCTGTTAATTCTTGGCAAGAACAAAATTCAAGAGAGTATGGTTTTTATGCAAATGTAAACCCAAATGTAGATCATCCAAGATGGTCTCAAAAAAGAGAAAGAGTACTTGGTAAATTTTTCAAACAAGACACTTTGATGTTTAATGGTTATGAAAAAGAAGTAGCACATCTTTATAAAGGGATGGATTTAAGAAAGTTTATATGATGAAAAGATTAGCAATTCACATAACACTATTTTTACCTCTTATATTTTTATTAGTTCAATTATTTATAATTGAAGTAAATGATCCAGTAAAATATATATATACAATAAGTGGAATAGTTTCAACAGTAATATTATTTTTTTCTATTACTATTTCACTTATTAAAAAAAGAGTAAATCTTCTAAAATACAGAAGAGCCATAGGTCTATGGGGATTTTTTTATGCCTTAGTGCATATGATAAATTTTGTAGTTTTTGATGCTCAGTTTGACATATATTTTATACTTGAAGAGACTTTTGATAAGCCTTTTATTTATCTAGGAATGATTGCATTTTTTATTTTACTATTTATGGCAGCTACTTCAACAAGAAAGCTTTTCAGAAAATATAGTAAATATCACGCAAGTGTTTATTTAGCTTTACTTTTAATAACTATTCATTTTGTTATGGCTCAAAAAACTATTGATATTGATATGTTTTGTTATATTGCTGTGATTTTGGTTATTGGATATTATAAACTATTGCAAATAATAGTGAAAAATAGTAAGGTTTATACAAGTTAACTTTTGGTTAATCATTTATTATAAATCAGTTAATGATGAGAGGTTATAATTTTCCTATAGATAAGTTGACGCAGCGACTTATTTATGTAAGTATTTTTAAGATAAGATTTCTTAAATATAAATAATTTTTTTTATGTTTCCTTGTGTTAAAAAGAGGTGTCAGAAATGGCACCTCTTTTTTTTGTCTAATTTTTTGTTATTCAATAAGTCTTAATGAATTTATGCTAATATTCCCAAATGACAAATCCTACTGAAAAAAATATATAAACCTATGCCATTATCAAATCTAAATGAAGAACAACTAGAAGCAGCCACTTGTAATAGGGGATTTAACCTTATTATTGCTAGTGCAGGAACTGGAAAAACATCTACAATTGTTGGAAGAATTGCAAACCTTATAAATAATGGTGTTCAACCAAAAGAGATACTTTTATTAACTTTTACAAATAAAGCCGCAGCAGAAATGGTACAGCGTGTAGCTAAATTTTTTGGAAAAGATGTAGCTAAACAAATTATGGCTGGAACTTTTCATTCTGTTTCTTATAAACTATTAAAAGAGCTAAATAAAAACATAACTTTAAAACAACCAAATGAATTAAAAACATTGTTTAAATCTCTTTATGAAAAAAGAGTTTTTTATGAAAGAGAAGAGGGTATAAATCCATATGATGGTGGTTATCTTTATGATATGTACTCACTTTATCTTAATTCAAATGAGGGTGAAGGTTTTGGAGAATGGGTAAAAAATAAAAACCCAGATCATGAACTTTATGTGATGATATATGAAGATGTAGTTTTAGAGTTTAATGAACTTAAAAAGAAATATGGTTATGCAAACTTTGATGATTTACTTACAATTATGTTAGAAACTTTAGAAGAAGAAGAGTTTGAATTTAAAGAAATTTTAGTAGATGAATATCAAGATACAAACCCTTTACAAGGTAGACTTCTAGATGGATTTAGACCTAAATCACTTTTTTGTGTAGGGGATTATGATCAAAGTATTTATGCTTTTAATGGCTCTGATATTGGTATTATTTCAACTTTTTCAAGTAGATATAAAGATGCAAAAGTTTATACACTTAGAAAAAATTATAGGTCTTCAAAACCAATACTTGATTTAGCCACAAAAGTAATAGAACATAATGAAAGAATTTATGAAAAAAACCTTGAAGTTATGAGAACTCAAACAAACCATAAACCAAGGCTTCTAGCTTTTAATGAATTGTTTTCTCAGTATCATTATATTTCAGAGTTGATTTCACAAAGTGAAACACCTCATAATGAAATAGCCATAATTTTTAGAAACAATTCTAGTGCTGATGGTATTGAAGCTAACTTAAGAGAGTTTTCTATTCCTGCTAAAAGAAAAGGTGGAATGTCTTTTTTTGATTCTGTTGAGATAAAATTTATTCTTGATATGCTTGTGATGCAACTTTCACACAATGATATGATGGCCTTTATTCACGTACTTGAACATGGTAAGGGAATTGGAAAAGCTATTGCTAAAGATGTTTTTGATGCTTTGATAAAATTAGGTCATGGAGATATGTTTAAAGGTTTATTCTCACCTGACCAAGATATAAGAAATCCATATGAGTCAAATAAAGTTAAAAATATACAATTAGGTTTATTTGATGATTTTATTGAGTTAGGTTCAGTTTCTAAATTTAAAGACTGTGGTTTTGAAGAGGCATTTTTAGGGAATCCTATTTTAAAGCATCCAAAGCTCTCGGTTGATGGAGCTAAATATATTTATGACTTTTATCTTTTATTAAAACATTTAAGAAGAAGTAGAAATCCTGAAACTTTAGTAAGCAATATATCTTCATCTATGATGTACTCAAAAATCAAAGAGATATTAGCAACTAAAAGAGCCACACAAAAAGATGGAACAGTAAATGTAGTGCAAAAAACCAAAGGTTTAGCAAAAATAAACAGAAAAATCATGCTTCTAAAAAATCTATCTAGAAATTTCAATGATTTATCAAAATTTGTAAACTCAATGATTCTAGGTGGAAGTGAAATGAGTGAGGGAGATGGGGTAAATCTTTTATCTGTTCATGCTTCAAAAGGTTTAGAGTTTAAAGAAGTTTATGTAATTGACCTGATGGATGGAAGATTTCCAAATAGAAAGTTGATGAGTAAGGGCGGAAGTATAGAAGAAGAGCGAAGACTTTTTTATGTTGCAGTTACAAGAGCTAAGGATGTACTTTATTTATCCTTTGCAAAATATGACAAAATAAAAAAACTAACTTTTGTGGCTAGTTTGTTTTTAAAGGAAGCAGGCTTAGTAAAAGGTGATGAGGATGAAAAAATAGCAGGAGACCCTCAAATATAATATAAGGATTATTTAGCTATAATCGCGTATATTTTAAAGAAAACATAACATTATAAATAGGAAGTTTTATGAGTAACAAATACGAACCATCAAAAGTTGAAGATAACTATTATAAGATTTGTGAAGATAGAGGTTACTTCGAAATCGATGGAAACAAAGATATACAAGAAGAGGGTAAAAACTTTTCAATTATGATGCCACCACCAAATGTAACAGGTTCACTACATATTGGTCATGCACTTACATTTACACTACAAGATATTATTACTAGATATAAAAGAATGGACGGGTTTAAAACTTTATGGCAACCTGGAACAGACCATGCTGGTATTGCTACTCAAAATGTTGTTGAAAAACAACTTTTAGCTGAAGGTACTACAAAAGAAGAACTTGGAAGAGAAAAGTTCTTAGAGAGAGCTTGGCTTCAAAAAGAAACTTCTGGTGGAAATATTGTTCATCAGATGAGAAAACTTGGAGTTACTCCTGCTTGGAAAAGAGAGAGATTTACAATGGATGAGGGTCTTAAAGAGGCTGTTAAAGATGCATTTGTATCTCTTTATAATGATGGACATATCACTCAAAATAACTACATGGTAAACTGGTGTACGCACGATGGTGCATTATCTGATATTGAAGTTGAACATGAAGAAGTAAATGGTAAGTTCTACCATATGATTTATAAGTTTGCTGATGGTAGTGGTGAACTTCAAGTAGCAACAACTAGACCTGAAACATACTTTGGGGATACAGCTATCATGGTTCACCCTGATGATGAAAGATATACAGACATTATTGGAAAAGAAGTAGTTCTACCTTTAACTGATAGAAAAATCAAAGTTATTACAGACTCTCATGTTGATATGGAGTTTGGAACAGGTGTTGTAAAAGTAACTCCAGCTCATGATCAAAATGACTACGAAGTGGGGAAAAGACATAACTTAGAATTTATCAAGTGTTTTGATGAAGCTGGTATTTTAAATGACTACTGTGGAGAGTTCCAAGGTTTAGAGAGACTTGAAGCAAGACCAGTTATTGTAAAAGCTTTAGAAAATGCAGGATATATTGTAAAAATAGAAGATCATAAACATCAAGTAGGTCACTGCTATAGATGTAAAAATATTGTTGAGCCGTTTATTTCTCAACAATGGTTTTTAAGTGAAAAAGTTGCAAAGTCTTCAATTGAGAAAACAAAAGCACATAACAACTTCCACCCTCAACACTGGATTAATTCTTATACTGCATGGATGGATGAGTTAAGACCTTGGTGTATTTCAAGACAATTATGGTGGGGACATAGAATTCCTGTATTTACTTGTAACTCATGTAACCATCAATGGGCTGACACAGCAGATGAACCAGAAGCTTGTCCTAAGTGTGGTGAAAAACACTATACTCAAGATCCTGATGTATTAGATACTTGGTTCTCTTCTGCACTTTGGGCTATGTCACCTCTTGGTTGGGGAAATAATGGGAAATTACCAGAGTTATATGATTTAGAGCAAGATATGAAAGACTTCTATCCAAACTCTTTACTTATTACAGGTTTTGATATTATGTTCTTCTGGGTTGCTAGAATGATGATGATGGGTGATCACTTCCAAGGAGAGCTACCATTTAAAGATATTTATATGCATGCACTTGTAAGAGATGAGCATGGAGCTAAAATGTCTAAATCAAAAGGAAATGTAATTGATCCTCTTGATATGGTTGAAGAACATTCAGCTGATATTATTAGATTTACATTAGCATACTTAGCAATTCAAGGAAGAGATATTAAGCTTGGAGCTAAAAACTTAGAGCAGTTTAGAAACTTTACAAATAAACTTTATAATGCAGCTAATTTCTTAACATTAAATGTTGATACATTTGCTGATTTAAAAGATATTGAGATTAAAACTGCACTTGGTAAATATATGCAATCAAGACTTTCTCATGCTGTTGAAGATGTAAGAGAGGCATTAGAAGCATTTAAATTTAATGAAGCAGCTTCAATTCTATATAAATTTGTATGGACTGAGTTCTGTGATTGGGGTATTGAATACTCTAAGGCTTCAAAAGAATCAATTTCTGAACTAGGAGCTATTTTCAAAGAGACTTTAAAATTAGTTTCTCCATTTATGCCATTTATTTCAGATTACTTATATCACAAATTATCAGGAACTTCATTAGAAGATGGAGCAGAATCTTTAATGGTTACTTCATTCCCTAAAGAGATTACACAAGATAAAGAAACAGAAGATATGTTTGCAATCATTGAAGAGGCTATTACAGCATTAAGAAGAGCAAAAGTAGTTATTGATATGGGTAACTCAAAAATTGCAAAAGCTTATATTAAATTAGATAAGCAAATAGACGCTGCTTTAGCAAAACCATTTATTGAAAAACTAGCAAAAGTTGAAGATATTGAGTTTGTAGATGCAAAAGTTGAAAACTCTATCACAGATGTATCTGATAATTTAGAGGTATATTTACCCACAAGTGAAATTGATATGAGTCCAATTATTGATAAATTAACTAAGCAAAAAGAGAAAACTCAAAAAGAATTTGATAAACTAAACGGAATGTTATCAAATGAAAGATTTGTTGCAAATGCTCCTGAAGCAGTTGTTGCAGAGAATAAAAAAGCATTAGAAGATGCAAAAACAAAACTAGAAAAAATTGAAAATGAATTAAAAGCTATTTCTTAATAGCTTTTAATAAAAAAGGCTTGAAAATGAGATTTAAAACAGGTATAAAAGTTTGTCTATTAACACTATTTATTTTTCTTTTTCAAGGCTGTTCTATAAATCAGTCTAGCCTTTCTAGTGCAGTTCAAACTAACTCAGCTTCATTAGTTGCAAGTTATAGAAACGAGATTTTAAAAGATTTAAAAGAGTATAAGAAAAAACTTGATTTACGAAATCCTTATGATTTCAATGAAAAACTTTCAAAGAGTATTTACTCTCAAATAGCTTCAAAACAAGACTATATAAATATCATTCAAGATGGATATAAATTAGAAACGGCAAATGAGTATTTATATTATGCTTTTACTCAAAATGATATAGAAAATAGAAATGATTTTTTAATTATTGGTATGTACAAGCTAATCTATAAAGCCTTTGGATTAGAAAATAAACATCAATTTATAGCAAGTCAATACAATAAAAAGTATATGCAAGAGCTTTACACTTATTTACAAGTAATAAGATGGAAAATAAGAGAAAATAAAGACTTCAAGGGACAATATCTTTTTAATACATGGCAAAATAACTGGCAATTAGAACTTATGAAAAAAAATGATAGTGACTTAAATACTATTAAAAATCTTGAATATATAAAGAATAAAAAAGAATCAATTTATAGTCATTCAAATTTTTCTTTTGAAACTTTAATGGAAAGAATACTTTTAAATGTAAAATATTCATTAAGACAAGTTGATGTTGAACCATATGAATTAAGTATATCAGCTATTAGAAGTTTTGCATTTATAATATAAACTTATAAAAATAGAAGTTCATTTATTATAAAATATAATAACTCCATATTATAGAAGTAATAAAATGAACTACAAAAAAGATACCTACCGCTTTATATCCATATTTACGAGCTTTTTGATTATTGCTGTATTTTTAGCAAGTTTATATATAGTAAAAAAAGAAAAAACTCTAACAACTGAAATCTATGATTCCTTAGTTGAAGATATCAAAAAAAGTACCCAAACTTTAATAGATAATAAAAAAAATGCTAACATGGCTATATCGATTCCTTTAGTTCGTGATGCTAGTATAATAAACGCAATTAAAACAAATAATTTTGATTCTTTAGATTTAGAAACCTTATCTTTACAATTAAGAGAAAACACAAACTATAAAAATTTGTGGATGCATATTTTTGATAAGAACGGAGAGTCTTTATATCGATCATGGCTTAAAAATCAGAAAGAATTTCCTCAAAGTTCTAAAAAAATAAATTCAAGTAATAAAGAAATAAAGAAATTTATAGAAGTATATGAATTTGGATTAGGTTTTAAAGCAATTGTACCTATAAAAGAAAATGGTGAAAATATTGCTTATTTAGAATCTATTACCAAGTTTAATTCCATTTCAAAAAGTATAAAATCCCATGGATTTGAAGCTATTGTAGTAGCTAATAAAAAATACAAGAATAAGATAAAGTATCCTTTTTCAAAAAAGTTTGTAGGTTCTTATTATGTTGCAAACTTAGATGCTTCTGCAAAGATATTAGATGATTTAAGTGAAAAAAAAATTGACAAGCTACTACAAATTGGAAATCACTCAATTTATAATGAATATTTATTTACAAAAGTAAAGGTTGAAAATGATTTAGCTTATATTTTACTTTTTAAAAAGCTTGATACTATTGATACAAAAACTATTAGTGATTTTAAAACTCAAGCTTTTATGTTGATACTTTTTTTAGTAGTGGTTCTTATTTTTATAATTGTTGTATATTCTTATAGCAATTATATGAAAAACATGAATAAGCTAAATAAAAATTTAATAAGAAGTGTAAGAAAAATAAAATCACAAAAAAATAAAACTCAACTTCTTTTAGATTCTCAACTAAATATTATTGTTATAACTGATGGTGAAGAGATAATAAACTCAAATCAACAGTTGCTCAACTTTTTTCCTCAGTTTAAAACACTAAAAGAGTTCAAAAATGAATATACTTGTGTTTGTACTAGGTTTGTTCCTTTTGAGAATGATGAATCATATATCTTAGAAAAAGATTATGATGGATTAAATTGGGCAGAGTATATTTTGGCAAACCCCCAAGGTTCATTTAAGGCTGCTATGTATAATAGTGAAGATGAACTTAGACATTTTAAACTAAATGTTTCCCAAAACAATGTGGATAGTTTTATAATTGTAACATTAACTGATATTACACATGAAATCAATTTACAAGAAGAATCAAAACAAAAAGATAAGCTAATTTTTCAACAAAATAAAATGGCTTCAATCGCGCAAATGCTTCACAATATTGCACATCAATGGAGACAGCCTCTAAATGTTATTACTACATCAGCAAGTTCTCTTCAATTTTACAAACAAATGGGAAAACTAGAAGATAATGACTTAGATGAATCATGTAGTCTTATTGTAAGTAAGGCAAAGTTTTTATCAAATACAATTGAAAACTTTAGAAACTTTTTTGAAATTGATGAGTCTTTACAAAGAAAAAGTATAAGTGAAGTAGTCTTTCAAACAATTGAATATATTGATAGTATCTTACTTGAAAATAAAATCATATTAGAGTTTGAAGTACAAAATGATTTACAAATAAATATTTACGAAAATGAGTTTAAACAGGCTTTGTTAAAAGTTTTAGAAAACAGCATTGATTCCCTAAAAAAACAAACAGTGGAAAAAAGAGTTATTTATATTTCAATTAAAGATAAAACTTTATGTATAAAAGATTCAGGTGAGGGTGTTGATGAAGAAATCTTAGAAAAGATATTTGAGCCTTATTTCACTACAAAACATAAAGCTCAAGGGGTTGGACTTGGTTTATATATGGTTCAAGAGATTCTTACAAAACAAATGAATTTTAAAATAAGTTTGAAAAACTGTGAATTTAAATACAAGGAAGAAACTCTAAAAGGTTTAGAGTTTAGCGTGGATTTAAAGCAAGACTCTTAAGCCTTGCTTTTTCTTAGTTTGTGAGTGATTGTATATAAAACTGGTAAATATATAAGATTTAAAATTGTTCCCCATAAAAGACCAAAGCCAAGTGATATGGCAATTGGTTGGAAGATAACTGCTTGACCTGTTGGGAAGAATATAAGTGAACTCATACCAATAAGTGTTGTTACAGTAGTTATTATAATTGGTCTAAATCTTTTTGTAGCTCTTTGGAATATCTCATTTAGAGTTTTTGCTTTTTTAAGATATGTCATCATAATAATACCATCATTAATAACAACTCCAGCAAGCCCTAAAGCTCCAATCATTGAAGGCATTGATAGATTTAATCCCATTATTTTATGACCTATTAAAACTCCTAAAATTGAGAAAGGAATAATACTCATAACTATAAAAGTTTCTCTAAATGAGTTAAATAAATAAAGCATTGAAAGCATTATTAAAACAAGTGCTAAAGCAGTTGCTAAGAGCATATCATTTTTAAGATTCTTTTTCTTTTCAGCTTCACCTTTTAGAATTATTCTAATACCATTTTCTTCTATTTTATCAAGTGTTGCTTGTATCTTTTCAAGTACTTCTGATGCTGTAATAATATCAGGGTCTACATTTGCATAAATATAGAAGTTCTTTTCCCCTTGGTCTTTAATAAGTTGTTCAAAGGCTCTTAAAGTGTTTATTTCTACAACTTCATATAAAAGTACATTTGTTCCATCATTTAAAGGAATTTGAGTATTTTTAAAGCTTTCAAAATCATCTTTATTTTGTGATTTGATTTTAATATCTAACATCTCTTTTTCATCAAAACTCACACCTTTTTTCTTTAATAAATAAAGATTTGAAAGGTATGAACCTACAAATGATTCAGTAAGTCCAAGTGATTCTCCATAGTTGTTTACTTTTAGTTTTATTTCATCAATACCAAATTTTAAAGAGTTAGATACAGATTTTATTCCTTCAAAACTTTTTATTTGATTATGTAACTCTTCAATTGTTTTTATGATTTTTTGATTATCATTTGAAACTAATCCTATTTTTATATCTGATTTTACAGGACCTACTTTTCTTTCTAATACTGAAATCTCTTCTAAATTATATTTTTCTTTAAACTTTTTCTTCTCAATAAATTTCTTTATTTTTGAAGCAATTTTTTTAGATTTTTCAGTTCTATCTCGACCTTCTTCATCATAATAAAAACTCAAATTTGGAGTTACATATTTATCTAAAATATTAGATGGTTTTAGCTTCTTAAGTTCAACAGTCATATACATAACATAAGGAAAATTTTCGCTATTTCCTCCTACATCTCGTCTAAAACCTGCAACAGAGTCAATACTTTTTATAGAAAACTCTTCTTCTTTTTTCATAAACTCTTGCTCAATTTCTTGAACTATTCTAAACGATTCTTCTAGTGTAGTATTTGCATTTGCTTTTAGTGTAAGTTTTACATCTGAGGCATCAAATTTAGGGAATAGTTGAAATTTAGAACTTGTAAATTCATAGAAAGTTAATAGGGGAACCATAATAATAAATATAGTTAAAAATGTCTTTTTCCAGTTCATAAAGAAGTGAATAATGGCATTGTAAACTTTATTTGCTTTTTCCCATGATGTAACTTTAGCACCGTTTTTTAAAGTATGCGCTGCATGAATAGGTAAAAATAAAAATGACTCAATTAGTGAAGCTACAACTAAAGCACTTAAGGCAATAGGAATTAGTTTCATCACCTCTCCCATAGTTCCACTAATCATTAAAATAGGTAAAAATGAGAAAAGAGTTGTAAGTGAAGCAATAGTTACAGGTTTTACCATCTCACTTGCACCCATAATAGCTGCTTGCTTAGGTGGATGGCCTTCTTCTATATGTTGTTGAATATTTTCACTTACAACAATAGCATCATCAACTACAATACCAATAGCTATTAAAACCCCAACAAGTGAAATCATATTTATTGTATATCCACTAAAATACATATAAATAGCAGCAATTACAAAGGATGTTGGAATACCAACAGCTATAATTATTGACATTCTAAAGTTAATCAAAATCATTACTAAAATAGTAATAAGTATAATTCCTAAAAGAATATTTGATACAACAATATTTAATCTATCAGCAATTCTTTCACTATTATCATCTGCTATAGTGATATTTATATCTGGGTTTTGCTTCTCTAAATTAGGAAGTAGTTTTTTGATTTGAGTTACTATTGTCAAGGCATCAGCGCTATCAGTTTGCTCAATTGCTAGAGATAAGGCATTTTTACCATTAAATGAATAAAGAGTAGAAGCGTCTTGATATTTTTTTGCAATAGTAGCAATATCTTTTATGTATATATTTTTATCATTTATTTTGATTAAGGTATTTGCAAAATCTATTGCATTTTTTGCACCATTATATGTGGAGATATAATAGTGTTTTTTAGGGTCTTCTATTTTTCCTACTGGAAAAATATATGAGATATTTGATATTGTATTAAAAATTTCATTTTTATTTAAACCTAAGGCTTCAATCTTTTTATCATTTAGAAGTACCTCAAAATACTTATCCGAATCCCCATAAATAGTAATATCATTTATGCCTTCAATACTTAAGATTTTACTTTTTAGATTATCAGCAAAGGGTTTTAACTCATCAGTATTGTATTTTGCTGAAGTTAAAGATATATCAACAACCGATCTACTTCTTTCTAGTACATTTACACTTGGTTCATCCATATCTGATGGTAGATTTGATTTTACAAGTGCTATTGTATCTTTTATTTTATTGGCTTCATTGTATCTGTCTTTTCCTTTTTTAAGCTCTAATACAATAGAAAATCGACCAGGAGATATGACTGTTGTCATATTATCAACACTATCAATATTTTTTAGATTATCTTCAATCTCAGCAACTGCCATTCTATCGAGAATATCAACAGAAGCACCAGTATATGAACCTCTAATTGAAATCATATCAAGTTCAAAGCTAGGGAAAATCTCTTTTGCCGTTTTGTTATAAGACCAAACTCCTATGGCAAAAACTAAAATAAAAAGTGTGTAGTTTACTCTTGAATTATTAACAAAAAATCTAAGTAATTTATCAAACATATATAACCTTCTTTTATAATAAAAAAGAAATTATATTACAGGTTTATTAATCTATTATTAACGTAAGTTTTTTAGTTAAAGCAAGTAGATTTTTTTATCTACTTGCTCCATATAAATTAAACTTTTTAACAGTTTGTAAGTCGTCATCTTCTTTTACATTCTCAGCAAATACTTTTATATTTAAAAGTGATGATAGTTCTGCAATTGCTTCCACAAAACTTTGTTTTGAAGGATCATTACAAATATTATTTGTATAGTCTCTAGCTAATCTAATATAGTCTAAATTAAAGTCTTTGATATTATCAAGAGCAATAAACTTAGTTTCAAATCTTTTGATAATTATTTTTGCATTACATTTATGTATTTCATCTGCAAAGAATTTAAACTTGTTTACATCTTTAGCTGCTGCATAAGCTGTAATTGAGAATACTAATTGACTTGCAATACTTTTATTTAATGCTAAAGTTTTATCTAGCCATGCAATAAATGCGGTATTGTTTATAGATTCTAAAGATAGATTAATAGATATTTCATGTTTTACATTATTGATTATGATATGACTAATTACTTTTTCAATAACTTTCATATCAAATTGCATAATTTTTTCATACCTTTCAGCAATAGATACAAAGGTACCTATTGGAATATCATTACTATCTTTATCTTTTGCACTTGTAAAGGCTTCTTGCATTAAGATAGTATTTTCATTTCCTTGCTCAAGTTTTCTTGCATCTGAGATATATTTTACATTAAATTTAGAGTTTTCAATAATGTCAAATACTAAATCTCTCCAAGACTCCATATCTCTTGATAAGTCATTTTTATCTCTAATATGAGCTTCATTTGAACCAATAATTGTAGCTTTCTCATAAGCTTCATTTGCTGCTTGAAGCATTTCAGGAGTTGTTCCTATTTGATTAAAAGGAGTTGCTCCCATATGAACTATATCTTTTTTATTGTATTCATTTGAAAGTTTTTCAAAATTTTCTTTTAGTTTTTTTGTAAATAAAACAGCATCTTCATATGTGAAGTTTTTACCAATCATTGCAAACTCTGAACCAAAAAACCTATAAGCTTTTGAAGTGCATTTTTTATTTTCTAGTTTAGTTGATTTTAAAATATTTGCAAATTTTTTAATAAAGTCATTTACTTCTTTGTTTGTATGAGATTTTGCAAAACTTGCTAAGTCAAATATCTTGATAATAAACACATATCCATCATCTTTGTGAATAAACATATTTTTCATATCTGTTTCAAAACTTTGTTTTAACTCTAAAGATGTGATTTCATCTTTTGAAAGTTTGTAAGTGATTGATTCAAGATTTTTATTTAGTTTATTGATAATTGCTTCTATTTTTGTAGACATATCATTCATAGCAATTGCTACATTTTTTATTTCAGTTGTCCAAGGAAGTTCTTTGATTGTATCAAATTTACCAACAGCTATATTATTTGCAAGTTTTTCAATTCTTTTTAGAGGTTTTAGTAAGTACTGAACAAACACAAATAAAATTATCATTGAGATTATAAAAGCAACAACTGCATAAAGAATAGCCCCTTTAAACTGCTCATACAATTTAGCATAAGCTTCACCTGCATTTGCACTTACATAAATCACAGCTGTAGTTTTCCACCCATCAGATATTTCACTATATTTTTCTTCAAGTTTAATAGTAACTAAGTCTATAAACCATTTTGGTACATAGTCAAACTTTTCTTTTCTAAGGGCTTGAGCAATAACTTTATTTATTGTAAGACTTGCGAAGGTATCAATAGTTTGACCCTCATCATTTTGTACTGTAAAATTAAAAGTGATATTACCACCGTTTTTATAATCATTTGCTGGAATAAAAGAGTATTTTTTTTCTTCAAGTGCAAAACCTAAGTCTTCATCTGTTTTACCATTTTCAAGTTCTGATAACTCTTGAGAGATTTCTAAATCTGATGAGTTTTCTTCAAGTACTCCAAACTCTTTATCAATATTAATAGTTTTTATTTTCCAATCTAAACTATCCAAATCAGAAGAAGCTTCAATCAAACTAGATTCACTTATTGTAAAGTGAGCATCCTCAAGTCTTATTTCTTTATAAAACCCTCTATTTGCAATAGCACTTATTATTGTTCTAATTTCCGCACTATTCTTGTCATGAATTAAAGGTTTTAAAGTCATACCTAGTGATGTAGCCGTATCTTGTGCTTTTGTGATAGACTCACTTTGTAAATAAGCTTTTGTGTTGTTTACACTTATTATAAAGTTACCAAAAAATATCATGAAAAAGATAAAGGCAATTATAATATACAACTGTTTTGATAAAGACATGTTTCTTCCTTTTTTAAATTCTACTCATTAAGCTTTTCCAAGCTTTTAGATTATTTCTTCCCATTTTAACTGAACCTTTGTTTTTTGCTTGCCATAGACCACTTGCATTAAAACTATAAATTGGTTTTAAATCTTTTCTTTTGGAAGCAAGTTTTAGTTTTTTGTTAATATTGTCTAAAACAATAGGTGTTGCCCCTGGTTTATGATAATAAGTTAAAACCATATGAGCTTGGTCATATTTACTATTTCTTTTTTGATAAATTACATATGTAATTCTAAGTTTTTCTTCAGGAATGCCAAGCTTTCTTAAACTAAAATATTTAGCAATAGCAAAGTCTTCACAATCTCCTGCACCTGTACCCATAAATTCAAAAGGTGTTGCCCAATAGTCTTTTTTTCTCCAGTGTCTTGGATCAGTTTTATATTTTATTTTATTAAAAAAATCATTTACATTTTTAAGCTTATAAAGTATTTTTTCATTTTGGTTTTTTTGAAGCATTTTATCCCAAAGTTCGACTCTTTTTTGGGCTCTATCTCCATATTTGTTTTTTACTTGTTTTAGCTTTGAGTTTGTAATAAATTGTGTTGAGGTTGCAGTTGAGTTTATTATAAGTAAAAAGAAGAGGGTGATTGAACTGTAAAGTAATACTTTTCTCAAAACCCGCTCCTTTTTATTTTATTTTATAGTATATGTCTTTAAAATCTATTTTAAAAGAGCTTTGATTGATTCTTCATCAATTTTTTCATCACTATATTTAATAGCGATAATTCTTTCAGTATTGTTTAAGTACCACTCATCAATACCTTCATGTTCTAAGTTATCTTTTTTATCTAAGTTGTATTCATCCATCGAAAGATATACAAATCTTTTCTTTGTTGGATTTGGCATAGTAATAATTAATATTGCCCATGCTACACAAACAATTGCAATAGCTATTACTATAGCAGTTAATGAAGCATTTTCAAAGAACATACCACCAAGTAATCCACCTAGGAATGTACCTAAATATCCAAATGAATTAAAGATACCTAAAACTAAACCTCTTTGATGAACTTTTGCAAATTTTGTTGCAAGTGATTGCATAATTGGTTCGTGCATATTAAATCCAATAAAGAATAAAACAACACCAATAATAAATACAAGAGATGAGCCACTTAATCCAATAACTAAGTAAGAAATACCAAATAATGCAATACCAATTACAAGAATCTCTTTAAATTTTCCTTTTTTCTCTGCAATTATTGCAGCAGGAGCCATTGCTAAAAATCCAAAAATCATAGCTGGTAAATAAACTTGCCATAAATCAGACATTTGCCATTCATATGATCTTAATAAAACCATTGGAATAATCATAAATGCAAAAGTCATTAAACCTTTTTGTAAAAAGTTTGTAATATTCATTTTTACTAAGTTTGCATTTAAAAGTACAGAACTTAACTTTGTTTTTCCATTGTATGTATGTGTAATACTTGGAGGGTTTGGAACCATTTTTAATAAAACAAAAATTGAACCTAAAGCTAAAGCCATAGTGATATAAAATAGACTTTCAACTCCTAAAGCAGAACCAATTGTTGGACCTGCAAGCATTGAAACTGCAAAAGAAATACCAATAAACATACCCATAGTAGCCATTGCTTTTGGTCTTTGTTCTTCTTTTACTAAATCACTAATCATTGCTGTAACTACTGCTCCAATAGCACCTGCACCTTGTAAAAATCTTCCTAACATTAAAGTATATATATCTGTTGATATAGCACAAACTACTGAACCTATTGCAAAAAGAATAAGTCCCATAATAATAGTACCTTTTCTTCCAAGCTTATCACTTATAATTCCAAATGGAACTTGAAATAGCATTTGTGTTAGTGCATAACCACCAACAACAATACCTACAAGTGTAGTTGTTGCTCCTTCTAAATTTATAGCGTATACAGATATTACTGGTAAAACTAAAAATAGTCCTAAGAATCTTAGGGCTATAATTAAACTAAGTGGTAAAACCGATTTAATCATTTGTAATCCTAAACATAATATAATTTGTCGTGATTATATATAATTAATACTTAATAGTTTGTTCAAAGGAAAAGTAGTGAAAATAGTTTTAGCTTCAGGTAATAAAGGAAAGATAAAAGAGATTGGTAAATTAATGCCAAATGATGAAGTTATTGCCTTTAAAGATATTTTAGGTGATATAGAGATTGTAGAAGATAAGGATACTTTTAAGGGTAATGCAATTAAAAAAGCAAAAGTAATTTATGATGAATTAGAAAAGAAAGGTTATAAAAACCATCTTGTAATTTCTGATGACTCAGGACTTACCGTTCCTGAACTGAATAATGAACCAGGAATTTATTCAGCAAGATATGCCGGTGAAAATGCAAGTGATAATGAAAATAATGAAAAATTAATAAAGAGCTTAAAAGAAAAAAATATAAAAAGAACACCTGCATATTATACAGCTTGTATAGCAATAGTCTATCAAGGAAATATTGAAACAGTTCATGGTTGGATGCATGGTGAGGTTATTGATGAGCAAAGTGGAAATGAAGGTTTTGGTTATGACCCTTTATTTATTCCAAAAGGTTTTGATAAGACTTTAGGGCAGTTACCTCATGAAGTGAAAAAAGAGTTTTCTCATAGAAGTAAGGCTTTAAATTTAGCTAAAAAAGTTTTAGATGTAATTATCTAAAAATCTTTTTCAAACTCTTCGTATACAGATATATCATAATATTTTGACTTAACATATATTTGTATATGAAAGTTTGAAGTTTGTTTCTCTATAAAAGCTTCAATTACAAAAAAATCATCAGCAATACTTAAATGCTCTATAGTATTTAAATTTGCTAAAGAGTTTATATACTCTTTTAAAAACGCTTTATGATTTTTTGCTTGTATATATAAATATTGATTTACTTCATTTTCATTTTTTATGGATTTTGTTGTAGCAATTTTTATGCTTAGATATGAAAAAAGTGTTATTAATATGATACTTAAAAGTAAAACAAAGGACTTTTTCATATTTTAAATATCCAATTTAGAAAAATCTCATTTTTATACTTTATGTCTATTTTTATTAGACTTTGTTCTTTTTTCATCTTAAAATCTGTGATATTTTCTAAAAGAATAGAATTCTTATAAAAAATTGTACTATCCCGATATTTTATGTCTTCATAAAAATCAGCTTTTTTATCTAAAAAAGCCTTAGTAGCAAGTAGGTCTATTTTAGCTATTTCTTGTTTTTGAATTGTGTCACTATTTGTATATAACTCTTTTATAAAAACTAAACTATATACTATAACTATTGATGATATAAGTGTCGTTAAGATTAGTTCTAAAAGTGAAAAGCTAGATTTCATATTTGAACAGTTTGATTGTTTTATCTTCATATTTATACTTTTTAACACTTAAGGTTATTTCATTTGAGTTATTTATCTTAATTCTTATATTATTTTGAGTTTTTTCAAAACTACTATAATCTTTTGAAGTAAATCTATTTTCTAGTTCATTTAACTTTTGAAAGTTGTTGTTTTTTGAATCATAATAAGTGAGATTTGAAAACCCACTTATTACAAATAAAAGTAAGCTTATGCTTATTAGGGTTTCTAAAATAGTAAAACTATTTTTTCCCAAGTTCACAAGCTTTTTCATATGCTTTGTTTACAGCTTTTATCATAGAGTCTCTAACAGCTCCCTCTTCAAGTTGAGAAACACCAGCAGCAGTAGTTCCACCTGGTGACATAACTGAATCTTTGATAATAGCAGGATGATTTGATTTTAGAAGTTTAGATGTTCCTTCCATTAATCCTTGAACTAACTCATAACAAGTATGTCTTTCAAGTCCAGCTTTTACTCCACCATCAGCTAAAGCTTCTGCTATTAAAGCTAGGTAAGCAGGTCCAGAACCTGCTATAGCAGTAGCAATATCTAGTTGATTTTCAGTATTTACCCAAATAGCTTTTCCAATTGATGAAAAAATTTCAACAGCTGTAGTTTTTGCTTCTTTATCTCCTGTAATAGTTGTAGTAGAGAATTGAACTGAAGCTGCTACATTTGGCATAGTTCTTACGTAATGTTTTGCTTCAATTTGTTTTTTTAATGTATCAAGAGTAGTTCCAGCTAAAATAGAAAATAGCATGTTTGCTTTTCCTGAAAGTCTTGCAGATACACTATGTAAAGCATAAGGCTTTACACAAAAAAGAATATTTTTATCTGTAATATCTTCATTGTCATCTAAAATTTTGATAGTAATTCCTGGGATTTTTTCTTGAATAGTTTTTAGTTTATTTTCATCTCTTCCTATGATTTCAACTTCATGGTTTTTAATAAGTCCCTTAGCTAGGGATTGAGCCATAACTCCATTACCTATTAAAGTTAGTTTCATTTTAATACCTTTTTAATTATTTTTATTATTATAGCAGATAATTCCTAAGCTAGTATTAGATAAAATATCAACTTTACAAGAAAGGATTTTATATGGTAACTAGCTTTAAACTAAAAAATTTATTATTTGCCACAAGTTTAATTTTTATTTTTACGGCTTGTTCTTCAAAAAACGAGTCAAGCACAGAGTACAATAAACCAGCAATTTATTGGTATAACAAAATGGTAACTCAGCTTTCAAGAGGTGATACTGATTTAGCAGATGATACTTATACATCATTGGAAAGTGAGCATAGAAACTCGCCATTAATTCCAACAGCAATACTTATTTTAGTAAATGCACATATTGATGCAGAAGAGTATGCTTTAGCAAACTTCTATTTAGATGAGTATATTAAAAGATTTGCATTAAGTAAAAATATTGATTATGCTAGATATTTAAAAATTAAAGCTAACTTCTTAGGGTTTACTTATCAAATGAGAGACCAAAAACTTATAGAAGATACTATTAATGATATAAAAGAGTACAAAGTTAAGTACAGTTCATCTCCATATATGCCTCTTGTTGATACAATGAATGCAAGATTATATATGGCAAAAGCACTTTTAGATGAAGAGATTGCAAAACTTTATGAGAAAAAAGGTAAAGAAAAAGCAGCTAAAATCTATATGGATAGAGTTAAAGAGTCATGGGTTGACCCAGAAGACATCAAACCTGTAGAAGTACCATTTTATAGATCAATTTTTGAATAATATATAAGGACTAGGAGTAAATATATGGAATTAGAAAACTACGATGAATTTCCACAAAGACTACCACTGATAATTGAAGATGAGATATTTTTATACCCTTTTATGATTGCTCCACTTTTTTTAGATAGTGATGAGAATATAAGTGCAGTAGAACAAGCAATTGAAGAGAATAAATTAGTTATTGTTGCTGTTTCAAAGCATGGAAAAGAGGGTAAAAGAGATAGTGACTCTTTTTACGATGTAGGTGTTATTGGAAATATTATGAGAAAAGTAGCTTTACCAGATGGTAAAATAAAAGTACTTTTCCAAGGTCTAGCAAAGGGTAAAATCACTGATTTTGATGATCAAAACCCTATTAGATGTGAAGTTAATATTTTAGAAAACCAAGAGTTCAATGAAGAGAGTGTTAACTCTGAAATATCTGTTTTAATTGAGCATGTAAAAAAACTTTCAAGATTAAACTCTAAGTTCCCTGCTGATTTAATCAAAACAATTGAAGAAAATGATGATGCAACTAGAATTGCAGATTTAATTTCATCAGTTTTAAAAGTTAAAAAAGATGATGCTTATAAACTTTTCTCTCAAACTGATGTAGAGCAAAGACTACTTGATATTATTGAAGTTATCAAAAAAGAGATTGAGTCATTTAAAATTCAAAAAGAGATTACTCAAAAAGTAAACTCAAAAATTGAAAAAACTCATAAAGACTACTTTTTAAAAGAGCAAATTAAAGCTATCAACAAAGAGTTAGGAACTGACAACAAAAAAGATGAAGAGATTAAAGCTTATAAAAAAAGACTTAAAAAGCTTAAAACTTCAATGCCAAAAGATGGATACAAAGAGACTAAAAAGCAAATAGAAAAACTTTCTAGAATGCACCAAGACTCTCCTGATGCTTCACTTTTACAAACATATATTGAACAAGTACTTGATATTCCATTTGGAGAGTACTCAGATGAAAAAATCTCTGTTGATAATGTAGAAAAACAACTAAATAAAGATCATTACTCTTTAGAAAAAGCAAAAGAGAGAATCTTAGAATACTTTGCAGTAAAGCAACTTTTAGAGCAAAGAAATGTAGAAGATTTAAAATCTAAAGGTACTGTTTTATGTTTTGTAGGACCTCCAGGTGTTGGTAAAACATCTTTAGCAAACTCAATTTCAAAAGCACTTCAAAGACCACTTGTAAGAGTAGCGTTAGGTGGAATGGAAGATGTAAATGAACTAAGAGGACATAGAAGAACTTACGTTGGAGCAATGCCAGGTAGACTTGTAAAAGGTTTAATCGATGCTAAAAAAATGAACCCTGTAATGGTTCTTGATGAGATTGATAAACTTGGAGCAAATCATAGAGGTGATCCAACTGCTGTAATGTTAGAGGTTTTAGACCCTGAGCAAAATCATGAGTTTAGAGATTTATACTTAAACTTTGCTATTGATTTATCGCAAGTGATTTTTGTATCAACTGCAAATGATGCTAGAAGAATTCCTGCTGCTCTTAGAGATAGAATGGAATTTATTCATATTTCTTCATATACACCAAATGAAAAATATCATATTGCAAAAGACTATTTAATTCCACAAGAGTTAGGGAAACACGGTTTAAATAAAAGTGAGATTAGTCTATCTAAACCAACAATTGAAGCAATTATTTCTAAGTATACAAGAGAAGCTGGAGTTAGAAATTTAAGAAGAGTATTCTCTAAACTATTTAGAAAAGCTGCTAAAAAGATTTTAAGTGATAATGGTGCTTCAAAAGTATCTATTTCAACTAAGAATTTAAAATCATATTTAGATAATCCTATTTTTGAAATAGACCCAGCTGATAAGAAAAATGCTGTTGGTATTGCAAATGGACTTGCATGGACAGCAGTAGGTGGAGATGTTTTAAAAACAGAAGCTATTAAGTTAAAAGGTAAGGGTATTTTATCTGTTACTGGTAACTTAGGTGAGGTTATGAAAGAATCATCTAGAATCTCTTATTCTGTAGTAAAAGTTCTTATTGATAGTGGAATATTAAAAATTGATGATGAAATTATCCCTAAAACTTTCAAAGAAAAAGAAGAAAACTTAAAAGTTGATGCTAGTGAAGTTTATAAAAGATATGATATTCACTTACATATTCCAGAAGGAGCAACACCAAAAGATGGTCCTAGTGCTGGTATAACAATGGCATTAACAATTGCTTCAATTTTAAGTAATAGAGAGATTCAATCAGATGTGGCAATGACAGGTGAGCTTACACTTTCAGGAAAAGTTTTACCAATTGGTGGATTAAAGGAGAAGTTAATTGCAGCTCATAAAGCTAAAATGACTAAAGCTTTAATTCCTAAAAAGAACTATGAAAGAGATTTAGAAGATATTCCTGATGAGGTTAAAAAATCTATGGAAATTAAAGCTGTTAATACAATCGAAGATGTATTAAAAGAGGCTTTACTATAAAGAATAACAAATGCGAAATTTGAGGCAAAGCCAAGTAATAAATAACTTTTTTACCCTTGCTTCAATTATAATTATTTCAGTAACATTGACTCTGTATGTAAAATATATAGTCAATGAGCCTGAAATTACAAAAGAAAAAGTCACACCTCTATCTTGTGAAGATATAACCCTTACAAAATACAAAGTATATAATCAACAACTTTTAAATGACTCCTTAAAAGCCTTAAAAAAAGGCTATTTCAAATTAAATGGAAGCTACAAAAAAGCAAAAATTTCAAATGTAGAAGACTTAATTAGTTTAAATAAACTTGATGAACTTTATATGCAAGCAATACACAGAGCACCAAAAAAAGATATAAAGAAATATTTAAATATAGAGTATAAATTAGTAGAAAAAAACAGTACAGATGATAAAATAAAAAGAAAGCAGTTTTATTCAGGCTCAATTCTTACAATATTTAAAGCAGAAAATAAAGAGATATTTAAGATATTTACAGATTTTAGATTGTATGATGATAAAGAGATTTTTAATAGAATAGATTGTTCAATAAAGGTATATAAAAATAATGCTAAGAAGTTATAATCAATCAAAGTTTACAGCAACAAATATAATAATAGTCATAACTATTATAATGTATATTATTCAAGAAAGTATAAACCAAGGAGGTTTGCTTTTTGGTTTAAATATGTATTTTATTTTATATGATTTTTGGTGGCAACCACTATCTACTATGTTTGCTCATGGAGGTATCTTCCATCTTGCTATGAATATGTTCGTACTTTATCAATTTGGTGGCTTAATAGAGAGATCTAGAGGTTCTAAAGAATTAGTCCTTTTATATTTTATCTGTGGTATAGCTACATCTTTAATCTCTTTTGCTTATATATATTACTTAGATAACTATGTGAATTTAGTAGGTGCATCAGGTGCTATTTGTGCTATTTTAGGATATGTAGCTTTTTGGGATAAGGCTCAAAGAGGTGGGATTATAACATGGGTTTTACTAATCTCTGTAGCACCACTACTTATTGGACTTCCAATAGCTTGGTATGCTCACTTTATTGGACTTGCTGTTGGATTTTTATATGCGATAATTAGAAAATGATTTTTTAGTTAAATAAAGAATCTAGTATAAAATAATACTTTTTTGACTACTTTTTAAGGACTTTTCAATGATATAGTATAATAAAATCATTAAAAGGTGTGAGTGATGAAAAAAGCATCAATCAGTTTTAAATTAATGTCTTTAATTGTTGGAAGTCTACTAATTCTTTCTATAATTATGTTATCAATTAGTATAACTGAAAGTATTAGGCACTCAGAAGAGGAAAAATTAGCACAATTAAAATCAATAACAGAAGCTAAGAAACAACATGTTTCCTCTTATTTTAAAAATATTGCAGGATTGATTACTTCTACGGCAAATTCAGCATCTACACAAGATGCTATGAAAGAATTTATTAAAGGCTTCTACACTATGAATGCTCAATCTGGTGGTGAAATTAATATGGCTGATGTGAAAAAAGAGATTTCATCTCATTATGATAATTTATATATAAAAGATATAAATTTCAATTTGCCAAATATTCAATCAAAAAGAAGTACTAGTGAGTATCTTCCCAAAAATGCAAATGGTATTCTTGCACAATATATGTTTATTGTAAAAAATGAAGAAAAAATTGGAGAAAAAAATAAATTAACACAGTCTAATTTATTCTTTAATAACTATGCTTTTGCTCATATTAGATACCATGAGACATTTAATGAAATTCTAAAAAAGTTTTCATTAGCGGATATTTTTCTAGTTGATGTACAAGGAAATATTGTTTATAGTACTTTTAAAGAAAAGGATTTTGGAACTAACTTAAAAAATGGTCCTTATTCAAATAGTTCTATTGCAAAGATTAATGAAAAAGCTTATAGTTTAAAAAAGGGAGAAACAGCTTTTTCTGATTTTAAACCATATGAACCAAGCTATAACTCTCCTGCATCATTTATCGCAGCACCTATTTTTAATAATCAAAATACAAGAGTTGGAAACCTTATTATTCAAATTCCAACAAAGGTAATTGATGGAATTATGAATTTTGATGGAAAGTATAAAGAGGCTGGATTAGGAGAAAGTGGTAATTCATTTTTAATTGCAAGTGATTATAAAATGAGAAATAATCACAGACATTTAAAAACATTTGATGCTGAATATGTTAAAAAATCAGGTACAACAATAGGACTTTATGAAATCAAAAATGAAGCAATTTCAAAGGCTTTAAAAAATGAATCAGGTGGAATTCTTCTTGAAAATAATGAAGGTAAAAAAATCTTAAGTGCTTATTCTGGATTAAAAGTATTTGGACAACAATGGGGTGTGATTTCTCAAATTGATGAAGAAGAAGCACTTCAAGATATAGTAAAAATAAATATTATTTTAGCTTCAATATCTTTTGTTGTTTTACTTGTGATTATATTTATTTCAGTATTACTATTAAGAAACTCTATTATTAAACCTTTGAAAAATTTTGAAGAAGGTTTAATGTCATTCTTTAAATATTTAAACAATGAAATAAATGAAGTGAAACATTTAGATGATTCAAAAGAGGATGAAATTGGACAAATGTCTAAAGTTGTAAACAAAAATATTAACAAAACAAAAGATATTATTGAAAAGGATAGGGAGCTTATCAATGAAACTGTTTCAATTCTTTCTGAGTTTGAAAAGGGTGATTTATCTAAAAGAATAAATACAGTTTCATTAAATCCTTCATTAAATGAATTAAAAAATGTTCTTAATAAGATGGGTGAAAATTTAGAAGCAAATATTCAAAATATTTTAGCTGTACTGGAAGAGTATACGAACTATAACTATTTAAATAGAGTTGATAATAGTGCTCTAAAAGAACAACTTTTACAGTTAGCACAGGGTGTTAACTCTTTAGGTGATGCTACAACTCAAATGCTCCTTGAAAATAAAACAAATGGTATGAAACTTGATAGTAGTTCTGATATTTTATTAACAAGTGTAGAAATATTGTCAAATAACACAAATGATGCAGCAGCATCTATTGAGCAAACATCTGCTGCACTTGAAGAGATAAATTCAAACCTTATTTCTAATAGTCAAAATGTTCAGAAAATGTCTACAAATGCGCAAGAATTAACTCAATCAGTAAAACAAGGTGAAGAGCTTGCACAAAAAACTACTGTAGCAATGGATGAGATAAATGAGCAAGTAAGTTCTATTAATGATGCTATTACTGTAATTGATCAAATTGCATTCCAAACAAATATTTTATCATTAAATGCAGCTGTAGAAGCAGCAACAGCAGGTGAAGCAGGAAAAGGTTTTGCAGTAGTTGCACAAGAAGTTAGAAATCTAGCTTCACGATCAGCAGAAGCTGCAAAAGAGATAAAAGAGCTTGTTGAAAATGCAAATATCAAAGCAAATGAAGGTAAAGCGATTGCAGATTCTATGATTGGTGGATATACTGGTTTAAGTACAAATATTAATAGTACTATTGAGTTAATTGAGTCTGTTTCTATTTCTTCAAGTGAACAACAACAAGGTATCTCTCAAATTACTGAAACAGTAGCAAGATTAGATAAACAAACACAAGAAAATGCCTCAATTGCTCAAAATACAAATGATATAGCTCAAGAAACTGATGTTATATCAAAAGCAATTGTTTCTGATACAAATAATAAAGAGTTTAAAGGTAAAGATAGTATAAAAATTGAAGCTAAAGATAGAAATACTGTAACCTTAGAAAATAGAAGTATAAGTACAAAAATAGAGCAAAATATTAATGAAGAAAATAAATGGGAAAGCTTTTAAGCTTTTCCTTTTTAAGCTCTATTTATAATACTTACTTGCAAACTCTTTTATTTTTCCTTCATGAATTATATCTTTTAAAGCTTGGTTGATTTCATCCATCCTATTTATAAATGCAGACTTCTTTGATATTGCTATGTATAAGTCTAGCTTTTTAGCGGGTCTATAATCAGTTTTTTCTACCATGTTTTGAAATCCTGATTTTTTTATTTCATAATCTGCTTGACAATCTGTCCCAATTATAACTTTTATTCTTTTTAAAGCTAACATTTTTAAAAGTTGTTTCTCATTTGTTACAGCTCTTTTTTTTAGTGTTTTGTCATTGTCAAATTTTTTGAAATATATAGAATTATTTACATAACCTATTAAATGAGGTTTTAAGTCTTTATAATTTTTGATAGTCTTACCTAAACCTTTTTGAGTATAAAATACAGGAGAACATGAGTAGTAAGGTACTGAGCTATATTTTATATATTTTTGTCTTTCTTTTTTTATAGCTATACCACTCATCATATCAACTGTACCATTTTTCATATTTGCTAAACTTCTAGCCCATGGGTAGTATTTAAATTCTGTTTGAGTATTTAGTCTTTTTGCTAATTCTTTCCATAAATCAAAATCAATTCCAGAATAGGTGTTGTTTTGTGTTATACGAAAGGGAGGCCAATCATCTGTTGGGATTATGATTTGTTCTTTAGCAGATATTGGTAAAAGAGTTATAAAACATAATATAATTATTTGTATAGGTTTATTTAACATTGCAAACTCCTTTTTGTAAAAAGTTATAATTGTAACAATATTTATAACATATTATAATGGAAATACAAATGCCTGTCAATTATAGTTTTGTAAAGAACGTAACGGCACCCATCACAACTAATACAAAAGCAAGAGTAATAAATATATCTTTTAGTGTTACAGTAGGATTTAAAATACCACAATAAGGGCATTGTCGTTTTTTTGGTTCGATTTCTCTTTTGCAGTTTTTACAAGTAGCTATGGTGTATCCTTTTTTTGTTGAGATATTAGCATAAAGAGCGTTAAAAATAAAAATATTTCAATTTGTAAGATATCTGTATGCAAACAAATTTTTGAGTTATACTTGCAAAATGTTTTTACATTTAGATTTAGATTGTTTTTTCGTATCAGCTCATAGAACTATTGATAATAGTTTAGAACATATTCCAGTTGCGGTTGGAGGACGGAGTAATCTTAATATTTTCTCATCAAAAAAAGAAGTAAGAAAAATCTCTTCAAATTCAGGAGCTTTTGTAAGTACTATTCTTACAAATGAGGGAGAAAAAAGTTTTCAAGATTACTTTGTAGATGAAAATGGCAAAATAAGAGGAATTATAACTACTTCGTCATATGAAGCTAGAGCTTTTGGAGTAAAGACTGCAATGAGCGTAAATGAAGCTTTAAAACTATGCCCAAACTTGAAAATGCTTTCTCCAAACTATCCTTTATACCATGAATTATCTCAGAAGTTAAAAGAGCTACTTATAAAAGAAATACCTTTAGTTGAACAGTTCTCAATAGATGAGTTTTTTGGTGATGTGTCAGGGTATATAGATGAAGATGAGATTGTTGAATTTGCTTATAATCTAAAAAAGAAAATCTATAAAGAACTGAAACTTCCTATTTCAATAGGTATTGCAAATACTAAGTTTTTATCAAAACTTATAACAGAGTATGCAAAACCTGATGGAGTTAAATATGTAGGTCTTGATCATATTGCAAATTTTACTAGAAATATTCCCATTGAAGAGTTTCCTGGAATTGGAAAAGGCTTTCAAAAAAGACTTAAAGGTTATGGAATAAAAACCTTAGGGGATATAAGAAAAAAAAGAGAGCTGTTTTATTCTTGGAAAAAACCAGGAATTGATTTATATAATCGTATATGTGGAATAAGAGATACAAAACTAACTTTAGAGAGAGAAAAAAAGTCAATAGGAATAGGACGAAGTTTTGATCCTATATTTGATAGGGATGAACTTAAAAGAAGAGTTATGATTCTTAGTAGATATTTATGTTTTTTAGTAAAAAAAGCAAATGTAAATCCTTTGACATATGCAATAAAAATAAAATACGAATATAAAATCAAATCAAAAAACTATATAAATGTAAATAGAATATTTAATGAAACAGATTTTAAAGAAGCAATGACAAATCTTTTTTTAGAAAATGACATTCATCCGACACATGGTGTAGTACAACTTAATATAACAGTATCAAACTTTGCAAAAGTAAATGAGTATACATACAATCTTTTTGAGTATGAAGGGGATCTGAAAAAAAGAGCACTTACAAATCAAGTACAAAAACTAAGAACAAAGTTTGGGGTTGATATAATCAAAAGTGCTAGTGAAATAAAAAAGTAGTAATTTAGTATATTAATCTTCAAATGCTATAATACAAAAAACAAAAAAGCGAATAAATTATGGGTATAAAAGATAAGTTAAAAGAAAAATCAAGCAGATTATTAAATATAGCATCAGAAAATACTACAAAGGCTTTTGATTATCCTAAGCTAAAAAGTGAACAAGTAAAAGAAGCTATTAGATTAAAGGTAAGAGAAAAAGCTATTTTAGCTACAAAAGCTAGGCTTGTAGAGAATCATAAGAGCTTTGATGATTTTAGTGATGATGAACTCGAAATAATTATTGCTGATGAAGAAAGAAAGATTATGGATGATTTAAAAACAAAGTCTTTAGTTGTAGCTCTTGCTGCTCTTGGTCTTAACTTTTTTGTGTAGGCTTTTAGATGTTTAAACAAGTAAAGTCTGCACTATTTTGGTACTATTTATATAAGTTTAGAAAAAGAGTTATTTTAATTGCTCTTCTTTTACTAATTGCTATTTTTGCTAATGCAATTTATTCTGACATAGTTGAATATTTAAAATTAAAAGATAAATTAGAATTTTTAGAATTAGCACTTATTATAAAATGGATGATTGTTATTTTTAATCTTACCTTTTCTATATATTTAGTATTAACGCTTTTTAAAAAAACAGAAGTTGTAACAAAAAATAGTATAAAAGAAAAAAATACTTCAAATAATAAAAAAATGTCATCAAGAAGTGAGCTAACAGATAGAGAAAAGTCTTTTCTTCATAAAGATAAATTAAAATCAAAAGCAGATTATTTAGTTGATAAATAACTTTTCTACCTTTATTTAATAGGCATTATTGTATTATATAATGACAAATAAAATTTATAAGGTTACTATTGAAATCGATATTTGAGATCACTCTTTTATATGTTGAAGATGATCAGGACATCCGAGAGGAACTATCATATTTTTTAAAAAATAGAGTAAGAACTCTTCATGTAGCAAAAAATGGTGAAGAAGGTCTAGAATTATATAAAGAAAATATGCCAGATTTAGTGATTTCTGATATAAGTATGCCCAAAATGGATGGCATACAAATGAGTGAAAAAATAAAAGAATTTGATGAAAATTCTAGAATAGTAATATTAACTGCATTTAATGATAGTGATTATTTAACAAATGCTATAAATTTAAGTATAGATAGATACCTTATTAAACCAATAAATCTTAAAAGCTTACATGACGCAATAAATAAAATATATAAAATTATTCTTTTAGAAAGAGAAAATAAAGAAGTAGTTAATCTTTTAGAACAATACAAAAAGGTAGTGGATTTAAGTGCTATCGTATCAAAGACAGATACAAATGGTGTTATTACTTATACGAATAAGAGGTTTGAAGAAATATCAGGCTATAGTAAAGATGAATTAATAGGAATTCAACATAATATAGTAAGACATGAAGATGTTTCTTCAAAACTTTATGAAGATTTATGGCATACAATAAAAGATGAAAAAAAACCTTGGTTTGGTACTATAAAAAATAAAAATAAAAAGGGTCAAGCTTATTATGTAGATGCTGTAATTGAACCTATAGTAGACTCTAATGGTAAAATCATAGAGTATATAGGAATAAGACATGATATTACAGATATTATGAATCCTAAAAGACAACTTCTTGATGATATAAAAAACATGTCAACACCAGTGTTAATTTTAGCAAATATAAATAACTACAAGATATTAAAAGAATTTTATACAGAATCTCAAAGAGATAAATTTGAAGAGGTCTTCTCTAAAGTCCTTGCTCAATGTTTTCCTAAAGCTTTAAGTGTGGATAGAGTATATATTTTAGGTGGAGGATTATTTGGTTTTCTAAAGAATGAAGAACTAAATGCGGGACATATAAATATATATTTGCATAAATTACTTATAAATTTAAAAAGAAATGATGTTTTATTTGAAGGTAATAAATACGATATGGATATTCTTTTAAGTTTCTCATATGATAAGAATAATCTTTTTGATGATGCTATTACTGGAATAAGACAACTTAAAAATGATAAAAAAGAGAATATTCTATTTTCAAATGGTTTTTATGAAGAAAAACAAAAAGAAGCAAAAGAAAAACTAAAAACTCTTACTTTAATAAAAAATGCTTTGAACTCTGAAAGAAAAGTATTATCTTTCTATCAGCCAATAGTATGTAACCAAACACAAACTATAGAAAAGTATGAGTCTTTGCTTAGAATTATAAATTCAAAAGAAGAGATAATATCTCCTTTTTTCTTTTTAGATGTAGCTAAAAAATCTGGTTATTATCATGACTTAACAAAAAAAGTAATAGAAAATGCTAGTAAGATTCTTCATAGGAACAAAACTATAAAAATATCTATTAACTTATCTTCATCAGATATAGAAGATTTAGAGATTCGTGATTTACTTTTTGAACTAGTTACTATGAAAGAGAATAAAGGAAGAGTAACTTTTGAGCTTCTAGAAGATGAGGAAGTACAAGATTTAGAAGCTATAAAAATTTTTATTGAACTTGTAAAAATAGCGGGTGATGTAAAAATATCAATAGATGACTTTGGAAGTGGTTACTCTAATTATGAAAGGTTAAATGTGTTTCAACCTGATTATATAAAGATAGATGGAAGTTTAATTAAGGATATTTTAACTAGTAAATATAATCAAAGTATTGTAAAGTCTATTATTATTTTTGCAAAAGAAAATGGTATAAAAACTATTGCAGAGTTTGTATCAGATGAAAAAATTCATCAAAAGGTTAAAGAGCTAGGTGTTGACTTTTCACAAGGTTTTTACTTTGGAAAGCCAGAACCTATAATCTCATAAAACTATCTTAGTGTTTTATAAAGCTGTATAGCTTCATCTATTTTTTTTCTTTCAGGTTTTCTTCTACAAGACATATAGCATTGCTCACCTGCTTCATTTTTATATGGATATACAGTTGCAAATACCCAATAATATCCACCTGATTTTGTTTTGTTTTTTACATAACCTTGCCATACTTTTCCACTTTTTACAGTTTTCCATAAATCTTCAAAGGCAGCTTTAGGCATATCTGAATGTCTTACCATATTGTGAGGTTGTCCTATAAGCTCATCAAGATTATATTCTGCTATATCACAAAATTGTTCATTTGCAAAAGTTATTATTCCTTTTGCATCTGTTTCGCTTACTAAAAAAGCATCATCTTTAAGTACTGTTTCTCTTGACATGATTTTTACCTCTTTCTTTTTTGGAATTCTAAATCACAATTATGTTCTTTTACCCTGTCTAATAGTTCAAATATTACATTTATTTGTAACTCAATATTCTCAGTTACTGAGATTATTTGACCATTTTCATAACCCTCAGCATATAAATCAACACTATCTTGAACCATATGGTGGAATCTTTGATGCGTAGTTTTTAGCTCTTCCCACAATTCACCTTTTGTGAAATCTAAGCCTTGTTGTTCACTTGCAATAAGCCATTTACCCATATCGCACTGCGTGTGGTCTTTTACAGTAAATTTATTTCCTACTTTACAGTCACAGAAATTTACATTTTTAAAGTTGATATGATCTGATTTTAGTTTATTTAAATCAAAAATGTAATCAGTATTACATACTCTTCTTTTTGCATCAGGATCAAATGCCGTTCTATCAACTGCCCCTTGAAGTTGTACTGATAGCTCTTGTGTTGTTTTTGCCATTTGACTGATATTTGAAGCAAGTTGAGCGTTACTTTGTGTTGCTTGGTCTAGTGAGTTTACTGTATCATTGATTTGATTCATTGCTTCTTGTTGTTCTTTTGAAGCATTTGCAACTTCATCAATAAGCTCAATTGTTGTAGATATACTTTTGTCAAGATTATTGAATCCATCAATCATTTGTGCCGATACTTCTTTACCTTCTTTTGCTTTTGAAGTAGCACTTTCAACTAAAGACTTGATTTCATTTGCAGCTTCTGCACTTCTTGAGGCTAAGTTTCTTACTTCTTGAGCAACAACAGCAAAACCTTTTCCAGCTTCACCAGCTGTTGCTGCTTCTACTGCTGCATTTAGTGATAAAATATTTGTTTGGAATGCAATTTGGTCAATTACTGTAATTGCTTCATTAATTGTATTAACTTCATTACTTAGTTCATCCATTGATGAAGAAGTTTTACTTGCTAAGTCTTTACCAAGTTGGCTTGATTTTGTAACTTCACTTGCATGAGCAGCCATCTTTGAAGAGTTTTCTGAACTAATAGCAATAGTTGAAGTTACCTCTTCAATTGCTGCAGCTGTTTGCTCTAGTGCAACTGCTTGTTGATTAGAAGCTTTACTTAACTCCTCAGAAGCTTCTGATAAGTCTTTTGCACTAAATGTAAGTCTTTTATTTGAGTTATCAATAAGTGCCATAACTTCATTGATTGTTGATTGAGTTACTTTTGTACCACTTAAAAGTGAAGCTATAAGACCTGTAACACCTTCAATTCTAGGAATAGGTTTATCATATTTTGCATTTGCTAGTTCAATTAGAGCATTTGATAAAGTTGTAAGATTTGCTTGAGTTTTATTTATCATTCCATTGATTTCATCTACAAGTCTTTGCATATCAGTTGATGAAGCTTTAAGTTCTATTCTCTCATTATAAAGACCTACATTTACTTTACCCATTACTACTCTTGCTTGATCAATTACTTTTTTATCTTGATTAGCATTTCGCTCTAATTTATCAATATATAAATCAAAGTTTTTAGCAATATTCCCTAGTTCATCATTGCTTTGAAGGTTGATTTTTGTTCCTGTTGAATTACTATTATTTACTAAGTTTTCAACTCCATCATTTAGTTTTTCAACACTTGATAAAATACCTTTGATAATAGTAAGTAGGAACATTACACAAATAAATAGAGCAATAGTTAGTGCAATTGCTATTTTCTCAGCATTTTCTATAACTTGATTACTCTCTTTTAGTGTTGTGTTTAGATTTGAAGTTTGTTCTCTTTCAATAGTTAAAATTGAATTTTCAATAGCATCAAAATTTTCATCAACTTTAACCATTGAACTATTTACTTTCTCTTCCATAATATTAAAAGTTTCACCCTTTTGAGCCATGTTTTTACCAGCTTGAATCATAGCTTCAATGGTATTTTTTACTTGCATATCATCAAGGTGTCTAAATAAGTCCTTTTTTATGCTATCTACTTCTTCAAAGCCACTTATATCTCCAACGGCTAAGGCATCTGTTAATATTTCTTGTATTGACACAATTTGGTATTTTAATTTCATCATTGTATAGTTGTCATAGTTTGAAGATGTAATATTACTGATACTTTTTTCTATATCATCTACAGCTTTGTCAAACTTCTTCATCTCAAAAAGAGAGTCTTGTCTTGCAGTAAATTTTTCAATACCATATTGACCCATGGCTTTTAAGTTTTTGATATATGAATTTAATTTTGAATCAATATTCTCTAGTTGCGATTTATTATCTTGTGAAGTTATTTGACTATCTATTTGTTTGTGAGTTTTTGAATACTCTTCTTTTAACTCATCTATTACATATAAACCCTCAGGATCTGCAACAAGTGCAGTATCTGTAGCAACTTCTTGTAAGTTTTTAAGAATATATTTTAAGTCTTTATATAGACTTAATACTTTTGTGTCATTTATTGTTTTTTCATTTGCTTCTTCTATTTTACTAAATGAGTAAAATAAACCTGCTGCATTTAAAACAACAAGTAATGAAAAGGTACTCGCTAAAACTAGAGATTTTTTCTTAATATTCATATATATAACTCCTTGTATAACATAGAATTATAGATGAGTTAATCTTATACTTAATTTAAGTGAGACTTATTTTCAATTAAAATGACACAATTCTGACATAAATAATACACTCTGGTTATTTTTTTAACCAAAGTGCCTGAGTAGGGTATGCAAACTCACAATTATTCTTTTTTGTAAGCTCTGAAATCTTTACTAAAACATCCTCTTTTACTGTAAGCCACTCTTCCCAATCTGGACTTCTTGAAAAGCAATAAACTAAGATATTTACAGATGATGGTCCAAACTCATCAATATATACTAAAAGAGTTCTTTTTACACCTTGTAAGTCTTCTCTTTTTATAGCTTCAAACTTTCTAGTACTTGTTAATTGAGCATTTTTACTTGTAGCTATACCTGTGTGATTTATAAGCATTTCATAAATATCTTCTCTTAATTGAACTATGTCATCCATTTTTGATTCATAGGTGATTCCTATTTTCATTTGAATTCTTCTACCAATTCTTCTTTTTGACCAGTTCATAATATGAGTGTTTGCAAGCTGTGAATTTGGAACTGTAATCATAGCATTATCAAAAGTTCTAATTCTTGTAGTTCGCATTCTTATATCAACTACTGTTCCTTCAATGTCTCCTGATTTTATCCAATCACCTTGAGAAAAAGAGTTATCAGTCATGATACTAAGAGATCCAAAGAAGTTTGTAAGAGTATCTTTAGAAGCTAGGGCAATAGCTATACCCCCAACCCCAAGCGAAGCTGCTATGGCTTTAATATCAATACCAAGTTGTGAAAATAAAAATAGTATAACTAAAAGAATTAATACAATTTTTATAATTCTTAAGATGAAAACAATCATCTCTTTTCTTACATTTGGATATTTTTCAAGTAAATTTTGTGCATAGTAATTTATACTATTGTTTAAAATAGCATATAATCCCCATGTAAGAAGTGCCATATAAATTGTATTTATCCAAGGTATCACTTTTTCAATTAATATAGGATCTTTTATCAAAATATATATAGATATTTGAATAGCAAGTAAATATAAGGCATAAATCATTGGTGTGTTGATTGACTCTTTTAAATATGCACGTATTTCATCTGTATCATCATCTTCATCTTTTGTATTTTTTCTTTGTACAAAAACTTTTGCAATAAATGTAGCTAATAGCGAGATAATTTTTAAATTTAAAAGTCTAAAGAATGCAATAATAAATATCACTACAACAAGCTCACCAATTGAAAACTTAAAGTGATAAGATGTTAGGTTTGATATAAATGAGACACCTTGTATTTCATCAATCTTTTTTACAAAATATTTTAGGTTAAACTCATCAACAAAAAAGTTTGATTTCCTAAATTTTGATATATTTTCTTTTAGATATTCAAGTACAAATACTTGGGTATGTCTTTGGTTATAAACATTTATATAGTTTTTTGTTAAATCTTCAGAAATATAGTTTGAATAGTCCTTGTGTTCTTCATAAATAGCTTCATACTTTTCTAAAGAAGTTTTTTTCATTTTTTCTATACTATTTTCTAGTAAATTTACAAAATATTGTCTTTCTCTAAACTCTCTTTTTCCTTTAATGATATTCTTTAAAGTCTGCTCATATAATCTTTTTTCTTTTAAATAAATCACTTTAAGTTCATCTCTTGTAACTGCAAGAGAGTTGTTTGCTCTTTTGTTTATTGTAATTTTATTTGAAAGTAAAGTTAGTTGTTTTTTATAATCTTTTTCATTGTCTGATGCTTCTAGTAAAGACTCATTATTTATGTTTTCAATTACTGAATCTAAAAGTTTATTTTGTAATTCTATTTGTTTTTGCTCTTCACTTTTAGTTTCTTTAGTCTTTTCTATTGTTTGTTTTTCTACTGCTTTTAATGAGTTGTTATTGATAACGACTTCTGTTTGTTTATTTTCTTGATCTTCTGGTTTTATTAGTTTTACAGGCTCTTGAGTATTAGTCTGAGAAAACAAAAAAAGTGGTAAAATTAATGATAAAAAAATCTTTCGAATCATAGTTTCTCCATGGTTTAAATTATTAAAATTATATCTTATTTTTCTATTGAGGCACTTAGTTTTTGGTATATACCTAAATCAATTATTACTAAAATTGCTGTTAAAATTAACACAGCAGGATAAATCAAATGAGTTATATTTGTAACATATTAGATTGAAACTGAACTTAATTATTTTTATTTTATTATTTAATAAATATGAATACGATTTCTTATGATACTTTATTGAAATTATTGTATAATAATTATAACAATTTAAATAACATTTATTTATACCTAAAATAAGTGGCTACTTTTTTACATAATAATAAAAGGTCTATAATAATAATGAAAAACAGGAATAAAGAAAAGAGATTATTAAACATTATCAAATTTGGTGTTCTAGGAATTATTATTGTTTTATCAATTCTAATTTCAAGTGTATTTATTCAGCAGAAGAAAAGTGAGATTAATGCAGAAATTCTTTTAATAGAAGAAAACTATATGAGTCATAATAAATCTACAGTTGAAAACTTAGTAAATAAAATTCATAAATTTATTGAAGTAGAAAAAGAAATTGAAATTGAAGAGTTGAAGACAGAAGTAAAAGAGCAAGTAAAACAAGCTCATTTAATAGCTTTAAGTATTTATAATAAAAATGTAGCAAGAGAAAATTATTCTAAAGAAAAAACTATAAATGAAATAAAAGAGACTTTAAGAACAATAAGATACAACAATGATTTTGCTTATATTTTCATCTATGAACTTAATGGTAAAAGTATTTTAAACTCAGAGTTTCCTAATCTAGAAGGAAAAAATCTTTGGAACTTTAAAGACGCAAGTGGAAAGTTTATAATTCAAGATATGAATAGAATATTAAAAGAAAAAGATGAGACATATTATGAGTGGTATTGGAAAAAGAGTAAAGATGATGATTCAATTGATAAAAAAATAGGTTTTTTTAAGAAGTTTGAACCTTATGGGCTTTTTATTGGTTCAGGTGATTATATCTATGAATATGAAAAATATGTACAAAATAAGATTTTAAAAAAGCTAAATTCAATAGAATTTAAAGCTCCAGAACATATTTTTGTTTATGATTCAAAAGGTATTTGTTTATCAAATCCAAAAAAAGAACTTATTGGAAAAAATAGATACAACTCGCAAAATAAAGAAGGAAGGTATGTCTTACGAGAAATACTTAAGTATGCTCAAGAAAATAAACAAGGCTTCGTAAGATATAAAGGTAGTGTAATCCTAAATAAAAACAATATCACAAATGATAAAGTTTCATATGTAAAACAGTTTGAGCCTTGGGGTTGGGTTGTAGGAAGTGGTTTCTATATGGAAGAGTTATACTCTTTATTAGATAAAAAGCGAGCAGAACTAGAAAAATCAAGCGATGAAGCTATTAAGAAAATAGCCTTAATAAGTCTATTTTTTGTTTTATTAATGATATTTGTGTCTTTTTATATATCAAAAAGAATTGATAGTATTTTTTATGAATATAGACAAAGAGTTGATAGTGAAATGAAAAATGCCTATGAAAAGGAGAAACTTTTAATCCAACAATCAAAAATGGCAACAATGGGTGAAATGATAGGAAACATAGCTCACCAATGGAAACAACCCCTAAACTTAATGTCCATGTCAAATAGTTTAGTAAAATTAAATCAAGAAGATAAAGACTTTAGTACAAAAGAAGAGATAAATGAGGCCATTGATAATATAGATGTATCTATAAAGCATTTATCAACTACTATTGATGACTTTAGAAACTTTTTTAAACCTGATAAAGAAAAACGAGAATTTGATTTAAAAATATCTTTTGAAAAAACTCATAAACTTATAAGTTCACAATTTAAAAATAATGACATACAGTTATTAGAGGATATAGAAAGTATTAAAGTTTTTGGTTTTCCAAATGAGCTACTACAAGTCTTAATTAATATCATTAAAAATGCAAAAGATGAACTAATAAAACTTGAAAAAGGTAAAAAAAGAGTATTGTTTATTCAAACAAAAGTTGAAAACAACTATGCCTATGTAACAATAAAAGATAATGCCGGAGGAATACCTAAAAATATAATGCCAAGAATCTTTGAAGCATACTTTACTACAAAAAAAGATGATGAAGGAACAGGAATAGGGCTTTATATGAGTAAACAAATCATAGAAGGAATGGATGGCAAAATAGAAGCTTCTAATCAATCTTTTGAGTTTGAAAGTGAAGAATATAAAGGTGCACAGTTTATTATAAAGTTGCCTTTAGCCTAGTTTTTAAATCAGACTAATTTGTATTTTGTATAATAAGTAAGTTTAAGTCTTGTAAGTATAATGGTGCGACCGGAGGGATTTGAACCCTCACACCAGTACTGGCATTAGCCCCTCAAGCTAACGTGTCTACCGTTCCACCACGGTCGCAATAAAGACGAAATGATACTTGTTTATACCATAAAAAACCCTTAAATATAGCAAGTTTTACTAGGTATTATGATTGTAAAAACTGCTCCTTCTTTATTGTTTTTTACTTCAATACTTCCATTTAGGTGTTTTTCTATTATTTCTTTTGACATATATAGTCCAAGGCCTGTACCTTGGGATTTGTGTTTTGTAGTGAAGTATGGTTCAAAAACTCTGTCTATTATATCTTCTCTTATTCCACCTGCATTATCACTTATATTAATAGTGCATGTGTTATTGATTTTTTTTGTATGCAATTTTATTTTCTTATTTTCTACTTCACTATGTGACAAGGCATCTTTGGCATTTGTGATTAAGTTTATCATTACTTGTGTATACTCATTTATTGGGCCTTTTATATTACAGTTTGACTCATTTATGATATCAAGTTCAATATGCTCCAACTTAAGCATTGGGGCTGTTATTTTAAGGCTTGCATCTATTAGTTCTTGCATAGTAAAAGTTGTAGCTTGTTTTGAAGGTTTAAAAAAGTTTTGAAAATCATCTATTGTTTTAGACATATGTTTTGCTGTGTTTGTTATGTGTTGAAGATTCTCTTTTATATCTTTTTCATCTACTTTTCCAAGTTCTAGTTGAAACTTAGTACCACTAGAAAGTGTTGATATACTGCTTAGTGGTTGTCTCCATTGATGGGCTATGTTTTTTATCATTTCTCCCATTGCTGCCATTTTTGATTGATTGAAAAGCCTTTGTTCATTTTGTTTGTTTTTTTCTATTTCTTCTTTTACTCTATTTTCTAAATTTTTGTTTAGTTCTTCAAGCTCTTTTGTTTTTTCTTTTACTAGTAAATCAAGATTTTTATTTAATCTTTCTAGTTCTTCTTTTGTCTTTTTTTCTTCAAGGTATTTTTCTTTTAGTTTATCTTCTTCATTTATTTTATTTGGGTACCATCTTCTAATTATTAAAAATATTATTGATATAGCTGCTATTGCATTTATTAGTTTTGGTATAAAAAGATAGTTGGGATTTGAAAGAATCAAAAATATATCCTTAGGTAATACTCCATATTGAGAAGCAAGTCTAGTCCCAAAGTAAAGACTCTCAATAATTGTCCTGATTGAATCGATAATTAAGATTAAAAATAACACGGTAAATAAAGATTTAGATGAAAGTTTACCCTTTGCAATTTCTTTTATTGAAAAGTATAAAATATAAATCCAAGAAATAGTTAATAATAAATAAATTAAAAGTGTGATTAATTTCATTGAGCCTCTTGGTTTGAAGATAACACATAGTATAACAAGTAATATTTTAATGTTCTATTTAACTAACTAAAATAGAACAAAGTCAAGAGAAAACTCTTGACTAATTATCTCTAAACTGTTTTTGATGTACCGTTTCAAGTATTTTTTGTGCTAAAGTTGAAGTGTTTTTAGCAATATTATGTGTTTGTGTTGCAACAGATGCATTGTTTTGTGTTTGCTGATCTAATCTATTGATTACATCATTTATTTGTTCTATACTTGTTTTTTGCTCTCTTGAAGAATCAGATATATCACCAATAGCTTCAGTTGTTTTATAGATATTTTCATTTAATTTTTCATATCCATTTATCATTTCATCAGCTATTGTTTTACCATTGTTTGTTTTGGCAGTTGCTTTTTCAACAATATCTTTGATTTCTTTGGCAGCTTCTGCTGATCTTGCTGCTAGGTTTCTTACTTCTTGTGCAACTACTGCAAAACCTTTTCCTGCTTCACCAGCAGTGGCTGCTTCAACTGCTGCATTAAGTGATAAGATATTCGTTTGGAATGCAATTTGGTCAATAACGGTAATAGCATCTGCTATTGCTTGTGTTTGTTCATTTATCTCATCCATAGATACAACAGTTGAGTTTGCTAAACTTTGTCCTTTTTTAATTGATTGAGACAATTCCTCAGAGTGGGCAGACATTTGTGAAATTCTTTCAGTATTGTTTGCAACAGTACTTGTAATCTCTTCAAGAGCAGCTGCAGTTTCTTCTAGTGATACAGCAGTTTCATTTGATGATTTATTTAAAATATCTACATTTGTAAGTAGCTCATTTGAACTCTCATCTAGTTGTAAACCATTATGCTTATTTTCTTGAAGCATTTGATTGATAATATCACATAGATTATTTAGACCTATTGCTACATTACCATTTGCATTTTCTATACTATTTTTAAAGTTTAGCTCAGAGTATTCTTTTAGATGAGTTAAAATAGGATTTATATCATTATTTACATTTTTATTGATTGTTTCAATCATGTCATTTAGTATATCTTTCAATTCATTTAATGACTTATTATTTGTAGATGCTTGAACTTTTATATCTAGTTTTCCATTGTTCACTTGTGCAACTACATCTTTTACATTTTCAATAAGTTCTTTATCTTTATTTAAACTCTTTGCAACTTCTTCCATCTCAAAATCGATAGTTTTAGCCATGTTTCCAAACTCATCATTTGTATTTATACTAAGTTTTGTGATTTTTGATTCTTCGCCTTTTAGATATTTAAAGAAAAATCTTAGCCCATCTTCTACTTTTTTAATTGGAGATAAAATTTTTAAAAGTACAAAATATAAAAGTGTTAAAATAATTGCAAGAAGTGCGAAATATAAAATTATTTCTTTTATTGTATTTTTTTGAATTTCTTCAAAAATTGTATCTTTATCTAATTGAACAACTAATATCCAGCCAGTTTCAGAAATATTACTATGAGCGATTAGTTTTTCTACACCATTTTTGTCTGTAGCTTCTAAAAAGTTTAAATCTGAAGATAAATCAAATTGTGAGTATAAGTCACTTTTTTTATTTAATAAGTCTTTGTTTTTATGAATTAATACATTTCCCTGCTTATTAAGTAAGTATGCAAACCCCTCACCATTTACAGAAACATTTAAAATACTATTTACAATAGTATCAATAAAAATATCAGAACCCACTACACCTATTAGTTTATTATTTTGATATAAAGGAGTATATACTGATATTACAAGTTTTTTAGTTGATACATCAATATAAGGTTTTGACACACCTGATTTTTTAGTACTTACTGCATCTTTGTACCAAGGTCTAACTCTTGCATCATAATTATCTTTTGGAACATTTAAAATTTGTCCATTTGATAAAACAAGTGAACCATCTGTATTGAATCCGACATAAACATCTACAAATTTTCCTGCATTTTTAGATAATTCAAGTTTAGCTAAAAGATTTTTATCATCTGCATTTATTTCTGTTTTTTCAAGATCTTTTGTAAGTGCTTCAATGATATCAATTTTTGATTGTATATATGCATCAATAAACTTTGAGCTATCTTTTGCAAGACTTAATTCTTCATTTTTTACTAATGAATATTGACTATTATAGTTGTTTGAAGTATTGTAAAAACCTAATATAAAAAAAGATATAACAATACATATTGAAACAACTGCTAGTATTTTTGTTTTTAAACTAGTTGTTTTCATGGGCTTCTCCTTTTGGACTTTTTTTATTATATCAAGGAAAAGTGTCATTTTGGAGTTACTATTGTAAAAAATATAACTTTTTATAATAATAGTATATAAGGAATAGTTGAGTATAAGTTAAAATAATAATTTAAAAATGTTGAATTTTATTTTAGGCATAAAAAAAGGCCAAGAGTAAAAACTCTTGACCTTTTTAAGTTATCAGTTCTGTAGTAAGTACTGATTACCCTAAGAATGGGTTAGCATATAATGCGATCATCGCAATTACTAATGCATAAATAACTTGTGCTTCGATCATCGCTAATGCAATGAACATAGTAGTCATTAATTTTCCACCTAAACCTGGGTTTCTAGCAGTACCAGCGATTGTTGCAGCAGCAGTGTTACCCATACCGATAGCACCACCAAGTGCAGCAAGACCAAGACCAATACCTGCAGCAACTACAGAGTAAGCTTTTAAAGTTTCATTTGCAACTGCACCATCAGCAGCGAAAGCAGCACCAGCAATAGCTAGCATTAAAAGAACGATTTTTTTCATTCTAGATTCCTTAATATATTTTTATTTACAAAGTCTGTTCGGATAGCGTAAATCTGTCAATAAAGACAAACCCATAGACACATAAATGCGATCCATGTCCCTACTTATCACTTTGATTGGCGGTAGTATATCTTTTTGTATATTAAACAATTATTAAGTGTTATATGTTAAAAATAAAACTAAAGAAAAATTTAAGTTTAATGAAATTGCTAAAAGTATACTGTTTAAATATTTTGTTATAATATTTTAATAGTTTAAAGAAAGGATATCTTATGGTAAAATTTTTTATGGCAATGACCTTTATTCTTATAACCATGATAGGTTCTGTTTTTGGTGTGCTTTTTACAAAACCAGGAAACAATTTAATTGCTTCATATATTGAAGATATAGTAAATTCTGAAAATAAAGAAGCTAACTTTAAAGTTGAAAATTTTCAATTAACATTTGACAGTGTAAATTTTGATGCAACAATCGCAAAAAGTTCTAATATAAATATCAATGGGGATTTAAAGATATTTTCAAAAACTGTAGATTTAAAATATGACATTGATGTTAAAGACTTATCAACATTAGAACCTTTGATAAATCAAAGATTAAATGGTCCTTTAAAAACAAAAGGTACGTTTAAAGGTGACGAAAACTTTTCAGTAATAAATGGTACTTCAACACTTGCAAGTAGTGATACTTCATACAACTTAGAGCTTAAAAACTATGAGCCCTCAAATATAAACCTTTCAATTAAAAATGCAAATATCTCAGAACTTTTATATTTAGTAAATCAAGCAAAATATGCAAAGGGTGTACTAAATCTAAATGCAAACATCAAAAATGCAAAACTTCCTACTTTAGATGGAAATATAGTATCAAGTATTATAGATGGTAAAATCAATAATGATATTGTAAACAAGAGTTTTAATTTGGCATTAAAAGATGAGATTACATTTAAATCAAGAACAAATGCTATTTTAACACCAAATAAAATCACAGCAAAAGCAACACTTATAAATTCATTATCGACTATCTCTTCTGATGAGACTGTGGTTTTATTAGATAAAAATCAAGTGAAATCAAACTATAAAATTGATATTGCAAATTTAAGTAAATTAGAGCAAATAATCGGTATAAAATTAAACGACAAGTTTTCAACTCATGGAGTTGTTGAAGTAAATAATGGAGTTATTGATATAAAAGGTAGAAGTGATGTGTTTGATAGTTTTACAAACTATGAAACAAAAATAGAAAATGCAAAACCTAGTTTTTTATATTTAAATATAAAAGATGCAAAACTTGATAAACTACTATATCTTTTAAATCAGCCAAAATATTCTACAGGAAACTTAGACCTAATAGCAGATATTAAAAATGCAGATATAAATAATCTTGCAGGTTTAGTTACAACTCAAATAAAAGATGCAAAACTTGTAAATAAAGTAATAAACAAACAGTTTAATCAAAAACTAAAACAAGCAGTTACTTATAAAGTTGATACAAAAACAAATCTTGAAAAAACAAATGCTATTACAAATGGAAATGTTGACTCTTCACTTGCAAAACTTGATATAAAAAATGCAATATTTAATATAAAAGAGGCTTCTTTAAATAGTAATTATGTATTAAATGTACCAAGTTTATCAAAATTATATGATGTAACTCAGACAAAAATGAGAGGAAAACTAGCCTTAAATGGTAAGTTAGAATCTAAAAAAGAGAGTTTATTAGTTACTGGGGCTTCAAAACTTCTTGGTGGAAATTTAGACTTTAAACTAAACAACAATGATTTTACTGCAAATGTAAAAGGTGTAGAGATAAAAGAGTTGACTCATATGATGTATTATCCAGAGGTGTTTGATTCGACTTCTAATTTAGCTTTAAACTACAACCTTTTATTAAAAAAAGGAAAACTAACAGGAAGTCTTATAAAAGGACACTTCTTAGCAAATGACTTTTCAGTCTTAATAAATCAGTTTGCAAAATTTGACTTAACAAGAGAGATTTATGATACAGTTGATATAAATAGTGATATAAATAATATGGTTTTAAAAACTATTGTAAATATGAAGAGTAAAAATACTCAAATTGATGTAACAAAATCACTTCTTGATTTAAATAAATCATATGTAAATGCAGACATAAAAGCCAAAATAAGAAAACTAAATCTTGATTTTAATGTAAAAGGAAATATGAAAAGTCCAAAGGTAAAACTTAATACAAAAGGTTTACTAAAAAATAAAATCGAAGAAAAAATCAATGATAAATTAGGTGATAAACTAAAAGAAAAACTAGGAGATGAGGGAGCAAAAGAACTTCTAAATAACTTCAAGTCTTTATTTTAAAAGCTAAAAGAGTAAGAAAACCTTACTCTTTTAATTTTTTAGTTAAAGGAAGTGCTACCATACTCCAAGCATGAACACCACCTCTATACCAAAGAAGTTTATCTTTTGGATAACCTATATTTATTAGATGTCTGATACTTTTTGAAGAGAGGGGACACCAAGCTCCATTACAAAAAAACACTGCTGTTTTTGCATTTGTAAAATCAAACTTATCATCATCTATAACTTTTACACCTAATGTTTTATATGCTCTATAGAAATCCTCTTCAAAATCAAAATCATATTTTAAATCATCATAATATATATTTACAGCACTAGGAATAGTTGCAAAGTCAAACCAAGCTTTATTTCTTGAATCAACCAAGATATATTTATCAGGGTTTTTTGTTGATTTTGAGTAAATAAAATGCATTAGTTCATTTTCACCTAGATTTTTTATATCTTTATCAATCTTATTGTTTTGAATAGCTCCTGTTGTAGTAATAAAAACTTTCTTACAAGACTCATCAATATCTTCTTTTATATATGACTCATCAAAAAAATATGGACTAACACCAATTCCTATACAACTTCCATCTACTTTTCTCTCGATTGTATATTTTTCTTTTGTATTATTTGAGTAGGTATGAGTTACTTCAAAACCACTATATTGTAAAGCCTCAGGTTTAACTGCGAATAAACTTAAAGACAAACTTACTAGTAATAAAATAAATCTAAACATAATAGCTCCTTTGTATTATTATATCTTATACAATCAAGTATAGATTTATTCTCTTAAATAATATCTTAAACATTTTTTAGATTGTTATGATAATTATTATCATTTTTAAGTTTAATAAAAGTTTTTTTTAGATTTAATTACATTAATGATAATTGATATTAAAATTAAAATTAAAAAGGAACATAATGTTTAATAAAACTAAAATTTTTGCAGCTTCTTTATCTGTAGTGGCTGCTTTAGCTTTAACTGGTTGTGCTACATCATCTCAAAGTACAACACCAACACAAATGACACAACAAGCAAATACTATCTTAGGTGCATATTCAAATATTGCACTTGCAAATTACAATGATGCTTTAAATGATGCAATCAACTTAAAATTTAGAATTGATGCTTTTGCTACAAAACCAACTAAATATACTTTTGAACAAGCAAAAAAAGCTTGGTTAATTTCAAGAGAATCTTATGGGCAAACTGAAATCTTTAGATTAGCAAATGGTCCTATTGATGCTGAAGAAGGATGGGTTGCAGATTCTTATGGTTCACTTGAAGGACAATTAAACGCATGGCCTTTAGATGAAAATATGATTGATTATACTATTGATGCAAATGGAAATAAAACTTCTGGAAATATCATAGATACAGCAGGTGTATTTAATCCAGGTGGTGAAGACGCTCAAGCTGTAAATGTTAAGAAAATTACTGTTGATGCTTTAACTGCATTAAATGAAAATGGTGGAGATGCAAATGTATCTACAGGTTATCATGCAATTGAGTTTTTATTGTGGGGACAAGACCAAGATTATTCTAACTTTATCAAAGATTCAGTTACTAAAGGTGCTTTAACAGCAGGTCAAAGAAGTTTAACAGACTTTACAGCTGATAAAAATGCAGATAGAAGAATTGCATATTTACAAGCAGCAGCAGATAAAATCGTATCTGATTTAACAACTGTAAAATCAGCTTGGGAAAAAGATGTAAATGGAACAGCTGGATTATACCAAGCAGCATTACAAGGTAAACTTTTAGGTGATAATGCTTCTAAAAATATTTCAAAAGAAGAAGCATTAAAACAAATCATTGCTGGAATGGGTGTATTTATCAAATCTGAATTAGCAAATGAAAGAATTGCAGTTGCGGTTTTAACTCCATCAGAAGAAGATGAACATTCTTGTTTCTCAGATAATACTCACAGAGATATTGCTATGAACTATTTAGGATTTAGAAATATTTTAACTTCAACTTACGATGGTAAAAAATTTGGTCCTTCATTATTAGATGCAGTTGATGCTGATACTAAACAAAGAATTTTAAATAAAATGGCGTCAATTGAAGCTAAAATCAATATAGTTGATGAAATGGCAAAAACAAAACAACATTTTGATTACCAAATTCAACCAGGAAATCCTCAAGCAAAAGTTATTGTAAAACTTAAAAATGAGATGAGAAAACTTGGTGATGAGATGGTAAATGTAGCAAAAGCAAATGGAATTAGTTTAACAACAGATGATGTTACAGATGCAGAAGAAACACAAATCTAGTTTTTCTTTTTTACAAAAAGCTATTTTAACTAAAAGCCTTGTAGTAATTTTTACTACAGGGCTTTTTGCCGTTAATAATGAAGGCAAATATTTCTCATCAGAAAAAAATAAGTCATTACTTGAAAAGCCTGTAAAAGGACTAAATGATGAACAATATGATCAGTTTATTTTAGGAAGAAGTTTTTTTGTAATACCTTGGGTAGAAGCTCCAAGTGCAACAACTGCAAGGGATGGTTTAGGACCACTTTTTAACTCAAATACTTGTGTGTCATGTCATCCAAGAAATGGAAGAGGAAGTTTATATAATAATAAAATGAAACCTTCAAGGTCACTTGTAGCAAGACTATCTATCCCTTTTGATAATTCAAAAGAGCATAAAGAACTATTTGAAAAACAAGGTTTTGTTCCAGAGCCAAGATATGGTTCACAAATATCAGTTAATGGAATTCATGGTGTGCCTTTTGAAGCTAGAGTTGATGTGAAGTTTCAAGAGATAAAAGTAAAGTTTCCTGATGGTGAAGTAGATACTATCTTGAAACCAAAATATGAACTTATTGATAAAAACTATGGCAAGCTTGCTAAAAATACAGCAATCACTTATAGAATGGCTCAATCTTTAAATGGTTTAGGATTATTAGAAAAAGTATCAGATGAAGAGATTTTATCAAATGAAGATGAGTTTGATAAGGATGGTGATGGTATTTCTGGCCGAGCTAATAGAGTATATTCTCCTCTTACAAAAAAAGAAGAGATTGGAAGATACACATGGAAAGCAAGTGCTGCCACTGTTATAGAACAAATAGCAGGTGCAGCAAACAATGACATGGGTTTAACAACTTTTTTACAGTCCAATGAAAACTGTACTTCTTTTCAAAAACTTTGTAATGAAGCGCCAAAACCTTGGCATAAAAAAGATATTACAGATGAAAGATTAGGTGCTATTGATTTTTATATAAGAAATTTAAAAACATATAAACCCAAAAAAGATGAAGAGCATTTGGAAGGTTTAGAAATTTTTAAAGGCTTAGATTGTGCAAAGTGCCATAAAACAAGTCTTAAAACTGTAGATGGTTTTAATATAGAACCTTTTACAGATATGCTTTTACATGATATGGGTGAGGGCTTAAGTGATGGAAGAGTTGAGTTTAAAGCTAATGAAAGAGAGTTTAGAACAGCTCCTTTATGGGGATTGGCTCTTCATGAAAAGATAAATAAAAAAAAGCCAAGATTATTACATGATGGAAGAGCAAGAGATTTCCAAGAAGCAATACTTTGGCATGGTGGTGAAGCAGAAATATCAAAACAAAAATATATGAGTGCTTCAAAAGAACAAAGAGAAAAATTAATTAAATTTTTAGAAAGGTTATAATGAAAAAACTATTAATAACAACAGCATTTTTAGCAACTAGTATGTTTGCACAAACTAGTTTACACTCGATTTTAGAAAATGTATCAGTTCCAAATGTAAACAAAACAATAGAATCTGCAAAGAGTTTAAAAGAAAATACAAACAAAAAGAATTTTGAAAACTTAGTGTCAGAGTGGAAAAAAGTAGAAGCTTTATATTTTGCAGGTGATATTGATGAAAATTATATTGATACACCAAGATATATAGATGTATATCATAATTTAAAAGAGGATTTAAGTGAACAAATGCAAAGAGCAATTGATTCAAATGATGAGCCAAGAATTGCACTTTTTAAGAACTCATTTAGAACTATAAATGCTTTGGAGTATGTACTTTTTAATGATGAAATAATCACAAAAAGAGAAAAACTTCTTGCTGTAAATATCCTAGATACTATTATTTCAAATTTAGAAGATATTAAAGATGTATATAAAGAGTATTTAAAAACAGGTTCAAAAAGTGAAAAGTGGGAAAATTCACTTGTAATAAATACACTTATTTCAAGTTCTTATAGATTAAGAGAGTGGAGAGTTGGGGAACCATCAGGATATGCTGCAAAATATAAAAATGATCCAAAAAACCAAAGAGCAGAGTATTATCTAAGTAAAAACTCACTAAATGCAATAAAAGCTATTTTAAAAGCTCATGATGAGGTAATTGGTGATAAGTCTTATGAAAACTTTGCAACAATGGCTAAAAATGCAGGGGCAAAAAGAGCTATTATTGAGGCACAAGAGGCTTTAAGTAAATCATTAAAAGAGTTAGAAAACTATAAAAACGATGACTTTTCAAAAGCAAAACTTTTATATGAAGCAACAAAAGAGCTTCACAATGCTTACTATTTATCACTTGTTGAAGAATTAGCCGTAACTGCAAAAATACTTGATGCTGATGGAGATTAAAAAGTGAGTGATTTTTTTGCACTAGAGTATTTTATAAACCCAAATAAAAGAGTATTTTGGGGATATATCTTATCTTCTATTTTAATAGCATGTATATATTTTTATTTTAATAAAAAACAATTAAGGTTAACTTTATCTTCAAAGCTTTGGTTTCATCCAAGTGCGAAGCTTGATTATTATTACTTTTTTATTGGATATTTTATAAAAGTATTTATGCTATTTCCCATAGTAATTAGTGCAAAAACTATCGCTTTATTTATAAATAAACAGCTTTATTTAGCTTTTGACTTTTATGAAAACAGCTTCTTTTCTTATGAGGCTGTTTTGCTGATGTATACAATTTGTCTATTTCTTGTAAGTGATTTTACACGGTATTGGACTCATAGATTTTTACATACTATTCCATTTTTATGGGAATTTCACAAGATACATCACAGCGCAAAGGTATTAACACCTATTACATTTTATAGGGTTCATCCAGTTGAGAACTTACTTTTCGGACTCAGATACTCTCTTAGTATTGGACTTGTAACAGGGGTGTTTATATACTTTTTTGGTGCGATGATTGATATATACGCTATTTTAGGGGTAAATGTACTTGTCTTTGCTTTTTCACTTATAGGCTCAAATTTAAGACACTCTCATGTTGCTTTTTCTTATCCCAAATTATTGGAGAGATTTTTTATCTCACCAAAACAACATCAAGTACATCATAGTAAGAAGTATTTCAATAAAAACTATGGTGGATATTTGGCTATTTGGGATTGGGTTTTTGGAACATTGAAGTTTTCAAAAGATGTAAAAGTTTTAAAATTTGGTTTAAGAAGAGAGCAAATGAATGAGTACAATTCAATAGCAAATTTAATAATAGCACCATTTAAAAATTTAGTAGGAGGTAAAAGGTAATGAAATATATAAAATCATTTGCCTTAGTTATTGCAACGGCTTTAGTATTTACTGCTTGTACAAACAATGCAGAGGTATCAAAAGCTCAAGAGTTAGTAAATGTAAAAGTAAAAGAGGATTTAGGTAGATCGCTATTTTTTGATGTAAACCTTTCAAAAAATAGAACTCAATCATGCTCAACTTGTCACAATCCACAAAAAGGATTTGCCGATGATAGAGATAATGGAATAAAAGCAATGGCTTCACTTGGAGATGATGGAAAATCATTGGGGGATAGACAAGCTCCAAGTGCAGCATACGCTAAGTTTTCACCAAAGTTTCATTTTGATGAGAAAAAACAAAAGTATATAGGTGGTCAATTTTGGGATGGTAGAGAAGCAACGTTAGCAGGTCAAGCAGGTGGACCTCCTACAAATCCTATTGAAATGGGAATGCCAAGTAAAAAAGCTGTAGTTGATAGAATCAAAGAAAATCCTTATTATGTAAAAACATTTAAAGAAGTTTATGGAAAAGATATTTTCTCTTCAAATGAAGAAGCTTATAAAGCAATGGCAGATGCAATAGAGAAGTTTGAGATGACAGATGAGTTTTCACCTTTTGATTCTAAATATGATAGATATTTAAAAGGTGAATATGAATTAACTGTATTAGAAGATTTAGGAAGAACACTATTTTTCTCAAATAACAATAACTCTTGTGCCACTTGTCATGTACTAAAAGGTGAAGATAAGTTAGGTGAGATATTTACAAACTATGAGTATCATAATATTGGAGTTCCAATAAATCACGAACTTAGAGCAAAAAATGGTGTAACACAAATTGATAATGGACTTTTAAATAACCCAACTGTAAGTGATGAAAAACACAAAGGAAAATACAAAGTTCCAACACTAAGAAATGTAGCAGTAACAGCACCATACATGCACAATGGAGTCTTTAAAGAGCTAAAAACTGTAGTTGAGTTTTATGATAAATACAATAATCAAAATAGAAAACTAAATCCTGAAACAAATAAACCTTGGGATAAACCAGAAGTTGAAGAGACTATCTCACTAGAAGAGCTAAAAGCTAAAAAACAAAATGACAGAAAAGTAGAAGCCTTAGTAGCTTTTATGAAACTACTTACAGATAAAAAATACGAACATTTACTTGAAAAATAGAACACGAATAATTTCGTGTTTTATTTTTCTAAATTTATGTCTATTTTACTTCCAAATTCAACAAAAAAATGATATTATCAATAAAAAAGGATTCGTTATTTTAAAAGTTATTTCATATTTAGTATTCTCAACACTATTATTTGCAAATAACAACTCTGATTTTTCAAGTGAGTTTAAAAAATTAAAAGAAGAAAAACAAGCTTTGATTGATAGATATGAGATTAGAGTGGAAGTTGCAAGACTTGATAAAATGTACAAAAGAGTAAGGTTACTTTCTAAAACTCTTACTTGTTTTAAAAACACAAGAAGTAAAAGAGAAATTGTACAGTGTAAAAATGATGAAAGAAAAAGAATAATGGAAATAATTAGAAAGAATTCATAAAAAGATACCTTTACGATACACTTTTTTTATAAAATAATCTCCATATGAAATATAGGAGAAAGCTACAAATGAAAAACTACCCTTTAAAACTTACATGTAAAACAACAAACGAAAAACCAATTGATACTTCAAGTGAAGAAGATGATGATTGGAATACTTTTTAAAATACTTAGCTTTTAATTTAAGAGATATAAAACCAAAGCCTTTATATACTTAAGCCATATAAAAATTATGGAGAGATAATTATGAGTAAAAAAAGAGCTTTAATTACAGGTGGAAATAAAGGTATTGGTTTAGCAGTTGCAACTGCACTTTTAGAACTTGACTATGAGATTGTTGTAGTTGCAAGAAACTTTGATAATTTTCAGTTAGGTGGCTTACCAAATGTAACGGAAATTCAGTATGATTTATCAGATATTGAAAACTTACCAGTTTTAGCTAAAGAAGTTGGTGAAATAGATGTACTTATAAACAACGCAGGTTATATGCAGCCAAAATACACTTATGACAACTATCCAAAAGAAGCAAAAGAACACTTAATGAATGTAGACTTACATGCACCAGTTGAGCTTATGAATCTTTTTAGTGTTGGCATGAAAAAAAGAAAATATGGAAGAATAGTAAACACAGCTTCAATCGCAGGTCAAATAGGTCACCCAGATGTATGGTATGGTATTGCAAAAGCAGGACTTATAAATGCTACTAAAATTTATGGAAAACTTCTTGGAAGTGATGGTATCACAGTAAATTGTGTAGCTCCAAGTGCTGCTGAGACTGATATGCAAAATGACAATGATGAAAAAAGAAAAGCAGCCTTTAAAGCAGCAGTTGTTACAAACAGATTTGCAGAACCTGAAGAAGTTGCAAAAGCTATTGTTTGGTTAGCTACTGATTGTCCTGAGTATATAAATGGTATTACTATAGATATAAACAACACTTTCTACGCAAGATAAAACTAGAGTTTAACTCTAGTTTTTATGCTCAATTAAAACTTCTTATTTAAAACATCAAAAAAATAAAATATAGATATAATAATATATTTTTTAATTACTCTTTTAGAACACTTGTTCTATAATTAGAACAAATGTTCTAAAAGGTGTTTTATGACAAGTAGAAAAAATCTAATAATTCAAGAATCAATAAATCTTTTTAATGAAAAGGGTTGTATAAATACAAGTACTAGACACATAGCTTCAAAGCTTGGTATTAGTGTAGGGAATTTGTACTATTATTTTAAAAATAAAGAAGAGATTATCATAGCTATTTATGAAGAGTTTATGTCTTTGATATCAAAACAGCTTACAAGCGTAAGAGATGGACAAGATTTAGCCTTTGATTATTATGATTTTTTACAACAACAAATGACTTATGAGTTAAAGTATCGTTTTTTCAGACTTGAACTTAACAATATCTATCAAAACTACCCCAAAGTAAAAGAGGCTTTTGAAAAAAGCCATATTCAAAAAAAACAGCAAATAAAATATGTTTATACCCATCAAATAAAATATGGATATATGAAAAGACTAGAAGAAGATGAACTTGATTTTTTAGTATCAAACACTTGGATTATCGTAACTCAATGGGAAATCTATTGGCTCATAGATAGGTTGGATGACGAAAAGCAAAGAAGAAGAAATGGTATCTTAAATATTCTATATTTTATAAAACCTTATATGACAATAAAAGGTTTAGAAGATACAAATCTATTAACTTCAATTAATTATTTAAACAAAAAGGCATAAAATGAGAAAAATTTTTATTTTGATATTTATAGTTTTTACAAGCCTTGTTTTTAGTAAAGATTATAGTCTAAAGTTAGTTGTGGATAAAACATCACAAACTTATATACAAGCTATAAAAAAAGAGAGTAAAAAACTTTTTTCAAGTAGTGATAAAATAAACTATAAAATAGAAGTTTGTTCTAAAGGTTGTCAAAATTTACTTAGGAATAAAGATGCAGTCTTTTTACTAAATAGTATAGGCTCAAAGCCTAAAAAACAAGACTCTTATATAATTACATATAATCTAATATCATCTATTTATGATGAAAATAGAGTTATACGAACTACTGCTTTAGGTATTTTTGAGTATCTAAAAGAGAAAAAAAGAAAAACTATACATATAAAAAACAAAGCTTTAGTTTTCAAAGAAGAAGAAAACAAAAATCTAAAAACTTTAAATCTAAAAGAGGTTTTAAACCTAGCTGTAAAAAATAATCTTAAAATAAAAAGAAATCAAAATAGCATAAAACTTCAAGAAATAGGTGTTCATGAAACAAAAAGTCTATATAAACCTAAAATAGATATTTTCTCAAACTATATAGAAATTGATGAAGATAGAGCACTTGCTAGTAGAGGTCTAAATCCCCAAAGAACAATGGAAGCAGGAGTTAAAGTGTCTCAGCTTATTTATTCAGATAAGGTTTTGAAAAATATAGAGATAAATAAACTTTTATATAAATCTACAAAACAAGAAGCCAAGGCTTTAGATGATGAGATTTTATACAAAGCAACACTTATATATTTAAACATAATTAAAGCAAAACAATACAATAAAATCATAAAAATAAAACATGATTTCATACAAAGAAATCTTTTATTTGCAAAACAAAGAGTTCAAATAGGAGTACAAGATAGAAGTGATGTATATAGATGGCAAAGTGAATTGGCAAATGCAAATATTCAATTGGCAACTTCTCAAAAAAAGTTAAAAAAGCTAAAAGTGGAACTATCAAACTTACTTAGAATAAAAAATGAATATGATTATTTAGAGTATGGACTAAACTCAAAACTTTTTAAACTTTTAAATAAAGATGCAATTACATATCTTAAAGATGTGAAAGTTCAAGAAGCTTTTACAAGAAATATAGTTCATACTCATCCAAGATTAAAGCAAATAAAAGAGCTAATAAAAGCAAAAAATGAACACTTACAAATGAATAAAGACTCTTATTATTTGCCAAGTATTGCCTTTGAGGGAAGTGCAAAAAAAGTTCTAAAAAGAGGTGGTGAAGCATCTGATTTACCAAGAACTTGGGATGATAAAGAGTATCAAGCTGTTATTAATATAAATCTTTCTTTATATGAAGGTGGAGTTAAAAAATCAAAGATTCAAAAAAATGAAGTAGAACTAATCGATTTAAAACTTCAATACAATGATGTAAAAAACCTAATAATAGAAAATGTAAGAAAAAACTATGAGTCATTATCTCACTCTTACTCAAAAATATCATATTCTAAGGACTCATTGAACTCTTCAAAAAAGAATTATGAGTTAATTGAAGATAAATATAAAAAAGGAAAAGAGAATATTATCTCACTTTTAGATGCTCAAAACTCATATATAGTTTCAAAGTTAAATCTAAGTATTTCAAATATTGAATATCTAGTGGATTTAAGTTCTATTTATTTTTTTAGTGGACGAATAGATATTTTACTTGATGAGATAAAAAAAGAAGAAGTTGAAAAAAAAATACATGAGATTATAAAGGATAAAAATTGAAAAACTTAGTTTTAGCCATATTTATTTTAGTAGCTTTTACTGCTTGTCAAGAAAAAGAAGAAAAAGTGCAAAAACAAGATATTAAAACAGTATTTGCTACTTTACCAATAGCTAAAGATTCAAATGAAAATAGAGTTTTTAATGCAACTGCTATTTCAAATAATGAAACAAAATTAAGCTTTAAAGTTGAAGGAAACATCATATATCTAAAAACAAAAATAGGTGATGAAGTAAAAAAAGATGAGTTAATAGCAAAGTTGGATTCAAAGCCTTATGAACTAAGAGTTTCTCAAATAAAATATGCACTAAGTGAAGCAAGGGCTAGTTTACAAAATGCCAAAAGTACTTATGAAAGAGTTAAGAAACTATACATAAATCAAAATGCAAGTGTAAGCGATATAGATAAAGCAAAAGCAGCCTATGAAGCTACAAGTGCAAAGGTTAAAAATATCACAAAAGAGCTAGATTATGCAAAACTAAAACTTTCATATACAAAACTTTACTCACCTATGAATGCGTATATTTCTCTAAAGTATGTACATGAAAATGAAAATGTAGCAGTAGGAACACCTGTTGTTTTATTAGGAGATAAACTAATAGATGAAGTATCAGTTCAAGTTCCTGAGTCAATAATCAATAGAATAAAACAAAATGATTTAGTAAAAGTTGTATTTACTTCACTTGATAAAAATAGAGTATTTACAGCAAAAGTAAAAGAAGTATCAAAATATGCTTCATCTAAAAGTAAAACTTATAAAGTAGTGGCAAAGCTAAACAATAGCTCAAATTTAATCAAGTCAGGTATGTCAGCTGATGTTTATTTTAATCTTTTAGATGATTCAAAAACTAGTATTTATTGTGTTCCATCAAATAGTGTTTTAAATGATAAAGAGGGATATTTTGTATATACCCTTATAAGAAATGAAAAAAGTCAAAAAGATTATATGGTTAAAAAAACTATGGTTAAAGTAGGAGAGTTAACATCTGATGGTTTTGAAATACTTGAAGGTTTAAATAGTGATGATTTAGTTTTAAAAGCTGGTATGAGTGAGGTGTATGAGCAAATGAAAGTTCAAATATCAAACTTAAAAGACTTAGGAAAATAAAATGTCTATTACAAAATTTGCTTTAGAAAAAAGCACTGTTACTATAGTCTTTTCATTTATGCTTTTAATCTATGGAGTAATATCATTTTTTGATTTACCAAGGGCAAAAGACCCTGGCTTTATCATAAGAACTGCTACTGTTGTGACATATTTCCCAGGAGCTAGTGCAAAAAGAGTAGAGCAGTTAGTAACTGATAAACTAGAAAAAACCATACAAGAAATGCCTCAAATTGATAATATAAAATCAACTTCAAAAAATGGTGTATCAATAATTTTTGTAAATATTTTAGAAAAACACAAAAATATGAGAGAGATTTGGGATAGTCTTAGAAGAAAGGTTGAAAAAGGAAGTAGGGCATTACCAGATGGAACAAGCCAGCCAATAGTAAATGATGAGTTTGGAGATGTTTACGGAAATCTTATTTCTATTACTAGTGATGGCTTGAATTATAGTGAGCTTGAAGATATGGCAAATGATGCTAAGGATATTATCTTAAGAGTAGATGAGGTTGCAAAAGTTGAGCTTTTAGGACTTCAACCCCAAAGAGTTTATGTCGAGTTTGATAATGCAAAACTAGCAAAATTAAATCTAAGTGCTTCATATTTAAAAAATATATTAGAACAAAAAAATATAGTTTTATCAGGTGGAAGTATAAAAGTAGATAGTTCAAGATTATCAGTAGAACCAAGTGGAAACTATGAAAATATAAAACAAATTGCAAATACCATAGTTCCTTTATCTACAGGCGAGTATATTTACCTAAAAGATATTGCAAATATTAAGTATGAATACAAAGAACCAAGTACTTTCATAGTAAGAAAAAGTGGACAAAATGCTATAGTTTTAGCTATTTCTATGAAAAAAGATGGGGATATTATAAAACTAGGAGAAAAACTTGATAACTTGATGCTTGATATTCAAAATAAGCTTCCTTTAGGTGTTAAACTTGAAAAGCTTTTTGATGAACCAAAAATTGTAGAGCAAATTGTAGGAAACTTTGTAGATAACTTACTTCAAGCTATGGCTTTAGTTGTTTTAGTGATGTTATTTTCACTAGGATTTAGAACAGGTCTTATAGTTGCTGTTTTAATTCCAATGTCGGTTTTAACTTCTTTTATTATCATGAGTATTTTTGATATTTGGCTAGATCAAGTATCTCTTGCTGCACTTATTATCTCTTTAGGTCTTTTAGTTGATAGTGCTATTGTTATGAGCGAGTCTATCATGGTTTTAATGCAAAGGGGAAAGAGTGTATTTGAAGCTTCACTTCAAAGTGCAAATGAACTAAAAGTACCACTTCTAACATCAGCACTTACAACATCAGCAGCCTTTTTACCTATATTTTTAGCAAAATCAAGCACAGGAGAGTATACAAACTCTATTTTTAAAGTAGTTACAATTACACTTCTTTCTTCATGGGTTTTAGCTCTTACTTTAACGCCTGTTTTAAGTAAGTATTTTATGAAAAAGAAAAAACTTGAAGCTAAAGAGAGTAGGTTTTATTTCTATTATAGAGGTTTTTTAAAAACGGTTTTAAGATTTAGATATTTAACTGTTTTAGTTGTAATTTTAATTTTTGTGGGCTCACTAAAAGTTTTAGATATTGTTCCAAAGAAGTTTTTCCCACCTTCAAGTGAACCTAGTTTTACTTTAGAGCTTAGGCTTCCAGTGGGAACAAATATAGATACAACAAAACAAGCAGTAGGAAAAATAGAAGAGTATATAAATCAAAAATATATTGTAAAAAAACAAAGTGTTAAAAACTTTGTTTCTTTTATAGGTCAGAGTGCTCCAAGGTTTTGGTTAGCTTATGACCAAGAGTTAGCTAGTGTAGAATATAGTACTATTTTGGTAAATGTAAAAGAGTATAAAAATCTACATAGTGTAAAAAAAGATGTAGAAGAGTTTACAAAAAATAGTTTTCCTAATATGCAAGTATCAGCAAAAGTTTTAGCAAACGGACCTCCTGTTAAACAGCCAATTGAGATAAGAATAAGTGGAAAAGATATTGACAAACTATTTGAGCTTAGTTCAAAAGTAAAACAAGAGTTATCAAACTATGATGAAGTGAAAACAATAGTTGATGATTGGGGTATTAGAAATAAAAAGTTTGTAGTTGATATTGATGAAGCAAAGGCTTTAAAAGAGGGTATTTCAAATCTTGATATAGCAATATCTCTGCAAAGTGCTTTAAGTGGTTTTGAGGTTACTACTTTTAGAAAAGATGATAAGTTAATACCTATAGTTTTAAGATCAAATGAGAATACAAAAGATGATTTAGATAGATTTAAATCTATTAGTGTTTATTCTCAAAGTAGTGGAAAAAATATACCTTTGTCTCAGGTTGCTTCTGTAAAAGTAGTTTTTGAAGAATCAAAAATCATAAGAAGAGATAGACTAAAAACAGTAACTGTTGGGGCAAATATAAACCAAGGAGCAAATGCAATAGCAGTATTTGAAAAAATACAACCTTTTATGAGCGAGTTACAAGAAAAGTTTCCTTTAGGTTATTATTATGAGTTTGGTGGAGAGTATGAAGCCTCAGGAAAAGCAAATAAGTCAATAGTTGAGAACTTACCTCTTGCTTTCATGGCAATAGTTTTACTTATGGTTGCACAGTTTAATTCTATTAGAAAGCCAATTATTATTCTTGTATCTATTCCTTTAGGACTAATTGGAGTATCAATTGGACTTTACACAATGAACTCATATTTTGGATTCATGACTCTTTTAGGAATTATTTCTTTAAGTGGTATTGTAATCAATAATGCAATAGTTCTTTTAGAGAGAATAAAACTTGAAAATGAAAATGGTTTAAATCTTTATGACTCTATTATTGAAGCTTGTGTGAGTAGGTTTAGACCTATTATTCTTACAACAATTACCACTATTTTTGGACTTATTCCTTTATGGTATAGTGGAGGTGAGATGTGGGAGCCTATGGCTATTTCAATTATATTTGGTTTGATGTTCTCAACAGTTTTAACCTTAGGGTTTATACCTGTTTTATATGCGATTTTTTATAAAGTAGAGAGGTCTTAAAATGTTTAAAACACTTTGGTTTAAAGTTTTAGTAGGAATGGTTCTTGGGGTTGTAGTTGGACTTATGTTATCTCCAAATGCTTTTGCTTTAGTCTCAAAAGAAGTGGCTTTTACAATTGCTCCTTGGGTAGCTTTAGCTGGAAATATCTTTTTAGCTCTTATCAAAATGGTAGTAATACCTCTTGTAATGAGCTCAATTATTTTAGGTATCACAAGTGCTGATAATACGGAAACTTTAAAAAGTTTAGGTATGAAAATAGCTCCTTATTTTGTTTTTACAACTATTGTTGCTGTAACTTTAGGCTTAATAATTGCCTTATATATAAATCCAGGACAATATGTATCAAAAGATATTTTAAATACTATTAGCACAAGTAGTATTGTAATCAAAGAGGTAAATCCAATCTCAAATACTTCTATTCCTGATATGATTGTAGATTTAATCCCTGTAAATGTAAGTCAAGCTGAACTTGATGGTAATATCCTATTTTTTGTAATACTTGCTATTTTTGTAGGTGTTGCTTTAATGAATATGGAAGATGAAGACTCAAAACCTATGAAAGATTTAGCTAAGTCATTTCAGGCTTTTTCTATGACAGTAGTTAGTTGGGCTATGAAACTTGCACCTTATGCTGTTTTTGGTTTACTTTGTAGTATTACTATTAAAATAGGTTTTGATGCAATATCATCTATGTCGATGTATGTATTTACAGTTTTACTGGGATTATTTTCTCTTTTATGTTTTTATTTAACAGTTGTTTATTTAAGTTCAAAAATAAAGCCTCTTGATTTTTTAAGAAAAGTAAGAGAAGTACAACTTATGGCTTTTTCTACTTCATCATCAGCTGCTGTTATGCCTTTATCTATGAAAACAGCAGAAGATAAGCTAAATGTCCCAACACCAATTTCGAAGTTTGTAATACCTTTGGGTGCAACTATAAATATGGATGGAACAGCAATTTATCAAGTAATAGCAGCTATATTTTTAACGCAATTATTTGGAATAGATTTAAGTCTAACTCAGATGGTAATCTTAGCTTTAACAACAGTTGCTGCATCTATTGGAGCTCCTAGTACACCTGGAGTTGGTATTGTAATACTTGCAACAATACTTCAGAGTTTAGGAGTTCCTGTTGAGGGAATAGCACTTATTTTAGGAGTTGATAGAATACTTGATATGTGTAGAACTACTATAAATGTCACAGGGGATTTAACAGCCTCTTTAGTTATGAAAAAACTAGTAAATATCTCAAGCCAAGAAGCAGATGTGGCAAAAGAAATAAACGCTTTAAAACAAAAGGTAAGTAAGGAAAACTAAAAATGCAAAAGAAAAAAACAGTATCCCTCGTCTTAGGAAGTGGAGGGGCTAGAGGTTATGCTCATATTGGAGTTATAAAAGAGTTAGAGAAGCAAGGCTATGAAATAAAATCTATTTCAGGTTCATCAATGGGTGCTTTAGTTGGTGGTTTATATGCAAGTGGGAAACTTCAAGCTTATGAGGATTGGGTTTTAAATTTTGATGCTTTAGATATCTTAAAGTTAGTAGATTTTTCATTTTCAGATGGTGGAATGATAAAAGCAGATAAAGTCTTTGATAAAATCGAAGAGTTTATAGGTGAAGATGTTTTGATAGAAGATTTATCTATTCCTTTTACAGCAACGGCAACTGATATTTTAAATAAAAAAGAAGTATGGCTAAAAAAAGGAAGTTTAAAAGATGCCATAAGAGCTTCAATTGCAATTCCTACTATCTTTACTCCAAAGAAATTAAATGGAAGAGTTTTATTTGATGGTGGTATTTTAAATCCTGTTCCAATATTGCCTGTCACATCTGAATTTACAGATTTGGTAATAGCTGTTAATCTAAATGATGATGCGATTATCAAAGATAAACATAAAAAAATATTTCAAGAAGATGATAGCTATTTCAAGAAAACTATTGGTAAGTTTTTGAATAAAAAATTTACAAATACAAAAAAGAAAAAACTTTCATATTTTGAGATTTTAAACTTATCTATAGAGAGTATGCAAGATGTAATAGCAAGACATCAGTTAGCAAGTCATAAGCCTGATATTATGATAAATGTTTCCTCAAAAGCTTGTGAATTTTATGATTTTCATAAAGCAAAAGAGCTTATAGAGTATGGACGCTGTATTACAAAAGATGTCTTAAAAGACTATTAGTAAAAATTATATTTTAAGAAGTATAAACGTCACTTCTTAAAATAAGTAAATAGAAATAATCCTATAATCATAGCTAGAATAAAAATATTTGAAAAAAGCATGATTATAAAAAATACTCCGATTAAAAAAATAGCACTATATTTAAAAAAGCCTTTATCAAAAAGAATAACTGCTGTAATAAGACCAATAATTGCATTTGCAATAAAAAAGGCATCTGCAAAAGCTACTAAGTTATCTAAAGTTAAATAATCAAGGCTTACTAAAACTAAAGTTATTATATAAATAATAGATAAAAAGTTTAATGCTCCTATGGGTGTATTATTTCTTAGATGCTTTGAGGTATATATTGTAAGTTTTAAAGATGAAATAAGCCTAGCCACTCCTCCTACAAAAAGAATAAGTGTTCCTATACATAAAATTATAGAAATTGTAGCAAGTAGTAAATCAGAGGTATTAGCAAATAAAGGCTTTATTATCCATACTAATTTAAACTCTTCATTTTTAGGAAAATCTCCAAAACAAATGGCTAGTGTTACTAAAATATAAACTAAAGATACAATAATTGCAGAGAGAACTACAGACCTAGTTATTATGTTTGTTTCTTTAACTTCATTTGAGTAATTACCTATTACTTCCCATCCAACTATTGCCCAAAATGCTAAAACAAAAGAGTATCCAATTTGTGAAACTTCTATATTTGGAAAAGAAAAAGAAAACTCATTTATATTAAATAGTACATAGATACTTGATAAAAGAAAAATAATAGTTATTGTTGAACTAACAATTAGCATTAATTTACCCAAGAAGTCTATTTTTATAAGAAGTAGACAATAAATGATTAAGTAAATATAAAAACTTAGTTCAACTAAAGAAGTATTAGGAAAATAAACTTGTATAAATTTTGCTGCTATTAAAAGTACAGCAACAGGTCCAAAAAATACAGCACAAATCAAATAAAAGGATGTAAGTAATTGATATTTTTTACCCATTGCTTCTTTTGTCGCAAGACTTACTCCTCCATCACCTGGATATAAAATTGCAAGCTTTGCAAATATTAAAGCAAAAACAAAACCTAGACTTAAAATAACTGCCCAAATGATAAGTGAAAAATTTCCAATCATATTATATAAAAGCGGAGGTAATAGTATAAGCCCTGAACCTAAAATAGGCCCTATAATTAGCCCTGATAAGGTAAAGGTATTTAGTTTTTTATTTTCAGTGCTCAACTTTTCCTCTTTTTTTGAAAATCTTTATATTATTTAAAATTTTCACAGCTATTAGTGTTAATATAGTACCTATTAGAAGTGAAATACTTAAGTGCTCTTTTAAGAAAATAATACTAAATAAAATAGCAAATAATGGTACTAGAAATATAAAAGAACTTACTTCATTTGTTCCAAGTTTCTCAATACCTATAAAATATACAGTTGTCGAAAAAGTTGTTGAAACTATAGCTAGTCCCAAGATATTTATCCAAAAAATTGTGTCATAACTAGAGTAATTAAACTCTAATGATTCTGTAAAGAATACAGCAACCATAATAGATGTAATAATATACATATATAAAGTAAACACCATAGGCGAGGTTTTAGTAATTTTAGAGCTTGTTATTGTAAGAGCAGGCCACAAAATAGAAGCTCCTAAGAAATACATATTTTGTATTGTAAATATTTGCTCACTTGAAAAAGACCAAACATTTAACATAGTCATAACTCCTAAAGCTCCAATTGCTAATGCAAAATAGTCTTTTTTTACTATTTTTTTACCATAAAAAAAAGCCATAATCAAAAAGGTATTTATTGGAATTAGTGTTGTTACAAGTGCTCCACCAAGTGAAGCTGTACCAAACTTTGTTCCTAAAAAATAGCATTTCATATAAGCTATCATGATTACTGATGCTAAGATAGCTAAAAGAAAACTTCTTTTATTTATATAAAAATATTTTCTAGTAAAGATAAGTACAGGAACTAAACTTGCAATTGTAAAGAAGTTTCTTAAAAATATAAGTTCATATTCATTTATATATGAGCTTAAAACTTTTGCATTTACCCATGAAGCTCCCCATCCAGCCATAGCTAGAAACATCAAAAAGTAAAATAGGTTTTTATTTGTATCTGTCATAATATAGTCTTTTAAATAAATTTAAAAAAGTATAGTGAAAAGTTTTTTTTATTTATAGAATAAAATTGCTATTCTTTTTTAAAGTAAGAGGAGTATATCCAAAAAACTTCTTGAAGTTTCTTGTGTAGTGAGATTGGTCATTAAAGCCAACTTCAACACTTGCTTGACTTATTGATACACCTTTTTGAATAAGTCTATTTGCTTTATTTAGTCTTTGATTTATTATAAAAGCATGTGGTGTTAGACCAAACTCTTTTTTAAATAGTCTTAAAAAGTGATATTTACTTAGGTTTACATTTGATGCAAGTGCATCAAGTGTAAAGTTAGTATCTAATGAGTCATTTATAAGTTCATAAGTGTTTTTTATAAGTTTTCTATCTTCAAAGATTTTATTATACTCTTTAGTATAAATTGTATTTGAAAGTATTAATTCACTTAAAGCCTCAATCAATAATGATTCTACAAACATCTCATCTTCTTTAGTAAAATAGGCTGTAAAAAAGTTATGTAGTTTTAAAAATAAAAGTTTGTTTTCTACAATATGTCTTTGAAAAAAAGGAGTTTTTTTTTCATAAAATATTTGCTCATATAGATTTGATAATAAATCAACTGTTGGATAGAAATTTGCATGGCTCCACTCTTTTGATTTTCCTGAGTGAACCTCTCCTGGGTTATTTATTCTTATTGAGTATTCATAAGAATCATATGTCTCAAAAGAATTATATGATTTTAAAACACCTTTATATGTAAGACCTATAGTATATGTATCATGGTAGTGTTTTGTAAAATCATTTGTTGATTGTTTAACATTTTCAAAAAGAATATTTTGTAGTATTTTTGACATATTATATCTTAGTTAAATTTTCTTTTTGAAAATAGAATAATATTGCTATTTTTTATACAAAAGAAAAAGCTTTTAAGCTTTTTCTTTTTTTATAGAAAGAAGTAGTAAAACACCAATAAGTGCAGCTACAAATGAAGCAGCAAATACACCAAGTTTAACAGCAGCTATTGTTCCCTCGTCTAAGAAGGCTAAGTGCGTAATAAAGATAGACATTGTAAATCCAATACCAGCTATAAATCCAACTGCTAAAATCTCTCTCCAAGAAATAGCATCTGGTTTTTTAACTAAATTAAATTTATGAGCTAGGTATGTAAGTCCTAAAATACCTACAGGTTTACCAATAACTAGACCACAAACAACACCTAAAACTATCATTAGGTTTGCACTTACTGTACTAAAGTCGATTAAAACTCCTGCATTTGAAAATGCAAATAAAGGCATAATAAAAAATGCTGAAAGACCATGTAGATTGTGTTCAAGTCTAACTAAAGGATTTTGAACTCTATCATATCTATATGCAATAATTTCTAGTTGATCTATTTGATGATGATTTAAAATAGGAATTGGATCCATGTGTTTTTCAAATTCATCCACAGACTCTCTAGTTTCCTCAATAAATCTTTTTTCATCTATTTTAGAAGTAATTGGAATAGCAAATGCTAATAAAACACCTGCAATAGTTGCATGAATACCAATAGCATGAATATAAACCCAAAGTAAAATACCAAGTAATAAGTAAGGAGTTAAAGTAGTAACACCTCTTTTATTTAAAATCCAAATTAAAGCATAAACAATCCCTGCATGTAAGAAGTATTGTGATTGAATTTCACTTGTATAAACAGTTGCAACTACAAATACAGCACCTAAATCATCAACAACTGCAAGAGCAACTAAAAAAACTTTTAAAGCAGGATTTACTCTTGTTCCTAAAAGCATTAAAATACCTAAGGCAAATGCAATATCTGTAGCCATAGGTACACCAAACCCTAGTGGATTATCTGGGTTAAATCCTACATAAATAAGAGCAGGTATTAACATACCACCAATTGCAGCAACGATTGGAAATGAAGCTTTACTTATGCTTGATAGTTCACCTACTAACATTTCTCTTTTGATTTCTAATCCTACCATTAAAAAGAATAATGCCATCAATCCATCATCAATCCAATAAGTAAGTGTCATGGAAATAGAGAAATCACCTAAGTTTATTCCTAGTGGCATATGCCATAAGTCATAGTATTCTTGTCCCCAACTTGAATTGGCAACAATTACAGCTGCGACTGTTGCAATAAAAAGAATAATACCACTTAGAGCTTCTTTATTTATATATCTCTCTATAGTAATTAATTGTTTAATCATTTATGTTCCTTATTTAAGCAATTTGGACAAACACCTTTTATTATAATGTTGTCAACTTGGTAATCTTGTAGATTAAAATTTAACTTTTCATGAATACACTCAATCTTAGAACAAACACTACAAATAAAATGAGAGTGTTTTGTTTTTGATATTTCAAAATATCTTTTTTTATCATTTGACTCAAAAGAGTTAATAATATTTTGTTCCTCAAACTTTGTAATATTTCTATAAAATGTAGCTTTATCCATTGAAAGACTGTTCTTGATATCCTCATAACATAAAGGCTTATCTGATTCAACTAAAATCTCCAAGATGGCTTTTCTTGCAGTAGTTAGTTTTATATTTTTTTCATGTGTTAATTTTTCTAAGTTCATAGTTAGATTATATCAATTTTAATTTAAAAGAACTTTATTATTTTTGTCAAGATACAACTAAGTTGCATTAAAGTTTTTATGTAATATTATTTCACAAATGCAACTAGCTTGCAAAATAAATGTAAAAATTAAGGAAAATATATGAAAAAAGTTTTATTGTCTTTATTCTTTTTTATTGGTATGAGTTTATTTGCCAATGAAGTAACTGTAAGTATATTACCACAAAAATATTTTGTTGAAAAAATAGCAAAAGATAAAGTTGAAGTAAATGTTATGGTAAAAGCTGGCTTCTCTCCTGCAACATATGAGCCAAAAACATCACAAATGAGAAAATTAGCTAAGTCAAAAGCTTATTTTTCAATTGGTGTGCCGTTTGAAAAAGTATGGTTAGAAAAGTTTGAAGATGCAAATAAAAATATGCTTGTAGTTGATACTACTCATGGAATAAAAAAACTTGAAATGCAAGCTCATGAACATCATGATGAAGAAAAACATGAAGAGCATAAAGAAGAAAAACATCACGACCATGATGAACATAAACATGAAAAACACGATGAGCACAAACATGAAGAACATGCACATCATGACCATGACGAACATAAACATGAGAAACACGATGACCATGATGAACATGAAGGTCATGATCACTCTGGATTGGACCCACATGTTTGGTTAGATCCTATGTTAGTAAAAGTTCAAGCGAAAAATATCTATGAAGCTCTTGCTAAAATAGATTCAAAAAATAAAGATTTTTATTTAGCAAACTATAAAGATTTTGTAAAAGAGTTAGAATCTTTAAATAAAAAATTAGAATCAATTATTGAGCCTTATGAACATAAAGCATTTATGGTTTTCCATCCATCTTGGGGATATTTTGCAAAAAGATACCACTTAGAGCAAATTTCAATTGAAATTCAAGGAAAAGAGCCAAAACCTGCTCAATTAGTAGAATTAGTAGATGAAGCAAAAAAACATGATATAAAAATCGTATTTGTAGCACCACAATTCTCTCAAAAAGGTGCAAAAGTTATTTCAAATAGTATTAAAGGTTACACTGCTACAATTGACCCATTATCTTACGAATGGGATAAGAATTTATTAAAGGTAGCAAACGAGATTGCAAAAAGTTATAAATGATACGATATATACTATTAATATTAATTTTTAAGGGCATCCTTTTTGGATGCTCCTTATGTTCAGTTTATTCTCCTAAAACACATGTTTCTGTTTCTATAGAAGCCAATGATAAACTTATAAAAAATGCACAAGTTAAATGGGTATTTGCAAAAGAGTTTACAAAAGAGCTTTTAAATCTCTATGATACAAATTTAGATGCAACATTTGATGAAAAAGAAATAGAAGTAATTCAAGATGCACTACTAGCTTACATAGAACCCAAAAATTACCTTACTCACTTAACTTACAGTACTAAAATAGAAGAAGTTTCACGAACACTTGATATAAAAAAATATAAATTTAATTTCATAGATGGGATATTAAGTTTTGATTATGAGTTTGATTTAAATTATGAAATAAAACACAATCATAAATTATATATTGAAGTTTATGATGATGCAAGTTACTTTATCATGCTTATTGATGAGAATAATCAAAATTTTAATATTCCTTATGAGTTAAAAAAAGAGATGGACTATAATAGTGTAACTTATACTATAAATGCACCTTCTCTAGCTACAAGTGAAACAAAAGAAGAAGTAAAACAAAGTGCTTCTGAAGTTAGAAAAAAAGAAAAAAATCTTATTGAAAAATCTTTAGAAGAAGAAAATGTTCAAAAAGAAGAGACTCTTTTAGGTGGCTTTGTAAAAAAAGTAAAATATTACTTAGTAGAGATAGAGAAGGGTGAAGATAACTGGGCTTTACTTTTCTTACTTGCTGTATCTTTTGTATATGGAATAATACACGCTATGGGACCAGGACATGGAAAAGCTTTAGCCTTTTCATACTTTAGTACTCAAAAAAGTTCATATTTTCAAGCCTTTATTATTTCACTTGCAACTGCATTTATTCATATAGTTGGGGCATTGATTTTAGTTGTGATTTCTATTTTTCTACTTCAAAGTGTTTTAAATAGTTTCTTAGATGATTCTATAAAGTACATCACTCAAACAAGTGCAGTTTTAATCATGCTTTTATCTATGTATATTTTATATAGAAAACTAAAGAAAAAATCTTGTGCTTGTAGTGCTTGTTGTAGTACAGAAGAAAATAAACCAATGTTTTCAACAACTGGAAATATTAATTTTGTTCAAAAGTCTGAAAGCAAAATTCATTTTAACAATGAAAGAAAAAAGCAAGACTTGATATTTGTACTAACTGCTGGACTTATTCCTTGTCCTGGAACAGTTGTACTTTTTGTATATGCTTTTATTTTAAAAACATATTTTTCAGTAATATTAGCAAGTATTGCTATCTCTCTTGGAATGGGACTTGTAATCTTTGCTTCATCATTTTTAGGAGTTTCTTTAAATAAAGTATCAGCTAAATCTACTAAAATAATCAATATTGTAGAAGTATTAGCACCTATTGTTATGTTTGCCTTAGGTTTATTACTTCTTTTAAACGCAGATATTTTTTAAGGAACTAAAATGGATATTATCTCAACTTTGAGAAAATATCTTCCAAGATTTAAAAAAGTACTAGAACTTGGAAGTAAAAAAGGTAATGACTTAAAACTACTTCATGAATACTATGAAGTAGTTGCAAGTGAAGATGAAAAAATCAAAACAAGATTCTTAAAAGATGAGTTTATTGATATACGAGTTATTGTACTTGATAAAATTACTGTAGATACTCACAAAAAATTTGATGCTATTTTTTCAAGAAATACCTTAGATAATTTATCTCTTCTTCAAATCAATGAATCTTTGAAAAATCAAAAAAATATTTTAAATAAAGAAGGTTTGATTTTTCATATTTTAGATGATAGTAAAGTTGAGAAAAATGAAGTTATGGTACTAGTACATGAAAATTATGAACTTTTAGAAGAGGGTACTTTTGATAATAACTTTTATTTTTTAGCAAGAATACTTGATTGAAATCAAGGTTAATTTCTCTCTTTAAAGATAAAATCGTTTCATATAATTAAAAAGGTTTTATCATGGAAAAAATAAATATTTATGACCATCTTGAATATGGCGAAGATAAAGTAAAAGTATCACCTATGTTAGAAACAGCTTTTTCAAAAGAGATAAGAATTGTTTTTAAAAAAGAGCAAATTATGAAAGATCATAAAACACCATATCCCATAACTGTTGAAATTTTTGAAGGCTCAATAGACTTTGGTGTTGGAGAAAAAGTTTATAATCTTATAAAAGGTGATATTGTAAGTTTAGAGGGAAATATTATGCATAATCTAAAAGCAAATGAAGACTCAATTGTAAGACTTACATTGTCTAAAAGCGATTCATTACTTAGAGTAAAAAATGTCTTAAAACTATAAACTAGAGTTTAAACTCTAGTTTATTCATCCTCTTTTGCAAACTTCTTATATAAGAAATCTAAAATAGCTTCTCTACATCTAATATATTCAGGATCACTTTGAAGAGCAACTCTATCTCTAGGACGCTCTAAGTTTACTTCTAGTATTTCTCCAATAGTAGCTTCAGGTCCATTAGTCATCATGATTACTTTATCACTTAATAAAACAGCTTCATCAATATCATGAGTAATAATAATTACAGTATTTTGAACACTTTGTTGAATTCTCATTAAATGCTCTTGAAGATTTGCTCTCGTAAGTGAATCAAGTGCACCAAAAGGCTCATCCATAAGTAGTACATCAGGTTTAATAGATAAAGCTCTGGCAATACCAACTCTTTGTTTCATACCTCCTGATATTTCACCAGGAAATTTATCTTTTGCATGGTCTAAATTTACCATTGAAACAAAATGTTCTACTCTTTGTTTTAATTCTTGTTTATTTAGATGTGGCATTACTTTTTTTACTGCCATTTCAATATTTTCAAAAACAGTTAACCAAGGAAGTAAGGAGTGATTTTGGAATACCACTGCTCGCTCCGGTCCTGGTCCTTTTATCTCTTTATTTTTGAGTAGTATGTTTCCTTGTGTTTGTGCATCAAGTCCAGCTATCATGTTTAATAAAGTTGATTTTCCACATCCACTATGACCAATAATTGAAATAATTTCATTTTTTGCAATTTTTACATTTACATCAACTACGGCTTTATACTCTTTTCCTCCTGGAAGAGGAAAGGCTTTATATATGTTTTCTAATTCTAAAAAGTTATTGTTACTCATGATTTTTCCTTATTCTGTTTTACATCTTTTTTCTATAGTCAAAATAATCTGCAATTTTTCCCATAATTACATCTAAAATAAAACCTATAATACCAACTAAGATAATACCTATGATAATATTGTGATATGAAAGGTTGTTGTACTCATCCCAAATCCAAAAACCAATACCAATACCACCTGTTAGCATTTCAGCTGCTACAATAACAAGCCATGCAATACCTAAAGATAATCTCATTCCTGTAAAAATATATGGAACAGCTACTGGTAAGATAATTTTAAATACCTTTTCAATTGGTGAAAATTGTAAAACTTTTGCTACATTTAAATAGTCCTGATTTACATTTTTTACGCCAAGTGCTGTATTTATAATAATAGGCCAAATTGATGTAACAAAAATTGTTGAAATTGCTGTTGCATCTATATCTTGAAATACAAAAAGTAATAATGGTAACCAAGCTAAAGGTGACACAGGTTTAAATATTTGTATAAATGGCTCAAATGCATACTGAAAGTTTTTACTCATCCCAATAACTAAACCTAATGGAACTCCTACTAAAACAGCAAGTCCAAAACCTGAAAACACTCTTTCTAATGAAGCTACTATTTGCCAAAATACACCTTTATCATCCTGGTTTTCAACATAAAATGGGTCTGATAAAACACCTTCTAACTCATCTCCATCTGATGTCTCTCCACCAAATGCATATATATAAGTATCACTTGGTGTTGGAAAATCCTCAACCATTGCTGCAATTCCTGACCACACTTGAATTAAGACTACTAGTACTATTAGGGGAAATAGTATTTTTTTATAGATTTCTTTTTTCATTTTTAACCTTTCTTTGTTCTTTTAGATGCCTAGTATTATTCAGGAGGAGAATTAATATGAACTAGGCATTTAAAAAAACAAGTTTATTTCTCTTTATTAAAGTAAGTCTAAAAGACTTACTTTGTAACATATTTAGGGTCTGCACAACCAGCAGGTCCATAGTGACACTCATATTTAGGTTGGGCTGTATTAACCTTCCACTTATTAACTTTCAACAACTCTTCTTTTGAAACAAGTGAATTCTGAACTTTAAAGTCAAAGATATAATCAACTGCTTTATTTGGATCCCAAACTTTTCCATCTAGAAACTTGTTATATTCATCAACACCATCTTTTTTCCAAGGACTTGGAGGTAGTTTATAATCAACCTCTTTAGCAACTTGGGCAAATAAATCAGGTCTATAAACTTTTTCAATTAAAGCTTTCATATCAACAGGTTTATCAAGTTGTCCCCATCTGTACATTTGTGTTACAAACCACATACCATGTGAATAAAATGGATATGAAGCATAATTATTTGCAAATACATTAAACATAGGATTTGATGAGTCTACACCTTTGTTATAAAGGAATGTTCCACTCATAGATTTTTGTAAAACTTTTTTTGGAGCTTTTACATAGTTCTTCTTAGCTAAATACTTAATAGCTTCTTCTCTATTTTCCCATGAAGAATCAAGCCATTTTTGAGCTTTTATAACAGCTCTCATTACAGCTTTTGTAGTTTCTGGATTTTTCTTCACAAAATCAGCTCTTGCTTGAAGTACTTTCTCTGGATTATTGTTCCAAATATCATAGTTTGTTACAAGTGCTGAACCTTTTCCTTTTAGCACTATTCTTGAATTCCATGGTTCACCTACACAATATCCTTCAATATTTCCAGCGATTAAGTTACTTGGCATTGTTGGTGGAGGAAAAGGTTTAATAGTACAATCTTGGTCAGGTCTAATCCCAGATGAAGCCATCCAATATCTTAATTCATAATTATGTGTTGAAACAGGATGAACCATACCAAAGTTTAGAGGTTGATAGTTTTCACCCTCTGCTTTTCTTTTTGCATCAATATATTTTTTAAGAGATTCAGCAGATACAGGTCTTTTATTTTTATCTAATCCGTATTTTTCCATTTCTTCAATAATGTTATTACCATATGTAATAGCATTACCATTAAAGTCTAAAGATAATAAAGCTTGTAAATGAGCATTACCATTGATACCTAAAGTTGCAGCTATTGGCATACCCGCTAAAGCATGTGAAAAGTCGTACTCTCCACTAATAACTTTTTGTTGAATACCAGGCCATCCACCGCCTTCTTTTGTAACATGTACATCTAAACCTTCTTCTTTAAAGAAACCTTTTTCTTTTGCTATTACTAATGGAGCACAGTCAGTTAATGCAATAAAACCAATTTTTAACTTTGTTTTTTCTGGTGCTGCTAAAAGTGAACTTGTAATAATAGAAAGACCTAATCCGATTTTTAATACCTGCTTAATCATGTTTTCTCCTTAAATTTACATTAATGATTTTGATGTAACCATTATAACACTAGCTTTTTGTAAAATATACTATTTTTTTGTATAAAAAACAGACAATTAAATCTTAAAATTACATAAAATTTATTTTATAATGGATTGAAGTAAAACGTTAGTTTTTTACATCCACTATATAAAGGAATATTTTATGATTAAATCAGTTTGTGGTTATTGTGGTGTTGGATGTGGACTAGAATTCGATGAAAGCAAGCTTCTTGGAGATGTGGCTTATCCTGTAAATGAAGGAAAGGTTTGCTCTAAAGGGGTTAGTGAATTAGTAAGTATTCAAACACCAACTAGATTATTGAGACCAATGATGAGGGATACAATAGATAGTGAGTTTAAAATATCATCTTGGGAAAAAAGTATACAAAATATTGTATCAAAAATTAAGCAGTCTAAAAAAGATAAAGTAGGTTTCTATTTATCTGGTCAGTTATTAACAGAAGATTATTATATTGCAAATAAATTAGGAAAAGGTTTTTTAAAAACTAATAATGTAGATACAAATAGTAGAACATGTATGTCAAGTGCTGTAGTTGCTTATAAAAAGTCATTAGGTGCAGACTTTGTACCTCTTAGAATGAAAGATATAAATAAAGCAAATCTGTTGATTTTAGCAGGAGCAAATACAGCAGAAGCACATGTTGTTTTTCATAATAAAATTAAAAAAGCAAAAAAGCAAGGTCTACAAGTAGTTGTAATTGATCCTCGATATACAGATACAGCAAAAATTGCTGATATTCATTTAGCTGTGAAACCTGGAAGTGATATTGACCTTTTTAATTTGATTTCTAAAAGAATTATTGATGAATGTTTAGTTGATGAAGAGTTTATAAACTCTCATGTAAATAATTATGATTTATTAGTAAATAAGTTTAAAAGAGTTCCTGTAACAAAGATGTTAAAAAGAACAGGATTAACAAAAGAAGAGTTTGAAAAGTTTTGGCTTTTATATAAAAACAGTCCAAATATAATAACTGCTTGGACAATGGGACTTAATCAATCTGTTCAAGGTGTTGATAAAAATCTTGCTTTAATTAATACTCATCTTTTAACAGGAAAAATTTTCAAAGAAGGAAATGGTCCTTTATCTTTAACAGGTCAACCTAATGCAATGGGTGGTAGAGAGGTTGGAGGACTTTCAACAATGCTTGCTGTTCATTTAGGTTTTGATGAAGAATCAATCAAAAAAGTTGAAGAGTTTTGGGGTGTAAAAGGTATTAGCAATAAACCTGGACTAACTGCAACACAAATGCTTGAAGCTAATCTTGAAGTATTAATTGTTTGTCATACTGATCCAATTTATCATCTTCCAAATAGAAATAAAATGGAAGAGCTTATAAAGGAAATCCCTTTAGTAATAGAGATAAATGCTTATGAAAACTCTGAAACTTCAAAATTTGCACATATAAAACTTCCAGCAGCTCCTTGGGGAGAAAAAGAAGGTACTCAAACTAATCTAGATAGAACAATAACTAAACAAGAAAAACTAACAAGGACTTCTATTGATTGTAAAGCAGATTGGGAAATATTTCAACTTATAGCTCAAGGTTTAGGCTTTAAAAAAGACTTCAACTTTTCTCATCCAAAGGAAATATTTGAAGAGTATCAAGAAATGACAAAACTAAACTCTTATATGGATATTTATGAGGCTAATTATGATGAATTAAATAGTGAGCCTTTTATTTGGGGTGAGAAAATAGTTGAAAATAAAGAGTTTTTGACAAAGAATAAAAAAGCAAATTTATTTTTTGTAGAAAACAAACTTTTAAGTGAAAAAGCATCTTTAGAATATCCATTTATTCTACTTACAGGAAGAACAAGAGACCAATGGCATAGTGGAACAAAAACAAATCTTCCAAGAACTCTTTTAAAATTTAAAGAATTGAATTTTTGTGAAATAAATAGTGAAGATGCAAATAGTTTAGATATTAAAAATGGTGATGAAATTATAGTTAAATCAAAAAGAGGTGAATTGATATCTTATGCTCAAGTTGTTGAGACTATAAAAAAAGGAACGATTTTTATTCCTGTTAGTAATAGAGATATGAATTATCTAACAAATGACATATATGATAAAGAATCATTAGAACCTGACTATAACCATAGTGCAGTAAAAATTGAGAAAAGGATATAAGTATGAAAGAAAAGTTAATAGTAGTTGGAAATGGAATGAGTGGGCTTAGAGTTATCGAAGATTTACTTGAAATAAATAAAGATAAATATGATATTACAATTTTTGGGGAAGAGCCATATGTGAACTATAATAGAATTATGCTCTCTTATATTTTATCTCAAGAGAAAACTTTTGAAGATACAATTATTAATCATGAGTCATGGTATACACAGAATAATATTACCTTACATAAAGGTGATAAGGTTATATCTATTGATAAGTTAAATAAAACAGTGACTTCTCAAAATGGAAAAGTTGAAAATTATGACAAACTTTTAATAGCTACAGGTTCTAAACCTTTTATTCCTCAAACAGTAGGAAGTAATCTAAATAATGTAATTGCATTTAGAAATAAAGCTGATGTTGATACTATAATTAAGACAATAGATAAATCAAAAACAGCAGTTGTAGTTGGAGGTGGATTACTTGGTCTTGAAGCAGCTTATGGAATTGCTATGCATGGAGTTAAAACTATTTTAGTTCATAGAAGTGGCTCGATTCTTTCACAGCAACTTGATAGTACAGGAGGTAAACTTCTTCAAGAGAATTTAGAAAAATATGGAATAGAGTTTAAGTTAAATACAACAATAAAACAAATAAATGGAATTAGTGATGTTGAAGAAGTAGAGTTTAGTGATGGAAGTAGTGTTGAGTCAAATATTGTAGTGTTTGCAACGGGGATTATTCCAAATAAAGACTTAGCAATTGAGGCAAAACTTGACACAAAAAAAGGAATTATAGTAGATGATTTTATGGCTACAAGTGATAAATCAATATTTGCTGTTGGTGAGTGTGTTGAGCATAAAGGAAATACTTATGGTTTAGTAGCACCTTTATATGAACAAGGAAAAGTATTAGCTAAAAAACTTGCTGATGTTGAGGTTGATGGGTATAGTGGCTCAACTTTATCAACAAGACTTAAAATATCTGGTGTTGATTTGTTTAGTGCAGGGGACTATTTAGGGGATGAAACAACAGAAGAGCTTATTTTACTTGATGAAAAAGTTGGTATTTATAAGAAACTTGTAATTTATGATAATAAGATTATAGGTATTGTACTTTATGGGGATACAGCGGATGCTTCATGGTACTTAAAACTTCTAAAAGAGCATACAGATATTAGTGATTTAAGGACTAAAATTTTATTTGGGAAGTCAGCACTCTCTGGAGATAGTGGACATGGTGGAGATGATGTAAACTCTATGAGTGATGATGAAGAGGTTTGTGGTTGTAATGGTGTTTGTAAAGGTGATGTTGTAAATGCTATTAAAGACAAAGATTTAAAATCTCTTAGTGATGTAAAAAGTTGTACAAAAGCTGGCGCTTCATGTGGGTCATGTTTAGGTTTAGTTGAACAAATATTGGTAAATACTTTAGGTGATGAATACAACGCCGTTGAAGAGGGTATTTGTGATTGTTGTGATGTAGGTCATAAAGAGATAAAAGAGTGTATAAATGAAAATGAGTTTTCAGATGTGTATGAAGTTTTTGAAAAGCTAAACTGGAAAACTAATGATGGTTGTATCAAGTGTAGACCAGCAATAAATTACTATTTACTTGTAAAATATAACGATGATAAATACAAAAATGATAAAAGAAGTGCTTTAGTAAATGATAGAAATTATGCAAATATTCAAAAAGATGGAACTTACTCTGTCGTTCCTAGAATTTGGGGAGGTCTTACTAGTCCTCAAGAGCTAAAAGATATTGCAGATATTGCAGTGAAATATGATGTTCCAACTGTAAAATTTACTGGGGGTCAAAGACTTGATATGTTAGGTGTTAAAAAAGAACAATTAGCCCCTATGTGGAAAGATTTAAATGATTGTGGTTTTGTTTCTGGACAAGCTTATGCAAAAGGTCTTAGAACAGTTAAAACTTGTGTAGGAAGTCAATGGTGTAGATTTGGTACACAAGACTCAATGGCTATGGGTGTGAAACTAGAAAAGTTAACTTGGGGTTCATGGACTCCACATAAGTATAAAATCGCAGTATCAGGATGTCCTAGAAACTGTGCAGAAGCAACTATCAAAGACTTTGGAGTTGTTGCAGTTGATTCTGGATGGGAAATACATATTGCAGGAAATGGTGGTATTAAAGTTAGGGTTACTGATTTACTTTGTAAAGTTGAAACTGATGAAGAGTTGATTGAATATACGAAAGCATTTATGCAATTTTATAGAGAAGATGCTTACTATTTAGAAAGAACAGCTCATTGGCTTGAGCGAGTAGGTCTTGAGTATGTAAAGAAAATTATGCTTGATACTCAAAAAAGAGAATATTATGTTTTAAGATTTGAAGAGTCTCAAAAGAGTGCACAAGTTGACCCTTGGGCAAAAGCAATTGAAGATGGATTTACTAAAGAGTTTAGCCCTATTGTCATAAAACCAGAAGAATCAGTAAGCTTTGAAGCAAAGGAGATAAACTAATGCAAAACTGGATTAAAATAACAGAACTTGAAAATATCCCATTAATGGGGGCAAGAGTTATAAAGTATGAAGATTTAGAAATAGCTATTTTTAAAACAAAAGATGGCTCAATTTATGCAATAAATAATATCTGTCCTCATAGGCAAGGTAAACTATCTGATGGTTTAGTTCATGAAAAAGTAGTAACTTGCCCCCTTCATAATACTGATGTAGACATGATAAGTGGTGAGTCAATTGGTGAAGAATATGAATGTACTAAAACTTATGAGTTAAAAATAGAAAATAGTTTAGTCTATTTAAATTTAAAGTAGTTAATAATGGTAAAGGTATACTTAACTGGTGCAGGACCAGGAGATAAAGAGTTATTAACTCTAAAAGCATATAAACTTATACAAAAAGCTGATGTGATTATTTATGATAATTTAGTAAATAAAGAGATCTTAGAAGAAGCAAAAGAGGGTGTTGAACTAATTTATGTAGGCAAAGTAAAAGATAATCACACATTACCTCAAGAGCAAATAAATGAATTGATTTATGACTGTACTTTAAAATATGAGTGTGTTGTAAGACTAAAGGGAGGTGACCCTTTTGTCTTTGGAAGAGGTGGAGAAGAGGCTCTTTATTTAAAACAAAGAGGTGTTAAGTTTGAAATAATTCCTGGTATTACTTCAGCTATTTCAGTTCCTGCATATGCTGGAATTCCAGTAACTCATAGAAGTGTATGTTCATCTTTTAGAGTAGTAACTGGACATAAAAAAGTAAATGAAAGTATGCATGATATTAACTGGAATAGTTTTAAAGATGATGAAACTTTAGTATTTTTAATGGGACTTCATAATATTCAACTTATTACTTCAAAATTACTTGAAATAGGAAAAGATAAAACTCTTTCTTGTGCAATCATTTCAAATGGTACAACAAAAAAACAAAAAACAATAGTTGGAACTTTAGAAAATATAGTTGAGAAATCAAAAGAAGCAATAACACCTGCTGTTTTTATAGTAGGTGAGGTTGTAAACTTGCGAGAAGAATTAAATTGGTTTGAAAACTAAAAAGAGTTTTAGAACTCTTCTAGTTTTTTAAATTCATTTATAATTTCATCAATTGGTTCAACTCCAACAGAAATTCTAAGTAAATCTATAGGAAGACCAATTTCTTCTAAGAACTTGTTTCCCTCTTCTGACTGGATTAGATCCCAGTGAGCTAAATAAGTATATGGCATAAGAAGTGTAAACTCAGTACCTAAGCTAGGTCCTTTTGCAAAGTTTAGTTTGTCATATACTTCTTTAAAAGGTTTGTTGAAAGTAACAGAGATAATACCTGTAAGGCTATTATCATCTCTCATTGTTTGAGAGTAGTTGTCTTTGTTTTCATCATTTAGACAGTAAAAAACTTTATCTATGTAAGAGCATTTTTCAAAATAAGCAGCTAAAGCTTTTGTGTTTGAACTTACTTTTTTAACTCTACTTTTGTAATCTTTTATCTCATATGCTAATCTTTGTTTATCTTTTATATAAACTGGGTCACAATGTTTGAAAAACTCTGTTGTCATATGTGATAGATTATTTCTTTTATTTAAAATAATTGCACCCATTAAAACATCAGCATTTCCACAAGCAAATTTAGTAAGAGATTCTACAAATATATCTGCGTAATCTTCTAAGTTTAGATTATAAGGTGTAGCAAAAGTTGTATCAATAACTAAAGGTATATTATACTCATCACATAACTTTCTTAATCTTTTAATATCTACAGTTTTTAAAAGTGGGTTTGTTGGAACTTCTGTAACTATAGCACTAACTTTTAAACCATCTGTTTTTAAATACTCCTCAAGTAAATCAAGATTTAAAATATCAGGAAATACTTTTGATTCTTGGTAGTGATGATTTACTATATTCATAGTATCTAAATAAAGCCAACCAAACTGAACTAAAACAGTTCGTCCATTGTGAGCTTGAATAGAGTTTATTCCTCTTACAACTGAATAAATAGCGTTCATTCCAGATGGTGCTAGGCATACTTTATCTTTTGGCTGATTATAGGCATTAGCTAGTGTGTCTATGATAATGTCATGGGCTTTTGATTCATCTTCTAGTTCTTCTTCATGAATGCTATCTATTAATCCTAAATCAAAAAGGTATTTTTCAGCAAGTCTTGAAGAAAGGTTGCAACCCACATGTTGAATATAGCTTAACACTCTTTGTAATTGACAAGTGTTTTTTTGAACTAAAATAACACCAAAAGCTTCATCTACTTCAAGCTTATTATTTATATAGTATTTATCACTTACAAGTTTCACAGCTTTTTGAGAACTAAGCACTACTACTTCATAATCATCACTTACTTTATACTTATCTTTGATATAAAGTCCAAGCTGTTTTAAATAAGGATGTAAAACAAACCTTGGATAACCACTTTTTATAGTTTCAAGTATTTCAGGAGTTTGTAGCTCATAATCAATCACATCTTGTAAATAAGGCATCGATACTGAAACCGCATGTACATTGTTTACAGGTAGAGTTTCTCCTGTTGGGATGTGATTAAAATAGTTTTTGTTCATTTATTACCTTCTTACTTTACTGCCTGTTTTATATCTTCGATTAAATCTTCTACGTTTTCTAAACCAATTGAGAATCTTACTGTTCCCTCAGCTATTCCAATAGCTTCTAACTCTTCTTTAGAAAAAGAAGCATGAGAAATCTTAGCAGGAATTTCTACTCTTGAATCAGGGCTTCCAAATGAACACTTTTCTCCATAAATTTTAGTGTTTTCTATAAACTTTTCAGCTAATTCAAGTGATGTAAAGTCTGCACAAAACAGTCCTGGAATATAATCCATCTGCTCTTTTGCTAGCTTGTGTTGTGGATGTGATTCTAGTGCTGGATGAGTAACTTTAGTGATATACTCTTGCTCTTCTAAGAACTTCGCAATAATTATAGAGTTTTTCTCATGCTCTTTCATTCTAACTTTTAGAGTTGGAATACCAAGTGTGATTAGATAAACATCCATTGGGTTTTGAGATCTTCCACCTGCATTTGCATAGTAGTGAACTTCATCGCTTAACTCTTTTGTTGCTGCAACAATAGCACCTGCAACTACTGCTCCATGACCTGAGATATATTTAGTTGTTGAGAAAAGAGAAAAATCAGCTCCAAGCTCAATAGGTCTTTGAGAGATAAATGTAGCAAGTGAGTTATCAACTGCAAATAAAGCATTGTAGTTATGTGCTAAGTTAGCTACTTTTTTTAAATCAATGATTTTAAGACCTGGGTTTGTAGGACTCTCACATAAAACTAAATCAATAGGGTTGTTTTTTAGAATCTCTTCCATAGTATCAAACTCTAAGAAGTTAGCAAAATGAACTGTAACATTATACTTTTCTTTAAATACTTTAAGAAGTCTAAATGTTCCGCCATAACAGTCAGCTTCTACTAAAATATGTGAGTTTGCTTTTAGAGTTGTTTCAAATAAAAGTGCAACAGAAGCAATACCTGTGTGTGTACATACACATCCAGCACCACTTTCTACTTCAGTGAAAAGATTTTCTAACATCTCTCTTGTTGGGTTGTCACTTCTTGTATAGTCATAAATTTTGTCACCATCTTGCTTTTTTAAATCAAATGTTCCTGTGTTATAAATAGGAAAGTGAGAAGCACCAGCTTGTTCAGCAAATGGTGCAAATTTTGCAATATGGCTTAATGATGTTTCAACATGTTTCTTCATAAGAGTCCTAATAATACTTTTTAAGGGATTATATCGAAGTTTAACTAAGAGAAAAAATTGAGTAATTTTTATTATAATTAAAAGTTATACTATTTGCTAAAAGAGGCAAAGCCTCTTTTATTTATTCGAAGTATTCTTTTACAGTTTCTTCTAATTCTTCTACACTTAAAACACCTGAGTGTCTTCCAACTTCCATACCATCTTCTAGGTATACAAGTGTAGGAACTCCAAAGGCTTTAAATCTTTTTGTTGTTGCTTTTTGTTTTGTTACGTCTACTTTATAGATGTAGATATCTTTTGGTTTAGTACTTGTAGCATATTTTGTCATGTTCTTCTCTAGAACCTTACAAGAGCCTCACCAGATTGCGTGAAAATCAACTATTACGTTTTTACCTGCTATTTTTTCATCAAAATTATCATCTGTTATCTCTTCAAATGCAAAAAGAGACGTTGATAGAAAAAATAGCATCATAAGTACTATTTTTTTCATGGTTTACCTTTTTAAATTTTTTTTAGTATAGATTTTTTTCGTTTAGTTTATGTTAAGAGTGAAACAGGACAAAATTTATCTTATATTGAGTCTTTTTTTGATAGTGTGAATTAAATACAAACAATTATAAAAGAGAAAATATATGAAATTAAATGAATTAGAAGTAAATATTGATTATTTTGAATTTGATGAGAATTTATATCAAAAATTAGATGCAACACCTGTTTTAAATCCTAAGTTAGTTTCTTTCAACAAAAAAGCTTGTGATTTAATAGATTTAGATTGTAAAGAGTGTGAAACACAAGAGTTTTTAGACTTTATGAATGGAAAGAAGCTTTTAAAAAATTCAACTCCTTATTCTATGGTATATGCAGGTCATCAGTTTGGCTATTTTGTACCACAATTAGGTGATGGAAGAGCTATAAATCTTGGAAGTGTAAACTCTTGGCACTTACAAACAAAAGGTTCAGGTCTTACAAAGTATTCACGACAAGGTGATGGAAGAGCAGTTCTTAGATCTTCTATTAGAGAATATATTATGAGTGAAGCTATGCACTCTTTAGGAATTCCAACTACAAGAGCTTTAGCTATTATAGACTCAGAATCATTTGCACATAGAGAGTGGGAAAGTGAGTCTTGCTCCATAGTTATGAGGCTTTCACCTTCTTGGATTAGAATAGGAACTTTTGAATTTTTTGCAAGAACTGATGATGCTAAAGCAAATCTAACTCAATTGGCTGATTATGTGATAAGCCAGTCATACCCTCACTTAGAAAATGAGCAAAATAAATATCAAAAGATGTTTTATGAACTAGTTGATAGAAGTAGTGAGCTTGTAGCTTATTGGCAAGCTTATGGTTTTATGCATGGAGTTTTAAATACTGATAACTTCTCTATGGCAGGTCTTACTATTGATTATGGACCTTATGCTTTTATGGATTACTTCGATAAAAACTGTATTTGTAATCACACAGATAATGAAGGGCGATACTCTTATAATAATCAACCATATGTTGCAAGATGGAATTTGATGGTTTTAGCAAATGCAATGGGCTCAATCATAGATGAAGAAAAAGCTATAGAGTATTTACACACCTTTTTACCACAGCATGAAAATGTATACTTAAATCTTATGAACAAAAGATTAGGATTAGATGGTTCTAAAAGTAGTGATAACAATGCTTCTTTAGTAAAAGAGTTATTAGGAAGTTTAGAAAGCTCACAGATGGATTATAATGTATTTTTCTACAGATTGACTAATCTTAGCAGTTTTGATGAACTAAACAGTATTACTGATATTGCTGTTTTTAGAGAGCCTTTGATAAATTGGTTTGATTCATATAAAGAAGTATGTGAGAAAGAAGAAAGTAGTTTTGAAAGTAGAAACGCTATTATGAAAAAAGTAAATCCTAAATATACTATCAAAAACTATATGCTTCAAGAAGCTATTGAAAAAGCCCATGAGGAAGATTATACTTTAGTAAATGACTTACTTAAAATTGCTCAAAATCCTTTTGATGAACATGAAGGTTTTGAGAGATATTCAAATCCTACACCACTAGAACACGCAAATTTAAAACTTAGTTGTTCTTCATAAACTAAAGCTTTTAAGCTTTAGTTTTTATATGGAAGTGAAAACTCTATTTCTACATCTGAATAAGATTTATTTTCATGATATGGAGCACATTTTTTAGCAAAAGCTAGAAAAGAGTTTTTCATATTGTAGTCCAAAATATCAATTTTTCCTTTTGCATAAATAAGGTCATTTAGAATCTCAAATCTCATAGGAACATCTTTTGTTGTTTCGTTCATTGTAAGTTTTAGATTTAAAGCTCTATCTTTTACATTTACTTTTGAAATTGAAGCTATTATTTGCTTTGAAGTTGCAAGTGAAAAAAGTGTTGAGGTGATATTATTATCTCTGTACTCGTTTTTTGAGTCAAAAGAAGCAGTTTTTATAGTAACCTTTGCACTTTTTAAAAACTCTTCTAAGTCTTTGTTTTCTTTTATCTCAACTTTTATGTCTTTAAAGGTACCAGAAACAGGAGCTTTTTCCATGGTTTTAAACCCTGTCCATTTGATTAGTAAGTCTCCATTTAGTTCATAAGCATTAAGGTTTGTAATTAATGCAAAAGCAAAAATAGATGTAAGTAGTATTTTTCTCATTTTAAGTCCTTAGTAAAATTTTTATCATATGATATAAAAGAAATACTTATAAGATTATTTAAAGGTTTTATTTGAAGTTATTTATGGATTAATTGTAATATTGACCGACCGTCGGTCGGTTAATTAAAAAAAGATTAAGACTTCTTTTAATATACTCACATTATATATTGACTGACCGTCGGTCAATCAATTATTTTTTGTTTTGTAAAAAGCTTTGAAGGAGTGAAATGAGCCCAAGAAAAGTAAATAAAGAAGAAAAAAGAAGAGAGGTTGCTCTTGCTTGTTCTGATTTAATACATGAAGTTGGAATGAAAAAAATCACTGTTGCCCAAGTTGCTAAAACAGCTGGAATTGGTAAGGGAACTGTTTATGAATATTTTGATAATAAAGATGACATAATTTTTGAAATAATTAATATCCACATTGAACAATATCTTGATAGTTTTAAAGAGAGTATAAAAACAGTTAAAAATACAAAAGATAAAATTAGACACTTTTTTAAATTTGTTTTAGATGATAGTGAAGATAATATTAAACATTTTAATGGATATAAAGAGTTTTTATCTATTGTTTTAGCAGATGAAAATAGTGCAATGAAAGAGTTTAACTGTGATACTCATGATTTCTTTAAAAATCAGTTATCAGAAATATTAGAAGAGGGTGTAAAAATTGGTGATTTAAAACCTGAATCTATTGATTTAGCTGAGAGTTTACTAATCTTTGAAAAAGGCTTAGTTTTAATGAAAATGAGTCAAAATGATCATCAAGTTCAAGAAAAATTTGAACATTTTTTAAATACACTTTTTAAGCTAATTGAGATTAAAAAATGATACCTGCAAAATACAGAAATATAGTATTTGCATTTTTTATGTCATCTATTATGAGTTTTTTAATGAGTATGATTATTACATTTATAAATTTAGGTTTAGTAGATGATTTTTTTATTAGATGGATGGAAGCTTATATAAAAGCATTTTTATTTGCTTTTCCAATCATCTTTGTTGTTGCACCATTTGTGCATAAGATTACAAATAAGTTAATTAAATAAGGAAAGATAATGATAAAAAAGATTTTAGTTACTGCTTTTTTAGGTTTAGGGCTTTTACATGCTCAAGGGCCTTCTTTAGTTGAAACAACTACATTAGTAAAAGGTGAAGTAAACCCATTACAAGAGTTTGTAGGAACATTAAAGTTTGATAATGAATCAACACTAGCTGCTCAAAATTCTGGCTTAGTAAAAAAAGTAAATTTTGAAGTTGGAGATAAAGTATCAAAAGGAAAAACATTAGTTCAAATTGATGATGATTTATTAAATGCTCAAATAAAAGCAGCAAGAGCAAATTTAAGTATTGCAAAAGATGAGCAAAGAAACTCTTCAAAAGATTATGAAAGATATAAAAAACTTTTAGAGTCAAAATCAATTACTCAAAAAGAGTATGATGATGCACTTTTAAAATCAAATTCATCAAGAAGTAATGTAAAAGCTTTAGAAGCTAAACTAAAAGAACTTACAATTCAAAGTTCTAAAAAAAGAATTAAAGCTCCTTTTTCAGGTGTAATAGTTGAAAAAAATATTAGTTTAGGTGAATGGGTAAATGCAGGAACTGCAATAGCAAAAATAGTTGATACTTCAAAAGCGGAGATTACATTTAACATTCCTTTAGAAGTTGTTGATGGTTTAAGAATGGGTGATATGTATGATGTTCAAGTTGGAAAACAAACAGTTAAAGCAAAGCTTACAGCAGTAATTCCAAATGGAGATAAATTAACAAGAACTTTTCCTGTTAAATTTAAAGCAAATGTAGAAAATAGTTTTGTATTTGATGGTCAAGAAGCAAAAGTTAGCCTTTCAAAAGATGCCATAAAACAAGCTTTAGTTTTACCAAGAGATGCAGTTATTAAAAGATTTGGTCAAAGAGTTGTATTTGCTGTAAATGAAAAAAATATAGCTATGATGATACCTGTAAAAATAGTAGGATTTATATCAAATAAAGTTGCTATTGAAGGTCAAGGATTGAGTGAAGGTATGCAGATAGTTGAAAAAGGAAATGAAAGAGTTTTCCCAAAATCACCAGTAAAAATTATAAATAAAAAATAAATATAGCTAAGAAAAAAGGAACAAATAAATGGATTTAATCAAGTTTTCCATAAAAAACCCAGTTACTATAATCGTATCAGTACTAATTGTAGTAATTTTTGGTTTTTTATCACTAACTAAACTTCCTTATCAATTAACTCCAACAGTTACTAAACCTGAGATTAAAGTAACTACTTCATGGGCAGGGGCTACTCCCTATGAAATCGAGCGAGAGATAATTGAAGAGCAAGAAGAGGCATTAAAAAGTTTAAATAATCTAATAGAATATGAGTCATCTTCTAAAGATAATTATGGAGAAATTACTCTTACATTTAAACTTGGAACTGATATTAGAGCTGCTTTACAAGATGTATCAAATAAGTTGAATGAAGTTAACTCTTATCCAAGTGCTGCAAATGAACCTGTAATTGAAACAGCAAGTGCAAGTCCTGTTATTTGGATGATGCTTCAAACTCTTGATGGCAATGATAGACACGTTGATGAGTATAAAACATTCTTTGAAAATGAAATAAAACCAGCTATCAAAAGAGTTGAGGGTGTTTCTGGAACAATGGGTGGTGGTGGCCGTGAGCAAGAAATGCAAATTGAGTTTGATGTAAATAAACTTGCTTCTTATGGTCTTACTATAAATGAAGTTATTAATACTTTACAAAATGAAAATGTAGATGTTTCAGCAGGTATTCAAAATCTAGATAGAAGATCATATAGAATTAGAACAGTACATAAGTTCTCTACAACAGAGGATATAGAAAATGTTATTCTTATTTCAAACAGAGAACAAAGAGTAAGAGTTAGGGATATTGCAAAAGTAAGTTTTGGTTATGAAACAGCTAGTACTGTAGCTATGTTCTTAGGAAAAGACGGTATTTTCTTAGGTGTTCAACCTAATAGTGAAGCAAATATTGTAAAACTTACAAATGATGTGGAAAAAGTTGTAAATGAATTAAATGAAACTGTACTAAAAGAAAAACAGTTAAAAATTCACTGGTTATATGACCAAAGACCATATATCGTGGGTTCAGTTGATTTAGTTCAACAAAATATTATGATAGGTGCAATTCTTGCAGTTATTATTCTAATTACATTTTTAAGAAGTATTTCACCAACTGCTGTTGTTGCAGTTGCAATTCCTATATCAATTATAGGAACATTTATTATTCTTGAAGCTATGGGAAGAAGTTTAAATACTATTTCATTAGCAGGTATTTCCTTTGCTGTTGGTATGTTAGTTGATGCTGCTATTGTTGTACTTGAAAATATTGATAGACATAGAAAAAATGGTGCTAGTATTAGTGAAGCTGCATATAAAGGTGCTAGTGAAGTTTGGGGTGCATTAATTGCATCAGCTTCAACAACAATTGCTGTATTCTTACCTATCATTTTCTTAGAAGATGAAGCAGGTCAGTTATTTAAAGATATTGCTATTGCTGTAACATCAGCTGTATCATTCTCTTTATTTGTATCTATTGCAGTAATTCCAATGCTTTGGAAGAGATTTGCATCTATTTCAAAAGCAGAGCCAAAAGATGCAGGAGCTATTGCTAAATTTGGACAAAAGATAGTTGACTTAATTATGTCAATTGTAAATATTTCTTTAAAGAATTTATTTACAAAAATAGTTACGATTTTATCATTAGCAGCATTTTCAGTAGGTGCTATTTATGTTTTATTCCCTAAGTTAGATTATCTTCCTCAAGGAAATAAAAACTTGATTTTTAATATCTTGATTGCTCCTCCTGGTCTTTCTTACCAAGAAAGATATGATATGGGTGCATATTTAATGAAAAGAATTGAGCCACATGTAAATCAAGAAGTTGATGGAGTTCCTGGATTAAATAGAGCCTTCTTCGTATCTTTTGGTGACTTTAACTTATTTGGTGGAACATCAATGGTTGAAGATAGAGCAAAAGATTTAATTCCAATGTTTAGACCAATAGTAAACTCAATGCCATCTGTATTTGGTGTATCCTTACAATCAGGGGTATTTGAAAACGGTATTGGTGAGGGTAATACTGTAAATATTGATATTAGTGGTGAAAGTATTGAAGATATTGCAAATGTTGGTGGACAGTTGTTTGGTGCAACAATGGGAGCATTACAAGGTAGTCAAGTAAGACCAGTTCCATCAGTTGAGCTTTTATATCCAGAAGTTAGAATTAAACCAGATCAAGATGCTCTAAAAGCCTTAGGTATGAGTTCAAGGGATTTAGGTATTGCAGTTGATGTACTTATGAGTGGTAGAAAATTAGGTGATTTTGAACAAGATGGTAAAAAGAAAATCGATTTAGTATTAAAAGCTAGCGATGAGTATATTCAAACACCACAAGATATTATGAGTTCGCAAATTGCTTTACCAAATGGTGCTTTAGTTCCTGTATCTTCACTTGCTTCTTATGAGTCAACTACAGGTATTTCAGAAATTAGACACTTAGATGGTAAAAGAACAATTACTCTTCAAGTTACGCCACCTGCTGGTATGACTATTGATGAGGCTATGAGAAGTATTGGTGGTATGCTAGAGGGAATGAAAGCAAAAGGTGCTATATCATCAGATGTTGATATTAATTTATCAGGAACAGCTGATAAATTAACTGAAACAATTGGATTGTTACTTGGTAACTTTTTATTAGCACTAGTTATTGTATACTTACTTATGTCAGCACTATTTGGTAACTTTGTTTATCCAATAGTTATTATGTTTACAGTACCTTTAGCTACAGCTGGTGGGTTTATTGGGCTTGCATTAACAAATAAGTTTATAGCACCACAGCCTTTAGATATCTTAACTATGCTAGGGTTTATTATCTTAGTTGGTATTGTTGTAAACAATGCAATTTTGATTGTTCACCAAAGTTTAAACTATATCAAAAATCATGGTATGGAGCATAAAAAAGCAGTTATTGAAGCAACAAGAACAAGAGTTAGACCAATTTATATGAGTTCATTAACTTCTATTTTTGGTATGTTACCACTAGTATTAGTTCCAGGTCCTGGTTCTGAGTTTTATAGAGGTTTAGGTTCTGTAATTACGGGTGGTTTAGCATTTTCAACAATCTTTACGATTTTTGTAACACCTGCATTATTAATGTTCTTTATAAAATTAGAACAAGCAGTTTCAAATAAAAATAAACCAGTTGATGTAAGTAAAGCATAAAAGGATAAGTGTATGAAAAATATTAAAAATAAACTATTAAAACTATCTTTAGTGGCATCTATTTTTGTAAGTGGAGCAAGTTCTTTAGATTTAAAGCAAGCAGTAGATTTAGCACTTAAAAATAATCATGAGCTTAAAGCACAAGCTTATGATTATAAACAAAGTGTTCAAAATATAGAGCTTTCAAACGCAAACTATTTGCCAAAACTTGATTTAGCTTATGGATATAATAAAAGAGATGAAATAGTAGGAAATCAGTCTAAAGAAGATGCCTCTTTTAGTGCAGCACTTTCTTATAATCTATTTAATGGATTAAAAGATATTTCAAATAAGCAAGCTTCACAATATCTATCAAAATCATCAGATTACTCTTTAACAGCTTTAAAACATGATATTGTTTTAGAGACTAAAAAAGCATACATAAACTATCTTGATAAGTTAAATGTGTTAAAAACTTATGAGAGTGAGTATAAGCTTTTTGATAATCAATTTAAAGATGCAAAAAATAGATATGAGCAAGGTTTATTAGCAAGAAATGATTTTTTGCAAGTTCAGGTAAATATGTCAGGGGCTAAACAAAATGTAGTAAAAGCAAAATCTGATGTAAAAATTGCAAAACTTCAATTATCAAATATTTTAGGTGGATATGACTTATCAAATGAATCTATTGAAAACTTTGAAGCTAAAAGTATTGTTTCATCTACATATAAGCAAGAGCTTTTAGAAAAAAGAAGTGAAGTTGAAGCTTTAAAAATGAGTCTTGAAGCACTTAAAAAACAAAGAAAAGCACAAAAAGGTTCATACCTTCCAAAACTTGATGCTAAAATCGCTCATAATAGATTTTATGAGGATTTAGGATTTAACGAAATAGATGGAAATGACAATCAAAATGTAGCAACACTTAGTGCATCTTGGAACTTATATGATGGAGGTTCTACACAAACACAAGTAGCTATTTACAATACTCAAATATCTAAGCTAAAAACACAAATTCAAAAAACACAGCTTGATATAAATTTACAGTATGAAAATGCAAAATCAACTTTAGAGGTTGCAAGTGATAACTATGAAACAGCTTCATTAGCTTTAAAACAAGCAAAAGAGAATTATGAGATAGTAAATAACAGATTTAAAGAAGGAGTTTCAACTTCAACTGATTTAACAGATGCAAACTTCTTATTAACTTCTGCAAAACAAAAATATAATAGAGCATATTTTGATAAGTATTTATCAATAGCAACTCTTGATAGAATTTTTGAGATAAAGTAAAATCATGAGTTTTTTAAAGAAAGAGTTTGAGCTATTTGTTTTAATCACTCTTTCTTTAATATTTTTAAGTCTAAACTCTATTTTATGTAAAATCGCTTTAGTAAATGAGTATATAGATGCTTACTCATTTACTTTCTTTAGAGTCTTTTTTGCTTTTTTGACCCTACTTATTTTAATCACATTAAGAGAAAGTAAAAAAGAATCTAAACTAAAGAAAATAAGTTTAAAAGGTAATTGGCTTAGTTCTTTTATGCTTTTTATATATGCAATTGGCTTTTCTTACTCTTATTTAAACTTAGAAGCAGGTTTTGGGACACTATTACTATTTACAGCAGTTCAATTAACAATGCTTATTACTTCACTATTTTATAAAGAAAAAATCAATATAAATAAATTTATTGGAATCATATTAGCTTTTATTGGTCTATCATACTTACTATATCCTAGTAAGGATTTTGATATTTCATATTTTCATTTAACTTTGATGGTTATTTCAGGAATTGCATGGGGAATTTATTCTGTTATTGGTAAGAGCTCAAAAGATGCTTTATTTAATACTTATGATAACTTCTTTAAAGCTTTGATATTTACAGTGATATTTTTTGTATTTGTTTTATTTAATACCCTTCAAATTAGTGTTAATGGAATTTTATTAAGCTTTTTATCTGGAAGTATCACCTCTGCTATAGGCTATGTTATTTGGTATAAAGTCTTGCCAAATATTAAAATAGTTACGGCAAGTATTTTACAGTTACTTGTTCCTGTTATTGCTATTATTTTAAGTGTTGTTTTTTTAGGAGAGATATTTACCATGAAACTTTTAATAGCAACATTACTTGTATCAGTTGCTGTATTAATTTCAGTAATAAAAAAAGAGTCTAATCAAAATACTTAAAGTCTTTGTCTTCACTACCATCTTTTTTTCTATTTTTAAATTTCCACATAGTTTTAAAATATTTAAAAGACTGATAAGAAACATAGCTATATAAAAACTATCCCAATAAGAGAAGCAAATTTGATAACAAAATTTGCTTCTCTTTTCATGTTAAAACTTCTCATGATGAATAAATTCAGTTTTAAACTATGAAAAAACTCTCTGCAACTGCATTATCCCAACAGTGACCTTTTTTACTCATACTTTGAATGACTCCATTTTTCTAAAAGATATTTATGTTCATATGAAGTATATTGACTTCCTCTCTTTATAGTAAATTAACCCTTTATCTAGATTTCTTTTTTTATTGCCATTTTTAATGAATCATGATCTTGAATAGCCATAATAGTATCAAAGTAAAAAAAGTTTATTAATATTACAATAATTAAAATTGAGGCAAACAACATTGGTTTGCTTGTATCAGTTTTATTTTTTTGAATATTCTCAGAAAAAAAGAAATCATGACCTCTTTCTAATTTACCTAAACTACTTAAATAAGTCCTTGCATAAATATATAACATCACAATAAAAACTATAAGATTTACAAATATTGTATATGTAAATAAAAATTTACTTTTAAAATATAGTCCTACCGTTGACGAGACTATTGCCATGTTCTCAATATTTGTAAATAAAGGGGATATTAAATTAAGGGCATTAACTATTGTTTTATTATTTGCAATATCATTTTCACTAAATATTAAAGAAGGTAATATTATTAAAATTGATGTTATAGAAAGGACTATAAGATTGTAGTCCTTTCTATATGGTATTGTTTGGTTTAGATTCATTTTCAATTAAATTTTAATTTTAAATATTTTCGTATATGAGATATTAGTTCTAAAATAATATATGACATATATCCCATTGGAATACTACCAATTGAACACCATATTGTCACAGCAAATGAATTGTTATAATAATAACTTGTTATATTTGCTTCTGTTATTAAATCAATAAAATATCCTAAATGAATTGTTTCAAATATTACAAACATTAAAAGAAAATTACCAATTACTAAATTAAATGGACGATCTACTTTTTTATTTTGAATTGTTTTAATATAGTACACTTTTTTACAATTATTAAGGTAGCCTAAACTACATAAGTATGCTTTACCATAAACATATAACATAACGAAAAATAGTATTGCTCCTACAACAATACTATAGTTATAAATAAACCTGACTTTATTAGCAATACCTGTAGAGTTTGCAAGTTCTGCGGCTCTATCAATATTTCTCAGATAATCATTAAACATATGAGATAGAGAAAATAAATATTCATTACTTACTACCATCTCATCTGATATAAAAATCAAAGGTATAAACATTAACCCTGCTATAAGTATGTAAAAATACTTCTGCAAAGATCTTTCTGCTATTAATGTATCTTTATTATATTCATATTCTTTCATATTATACCTCTACCATGAATTAATTTCATCTTTGTAATCGCTAAATGCACTATCATAAAAATCTTCTCCCATTTTTTCACCTACGTAGGAACCTATTGCTAAACCTACCGCTCCAAAACCAACTGTAGCCAGATCATAGTATTTACTTTTATGTTTTTATATTTATATCTTTTAGTCATTAAGTTTTAGTTTAGAAAGAATTATGCTTAACTTTTTTAGAAGAAGTATTTACAATGAAACTTTTAATTGCAACATTACTTGTCTCAGTTGCTGTATTTATTTCTGTAATAAAAAAAGAGTCTAATCAAAATACTTAAAGTCTTTGTCTTCACTTCCATCTTTTTTTCTATTTTTAAATTTCCACATAGTTTTAAAATATTTAAAAGATTGATATGAAAGAACTAAAGCTATAAGAAACATAGCTATATAAAATATTATAAAAATTAACTCCATATTATACTCCTTAGTCTAAAAAGCCTTTATTTTTAGAATCACTTTTTTCATTTGAAATACCTTTAAATGAATCTGTCCATTTAAGTTCACCTGGAACACTATTTGTTGATGTGGGCATGTTCTTAGATGGTTCTCTTAATTTATTTTCTGAAAATGAAAAACTACCACTTGGTTGGCCGATTATAATTATTGAAAATATAAGTATTACTAGTACAACTAAAACTTTAAATATTTTTTCAGATAATGAATTCTCTTCTTGGTTTTTTTTCTTTTGACTCATTGTTAAATCCTAATTACATATAGTACATTCTTACATATTTGTATTTAAGATTATATTATTTTTTATGTCAACAAAATGTCAAGAGATATTACATTTTAAAATTGACAATTGTTATATATAATTTCGTACAATCACTACTAGCATATGCTTATTAAAAGTAGCAGTGCAGTTTTCAACATTATAATCGTGATTAGAAAATATTCTCCAATATTTTTAAGATGAGATAGATTAGGATTTTTTAGTAAAAAGATAGTCATTTCCATGTCAAAAAAATTGACTATTAAAATTCTTTTTACACCCCCCCCCTAACAAATTAACAGTTTATTTAACTAGAACTAAAGAATACTACTTATCTCATCTTCTTTACAAAATATTTTTTATAAAACCCTTCTATAAAAGTCACATAGTATCTTTTACAATTATTGTCAAGAAATTGTCAATAAATAATGTGTAAGTATCTTGACATTTAATCAGTATAATTTGACACTTTACAAATAAATAGTTAAAAATTTTACTAGGAGTTTAAATGAAACTATACGCACCTTGGGAAAAGGCTTTTAAAAAAGTATCAACACCTTTTGAAGAGTTCTTACATGCCCAAACAACAACAGGTTTGATTTTGATAATAATGACAGTTTTGGCATTAGTATTAGCAAACAGTCCTTTATATGAAACATATGCACACTTTTTTCATACATATATTGATTTTAATGTAGGTTCATGGGAACTTTCTCATTCTTTACATCATTGGATAAATGATGGTCTTATGGCAATTTTCTTTTTTCTAATTGGATTAGAAATAAAAAGAGAAATAACAGCAGGAGAATTATCTAACTTAAAAGTAGCAATGCTTCCTATTTTAGCCGCTATTGGTGGTATGGTTTTCCCTGCACTTATTTATATAAGCTTAAACTATGGAACAGAAGGTGCTGCTGGTTGGGGTATTCCTATGGCAACAGATATTGCTTTTGCAATTAGTGCTTTAGTTTTATTAGGAAAAAGAGTTCCAACTGCACTTGTAACATTTTTAGTTGCACTTGCAATTGTAGATGATTTAGGTGCTGTATTAGTTATAGCAATATTCTATACTGAAACTATAAATATGTTTGCATTAAGTGCAGCTGGTGTGATGTTTGCTGTTATGATTACTTTTAATAGATTTGGTATTCATATGATTTTACCATATTTTGTAGTTGGTTTATTTATGTGGTTCTTTATGCTTGAATCAGGTGTTCATGCAACTATTGCAGGTGTATTAGCAGCCTTAGCAATACCATCAACTCCCAAAAGAGCACCAGAGACATTAACACAGGATACAAAACATTTATTAGATGAATATGATAAATATCCTATACAAGAAAATCATATGATGCATGAAGAACAAAAGAAGATTTTAACAAATATTCAAGATAAAATCGATCAAGTTGGAACACCAGCTGCTAGATTAGAACGAAATCTTCATTTACCTGTTGCACTATTAATTATCCCAATCTTTGCTTTAGCAAATGCAGGGGTTAAAATCGATTTTAGCTCTATTGGATCAACAATAGTTGAACCTGTTTCTTTAGGAATTATTGCTGGACTTATTTTAGGAAAAGTTATCGGAATTTTTGGAGTTTCATGGCTAGCAGTAAAATTAAAAATTGCTCAACTTCCAAAAGATAGTAATATGAGTCAAGTATTTGGTGTAGCGTTTTTAGGTGGTATTGGATTTACTATGTCTATTTTTGTTGCAGATTTAGCCTTTGTTGGAAATCCAGAGCTTATTTTCCAAGCTAAGATAGGAATTTTGAGTGCTTCTTTATTTTCAGGTTTATTTGGATATTTTTGGTTAAAATCAGTATCAAAGAAAAAACAAACATCATAAGATGTAAGAAAATAAGGCTAAAAAGTGAAAAATAAAAATGTTCTATTGATTGAAGATAATATTGAACTACAAGAACTTATAAGTAATTTTTTAAAAGACTATAACTATTCATGTAGTGTTTATTCTCAACCTTTAGAAGCATTAGAGGAATTTGAAGCAAATCACTTCAAATACTCTATTGTTATTTTAGATTTAGGTCTTCCACGAATGGATGGCTTTGATCTTTTTAAAAAGTTAAAAGAGATAAAAAATATTCCTATTATTATATCAACAGCAAGGGATGATATAGGAAATAAAATTTATGGTTTTGAACTTGGAGCTGATGATTATCTCTCAAAACCTTATGCGCCAAGAGAATTAGTTTTAAGAATTGATGCTACACTTAAACGATATAATGATAGCGATGAAATTCAAATAAATGATTTATTAATTGATTTAAATAAAAAAAGAGTTTTTTTAGAAGATCATCAAATTGAGTTTACTAAAATAGAATCAGAAATTTTCTTCATGTTTATTGATAATCTAAATAAAGTTATATCAAGAGAAGATATTGTAAATCAAACTTCGTTAAAAGATGATACAAAAAACAGAACTATTGACATGCATGTAAGTAATATAAGATTTAAGATAAATGATGACTCAAAAGAAGCAAGATATATCAAATCAGTTTGGGGAATAGGGTACAAGTTTTGTGATAACAATTAGACAAAGACTTTTTATATCTTTTTCACTTATTTTACTTATTATTTTATCCATAATTGGAGTATTTTTTTACACTATTTTTAATCTAAGTGAGATTCATAAAAGTCAAACTCATAGGTATGATCAAATAAGACGAGTTGAAAAATTAAAAGAGTTTAATAACTCTTTTTCTTGGATTGTTTTAGATATTGTAACTGACTATGAAAAAATGGATGTAGTAAAAAAGCGTCTAAGTAAATCTAATGAACTTTTTAAAACCTTAGTGTTGAAAAAAAAACAGATTATTCAAAACTCTGAATCTCTAAGTGAAAAGAAAAATTTAGAGTTAATATTTAAGTATTTTCAAAAAATTGAGAGATTAATTAGATATGAGCTTTATGAGTTGGTACTTATAAGTAAAAATGAGAAAAGTTTCCACTTATTTAATAAAAAATTTGATAACTCAAGTTCTAAAATAACTAAACTTTTAGATGAAGAAATAATGTATCTTCAGTCCCAACTTGATAAAACTGAGCAAAGTAGAAATCAGTTTATTGACACAATAAAAGTTGAATTAGTAATACTATTTTTTATAGCTTTTCTTTTATCTTTTATTATTTCTTCTAGAATTACTAAAAAAATCAAAGACAAACTAGATAAATTAAATAAAGGTGTTTTACAGCTTTTTAAAGATGACGAAAATACCATAAAAGTTGATATTGGTAAAAACAATGAGTTAACTGAAATAACATATAATCTAAATTCATATCTTGAAAAACAAAGGGATATTATCCACTCAAGAGAAGAACTTTTAAGAAATATAAGTCATGAATTAAAAACACCTATTTCAAAAGCAAAATTTTTACTTGAAAATTTAAAACAGAGTAAAAATGACAAAGAAATTGATAGTTTAAATAGTGTAATTATTGATATTGAAGAGCTTACAAATAAGCTTTTACAAAGAGAGAAACTTAATTTTGCAAAGGTAAATCCTTCTAAGTTTAAAACAAGTACTTTAATTCTTGAGTCATTATCGAAACTTTCAATTGATGATGAGTCTAAAATAGAACTTGATATAACAGATGATTTCTATATTCATGCAGATAAGTATTATTTGACAATCGCACTAAAAAACTTGATAGATAATGCAATGAAATATGCAGATGAATATCCTATTAAAATTGAAGTAAATGAAAATAAAATTGAAGTTAAAAATATTGCAAATAAACTTTCAAGTGACCTTATATATTATACTCAGCCATTTACAAGAGAACCAAATCAACAAGTAGGTCATGGCTTAGGATTAAATATAGTAAATAAGATTATCCAGATGCATGACTTTAAACTTGAATATAACTATAGTAAACCATATAACATCTTTTCAATTGTATTTTAAAATACAAAATAAATATGTCAAGAAAGTGTAAAGAAAAACTACGTTTAGAAATTGACAATTATCTATTACAATTATATTAGCCACAAACAAGAAATAAAACTTAAAGGATTTAGTATGACTTTCTTAAGAAACTTAATTATTTTAGTAGTTGTATCTTTCGCAGCTATTGGTTTTATAAGTACTAGCTTATAAAAACTAAACAATTAAATATATAGTTCCTATTAAAGTAAAACTACCTACGTGTCATTGGTAGTTTTACGCTTTTTCATCTTTTATATTATTCTTGTATTAGCCTGCTAGTACCGGATACTTTAATTGAACTATTTGGAATACTATTAAAACTTACAAATAATTGTGAAGGTTGATTCATATCAAAACCTTGTAAAATCTCTATATCACCTGAAGTTTTTAAACCAATATCTCTTAAATACTCAGCCAATGCAATTGCAGCAGAACCAGTTGCCGGATCTTCGTAAACACCACCATATGCAAAAGCATTTCTTGAGTGATATAAGTTTTCATTTTCTTGCCATAAAATACTAACTGTTACAATTTTTTCTTTTTCCATCAAAGTTTTTATCTTTGAAAAATCATATTTCATTTCTTTTAGTGTCTTTCTCTCTTTTACAAAAATGATTAAATGATTATTACCTGAAAATGAGACTTTTATTGGAAACCTTTCATCTAAATCATCTTTTTTTAATGAAAATCCATCAAGCACTTTATCAATATATTCTTTGGCTAAATCTTTAGAATGTGTTTCTATTGAATTTATACTTGTAAAGCTTTCACCATTTTTTTCTCCCACCTCAATTTTTATAGTTCCATTATTTAGAATTAAATTGTAAGTTCCAAAACCATACTTTTCTCCTATAGAATAACCACTTGCAATAGTTGCATGTCCACAAAAGGCAATTTCTGTTTCAGGTGAAAAGTATCTTATTCTAAAAGAGTTATTTTCTTTTATCAAAAATGCTGTTTCAGAAAAATTAACTTCTTTTGCTATTTCAAGCATTTGTTTATCTGTTAACATTTCTTCACAAAATAAAACACCTGCTGGATTACCACCTTTGTTCTTATAGGAAAATGCTGATATTTTTTCTACGTTCATTACGAATCCTTATATTTAGTAAGTTATCTAGTATTATAGAGTATTATGAAAATTTACTCTTCTCTTTTAATAACATAAAATATGCTCTATATTGCTATTTTTTATTGAAATTTGTATAATATCTTATGAAAAAAGATACAAAACATATTAGAGCAGATATAGTTAATAAATCATTAACCTACATTTACAAGTATATTGATACTAATATCACATTAGATGAATTAGCTAGATTAAATAAGGTTAGTAAGTTTCATTTACATAGAATTTTTAAAGAAGAAACCGGCGAAAATATTTTTGATAGGATAAATTCTATTCGATTGCAAAAGATTGCAAATTTACTTATAAGTAATAAGTACTCAACTATTAGTGAAATAAGACAGTCTTGTGGTTATAGCTCACATTCATCTTTTATTAAAGCATTTAAAAAGAGATTTAACTTTACACCCTCACAATGGAAAAAAAATGGATATTTAGAATATTCAAAAAAAATTGTTTCATTTGATATCTCTCCCAATGATAACTTTTATACGATAGAACCTATAATAAAAAAAACTTCTAAAAGAGTATGTGCATATATACGACATAAAGGTTATGATTTATCAGTTACAAAAACATGGAGTCGTTTAATGGCTTTTTCATATGAAAAAGAGTTAAACAATACAACTCAAATTGGAGTTTTTTATGATAATCCTATTAATACAGCTTATGAAGAGTGTAGTTATATAGCTGCAATTGAAGTTGATAATAGATTTATTTCAACTAATTCAATAAGTAAGTTAGAAATAGAGGGCTCACTATGTGCTGTTTTTCATTATGAAGGAATCTATGGTGATGCTGTTAAACTTTTGGTCTATATTTATAATTATTGGTTGCCCAAAAGTGGGTATGAGGCAAAGAGTTTGCCACCTTATGCTCTGTACCATAAAAATCATTTTTTAGATGAAAATAGAGAATTTAGCTTAGACTTTTATATTCCTATTCAAGTTGTTTAAACTATAAATATATAAAGTTAATAGTTTGGAGTTAGTCTTTCCCATACTTTTTTAGTAATGAATCATAAAGCCCCTCATTTCTAATATCTTCAACAATTTTTTTAAGTTTCGTACGTATTTCATTGGGAAGGTCTTTTCTTACAAAAATCCATTGTTCTTTATTTTTTTCAATTGTTAGAACTTTACCAAAATCTTTTGAAGATAAACGAAGGTTTTTTTTCCAAAAATAGTATGCAGGTTCAGAAAAAACTGCAGCATCTAAGCCTTGACGATTGTATAAAGTAATCAATGATTCTTTATATCCTCTTATATAAGTGATTTTATTGGGCAAACCTTCTAACTGTTTGTACGAGGCATTATGATGATATATTAGATTTTTATTTTTTAAATCTTTAATAGTTTGGATATTTGAATCTTTTTTTGTTACGGTGATAACATCAATATAGTGTTGAATTTCAAGCTTATCTCCTGCTTCAAGTGATTGTTTATGCGCTTGGGATGATATTAAATCAGCTTTTCCTATTTTAAGTTCTGTTAACATTCTAGGAAAAGGACGGATTTTATGAGTATAAGGAAGACCTGAACGTTTTGCTATCTCTTCTGTGAGTTCATATATAATTCCATGAGGTTTTCCTTGTTTGTCAATCCAGCCATATGGAGGTAAATCCATTGTTACAAATTTTAATGAAGTATTTTGATTATTTGAAGTTTGTGCGTTAAGTATGCTTAGAGAAAAAAAGTATAAAGTACTAAGTAAAATAAGTTTAAATTTTTTTATACACATAGCTTAATCCTTATATTTAATATTTATAGTATTAGTAATTATATGATAAAAAGACTTATTAAGATTAATTGTTTATATTTTATAAGTAAATTAAATTTTAGAACTAAAAAGTAATTTTTATTTTTAATTAAAATAAACTTAGCTAAATTTAATAAATAGGATTAGCAATAGCTCAAAAAAGGAGTTCTTATGCTTTCTTTATTATATTTACATACTATTACATTTTTTATTATTTTTGTTAATTTTTTGATTTTTAACAAAAATATGTCAAATGATTTAGGTACAAAATATTTTTTTATTAACTATCTTTATCATAAACAAAAACAAACAAGTTGTTTTATTACTATATATCCTTTTGTAATTATCCTTTTTTATTATCTAGCAGAAAATATTTTTTTATTAAGTACTTTTTTTATATCTATACTTCATGTATATTTTTTATATGAACTCACTTCAAAAAAGAGTATAAATAAAAGAGAAGCTTACATCCATTGGTACAAAGAAAATGCAAATCATAGTTTTTCAATGCATTCACATGATGTATTAAGAAAGGATTTTAATTTTCTAAATCAAAAAGTAAGTAGAATTCTTTTATTTAAATTTGAAATTATATTTTTTATATCTTTAGTTATAGAAAGTGAAATACTATATGAGCTTATAACTATTTTAGATAAAATATCTTAAATATAATTCTCTTTTATTTCAGCTTTATATGACCTGAAAAAGCATGACTTTGCACCAGTATGGCAAGCAGAACCTCCTACTTGTTCAACCGTAGCTAAAATTGTGTCTAAATCACAATCAACTTTTAAATCTATTAGTTTTTGAATATGACCACTGCTTTCGCCTTTTTTCCATATTCTGTTTTTACTTCTTGAAAAGTAGTGTACAACTCTTGTTTCAAGAGTTAAGTCTAAAGCTTCTTTATTCATATATCCAAGCATTAAGACTTCATTTGTTTTATACTCTTGTGTGATAACTGGAACTAAACCATTAGATTTTTTAAAATCAATTTTCATAAATCTCCTTTATGCAACTAAGTTGCATTATGTTATGATAGCAAATGATTTTTAAATGCAACTTAGTTGCATAAAATATAAATATAAAAGGCTTAAAATTGAAAGATAAAAATAGTTTTATAATAAATTCTGCTTTAGATATGCACCTTCATTTAAGAGATGATGATATGCTAAAGCTTGTAGCACCAAAAACATCAAATACTTTTGCTGGTGCCTTAATTATGCCAAATCTTTTACCTCCTATTACGACGAAAGAAGCTTTATTAGCATACAAAAAAAGAATTCAAGAAGCATGTAAAAATGACGAGTTCGAACCTCATGTAACTATCTTCTTTCAAGTTGATTACTCATATGAGTTTTTAAAAGAAATTAAAGATGAGATTATTGCAGTTAAACTATATCCATTTGGTGTTACTACAAACTCCGAAACAGGAGTTTCTTCTATGGATGTTGAGGTTTTAAGACCAACTTTAGAATCTATGGAAAAACTTGGAATTCCTTTATGTGTTCATGGTGAGACAAAAGGTTTTATGATGGATAGGGAAAAAGAGTTTTTACCTATTTATGAATCTTTGGCTATTAATTTTCCAGATTTAAAAATCATGATGGAGCATATTTCTAGTAAAGAATCAATTGATTTACTAAAAAAATATGATAATCTTTATGCAACAATTACAGTTCATCACTTAATGCTTACACTGGATGATGTAGTAGGTGGAATGTTAAATCCCCATGCATTTTGTAAACCAATAGTTAAAAAACCTGAGGATAGAAAAGCTTTACTTCAATTAGCTCTTAGTGCTCATCCTAAAGTGATGTTTGGTTCAGATTCAGCTCCTCATCAAAAAAATACAAAAGAGTGTCATCATGGAGCAGCTGGTGTATTTACTTCACCTATCGCACTTCAGGTACTAACACAGCTTTTTGAAGAGCATGGAAAACTAGATAACTTAAATGCTTTTATTAGTTTAAATGCACAAAGAATTTATAATCTAAATCCAATTAAAAAAGAGATTAGATTAATCAAAAAAGATTTCATAGTTCCAGAGGTATACTCATATAAAAGCGAGCAGGTCGTTCCATTATTTGCAGGGCAAAAACTTGTTTGGAGTATTTCTTAAGATTAGTAAGGTAGTTTTAACTATCTACCGTATTTATTTTAAATTTATAGAAATTCTATAGTATTTCTACCTTTATTCTTAGCCATATAAAGAGCAGTATCTGCTCTTTTAATTAGTTCATTTATTGTTTCATCTTTTTTATATGTAGTTATACCAAGGCTAGCTGTTTTTTGTTCTTTTATTCCAAAATCATAAATTGCTATTTCTTTTCTTATTTTTTCTGCTAATATTAATATACCTTCAAGATCTGTTTCACAGCAAATAATCATAAACTCTTCTCCACCCCATCTTCCAAGGATATCAGTTTTTCTTAAATTGTCATGTATTATTTTTGCAAACTCTTTTAATATATCGTCTCCTACTTGATGCCCATAAGTATCATTTACTTTTTTAAAATAATCTATATCAATAAAGACAATACCAAAGGGTTTGTTATATCTATTTGCTCTATTTACCTCTGAAATTAGAACTTCATCTAGTTTATTTCTATTATAAAGTTTTGTAAGATTATCTCTTGTGGATAGTTCTAATAGTTGTTTGTTTTTTTCTTCAATTTGAGCTGTTCTAATTTTTATTTCATCTTCTAATTTTGAATTATATTTTTGGGATAATTCTTTCGCTAAAAGCAAGTTTTTAATCATTTTTGAATAGTTCATAAATAAATTGCCTATTTCCCCTGCATAGTTTGTTTTGATTTTATGGTTTAATTCGCCTTTTGCAATCTTGTTTGTAATATCTGTAATTTCTTCAATAGGAACAAAAAATCTTATATAGTAAACTAAACCAATTATTAAATAAAGTACGGATAATAAAACAGCTATGGCTATTTGTGTTTGAAGACTTGATTCATTTAACTGTCCTAAAATTTGTTTATTTGGAACTGTATTTATTATAATCCAATTTGTTGTAGGAATTCTTACAGCAGAAACCTGATGTATTCTATTCTCATTATCGTTTTCTTTCGTAAATTCAAAGGAATAGTATGGTTTATCTTTCAAGTTATGTATTGCTTGACTTGATAAGTTGTTTAACCATGAGTTTTGAGAATTTATATATTCTGTATTATTTTTTTTAAGTTCTTCTAAATCTTTATTATTTAAATAGTATAGTAAACCCCTATATGAATCTTTATTTTTAAGTTCTATTTCATCATTATATTTTTGATTGTTTGTTGATATTGCTTTTCCTTTTTGAGAAATTACAATAGTAGTTGAATTATCATAAAGTTCAATATTTTTCATGAATTTTTCAAGAATTTGTTGAATAGTTATATCATGAGAAACAACACCTTGTAGTTTTTCAGTTCTGTCATAAAAAGGATAAGAAACAGTAACCATTTGCCCAACGCCACTTAAGTCACTGTAGGGTTCTTCCCACCCATAAGTTTTGTTTTTAAAATCAGCAGCTTCATACCAATGTTGTGTTGTAGGTGCTGCTGCATGTTTTTCATACTTCAAGTTTACAGTTGGATAGATATGAAGTACATTATTGTATGTACTAATATAAATATAAGAGTATTTATAGTTTCTGTAGATACCATGAAATAGTTCTTTTAATTTTTCTGCTGTTTCTAATCTATAAACCACGTTTTTATTAAACAGAGTTTTTTTATCCACAAAGCTTTGCAACTCATGACTCATATGTTTAGTTTCAGGATTATTTAAACCATCATATATAAAACTTCTTGTATGAGTGTTTTCAATCATTTTGTTTTTCCACTCATCTACAGGGGTCTTACTATTTTCTTTAATTTGTTCATAATTTCTCATATATGCATCAGCAATGATTTTTGTTGAGTATTGAACTTTTTTTAGTTCAGAGTCAACTTGTTCTGAAACTTTTAAAGAGATTGTTTGAAGGTTTTCTAATGCTTGATTTTTAGTTTGATTGGACAATGAAGTAAATATATAATTTAATATTAAAAAAATTGCTAATGCTTCAAGTATAATCACAGAGAAAAATATTTGTTTTGTCTTAAATTTATATAAAAATGACATATTGATTTGTCCTTATTAAAATACTTATTAATTATATCTTTAGTATCTATACATAAGTATAAAACACTTCCTATCCTCATAAATAAATCAAGTATTCTTTAGTTACAGAGAGTATAATACTTTTATAAATATTGAGGAGTATAAATGGATTATAAAAAGTTTGCAGATTTTTCCCCTTGTGATTATGCAGGACCATTAAAAAGAGAGAGTTTTATGGATTCTGGTATAAAAGAGTTATGGACAGGTATTCCAAGAATATCAGGACCTGCGTTTACTGTTGAGATGGTAGCAGGTGAAAATTTAGCTCTTCATAGAGCAATATATGAAGCACCTATAGGCTCTATTATTGTAGCTCAGTCAAATACTATTGATTATTCAGTAATTGGTGGAAATGTTGCTTTAATTGCTAAAAAAAGAGGAATAACAGGTTTTGTAATTGATGGAACAGTAAGAGATATAGCTGAAATAAGAGAAAATGAAGTGGCAATATTTGGAAGAGGTGTATTACCCATGCCAGGAGGCAAAAAAAATGCAGTTCCAGTTAATGTTCCTATTAAAGCAGGTGGTATATCTGTAAATCCTGGTGATATAATAGTTGCTGATGAAGAGGGAGTTGTTGTTATTCCAAAAGATAAATCAGAAGAGATTTATGAAAAAACTAAATCAAATGTTGAAAAAGAAAGAGCCATGAGTTTTGAGCAATGGGCTTCTAATCATAAAGAAAAAATAGACTCATTTTATAAGTAAGGAAAGATAAAACTACCTTTCTCTTGGGTAGTTTTTCTTATCTTCATACATATTTGTATCTGCTATTTTCATCATATTATTTATATCTTTAAAAGAGTTTTCAAATTGACAAACACCGAAAGAAGCACTTAGTTCTATTTTTATATCTTCAAAAGTAAATAGATTTGATTTTAGATTTTCTTTTATTTTTTTTATTACTACTTGTGTACTATCTTTATCATTTTCAGGAAGTAAAAGTATAAACTCATCACCACCAATTCTAAAAAAGAAATCTGTTTCTCTTATATTTTGTGATATTAATTTAGTGAAAAATATTAAAACTTCATCTCCTACATCATGACCATAAGTGTCATTTATTGGTTTGAATTTATTTAAATCAATTAAAACTAAAGAGAAATTGTGACTGTTTCTTTTTGCATCACTAAAGAATAAAGAAGAGTATTCATCAAACTTCTTTCTATTAAAGATTTTTGTTAAAGAGTCAGTATTACTTTGACTTACTATTGTTTGGTAGGAACTAACAAGTTCTTTATTCTGTTGATTAAAAGACTCTTCAAGTAGTTTTAACTCTTTTATTTTTGTTTCAATTGATATTTGAGTATTTAAATCATGATGACTAGAAGTGCTTTTTACTTGCTTTGCTAAATTTAAAATAGGCTCTACAAAATATTTATTTAAATAGTGATATAAAGTTGAGAAAAATACAATAACTATAATCAAAAGTAAAGTTCCTGCCATGATTAAAATATCTTTTAATGATATTTTTAAGTCCAAAATAGGATGTTCAATATGAACAATACCTGCTACATCATTTACTTTAGAATCACTATGACACTTAATACACTCAGCTTTAAAAAGAATAGGAGAACTGAAATCTAAATGCTTATCATGCTTGTTTATAACAGCTTCTTTAAAATCAAAAACACTATTATCTACATGGGTATTTGATAAGTGGTTTTCTTCTTTTAAAATTTCAATTTTTATATGAGGAACAGTTTTTTGTAAATGTTCTATTGTTTCATCTAAACTTTGTTTATCTCCACCATTTTTCATAACTGTATATAAATTTTGGAAGATTAAATCAGCCATTATTTGCGTGTCATCTTTGATACTTTTATCAATACTTATTGATTTAAAGTATAATCCAAATATTATAAATATCGCTAAAACAATAGATATTGAAAGTAATATTGTGTTTCTAACAAATTTATTATAACTAATTCTTTTTTTCAAAAAAACCCCTTGTATGTATGTATATTATAACTTAAAAGGGTTTAAAAATAGTAAAAATAACTAAATGTAATCTTAGAGATAGTATATTTTACAAAAGTAAGTTTATGCAACTTTTACATAATTTTAAGTAGACTTTCAACTTTGTTTTTGAAACAACACCAAATGATATGTAAAAGGAAAACAGATGAATTCTGTAATTATTGCCGTTATGGTTATGGTATTACTCTCATTAGTTAGAGTAAATATTGTTATTGCTTTAATAATTGGAGCAATTGTAGGAGGACTTAGTGCAGGCTTAGATATAAATGAAACTATAAAAGCTTTCAATGCAGGTCTTGGAGATGGTGCTACTATTGCACTTAGTTATGCAATGCTTGGAACTTTTGCTGTAGCTATTTCAAAGTCTGGAATCACAGATTTATTATCAAATATGATAATAAAAAAAGTAGGAAATAGCTCTTCATCTATGCAGTTTATTTATATTAAGTATCTAATGTTAACTCTTATTTTATTTGCTGCAATTTCTTCTCAAAATCTTATTCCTGTTCATATTGCATTTATTCCTATTTTAATTCCACCTTTACTTCACTCTATGTCTGAGTTAAAACTTGATAGAAGAGTTGTAGCTTGTGTAATTACATTTGGTTTAGTTGCAACTTATATGTTACTTCCTATTGGTTTTGGTGGAATATTTTTAAATGAGATTTTACTTAAAAACTTAGTTGATAGTGGTGTTGAAGCTTCAAGAGCTCAGCTTCCAGTGGCTATGTCAATTCCTGTTTTAGGAATGTTTTTAGGTTTACTTACAGCAATGTTCTTTACTTATAGAAAAAAAAGAGTTTATGATGTAAGTATGATTCTTGAAAGTGAATCAGAAAAAAATGAGATTAATAGCTTTTATATTCTTATTGCTTTAGTATCAATTGTGACAGCTTTAGGTTTACAACTTTATACTAACTCTATTATCTTAGGTTCTCTTGCGGGATTTGTAATTTTTATAGTTGCAGGAGTAATAAAAGCAAATCAAACACAAGACTTCTTTACAAAAGGTCTTAAAATGATGGGAATGATTGGATTTATTATGATAGCAGCAAATGGTTTTGCAAATGTAATAAATACAACAGGAGGAGTTGAAACACTAGTTACTTCTATTTCTGATTTAATAGGAGATAACAAATCTTTAGCGGTACTTCTGATGCTGGTTGTTGGTTTATTTATTACTATGGGAATTGGTTCATCTTTTTCAACTATACCAATTATTGCTACAATATATGCACCTTTATGTATGCAATTAGACTTTTCAGCTATGGCAACAATCACGATTATAGGAACAGCAGCAGCTTTAGGTGATGCAGGAAGCCCGGCTTCTGATAGTACTTTAGGACCTACTTCTGGTTTAAATGTAGATGGTCAACATGACCATATCTGGGATACAGTTGTTCCTACATTTATTCACTATAATATTCCATTGATTTTATTTGGATGGTTTGCCGCAGTATATGTTTTCTAAGAATTAAAGTAGATAAATATACTTTAATCTATATGTTCACAAGGTTTACTAAATAAGTAACCTTGTGAATAATCTATGTCTAAACTTTCAATTATTTTTTGAATGTTTTCATTATGAACAAACTCAGCAACACAAGATATCTCAGCACCTTTTGCAAAACTAGATAAAGCTTTTGTTATTTCATAACTTTTTTTATTTGTATCAATATCTTTTATATATTTAGCATCAATTTTGATAGTATCAATATCTAAATCAATAATTCTCTCAAAGTTAGAATACTCCCTACCAAAATCATCAATGGCTAGTTTTAATCCCAAATCTTTTAATGCTTTTAGTTGTTTGATATGATTTTTCTTACCTGTTGAGCTTATTCCCTCAAGTATTTCAAGTGTAACTCTTGAAGGTTTTATATTATGAATTTGTAAGGCACTTTTTAAATAAGATACTAAATAGTTTTTACTTAAATCCTCTTCTGTTATATTAATAGAGAACATATAACTATTCTTACTCATATAATCAAAGCTTTTATCAATAATGATTTTAGTAATAGCAGGTAAAAAACCAGATAATTTTGCTGCATCTAAGAACTCATAAGGAGATATGATTTTATCATCTTTTTTGATTCTAGCTAAGACTTCATATTTTGTAATTACATTCTTTTTATTATCATGAATTCCTTGATAAAAAGGACATATTAAACTTTTTTCAAGTGCTTCTCTAACTAAGTTTGTTGCATTTATAAATGATTGAGTTTTTTCATAAGTTATATCATCATCTTTTTTAAATATATATGATCTATTTTTTCCTAAGTCTTTTGCTTTTTTTAGTGCAATTGATGAGTTTCTTAAAAGGTTTTTTTCACTATAAACTGCACCAATACAAAAAGTAATATTGATTTTTAGTTCACCTATATTCATAGGATTTGAGAAGAAAAAGTTTTTAATCTCTTCTATTTTTTTATTTATATCAATTTTACCTTCATAAAGTAGGGCAAATTCATCTGAATTAAATCTAAAACTATTGTGTTCGCTAAACTTTTCTTTTAAAACTTTTGCTATTTTTCTCAAAAGTTTATCTCCTATACTAAAGCCATAAGCTGTATTAATATAGTTGAAATTATTTATATTCAACAATAATAAAGTTCTAGGTTTTATTTCATATGTTACTTTTTCAAAGTAAGATTTATTGTAAATATCTGTTAATGTGTCATTGTATGCTAAGAAATTTGATTTCTCTTCATTTTCTTGATTTTTTAATACTATTGTAACCATTGATGAAGCAGCTTCTAATAGTTTTTTATGGAAGGCACTTGGTACTCTTTGCTCAAAAGAAGTAAGTGCAAAAGAGCCAATGGCATTTTTATTTGCATCCCTAATTGGCATAGACCAACAAGAAGATAATTTAAAATTAAGTGCAAAATCTCTTACCTCTTCCCATCTTTTATCTGTTTTTGTATCTTTTACAAAGACTGCTTCATTTCTAAAAACTGCATTAGCACAAGAACCTGATTTAGTACCTGGAACTAAACATTCTAGTTCTTTTTGAGCCTCTATTGGAATTGATGGTGCTGCTATTACATTTAGATGGTTTTCAGTTTTATTTAAAAGCATGATTGAGGCTACTGAGTTAGGAAGAAGTGTTTCTGCTAGTTTACATAGCATTTTTAAAATAGATTTGCTTTCATGTTGTTCAGCTAGCATATTTAATATTTCTTGTTGAATTGTTAGTATTTTATTATATTCTAAAGGGCTTATTAAAACCTCTTCTTCTAATAGTTCTAAATCCATATAGTTATTACTTTTTCCCATTTTCATACTTTTTGTTATTTATAATTTTAGTATTATATATTTTAAAATATTAAAAAGAGGTTTGAGATAGATACAAGGTGCTATTTATAGGATATTGTTTAGTGGAAAGTATTTATAAATAAAGAAGTAATATTTAAGATTTTGAAGTATTAATAATCTTTTTCTTTCCACTAATTTTATTATTATGAAAATTTAATATAGAAATTTATATTACAGCTCCTGAGGCTTCCATGATTTCTCTTCCTTCTTCACTCATTAAGTCTTTTGACCAAGGAGGCTTAAATGTAAGATTTACTTTTGCTTCATCAACTTCATCAACTGCAAGTGTTACATACTTTACTTGCTCTACTAGACTCTCAGCAACAGGACAAGCAGGACTTGTAAGTGTCATTAAAACATTACAATGTAGGTAGTTTCCTTTTTCTTCAAAATCAAACCCATAAATCAAACCTAAATCATAGATATTTACAGGAATTTCAGGGTCAAATACATTTTTTAAATTTTTTATAATTTTTTCTTCTATAATATCTTTATTGTCTAATAATGACATAACTTTTCCTTTATGAGTTTAAAGCAAACTCTTTTATCTTTTTGATCATTCCAATTACTCCACTTTGTCTATTTGGAGTAATAACTTCAGCTAATTGTAGTTCATGAATAATATCCATATCAACTTCTTTTAATTCTTCAATTGTTGAACCTGAGAAAATTTGCAAAATCATGTAAACTAAACCTTTTACGATTATTGCATCACTTGTTCCATAAAAGTATAGTTTCCCATCTTTTTGCTCACAAATAAGCCACACCTGCGAAGTACAGCCATGTACTAAGTTTTGAGGAGTTTGATGTTTTTCATCTAAGGGTTCTAATTTTTTTCCTAAATCGATAATGTATTCATATTTTTGTAACTCATCTTCAAAGAACTCTAAATCCTCTTTTATCTCTTCAACTCTTGCTTCTATATTACTCATTTTATATCCTCTTATTTCAACATGCTAATAGCTTTTTTAAGTGCAACTATTAAGGCATCTACATCATTATAATCATTATAAAATGCAAGTGAAACTCTAATTGTTCCTTTTATTCCTAGTTGATTCATAATTGGTTGAGCACAGTGATGTCCAACTCTTAATGCTATTTTCATTTTATCTACTAAAATACCAACATCATCATGAATTAAACCTTTAATATTAAAGCTTCTACTTCCTATTGAGTCTTCAATATCATTATAAAACTCAATATCAGGAATTTTTCTAAGCTCTTCATCTAAATATTGATACACATCTTTTTCAATTGCTTCAATATTCTCATATCCAACATGATTTAGATATTCTAAGGCTGCTGCAAAACCTATGATTCCAGCTATATTTTGAGTTCCTGCTTCAAATTTATAAGGTGCATCAAGAAGAGTTGACTTTTCAAAATCAACTTGGTCAATAGTTGCTCCACCTGTTTGATAAGCTTTTAAATCTTTTAGATATTTCTCTTTTACATAAATAGCTCCAACACCTGTTGGTCCAAAAGTTTTATGGGCAGAAATAGCAAAAAAATCAGCATCTATACTTTGTATATCAACTTTCATATGAGCTAAACTTTGAGCTCCATCTATCATAACAACAGCACCATATTTATGAGCTAGTTCACAAATAGTTTTTATATCATGGATTTTCCCAAAGGCATTTGAAATATGAGTTATAGATACAAAAGCTTTAGGATTGTTTTTTAGCAACTCTTCAAAATGAGCAAAATCAAAACTAAGATTATCATCACACTTTACAACTTCAAATCCTGCACCTAAAGTTCTTCCTTGCATATGCCAAGGAACTATATTTGAGTGATGTTCTAATGAAGAAATTATTACAGTTTTAAAATCCTTTGCAAAAGACTCAGCTATAAAATTTATAGATTCACTTACACCTTTTGTGAAAATAAGTTCTTCATTTTTAGACGCATTTATAAACTCTTTTAGTACTTTTCTTGCATTTTCAAACTTTTGAGTGGCTTTATTTGCATGACCAAAGTTACTTCTATGAGTATTAGAACAGTAGTGTTCATAATACTCAATTTGAGAGTTTACAACCTCTTTTGGTTTTTGTGTTGTTGCTGCATTATCTAAATATATAATATCTGAGTTTTCAAAATATGGAAAATCTTTTTTAAACATATCTATCCCTTTTATATGAGTCAATAAACTCTTTTATTAGTTCATCGCTAATATTATCATATATTTGTCCCTCAAAAGCGTTTAAAAGCATATCATATGCCTTATCTTTACTAATACCTCTTGATTCTAAGTATAATAGTTGGTCTTTATCAAGTGTTCCAGTAGTTGCTCCATGACTAGCTTCAAGTTCATCTATCAAAATCTCAAGATGTGGTTGAGCAAAAATAGTTGCATCATTTGATAATAAAATAGTATTTGAGTTTTGGAAAGCTTTAGAATATAAGGCTTTTTTATTTACTATTGATTTTGCTTTAAATACAGCTTTTGCTTTATCTTTTAGTGAGTGTTTATAGTTTATATCACTAGTTGAACTTTCATTATTATGAATAGTTTTGATTAGATTTGCTGTATTTGAACTATCTTTTGATTTTACTAAACCATTTAAGTTATACTCAATATTTTTATTATCAATACTATTTTCGTAACTATTTACAATTAATCCAGTACCTAATTCAAAATTTGAAACCTTACATTTTGAGTTATCTTCTTGTTTAAAGATTGCATTATATAAAAATGTGTTTTCTTCATTTATATCTTGAACTTTTGCATACTCAAAATCTGTATCTTCTTCTATATGAAACTCTCTATTTACACTATAAGCACTATTTTTTGATGTATTTGTAAATACTTCAATAAGTGATGCTTTTGCACCTTTTTTTACTTCTACTTTTATAGAGTTTGTATAAAAAGTTTCATCATCTTTGATTTTATGAACTAAACAAATAGGTTCTGGAATATTTGAGTTAATACTTAAAACTATTTGTTTTTTCTCAAAGTTTTTAGTGATTTCAAATAGTGGATTTTCATAATTATTTGTATCTTCTATTGAATCTAATCCAACTATATCTAGTTCATAACTTTTAACATTTTTAAAATCATATGAAAAAAGAGCTTGTAAATCTACTTTTCTAAACTCTTCATCATATTTTGAAGGAAGATTAATATTTTCTAAATCACTTATTCTCATCTTTTATTCCTATTCCCTCAAAACCTTTTTCATCAAGTTCTAAGGCTAGATTATAATCTCCAGTTTTTACAATTTTTCCATCATTTAAAATATGTACATAATCAGGTTTGATTAACTCTAAAAGTCTATCATAGTGAGTAATCATAAGAACTGATTTTTTTCCATCTAACATACCATTTATTACATTTGCAACTGTTTTTATAGCATCCACATCTAAACCTGAATCTATTTCATCAAGCATTATTAAATCAGGGTTTAATAATAGCAGTTGAATTAGTTCATTTCTTTTTTTCTCACCACCACTAAAACCATCATTTAAATCTCTTTGTAAAAGTTTTTTATCAAGATTATATTTTGCAGTTTCTTCTTTTACATGTTTTAAAAACTCCATTGCATCGATCTCTTTTTCACCTGCATAGGCTTTTTTTTCATTGATTGCAGTTTTTAAAAAGTAGCTATTATTAACACCTGGAACTTCAACAGGGTTTTGGAAACTCATAAAAATACCTTCATTAGCTCGCTCGCTAACTTCTAAATCAAGTAGGTCTTTTTTCTTATAAGTTATTGTTCCACCTGTAACCTCACAGTCATAGTGGGCACTTAAAGTTTTCACAAGTGTAGATTTTCCTGCTCCATTTACACCCATAAGTGCATGGATTTCCCCTTCTTTGATTTCTAAATCAAGACCTTTTAAAATCTCTTTTTCATTTATATTTACTTTTAAATCTTTTATACTTAACATTATATATTTCCTTAAAATGTTTTTTCTTTTATTTTTAGGTCTTGGATATCTTATCCAACACTTCCCTCAAGTGATATATTTAACAGCTCTTTAGCTTCTGCTGCAAACTCCATTGGTAATTCTTTTAATACTTCTTTACAGAAACCATTAACTATCATAGATACTGCATTTTCAGGGTTAATACCTCTTTGTTCTATATAGAATAGTTGCTCATCTGAAATTTTTGAAGTTGTTGCTTCATGCTCAATTTTTGCAGTCATATTTTTAACTTCATGGTATGGATATGTATGCGCATTACAGGCATTTCCAATAAGAAGTGAATCACATTCAGAGATATTTCTTGCATTATGGGCATTTTTACCAACTCTTACTAATCCTCTATAGGCATTTATTCCTTGCATTGCAGAAATACCTTTTGAGATAATAGTTGATTTAGTATTTTTACCTAAATGTATCATTTTTGTACCAGTATCAGCTTGTTGGGCTTTTGATGAAATAGCTACTGAGTAAAACTCACCAACACTATTATCACCTTTTAGAACACATGAAGGATATTTCCATGTTAAACTTGAACCTGTTTCAACTTGTGTCCAAGAGATTTTTGAGTTATCACCCTTACATAAACCTCTTTTAGTAACAAAGTTTAAAATACCACCTTTACCTTGTTCATCACCTGGGTACCAGTTTTGAATAGTCGAATATTTTATTTGTGCATTATCTAAAGTAACTAATTCAACAACTGCTGCGTGAAGTTGTCTCTCATCTCTTGTAGGAGCTGAACATCCTTCATTGTATGATACATAACTTCCCTCATCACAGATGATTAAAGTTCTCTCAAACTGACCTGTATCTAAGGCATTTATTCTAAAGTAAGTTGATAACTCCATTGGACATCTAGTGTTTGGTGGAATATATACAAAACTTCCATCTGTAAATACAGCAGAGTTTAAACAGGTAAAAAAGTTATCACCAACAGGAACGACAGAAGCTAAGTATTGTTTTAAAAGTTCTGGATATTTATTTGCAGCTTCTGAAATAGAACAGAAAATAATTCCTAACTCTTCTAATTCTTCTTGATAAGTTGTCTTAACTGATACTGAATCAAATACAGCATCAACTGCAACACCTGCTAATTGCTTTTGTTCCTCTAAAGGAATACCTAACTTTTCATATGTTTTTAAAATCTCAGGATCAACTTCATCAAGTGAACCTAAAGGTTTTTTTGGTGCAGAATAGTATGCAATGTCTTGATAATCTATTGTAGGATATTTTAAATTCGCCCAATCAGGCTCTTCCATACTCTTCCACTTTTCATAAGCTTTTAATCTAAAATCTAAAAGCCATTGGGGTTCATCTTTTTTTGCTGAAATTGCTTTAATAACATCTTCATTTAAACCCTTAGGAAATGTATCACTTTCTACTAAAGTTTCAAATCCTAATTTATAATCACTATTAATAACATCATGTATCTGTTGATTTTGACTCATAACAGACTCCAATTTTTTTAAATTTTTAAATAGGACAAATATTGTCTTATTTGAAGAATAACAGTAAAATAATTAAAGAGAACTTAAATAGGACAAAAAAAGTCCTATTTAAAATATTTGCTACTTTTTTTCTATTTTATATTATATTCTAATCTCTTAGTATAGTACGAAATAGGGTAAGTTAACATTAAATAACCAATGGCAAGAGGAATATAACTCTCTAAAGTTGAGTATGTTATTGCATCAACTTCTTGGGCATTCATAGTAAATTCTGAAATAGCAATAATAGATAATAAAGATGAGTCTTTAATAATAGAAGCAAATTGACCAGTAAGTGCAGGAAGCATTCCTTTAAAAGCTTGAGGAAAGATTATATATCTATACATTTGATAGTTAGACATTCCTAAACTTAAACTTGTTTCAAATTGCTCTTTTTCAATAGATTGCAGGGCAGCTCTTATAATCTCACATACATAAGCACCTGAGAAAATAGCAAGTATAAAAGTTCCTACTATATATCTGTTTTCAAAACCTAAGTTATTTGCAAATACATAAAAGAAAATTAGTATTTGTACTAAAAGAGGTGTACCTCTAATGATCTCTATGTAAAATCTTGCAAAAAATCTTAAAATTATAAGTTTTGAATTTTGCGCATATGCAAAAAATAGACCTATTATAAAACTTAATATCAATGCAAAAAATGAGATTATTATAGTCATTATAAAACCATTGATAAATTTTTGTTTGTATTCATATACTTGTGGCCAGTTAAAGTCATAAGATATATTTGCAAACATTAAATATACAGGAGTTATTATAATAAGTGTTAAAAATAGTAAATTAAAAAGATAAACCACCTTTGAAAGTGGTTTATCATTTTTATAGCTTAGTTCATTAATAAAAAAGTCTTGAATTTTGATAGGACAGTCCTAGAAAAAGAATGGAATATCAAGCTCATCAAAAGTAGCTTTTGCTTCTTTTAAGTGCTTATTTGCAAACTTATCAAATGTTCCATTTGCTTTTGCTTCTTTAATAAACTCATCAACTTTTGTTTTTAAAGGATCATCTTTTCTTAAAGCAACACCCCAGTATTCAAAATCTTTTTGAAAAGGTTTTAAAAGTGCAACTGTTGTATCTTTATGTTGAACATAGTTTTTATAAATAGTTAATTGATCATATAAGAAACCATCTGCTTTACCTTGAACTACTTCTAATACACAAGCATTTTCTTTATCAAATACTAAAATTTCTGCATTTTTAAGATTTTTTGTTGCATAAACATGTCCAGTTGAACCTTTTTTTACTGCAATCTTTTTACCTGAAACATTTAATTCATCAATTGAAGTAACACCAGATTCTTTATTTGCTAAGATAGCTAAAGATGATTGAGCATAAGGAGTTGAAAAATCAATTGATTTTTTTCTCTCTTCTGTTATAGTCATTGATGAGATAATTAAATCAATCTTTCCAGTTTTAAGTGATGGAATTAATCCTGCCCATGCAGTATTTTCAATAACAACTTCTCTTCCTAAATGTTCACCTAGTTTTCTAGCAAAGTCAACTGATACACCTTGTGGATTACCATCAATATCACTCATTTCAAAAGGAGGGTAAGCAAGTTCCATACCAACTTTTAAAACTTCTTTTTTTGTTTCTTTTATTTCTTCATTGTTTTGTGTTTTATTATCACAAGCTGTAAATAATACAGCAGTAAATAGTGTAATAAGTAGTAATATTTTATTTTTCATATTTTTCCTTGGATAATTTTTTTTTAATTATCTCTACTCTTTACTTAACATTTCTTTATTTGTATTTGTAGAATTTATCAATATTACAATATAATACACGCGAAATTTAAGAAAAAGAAATTGAAAATATAGTATTTATTACAGTTTTTTGTTACAAAATGGAATAAAATTTATTGATGCTCATTAATTAAGACAAATTTTATCCTATTTAGAATAGAATACAAAAAATCAAAAAGAAATATAAATAATAATTATAATTTAAGATTGATAGTTATTATCATAAAGAATAGGAAATAAAATAATGATGGAAGTTTATTTAGACAATAATGCAACAACTATGGTTGACCCAAAAGTTTTTGAAGAGATGAAGCCATTTTTCATTGAAAAATATGGTAACCCAAACTCTTTACATAGGTTTGGAGCAGGAACACATCCTAAAATGCTTGAAGCATTAAATTACTTATATGAAGGTATTAACGCAGCTGATGAAGATGATATTGTAATTACTGCTAATGCAACAGAAAGTATTAATTCAGTTATCAAAGGTATCTGGGTTGACAAAATCTTAAATGGTGATAAAAAACATATCATTACTTCAGAAGTAGAACATCCAGCTGTAACTGCTGCATGTAAATTTTTAGAGTCACAAGGTGTTGCAGTAACTTATTTACCTGTAAATGAACAAGGTGTTTTAGAAGCAAGTGCTGTTAAAGAATACATCAAAGAAGATACAGCGTTAGTTTCTATAATGTGGGCAAACAATGAAACAGGTAAAATTTTCCCTATTAAAGAAATTGGTCAAATTTGTAAAGCAGCTGGTGTTCCTTTCCACACAGATGCAACACAAGCAATAGGAAAAGTAAAAGTAGATGTTCAAGATACAAATGTTGATTACTTAACTTTCTCTGCTCATAAGTTTCATGGACCAAAAGGTGTTGGTGGAACTTATATTAGAAAAGGTTATACATTAACTCCATTATTACATGGTGGTGAACAAATGGGTGGATTAAGAGCTGGAACTGTAGATGTTGCATCTATGGTTGGTATGGGACTTGCTATGAAACTTGCAACTTCTCCTATTGCTTTAGCTCATGAAGAAGGTCACATCAAAAGATTAAGAGATAAGTTAGAAAATGCTATTTTAGAAATTCCAGAAACTATTGTTATTGGTGGAAAAGAAAATAGAACTCCAAATACAACTTTAATATCAATTAGAGGTGTTGAGGGTGAATCAATGTTATGGGATTTAAATCAAAATGGTGTAGGTGCTTCAACAGGAAGTGCTTGTGCAAGTGAAGATTTAGAAGCAAACCCAGTTATGAATGCTTTTGGATCTGATAGTGAATTAGCTCATACAGGTGTTAGATTATCTTTAAGTAGATTTAATACAGAAGAGCAAATTGATTATGCAATCAATGTTATTAAAAACGCAGTTGAGAGATTAAGAGGACTATCGAGTTCTTATGCTTATGCACCTGAATCTCACAAATCAGCTTTATAATAAATACAAATAAATATAAATAAGAATAAAAAAAGGATAATACATGGCTAAAAATGATTTAATTAGCGGTTCAATTTGGGATGAGTACTCAAACGAAGTAGTAAATAGAATGAATAATCCACAACATCAAGGTGAGATTACAGAAGAGAGAGCGAAAGAGTTAAATGCAAAATTAATTATTGCTGATTTTGGAGCTGAATCATGTGGTGACGCAGTAAGATTATACTGGGCAGTTGATGAGTCAAATGATAAAATTTTAGAATCAAAATTCAAATCTTTTGGTTGTGGTACTGCAATTGCATCTTCTGATGTTATGGCTGAATTATGTGTTGGAAAAACTGTAGATGAAGCTGTAAAGATTACAAATATTGATGTTGAACATGCACTAAGAGATAATCCAGATACTCCTGCTGTTCCACCTCAAAAAATGCACTGTTCTGTAATGGCTTATGATGTTATCAAAAAAGCTGCTGGAGAGTACAAAGGTGTAGATATGGAATCTTTTGAGGAAGAGGAAATTATCTGTGAATGTGCAAGAGTTACTTTAGCTACTATCAAAGAAGTTATTAAATTAAATAATTTAAAAACTGTTGAAGAAATTACAGATTATACAAAAGCAGGAGCTTTCTGTAAATCATGTATTAAGCCTGGTGGACATGAAGAAAAAGATATTTACTTAGTAGATATTTTAAAAGATACTAGAGCTTCTATGGAAGAAGAACAATTAAAATCTGCTGCTGATGCAAGCCAAGCTGGATCTTTATCATTTGATAAAATGACTTTAGTTCAAAGAATTAAAGCTATTGATTCATTATTAGATGATGAAATTAGACCAATGTTAGCAATGGACGGTGGTAATATGGAAATTATTGATATTAAAGAAAACTTACCTCACTATGACTTATACATTAGATACTTAGGTTCATGTTCAGGATGTGCTTCTGGAAGTACTGGAACATTATATGCAATTGAATCTGTATTACAACAAAAGATTGATGAAAACTTAAGAGTTTTACCAATCTAATTTTTATATATTCAAACAATTATTTAAAAGGTCTATGTTTTCACATAGGCCTTTTTTTATGTACTTAATCTTATAATGTTATAATATATTTAAATAAAAAGGAGTATATTATGACAGCTCAAGATAAAGAATTAGAACAATTACACGATACTATTATTGATGATGTTGAATCTTTGGTTTCAAAGTATATGTCTATTGTTGGATGGGATGTTCCAGAAAATGATGAAGATGAAGCACAAAGAAAAATATTAAATATTGTAAAAGAAGCAATTAAAGATATAGAAAACAAAAACTCATAATATCACTTATGTTATAATACGCCAAAACAAGCTTATTATAATATAGGGATATAAATGTCAAATCAAAATAATCAAATATTAAAAAATACTAATGCTCAAATTTTAGATGAATTTAACGCGTCTATTATGTTTGATAAAGAGTTGTACTCTCAAGATATAAAAGGAAGTATCGCTCACTCACAAATGCTTTGGGAGCAAGGAGTTCTTACAAAAGAAGAACAAGAAGCTATTGAAAATGGTTTACTTCAAGTAAAAGAAGAAATAGAATCAGGTAAATTTGAATTTACATTAGCTACAGAAGATATTCATATGGCAGTTGAGTCAAGACTTACAGAAATCATAGGTGAGCCTGGTAAAAAACTTCATACAGCTAGAAGTAGAAACGACCAAGTTGCAACAGACTTTAGACTTTATGTACAAGAAAAATCTTTAAGTATTAAAGATCAATTAAAACAATTAGTTGAAGTTTTTGTAGATGTAGCTTCAAAACATACTGAAACATTAATTCCTGGAATGACTCACTTACAACACGCACAACCTTTAAACTTTGCTTATCATATGTTAGCGTATGCAAATATGTTTAAAAGAGATTTAGAGAGATTTGAAAGCTCGTATGAGAGAAATAATTATTCACCACTTGGAAGTGCAGCACTTGCTGGAACTCCTCATAATATAGATAGAAATTCAACTTGCCAAAAACTTGGTTTTACTGCACCTACAGCTCATGCTATGGATACTGTATCAGATAGAGATTTTGCACTAGAAATTTTATTTAATATTTCAACTTCTATGATGCATATTAGTAGAATCTCAGAAGAGTTAATTACTTGGTCTTCTTATGAATTCCAATTTGTAAGAATGTCAGATGAGTATGCTACAACTTCATCTATTATGCCTCAAAAGAAAAACCCTGATGTACCTGAATTATTAAGAGGTAAAACAGGAAGAGTTTATGGAAACTTAATCTCACTTCTTACAGTAATGAAAGGTTTACCATTAGCATATAATAAAGATACTCAAGAAGATAAAGAGGGTGTTTTTGATTCTGTTAAAACTATAGAAATCTCACTTAAAATTTTAACAGAAGTTATTAAAACTATGATTGTAAATGTAGATAAAATGGAAAATGCTTGTAAAATAGGTCACTTAAGTGCTACGGATTTAGCTGATTATTTAGTACAAAAACAAAATATGGCATTTAGAACAGCTTATTATATTACAAAAGATGTGGTTGCTCAAGCTAATTCTTTAAATAAAGATATTAGTGAATTAACAATTGATGAGATTAGAAGCTCAAATGATGAATTAAAAGATATTAGTGAAGAAATAGTAATGTATTTAGATTTAAGAAACTCTATGAATGCTAGAACTTCATTAGGTGGAACATCAACAAAACAAACTGTTTATCAAATAGAAGAGTTTAAAAAGTGGTTAGCTTCTAAGTAAGAAGCTAACTAAAATATAGAATAAAAAGCAATGAGTTTTAACTTATTGCTTTTTTTATAAGAATCTTTTTGTCATATCGTAAAGTGATTGAATATCAGTTTTACCAACAAATCCATCAACACCAATTTGATTCATTTTTCCTCTTACCGCATCAGTTGTCATTGAAGAGTTTACAATAACAGGAATATGTTCATATTTACTATTATTTTTAATAAATGAAGCAACTTGGAAACCATCAGTCCCAGGCATTTCAATATCAGTAATAACCATACCAATATCTTTAGGCTCTAATTCTTCAATTCTTTTTAAAAGCTGTGTACCATCTGTGTATACTTCAAATCTCACACCTGTTCTTTTAAAGAATTTATTTAAAACTTCTCTTGCTACACCTGAATCTTCAGCTGCTAAGATAAGTTTTGAGCCATCAAGTTTATCTTCAACATATTTTCTAACATCATCTTCACCATCATCAGTCCAACCCACATCTCTTAATAGTTGTTCGGCATTAAATACTGTACATAGTTCATCATTATTATCAACTTTTACGTAAGTTGTGTAAGTGATTCTTGCATTAGTTTCTTCTGAGTGTCTTAATTGATCAGTAGTTTTTTCTACAATATCAAGCATATCTTTTACTAAGAAACCAATTTTTTTATGATTAAACTCACAATAGATAATAAGTTTATATTCACTTATATCTAAAGCAGGAAGGCCTAACCATACATCAAGGTTGATTAATGTTACAGGTTCACCTCTAATAGTGGCAATACCCGCAATTACATCACTCTCTTTTGGTGTATCATTAATAGTAACTTCATCTCTGATTATGAAAGCTTTTACTTTTGCTATATTAATTGCATAAATATTATTATGACCAGTGTAAAAAACAGCTAATTGTTGAACGTTTCGTAAATGACCTTGAGTCATTTGCTCAACACTACCACTAATACCACTCATGAGAATCCTTTATTTGTTATACTAATATTATATATCTTTTATTCTTTAAGTAACTTTAAGTTATTTTTCCATTTTTCTTAGAATCTTTTGCATTGCAACCGATGCCATCATTAGACCAAAAGAACCTGTTACTCCCTCAAAGCTTCCTTTTTCTATACAGTTTGGGTTTTCTGATGAAAATATTACTTTAAATTTTCTTTTAAAGCCTTCTTTCTTAAGTTGTGTTCTTATTTTCTTAATAAATGGGTCATTGTATGTGTCCCATATAGATTTAAATTCAATTTTACTTGGATCTATTCTTTTAGCACCACCACTTGTAGTAATTACTTTTGTGTAGTATCTTTTGATAAGATGAACTTTTGGTGTTACATCATCAATTGCATCTAATATATAATCATATTGTGAAAAATCAAAATTGTCAATCCACTCAGGAGTAACTTTTGCATGAATTGCTGTAACTTCTGGATATTTTTCTTTTAAAGCATCTACTTTAACTCTACCAATGTTTCCATGGCTTCCCATTTGTCTATTCATATTTGATTCTTCATAAGTATCAAAATCAACTATTGTAATGTTTTTTATCCCTGTATTGTAAAGTGCATCTAAAGCAAAGCTTCCCACTCCACCAACACCTAAAAGTATAAGGTTTACATCTTTAAATTTGTCAAATTTATCTTGACCAAAAAGTTTTATAGTTCTATCATACTGCATATAATCTACTCTTTTAAAATTTTTGGGTATTATATCATAAATTAATTTATTGGAGATGTTGATGGAAAAAGAACCTATGACAAATGCAGGATATGCAAAAATTACAGGGGAATTAGACTTTTTAAAATCTAAAGAAAGACCTCATACTGTAATTGAATTAGATGAAGCAAGACAACTTGGTGATCTAAAAGAAAATGCAGAATATCATGCAGCTAAAGATAAACTAGCACTAATTGATGCTCAAATTGCTGAATTAGGTGCAGTTATTTCAAAGGCAGTGATTATTGATCCTTCAACACTTCCTCATGATAGAATAAGTTTTGGATCAACTGTAAAATTAGTTGATACTGCAACAGATGAAGAGTTTACATATGCAATTGTAGGTGGAGTTGAGTCAAGTGCTGAAAAAGGTCTTATCTCATTTAATTCTCCTTTAGCAAAACAGCTTTTAGGTAAAGAAGAGGGTGATGAAGTTACTGCTACTTTACCAGGAACTACAAGAACTTTTGAAATTTTAGAAGTATTTTACAAGGAGTTTAGTTTATAATGAATGTAGCAATTATTGGAGCTAGTGGTTACACTGGTTTAGAATTAGTAAAAATTTTAATCAATCATCCTAAATTTAACATCACATATATTGCAAACTCTACAGGAGAGCAAAATGTACAAGACTTACATCCTTGTTTAAAAGATGTAATTGATATTGAAGTGAGTAAAGCTGATGCTAAAGAAGTTTCAAAAGTTGCTGATTTAGCTTTTTTAGCATTACCTCACAAAACTTCTATGTTTTTCGCAAAAGAACTTTTAGAATTAGGTGTAAAAGTAGTTGATTTATCGGCTGATTACAGACTTGATTTAGAAACATATGAAAAACATTATTGTCCTCATGAAGATAAAGAGCATATAAAAGATTCTGTTTATGGATTACCTGAGTATTATGGTGAAGAACTAAAAGCTTCAAATTTAGTAGCAAACCCTGGATGTTTCCCAACAGCAGCACTTTTAGCACTTCTTCCTTTTATGGATGTTATTGATGCAGATGCACAAATCTTTATTGATGCAAAAACAGGAATGAGTGGTGCAGGTAAAGGTTTAAAAGAGATTACACACTTTGGTCATTTAAATGAAAATTGTCACTCTTATAATCCATTTAAACATAGACATATGCCAGAAATAGAAGAAAAAGTTAAACTTTTAAAAGATGTTGATTGTCAAATCAACTTTGTACCTTATTTATTGCCTGTAACAAGAGGTATGATTGTATCTGTATTTGCAACACTAAAAGAGGAAGTTGATGTAAAAGAGATATTAAATAATGCCTATAATGATAGTGAATTCGTAAGAATTAGAGAAACTCCTGTTGATTTAAAATCAACAGCAGGAACAAACTATTGTGATATTTTTGTTGATAGAAATAAAAAAGCTTTATTTATAAACTCATCAATAGATAACTTACTTAGAGGAGCTTCATCTCAAGCTGTGGTAAATGCAAATATCATGTGTGGCTTTGAAGAGGGTGAGGGTATTCCTAAAATTGCATATGTACCATAATATACAATTAGAAGAATCAGCTATTTTTGTAGCTGATTCTCACTTCAATAAAAAAAATAGGCACTTCCAAAGCTTTCTTAAAAAACTTGAAAATCAAGAAATAAAAACAAAACAACTTTTTTTAATGGGCGATAATTTTGATTTTATTTCAGGTGAAAGTAAATATTTTATCAAGCAAAACCAAGAATTAATAGAAATTTTAAATAAATTATCAAAGGAGATACAAATAGTTTATTTAGAAGGAAATCATGACTATAATCTTGCAAAACTTTTTCCAAATATATTGGTAATAAAAAGAGAAAAACAACCATTAATAATAAAATATAAAGAGCAAAGTATTGCTTTATCCCATGGGGATAATTTTATAAATTGGCACTATGATTTATACTGTAAGATAATAAGAAATGGGCCTTTACTAAAATTTTTAAATCTTATAGACTTTAATAATATTATTTCTAAAAAAATAGATAATGCACTTTTAGAAAAAAACATCTGTCATCTTATAAAGGACTTCAAATCCCTAGCTATTAAAAGAATTAGTAACTATAAAAGTGATATAATTATCGAAGGTCATTATCATCAAGGTAAGACTTATAACATAGATAATAAAACTTATGTGAATATTCCATCTTTATGTTGTGATAATAAATATACAGTTTTTAGAAATGAAAAATTTGAAGGAGAACCTTTATGAACTTAATGTTCTTTGGTTTTATTGTTTTTATTTTAGTATTAATTTTTATTGTAACTTATTTTATTTTTAATAATAAATCTAAATGTTCAGACTCAATTAAGATTGATACAAATGATATAGAAGAAAAAGAAAAGATAGAAATATCACATTTACCAATTCCCTCAAAAATCCAAGATTTTAATACTCTAACATTGATAAAAGCTTCTAGTAAAATATTTGATATTTTTAAAGCGGTAGATTATGCAAATAGATCTGAACATAGTTTAAATAAAGTTGAATGGCATACTTGGCAAGTATCTATACTTTTATATCTTTTGAAAATGGATTATAATTTAAATGTTGAAGTTAGTAAAGATAGTTTTCATCCTTTTATATATGAAATGAAAAAAGAAGAATTTTTATTAAAAGTAGAAGATATTTTAGAAAAGTATTTATATGATGTCGATATAAGTAAAAGTAAAGATGAACTTTGTAAAGATATGATTCTTTCAGGAAGAGAAATATCAATACTTTTCTTTTTTATACTAAATAAAAAGAGATTTCTAAAATAGTTAAAAAAGCTTCAATTCGATATAATCGCCCATGGCAAAATTTAAAGTAGAATCAGAATACTCTCCTGCAGGAGATCAACCAAAAGCAATAGAAGCTTTAAGTAAAAGTATCCAAGATGGAAACCAATATAATACACTACTAGGTGTAACAGGTAGTGGTAAAACTTACACTATGGCAAAGGTTATTGAGAAAACTCAAAAGCCTACACTTATAATGACTCATAACAAAACTTTAGCTGCTCAATTATACTCTGAATTTAAGCAGTTCTTCCCAAACAATCATGTTGAGTACTTTATCTCTTATTATGATTATTATCAACCTGAAGCTTATATTCCAAGAAGTGATTTATTTATTGAAAAAGATTCATCAATTAATGCTGAACTTGAAAGATTAAGACTTAGTGCGACAGCTTCTCTTTTATCCTTTGATGATGTTATTGTTATTGCATCTGTTTCAGCTAACTATGGTTTAGGTAATCCAGAAGAGTATAAAGCAATGGTTCAAAGAATTGAAGTTGGCTTTGAATATTCTCAGAGAGAATTTCTACTGAAACTTGTAGAAATGGGTTACAAAAGAAATGATAAATTCTTTGATAGATCAGACTTTAGAGTAAATGGAGATGTTATTGATATATTCCCTGCTTATTATGAAGATGAATTTATTAGAGTTGAGTTTTTCGGTGATGAAGTTGAAACGATTACTAAACATGAGTATTTAACAAATGATAAGGTGAAAGAATTAGATGAGGTTATTATCTATTCTGTAAACCCTTTTGTTGTATCAAATGACAAGTTAGCAACAGCAGTTAAGCAAATAGAAGAAGAATTAGAAGAAAGACTTATTAATCTAAAAGCTAATGATAAATTAGTTGAGCATCAAAGATTAAAACAAAGAGTTGAGTTTGATTTAGAGATGATTGAGGGAACGGGTATGTGTAAGGGAATTGAAAACTATGCACGACACCTTACAGGTCAAAAGCCAGGTGAAACACCATATTCACTTATGAACTATTTTGAATCAATGCATGAAGAGTTTTTGCTAATAGTTGATGAGTCACATGTATCTCTTCCTCAGTTTAGAGGAATGCACGCTGCTGATAGATCAAGAAAAGAGGTTTTAGTTGATTATGGTTTTAGATTACCAAGTGCTTTAGATAATAGACCTTTAAAGTTTGATGAATTTATAAGTAGAAAAGCTTCATATTTATTTGTATCTGCAACACCAAATGAACTAGAAATTGAAAAAAGTGCGGTGGTAGCTGAACAGATTATTAGACCTACAGGTTTACTTGACCCAAAAATAGAGATTATGGATAGTGAACATCAAGTTGAAAAGCTTTTTGATGAGGTTAAAAGAGTAGTTGAAAAAGATGAAAGAGTTTTAATCACAGTTTTAACTAAAAAAATGGCAGAAGAATTAGCTTCATACTATTCTGATTTAGGAATAAAAGTTAAATATATGCACTCTGAAATTGATGCAATAGAAAGAAATCAAATTATTAGAGAGCTTAGGCTTGGTGAATTTGATGTACTTATTGGTATTAACTTACTAAGAGAAGGACTTGATATTCCAGAGACTTCACTAGTTGCTATTTTGGATGCAGATAAAGAAGGGTTTTTAAGAAGTAGAACTTCTCTTATTCAAACAATAGGTAGAGCTGCAAGAAATCAAAATGGTAGGGTTATTCTTTTTGCAAAAAGAATAACAAATTCAATGCAGTTTGCAATTGATGAAACAGCTAGAAGAAGAGAACTTCAAGAAGCACATAATAAAAAGCATGGCATTACACCAACATCAACAAAAAGAAGATTAGATCAAAATTTAAAACTTGAAGAGTATGATGATTTAGCTTGGAAAAAAGATAAAATGGAAAAAATGCCAGCCGCAGAGAGAAAGAAGATATTAATAGAGTTAAATAAACAAATGAAAAAAGCTGCAAAAGATTTAAACTTTGAAGAAGCAATTAGATTAAGAGATGAAATTGATAAAGTGAAGAAAATATGAAAAAAGCAACAAAAAAAGATATAGAAATTATAAAAGAAGCATTTGTTGAAAAATACTCAGATGCTGTTACTGAACTTGATTACAAAAATGATTATGAGTTATTGATAGCTATTATTTTATCAGCGCAATGTACTGATAAAAGGGTAAACATAATAACACCTGCACTTTTTGAGAAGTATCCAAGTGTAAAAGAACTTGCTATTGCAAATTTAGAAGATGTAAAAGAGTTACTAAAATCATGTTCGTTTTTTAACAATAAATCAAAAAACATAATCAAAATGGCACAAAGTGTATTAGAAGATTTTGATGGTGAAATTCCTCATAATCAAAAAGAACTTATGAAATTAGCAGGTGTAGGAAATAAAACTGCAAATGTGTTTATGATTGAGTTTGAAGGTGCTAATCTAATGGCTGTTGATACTCATGTATTTAGAGTTTCACATAGATTAGGTCTTAGCGATGCTAAAAATGTTGACCAAACGGAAGCTGATTTAGTAAAAAGATTAAAAGGGGATGATTTACATATTTTCCATCAAGCAATGGTTTTATTTGGAAGGTATATTTGTAAGGCAGTTAAACCTGATTGTGATAATTGTCTTTTCCCTCATGTATGTAAAACAAAATCATCTTTTAAACCTCAGTAGTTATTAAAATAGTAGATATTTATCTACTATTTTAATCTACACTCTTCTTTGAAGTTTTTGAAAACATACTCATCTTCTATTCTTTGAGCTTCAACGTCTTTTGCCTCACAAACTAATTCTTTACTATCTTTATTTATAATATAAATAAAATCATAGATTTGTTTGCTACTACTTAAAACTTCTATATTTGATTGATTAATAGAGAGTTTCTCTATTTTAATACCTCTTTCATCTAAATAGTATGCTTTAAAAGCATTTGGCAGTTTATTTTCTTGTAAGTGATTAAAATAAAATAATCCTCCTATAGCTAAAACAACTATACTTACAAAACTAATTAACTCTTTTTTTGTAAATATCTTTTTTATCTTATAAACCACATAAATTATTAATGCAATAATAAGTAATGAAAATATTAAAATTTGCATTTCTATCCTTTTTTATTATTCAATCTTTGTTTAAAAGCATCTCTTGATAAATATTTTGAGTTTGTAGGTTTTGATATAAACTCATCTTCTAAAACAGCTTGTTTTTTTACAGCTTTTTTATTTTGAATTTTATTTAATATACCTTTTTGATCAACATCTATATTGTTTATTAAACCTGCTTTTAGGTTGTTTAAAATTGTCAAAACAGTATCTAAATTTTGTTTATCTACATCAAGGGTGATTTTACTCAATATCTATCCTTTTTTTCTTTGGATTATAACAAAGTTTCACCAAACTTAACATTTATTTAACTAATAATTAATATTAAATTAACACCTATATTAGATAATTCAAGAAAAGTTTATCAAGGAAAATTATGAAAAAAATCACTACTATTTCACTTTTATGCGCTGCGAGCATTTTAGGTGCAAATGATACTATTAAACTTGAAAAAATAGAAGTTCAAGAAAAAGTAAATGCTAAGATAGTAAAAGATGTAAGTAATGAGCAAATTAAAAGTGCTGATTTAGCAGAATCTCTTACAAAAAATATACCATCAATCTCTATTGTAAGAAGAAGTGGTATTGCTAATGATATTATTTTAAGAGGTCAAAAGAAAGACAATATTAACATCTTGATTGATGATGCAAAAATCTATGGCGCATGTCCAAATAGAATGGATCCACCAACTTCTCATGTGTTATCAAATAACATAGAAAGCGTTGAGGTTATTGAAGGGCCTTATGATGTTGAAAACTTTGGTACATTAAGTGGTAAAGTAAAAGTAAATACTAAAAAGCCAACTAAAGAGTTCAAAGGTGAAATAAATGCAGGAGCAGGAAGCTTTGGATATCAAAAGCTAAGTGCAAATATAAGTGGTGGAAATGATAAGGTAAAAGTTTTAGTTTCTGCTTCAACTGAAAAAAGTGACCAATATGAAGATGGAAATGGAAATGACTTTTTAGAACAACAAAAAGCTAATGGTGTTGGAGGTTTTAGCCAATACTCAAATGATAAAGAAGAAGCATATGAAAAAAAGACACTTTTAACAAAGCTTATTTTTAATATAGATGATAGTAGTGAAATAAAACTATCTTACAATGCAAATAGAAGTGATAATGTTCTATATCCAAATACTCCAATGGATGCTGATTATGATGATTCAAATATTTATACTTTTGGATATATAAAAAGAGATTTAGGACAATACTCTAAAGAGCTGAGTTTAGATTATTATTATTCAAATGTTGATCATCCAATGAGTACAAGATTAAGAAATTATGATTTAAATTCAAACATGATGATGAGAGACAAATATATGACGAATCATATGAAAAGCTCAATTAAAGGACTTAAAATTAAAAATAGTATGGAGTTTTCAGATACTTTATACACTTTTGGTTTAGATGCTAGTCAAAGAAATTGGAAAGGACAAAAGTTTGCCAGTGTTGCTGCAACTGGTGTAGTTGTTCCAACATCTATATCTACAAGTTTAGCATCAACTGATACAACAAATAAAGCTTTATTTGCAAAAATACAAAAAACATTTGGTAAATTAGATTTAGAGTTTGGTTCAAGATATGATTATACTGATATTGATACTATAAGTTCAACAAGTAATGATAAAAAATATACTTCTTTAAATGCAAATATATTTGCTACTTATAATACAGATGAAAATACTAAATACTTTGCCGGATTAGGAAAAGCTTCAAGAGTTCCTGATGCAAGAGAGTTATATTATGCGGGTAGTGGAAATGATGACTTAGACCAAACTAAAAACTATGAATTAGATTTAGGATTTGAAAAGACTATAGGAAACTTTAATATTAGAACAAAAGCATTTTATTCAAAACTTGAAGATTATATTTATAATACAGGAACATTTACAAATATTGATGCAAAAATTTATGGTTTAGATATTAGTGGTTTTTACTATTTAAGTGATGAATTATCTTTTGATTATGGTATTGCATATCAAAGAGGTAAAAAAGATGGAGATTTTGCAGATAAAGATTTAGCTGAAATTGCACCACTTAAAGGAAACTTCGCAGTTAATTATGAAAAAGGTAATGCTAAATTTACAACTGAAATTATAGCTGTTGATAGTTGGGATAGTTTTGATTCAGATAATGGTGAGCAAGCCTTAGGTGGATATGCTGTTGTAAATACAAAGTATAGTAATAATATTACTAAAAATATTGGCTTTACATTAGGGATTGATAATATTTTTGATAAAACGTATACATCAACAAATACTTATAATGATATTAAGTATATAGGTTTAGGACAAACAGAATTATTAAATGATCCAGGCAGATATTTTTACGCAAATTTAAAATACAGTTTTTAATAGTTAAAGAATAAGTTTGAAAGCTTATTTAATATAAGCTTTCAAATTATGTAGAATTTTTAAGTTATTTGTTTTTATTTTTTGGGTCATTTTTATCATCACCAAAAAACATCATTTTTTTCCCTAGTAGTATTAAGGCTACAACGATAAACATCATTAGGTATATTTCCCAAGGCTCTCTCATTAAAAATCCTTTTTTATTTTAGTTTTATGCTCTACAAGAACCTGTTTTTCCTAAAGCATTGATTTTTTCAACTCTTCCTTCGTGTCTTCCACCTTCAAAAGAGGCTTCATTCCATGCTTCAACTATAGCTTCAACCATACCATAGCCAGATACTCTTTCACCTAAACAAATAACATTTGCATCATTATGTTCTCTTGCCATTTGAGCTGAGTATTCATTGTGACAAAGTGCAGCTCTAATACCATCAAATTTATTTGCAGCCATACTCATACCAATTCCAGAACCACAAATCAAAATACCTTTGCTTCCTTCATTTTCTAAAACATTTTCACATACTTTTGCAGCAAAATCAGGATAGTCAACTCTATCTTTACTGTTAGGTCCTAAATCAATAACTTCATGACCTCTTTTTTCAAACAACTCTTTTACGTAAGCTTTAATATCAATACCAGCATGGTCAGCTCCAATAAAATACTTCATTAATAAATTCCTTCTTTATGTTCTATTTTAAACTCTTTATTTTCCATATCTTCTTCTATTGTTTCAATAGATTTAAACATTCTATCCCATCTAATTTCGTAGTTGTCATCCCAAGAAAAGTAAATAAACCATGGCTTACCAACTATATATTTGTATGGAACTGTTCCCCAAAACCTTGAGTCATTTGAATGGTCTCTATTATCACCCATCATAAAAGTTTCATCTTCTGGGATTTTTATAGGCATCATATTAAATAGTTCACTTGGGTTTAAACCATTATTTACAACACTTGGGTCTGTGTGAATTCCTGGATGATCTTTTTTATATGGATTTATAACCCATAATCTATCACCAACTTCTATGATACTCTCTTTTGGATAGTTTGCTTTTACAAATTCATTTCCTTCTTTAGGGTGTAAAAGAAGATTTTTCTTTTGAATAGCGATAATATCTCCACCAGTAGCAACAGCTCTTTTTACATAGTGAATCTTTTCATTTTTAGGGTATCTAAATACAACAATATCACCTCTTTGTGGTCTATCACCTTCTATTAAGTGTCCATTGTCATTAAAGTCAGGTAAAACTTTCACTTCAATCCAAGGAATTCTAGGTGTTGCTATTCCATAAGAAAATTTTTTTACAAAAAGCATATCTCCAATTAATAAAGTGTTTTTCATTGAACCACTAGGAATTACAAAAGCTTGCGCTACAAAGAAAATAATTGATAGTACTATTACAATTGTACCAGTCCATGAAGAGGACCAGTCATAAATTTTTCTAAGCATTTGTACCTTCTCTTTTATCTCTTAATTTTGCAGCTTTAAGAGTATTTTTAAGTAGCATACCAATAGTCATTGGTCCAACTCCACCAGGTACGGGTGTAATAAATGAACATTTTTCTTTACAATCTTCAAAGTCAGCATCACCTGTTAGTTTACCTGTATCAAGTCTATTAATTCCAACATCAATAACAACAGCACCATCTTTTAACATATCACCTTTAAGTAAGTGCGGAACACCAACTGCAATGATTACAATATCAGCAGCTTTTGTGTGAGCTGATAAATCTTTTGTTCTTGAGTTACATACTGTTACAGTTGCTTTTGCATTTGTAAGTAAAGAAGCCATTGGTTTACCAACAATATCAGATGAACCAATAACAACACAATTTTTACCGCTTAATTCTATGTTGTTTTCCTCAAACATTCTCATTACACCAAAAGGTGTTGCAGGTATAAATGAATCTAAATTTGAAACCATTCTTCCTACATTATATGGATGGAAACCATCTACATCTTTAAATGGATTAATTGCTTCTAATACAGTAGTTGTATCAATATGCTTTGGAAGTGGTAATTGAACTAAAATACCATCAAGTTTAGAATCATTATTCATCTCATCAATTAACTCTAATAACTCTTCTTGAGTTGTAGATGATGGTTTAGTATGAACAACTGAATAAATTCCAGCATTTTCACAAGCTTTATGTTTACTATTTACATAAGTTGCACTTGCAGCATCGTCACCAACTAGTACTACAGCTAAACCTGGTGTTATTCCTTCTTTATTTTTAAGTTCTTCAACTTCAACTCTTACTTCTTCTTTGATTTTCGCAGATAATGCTTTCCCGTCTATTACTGTCATGGAGTTTAACCCTTATTATTTGTTAATTTTAATGAGATATATTATCTAAAAATCGATTACAAAAAGTTAAACTTATAAATATCTAAAACTTAAACAAACTTAAAGTTAGTTTCAGGTAGAATCGCGCTTCAAATTTAAAACAAGGATCGTTTATGTTAGAGGGTATCGTAAGAGATAGTATGACAAAACAAGCAACAAAAACTTTAAGAAGAGAAGGTTTCTTAATTGCAAACATCTACGGAAAAGGTTTAGAGAATATTTCAGCAGCATTCAAAAGAAATGACTTCATTAGATTTATGAAAAATAAAGATAGTTTAGCATTTGATGTAAAAGTTGGAGATAAAGAGATTAAAGTAGTAGTTCAAGAGTACCAAAGATGTCCAATCACTTCTGATTTATTACACGTTGATTTAATGGTAGCACAAGCAGGTGTTAAAGCCGCTTATAAAGTTCCTGTAATTGCAACAGGTCTTGCAAAAGGTATTAAAAACAAAGGTCTTTTAATGGTTCACACTAAAAGAGTTCCTGTAAAATGTACAATTGAAGATTTACCACAAAACTTTACTTTAGATGTAACTGATTTAGACGTTGGAAACAACATCTTAATTAGAGATTTAGAGTTACCAGAAAATGTTACTTGTCACTTAGACCCAAGAGTTCCAGTTGTTGGTATAATTAAAGCTAAGTAATTTTAGATTTATGAACTTAATAGTTGGTCTTGGAAATATTGGTGAAAAATACCAATTGACACGACATAATGTAGGCTTTTTAGTTATCGATGAGATAACTAAAGGTCTTACAACTGCAAATATAAACAAATCAAATTTTCATTCTACACTTTTAAAATCAGGCTATAGCCTATATTCAAAACCTACAACTTATATGAATAACTCAGGATTAGCAGTTCATGCTATTAAAGAGTATTATAAAATAGACTTAGAAGATATTATTGTTATTCATGATGATTTAGATTTACCTTTTGGAACTGTTAAGTTCAAAATAGGTGGAGGTCATGGTGGACATAATGGTCTAAGATCATTAGATTCACATATTGGAAAAGATTATATAAGAATTAGAATAGGTATTGGTAAACCTGCAAATAAAAGTGAAGTTGTAAATTATGTATTAGATAACTTTTCAAAAGAAGAATTAAATAAACTACAAGATATAATACCTCATACTATTAAAGCGATTGAAGCACTTAAAAGTGGGGAAGACATCGCTCAAGTAAAATCTAAATTTACATTGAAATAAGATGAGCATATTAACTAAATATATTTTAAAGAAATACTTACTAAATTTTATCATTGTTTTAATCTCCTTGGAACTTTTTTTCGTAGGGATTGATTTTTTACAAAACTTTAAAGACTTGCCAAACTCAGCTAACTTACAGCTTTTATATATTCTATATAATGCTTTTTTTACATTAACGCTTGCATTGCCATTATCTATTATTTTTGGATGGATTATTACTTTAGTTTTATTTATTAAAAATAATGAACTAGTTGCTTTTAATGCTGTAGGAAGTGCAAGTAGCAAAATCTATGCACCAGTTGTTAAAGTATCATTATTCTTAATTGCACTATTGGTTTTATTACAAGCCACACCTTTGGCTTATTCTTATGATCAAAAAAGAAAGATAGCAAAAGGAGAGTATTTTACAAATACCAAGTCAGATATTTTTTTAAAATATAATGATAATTATATATATTTTGAAAAATTATTACCTTTGGAAAAAAAAGCTGAAAATATTCATATTTATAAAGTAAAGAATGATGATATTACTCAAACAATAATTGCAAAAGATGCTTATTTTCAAAATGATAGATGGTATGTAGTAGATGCAAAAATCATTACTAAACCATCAAATCTAGAACAAAATGATGCTAAGTTAGATGTAAAGTATGAGAAATTTTTACATACTTTAGAAGGTTTTAGACCTAAAATTTTAGATAATGTATATGAATCAAAATCAAACTTTTCTATTTTTGATGCAGTATCAGCTTTAATACTATTGTCAAATCAAGGAATAAATACAGATAAGATAAGAGGAGCTTTATATAATCAAATAGTAGTTCCGTTTTTTGTTGTTCCTATTATTTTACTTACATTTGCTTATGCTTCTTTAAATAGTCGGTTTTTTAATATGGGAAGATTTGTTTCTTCTTCTGTTTTTGGAACATTAGTGGTTTGGGGAATATTCTTTATGCTATTTAAATTTACTAATGGTGGTATAGTGACTCCAGAAGTATCTATTTTACTTCCAATGATAGTATGGCTCTTAAGTGCACTTTATATTTATAATAGAAAAATGAATTCATAAAAAGGTTTGGTTTAGATGAAATCACATGCAAAAGCATATGGAGTTGTTCCATATTTAGTAGAAAAAGACGATATTAAAATCTTATTATGTAAATCAGTAATGAGCAGGGAAAAATGGGGTTGTTTAAAGGGTATGAAACTTAAAGAAGAAACTGCTTTTGAGTGCGCTAAAAGAGAGTTTTTTGAAGAAAGTTCTATAGATATTGAAATAGGTATTTTTGAGGACTATTTTGAACAAATCAATTTAGAAAAAGATGTTGGAGTTTGGTTGGTAAATGCCAATAATATCGAAGGCTTACAAAGTAAATTTGTTAATTATACTCTAAAAACAAATTATCTATCTTGGGAAAATTCAAAGGTTAAGTTTTTTTCACTTGATGAATTACCACCTTTAAAGAAAAAACAATCTAAACTTATAAATGAGATTAAGGATTTTTTAGAAAGTAAGAGTCTATTCCATTAGCAATACCTTTTGCTAATAGTTTTTGATATTTACTACTATAAAGTCTTTTACTTTCAATTGGATGAGACATATATCCAAGCTCAACTAAAATAGAGGGCATCTGAGCCCCTACAAGAACCCAAAATGGTCCTTCTCTAACTCCTGAGTCATTAACGCCTTTATAGCTTTTTTTAACTGATTGTAGTAATCCTGCTTGTACATCAATAGCAAGTTTATGAGAAGCTGTAATTCTTGGTCTATTTAGTGACTCTAAGAATGCAGCTTTTGTAGAGTTACTCATCTTTCTAATATCTACACTATTTTCTTTTGCAGCAACTCTTTTTGCTCTTTCACTTCTTGCTGGACTTAAGAAAAAAGTTTCAATTCCTGATACTTTATTTGCTCTACTTTTAGCAATAGCATTTGCATGAATTGATATAAATATATCAGCATTCTTTTTATTTGCTAATAGAGTTCTATTTCTCACTTTTATAAATTTATCGTTATGTCTTGTAAGATAAACTTTGTATCCTCTTTTTTTAAGCATTGTGTATAGTTGCTTTGAAACTTTTAAAGTTACTACCTTCTCATATCTTTTGTTAGGTCCTATAGCTCCCACATCATGTTTTCCATGTCCTGGATCAATTACTATAACCTTATCTTTAAAAATATTATATTGAGGATTAATAGCTTTTGATGTTGAAGTAGGAGTAATATTTAAAATCTTTATAACTAGTTGTCTTTTATTAACAACATAAATTAGTTTTAAATCTTTTTTATTGCTAAGTCTCAGTCTTAAGGTATTTGGTTTTACCTGTCCTACTGATATTTTATAAATACCATTCATTTCAAGTTTTATTGGTTTGGCAAACTTAAATTTACCCTTGATATCAAATACTTCATCTATAAAGCCTTTATTTTTGTAAGTAACATAATTTACATCTTTTTTAGATATGTTTTTATTAAATTCTACAATGACTTTATTATCTTGAGTATAAAGTGTTCTAATAGAGTTTTTTGTATCTATAAAATTATTCTCTTTTATAGATGGGTTAATGACTTTTTTATTTGGTTTAGTTTCTACTTTCTTTTTTACAGTTAAGTCATCAATTGAAATGATTATTTGTTTTCTATCTACCATATATGAAGTCTTAAGATTTCTTTTATTTGCTATTACAATTCTTAAAGTGTATGCTTTAAATTGTCCTACAACAACTTTATCAACACCTTTTATAGATAGTTTAGTATCTCGTGCAAAAGGAAAGTTTCCTTTTAAATCATAAACATCTTTTGTTGCAGAATCATTTTTTAATTCAAAAAATCTTAACACATCATCTTTTGTAACTTCTTTTGAATAGCTAATTACTATATTGTTTTCAACTGTATATACAGATTCAATTTTATTTTTTGTAGAAGTTTGTATTTGTGTATTTTTAGTATTTGTTTGTTTTTTAGGTTTTGATACTTCTTTCCCTAAAGTTTTATTTTCTTTTTGAAGTAAAATTTCAAGTTTTTTCTTATCAGTAGTTGTATCTTTATTTAGTTTTTCACCTAAAATAATTAGTTTTTGTAAAGCTTGTTTTTTTTGCTCATTATCTTTTTTAAGCACTGCTTTTAGGTAGCTCATTTTAGATGAATGGTACTCATCTTTTAAGCTATCACTAAAAGCATTTAATGTAAATGTTATTAGTAAAAGGTTAAGAATAAAAAATTTTTTTAAAATTTTTATTCTCCTTTTGTAAGTTTTTCAATTAGCTCTTTTACAGTTATGATTTTATTTATTCTATAACCATTTGCACCTGTAAAGAATAATCCTGTATCTTCATCTCCATTATAAGCAGCACCTAATCTATCTGCAATACAATAACCAACTGCTTTTGCTTCAACTCCTCTATTACAAGGAGCTACACAGTTTGAAATACATTGTACTTTTGGAGCTGTATTATTTTCCATAGAGAATTGTAAATTAGTTCTAACAGATCTTGCTGGTAATCCAACAGGTGATTTCCCTAATTTAATGTCTTCTTCTTTTGCATTTAAAAGAACATTTTTAAGGTTTGCATGAGCATCACACTCATATGTTCCTATAAATCTTGTTGCCATTTGTACACCAGTACAACCTAAGGCTTGATATTTTTCAATATCTTTTTTGTCCCATACTCCACCAGCTGCAATAATTGGAATATCTTCACCCCAATTTTTAGATTCTTCAATAACTGGCCCAACAATATTTTCTAGTTGGAACTCTTCTTTGAAACAATCTTCATATTTAAATCCTTGATGTCCTCCACTTAGTGGACCTTCAACGATAATTGCATCTGGAACTTTATTATATTTTTTCCATTTTTTACAAATAAGCTTTAAAGCTCTTGCACTTGATACAATTGGAACTAAGGCAACATCTGGATAATCTTTCGTAAATTCTGGCATATTAGTAGGAAGACCAGCCCCTGTAATGATAATATTAATACCTGCTTCACAAGCATCTTTTACCATTCTTCCATAGTCATTACAAGCATGTAAAATATTACATGCTAATGGTGCATCACCACAAATTTTTCTTGCATTCTCAACAATTTCAAAAAATGAATCTCTTGAATAAAAATTTGCTACATCTTTAGGTTTGTCTTTTCTCATTACTACTTGTACATTTTCGCTTTTGTTTCTGTAGTAACCAGTACCTACAGATGAAATAACACCTAATCCACCTTCTTTACTTACATTACCAGCTAATTGATCCCAACTTATTCCTACACCCATTCCACCTTGGATAATTGGGTGCTTTATTTCATATTTTCCTATTCTCAAAATTAGCCCTTATTTATTTTATTAATATCTTAGCGAAATTCTTTTTACCTTTTTGTAAAATATACTCACCGTTTACTAAATTTAGTTTATCATCTGTTACTTTTTGTTGATTTATTTTAACAGCACCAGCTTTTATATCTCTTCTTGCTTGTGATGTAGAATTTACAAGGTTAGAATCAACTAATACTTGACAAATCCAAGAATTTTCTTCAAAAGTATATTCATCCATTTCAGTTGGAATATCTTTTTTAGCAAATACTTTTTTGAACTCTTCTTTTGCTCTCTCTCCAGCACCAGCTCCATGGTATCTATCAACAATTTCCATAGCTAAAGTATCTTTTGCATCTTTAGGATGAACTTCTTTATTTTCTACTGCTGTTTTTAACTCTTCTATTTCTTTTAAAGATTTAGAAGATAAAAGCTCAAAATATCTCCACATTAATTCATCAGAAATTGATAATACTTTACCAAACATATCAAATGCTTCATCAGTTACACCAATATAATTACCTAATGATTTAGACATCTTTTGTACTCCGTCTAAACCTTCTAAAATAGGCATCATAAGTACAGCTTGCTGTTTTTTACAGTTATATGCTTTTTGAAGTGTTCTTCCCATAAGTAAATTAAACTTTTGGTCAGTTCCACCCATTTCAATATCTGTATTCATTGCAACTGAGTCATATCCTTGTAGTAGCGGGTATGTAAATTCACTTACTGCAATTGGAGTATTTGAAGCATATCTTTTAGAAAAATCATCTCTTTCAAGCATTCTTGCAACTGTTAAATTTGATGCAAGATTTATAATTCCAGCTGTTCCTAATTCATTTAACCATTTAGAGTTAAACATTACTTCTGTTTTATCTTGATCTAAAATTTTGAATACTTGTTCTTTATATGTTTCTGCATTTTTTAGAACTTGTTCATTACTTAAAACTTTTCTTGTTTCACTTTTTCCTGTTGGATCTCCAATACTAGCTGTAAAGTCTCCAATAAGAAATTGTACAATTCCTCCAAATTTTTGGAACGTTGCCATTTTTTGAATTAGAACTGTATGTCCTAAATGTAAATCAGGAGCAGTTGGATCAAATCCAGCTTTTACATAGAAGTTTTCACCTGTTTCAAAATATCTTCTTACAAGCTTTTCAATTCTTTCATTATCAATTATTTCAGCAGTACCTCTGTTTATCTCTGCTAATGCTTCTTGTATTTTCTGTTCCATTAACTTCTCTTATCCTTTACTTAATTTTTATATGCGTCTTTTTTTGAAAAAAACTCTATTACTTTTACTTTTTTCTCTATTATTTTTCTAACTTCATCGATATTTGCTTTATTAATTTCAAACTCTATATCACAATACTGTCTATATGAGTGCTTTTGTCTACCATAATCCACTGATAGTATATAACCTTCATATTGGCTCATATAAGTAAGTAGTCTTGCTAACTCTCCTTTAGTATTAGGAAGGCTTACAAGCATTTTATATTGATATAAAGTATCTCTTGTCCATTTACAAAATAGCATTTGATGTTTTTGTTTTATTTTTTCATATGCTTTATCACACATCTTATGGTGTAAAATTGCTTCATTGCCATTTCTAAATGCAACAATGTCATCACCAAATTTAGGGTGACAACAATGGTCAAATGATACAGAATTAATACTAAAATTTGAATATATTAATACATTATCAAATTTATACTCTTTTACCTTACTAGTTAAGATTTTAAATCTTGTAACTAAACCCTTATCTTTTACAATACTTTTTTCAACTGTTTGTTTTACATATTTAAAGTATTCAAGAATTTCAGGTACTTTATATGGTGCTTCATATGGATATTTTTTTGATACTTCATTATGGTATCTCGAAAAAATAGTATCAATAATATTTTTTCCTGACATTTCATCAATTTCTCTTTTTCTGTGAGTACATAAAAACTTGATTTGTTTTTTTGCTCTTGATGTTTTTACCATATCATACCAAGTACATCTTGCTATTTCTTTATCTCCTGTTTCAATTGAAACAATATCAGTGCTTTTAAGTTCTGTTAATAAAGGTTTTTTGATTTTATTGATATAACAAGCTGTTGCTTTTTTACCAATATCACTATGAATAGCAAAGGCAAAATCATAAGCAGTTGAGCCTGTTGGAAGATTAAATGTTTCACCTTTTGGAGAGTAAACCACCATATCTTCACCATGTAGCTCATTTTTTGTATCTTGATAAAACTCTTCAATATTATCATTTGTGAATTCTAAAGACTTAAGCCAGTTTAGATTTGTTGTATTTTTTTCACCTGATTTATATTTCCAATGAGCAGCAATACCAAACTCTGCAATTTTATTCATCTCAAAAGATCTAATTTGTATTTCATAAATCTTTGAATTTGAAAAAACAGTTGTATGAATAGTTTGATAACCATTCTCTTTTGGTGTTGCTACATAATCTTTAAACCTCGAAATTAAAGGCTTAAACTCTAAATGTATAAATCCTAAAGCCTTATAACAAGCAATATCATCTTCAACTAAAATCCTAATAGCAAATAAGTCAAGCACTTCATCTATAGAGATACCTTTTCTTTGCATTTTTAAGTATATAGAGTAATGGTGCTTAACTCTACTGTAAATTTTAAATTTATCAGGATCAAAGCCATTTTTCTCTAAAAGTTTAGTTGTTGTTGATATAAAATTATTGAAGTTCAACTGCATTGCATGTTGTTGTTCTTCTAAAAATTGATCAATTTTTTTATACTCATTTGGATAGATATAATAAAATGCTAAATCTTCAAGTGCATTTTTTAGTGTAGAAATACCAAGTCTATTTGCAATTGGTACATAAACTACTAATGTCTCTTCGGCAATTCTTTTTTGCTTATTAGCAGGAAGTGCTGAAAGTGTTAGCATATTGTGAAGTCTATCACAAAGTTTAACTACTAAAACTCTTACATCATCGATTGATGCTATAAGCATCTTTCTAAATGTTAAAGCTGAGGATATAAGTTTTGAGTCATTGGTGTTATTTGATGGTACAAACTCAGTTTCTCTGATTTCTACAATCTTAGTTAATCCATCAACCATATGAGCAATATCACTTCCCCATTCTTCTTTTACATAGTCAAGGGAAAAATGTGTATCTTCAACAACGTCATGAAGTAAGGCAGTTGCTATAATAGCTTCTTCTTGTGAGAAGTGTGCGGTAATACAAGCTACTAGAATAGGGTGCACGCTATATGGTTCACCGCTTTTTCTAAACTGACCCTCATGAGCCTTTATAATAAAGTTGATTAAATCTTGTAGTTTAGGGGAAAGTTCTGTTTGATTGTGAAGTTCTGCTAATGCATCTTCAATAGTATTAATATTTTGAATTTTTGTAATAAATGGATCCATGATCACCAACTAAGTTATAAAAGCTTTAAGCTTTTATAACTACTCTTCTTCTACAAAACCATCAATTTTTAAAAAACCATTTGCAATTTCATCAATTGCAATATCAGTATATTTCATGTTTTGTGTATTTTGTTCTAATAGTGGTTTAGCACCTTTACTTAATTCATCAGCTCTTTGACCAACAGCAATAGCTAAGATGTATCTGTCATTATTTACTTGCTTTAAGGCTTTTGTCATTCTCTCTTCTAATCTCATCATTGAAAATCCTTTTTTTCTATTTAACAATTGAACATTTACTGTAATCACCATTTACGATGTTTAGTAAATTGCTTTTTTCATTCATGTTTGCAACAACAATTGGAAGCTTGTTATCTTTTGCAAGTGCAATTGCAGTGTCATCCATAACTTTGATATGATCTTCTAAAGCTCTATCATATGAAATTGTATCAAGCTTAATAGCATCATCAAATTTCATTGGATCTTTATCATATACTCCGTCAACTTTAGTAGCTTTGATTAGCATAGATGCACCAATCTCTGTAGCTCTTAAAGTTGCAGCTGTATCAGTTGTAAAGTATGGGTTACCAGTTCCCGCACTAAATATTACAACTCTGCCTTTTTCTAAGTGTCTCATTGCTTTTCTTACAATAAATGGTTCAGCTAATTGTTCCATTTTAATTGCAGTTTGTAATCTAGCACTTAAACCCTTGTGCTCTAATGCTTCTTGCATTGCAACACCATTTATAACAGTTCCTAACATACCCATATAATCTGCACTAGTTCTTTTGATAACACCATCAGCAGCAGCAGTAACACCTCTAATGATGTTTCCTCCACCAATAACAATACCAACTTCAATACCGTTATCAACTAGCTCTTTAATTTCATTTGCGATATAGTCTAGGATTTTAGTATCTATACCATAACCTTCAGCACCAGCTAATGCTTCTCCGGAAAATTTTACAAGTACTCTTTTATTCATCTATGTTCCTTTACAATTTTGCGATTATATCTAAGTTTAGATTAATATTTGATTAACAATAGCTTAACTTAAAGCCCATTCATAAAAGGGAAGTACATTTATTTTGTATTTTTTATGCTTAATTATCTCAGTATTTGAAATAGTTATAATAAAAAGTTCTTCAATATTATGTTCACTCATATTTTTATATATTTTCTTTAAAGTTGAATTCATTAAAAAAGTATTAAAAAAAGGAATAGCAACTATTGCTTGACTGGTATCTTTGATATAAAAATCAATATAATCTAAGTAGTAAATTTCTTTATTTTTATGTATTAATTCTAAGAAAATCATATTTGCAAACTCATTTTTAAACTTTTTATTATGACTTATTATATTTAAAAAAGAGTGATTATATGAGTAGATTTTTTTTGTTGCTTTTTCTTGATTGAATTTAGGAAGAAAATATATTGTATTTTCATGCTCTAAATTTTTACAAGTATTATAAAACTTATCTTTTGATATTTTTATTTTAGTTTTTAAAGTGTTAAATAATTGATATAAAGATTTCTTTTCATCTACATTTTCAAATAAAATATTTAAAATCTCAAAATGTGTATTATCTTTTGCTTGAAGTTTTATAACTTCTTGCAGTCTTTGTATCTTCCTGTGCTCTTCAAAGTTTAAAACTTCTGGTAAATTACCATATTTTAAGAAGTTATTAAAACTTTGAGTTGTGTTTTGGTATCTTTTATCATGAAGTAAGTACTCTTCAAAATCCAAAGGAAGTACTGTAATATCTCTAAAGCCTTTTAGTTTCTTATCTATATTTGAGCTAATTATTATGCTTTCACAATATGGGATTTCGAAACTAAAATCAAAACTCTCAATTACTAAAACTTTGATTTTCTTTTCTCTTAAAAAATCATCTAGATGTAGTTTTACTTCCTCTATATCATTTCTTGGATCAGTTAAGTCTATATAAATATATTCATTAGTTTTAAAATTTGATAGATAATCATATATTAAAAAGCTTTTGCCTACTTTTGAAGCACCTTTTACTACTGTTTTTGGGTGGGTTACTCTTATTTTTCTCTCAATGAAATTAATTTTAGAAAAATTAATTTCATAGCAGGCTTCTAGTGTTTTCATTTGCTACTTATTATTTAGTAGAGAAACAGCCTCTTTAATTGCATTTATATAACTTTTTGTATTAAGTTTTTGATTTTTATACGCAATATTAAATGCTGTTCCATGATCAACAGAAGTTCTTATAATTGGAAGATTTAAACTTACATTTATACTTTGATCAAAATATAAAGCTTTTAGTGGTGCTAAGCCTTGGTCATGATACATGGCTACAAAGTATGTATAGCTTTTTCTAGACATTGGTGAAAACGCAGTATCAGGAACTAATGGCCCTTTGAAAATATCTTTTTCTAAAATTTTATTTGCATTTTTAATGGCTTTGAATATTTGTACTTCTTCTTCCCCTAAAACACCATTGTCACTTGCATGGGGATTAAGACCTAAAACGCCAATATTTTTGGCTTTTACATTTTTATAAAAGTCTATTAAAAATTGAGTCAAATCCTCTTCATTTACTTTTTTAGCCACTTTTCTTAAGGGGATATGTTCTGTAAAAAGCCCTACAAACATTTTTTTACATCCAAGCATCATAATTGCATTTTTCCCAAAGTAGTCTCTTAGAACTTCTGTGTGACCTTTATATTTTATATCTGCTTTACTCCATGACTCTTTGTTAATAGGAAGAGTACAAACAGCATCAACTTCACCTTTATCAGCTAAAGTAATGGCTTCCATAAATGAATCAAATGAGTATTTACCTGCTTTTCTAGTAACAACTCCTGCTTTTATTTCATGTTCACCTTTAACTTTAGTAGTTATAAAGTCTTGAGGAATTTCAAGTTTTAGTTCATTTGCTGCACGTTTAAGCATTTTGTTACTTATACAGTATATTGGATTACAGTATTGTGATATTTTTTCATGTGTTCTTAGTGCTATTTCAATACCAATACCATTTAAATCACCAATACTTATTGCTATTTTAGGTTTCATTTTTTACCTTATTTTATTAAGTTTTTCATTTCAATAATTGCATCTTTTAAGCCTGTAAATACAGATCTTGCAATAATACTTTGTCCGATATTAAGCTCTTCAATTCCTTGAATATTTGAAACTAAAATTACATTTTGATAATTGAGTCCATGCCCTGCTGCAACTTTCAAATCATTTTTTATTGCTAATTTACTAGCTTTTTTTAACTCACCAATAGAGTTTTGAAGTTTTATGTTTAACTCTTTTTTACTTAATTCTAACTCTTTAATACTATGGTGTGTATTTCTAAGATTTGTATTAAGCATTGCGTAGATATTTGCAAAAGAACCTGTGTGAAGTTCAATCCACTCAACATTTAGTTTTTTTGATAATTCAATTGCTTCTTTATTTGGGTCAATAAAAAGAGAAACTTCAATTTCATTTGCATGAAGTTTTTTAATAGCTTTTTGAAGTTTTTTATATGAACCTTTTAAGTCAAGTCCACCCTCAGTCGTAACTTCTTCTCTTTTTTCAGGTACTAAGGTAGCACGTGCAGGTTTCAATTTACAAACAATATCTATAATATCTTCATCAATTGCACACTCTAAATTTACAGGAAGTGCAGATTGTTCAATTATTACTTTTGCATCATTATCATGTATATGACGTCTATCTTCTCTTAAGTGTATAGTGATTTGATCAGCTCCTGAAAGCTTACAAATACTTACAGCATCTAGTGGGTTTGGGTCGTTGATTTTTCTAGCTTCTCTTAAAACAGCAATGTGGTCTATATTTACGCCAAGTAACAAAGTAGGTCCTTTAATATTGGATTATTTCAATGATGAAATCATATCCAATATTAAATAAAGAAGAGAATAAAAGTTTGATTTATTAAGATAAGTCTTTTAGTGTTGCTATATTTGCAGCAAGTTTGTTGTGAACTTCTAGATATTCATCTTCTGGAATAGAATCAGCTACAACACCAGCACCTGCTTGGAAAATTACAGTGTCATCTGTAAGCATTGTTGTTCTAATAGTAATACAACTATCCATATTTCCATCAAATCCAAAGTATCCAATACTTCCTGAATAGAAGTTTCTTTTGATACCTTCAAATTGAGCGATTAATTCCATTGCCCTAATTTTTGGAGCTCCTGTCATAGTTCCTGCTGTAAAAGTAGCCATAAATAAATCAAACATATCATACTTTGTATCATCAATAACAGCTTCTACATCAGATACTATATGCATAACATGTGAGTATTTTTCAATTCTCATTAAGTCTGTAACTTTTACAGTTCCTGCTTTTGCAACTCTTCCCACATCATTTCTTCCAAGGTCAACAAGCATTAGATGTTCAGCATTTTCTTTTGAATCATTTTTAAGCTCATTTTCCATTTGTAAGTCTTTTTCTAAAGTCTTACCTCTTTTTCTTGTTCCTGCAATTGGTCTTAAAAGCAAGTGTCCATCAACTAGTTTTACCATAACCTCAGGTGAACTTCCTGCGATACAAAAGTTTTCATACTCTAGGAAAATTAAATAAGGACTTGGGTTTTTACTTCGAAGAGATCTATAAAAACTTAAGTTATCAACCTTTGCTTTTTGGATAAATCGATTTGACATCAGAATTTGGAATACATCCCCTGATCTAATCATTTCTTTTGAACGAGCAACCATATCAAAAAATTGTTCTTTTGTGAAATTAAACTTACCTTCATCTAAAATTTCAGCTTTTTTAGGGGCTTGATATACATAAGGAGTATAAAGCTCTTTTTCTATTTTTTCAAGCTCATTTTTTAATGAGTCAATAGAAGTTAACATAATTAGTTTAGATGTTTTATGTGAAAAACCTAAAATTATATTTGGTCTAATTAAATCTAAATCAGGGATATTTAACTGGTCTTCCAAAGAGTTCATTGATTTTTTAAGTGTTGGCTCAAACTCTTTACCAATATCATAGCCAATATTCCCAATAAATCCATCTACAAAACCAATACCAAGCTCTTGTGCTTTTTGTTTATAAAAATCTTTGTCAAAATCTTTATAATATTTTTGTAAAAATTTTAAAGGGTTAGAGTCGACTTCTTTTGTAATTCCCTCTTCATTTTTAAAGTAACAAATACCATTTTCATACCAAACTCTTTCTCTTGCTCCAATTACAATAAATGAGTAGTTCCCATCACTTGAATTGATAGTACTTTCAAAAAGAAAAGTTACTTCATTTGTATATAAAGCTTTTATCTTTTCATAAATTGAAACAGGTGTAAATTGGTCTAAAAATAGTTCTTTACTATAAAAATTCATTAATCTTCCAGTCTAAAATTTAAGAACATAAGCACCGCTTAGGTTCAGTTTTTTCTTTATATCATCTATATTCTGCTTAGCTGTTGCTCTAGAAGAATATGGTCCTATAAGTACTTTATTGTACATTTTTCCTTTTACTTCAACTTTATATATTTTATATTTTAAGTTTGCATCTCTTATTTTATTTATATAGCTTGCACTTGGTGTTTTACTAAAGGCACCAATTTGTACAAAATATCCTTTTGGAGCTGCATCTGAAGTGTTTTGAATCAATTGTTTAACAGTTTTCTTAGGTTCTTGTTTTGTAACTTTAGGTTCTTCTTTTTTTATTTCTTTTTTAACTTCTTCTTTTTTCTCTTCTACTTCTTTTTTCTTTTGCTCTTTAATTTTAGCAATTGTAGCATCTAAATCACTCTCTTCAATTGAAGCTTCTTTTTTAGGTTCTTCTTCTTGAATTACACTTTGTTTAATCTCATTTAGTTTTTCTTCTGAGATTATTTCTTCATCATCATTACTTTTTTTAACTCTATCATTCATGATTTTTTGAAAGTTTTCTTCAATATTTGCATCTTCACCTGTTTGAGCTAATTGTGTTTCTGTTTGATTTGATGTAAAAGGATCTTCTTTTGGACTATCTGTTAAAAGGCGAATAACAATAATAGTTAATAAAAATACAACAACCAATACTAAACCTAAGATTAGATATCTTTTCTTGTTTTCTTCATTTGATTTTGAAGATTGAAGCATTATATTATCTAGTTCTTGCTCACTTGGGTCTTCATTGACTCTTGGAGATTTAGGAGGAGTGTTATTAAAATCAGGTGAAGTTGACTGCCCGATATGGTTTTCAACTTCTTCTAGTTCATTTAGTTTTTGTTCTAACTCTTCTCTTTCTTGATGTACTTGGATTTTTTTTAAAAAATCATCGCCTTTAATTTCCATAATTGATCCTTATTTATCAAAATTTAGTAAGTAGACTGAGTGTAAATAACAAAGTTATTAGCTAAATCTTTAAGTTCAGCCTTAATACTTGCTTGTAATTCAGTGTTCTCAATATCGTCTAAAATATCAGCAATTTTGTTTGCAATTAATTCAAACTCTTGCTCTTTCATTCCTCTTGCTGTTAAAGCAGGTGATCCAATTCTAACCCCTGATGTTACAAATGGAGATCTTGTTTCACCTGGTACTGTATTTTTATTTACAGTAATTCCAGCGTTTTGTAATGCTGCATCTGCATCTTTTCCTGAAAATTCTTTGTTTAAGAAAGATACTAATACTAAGTGATTATCTGTTCCACCAGATACAATATCGTATCCTCTTGAAACTAATACTTCACCAAGTTTAGCTGCATTTGCTTTTACTTGCTTAGCATAATCTTTCCATTCAGGTGCTAAAATCTCTTTAAATGCTACTGCTTTTGCTGCCATTACGTGAACTAATGGTCCACCTTGTAATCCTGGGAAAATAGCAGAATTGATTTTCTTAGCAATATCTTCATCATTTGATAAAATAATACCACCTCTTGGACCTCTTAAAGTCTTATGAGTTGTTGAAGTTACTACATCAGCATAAGGGAATGGACTCATATGCTCACCTGCTGCAACTAATCCAGCAATATGTGCAATATCAGCAAATAAAATAGCACCAACTGCATCAGCAATTTCTCTAAATTTAGAAAAATCAATTTCTCTTGCGTAAGCAGAAGCTCCACAAACGATGATTTTTGGTTGAGTGATTTTAGCAATTTCCATTACTTTATCATAGTTAATTCTACCATCTAATTCTACACCGTAGTAGAATGCTTGGTAGTTCTTACCTGAGAATGATGGTTTAGAACCATGAGTTAAGTGACCACCATGAGATAAGTCCATACCTAAGATTTTATCACCAGCTTTTAATAATGCTGCATAAACAGCACCATTTGCTTGTGAACCTGAATGTGGTTGTACATTTGCATAAGAACATCCAAAGATTTCACAAGCTCTATCAATTGCTAATTGCTCAGCAGCATCAGCAAATTCACATCCACCATAATATCTTTTATAAGGGTAACCCTCAGCATATTTGTTTGTAAATACTGAACCCATAGTTTCCATAACAGCAGGTGAAGTAAAGTTCTCACTTGCAATCATTTCTAAGTGTGTTGTTTGTCTATCTAACTCTTGCTCAACGATATCAAATATCTCTTTATCTGCCTCTTTTAACGATGCGTTTGATATATAGCTCATAGTTTTCTCCTATATTATTTTTCTTTTTCCTAAGAAATAAGAGTTAGTAACTCTTAATCTTCCTCTTCTCCATGAAGATCAATTTCATGTTTGATTGGTTTCATTGCTGGGAATAATAGTACATCTCTAATAGAGTGCTCATTTGTAAGCATCATTACTAATCTATCCATACCAATACCTTGTCCAGCACATGGAGCCATTCCATATGATAAGGCATTTACAAAGTCTTCATCCATTTCATGTGCTTCATCATCTCCACCAGATTCTTTTGCAGCCATTTGTCCTTCAAATCTTCCTAGTTGATCTAATGGATCATTAAGCTCAGAGAAGGCATTTGCAATTTCTTTACCTGCGATAAATAACTCAAATCTATCAGTTAAATGTGGTTTTTCATCATTTCTTCTAGCAAGTGGTGAGATTTCAACTGGATATTCTGTAATGAAAGTAGGGTTGATAAGTTTATCTTCTACATATTCATCAAATAGCTCACCTTGTAATTGACCTAAATTCATAGCTTCATTTACATCTAAGTTTTTCTCTTTCATAAAGGCAATAATTTTGTCTTTATCTTCTGTAATATCAGCTGGAACTCCACCAATACTTGTAAGTGATTCAATTAAAGGAACTTCGCTAAATTTAGTGAAGTCAATTTCAAGTTCACCATAAGGTAAAGTTGTAGGTAAATCTAAGTGTTCAAATAAATACTCAAAGTACTCTTTTGTAAGTTCAATTAAGTCTTTATACGTTTTATAAGCCCAGTAAAACTCAATAGAAGTAAATTCAGGATTATGTGTAGCATCCATTCCTTCATTTCTAAAACATCTATTTATTTCAAATACAGCTTCAAATCCACCAACAATACATCTTTTTAAGTATAACTCAGGTGCAATTCTTAAAAATCTATCTACATTTAAGGCATTGTGATGAGTCGTGAATGGTTTAGCATTTGCTCCACCTGCAATTGGGTGCATCATAGGAGTTTCAACTTCTAAGAAACCTTTATCTTCAAAGAATCTTCTTGTAAGTGAGATAACTTTTGATCTTACATGGAAAGTTTTTCTAACTTGTGAGTTCATGATTAAGTCTAAATATCTTTGTCTATATCTTAACTCCTTATCTTGAATACCATGGTATTTTTCAGGTAATGGAGAGATAGATTTAGTAAGAATTTTTAAATCATGTACATGCAGTGATAACTCACCTTTATTTGTAACAAAAGGGTAACCACTTACTTCAATAATATCACCAACTTCTACATTTTTCTTGAAAATGTCATTGTAGAAACCTTCTGGTAAATTGTCTCTTGCTACATAAATTTGTAATATTCCTGATTCATCTTCGATTTTTAAAAATGATGCTTTACCCATAAGTCTGAAAAATTTAATTCTTCCTGCAACTGTATAGTGTCTATTTTCATCTCTTTTATCTTCTTTTTGAAAAATATCTGTATTAACATTTAAATATTTACTAATTGTCGTATTTCTATCACTATTATTTGCGTATGGATTAACACCTAAATCTCTTAATCTATCTGCTTTATCAATTCTTTGTTGTATATATTTATTTTCAAACAATATAAAATTCCTTTAGTTATTTTCTTCTTTATTTTCTTGTGTATTTGCTATGCTATTAAGTTTTTCTTTTACAGTATCAATTTGCTTTTGTGTTGCAGTTTTTGTATCTTCAAGTTGTTGTTCAACTTTATTGATAACTTCTTGTTCAACTGATTTTTTAACATCATTTACTGTATCTTCAACTGTTTTACTTACTTCATTTTTTGTATTTTCTAAAGCTTCTTGAACTTTTTGTGAAGTTGGTTTAGTTTCTGTTGATGTAGCTTCTTTTGTAGTCTCAACTACTTTATCAACTGCACCACCTACTGAATCAGTGATTTTAGTAGTATCTAGTTTTATAATATATGAACCAACACTAACTAAATGAGGCATTACAACAGAACCTGCTGTTTTATCATCAATTGCTTTTTTAAATGATTCTACTTGATATAATGCATAAGCAATAACAGAGAAAATTAAAAATACCTTACCTGCACCAAATATAAATCCAAAAATTCTATCAACTATACCTAATCCACTTGCACTAAAGATTTTGCTTATAATCATTCCTAATAAGTAAACAAGAATCCAAAATCCAATTAATGCAACAATAAAACCTATTAATTTAATAGTTGTTTCATTTTCTAAAGCTAAAATAGGAGCTATTAAATCTCCAATATTTTCAGATATTCTTGAAGCAACAAAAATTGCACCAATTATCCCAATAATTCCAAAAACTTCTTTGATTAGACCTCTAAAAAGCCCTTTAAGTCCTAACACTAAAGTAATACCAAGTATTACCATATCAAAAATAGTAAACTCTTGCATAGATTTCCTTTACATAATATGCGATAGTATATCTAATCAATTCATAAGAAAACTTTAAAAAGTTTTTGACAAAAATTTAATCTTTTTTAGATAAAATCTCTTCATGATAAAAAGATACCCAACAAAACAAATAAAAGTAGGAAATGTACTAGTTGGTGGTGATGCACCAATTCCAGTACAATCAATGACATTTACAAAAACAAGTGATGTTGCTGCAACAGTAGAGCAAATAAGAGCTTTACACTTTGCAGGAGCTGATATTGTAAGAGTTGCAGTGCCTGATATGGATGCTGCTAATGCTTTGAAAGATATAAAAAGTCAAGTTGATTTACCTTTAGTTGCAGATATACATTTTAAATATAAACTAGCATTAAAAGCAGCAGAGGTAGTTGACTGTATTAGAATTAATCCAGGAAATATAGGTGATAAGAAAAGAGTAGCGGAGGTTGTGAAAGCTTGTCAAGAAAGACAAATTCCTATTAGAATTGGAGTTAATTCAGGTTCACTTGAAAAACAATTTGAAGATAAATATGGTCAAACACCTGAGGGAATGGTAGCAAGTGCTGATTATAATATCAAGTATTTAGAAGATTTAGGTTTTACAGATTTAAAAGTATCTCTAAAAGCTAGTGATGTTCAAAGAACAGTTCAAGCTTATAGAATGTTAAGACCTATGAATAATTATGCTTTTCATTTAGGTGTTACAGAAGCTGGAACACAGTTCCACTCTACTATAAAATCTTCAATAGCCTTAGGTTCACTTCTACTTGATGGTATAGGTGATACTTTAAGAGTTTCTATGACAGGTGAGTTAGAAGAGGAAATTAAAGTAGGAAAAGCAATCTTAAAAGATGTAGGAATTGCAAAAGAGGGATTAAATATCGTATCTTGTCCTACTTGTGGAAGAATTGAAGCTGATTTAGTAAGTGCAGTTGCAGAGATTGAGAAAAGAACAAATCATATTAAAACTCCTTTAGATGTTTCTGTTATGGGATGTGTTGTAAATGCAATTGGTGAGGCTAAAAGTGCTGACGTTGCTATTGCTTTTGGAAAAGGAAGTGGTTTAGTTATGAAAAGAGGTGAAATTCTTGCTAGGCTAAAAGGTGATGAACTTATAAATAAGTTTGTTGAAGAAGTAGAACTTGAAGCACAAAAAAGAAAATAATGGATAGTGTATATAGTATAAATATAGAAAGAGCTGTATTAAGTTCTATTTTATTTAATCCAGATGAGTTAGAAGAGATTTTAGGGGTTTTAAAAGCAAAAGACTTTTATCTTCCTGCTCATCAAAAAATTTATGAAGTTATGATTAAACTTCATGAAGAAGATATGCCTATTGATGAAGAGTTTATTAGAAAAAGACTTGATCAAAAGGAAGTTGATGATTCTATTTTAATAGAAATACTTTCAGCAAACCCAATCACAAATACAATTGCTTATGTAAGAGAAATAAAAGATGGTTCAATAAAAAGAGAGCTATCAACTCTAGCAACTACTATTAAAAAAGTAGCAATCGAAGAAGAAATACCTGCAAATGATGCTTTAGATACTATCCAAGGTGAGTTATATAAAATCTCAACAGATAGTGCTACAACAGAACTAAAAGATATGGAACATATCACAAGTGACACTCTTTCATATATAAAAAGAATGAAAGAACTTGGGAATACACACTTAATAGGTGAAACAACAGGTTTTGATGCACTAGATAGAAGAACAACAGGACTAAATGAAGGTGATTTAGTAATCATCGCTGCTAGGCCTGCGATGGGTAAGTGTTTAGCAAAAGGCACAAAAGTTTTAATGTATGATGGTTCTTTAAAAAATGTAGAAGATGTAAAAGTTGGAGATAAGTTAATGGGAGATGATTCTCATCCTCGAAATGTACTTTCAACTACAACTGGTAAAGAACAAATGTATTGGGTTCGACAGAATAAAGGAATTGATTATAGAGTTAATGAATCTCATATATTATCTTTAAAAAGAAGTCGTACAGAAGGACCACATAAAAATGGTGATATTTTAAATATAAATGTAAAAGAGTATTTAGAAAAAAGCGATAAGTTTAAAAGTAACTATAAAGGTTATAAAGTTCCAGTTGATTTTAAAGAGAATGATACTGTTTTAGATCCATATTTCTTAGGTTTATGGTTAGGTGATGGAGCAAGTAGAAAGCCAGCTATTTATACAGAAGACAAAGAGATTATAGATTATTTAGATTTTTATGCAAAAAGTTTAAACTTAAAATTGAAAGAATATATAGCAGAGGGTAAATGCCCTGAGTATTCAATAAGAAATGAGGGTAAAGTAGATGGCAAAACAACTTTTTCTTTAGAAGGACTTTTGAGAAAAGAAAACTTGCTTGAAAATAAACATATCCCTAAAAACTATTTAATTAATTCAAAACAAAAAAGATTAGAACTTTTAGCTGGACTTTTAGATAGTGATGGTCATTATGACAAAGCTGCTAATGGCTTTGAAATAACTCAAAAAGATGAGTCTTTAGCAAAAGATATTAAGTTTTTATGTGATTCTTTGGGATTTAGAACTTCTCTTATTGAAAAAGAAGCATCAATAAAAGATATTGACTATAAATGTCAAGTTTTTAGAGTAAGAATATTTGGAAATATTGATATTATTCCTACAAAAATTGAAAGAAAAAAAGCTAAAGAGTGGACTTGCAATAGAACATGGAATCAAACAGGAATAACTATCGAAAAAGATATAGTTGATGATTACTATGGTTTTGAGATAGATGGTAATAAACTATTCCTTTTAGAAGATATGACAGTTACTCATAATACTGCCGTTGTTTTAAATATGGCTTTAGCTAATGTTGAAGCTAATAGAGGTGTGATTTTTTTCTCACTTGAAATGCCTGCAGAGCAACTAATGCTTAGAATGCTTGCAGCTAAAACTTCTATTCCTTTACAAAATTTAAGAAAAGGTGATTTAGATGATAATCAATGGTCAAATTTGAGTTCGGCTTTTGATGATTTAAATACTAAGAAACTTTTTGTTGATGATGGTGGTAGTATTAATATTAACCAATTAAGAGCAAGAGTACGTAAACTTGCACAAAATGATGATAATAATATTTCAATGGTTGTTATTGACTACTTGCAACTTATGCAAGGTACTGGAAATAAAGATAGACACCAAGAAGTTTCTGATATTTCAAGGGGTCTTAAAATGCTTGCAAGGGAAATGAAAATACCTATTGTTGCACTTTCTCAGTTAAATAGGGGACTTGAAAACAGGCCTGATAAAAGACCTATGTTATCAGACTTAAGAGAGTCTGGGGCTATTGAGCAGGATGCTGATATTATTATGTTTGTATATAGAGATGATGTATATAAACAAAGAGATGAAGCTAGAAAAGAAAAAGAAGCAAAAGATAAAGGTGAAGAATACAAATCTAATTTTGTTGATAAGCCAGTTGAGGAAGCAGAAATCATCATAGGTAAACAAAGAAATGGACCTATTGGTACTGTAAAACTTGACTTCCATAAAGCCCTTACTAAGTTTGTGGATAAACCTGATGATAGTCATCACCATGGAGCACCTGTAGAAGTTGTATTTGAAAATGTAGCTGATACAGAAAAAGAGACAAACATGGATATGCCAGATATTTTATAATAAACTATAAATATATAATAAATTTAATTATAATTTAAACTAACACGCAATATAATCTTTTATATTACTTTATAAAGGATTATATTATGAAAAATGGTTTTTCACTACTTGAATTAATATTTGCGATTTTAATCATAGGGATTATTGCCTCTGTTGCTGTACCAAAGTTTATTGACTCAAAAGATGAAGCTTTGGCTTCTACTATAAAAAGAGACATAGTAAGTGCTACTACAGCTATTCAAAGTTATGCTATGCTTGATAGTAGTTTGACTAATATTGATACTGCTATAGTATTGAGCAAAACAAACTGGACAGTTACAGCAGGAAAAGCAGTTTTTAATGATGCTACTAATAAAGCTTGCATTACTATAGAAATCAAAGATGCAAGTAATGTAAAAAGTTTAGTTATTGATATTGATGAAACTTCAACTGATTCTGTTTGTGAAAAGTTGGAAGATGATTATGATATCGAAGATGTAACTTATAAATTATAAAAAAGATGCGAATTATTCGCATCTTTTAATGACTCAAAAATATTCTCTTTAAAATATCTAAATCAAATTTTTAATTAATCTAAATCTTCATTATTTTATGATATTATATCCCAAAAAATCATGAGGAATCTTTCAATGAGGATTATATATAGTTTACTACTTGTATGTAGTGTGTTATTCTCCGCTACATTAACACCTACTCAATTAGAATTGGCTAAAGCTGCTGGCTACAGTGAAGCTGATATAAAAAAAGAGTTATCTAAAAAACAGAACACAGAAAACGAAGTTCAAAAAGAACAGAAGGTAGAAAATGATGTTGTTTTAGATGAAAAAGGTATTCAAAAAGAAGAGTTAAAATCAGAAGATAAAAAACTAGAAAGATTTGCTTCTCTATTTTTCAACAACAAAAATAAACTAAACCCATATAGTATTCCAACTCCATCAAATTATAGTTTAAATCATGGAGATAAAATATCACTTAAAATCTACGGTGGAACAAATGAAGATTTTGTTTTAGATGTAAATAAAGATGGTAATATAAATATTCCTCAAGTAAAAGAGCTTAAAGTAATAGGTCTAAATTTTCAAGAAGCAAAAAAGCTTATCAAAGAAGAGACTAAAAAAGCTTACCCAAATAGTACAAATATTTTAGTTGATATATCAGAATTCTCATCTATTCAAGTTACTATTTCAGGACTTGTAAATGCTCCTGGTCTTTATAACCTTTCTTCTTTTTCTACTATAAAAGATGCACTTATTTCAAGTGGAGGTATTTTAGAAAATGGTTCATATAGAAATATCCTACTTAAAAGAGCAGGTAAGGTGTATAAGTCATTTGATTTATATTCACTTGTAAGATATGGTGATGCAAGTAGTGATACCATTTTAAAAAATGGTGACATTATTTTAGTTAAACCTATTAGTAAAGAGATTAAGCTTACAGGTGATGTAAACTACAATGCAATTTTTGAACTTAAAAAAGGCGAAAGTTTTAGGACACTATTTAACTTTGCAGCTGGTTTTAAAGCAAAAGCAAACCAAAATGCAATAAGTCTTAAAAGATATGAAAATGATACTATAAAAGTATATACATTAAGTAAAGAAAAACTATATAAATTTACTCCAAAAAATGGAGATGAAATCAATGTATATTCTACAAGTATTTTAGGTGCAAACCTAGTAAAAATTTCAGGAAATATCGTAGCACCAAGTGAAAAAGAACTTCCCTCTGATAAAAAGCTTTCAACACTTCTTCAAAATGAATTAAATCAGTTTGGAGAAAATGGATACTTTAAAAAAGATACAAATTATAACTTTGCAGTTATTAAAAATGACAATAATATCAAAAGTTTCAATCTTCAAAAAGTACTAGATAAAAAAGAAGATCATATTATCAAAGCAGGTGATATTATCACTATTTACAAAAATTCAGATTTAAAAGAAAAACCTTATATTTATGCAAAAGGTGAAGTAGTAGATAATAGTAAAAGAAAATATGAATTTTATGAAGGTATGAGTGTATCTGATCTTTTTGGACTTGTGAAGTTTAATAGTGAAGTATTTGATGATGAAGTGCGAAAATCTGTAAGAGTGGATAAAACAAAAGTTCAAATTACAAGACTTGATAATAATCAAAAATCAACATTTTTAGTAAACTTAAGTGAAAACAAAAACTTTAAACTTAAGAAATATGATGAAGTAAGATTCTTTGATTTCTCCGCTGTAAATGATAAAATGACAGCAATCATAAAAGGTGAAGTATTTATCCCTGGAACTTATGACATAAATGAAAATACAACTATAAATGACATAGTAAATATATCAGGTGGACTTACAAAAAAAGCTTTAAAAGCTAGATTTGAGGTTGTTAGATACTATACAGAAGACTATGAGAGAAAAAGAAAAGTCTTAGCTTTAGATATGAACAAAGCATTAAACTTAAAAATAAAAATCTTCTCAGATGATGAAATCACTATCTTCCCAATAGCAAACTGGAATGATAAAAAATATGTAAATATCAAAGGACTAGTTAGATACCCAGGTAAATACGCAATAGAAGAGGGTGAAAAACTATCAAGTGTGATTTTAAGAGCTGGTGGTTTCTTGCCAAATGCCTTTGTGGAAGGTGCTGTATTTACAAGAGAAGAGGTTAGAGAACTTCAAGAAAAAAGACTTCAAGAAACACTTGATAGACTTGGGAATCAAGTACTGAAAGCAAGCACTTCAAGTGAGAATTTAGGTGAAGAAAAAGATGAAACAGCAAAAAAACTTCAAGCTATAAAACAGCTAGAAAATGAAGCAAAAAGAAATAAACCTATAGGAAGAGTATCTTTAAATCTATATTATGATCTAAATAGATTTAAAAAATCACCTTATGATATAGCACTAAAAGATGAAGATACTTTATATATTCCATCAATTAGTGATACGGTATCTGTTGTAGGTGAGGTTTTAAATCAAAATACCTTTGTATTTAATGATGACTTAAATACTGATGATTATTTATCAAAAGCAGGTGGTGTAACTGAGCTTGCAAATGAAGATTATATATACATAGTAAAAGCAAATGGTGAAACAGTAAAATATGAGTCAAGCTACTTTTGGGGTAATGACAAAGAGATATTCAAAGGTGATACAATAGTTGTACCTATGGAGTTTGATATGTTCTCTGATATGAAGTTTGCAAAAGATGTATCAAGTATACTTTATCAGTTTGCTATTACAGCGGCTTCTCTTAAAACTGTAGGTGGTATATAGTATGAGTGAAAAGCTTAGTGTAAATGAACAAGCTTCATATATAGAAGAAGATGAAATAGATTTAAGAGAGCTTTTTAATACTATCTTAAAATACAAATACAAGATACTATTATTTGTATTTGTGATTACAACTATTACTTTTGTGTATGTTTTAAGTATACCAAACTCATATAAGTCAAGTGTAGTTTTATCTCCTCAAAGTGAACAAAAATCAGTTGGAGGAGGTCTTTCATCTTTAGCTTCACTAGCTGGAGTTAGTCTTGGTGGTGGAAGTTCAAAAGATCCAGCTGTGATGATGCAAACAGTACTAGGGGATTATAGTTTTAATGAAATGATGGTAGAAAAATACAATCTTACTTCAAAACTAGAAAATCAAGAAAATTTAGTTTTTGCTTTAGGTCTTGATAGTGTTTATAATATGTTTAATTCAAAAGATGAAGATGAACAAGATACTAGATCAAAAGAAGAAAAAGTATATTCGACTATAAATAGTTTGAAAGAAATTTTATCTGTTTCAGCTGATAAAAAATCTGGACTTATTACTTTAAGTGCTGAGCTTCAAGATAGATACTTAGCAAAAGAGCTTGTGGATATATATCTAAAAGAAATAGTAGATAAAGTAAGAACTTCTGATATGAAAGAGATAGATGAACAAATCAAGTACTACAACAAAGAGTTAAGCTCAACATATGATGTATCATTAAAAGAACAACTTAGTAAATCTCTATCAGGTTTATATCAAAAGAAAGTGTTCTCACAAGCAAATGACTATTACTTTGTATCAAAAGTAGTAGATAGTAGGGTCTCTTATATAAAAGAAAAGAGTAAACCAAAAAGAGCTTTAATACTTGTAGTTTCATTCGTAACTTCATTTATTCTTGGAATATTTTTAGTGTTTTTCTATGAGTTTATAAGAAGTGAAAAAACAGATGAACTTAAAAACTCTTAGTATCCTTCCTTTAACTGCAAGTTTTTTACTTGCAGCAAAAACACCTGAAAATATCACAGCTACTTATAGTGGAAATACAGGTGTTTTTGAAACACCAAATGCTAGAATCATGAAAGACTGGTCTATGAGGTTTTTTCTAAATGAAGATAAACCCTATAGGTATTATGGGCTTACTGCTACTCCTTTGCCCTTTATAGAAGCAAACTTTCATATGACTCAAGTATCAGGAGTTGCAGGATTTTCTGATAGTGAAGGTTATGGAAGTTATAAAGATAAATCTTTAAGTGTAAAATTTCTTTTAAAAAAAGAGGGTGAATATACACCAGCTCTTGCTATTGGTGCTGATGATATTTGGGGTACTTCTCTTTATACTTCAAAGTATTTGGTTCTTTCTAAAAATATAGGTTACTTTGATTTATCCCTTGGATATGCAAAAGGTAGACTAGGGGGTGAAGATCTTAAAAAATATGAGGCAAACTCTTCAAATTCAGGAAGTTTTGATAATAACTCAATAAACTTTCTAAAAAATACAGATTGGGGTGGTGGAAAACCTTTTGGTTCAGTAGTTTTTAATGCTAGTCCATCTTTTTCTTTGATGGCTGAGTATGCTCCTATAGATTATGCAAAAGATAAAGTAAACCCATATACTGTTGGAGATTATGAACTTCCAAAATCAAAGTTTAATTATGGTCTTAAGTATAAGTACAGTAACAACTCTATTTTTAATCTATCTTATCAAAGAGGAAATACCATATCATTTGGATACACATATCAATTTGGATTTGATAGAACTGGTATGTTTGATCACCTTCCTGATCCAAGATGGAAAGCTAGTGATGAAAAAAAAGCAGAGTATAAAAATCTAAATGAAAAAGAGTTATCAGATAAACTCTCAAAAGAAGTAGCAGCAGAAAAGTTCAAGTATGTAAAAACAGCAGTAAATGAAAACAGTGTTTGGACAGAGATAGATAATCCAAGATACTACAATGAACTTAAAGCAGCAGGAAGAGCAATCTCAGCTGTAGATGAAGTAGCACCAAAAAAATATGATACTATTTATATGACTATCAAAGACAAAGAGATAAAAAAGAAAACTATAAAAGTAAATAGAGCTGAATTTGATATGTATGAAAATCAAAAAGTAAGTGATGCATATATGAGAGATGCTATTTTGATTTCAAATGATACCGATGGTATGTATGAAAAATTTTCAAAAGGCAAAGATTTATATATAAGTGATTCTGTTGCTACTGAAAAGTTTAGATATAAGTTTGCTCCAAAAATTGGAACTATGTTAAATCATAAAGACAAACCCTTTGCTATGAAAATATCTATGGCTGCAAATGCTTCTTATGAATTCACCGACAACTTTGAAGTTCATGGTTCAATAGAACATCCTTTATATCATAGTGGAACTGAGCTTTCATCATCACCTCTTGAAGAGGGTAAGTTATCTCTTAGAGGTGATATTACAGAGCATTTTACATATAATGACACACAAATGTCTCACTTAAGTATGGTATATAAAGCAAACGCTTTTAATGATTCTTTTTTTAAAGCGGAGCTTGGATACTTGGAGTACTCATTTGCAGGAGTTGACTTAGAATGGTATAAACCTATGTTTGATGAGAGATTTGGAATAGGACTTCAATATCAAAATGTATATAAGAGAGAAGTTGACGAACTTTTTGGAATAAAAGATGAGTATAAATACGATGCTAAGTTTTTAAACCTTTATTATTTAGTAAATCAAAAGTATGATTTGCACATGGGTGCAAAAATAGGGCAGTTTTTAGCAGGTGATAAGGGTATCAGACTAGAAGTTGCTAGAAACTATAAAAACTTTACATTTGGAGCTTTTGCTACATATACAGATTCAAAAAAAGTATTTGAAAATGAAGATAACAAAGGTTATATAGATAAAGGTGTATATATAAAAGTACCTCTTGAAGTGTTTACATATAAAAATGTAAAAGATAGACTTAGATTTGGACTTACTCCATGGACAAGAGATGTTGGTGTAAGTGCATCAACACTTGATAGTTTATATCCTATGAATAATAGTGAAAATAATACACAAATTATGAAAAAGTATATAAATAATCTAAGAGAATAAAATAAAATTTTTAAATTTAAAGATTTTATGGTAAAATAACGCAAAACTTAAAAAAAGGATATTTTCTATGAAAAAATTATTATCAATCGTTTTCGCTTCTTCTTTATTTGTAGCTAGTGCTGTAGCTCAAACAGGTGCTGCTGGTTCAGGTGCTGCTGGTTCAGGTGCTGGAGGAGCAGGTGCTGCAGGTTCTGCTGGAGCAAGTGCAGGTGCAGGTGGAGCTGCCGGAGCTGGTGCTGCCGGAGCTGGTGCTGGTACTGTCGGAGCTGGAGCTGCTGCTGCTGGTGGAGCTGCCGCTGCTGGTGGAGCTGCAATTGGTGGAATTAGTGCTGCTACTGCTGCTGCCGCTGCTGCTGCTGCAGGTGTTGCTGCTGCTGTTGCTTCTGGTAACAACTCAACAACAACTCACCACTAATTAAAACTATAGAAACCCAATATTTCTTGGGTTTCTACTATCTTCCACAAACTTTTAAAATAATAACTTAAATCACACTTTATAAAAACTTAGATATACTACATCCCAAAAAACATAAACATATAGGGAAATAAAATATGCCTTCATCAATTTTCAGAGAATATGACATAAGAGGTATCTTTGAGCAAGAACTAAACGAAGATATGGTAAAAAAAATAGGCTTTTATCTAGCAACTAAACTAAAACAAAAAGTAACAAGTGCTAAATACATGGCTGTAGGTTATGATGCTAGAACTCATTCACCTATACTAAAAGACTGGTTAAGTAGTGGTATAAATAAAGCTGGACTTGAAGTACTAGATATGGGACTTGTTCCAACTCCTGCAAACTATTTTTCAAACTATGTAGAGTTTGATAAAAAACAAGTAGATGGTTCAGTTATGATAACAGGTTCACATAATCCACCCCAATATAATGGATTTAAAATCACACTTGATAAAGCTCCTTTTTTTGGTGAAGAGATATATGCTCTTGGAAGAGAAATCTTAGAAGATACTCAAACTATAGAGAATAGTACAAAAACTATAAGCATAGATGCAAAAGATAAATATATAGACTATATAGTTGAACACTTCTCAAAACTTAATTTAAAAGGTAAAAAGTTTATCTTTGATTGTGGAAACGGAGTTGCTGGTGTAGTTTTAAGAGATATACTTGATAGGCTTGATATTTCATATGATATTTTATTTGAAGAGCCAGATGGAACTTTCCCAAATCATCACCCAGACCCAAGTGATGAATCAACGCTAAAAGATATAAAAGAAAAGTTAGCTAGTGGTGAATATGAGTTTGGTTTTGCATATGATGGAGATGCAGATAGAATAGCACTTTTATCAAAAAGCTATAACTTCAAAGGTGATATTTTAGCTATTTTCTTTTCACGATTTATAGAAAATCCTACAGTTATTGGTGAAGTAAAATGTAGTCAAATTATGTATGACACTATCAATACTTATGGAAAAGCTGTGATGTATAAGACAGGTCATAGCAATCTAAAGGTAAAAATCAAAGAGTTACATGCCTCTTTCGCAGCAGAAGTATCTGGACATCTTTTCTTCAATGACAGATATTTTGGATATGACGATGCTATTTATTCTACATTTAGAGCTTTAGAGCTTATAGCTGATGGTTTTGATTTTGATAAAGAGTATGAATCTTTACCAAAAGTATATAGCACAGATGAGATAAATATCACAGTAACTGAGGATACAAAATTTCCATTAGTAGAAAAACTAAAAGCATCACTTGAAAATCCACCAAGTTTTATGCCAAAGATAAAAGATATTATTACAGTAGATGGTATAAGAGTAAACTTTGAAGATGGATGGGGACTAGTTAGAGCTAGTAATACTACTCCAAAACTTGTGACAAGATTTGAAGCAAAATCACAAGAAAATGCAAAATTATATGAAAACTCACTTATGAGACTTTTTGAGCAAATAAAAGAAGAGGTATAGAAGTATGATAAAAAGATGTTTATTCCCAGCAGCAGGATATGGTACAAGATTTTTGCCAGCTACAAAAGCAATTCCTAAAGAGATGCTGCCAGTACTTACAAAACCACTTATTCAATACGGAGTTGAGGAAGCACTAGACGCAGGATGTAGTACTGTTTCAATAGTTACATCTAAATATAAAAAAGCAATAGAAGATCACTTTGATACAAATACTGATATAGAAAACTCTATAAAAGGATCTTCAAAAGAAGAACTTTTAAGTGATGTAAATAAGATTATTGAAACTACAACTTTTTCTTATACTAGACAACTAGAAATGAAAGGTTTAGGTCATGCTATTTTATGTGGTGAAACTCTAATAGGAAATGAAGCTTTTGCAGTAATCTTAGCAGATGACTTGTGTGATAATACTTCTAGTGAAGGTTCAGTTCTAAAACAAATGACAAAACTGTATGAAAAATACAAATGTTCAATAGTAGCAATAGAAGAAGTACCAAAAGATAAAACAGATAAATATGGTGTAATTGATGGTGAGCAAATAGAAGAAGGTATTTTTAGAGTATCAAATATGGTAGAGAAACCAGACCCAAAAGATGCTCCAACAAACCTAGCAATCATAGGAAGATATATATTAACGCCAGATATTTTTGATATTTTAAGAGAAACAAAACCAGGAAAAGGCGGAGAGATACAAATAACTGATGCCTTACTAGAACAAGCAAAACAAGGAAAAGTAATAGCTTATAAGTTTAAAGGAAAAAGATTTGATTGTGGAAGTGTAGATGGCTTTGTGGAAGCTACTAATTACTTTTATGACAAAACAAAAGAAGCGAAGTGATTCACTTTTCTTCTTTTCAAATATTTTGCTATAATAAAACAAAAAAGGTTTATTATGAAAACAATAAAATTAGAAATAGATGATTCTAAAATTGATATTGTTTTGAATATTATAGATAATCTTAAAGATGATGTTATTAGTAAATATGAAATTATAAGTGATAAAAAGGAATCAAAAGATTTTATAGATATATCAGAAGAATCATTATATAAAATTTGGGAAAATGATGAGGATAGCGACTATGACAAGTTTTTGTAAGTATGATATTGTTGTAGTAAAGTTCCCATTTGCAAGTAGTTTGAAGTATAAAGCTAGACCTGCTGTTATAGTATCCTCAGATATTTATAATGAAAATAGTAGAAATACTCTTCTTATACTTGCTATTTCTAGTAGTATAGTAAATAAGCTTGACTTTGAAATTGAAGTTAAACTTTGGAAAGAATCTGGTCTATTAAAACCATCAATTTTTAAATCATCAGTAGCAACTATAGAAAAAACATCAGTATTAAAGAAATTAGGTAAATTGAAAAAGGAAGATATAAATAGACTTGACTCATTTATGAATATACTTTGTTAGAATAGAATTAATTAGCTTAAATATATCTCATTTAAGTTATAACAAAATAACTTTTCAGTAAAATACACCAAATAATACACCAAAAGATAGGAAAAGTAAAATTGAAATACGAAAAGAATTTCTACCAAATCAAATCAAATAGCGAGATATTTGAAAAGATAGTGGAAGAGAAAAAAGTTATAGGATATTATAACTTAGTAAATCAAGATACTTCAGAGATTTTAACTTTTTCAAAAACTGTAACAAAAAAAAATATAGTTGTAGTTGGTATTGGTGGAAGTAGTTTAGGAACTTATGCAATAAATAGTTTTTTAAGAAATAAATCAAATACTAAAAAACTTCACTTTTTAGAATCAACAGATCCCTTGGAGCTTAAAAAAAGATTATCATATATATCTGATATAAATGATGCATTATTTATCATCATCTCAAAATCTGGTACTACTATAGAGACTATTTCAGTTTTTAAATACTTACATAGTTTAGTAAAAATAGATAAATCAAACTGTGTATGTATAACTGAAAATGATAGTAAACTAAACTCATATGCAAAAACAAATGATATAAAAACATTTGAAATCCCTAAAGATGTAGGTGGAAGATTTTCTGTGTTTTCACCTGTAGGACTTTTACCTTTGTCTATTATGGGAATAGATATAAAAAAACTACTAGATGGATGTAAAGAAGTAAATAATAGCTTTTTTGAAAAAGAAGAGTACTTTGACTCTATCTTTGAAAAAGCTAGATTTATGGTAGAGAATAAAAATAGATTTAATATAAATGTAATTTTTTCATACTCTTCTCTTTTAGAAGGCTTTAATAAGTGGTATATTCAATTATGGGGTGAAAGCTTAGGAAAAGTAAATATAAATGGAACAAGACAAGCCCTGACTCCAATAGGTCTTATTGGTCCAGTAGACCAACACTCTTTTCTACAACTAATAATGGAAGGTGTAAGAGATAAAACAGTTACATTTATAAAAGTAGAGGACTTTGAAGAAGAAACAGTAATACCAGATATATCAATACCTCATTTAGAAGAGTTAGACTATGTAAATAATATCAAGTTTAAAGACTTGATAAATATGCAAGCTGATTCAACAATACAAGCAGTACAAGATATAGGGAATATCCCAACAGATGTAATTACAATAGAAAAAGTAGATGAGTTTAATATAGGAAAACTCATGTACTCATATCAACTATTAACATCAATAGTTGGAAGCTTTATGCAAATAGATACATATAATCAACCAGGTGTTGAAGAAGGTAAGATTATTTTGAAAAATAAGTTTAGAAATGAGGATATGAAGTAGATGAAAATAGCAATAGCAGGAACAGGATACGTAGGCCTGTCAAATGGAATACTATTAGCACAACATAATGAAGTAATAGCATTAGATATAATTCCTCAAAAAGTAGAACTTCTAAATAATAAAAAATCACCAATAGAAGATAAAGAAATAATTGAATACTTACTAAGAAATGATTTAAACTTTAAAGCAACACTAGATAAAAAGCAAGCTTACGAAAATGCAGACTTTGTAATAATCTCAACACCAACAGATTATGATCCTGAAACAAACTATTTTAATACTAAGTCAATAGAGTATGTAATAAAAGATGTTCTTGAAATAAACCCAAATACAATAATGGTAATAAAATCAACAATTCCTGTAGGATACACAAAAGAAATATCAAAAAAGTTTGATACAAATAATATTATCTTCTCTCCAGAATTTTTAAGAGAAGGAAAAGCACTACACGATAATCTATATCCTTCAAGAATTATAGTAGGTGAACAAAGCCAAAGAGCCGAGACTTTTGCAAAACTACTAGAGCAAGGTGCAATAAAAGAAAATATAGATGTTTTATTTACTGACTCAACAGAAGCAGAAGCAATAAAACTATTTTCAAATACATATCTAGCTATGAGAGTATCATACTTTAATGAACTAGACTCATATGCACAAGCTCATAATCTTGACTCAAAACAAATTATAGAAGGTGTAGGATTAGATCCAAGAATTGGTAGTCATTATAATAATCCAAGCTTTGGATATGGTGGATATTGCCTTCCAAAAGATACAAAACAATTAAGAGCAAACTATGAAGATGTACCACATAGCTTAATATCAGCAATAGTAGAAGCAAACTCTACAAGAAAAGATTTTATAGCCCAAAGTATTATAGAAAAACTAAATCTAACACCTGTAAACCCTGATAATATAGAAACTGCAAAAAAAGTAGGAGTATATAGACTTATCATGAAAGAAGGAAGTGATAACTTTAGAGCTTCAGCTATTCAAGGAATTGTGAAAAGAATCAAAGCTAAGGGAATAGAAGTAGTTATCTATGAACCAAATTTAGAAGATGATGTGTTTTTTAACTCAAAAGTAGTAAAAGATTTAGATGAGTTTAAAAAGCAAGTAGATGTAATAGTAGCAAATAGACTTAGTGAAGACTTACTTGATGTTCAAGATAAAGTTTATACTAGAGATATTTTTAATAGTGATAATTAAGAAAAGGAACAAAATGAGATATGAAAAGATAAAAGAAGAGCTCTTAAATAATCCAAAGAGATGGTTAATAACAGGATGTGCTGGATTTATAGGCTCAAATCTTTTAGAAACTCTTTTAAAACTAAACCAAAAAGTCATAGGTCTAGATAACTTTTCAACTGGTCATCAACATAATTTAGATGATGTGAAAAATTGTGTTTCAAATGAACAATGGAAAAACTTTTCTTTTATTAAAGGTGATATTTCTGATTATGATACTTGTGATATTGCTTGTAAAAATGTAGATATTATTTTAAATCAAGCTGCATTAGGTTCAGTTCCAAGATCAATTGATAATCCTGTAATTTCAAATAATTCAAATGTAACAGGTTTTTTAAATATTTTAACAGCCGCAAAAGAAAATGGTGTAAAAAGATTTGTATATGCTTCATCTTCATCTGTTTACGGTGATAGTGTTGAGCTTCCAAAAGTAGAAGAAAGAACAGGTAGTCTTTTATCACCTTATGCTGTTACAAAATATGTAAATGAACTTTATATGGGAGTTTTTTATAAGTGTTATGGCTTTGAATCAATTGGACTTAGATATTTTAATGTATTTGGTAGAAGACAAGATCCAAATGGAGCGTATGCAGCAGTAATGCCAAAATGGATTTCTTCAATATTAAATGGTGAAAATGTTTACATAAATGGTGATGGTGAAACATCAAGAGACTTTACATATATAGATAATGTTATTCAAGCAAATATTTTAGCAGGAACTACAACAAATAAAGAAGCTTTTGCTCAAGCATTTAACACAGCAGCAGGTGGAAGAGAAACACTAAATAATTTATATAATGCAATAACAAATGGTATAAAAGAAAAATTACCAGAATTAGAAGTAAAAGAAGCAGTTTATAGAGATTTTAGAGCAGGAGATATAAGACATTCAAATGCAAATATTAATAAAGCAAAAGAACTATTAGGATATGAACCAACTCATACACTTGAAACAGGCTTACAAGAATCAATAGCTTGGTATATAGAGAACTTAAAGAAATAAATATTAATTGGGAGAGATGAATAAATGAATAAAATTTGTGTAATAGGTCTAGGATATGTGGGATTGCCATTAGCAGCAGCATTTTCATCAAAATATCATGTAGTAGGATTAGATATATATCAAGAGAGAATTGATGAATTATCACGTGCGTTTGATAGAACATTAGAATTAAATGAATCACAATTGCAAGAAGCTATTGATAATGGTATAAAATTTACTTGTAGTATAGATGATATAAAAGATTGTAATATTTATATAGTAACAGTACCAACTCCAATTGATAAAAATAAAAGACCAGATTTAACTCCCTTAATTAAAGCAAGTGAAACTGTAGGAAAAGTTCTAAAAAAAGATGATATCGTAATTTATGAATCAACTGTTTATCCAGGAGCTACAGAAGAAGATTGCGTACCTGTACTTGAAAAGTTCTCAAATCTAACTTTCAATAAAGACTTCTTCTGTGGTTATTCACCTGAAAGAATTAACCCAGGTGATAAAGAACACACAGTTACAAAGATTCTAAAAGTAACAGCTGGTTCAACTCCTGAAATTGGAAAAAAAGTAGATGCATTATACTCTTCTATTATAACAGCTGGTACTCACTTAGCACCAACAATAAAAGTAGCAGAAGCAGCAAAAGTAATTGAAAATAGTCAGAGAGATATAAACATTGCATTTGTAAATGAATTAGCAATTATCTTTAATAAACTTGGTATTAATACAAATGATGTACTAGAAGCAGCAGGAACAAAATGGAACTTCTTACCATTTAAACCAGGATTAGTTGGTGGACATTGTATTGGAGTTGATCCATATTATTTAACACATAAAGCACAATCAATTGGATATAACCCTGAAATTATTTTAGCAGGAAGAAGACTAAATGATAATATGGGTATATATGTAGCTAATCAAGTAATAAAACTAATGATTAAAAAAGGTCATAAAATAGAAGGTTCTAATGTATTAATGTTAGGAATTACTTTTAAAGAGAATTGTCCAGATATTAGAAATTCAAGAGTAATTGATGTAGTAGAAGAATTACAAGAGTTTGGATGTAATATAGATGTATATGATCCATGGGCAGATAAAGAAGAAGTTAAACATGAGTATTCTTTAGATTTAGTAAAAGATATAGACACATTAAAATATGATGGAATAGTAGTAGCTGTTGCTCATGATCAGTTTAAAACTTTAGATTTATCAAATAGAGATAAAGCTGTTTTATTTGATATTAAGTCTATTATTGATGATGTTGATGGGAGACTTTAATGTCAAAAGTTTTAAATCTGATAGGTCGAACACAAGAACTTTTTTGTGATGATATAAATAAACATGATAATGAGTTAAAGAAAATAGTATCAAACTCTACATTTTTAGTTATTGGTGGTGCTGGAAGTATTGGTCAAGCAGTTACAAAAGAAATATTTAAAAGAAATCCTAAAAAAATTCATGTTGTTGATATATCTGAGAATAATATGGTTGAATTAGTTCGAGATATAAGAAGCAGTTTTGGATATATTGATGGAGAATTTGCAACATTCGCCCTTGATATTGGAAGTATTGAATATGATGCTTTTATAAAATCAGATGGTCAATATGATTATGTTTTAAACCTATCTGCACTTAAGCATGTAAGAAGTGAAAAAGATCCATTTACACTTATGCGCATGATTGAAACAAATGTTTTCAACACAGATAAAACACTTCAACAATCAATTGAAAATGGAACTAAAAAGTATTTTTGTGTAAGTACAGATAAAGCTGCAAACCCTGTTAATATGATGGGTGCAAGTAAAAGAATCATGGAAATGTTTGTAATGAGAAAATCAAAACAAATAGATGTTTCTATGGCTAGATTTGCAAATGTAGCTTTTAGTGATGGAAGTTTATTACATGGATTTAATCAAAGAATTCAAAAAAATCAACCAATAGTCGCTCCTAATGATATAAAAAGGTATTTTGTAACACCTCAAGAATCTGGTGAATTATGTTTAATGTCTTGTATCTTTGGTGAAAATAGAGATATATTTTTCCCAAAATTAAGTGAAAACTTACATCTTATCACTTTTGCAGATATTGCAGTAAAGTATTTAAAGAATCTTGGATATGAACCATATTTATGTAAAGATGAAGATGAAGCTAGAGAATTGGCAAAAACTCTACACTCTCAAGGTAAATGGCCTTGTTTATTTGCTTCTAGCGATACAACAGGTGAAAAAGATTTTGAAGAGTTTTTTACAGATAAAGAAGTTTTAGATATTAATAGATTTGAAAATCTTGGGATTATAAAAAATGAAGCTTTATTTAATGAAGATAAATTAAATTATTTTGAAACAATAATTAAAAACTATAAGGCAAATTTATCATGGACAAAAGAAGATATTGTAAAAGAGTTTTTTAGAATGATTCCAGATTTTGGACATAAAGAGACTGGTAAATATCTTGACGGGAAGATGTAATATGCAAAAAACAGTTGATTTTATAAAACAAACATTTAATACAAATGAGTTTATCCCTTTACATGAGCCGAGATTTATAGGTAATGAAAAGAAGTATTTAAATGATTGTATCGATTCTACATTTGTATCAAGTGTTGGAAAATATGTAGATACTTTTGAAAAAGAGTTTGCAAAAAGAGTTGGAAGTAAGTATGCGATAGCAACTGTAAACGGAACAGCTGCACTTCATATTTCACTACTTTTAGCAGATGTGAAAAAAGATGATGAAGTTATCACTCAACCACTTACTTTTATTGCAACTTGTAATGCTATCAGTTATATAGGAGCAAAACCTATATTTGTGGATGTTGATTTAGATACGATGGGTTTAAGTCCTGAATCACTTAAGAACTTCTTAGAAACAAATTGTGAAATTATAGAAAATAAATGTATAAATAAAACAACTGGAAAAACTATAAAAGCATGCGTTCCAATGCATACATTTGGACACGCTTGTAGAATAAATGAGATAAATGAAATTTGTGATATTTGGTATATTTCCTTAGTAGAAGATGCAGCTGAAAGTTTAGGCGGTTACTATAAAGACAAACATACAGGAACTTTTGGAAAAGTTGGAGCATTTTCTTTTAATGGAAATAAAATCATAACTTCTGGTGGTGGTGGAGTTATCGTTACAGATGATGAATCATTAGCAAAAAAAGCGAAGCATATCACTACTACAGCAAAAGTCCCTCATCCATATGAATATGTACATGACGAGATAGGATATAATTATCGACTTCCAAATATTAATGCAGCACTTTTAGTAGCTCAGTTAGAACAAATTGATAAATTTTTAGAATCAAAAAGAAATTTAGCCACAAAATATAAAGAATTCTTTTTAGAAAACAATATAAAATTTATTACTGAACCAAAAGATTCAAAATCAAATTATTGGCTTCAGGCTATTTTACTGGACGATGAAAATCAAAGAAATGAATTTTTAGACTTTACAAATAAAAATGGTGTAATGACAAGACCAATTTGGAAGCTAATGAATGAACTTGAAATGTTCAAAGATTGTCAAAAAACAGATTTGAAAAATGCGAAATATCTTGAAAAAAGAGTTGTAAATATACCTAGTTCGGTGATTTTATAATGAAAGAAAAAATAGTTCTTATTGGTGGTGGAGGACACTGTCATAGTGTTATTGATGTAATTGAGCAAGAAAATAAATATGAAATTATTGGAATAGTAGATATAAAAGAAAATATAGGTAAAAAAGTTTTGAATTATAAAGTTATTGCTTGTGATGATGATTTAGATACAATTTTTCAAACTTGTGAAAATGCAATTATAACAGTAGGACAAATTGAATCAAACCAAATAAGAATTAAAATTTATAATAAATTAAAACAAATAGGATTTAATTTACCCGTAATTATTTCACCATTTGCTTATGTTTCAAAATATGTAGATGTGAATGAAGGAACAGTTATTATGCATCATGTTCTTGTAAATGCAAATTCAAAAATAGGTAAAAACTGTATAATAAACACAAAAGCACTTATTGAACATGATAGTGTTATAGAAGATAATTGTCATATTTCGACAGCAAGTGTAATAAATGGTGGGGTTACAGTAAAAGAAAATAGTTTTTTTGGAAGTAATGCAACTTCCAAACAATATATAGATATAAATGGATTTATAAAAGCGGGGAGTTTAGTAAAGTGAATAAAGTATTTATAATCGCAGAAGCAGGAGTAAACCATAATGGTTCAATCGAACTTGCAAAAGAGTTGATTGATGTAGCTAGTGAAAGTGGAGCAGATGCAGTTAAATTTCAGACATTTAAGGCAGAAAAATTAGTTTCAAAAAATGCACAAAAAGCAGATTATCAAAAACAAACTACTGATACAAAAGAATCACAATTTGATATGATAAAAAAACTTGAACTTGATATGGATACACATAAAGAACTAATGGCTTATTGTAAAACTAAAAATATTATGTTTCTATCTACTCCGTTTGACCATGATAGTATTGAACTATTAAATGATTTAGGACTTGAAATATTTAAAATACCAAGTGGTGAAATTACAAATTTACCATATCTTAGATATATAGGAGAGCTAAACAAAAAAGTAGTTCTTTCAACAGGTATGGCAGATATTGGTGAGATAGAAGATGCTTTAGATGTACTTCATGAAGCAGGCACAAAAAAAGAAAATATCACAGTACTACATGCAAATACTATGTATCCAACACCTATGGAAGATGTAAATCTAAAAGCTATGGTAACTATAGGAAATACATTTGATATTGACTTTGGGTATAGTGACCATACCTTAGGAATAGAAGTTGATATTGCTGCAGTTGCTATGGGAGCAAGCTGTATTGAAAAGCATTTTACTTTAGATAAGACAATGGACGGGCCCGACCATAAAGCAAGTTTAGAGCCAGCTGAATTAAAAGCTATGGTAGATGCTATACGAAATATAGAGTTAGCTCTTGGAAGTAGTGTAAAAAAACCATCAAAAAGTGAAATCCCAAATATGAAAATAGCTAGAAAATCTATAGTTGCAAAATCTGAAATAAAAAGAGGTGAAATTTTAGATAAAGATAATCTTGCTATAAAAAGACCAGGTAATGGAATAAATCCTATGCGATGGGATGAGATAGTTGGAACAATAGCAACTAAAGATTATAAAGAGGATGAAATAATATGAGTAAATCATTAGTTTTTAATAAAATTCCACTTGAAGAAATTGAAATTGGGATGACTGTAAGTTATTCTCAAACTATTACTGATACAGATATTAAGGAGTTCGCAGGATTGTCAGGAGATAGAAATCCAGTTCATCTAGATGAAAATTATGCCAATAATTCAAGATTTAAAAAAAGAATAGCTCATGGAATGATGACAGCCTCTTATTTTTCTGCTTTGTTTGGTACTAAAATTCCAGGAGAAGGTTGTGTGTATACTTATCAATCTTTAAACTTTAAAAAACCTGTTTATATTAATGATACCGTTGAAGCTATTGTTACAGTAACAGGTATTGATTTAGAAAAAAGAAGAGTAAAATTTAAAACCGTATGTAGAGTTGATAAGAAAATAGTGACATATGGAGAAGCTGAACTTTATGTTCCTATTGAATTTAGAAAAATTATGATTAATGATAAAAGTGAGTTATTACAATATAAGGCACAAATTTTAGACTTATTTGAACATAGTTTTGGCAGTAAAATGGATGAAAGTCTTTGGGACTGGGCATATATTGAAAATCCAAATGGAAATCCAATAGTTTCACTTTATTTTGATGGAGAAAAACTTGTTGGGCATTATGCCGTAATTCCAATAAGATTTATACTCAATCAGAAAAATTTAGATGCTGTTCTTTCAATGACAACTATGGTGGACTTAGCTTATAGAAAATATGGTATTTTTATTGAACAAGCAAATGAAGTCTATGAGAAAGCTAATGGGTTAGGTTACAAATTTGTATGTGGCTTCCCAAATAAAAAATCAGCTCCAGGATTTAAAAAACGATTAGATTGGATACTTGAAGAAGATTTATATGTTGCTAATTTTTCTTATGATGAATTGCAACAAATAGAAAGAAAGAGTTATCCAAATGCAATATCTTTTAATATACAAAATAAAGAAAATCTAGAGTGGAGACTAGCTAAAGCAAACCAAAACTATTTTAAAAAAAATAACAATATTCTAAAAGAGTTTGAAGGGAATTTTGACATAATATTTAACGGTGTTGATTTTTCAAATCTTGATAGAGATAAAAAATATAATTTATTGCTAGACCATAGTTTAGATAAACATTTAGATAAAAAAGAGTTTGATTATATTTTTGGATATAGGTTATTTGATATTTCTTTAGAGGGTATTGAGTTTAAAAAAGATTTGATTATATCGGATGTATTTTAATGAAAAAGATATTAGCTTTTAGTTCTATTCGGTCTGATTATGACTTGATGTCACCACTTTATAGACTACTTGATGAAGATAAAGAAATTGATTTTAAAATCATCGTAAGTGGGGCTCATTTGTCTACAAATTTTGGATATAGTGTTAATCAAATAAGAAAAGATGGGTTTGATATATTATTAGAAATAGAAACGTTGTTAAATTCTGATACAGGCCTTTCACGAGCAAAAAGTGCTAGTTTATTGTTTCAAAATAGTTTAGAAACTATTGCAAAATTTAATCCAGATTTGATGATATATGCAGGTGATAGAGAAGATGTGATAATATATTCGATGATTGGTGGTTATTTAAATATTCCAACAGTACATGTATTTGCAGGAGATCATGTAGAAGATGGATATATTGATAATCCTATTCGCCATGCAACATCAAAACTTTCAACTTCACATTTTGTAACTCTAGAAGAACATAAAAAAAGACTAGTTCGAATGGGGGAAGATTCTATGAGAGTATTTGTAACTGGAAATATTTCGCTTGATAAATTCGTACAATTTCAACCACTAGAAAAAGAAAAGATAAAAAATGTTTTTGATATAAAAAGTGACTTTGAAAATTTTGCATTAATGATATTTCATCCAATTACAGAAGAAGTAGAAAATGTAGATACTTATTTTGAAAACATACTAAAAAATCTTGAAGAAAGAAAAATTAATACATTTGTAAGCTATCCAAATGTTGATGAAGGGAATCAAAAACTTGTAAAGGTAATAGAAGAATATAAAGATAATAAAAATTTTATATTTTATAAAAACCTAGACAGAAATATTTTTATGTCTATATATAAACATTCAAAATTTATCATAGGTAACTCTTCATCTGGTATTTGTGAGGCAGCAAGTTTAAAAATACCTGCAATAAATGTTGGGTTAAGACAAAGGGGAAGATATTCAGAAAAAAATGTACTTTTTTGCGGGACAAACTATGAAGAAATTGGTAAAAATATAGATAAAGCTACCTCAGAGGATTTTCTTAATAATTTGAGCAATTTAAAAAACCCATATGGTGATGGAAACAGTGGTAACAAAGCTTACGAAATTATAAAAACTATAGATTTTAAATCTATGATAGCAAAAGTTGAAGATCCCTTAAAAGTAGAATTATTATGAAAAATAAAGTTTTAATTATAGCAGTTCATCCAGATGATGAAACATTAGGATGTGGCGGAACCTTACTTAAGCATAAAGTAAATGGTGATGAGATTCATTGGCTTATTTGTACGACAATCGATAAAAAACACAATTACTATGAAAAAAGAGAAAAAGAGATTGAAGAGGTATCAAAACTTTATGATTTTGATAGTGTTCATAATCTTAGACTTAAAACAATGCAAGTAGATGAATATAGTATGACTGAACTAGTAAGTAAAATTTCAGAAGTTATAAATGAGATTCAACCAAATATTGTTTATCTTCCTTTTAAAGGAGATGTACATAGTGATCATAGAAAAATATTTGAAGCAAGTTATAGTTGCACAAAATCATTTCGTTACCCATTTATTAAAAAAATATATATGATAGAAACACTTAGTGAAACAGAATTTGCACCAAGTACTAAAGAAGATAGTTTTATACCTAATTCTTTTGTTGATATAAGTGAGTTTATTAACAAAAAGATTGATATTATGAAAGTGTTTGAAAGCGAAATATCAGAACACCCATTTCCACGTAGCGAGAGAAATATAAAAGCTTTAGCAACTTTAAGAGGTGCGACATGTGGATATGAATATGCAGAGAGTTTTATACTTTTAAAGGAAATATTATGAAAAATATACAAAATATAAAACTAAGTATAGATTCTACGATAAAAGAAGCATTACAAATTATAGATAATGGAGCATTACAAATTGCTTTAATAGTTGATGAGGATGATAAGTTACTAGGAACCTTAACTGATGGGGATATTAGAAGAGGATTATTAAAAGGTTTGGATTTAAATAATTCTGTAGAAACTATAATTTTTAAAACACCAACTATTGCAAAAATTAGTAATACTAAAGAAGAGATTTTAAAACTGGCACTTTCAAAAAAACTTCATCAAATTCCAATAGTAGATGATAGTGGAAAAATTTTAGGTATACAAGAAATAGAAGAACTAATAAAACCAAAAGATAAAATAAATAAAGTTATTTTAATGGTAGGAGGACTTGGTACTAGGCTTCGACCTCTTACAGAAAACACCCCAAAACCGATGTTAAAAGTAGGAAATAAACCAATTTTACAAACTATAGTAGAAAAGTTTGCAGAATATGGATATACAAATATAGTGATGTGTGTAAATTATAAATCGCATGTTATACAAGACTATTTTGATGATGGTAAAGAATTTGGTGTAAATATAGAGTATATATTAGAAGAACAGCGAATGGGAACAGCAGGAGCTTTAAGCCTACTAAAAGAAAAACCAACCGAACCATTTTTTGTGATGAATGGAGACTTACTTACAAATGTAAATTTTGAACATCTTCATGATTTTCATACTAATAACAACTCTATGGGAACGATGTGTGTAAGAGAGTATGATTTTCAAGTTCCTTATGGAGTTGTAAATATTGAAGGAAGTAGAATAAAGTCAATAGAAGAAAAACCAACACATAACTTTTTTGTAAGTGCAGGTATTTATATGCTAAGTCCAGAGGTACTAAAATATATACCTGAAAATGAGTTTTATGATATGCCAACACTTTTTGAAAAGCTTATAAGTGAAAATGAAAATGCTATTTCTTTTCCACTTAGAGAATATTGGTTAGATATCGGAAGAATTGAAGAATATAAAAAAGCGAATGAAGAATATGACGGGGTGTTTTAATGTTAAATGGAAAAACTTTTTTAGGGATTATTCCTGCACGTGGTGGTAGTAAAAGATTACCTGGAAAAAATGTACTTGATTTGTGTGGTAAACCATTAATTGCTTGGACTATAGAAGAAGGATTGAATAGTAAATATATAGATAAGGTTGTTGTTTCAAGCGATGATGATGTGATTTTAGAGATTTCCAAAAAATTTGAAGCAGAAACTATGAAACGACCTGATGAATTTGCAAGTGATACAGCCTCTACTTTTGATGTTATTAAGCATACCATTAGTAATCTTGAAAGATATGATTATATAGTTTTACTTCAACCTACAAGTCCATTGAGAAATGAAAAACATATAAATGAAGCAATTGAACTTCTTGAAAATAAAAATGCAGATGCAATAATAAGTGTATGTGAGATGGAACATTCTCCACTTTGGTCAAATACTTTGAATGAAGGTCTTTCAATGCAAGACTTCTTAAGAAAAGAAGTTTTAAATAAACGAAGTCAAGACTTAGAAAAGTACTATAGACTAAATGGAGCTATTTATATATGTAAAACCACTAAACTATTGGAAGAAAAAAGTTTCTTTTTAAAAGAAAATATATATGCTTATAAAATGGATAGAAAAAGCTCTATTGATATAGATGAAGAAATAGATTTTAAAATAGTGAAGTTCATTAAATGTACTTAAATTTATTTATAGTTGAGTCACCTTTACAACTTTTAAGTGCATATGAAGCAATCAATTATTTTGGTATTAAAAAGTATAAGATATTAATTAGGTTGTCAAATAGTAAGGAAAATGATAATCAAATTTTAAAATTATTAAAGTGTCTTAAAGTTAAGGATATGTCTTATGTTTTTTCTTTAAATGCAAAGAATAAAACGTTATTAGATTACTTGAAAATTACTTTTTTTAAAATGCTCTTTTTTTATTTGAATAAAAGAGTAAAAAAACTATTCTTAGGTAATTTTGAATCAGGTTTTATGAAGATATTAATGAAAAATATAAATAAGAAAAAAATAATTTTACTTGATGATGGGGCTAAATCTATTGTAATACAATCAAAATTTAACAATATGAATAATTTTGATTTTTTTACTTTTTTTGATCTAGATCCATTAGAAGGTCAACAAATATATAGTAATAGTTTTTCGATGTTAAAAAATAAAATCAAAAATAAAGAAAAAGCTAACTTTGTATTATTTTTAGGAACAAAATTAAGTGAATTGGATATTGTTTCTGAAGAATATTATATTAGATGTATTAAAGAGATTGCTATTTATTATATAAAAACTAAAATAATATATATACCTCATAGAGAAGAGAATAAGAATAAGTTAAAGTTACTAGAAAAAAATATTTCTAATCTAAAGATAAAAAAGATAGATTATCCTGTAGAATTATTTGGTTTAAATGAATCTTTTATCCCTCAAGTAGTAGCATCTTTTTATTCAACAGCACTTTTTACAATGAATAAAATCTATTGCTGTAATAGTAATGCTTTTAAGTTTGATTATGAAAAATCTATATATAAAGAATCTATAGATAAAGTTTATCACGACTATGCTAATAAAATTAAAGTTTTGGAATTAAATAGTGTTAATTAAAAAAAGTTTTCAATACCTTATACTTTCAATGTTTCTTTCATTGATTCCTTTTTTTGCTGTTCCTTTTTATACTCATTACTTAACGAGTGAAGCTTTAGGTACTTTTTCTATTTATCAATCTTTTTTTTTAATAATCGGAGCATTTATTGGTTTAGAAAGCTATAGAAGTTTTGAAATGTTGTTCTTTAAAGAACCTGATAATATTTCTAAAATATTGTCAAATATACTATTTATCACATTCTTCTGTACTTTTGTTTTTCTTTTTTTTATGTATTTTTTCAGTCTTTTTACAGAAATAGATATTGACTTTTATTTTTTGCTTTTTTTACCTATATTGTGTTTTTCTACACAGTTATATAATATAGTCTTATCTCACTATCGTAATATTGGTAATTTTAAATTATTTTCCTTTTTTGAGATAACTAAATATACTTCAAATTATTTATTAACTATAATACTTGTTATAAAAGGTTACTCTTGGGAAGCATTGGTTTATGGACTGATATTTTCTAATATTTTAGTTTTAGTTTTTTCATTAATTGTATTTTCTATTAATTATGAAATTTCTCTTAAAAGTGTTGATAAAAATACAATTTTAAGAATTCTTAAAATATCAGTTCCTTTTGTGCCATACTTATTAGGCGGGATAATTGTTACAGTAAGTGATAGATTTTTAGTAGATTTTTTGCTTTCAAGAGAAAGTGTAGGTATATTACTTGTTGGTGTTACATTTGCATCGGGCATAAAAATATTAAGTAACTCAATTATTAAAGCATGGAGCCCTTTCTTTTATAAAGAAATGAACAATATTACTGATAAATCAAAAAGTAATATTGTAAAATATTCATATTTATATTTTATAACTTTATGTATTTTATCTATTATATATATTTTTTTCATATGTTATTTTTATCCATATTTAGTTGATAATGAATATTTAAATTCCATTTCGATATTTTTTTGGATGAGTTTTGCTTTTTTCTTACGTGGAATAAAACAGATTTTCGGTTTATACTTAATTCATGCTGAAAGAACAAATTATGTTATGATGGATTTTTTAATAAGTATTCTTTCTAACATTTTTTTTAGCTACTTATTGATAATATATATAGGACTTGATGGTGCAGCAATTGGTACATTTTGCTCTTTTTTACTAGCCTCAATTTGGTATATTTATATAAGTCAAAAAATAGTAAAAATGCCTTGGTTAAAAGTTTTAAATAATTGGAGAGATAAATAATGCCTTTTTTAATGGTTGATAAAATGGATACAACAGGTAAAGGAATCTTAATTTTTAAACATTTAGAAATTAAGTTACTTGAAAAAATGCCAAAAGAAATAATTAGTAAATTAAAAAGTAAATATATACTTGGTATGTATTTTGGGTCTTTTTATAAGTTAGAAGAAGACTTAACATATATCGATTTTTATTTAGCAGAAGATAATGTTCTAAAAATTGAGAATAGTACTATGCCACGAATTAATTTAAATGGATATAATTTTATTGGAAAAGATTTTGAAATTAAAGAAAATGTTTTAGAAAAATATTATGATTTAATTTTTATTGGGAATGTTTCAAGAAATAAAAACCTTATAAAAGTAATTGATACTATAAATAAATTAATAAAAAAAGATGTTAATATAAAGGTTTTAATAGTAAATCGAAGTCTTTCTGGAGTTTACAATAAAATATTAAAGTATTTTATTTATAGAAAATTAAATAGCATAAATTCTTTAGATAAAAAAAATATTACATATATTGAGATAAATAATCCTAAAGGTTACCAACTATCTAAAAAGTTAATTAAAGACTTAATGTTACAGTCAAAGGGTTTAATTATTGCATCAAAATATGAAGGTGCGGCTAGAGTTGTTGCAGAAGCACAACTGTTAGGTTTAAATATTTTAAGTTATGAAAAAATGAAAGGTGCTACAAATAATCATTTATCTGAGTATGATATTCTTTTTAATGATTTTAATAATTTAGAAAATAAAATTTTAGACTTTATAAATAATTATGATAGTTTTTATTCGAAAAAAGATATAGATTATTCAAAGATTTATTTAGAGAAATATAATAGAATAAAACTTTGTGAAAATATTTCAGAAGTTTGTAATATTAATTCTAGTGTTTTATTAAAGTCTATAGAACATATATCTTTATATAACTCTATTTCTTCTCATTCTGCAATATTGCCAAGAAAATATGTATCTAATCCTCAAAATGATGAAATTTCAGATCATTTAACTATGTATTCACTACTGTGTTACTTAACTTCTAATAAGTCAAAACTTTCATATTTACTTTATTTTAAAAATGTAGATATCTTAAATAAATGTCTAAACCCATTTTTAAAAATACTAAGAAAAATATTATATTAATGTCCAAAATTATGCAGAAATACATTCTGATTTTTTCATTAGTATGTATATATTTTAATTTAAATATTGAATTATTTACAACGAGACAATTTGGAATATTTTTATTGTTTTTATATCTTTTTACACAATTAAAAAGATATAAATTTAAAATGAGTTTCAACTATACTTTTTTTATATTAATATATATGTTTTTATTCTCTTTTTATATAACACCTTTTATAAATATTAATTATAGTATATTTGTAAAACAATTATTTGGAATAGTTTTAGTATATACTGTTTTTCTAATTATTTCATCAAATGAAAGAATTTTGATTACAAAGTCAGGTCTAATAACTTTTTTCTCTTTAGGATTACTATTACATACACTATATATATTTGTTTTTTTAGATATAGATTTTAATAATTTTTTAATTTCAAGACATATAATGATTGAATCAGGGTTTGCAATAAACTCTTCTTATAATCATTATATACTTATTCCAATATTAATACTTTTTGTTTTAATTATGAATGGTAATAGTTTTTTTACGAATATTTACCTTATTATTAGTTTTATTTTGTCTCTATTTATTTTAATATTACCTTTATCTAGACAAAACATTGCAACTTTTTTAATTGTAGCTTTATTACTTCTTATTCGAAAAGTTAATTTTTTTAAGTTATTAATATTACTGTTAGCTGTATTTTTAGTTTTTTTATACTTTTATAATATAGATGAAAGTTTTATTTTTAATTTCACTAATAGTTTTGCAGGAAGGTTTGAAAAAACAATTACCTTATTAGAGAATTCAAATTCTGAAAGAGTAAAACAATTTTATGAGGCACTAAGAATAGGAATAGAATATCCTTTTGGTATAGGGCTAGGAAATTTTCATAGTTTTCAACAAGGTTTAGTACATACATCGACAGAGTCTGGTATATTACAAATTTTCGCAGAGCTAGGTTTTTTATTTTTTATTATATTTATTTCATTTTTATTTAAATTATTAATAGATATTAAAAGTTTGAAAAAAGTAAATTATAATATGTATTTACTTTTGTCTTCTTATTTTTTTGGAATGTTGTTTTTAATGAATTTTAATGAGATATTAACAAATTATTTATTTTGGGCTTTTGTTTTATTTGTTTATTTATTAAAAACTAATAAAATATGTTTTAAGGAGTATTAATGTTAAATTATTTTTTTGAAAAATCTCTTAGTTTAATTTTTAACATTTTTAGGTATAACTATTATAAAAAGAAATATAAATTACCAAAAGATTTTAGATTTAATGGCTACTTTATTAAAATTTATGGTGATGGAAAAATACAAGTGGGTGATAATTCGTATATTAGCTTTTTTTCTCATATAACAATGGGAAAAGATACTAAAGTTATTATCGGTAACAATGTTAGCATAGCTCATAATGTTAGAATTTACACTATATCAATTGATACAACTGAATATATTTTAAATAAAATTAAAAAAGATAAAATAGGTAATGTTTATATTGGAAATAATGTGTTGATTGGAACAAATGTTTATATAAATCCAGGAGTAAAGATTGGAGACAATGTAGTTATTGGTGCAAACTCTGTTGTAACTAAAAATATACCGTCAAATTGTATTGTTGCAGGAATGCCTGCAAAAGTAGTGAAAACTTATGATGTTAAGGAAAAAAATAATGATTAAAAAAATAATTAAAAGTAATAAAAGTCTATTTTTTATGGCTTTAAAATTTAAAGAAAATAAGTTAAAACCTAGAGAAAAGATTGAAGAACCTTTAAATAACTATTTACAAACTTTATATAAAGATGGTGTAGTAGTGATACCTGATTTTTTTACAGAAGAGGAATGTAAAAATATGATAGATGCATATGAATCTATTGATAAGAAATATGTTAAGTATTATGAAAATGATAAAAGAATATTTGGTATTGAGAAAATAAGTCCTATTCATAAAAGATTGTTTCATGATAATAATGATTTTAAAAAAATAGGAGAGGCTTATTTAGGGGATGACTTAGTACTTCAAACTACAATGGCTGCAAAAATAACTACTGATAATAATCAAAAGTTTGGGTCAGGTGGTAGTTGGCATAGAGATAGCTTTTCTAGACAATTTAAAGCAATTGCATATTTAAGTGATGTTGAAATGAGTAATGGACCTTTTATGTATATAAAAGGTTCACACACTTTAAAAAATATTAAAAAAGTTTTATTCAAACTAAGAAATCATAAACCTATTTCTAGTTTTAGGTACAATGATGATGAAATTAAAGAATGTTGTAAAATACTTGATTCTGAAATTAGTTATTTTACAGCTCCTAAAGGTACTTTGATTTTAGCAGATATTAGAGGACTTCATACCGGTATGTCTATAGAAGAAGGTCATAGATATGCAGTTTTTAACTACTATATTGCAAAATCATTTCACCAAACTAATAATAATATTGAAAAATTGGCTAATTATTAATGTATACTGTTTCAATAATAACTCCATCATATAATTCAAAAGAGGTTATTTCAAGAACAATTGATTCTGTATTGTCTCAAACCTATCAAAATTGGGAAATGATTATAGTTGATGATGTCTCTAAAGATAATTCAAATGAAATTATAAAAGAATATACAGAAAAAGACAATAGAATAAAACTTATTAATTTGGATAAAAATAGTGGTCCAGCAGTAGCAAGAAACAAAGCTATAGCAGAAGCAAAGGGAAGATATATAGCATTTTTAGATGCTGATGATTTGTGGAAACCTAAAAAGTTAGAAAAACAAATAAGTTTTATGACTGAAAAAGACTGTGCTTTGTCTTATAGCTCTTATGAAACTATGACGGAGGAGGGAAAACTTTTAGATAAAGTTATAATGCCTCCTTCTAAACTTTCATATAAAGATTTATTGAAAACAAATTATATTGGATGTCTAACAGCAATATATGATACTCAAAAAGTTGGAAAAGTTTATATGCCTTTGATTAAGAAAAGACAAGATTATGGCCTTTGGTTAAAGATACTTAAAAAAACTGATTATGCTTATTGTATAGAAGAACCACTTGCTACATATAGACTTATGTCAAACTCAGTATCTAGTAATAAGTTTAAGCTTTTAAAATATAACTATTTATTGTTCAGAGAGTATGAAGGTTTTTCTTCTATTAAAGCATTTTATTATCTATGTTGGAATATTTTAATCAAACTTTTAAAGAGATAAAAGAAAAGAATCAAACCCCTTTCTTTCCCAGAACAATCAAAATAGTTTTCCAAACTACTTTTATCTCAAGCCAAGCATTCCAATATTTGATATAGTATAAATCATACATAAGTTTTTGTTTCGCATCTTGGGCATTTGCTCCATACGGGTACATCACTTGTGCCCATCCTGTGATACCTGGTCTTATTAGATGTCTTTCATTGTAGTATGGTATCTCTTTTTCAAACTGCTCTATCCAGTATTTTCTCTCAGGTCTAGGTCCTATGAAGTGCATATCACCTTTTAGGACATTTAGTATTTGTGGTACTTCGTCTATTCTTGTTTTTCTCATAGTTTCACCCCATGCAAATATCCTAGGGTCGTTTTCACTAGCAAATTGCGCCCCGTCTTTTTCTGCATCTAGTCTCATAGATCTAAACTTTATACATTTAAACTCTCTATTGTTTTTGCCAACTCTTAGTTGCTTAAACATACTAGTTCCTGGTGATTGTTGTTTTATCTTTTTTCTTGCATATAAAAGAATAGGCCATGAGATAAGAAGTAGTGTTATAGCTCCTATATAGTCAATAATTCTTTTTTGGATATATTCAAAGGTATTAAAAGCTTTGATGTTTTCTAGATATGCTAGGTCTTTATGATCATCTGGTATATAGCACTTTTCTAGATATTTTTCCATGAATTTTTCTATAGTTATTATCGATATGTTTTGAGTGAATTGTAGATTTGTAAGATATTTGATAATCTCATCATCTACAGTTGCTTTTGTGTTTAGCACTATAGTTTTAGATTTTCTTTTTTTTAGGGTTTGTTTTATCTCTTTTAAAACCTCTTCTGATTCTTTATCTGTATATCTTACGATAGTTGTTTGTATATTTTTCTTTTTTAGTCTTTGTTTTTCAAATTTTGTAAATTTATATTTTCTTCCAAGAATTAGCATGTTTACCTTTGTGTTAATAAAAGTTTTTAATTATTATATCTTTTATTTGTTTTGAAGAAAATTATTTGAGTAAGTAGTCATTAAAAGAAATGAATGAATTCACTATATTTCATCACTAACTATTTTGCCAAAAAGCACTATATATAGTATGATTTTTCATACTAAATAAGGAGCTTCATATGCAAACAATACTAAAAACTATACAGCCAGTATAACTGAACTTAAAAAGTCTCCTAGTCAGCTATTAAAAGATGCAGGTGATGAGACAGTAGCAATACTAAATTACAATGTAGCTAGTGTTTATCTTGTACCTTGTGATGTTTATGAAAAAATGATAGAGATAATAGATGACTATTATTTATCTAAAGAGGTAGAAGAAAGGTTAGAGTATAATGAAAGTGAATTAATAGAAGTACATATCGATTACTTATAGTCTTAAATTTACAAGATACTCTAATACAGAGTGGAAAAAGTTAAATGCAAGTACAAAAGAACAGTATAAAAAAAACTTAGAGAACGTTTAGTGAATCTAAAGTTCCCAAAGATAAATTAAGTGGCTTTGAAAATGTATATAAAATCAAACTAAGAAGTGTTGGTTATAGATTGGCATATGAAGTCAAAGAAGAAGAGATAGTAGTAATAGTATTAAATGTAAGAAAAAGAAAAAACAATAAAGTATATGATAGTTTGAAATATAGATAAACTTCATCCGACTTTCACAAAACAGTAGATATAATGACTACAGAAAAACAAAACCCAAGGTAAAATATGAGTCTAAAAAAACTGCCAATAGGAATACAAGCATTTAGTGAAATAAGAAGTGATGATTATGTATATGTAGATAAGACAGATATAGCACTAAATATGATAGAAAACTATAAATATCTGTTTTTAAGTAGACCAAGAAGATTTGGAAAGTCACTTTTTTTAGATACCTTGAAAAATATCTTTGAAGGGAAGAAAGAATACTTTTCTGGTCTTGCAATAGAAGATAAATGGGACTGGAGTAAGTCATACCCAGTTATTCATATAAACTTTGCAAAAGGTTCTTTAAAAACAAAAGAAGCACTATATGATAGATGGGATGAGATACTAGAAGATAATCAAAAAAGATTAGGTGTAAAGTGTGAACATAAAAATAGAAGATGTTTTAGTGAGTTGATAATAAAAGCCAATGAAAAGTATAAACAAAAAGTAGTAGTACTAATAGATGAATATGATAAACCAATCTTAGATAATATCGAAAATACAAATTTCGCCTATGAACTAAGAGATATACTTCTAGATTTTTATTCAGTGATAAAAGGAAGTGATGAATTCTTGCGGTTTGCATTTTTAACAGGTGTTTCAAAATTTACAAAAACATCAATATTTAGTGGACTTAATAATATTACAGATATAAGTCTTAGTAAAAAGTTTGCAGATGTATGTGGTTATACTCAAAAAGATTTAGAAACAACATTTGCACCATATCTAAAAGATGTGGATATGAAGAAACTAAAGAAGTGGTACAATGGCTATAACTTTTTGGGAAGTGATATGTATAATCCTTTCGATATTTTGCAGTTTATATCACATGATTTCTTGTATAAAAACTACTGGTTTGAGACAGGAACACCAACTTTTTTGATGAAACTAATAAAATCACAAAACTACTTTTTACCAAATCTTTCAAATTTAGTAGTAGGAGAACAACTACTAAATAGTTTTGATATAGAAAATTTAGAATTAGAAGTAGTGCTTTATCAAAGTGGTTATCTAACTATTGATAGAGTTGAAATACTTGGAGTACAAACTCTTTATTATTTAAAAATACCAAATCTTGAAGTGCAGTCTTCATTTAATGATTATGTAATTCACCTTTTTCATAATAATCAAGTAGAAAAAACAAATCATCAGATAAAAATAGACTAATAGAACAAGAGGCATTAAAATGGGGAATAAAACTTTAATTTATAAACAAAAAGTTGAACATAATTTAGATGAAAGTTTAAAACATCTTTCTAAATTAAAATCAGCTTTTGTAGAACTTGAAAAAAAATTTAATTTTCCAGTTGATAAAAAGACATATAATGAAATATCACATGACTATGATAATAGTGATAATCATGCAATAAATATTATAAATACAATATATAGTTTACAAGGTGAACTTGAAAAAATACTAAATAATATAAAAAAAATTATTGTTTAAAAATATAAAATATAAACGATAAAATATTAAAGCTGATAAATTTGCTTTTATAAAACAATAGTTATAATACTTCATCGGAAATAACTAAAATATCATCTAAAAGGAGTAGCTAAAAAAGCTACATGGAAACTATAAACCTTAAAAATAAAAATCCAAATATTCTAGTAATTGGTGATCTTATGATAGATCACTATTTATGGGGTTCATGTGATAGAATCTCTCCTGAAGCTCCTGTTCCTGTCTTAAAAGTTACAAAAGAAACAAATGTTTTAGGTGGGGCAGGTAATGTTGTAAATAACCTAAACGCATTAGGAGCTAATATTGGGGCTTTAAGTGTTATAGGTGATGATAAGATAGCCAATGAACTAAAATCCATGCTTGAAAGCATAGAAACAAAAAACTTTTTAGTCGTTCAAAAAAATAGAGAAACTTCAAAAAAAAGTAGACTAATAGCCTCAAACCAACAGATTATAAGATATGATAAAGAAACGACTTTTGATATAGATAAGAAGAGTGAAGCGAAGCTTTTAGAGATTTTGGAAAAACAGATAAAAAACTATGATTTAGTTTTATTATCTGATTATGGAAAGGGTGTTTTAACAAACTCTCTTACTAAAAATATCATATCTTTAGTAAACTCACAAAACAAAAAAGTTTTAGTTGATCCAAAGGGAAGTGATTATTCAAAATACAAAAACTCGTATCTTTTAACTCCAAACAAAAAAGAAGCTAGTCTTGCTACAAATATAGATATTACTGATGAAAAGAGTTTATATATAGCTATTTCAAAACTAAAAAATGATTATAAATTAGATATATCCTTGATTACTTTAAGTGAAGAGGGAATTGCGATATTTGATGAAGAACTTAGGGTTAAACCTACAGTTGCTAGGGAAGTTTATGATGTTACTGGTGCTGGTGATACAGTTTTAGCTTCTATTGCTTTTGCTATATCTTGTGGACTTGATATAAATACAGCTGTGTCTTTTGCGAACTTAGCTTCTGGTGTTGTTGTTGGTAAACTAGGAAGTGCTACAGCCACACTTGATGAAATCATAGAATACGAAGCAAGCCTAAATCAAAACTCAAGTTCTTCTCAAATCAAAACAAAAGATGAAATGATAAATTTATCAAAAAAGCTAAAACAAAAAAACAAAAAAATAGTATTTACAAATGGCTGTTTTGATATTTTACATGTGGGTCATATCAAGTATCTTGAAGTTGCAAAAAGTTTTGGAGATGTTTTGATTTTAGGATTGAATACAGATAGTTCTGTAAAAAGATTAAAGGGAGAATCAAGACCTATAAATCCCCAAGAAGATAGAGCTTATACTTTAGCTGCTTTAAAAAGTGTAGATTATGTAGTGCAATTTGATGAAGATACACCTTATGAACTTATCAAGGCTTTAAACCCAGATGTTCTTGTAAAAGGTGGGGATTATAAAGGCAAAGAAGTGGTTGGACAAGATTTAGTAAAAGAGCTTAGGCTTGTAGATTTTGTAGAAGGAAAAAGTACCACTTCAACAATCCAAAGGATTAAATCAAATGATTAAGACAATTTCACAAGAGTTGCAAAACCATTTAAGTATAGTAAATAGTGTAATAAATAGCATGGAAGACCAGCTAAATGAAACTTCGAAACTTATACTTGATACTCTAAAAAATGGCAATAAGATTTTAATCTGTGGAAATGGTGGAAGCGCAGCAGATGCACAACACATAGCCTCAGAACTCACAGGAAGATATAAGACAAACAGAAAAGCCCTTCCTTGTATAGCTCTTACTACTGATACAAGTGCTTTAACTTCCATAGGAAATGACTATGGTTATGAAAAAGTATTTGCAAGGCAAGTTGAAGCTTTAGTAAATGAAGGTGATTTATTTATAGGTATTAGTACAAGTGGAAATAGTCAAAATATAATCACAGCACTTAAAACAGCAAAAGACTTAGGCTGTAATACTCTTGGTTTGAGTGGAAATGATGGAGGAGAGATGGATGAACTTTGTGATCTAAACTTGATAGTTCCAAGTTCTAACACTCCAAGAATTCAAGAAATGCATATTTTATTTGGACATATTTTTTGTCAGCTAATAGATGATGAATTTACAAACTAAACAAAAAGTTATCTTTTTAGACAGAGATGGTGTGATAAATATAGATAATAATTATGTCTATAAAATAGAGGATTTTGAATTTAAAGAAAAAGTATTTGAAATCTGTAGGTATTTAAGAGATTTAGGGTATGAGATTATTATTGTTACAAACCAATCTGGAATAGGACGAGGATATTATACTAAAGATGACTTTTTCAAACTTACTTCTTGGATGATAAAAGAGTTTGAAAAAAATGGCATAAAAATAAAAGATGTATTTTTTTGTCCTCATCTTCCAAGTGATAACTGCAAATGTAGAAAACCAAAGGTAGGTATGATAAAGCAAGCTTGTAGTAAATATGAAATAGATTTACATAACTCTTGGATGATAGGAGATAAAATCTCAGATATGAACTTAGCAATAAATGCAGGTATCAAAAATAAAGTTTTTGTAAAAAATAGTGATAAAGAGATAGGTGAATTAAAAACTTTAGATATTAAAAATATAATATCTTGTTTTGATGAATTAAAGCAGATAATAAAAAACTAAAGGCAAAAGATGAAGTACACAAATATAGATTTTAATAATAAAACTATTTTAATCACAGGAGCAGCAGGCTTTATAGGTTCAAATCTTTGCTTTTATTTTCAACAAAACTATCCAAATGCAAGCATCATAGCCTTTGATTGTTTTAGATCAAATGATAAGTTTTCAAATGGAAATCCAAAAAGCTTTGGGCACTATGAAAACTTATTAGGTTTTAAAGGCATTGTTATAAGTGGGGATATAAATGATAAACAGGCTTTACAAAACTTAGAGAAAAACTATAGTTTTGATTATATTTTTCATCAAGCTGCTATTTCTGATACTACTGTTTTAGAACAATATATTATGATAAAAACAAATGTAAATGCCTATGAAGATTTATTAAAAATCGCCATAAAACATAAGGCAAATATGATTTATGCAAGTTCAGCTGCAACTTATGGAAATAGTTCTAAGTTTGAAGTAGGATATGAATCCCCAAATAATGCCTATGGTTTTTCAAAAGTAATGATGGACAATATCACTTATGAGTACCTAAAGAAAGATTTAGATATTCAAATTGTGGGCTTAAAGTATTTTAATGTATACGGACCAAGAGAGTTTCATAAAGGAAAAACATCTTCTATGGTAATACAATTTGCCCATCAAATACTAAGAGGTGAAATACCAAGGTTATTTGAAAGAAGTGATGAGATACTAAGAGATTTTATTTATATAGAAGATGTAATTCAAGCTAATATAAAAGCTTGTACTCCTAAAAAATCAGGAGTTTTCAATGTAGGAACTTCAAAACCAAAAAGCTTTGAAGACATTGTAAATATTTTGCAAGAGTTATTAAAAACTCCTAAGAAAAAAGAGTATATAAAAAATCCCTATATAGGTTCATATCAGTTTTTTACACAAGCAAATATTGAGACTACAAAAAAGTATTTAGATTATGAACCAAGATATTCTTTAGAAGAGGGTATAAAAGAGTATTTACCTCAAATAAAAGAGTCTTTAAAGACAAAATAATAAATAATAAATTATAATACTAAAACTTATTTAGCAAAAGGAAAGATATTGAAAGTACTAGTAACAGGCGCAGCAGGATATATAGGAAGTCATACTTGTATCTCTTTACATGAAGCAGGCTTTGATTTTGTAGTTTTTGACAATTTATGTAACTCTTCACAAGAGAGTTTAAGTAGAGTTGAAAAAATTATAGGAAAAAAAATAGAATTTGTAAAAGGTGATATTAGAGATAAAAAAGCTTTAGATGAGGTTTTTTCAAAATATGAGATAGATTCTGTTATTCACTTTGCAGGATTAAAAGCTGTAGGTGAGTCTGTTACTAATCCTTTAGAATATTATGATAACAATATAAATGGTACTTTGGTTTTACTTGAAGTTATGAAAAAACATAATTGTAAAAAGATAGTATTTAGCTCTTCTGCTACAGTTTACGGTGACCCTCATACAACTCCTATAAAAGAAAACTTTCCAGTGGGCGCAACTACAAATCCATATGGTAGAACAAAATATTTTATAGAAGAGATATTAAGAGATGTTTATATCTCTGACAATGACTTTAAAATAGTACTTCTAAGATATTTTAACCCAGTTGGAGCTCATGAGTCAGGAACTATTGGTGAAGATCCAAATGGAATACCAAATAACCTTATGCCATTTATCGCTCAAACTGCTGTTGGAAAAAGAGAGTTTTTAAGTGTATTTGGTGGAGATTATGAAACTCATGATGGTACAGGAGTTAGAGATTATATTCATGTGGTAGACTTAGCAGCAGGTCATGTAAAAGCCTTAGAGAAAATAAATAGTATAAATGAAGTATTAACTGTAAATCTTGGAACAGGAAATGGTTATAGCGTGCTAGATATGATAAAAGCCTTTGAGAACACTAGTGGTAAAAAAGTAGCTTATAAAATTGTAGATAGAAGAGCAGGAGATATTGCAAAATGTTTTGCTGATCCAAGTTATGCTAAAGAAACTTTAGATTGGGAAGCAACAAAAGGAATTGAGCAGATGTGCTCTGATACTTGGAATTGGCAATCAAATAATCCAAATGGCTATAAGTCATAGTATAAAATAACCCCACATCACAAACAATTATAAAACAATAATAAACTTTTAGCTAAAATATTTACTAAAATATCATCTAGATAAAAAGGGAAATATTTTGAGCTTAAAAAAATTAAATGAAGATGACAAAAGATTATTACTAGACTCTATTAGAGATGTGGAAGATTTTCCAAAACCTGGCATTATTTTTAAAGATATAACTACACTATTAAACAACAAAGAAGCCTTTGCTTTACTTATGCAACACTTAGAAGATAGATACAAAGAATACAACTTAGATTATATTGCTGGTATTGACTCAAGAGGTTTTATTTTTGGAGCGGCTTTAGCTGATAGATTAGGTATTGGTTTTGTACCAGTTAGAAAAAAAGGTAAATTACCAAGTACTACTGTTTGTGAAAAATATGAATTAGAGTATGGTTTTGATGAAATTGAACTTCATCTAGATGCATTTAGAGGTGATACTCATGCAAGAGTTCTTTTAATAGATGATATTATAGTAAGTGGTGGTACTGCTTACGCAGCAGCTAATCTTATAAATAAACTAAATGTTGATTTAGTGGAAATGTGTTTTTTAATGAATATTCAGATTTTAGATGGCGCACAAAAACTAAAAAAAGTAGCACCAGTTTATTCTGTGCTAGACGTATAAAGAGAGAAATATGAACGATTATATACCAAAACCAAGTAAGCACGACCCAGATAATAAGGGACAGTTTGGTATCTTTGGTGGTCAGTACGTACCAGAAACATTGATGCCTGTTTTAAAAGAATTAGAAATAGAATATAATAAATATAGATTTGATAAAGAGTTTTGGGCTGAGGTAAATGAACTTTTAAGAGATTATGTAGGTAGAGAAAACCCACTTTATCATGCGAAAAATATAAGTGATGAAATAGGTGCAAAAGTATATTTAAAAAGAGAAGACTTAAATCATACAGGTGCACATAAAGTAAATAATGTAATAGCCCAAGGTTTACTTGCAAAAAAACTTGGAAAAACTAAGATTATTGCAGAAACAGGAGCAGGACAACATGGAGTTGCAAGTGCTACTATTGCTGCACTTTTAGGTTTAGAATGTACAGTATTTATGGGTGCAAAAGATGTTCAAAGACAAGAGCTAAATGTATTTAGAATGAAGCTTTTAGGAGCAAAGGTAGTAGCAGTAGAGTCAGGAAGTAAGACTTTAAAAGATGCTATGAATGATGCTATTAGATACTGGGTTACAAATGCAAGAGATACTTTCTATGTAATTGGAACTGTTGCAGGACCTCACCCTTATCCAGTTATGGTTAGAGATTTTCAAGCTATTATAGGTTATGAAGCAAGAAAACAAATCTTAGAAAAAGATAGAAAACTTCCTGATTATGTAGTAGCTTGTATTGGTGGTGGATCAAATGCTATTGGTATGTTCTCACATTTTATAGAAGATGAAGAAGTTACTTGTATTGGTATTGAAGCAGGTGGTTTAGGACTTGATACAGATAAACACGGATGTTCGCTAGAAAAAGGAAGACCAGGGGTTTTACATGGACAATGTTCATACCTTTTACAAGATGAAAATGGACAAGTTTTAGAAGCTCACTCAATGAGTGCAGGACTTGACTATCCTGGAATTGGACCTGAACACTCTTATCATAAAGATATGAAAACTGTACAGTATGATTCAGTTACTGATGATGAGGCTTTAGATGCTTTTGTTTGGTTAAGTCAAAAAGAAGGTATTATTCCTGCTTTTGAATCATCACATGCAATTGCTTATTTGAAGAAAGCAAAAGAAAAGTTCCAAGGGAAAACTGTTATTATAAACCTTTCAGGTAGAGGTGATAAAGATATGGTTCAAGCAAAAGATTTACTGGAGTTTAAATAAAATATATGATAAAGAGCCTACAAAACCATTCTGGAAAAATTTTATTTGCTGTTGTTTTAACTTTTTTGTCTTTTTTAGCTTACAATCTTTACATAGCACCTGTACAGGGCTTTGAAAATAAGTTTATATATCTTTTAAAAACATATGGTTATGTGATTTTATTTGCATGGAGTACTTTGGAGGGAGAACTTGGTCTTATTATGGCTGGGCTTCTTATTCATGATGGGCATATGAATCTTTATATTGCTATATTTATAGCAGGCTTAGGTGGTTTTGTAGGAGATCAAGTATATTTTTATACTGGAAGATTCAATAAAGCTTATGTTCATAGAAAGTTCAAAGGTCAGCGAAGAAAGTTTGCATTAGCTCACTTGCTTCTTAAAAAGTATGGTTGGCCTATTATTTTTGTACAAAGATATATGTATGGAATGAGAACAATTATTCCAATTTCAATTGGTCTTACAAGATATAGTGCAAAAATGTTTGCATTTATTAATCTTATAAGTGCTTGGTGTTGGGCTGCACTTACTATTGTACCTGTTTGGTATTTTGGTGAAGAGATTTTAAAAGTACTACATTGGGCAAAAGAACACTGGTATTTAGCTTTACCATTTGCAATTGCTTTTGGAGGAAGTATAATTTACTACTTCAATAAAGCAACACAAAAAGTAGATAGAAAAACTTTAGAAAAGGAAATAAATAGTGAAAATTAGTATAAATACAAAAAATTATAAAAAAGTAAAAGCAGATTTAGAAATCATTTTAATAAATGAAATTGAAGATACAAAGGATGAGGAAGTTTTAGAAGCCTTAGATTTTAAAGCAGTTGATGAAGCTTGTATCTTACTTCCTGAATCAAAAAAAATATATGTAGGTTTTGAAGATGATACATATGATAGTATCGCAATTGCAATTGCTACAGCTGTAAAAAAACTTCAAAGCACAAAGTATAAAACTGCAAAAATTGACTTATCAAGTGGTGCTTTAAGTGAAAATGTAAAAGCTTTGATTGAGGGAGCTTTACTTGGGTCTTATACTTTCGATAGATACAAGTCAGAGAAAAAAGAGAAGAAGAAACAAGAGCTTATTTTTGTAGTTGAAGATGAAGCTTCTATTAATGAAGTTTTAAATGACTCAAAAGTTATAGCAAAAGCTGTAAATAAAGCAAGAGATATGGTAAATTCAACTCCTCAAGACTTCTACCCTATAGTTATGGCTGATTTAGCAAAAGAGTTAGCAGTTGATGCTGGCATTGATTGTAAAGTTTATGGTGAAAACTTTTTAGAAAAAAACCATATGAATGCAATGTTAAGTGTTGGTAGAGCCTCAGTTCATGAATCTCAACTTATTCATATGTCATATAAACCAAAAAATGCAAAGAAAAAGATTGTATTAGTTGGTAAGGGTCTTACTTATGATTCAGGTGGATTATCACTTAAACCTGCAGATTTTATGGTAACAATGAAACTTGACAAAGCTGGTGGTTGTGCTGTTATGGCTACTCTTTGGGCTGTTGCAAAACTTGGACTTCCTTATGAAGTACACGGAATCGTTGGTGCTGTTGAAAATATGGTAGGTGGTGATGCTTATAAACCTGATGATGTATTAGTGGCTAAAAATGGTAAAACTATTGAAGTTAGAAATACAGATGCTGAGGGAAGACTTGTACTTGCTGATTGTTTATGTTATGCCCAAGATGAGATTGAAGATATTGATTATATTTTTGATTATGCAACACTTACAGGTGCTTGTGTAGTTGGTGTTGGTGAATATACAACAGGTATTATGGGTAATGATGATATTTTAAAAAGAAATGCAGTTTTAAGTGCCTTAAAGTCAGGTGAGTACGCAACAACTTTAGACTTTAACAGATATTTAAGAAAAACTATCAAATCAGAAGTAGCAGATATTTGTAATATCGCTAGTACTAGATATGGTGGAGCAATTACAGCAGGTATTTTCTTAGATAACTTTATTTGTGAAGAAAATAAAGACAAATGGATACACTTTGACATAGCAGGACCTGCATATGCTCAAAAATCATGGGGATATAACCCATATGGTGGATCAGGAGCTGGTGTTAGAATGACTATTGAGTTCTTAAAAGGCTTAGGCAAATAGTTTTTTATTAGAAGAGGTGATTTATTCACTTCTTCTTACTCTTAAAAATGATGCAAACTTTGGCTTCCCATATTTTGTGAAACCATAATATTTGAAAGTTACTACTTCATCTATTTTAGGATGCTTCTTTTTTTGTTCATTTGTAAAACCTCCTCCTAAATTGAACTTAATTCCATTTTTTAGTTTTACTTTCAAACTTTTAAATTTTCCATCTTCATGTTTATTTATTCCTATTACTAAAGCTTCCATATCAAAAAACTTTTTTACCTTAAGAATATTTTCATTTCTTCCTTCAAAGTAGGTTATATTTGGATTTTTTAGTATTATGCCTTCTGCTTTTAATTTAATAAGTTCATTTAGATATTTGTTGAGGTGTTTTTTGTTTTTACAAATTATCTGCGGTATGATTTTTATATATTTGTTTTGATTGACTCTTTGCCAGTTTTTTATTTTTTTAAGTCTTTTTCTAAAATCTCCTTTTTCATGTGGCACTTCAAAGATATTGTAAGTTATATTTTTCCAGTCTTTTGAAGGAGTTTTATCTAATACAATATTTTGGATATTTTCAAAGTCTGATCTTTTTGTCCATAATTCGCCATCAAGTTTGAAATTTGGAAAATCCTTTGTAAACCAGGACGGAGCATATATTTTATTTCCATTTTTGCTTAAAAGTTCTTTTCCATTCCAATATGCTCTAATACCATCAAGTTTTTCACTCATATACCAGCCTTTGATATTATCTTGTTCTTTATTATAAACTTTAGGTTTTTGAAGTTCTAGTGCATTTAGGTTGAAAAGTATAATGCTTAGGATAAATAGTCTCATTTTCGCCCTTATTTATTTAAATATAACTAATTATATTATGTAAAGTCTTAATTTACTAATTCTTTTGCCTTTTCATACAAAAAGCTTGCTATTAGTTAGCTATTGTGTTACTATGTCCTAACTTTTAAAGATTAACGATTGTAATAGCTTCACTTTGACCTGCTTTTTTTAATAAACATTGATTAAAACTCTCAAATATTTAGATACTCAAACTTTGACTTTATAAAAATTTAAATAATACATTTGTATTAACAAGGAAACTCTATGGAAAATAGACAAAATGGAACAGTAAAATGGTTCAACAATGATAAAGGTTTTGGATTCATCCAATTAGAAGATAATAGTAAAGATTTATTTGTACACTACAGTGAAATCAATCAAACAGGTTACGGAAGAGTATCGTTAGAAGACGGACAAAAAGTAACTTTCCTAATTGGCGAAGGTCAAAAAGGTGAGCAAGCTAAGAATGTTGAAGTAGTTTAATTAACTATTTCTCTTTTAGCTTGAAGATAAAGCATTATGCTTTATCTTTGCGAAATAATAGAAAGGAAAAAAATGACAACATTAACAAGAAAATATAAATTTACTGTACTTTTAAGACTTTTAGATACAAAAGAAACATTAATTGATGCATGTTCAAAATCAGGTCTTAGCTTAAATCAAGCAACAAACTATTTAAATAAACTTTCATAAACTCAAATCCTAAAAAATAGGATTTAAATCCTATGTACTTTATCTAATTCTTTGCAATTTTCGTTTATAATACACTTCAAGTAATACCTTCTTAATTGATTAGAAATCTTTTTGATACTTAAATAAAAAGTCTCTTTCAAATACCTTCTTGAAGGTTATAGTAAAATAAAATATTTATCATTAAATAAAAGGAAATAAATGGGATTAGGTGTAGGAATAGTAGGACTTCCAAACGTAGGTAAATCAACAACTTTTAATGCTTTAACAAAAGCACAAAATGCAGAGGCTCAAAACTATCCATTTTGTACAATTGAACCAAATAAAGCTGTTGTTCCAGTACCTGACAAAAGACTTGATGAATTAGCAAAAATTGTTGACCCAAATAAGATTCAGCACTCAACTATTGATTTTGTAGATATTGCAGGATTAGTTAGAGGTGCAAGTAAGGGTGAAGGACTTGGGAATCAGTTCTTATCTAATATTAGAGAAGTTGAAGTTATCTTACATATGGTTAGATGTTTTGATGATGGAAATGTAACTCATGTTGAAGGTGATGTAGATCCAATTAGGGATATTGAAATCATTGAAACAGAGTTGATTTATGCTGATATTACTCAATGTGAAAAGAAAATCGAAAAGTTAAAAAAACAATCAAAAGGTTCTAAAGAAGCTGCTGCTATGTTAGTTGTTGCTGAAGAGTTAATGGCTCATTTAAGTGAATTAGAACCTGTAAAAACTTTTGAAGATAAAGAAAATGAACTTTTCCTTGCAATGGATAAAGAATTAAGATTTTTATCAAATAAAGATGTGATCTATGGTGCAAATATGGATGAAGACTCTTTAATGGAGGGAACAAATGAGTATGTTGAAAAACTAAAAGAACATGCAAGCTCTGTAGATGCTGATGTTATTACTCTTTGTGCTAAAATTGAAGAAGAGCTTGTTGGTATGGAAGATGATGAAGCAAAAGAGATGTTAACAGATCTTGGTGTTGCTGAGTCTGGATTAGAGCAAATTATACATAAAGCATTTGATAAACTAGGGCTACAATCTTACTTCACTGCTGGTAAAATGGAAGTTAGAGCATGGACTATTAAAAAAGAGACTAAAGCTCCTCAAGCAGCTGCTGTAATTCATAATGATTTTGAAAAAGGATTTATAAAAGCAGAAGTTATTTCTTATGAAGACTTTGTTGCAAATGGTGGAGAATCTAAGTGTAAAGAGCTTGGAAAATTAAGACTTGAAGGTAAAGATTACATTGTTCAAGACGGTGATGTAATGCATTTCAGATTTAATACATAATTGATATACATTGTGTTACAATAGAAAATTATTATAGTAGGAGTTTAAATTGTCATCTATAAGCATATTAGAAAAAATAGAATCTCTTCCTCCACTTCCTAAGACTATTAGTGAAATAGAGGAATTTAGAAGAAAAAGTGATAAAGAAGCATTTGAGTTACTACAAATTGTAGAAAAAGACGCTTTAATCATTTCTACATTATTAAAGATTTCAAATTCAGCAATGTTTGGATTTAGATCTAAAGTAGAAACACCAAGTAGAGCAATCAATCTTTTAGGAATTAATTTTACAATTTCTATTGCTATTGGTGGAACAGTTCAGAATTTACTGATGTCGAATTTAGAGCCATATAGTATTAGTAGTGATGATTTTATGAGAGCTTCAAACCTTTCATCAACTCTAGCTCATTTATGGGTTTCAAAATTTGATTATGATTTAAAAGAAGAGCTTTTACTTCCTGCACTTTTACAAGAAGCTGGTAAGTTTATTTTAGCTGACATAATAGTTTCAGATAAGAAAACAGAAATGTTTAAAGCTAAGATTGCTCAAGGTGAAGATGTAGCTGCTGTTGAAAAAGAATTAGTTGGTTTATCAACTTCAGAAATAACAGCGAAAATCTTTAGACACTGGAAATTAAGTGATAATTTAATTGATATGATTGAATTTGTAGATGATGTAGAAAAATGTAATGCATCAATTAAACAAAAAGCTCAAATTTTAGATGTTATTAAAACAGCTTGTAATGTTACAGATCCTTTAAGTGAAGAGAATTGTGCAAAAGCAGTTGAAAAAGCTACTAAATATGGACTTCATACTAAATCTTTAGAAAAAGCTATAGAGACACTTCAAGACAGACTACTAGACGAATAATTAAGGTTTTAAACCTTAATTATTTAAATTCATAATATCCATTTTTACTATTTTTAGCTAAAGACATTCCATATTCTGACTTTTCTAAAATATTTTGACTATCACCCCATGTAACTGAAATTTGAAGTTCTGGTTTTATATTAATATCTTCATGATTCAAAGTAATCTCTTTTATTTTTTCAATTAAATTTTTATACTCTTCTTTATTACTTAAAATAGCTAATGTAGGACCTTGAAGTCTATATACAGGTATTTCTTCATTTATTTTTAAAGCAAATTGTTTAAATAGTTTATTACCTTTATCATAAGTGTATTTACTATTGATTTGTTTTAAATTATCAAAATAAATTTCAATAAATGTAATTTCTTCATTTTCTTGATTTTTTAAATCTTTTTTTAATTTATTTGTATTAAATAGCGTAGTAACTGAATCTATATATATAGGGATACTTTTTAAATAACTAATGATAATATTTATGAGGTTTTGTATTATATAAGACTTGTTTTTTTCAAAAATCTCTAAAAATATATGTTCATATACTTTAGAATAAGCCATTCTTAGTTTATAGCCTTCCATTAGGGGTATTTCAAGTTTTTTATATCCTAAGTCAACTAATCTACATTTTTCTTCACAAAGCCCTTCAATGGCGCAAAAAATAAGACCATGAAATATTTCATTTGAAATAAAGTTTTCAATACTTTTATTTAAAGTATCACTATCCAAACCTTCTTTTGTAAAGATTTCACTTACGATATTTGTTAGTTTTTGGTTTATATTATATTTTAAGGTGATTTCAAATCTTTTTGCATACTTCTCTATAATATTTTGACCAATTTCTCTATATTTTGTTGTCTCGTAAACTAAATCACTAATCTTTATATCTTCAACGTAGTTTTTCCCAAGATTTACAAGAACTGCATTGTTTAGCTCTAAATATTCATTTTCAAGTAGAGATTTGCCATTTATACTTATATATTTGTAAAAATATTCTTTAGTAGTTTCAATAGACTTTTCATCATCATAGTATGAATAATAAGCAGATAAAGATAAATAGAGTTTAGAGTATATAGCCATAAGGTGTGAAGCTATTTTATTTGTTTCTATATATGAAATTATTTTAGAATGAAGACTATTTTTTATAATATCATTGTTAAGTTTTGTTAGTTTTGAAATAATAACATCACACAAAGATAGTTTATAGTATTCATGGTAATCATTTTCAAACTTATCTTTTTTTATAAGTATTTCTAAAATTTCAATTAATTTATTTTCATCTATTTTTTTTGAATAAAGTACAATACAAAGAACTATTTGCATATTTATACTATTAAACTCTTTATTCTTTATAAACACGTCAAGTATCTGAGTATAATCGTAATTCTTGTTTGTATTATTGTTGTAAATATATGAAAAATTATCAATCAAGTCTTCTTGAAATTCATATATACACTTAAAATCTTTTATAGTTTTATGTGTTACTTCTTGTTTGTATAAATCAAAAATATTTGCAAAGTTTTCTAAAACATTTGTGTTTTCTAAATCATAATTATGGTGAAGTTTATAAATTAAGTTTGATAATAGAGTACTTAAAGAATTTAAAAAAATACAATAATACTTTTGATGGTTTTGTTCATTTGCAAAGTTTGTATTTTTTGATAACTCGTAACCATCGCATGTTTTTTGAAAATAAAAATAAAACTCATTTATAAGGTAAGTGTAATCTTTATTTTTAATATCTATAAATGGTATATGAGAATAAAAGAACAGTAGTTTTCCTAAAATATTATTTAATATATTTATCTTTTCATCACCAATAGATACTTTAAATTTTGTAATATTTATTGTTTCCGTGATTAAATCAATTAATTCATTTATTGTTCTTTTTCTATAGACATCATTTGAATTTACTGTACAAATCTTATTTAGTGTTTCAATCAATAGTACATACTGAGTGAAACTGTTCTCAAAGTTTTTCTTATCTTTTTTTTCATATTCATTTTGTAGTTTATCTTCGTAATCTCTAAATAACTTAGATAGGTTTTCTAAATTAAATAGATTATAACTCTTAAATAGATTATAATCTTTTCCAAAAGATAAAAGATTTATAATTGTTACTACTTCTTTGAAGAAAATTGTTGAGCTATTATCTAGAATATTATTTAATCTACTTTGAATATTATCAATTAAATAAGTTTTGAAATGAAAATTATTTTTAAGCTCATTTTTTATGTCATAAGGTATTTCTTCTTCATTAATATATAGTTGTGATATAAATTCTATAAAAGCATCATAGTCATCACTTAAACTATACAGATAAGATTTATTGTTTATATGGATATCATATTTACTTAATAAAGACTCAATAGCTAAATCTTCACTATCTACATCTAAATATGCACTTGCATTATTTGAAGAAATATTTGACATAATAACTCCTAGGTTTATGTTATTTATTATATTACTTTTTTACTTATAAACCTTGAAGTATTATGTTCCACAGGTATTCAACCTCTTCATCTGAAAAGCTAATGAGCTTTTTTTCTTCAAAGAGTTCTTTTATTTTTCTCATTTCAAAAACCTTACTATATGTACATTTTGCATGAACAGGAAGAAAACTTCTAACAAGTGATATATCTTTTGTAATGGTGTTTTCACATAAAAGACACTCATAATTTGTATGAAGTCTTCCTTCATGTTCAAGTAGGTTTATATATGTCTCACAAATTGCTCTTAGTGCATTTTGCTTTATCATTACATGCGTGAGGTGGTCTAATAGATAAAAGTAATAAGAATCAACTTCTTCTAAATCTTTTAAATGTGGGTTAAATAATTTTATAAATCTTTGCCAACAATACATTTTTTCATAATCTAATATCCATTCAAAACCTAATTGAATAACATCTTTAAGCCTTGGTATATTAGCTCTTGTATTTTCAAGTTCAAAATCTATTTTATAACCAATATTTATATTTGAGTGTCTTGCTCCATAAAATCTATAAGTAGTATATAAATGATTCTCAGTAAGAATGGTAACTATTAAGTCATCATCTTTAACTGGTTTAATATCTATTATATATCCTTGCAATTACTACTTGTCCTCTAACATCTCATTTATTTCTTCAATAATTTCTTGACACTCTTCATCATCAATTTCACCTGCTTCTATATCTTTAAGCATTTCAAGAAAATCATCTCTCATCTCTTGTATATCTGCTAATTCTTCTTTTGTTCTTTCATCATCTTTTTTTGAAGCAATTAATTCAAATAGTTCATCAATATAATCTTCAACATCAGTCAATACATCATTTTTTATTAGTTGCTCTAATTGTTTTTGAATAGTCATTTTTTCCCTTAATGTATAATGTTGCGATTATAACAAAAAACAACTACTCTTTTGCTTGAATATTCATAAAAAATATATTTTAATTATGATATGATATTTAAAAATAATTATGTAAGGAAAATGTAGATGGCAGAATTTAATAATGTATCAATTGCAAAAGCTGCAAATATTTTATTTGAAGGAAATATCACTAGTAGAAGTATTGAGTTTGAAGATGGATCTAAAAAAACATTAGGAATTATGTTACCTGGTGAGTATGAATTAAATACGGTTCATTCAGAGATTATGGATATTCAAAGAGGAAAACTAGAAGTTATGCTTCCTGCTGAAGATTGGGTTGAATATGAAGGGCCTGCGACTTTTGAAATTCCTGCAAATTCAAAATTTAAATTAAAAGTACATTCATTAGTTGATTATTGTTGTTCTTTTGTAAAATAATATTTTTCTTAGCAATGCGGTCTTAATCGCATTGTAAAAGAAAAACTCTATCTTTAAATAAAAATATCAAACAAATATTAATTATTTTTAGCTGATAAAAATATAAATAATTGTTAAAACTCCCATTTTACAATGTAAATTAAGTGTAAAATATATATAATAACTTCAATATATGGTTATTAATAAAATCAAACTAATTTTAATTTCAATTTTTTTATTGTTAAATTTAAATGCACAAGAAATATATAAACCTTTACCTACTACTTTATCTTATGATAAAAAAAAGGTAAATCTAGGAAGAGAACTATTTTTTGATACATTACTATCTAAAAACAAAAACATATCATGTGCTTCATGCCATAGTATTTATGGTGCAGATGATAAAAAGTTTAGTTTAGGAGACAATAATAAAATAGGGAGTATCAATACAACAAGTATTTTTAATAATAAATTTAACTTAAGTCTTTTTTGGAATGGAAGAGCAAATAATTTAAAAGAGCAACTTTTAGATGGACCACTTTTTAATGAACATGAAATGAATATTTCAAAAGAACTTATTGAACAAAGACTAAGAACATCTTTAAAATATCAAAAGCTTTTTGAAGAAGCATATGGAAAAAAACCAAACTTTAAAAATAGTATTGATGCTATAATTGCTTTTGAAGAAACTCTAATAACTCCAAATTCAAAATTTGATAAATATTTAAGAGGTGAAGTTGAGTTTTCTTCTAAAGAAAAAAAAGGTTTAGAGCTATTTAATTCTTATGGTTGTGTTTCTTGCCATAATGGAATAAATTTGGGTGGAAACTCTTATCAAAAATTTGGAACTATTATTAATTATAATAGTAGTAAAAATAATAGCCTTTGGGAAGATAGATTTAAATATACAAATAAGCAGAAAGACAAAGATGTTTATAGAGTTCCTAGTCTTAGAAATGTGGCTAAAACTGCTCCATATTTTCATTCAGGGGATGTTAATGATTTAAAACATGCAATAAGTCTAATGGCTTACTATAATCTTGGTATAGTAATAAAACATGAAGAAGTTGAATTAATTGAGTTGTTTTTAAATACTCTAACAGGTGAACTTCCTAAAACATGGATAACTAGATAAAATGCAAAGGTTAAATTTTAAACTATTAATGCTTCTTGCTTTATCCTTTGGGGTATTTATCCTTGCTTTAAATTTGAAAAAAGATTTGGATAAATTTAATAAAGATTATAATAAATTAGCTGAAAATATTTATAAAATAAAATACAATGTTACAAGTCATCTTCAAGAGATAAAAAACTCTATAATCTTTCTTCATTACAATAATGATAATATAGTAGAAAAAATAAAAGAGAATCGAACTTTTATTGAAAATATTAATTATGAAGAAAACTATCCAAAAACTTTTAATTTAATATCAAGTTTTCAGTTAGAGTATAGACATTTTGAAGAACTCACTTATGATTTTATGAGAAAAAATGCAAAGGTAAAAAACTCTCTTACAAATCTAAAAAGAAGTATAAAGAATAGAGATGATTTCAGTGTTGAATACTCAACAAAATTAATAGATATAGTTTCAGAATTTATGTTATTAAACAGTTCTTTTGATTTAAAAACAAATATAGATAAAAAGCTTTATAACTATTTTAAAAATCATGAAAGAGTAGAGGAGTCTAGTTTTGAATTGATATTTATTCATATTGATTTACTTTATAGAAATATACCTCAATTAAAAGAGTTATTAGAAGAACTACAGGAAACAAGACTTATTTATATAAATGAACAAATGTTTGAAAGCTTAGAAAAAGAGTCAAAAGTTCTACGAGATAAAGTACAGCTTAAATTTTACGTGGTTCTTTTTGCTTATCTTTTATCAATAGTTTTAATTCTTTATTATATTGATAAGTCAAGAAAAGATACGCAAAATATAATCAAACTAAAAAATAAAAATGAAAAAAATCTTTTATTTGATGACTTAACAGGATTATTAAATAGAACATCTTATTCTCTTGATTCTAAAGATAAAAACAACTCAATAATCTTAATAGATATAATTGATTTTAATAAAGTAAATTCACTTATAGGATATGAAGGTGGTGATTTTTTATTAAAAGATGTTGCAAAATTTTTAGACAAAAGGTTTGAGAAAGTATATAGAGTGGGGGTTGATCATTTTGCTATTTTATTTAATGATAAAGCAATTAAAGAGTTAGTATCAATATCACAAGATTTACTAAGTCAACTAGATAATAATAAATTTGTATATAAATCTATTGAAGTTCCAGTTAGTTTAAATATAGGAATTTCAAATATTCAATCATATTTAAAAAATGCAGAAATAGCAATATCTAAATCAAAGAATAGTTATGAAAGAGTTAATGTTTATAGTAAAGAAATGAATGAAAAAGAGGATACTTTAAAAAACTTCTCAATGCTTGCAAAGGTTAAACAAGCAATTGAAAATGATAAAATAAGGCCTTTTTTCCAAGGAATTGTAGATTTACAAACAAAAGAAATTGTAAAATATGAGGCTTTAGTAAGACTTATTGACGAAAATGAAAAAGCAATTAGCCCATATTTTTTTCTTGATATTACAAAAAAATCTAAACTTTATCCAGAGATTACAAAAATAGTTATCAAAAAAAGTATTGAGTTTATAAACCTAAGAAAACAAGCAGTTTCAATAAACTTATCATATCAAGATATAATTGATTCAAAAACCTTAGAGTATATATATACAACTTTATCAAATAATAAAGAAGTTGCTTCATACATAACTTTTGAGATGTTAGAAAGTGATGAAATAGATAGTTATGAGTATGTTTATGATTTTATAGAAAAGATCAAGTCCTATGGCTGTAAGTTAGCTATTGATGACTTTGGTAGTGGATACTCTAACTTTACGCAACTATTTAATATGAAGCCAGATATTGTAAAAATAGACGGAAGTTTGATAAAAGATATAAATACAAATCAAAACTCAAAAAATATAGTAGAAGCCATAATAAACCTATCTAAAAAAAGTGGTATTCAAACAGTTGCTGAGTTTATAGATAATAAAGAAGTCGAACAAACAGTATTAAGTCTTGGAGCAAATATGGCACAAGGTTTTTACTATGCTAAACCGGAGGATCTTTTAGAAGATATAAAAAAAGGCAAAAGCTAAAAGCTTTTACCTTCTTACGAAATTAAGATACAAATAGAAATTAAGCTTCTACAGCTACTTCTACAGGTGTACCTTCCCAAATTCCGTGCTTAGTACAGTAACCATGAGCTACTAAGTTTAATTTTTTACCAGTTGGAATAACAGTAAAAGTTGTTGTATTATGAGCTTTAACGTTTCCTAAAGTTCCTGGAACGTAAGTAGCTTTTGCTAATAAAGTTTCACCGTTGAATAATGATACAGACTCAATGTAGTGATCGAAATCATCTGGGTGAGTATACTCGTTACCCATTTTTACAGTTACTTCAAATGGTTCACCTTGCTTTGCAGTTTCAGCACAGTGGATGAATGGTGAGTGTCTATCAATTAAATCTTTTTTTGCTTCTCTTTCAACAGTGTCGATGTCAACATATTTATTAATTTTTGGCATTTTGTCTCCTAATATTTTAATTTGACCATTATTATACAATAATTTTCTTAAAAATAAATAGGATAAAAACTATCCTATTTAAAAATGTAACTTTTTAGTAACAAAAAAGCTCTTGTTTTATTCTTCTTTGGTATAATTTCATATGAATAAAGAAGATTATTTTATAAAACAGTTTTCAAATAGTAAATTTATTGGTGATGATGCTGCTGTTGTGGGTAAGTGGTCATACTCAATGGATGCATTTTTTGAAAATGTTCATTTCAAAAAAGAGTGGATGAGCTTAAGACAAATAGCTTATAAGTCTATGATAGTTAATATTTCAGATGCAATTGCTATGAACTCATATCCTAAGTATGCACTACTTACTGTTGCTATCCCAAAATCCTATTCAAATGATGAACTAAAAGATTTAGCAAAAGGCTTTAAAAAAGCAGCAAAAGAGTTTGATATAGAGATTATTGGTGGAGATACTATTGCTAATGAAAAACTTGATATCTCTATCACAATAATATCAAAAATCAAAAATCCTATTTATAGAAATGGTGTAAAAAAAGATGATTTAGTTTGCTTTACAGGTGATTTAGGAAGCTGTAAAAAAGATTTGGAAAAACTTTTTAAAAATAAAAAAGTGTCAAAAAACTCAAAGTTTATCAAGCCCAAGTTAAGTGCTGACTTTTTTTATGAGGCTTCAAAATATATAAATGCTTCATTAGATATATCAGATGGTTTATTTTTTGAGTTAGAAAGATTATCAAAGCAAAGTAAGCTTGGATTTGAATTTTTTGAAAAAATAAGTGATGAGATTGGAACTTCAGGTGAAGAGTATGAAATACTTTTCACTTTTGAAGAAAAAAATAGAAAAAAAATAGAAAAAATAGCCAAAAAACATGGTGTAAAATTAAATATATTTGCAAAAGCAATAAAAGGTAAATATAGAACAAAAGTTAAAAATCACCATTTTTAAATAAAACAAGGAAAATTATTGGAACAATTACAAAGATATTTAAATCATGCAAAAATTGATGTGGTATTTAAACAAACAAAAGATGACTTCGTAGTAACAGAAGTGCCTTTATATGAGTTTTCAGGTGAGGGTGAACATCTTATTTTAAAAATAAGAAAAAAAGACTTATCTACTTGGGATGCAGTTGAGATTATCTCAAATCATGTTGGATGTAAAGTAAGAGATATTGGTTATGCAGGATTAAAAGATAAAAATGCAATGACAATTCAGTCTATTTCTCTTCATAAAAGTTTTGAAGAAAAAATAAATAATTTTGAACATCCAAATATTAAGATTTTAGAAAAAACTTACCATAACAACAAAATAAAAGTAGGACACTTAAAAGGAAATAAATTTTTTATTAGATTAAAAAGAGTAAATCTTGTTGATCAAAGAAAAATTGAACAAGCTTTAAGTAGTATTGTTACTCTTGGTATGCCAAACTACTTTGGTTTTCAAAGATTTGGTATTGAAGGTGACAATTACAAAAAAGGTAAAGATATTATTGATGGTAAACTAAAAGAGAAAAGAAGAAACCTAAAACAGATGTATATTAATGCATATCAAAGTCATCTTTTTAACTCTTGGCTTTCAAAAAGAATAGAAATATCTAAACTTGTAGAAGCTTTTGAACCAAAAGAAATTTATGAAAAATTAAATTTACCACTTGATGTTGTAAAAGAAATGAAAAAGCAAAAACACCCACTAAAGCTAATTACTGGGGATTTACTATCTCATTATCCTTTCGGAAAAATTTTCACTATTGAGGATTTAGAAACAGAATCTAATAAATTCTATGAAAGAGATAGAGTACCAACTGGACTTTTAGCTGGTAAAAGAGTTAAAAACAGTGAAGGCTTAGCTTATGAAATAGAAAAAGAGTTTGATGCTAAAACTTTACAAGATGGTGCAAGAAGATTTGCTTGGGTTTTCCCTGATGAAGTTGAGAGTAATTATAAAGAAGATAAAAACTGGATGGAGTTACAATTTTATCTTCCAAAAGGTTCTTATGCAACTGAGCTAATAGCAGAAATAATCCACTAGTAATAAAAAAGTAACATTTTTCTTTTCATTAAGTAAAAATAGGTTAAACTCATGTATAAAGTATATTCAAGGAAGACATATGAAGTATGAAGAGCTAATACATGAGTTATGTGATGTAATAAAACAATCAGAAAATAACGCTACTCTAATATATGAAAATCTACAAAATATCTCAGATTCTACTGAAAGTTTAAGTGTAATTGAACATGAAAAAGACAAAATAAGAAGTCAAGTTTCTGAGGCAATGGGTCATCTTCAACATCAAGATTTATATAGACAAAGAATAGAAAAAGTTGTAAATTTTGTTTGTGAAAAAAATGATATTGATAAATCTCAATATAATTTAGCCAATAGTGCTAAAAGTATTGATAGTGATGATAACCTAAGTGAAAAAGAGTTAGAAGAACTAATTAAACAAATGCAAGCTTAAATAAAGAAGTATTTAAACTTCTTTATTTCTTACAAGCATCTTCTTTTAGATGATTTAAATTACCAAATATTTTAAGTGTTGTAATCTCTACTTCTTTTGCCTTTTGATTTAAACTAGAATTATCTTCTTTATTTGCATTAGCATCAACTAAAGCTTGAAGAGATGATCTAAAATTATCTGTTAAAATACTTAATTCATTCATAGTATCATGGTTTTGTTTTTTACCTGATACCTTATGCTTTTCACACCAGTTTTTAAGATTTGTATCTTCTGGTACCTTCCAAGAGTTATAAGTTCCAAGTTTAGAGTATGTATCATCTTTTCTTGTAAGTAAGTCTACTTTTAATTCAGCAGTATCATAAACTAAATCCACATCACAAACTTTATTTAAAGACTCTTTTAAGAAAGAAGCTCTTGATGCTGCTGTTACTAATGAATTTGACATAGTTGAAATATTTTCAGCCATATGTGAAATCTCACCTGCAACTTGTGCATTTTTTTGTGTGGCTTGATCAAGTGTATTAATCGCATCATTTATTTGAACAATACCTCTTTCTTGCTCTTTTGAAGCATTTGCGACTTCTTCAATAGTCACAGTTGTATTAGCAATGTTCCCATTTAACTCTTTATATCCTTCTATCATTTCATCAGATATATTTTTACCTTCTTGGGCTTTATTTGTAGCTAGTTCAACTATCTCTTTAATCTCTTTAGCTGCTTCTGCACTTCTTGAAGCTAGATTTCTTACTTCTTGAGCAACGACAGCAAAACCTTTTCCAGCTTCACCAGCAGTTGCTGCTTCAACAGCTGCATTTAATGAAAGAATATTTGTTTGGAATGCTATTTGATCAATTACTTCAATAGCTTCATTGATAGAGCTAACTTCAGTATTTATTTCATCCATTGCTCCTGCTGTTCTATTAGCTAAGCTTTCACCTTTTTTAGCAGAGTTTGTAACACTTTGTGCAAGTTGTGACATTCTAACTGTTGCTTGTGTGTTTGATTGAATATTAGCAGTTATTTGCTCTAAGGCTGCTGCTGTTTCTTCTAATGATGCTGCTTGTTGATTTGATGAAGCTGATAGATTATGAGAAGCTCCTGATAGGGTTTTAGTATTTTCATTTAATGAATCACCTGTATTCATAATCATTGCTAAAATTTCAGATGTATTGTTTCCAACTAATTTAATTCCTGATGCAAGAGAACCTAAATCTCCATAAATACCTTTGTCATCAATTCTATAATCAAATTTAGACTCAGAATATTTTCTAAGAGTTTCGTTGATTTTATCAAGTGTTTCTTTTGTATGTAAAATCATTGCATTTAATTGATTTTTTAAGTTTTCAACATGAGGGTTAGAAGCAGTACTTTCAACTTGATAAACAAAGAATCCACTAGCAGTTTTCTCTAAAATATCATTTGCTTCTTCAATAACAACTTCATCTTTTTTAAGTCCAGCTCTAACTTTTGCCATGTAAGCATTAAATAAATCAGCAACTTCACCCACTTCATCTTTTGATTGAACATCAAGTGTAATTGTTGGATCATTTGATTCAAGTAGTTTTTGGAATCCCGTTTTTAAATCACCTATTGTATTTGTAGCTCTTTTTACTATAAAGAATACAAATAAAATCGTTATCCATCCAGCAATTGTAGCTACAACTAAAATATGAATTAGTAAATCCCAGATTTCATCATCAGCTTCATCTAGTGAGAATGTTAAATCCATAACACCAATAACATCACCTTTGGCTTGGTTGGCATGACATAACAAACATTCTTGTGTTGCAACCATTGGTTTAACCATTCTTAAATTATGTCCACTTTCATCATCTGTTTCTAGTAATAAAGGTTTTTTAGTTTCAAATGTTTTTAGTATTTCTGAATCAGTGGTATACTCATATCCAGGGTTTGGGTACATTTCCATTAAAGGTTTACTTTTTGCTACGGTTAAATTTTTTACACCTTTAATTTCTCTTGCATCTTCTTCTGCTTTTTTAATTTGAGCAGGGTCACCAGTATTCATCGCATTTCTTAAACTTTGGAACATTGCTGCGTTTAACATTTCCAAGTTTTCTTTTGTATTTTCAATTGTATTTCTACTAACTTCTTTTGTACTGAAATATACAATTGTTAATGTACTTATAGTAAGTAAAACCAAAAGTGAAAATATGATTTTATTACTAATCTTCTTTGTTACTAAATCAAACATTGTCGTAGCCTTTATTTTTAAGTCTATTTATTATATAATCTAATTTATTTATTAAATATTAATTGTAACATAAAATTTAACAAAAGTAGGAAAATGATTGTAGGTCTTGAAGGAAAAATAACTAAAAAAGAGCCCACATTATTAAACATAAATGTAAATGGTATAATATACGAAGTTAACGTATCTATTAACTGTTCTCAAAAGATAACATCTAATGAGATTTCACTGCACATAACTCAAATAATAAGAGAAGATGCCCATACTCTTTATGGCTTTTTAGACCCAAATGAAAAGAAGCTTTTTGACACTGTAATCAAAATCAATGGAGTAGGTCCAAAAGTAGCACTAGCAATTTGTTCAACTTTTACTCCTAGTTCTTTCTCTCAAATTGTAACAGACAATGATGTTTCAATGTTAAAAAGAGTTCCAGGAATCGGTCCAAAAGGTGCAAGTAGAATCTTAGTAGAATTATCAGGATTTATTGTAGATGGTGATGACTCTAGTGAAGATAATTTAGCAGCATCAGCTTCTCTTGAAGCAGCACTTGCTTTAGAATCTTTAGGCTTTAAAAAAGATATGGTTTCAAAAATATTAAAAACTTGTAAGGGTACAAATACAAGTGAGTTAGTAAAAGAAGCTCTTAAAAAATTACAAAAATAAAATCACAAAAGGAATTTAATGAAAATAGCAATAGTTTTCGGTGGGGTAAGCTTTGAACATGAAATTTCAATTGTAAGTTCAATTGCAATGAAAGATGTTCTAAAAAATGAATTAGTTTATATATTTTTAGACGAAAATAGAGAGTTTTATCATATTCCAACAGATGTAATCAAGTCAAAACTTTTTAGTTCGGGTGATTATAAAAAGTTTGATAAATTAAGTATTGCAAAAAATGGTTTTTATAAAAAAGGTGGATTATTTTCAAAAGAAAAGCCATTAGACTTTGATATTGCTTTAACACTTATGCATGGTGGTGATGGTGAAGATGGTGTTGTGGCTTCACTTTTTGAATTCTATAACATTCCTTATTTAGCTCCAAGAGTTGAAGCTTGTGTTGTAAGTTCAAATAAATTTTTAACTAAAGGTTATGCTTCATCTGTTGATGTAAATGTAGTTGATTATAAGTATTTCACAAAAGGTGATGAAGTTAAAGTTGATGAATTTCCAGTGATTTTAAAACCTGTAAAACTAGGTAGTTCTATTGGTGTATCTATTGTAAAGTCAAAAGAAGAGTTAGACTATGCTTTAGATGTTGCTTATGAGTTTGATGATGCTATTATTATTGAACCATTTATTAGTGGTGTAAAAGAGTATAATTTAGCTGGAACAAAAGTAAATGGTGAGTTTAAATTCTCTATTTTAGAAGAACCTCAAAAAGCTGAGTTCTTAGACTTTGATAAAAAATACTTAGACTTTTCTAGAACTTCTAAAGCAAAAGAAATTGATCTTGGTGAAGAGTTAAATACAAAAGTAAAAGAGGCATTTAAAAGAATCTATAACAACTTATTTGAAGGTTCATTAATCAGATGTGACTTTTTTGTTATTGACAATGAAGTTTACTTAAATGAGATTAACTCAATTCCTGGATCTATGGCAAACTATTTATTTGATGATTTCAATGCTTTATTAAATGAAGTAGCTTCAAATCTTCCAAAAAGAAAACATATACCAATTTCATATGAGTATGTAAATAAAATTCATAGTGCAAAAGGTAAGTAGTTTTGGCAAAAAAAAGTATAAAAGTAGATAATAAAGAGTATGAAATCTCTTATGATTTAGTAAACCCAAGTGCAAAAGTAGATTTTGTTGTTTTGCATGGTTGGGGTTCAAATAAGGAGATTATGAAAAACTCTTTTAGTTCATATTTAAAAGATTACAGACATATCTATATTGATATGCCAGGCTTTGGAAAAAGTCCTACATCTTATGAACTTACTACACATTTATACGCCAAAATACTAGAAGAGTTTTTGTCTCAATTAAACTCTTCAAAAGATATCATAGCCGGTCATTCTTATGGTGGAAAAGTAGCTACACTTTTAAAGCCTAAGTATTTAGTTCTTTTAAGTAGTGCTGGTATTTTAGAAGAGAAAGCTTTTGATGTAAAAGTAAAAATTGCTATTTCTAAATTCTTTAACTCTATAGGTTTAGGTGGTATTACAAAAGCTTTTAGAAGTAAAGACGTAAATACTATGAGTGAAAACATGTATGCAACATTTAAAAATGTTGTAAACGAAGATTTTAGAGCAAATTTCAAAGCTTTTGAAAATCAAGCTTTAATCTTTTGGGGAGAGAAAGATACAGCCACTTCCTTAGATTCTGGTAAAAAAATAGCCTCTTTAATAAATAACTCAACATTTATATCATATGATGGTGACCATTACTTCTTTGCAAAAAATGCAAAAGATATTTGTGAGAGAATAGAAAATGCAATACCTTGAATATTTTAATATATTTACACATATAGTTTTAATAATGAGTTTAGGTTGGTATCTTATTACTAACCTTCAATGGTACAACTACAAAATAGAAAGAGTTGTTTTAAAGCACCACAAATGGCAGTGGCATATCACTTACTTCCTAGCTCCAATTGTTCTATTTTATTTAATTCCTGAACTTTATTATGCTATTTATTTTTATGCATTATACTTAGTTAGTTTTGTATTATGGAATAAAAAACTAGATAAGCCCTTGGTTTTAACTGCAAGGGTAAAGAGATTTTTAACAATACTTCTTTTTACAACTTTTGTATTAACAGCGCTTTGTTTAGCAAGTTTAGAATGTTCAAATAAGTTTATATTTGCACCACTTCTTTTAGCTTATGGTATTTCTACTATTTTAGAGAAGATATTTTTTATCTCTTTTAAGCATAAAGCAAAACAAAGATATGAAAATATTAGAGGTTTAAAAACAGTTGCTATTACAGCATCATTTGGAAAAACTTCAATCAAAAACTTTTTATATCATGTAATCAAGAATAAGTTTAAAACATATAAAACACCAAGATCTGTAAATACAATGGGTGGTATAGTCTTAGATGTAAATAGAGATTTACCTGATGATACACAAGTTTATATTGCAGAAGCAGGGGCAAGAGTAAAAGGTGACATTGAAGAAATTACAATGTTCTTAGAACCGCAACTTTGTGTAGTAGGAACTATTGGTGAAGCTCATATTGAGTACTTTAAAACTATAGATAATATTATTCATACAAAAATGGAACTTTTAAAATCTCCAAAAATGGAAATGGGATTTGTTCATGAATCAACTCATATAAAAGATTATGACACAATTACAAAGTTTCCAAACGGTTTACATGTTACAAAAAGTGATTTAAACGGTATATGGTTTGATGTAGAAATTAATGGCGAAATGGAACATTTCCATGCGCCAGTTCTAGGAAGTTTTAATGCTGTAAATTTAACAGCTGTAATTCTAGTAGCTCATCATTTAGGTATGAGTATAGATGAGATTAAATTAGCTCTTCAAGACTTACCTCAAGTTGAACACAGACTTCAAAAGATAGAAGCAGGCGGTAAAGTAATCATTGATGATTCATTTAATGGAAATATTGAAGGAATGCTTGAAGGTATAAATATTTGTTCTTCATATGCTGGAAGAAAAGTGATTATAACTCCTGGATTAGTCGAGTCAACAGATGAAGCAAATATGCTACTTGCAAATGCAATTAATGAAAAATTTGATTATGCAATTATTACAGGTGATTTAAACTCTCATTTACTAAGCTCAAATATTGATGAAGATAAAGTATTTATCTTAAAAGATAAATCAAAAATGGAAGAAACTTTGGCAGAAAAAACAAGATCAGGTGATTTAATTCTTTTTGCTAATGATGCCCCAAACTTTATATAAGGAATAATAAATTATGGAACACTTATATGCACCTTGGAGATACTCTTATGTTAGTGAGGAAAAGATTGAAGGTTGTGTTTTTTGTCATATTTCAAAAAACTTAGATGATGAAAACCTACAAGTTTTATTTCATGATGAGTATTGTTTTGTGGTAATGAATAAGTTTCCATACTCACCTGGTCATATGATGGTTATACCTCATTTTCATACTGATAAAATTGAAGACTTAGATGACAAAACTTGGGAAGTTATGAGTGTTCGTGTTAGACAAGGTGTAAAGCTGCTAAAAGAGACAATGTCTTGTGAGGGAGTAAATATAGGAATGAATTTAGGAAAAGCTGCTGGTGCAGGAATAGAGCAGCATGTACACTATCATATGCTTCCAAGATGGCTTGGAGATACTAACTTTATAAGTTCAATTGCTGGAAATAGAGTTTATCCTGCTAATTTTGATGAGATTTTTAACAAATTAAAAAATAGTGCTTCAAAATATTTCGTATAAATTATTAATTAAATAAATTATATTATAATACTCACACATATTTTATCTACAAAAATACAAAATATTAATATATTATTTGAAAAATATTCTAAGGATTTTTTATGAAACGAGATATCGTAATAATTGGTGGAGGTATTATTGGATTAATGAGTGCTTACTTTTTGCAAAAAGCTGGAAGAAAAGTAACTTTGATTGATGAAAATGATATTACAAATAGTACCTCTTTTGGAAATGCTGGTTTATTGTCAGCTTTTGATAAAGCTCCTTTAAGTCATCCAGGTGTTGTGGGTGAGACAATAAAAATGATGATGAAGGGTGAATCACCTGTAAAACTTCATCCTAAATTTGATTATCAACTTATCAAATGGCTTTTATCATTTGTAAAAAATGCAAATGAAGAAAGGCTAAAAAAAACACTTATTCTTTTTGAGAAGTACGGACAAGATACTATTGATTTATATAAACAACTTCAAAAAGAAGAGGGTTTAGATTTTGATTTTCATCATACGGGTATGTTATCTGTTTTTACAGAGCAAGACACCTATGATAAAAAGCTAAAACAATATAATTATGAAGATAGTAAAAGATTTGAGGTACTTACAAAAAGTAGACTTGAAGAGTATTTACCTTGTGCAAGTTCTGATGTAAAAGGGGCTATTTTATTTAAGAAAAATGCTCACTTAGATCCTCAAAGAGTTATGCTTGAAATGAAAAGATACCTTATGGAAAATGGTGTTGAGTTTATTTTAAATGAGAAAATTGAAGATATTAGCTTTAGCGATGATAAAGTAATTAGCGTTAGTTCAAAAAGTGCTACATATGAAGCAAATACCTTTATAATGGCTACAGGATATCAAACACTTCTTGCAAAAAGAAGAAAAAAGCAACTGCTTATGACACCGGCAAAGGGTTATAGTATAACTTTTGAAATGCCAGAAGAGTTACGTCCTAAAACTTCTTGTTTATTCAATGATTTATTTATTGTGATGACACCAAGAAGAGGTGATGTAAGACTTACTTCAAAATTAGAATTAGGTTCTTCAAATCCTGCTATTGTAAAAGCTCAAATAGATAGTATAAAAGAAAATTTTAAAAAGTACACAAAACCTTTTGAAATGAAAAATATCAAAGAGTGGAGTGGTTTTAGACCCTTAACACCAAATGATAGACCATTGTTTGGAAAAGATGAAGAGTATGACAATCTTGTATATGCTATGGGGCTTGGGTGGCTTGGTATGACATTTGCTCCAAGTATTGCTAAAACACTTGAAAATCTAATAGTAAATGATTTAAAAAATGAAGAAGATGATGATGTTCTTCTTTTCTCTGGATTCTACCAAGGGGAGAGTCCAAAGAAGCATTTGTTTTGTCTTATAAATTAGAAGTATAAGCTTGTAATTTCTCTCTTACATCTGGACTTTGAGTTTGTTCATTTATTTTGTCCATCATATTTGCAAAAGATGAAAGCTTATTTTCACCTGTACTATTTGCTGTTTCATTAGTTATACTAAATAAAGCAGCTGCATAGTTTGCATCAGTAGTTATATCATTTTGTGTATTTAAAACTTGTTCTTGCAGATTTAAGTTATTTAAGCCACTATCTCCTAGAAAATTACTAAAATCTTCTCTTGAAATATTTCCATTTCTTAGTTCATCAAGATTAAATAAAAAATCTTGCTGTAAAGCTTGTGTTTGTATATTGTCTTGTGCTACTGCATCAATATTTACAACACTTGCATCACCTATTTCACGAGGTGGAGCAACTTGATCTACTGGATCTGGTGTTTCAAAGCTAGGGCTTGAAGGTTGTATGGATATATCAGCATAATCAGGTATATCTAAACCATAACTGTCAATTGATGAAATATTCATAATAATCAACTCCCTTCATATATTATATGTATTAATTATATCATCCAAAAGTAAATGAAATGTATAGAAACTGTAAAGTTTTAATAAAAATTAGCTTAAATATTTAATTTAATAAAGGAATTTAAAGTATGAAAAGATAAGATACCAACATGATTGATTATAAAAATAAAAATATATTTTTTACAGGAAGAACTGACCTTATTGATTTAGAAGAGTTAGAAAAGTATTTATTACAAAAAGGTGCAGTTCTTGTTGATAGTATGGAAAAAGCAGATCTTGTTATAAAAGGTAAATTTACACCTATTATTATAGAAGAGGAGTTATATGAACTCTCTCTAACCCAATTAGATATTTTAGAAATTAATAAACTAGAAGAGGAGTTTTCAAAGAATCTTGATATAGATTCAATACTAATAGCTATAAAAATATCTAAAGACCAAGAAAGGTTATTAAAACTTTTAAGTAATGAGTATTTTGAAGATGAAGTTTTTATAAAGCTTTTAAGATTATATGACTTTAAAGATGAAGATATTTATGATACAGATGAAAATAGGGATGTTTGTACAAAGATTGTTGAGAGGTTTTGTAGTTTAGTTGAAACTAATCACAATATTCAATATGCACCAATAGGAGTATATTATACAGCCTTAGAAGCAAGTAGTGATAAGCTCTTAGAGGTTATCTATAATATGCCTGATTTCTCAATTTCTGATAAAAATGCTCAAGAAAACCAGCCTTTAAATCTTAAAGAAGTTGTAGCTTTAAATCCAAATAGTTCTAAGACTATGCATTTACAGATTATCAAAAATAATAGAGTAAATGAACTAAGATTTTTAGCTTTAAATGAAGCTATATCTGCTATGGTTCAAAAAAAGCTTTTTGAAAAAAATATACAAGAGGTAAACATCTCTTTGATAAAGGCTTCAAACTATGATGAGAATATGATAGATGAGTTTTTAAAAGATGATGTTTTAAGAAAAGAACTTTTTAAAGTTGTAAGTTTAGATGAAAGATTGTTTGATAAGTTTTTTGAAAATATAGATGATATTTCACTTATTTATTTATGTATGAACAAGAGTTTAACTAGTGGCATGATTGAAAAAGCATTTGAAAAAAATATAGATAATGCAAATATAAATCTTCTAAAAAATAAAAACTGTCCAAATGAAAAAATTGAAGAGTTTTTAAATAAACAAGACAAGATATATAATATCTCAATTGCTCATAATGAAGCATTAACTAAAGAGCAGTTTGAATCTCTTTATGCTTTAGATGATTACGATGTAAATATCTCTCTTGCTTCAAATATAAGTACTTCTAAAGAGATTTTAAAAAGTTTAAGTCTAAAAGAAGATAGATTTATAAATGAGACTCTATGTGCAAATGTAAGTACTCCCATAGGTGTATTATTACAGTTTCAGTACGATGGTGGTTTAAAATCAATAATCTCTAATAATGATAGTTTTAGAGAATTTACAAGAAAAAATATAGGAATGTAAGATATGAAAGCAAGTGCATTAAAAAACTCTTTAGAAGCTATGATAAAAAGTCAAGTACCTGTATTTATCTGGGGAAATCCAGGAGTTGGTAAATCTTCACTTGTAAAACAAATAGCAAATGAAAAGGCTATGAATTTTATAGATTTAAGACTAAGCCTTCTTGATCCTACTGATTTAAGAGGAATACCTTTTTTTGAAAAAGAGTCAAAAAGTGCAGTATGGGCAAAACCTGAGTTCTTACCTGATACAAATTCACAAGAAGAGGGGATACTATTTTTAGATGAAATAAACTCAGCTCCTCCAACTATACAAGCAGCAGCTTATCAGCTTATCTTAGATAGAAAAATAGGTGAGTATACTCTTCCTTTAAACTATGCAATCATTGCAGCAGGTAACTATGAAACAGATAGAGGTGTGACATACAGAATGCCAACACCTTTGGCAAATAGGTTTGTGCATTTAGATTTTGATTTGGATTTTGATGAGTGGAAGAAGTGGGCTTATACTTCAAATATTGATATTAGAATCATTTCTTTTTTATCATATAAAAGTGAAAACTTATTTACATTTGATGCAAAGTCAAAAGAAAAGTCCTTTGCAACACCTAGGTCTTGGTCTTATGTAAATGACATCTTAAAATCAAAACTTGAAATGAACTTACTGGAAGAAGTTATAAGTGGTGCAGTTGGAAAAGATAGTGCAGTTGAGTTTATGAACTATTGTAAGGTTATGAAAGATTTACCCAATATAAGTAGTATCTTAGATGGAAGCTTAAAGGAAGTTCCAGAAAATAACTCTGTTTTATATGCTTTATGTACAGGAATAACTTATGCTTTAAAACAAAATCAAAGTATAGAGACAATTACAAATGTTTTAGATTACTCTTTAGAATTACCAAATGAATTTTCAGTAATGCTTATAAGAGATATTCAAAAAGAGGGTATTAATATTGAGAGTTCACCTTCATGGAAGACATGGAGTGATGCAAATAAGTTTTTGATAGGCTAAGTCTTGCAAAATCAAATTGAACAGAGAATCTCAAGAGTTAAGTCCTCTCTTATAATAGAACAACCATATTTTGGCTCAATAGCTTCAAGTCAAAAGGCTGTTTTAAATGAGGATTTAAAAACATATCTTTCAACTAGTACAAACTTTGAATATAATGATGATTATATAAACTCATTAAGTGATGAAGAGTTAAGTTTTGTACTAACAAACTCAGCAATGCATCAAGCATTTTTGCATGATAAAAGAGTAGATTTAAGAATGCAATGGCTTTGGGTTTTAGCAACAGATTATGCAATAAATTGTTTACTTGTAAACAATGGCTTAGAACTTCCAGATGGTGTAAACTATGATGAAAGATTTGATGATATGAGTGCAGAGGCTATTTATGCTGCACTTGAAAATGAAATAGATGATGATAAACACACTCCTGAACAAGTTTCACAAATAAAGTTTGAAAAACAGTACGAACAAGAAATAGATGATAATCAAGAAATACAAGATATGCATGAACAGCTTTTAAATAAAGCAAAACTTCAAGGTGATTTACCTCTAGGAATAGAAATACTTGTACCAAATCTATATGATGGAAAAATCTCTTGGGAAGATGAACTTTATAATATAATAGAGCAATCTGTAAGGTTTGATTATAAGTTAATACCTCCAAATAAAAGATATATTTCCCAAGGCATTGCTTTGCCATCGCTACAAGGTACAAAGGCTAAACTTGTGGTTTGTATAGATAGTTCAGGTTCTATTGATGGAAAACTTTTATCTAGATTTTTAGCAGAAGTTGAATCTATCATGAATAGTTTTGAGAACTTTGAGATTGATTTATTAGTGGCTGATGCAAAGGTGCATGAACATCATATTTTATATGCTGGAGATGAACTATCTTACACTTTAAAAGGTGGAGGAGGAACTAACTTTGAAAATACTTTTAAATACATAGATGAAAATATTGATGAGGTAAATTTACTTTTATATTTTACTGATGGCTTTGGAAAGTTTCCCCAAGATGAGCCTTCATATGAAAGTGTTTGGGTTCTAAGTGAAGACATAGAAGTTCCTTTTGGAAGAAAACTTCTATTAATCTAATTTCCACATTTTATTTTGTTATTATGTTGTAAACAAATTGAAAACAGGTATGTTTTTTTGCATATGCATAAGTAGAATAAGTGTGAAGGAAAAAACAGCTAATAAGAAGCTATTTTTCAATCCTTTTGTTATAAGTGTTCTCATTTTTAATCTCCTAGAATATTCAAAGAAGTGTAGTTCGCGTATAACTTCTTCATTTTAATTCATAGTTTAGATTAAAATTGCCAATTGCATTGGTTGTATAAGAGTGTGCAATCCGGCTATCTTAAATCTAAGACCCGTGACTTTCCGTCCCTATCTCACAATAGGTTTGGCTATACTAATTTTATGTTATTTTTTATTATAAAAAGCTTATTTGTGGGAAATATATAGTTTTATTTATTCATTTTCCTTATTAAGTCCTTGCCTTTTTGTGTTAAATTTGGGTAAATCATAAACTCAAAAAATACTTCTTTTGATTCTTGAAGTGTCTCTAAAGTCACATCTTCTATTGTAGAAACAAAGCTTTGCCAATAAGCTGTAATAAACCAGTGAAGTTTAGCTCTTTTGTTTAAAGAGCTTTTATTTAACTCTTTTATTAAACCTTCTTTTATAAGATATTTCAACAGACCTTCTATTTGTTTTATTCTTATTTCTTGATTTTGTGTAAAAGCTTTTTTTAGATTAGAATCCATAGCTATTAAAACTGTAGCATCTCTTAGTAAAAATCTATATTCAAAAAATAGTTTTGCATATTGATTAAACATCTCATCCATAGCCTCAAAAAAATTATCATGCATTAGCATTTTTTCAAAACTGTTTAGTTCTACAAAATTTAAACTAAGTTCTTTGTATAAATCAAGAATTATCTCTTCTTTGTTTTTGTAGTGATAATAGAGATTACCTGGTGATATACCAGCTTGTTTGGCTATATGGTTTGTAGTAATACTTAATGAATTTTTTTCATTGAAAAGTTTCATTGCAGATTGTTTTATTTTTGTTTTTGCATCAATTCTTTTTTTCATGATCAATTATATCATCTTAGAGCTTTTACTCTAAAAGATAGAGTAAAAATTCTAAATATTTTTATACGAATTAAATTATAGTTTACATATACTTAGCTTCAAAATAAATATCTCATGGAGAAGACAATGAAAGAGGTTTTCAAAAACTTTTATAAAAACAATTTCGTATTTAAAGGAAAAGAGAAACTCTCTAAACTTGCTATTATTTTTATAGTACTGTTAGATTTATTTGTATTCTCTATTTTACAAATGGGAGTAGACTTTCAAGTAAAAGTTCTTAATAGTCCTTATAATTCATACAATAGTACTTGTAAAAACATAGTAACATCAAGTAAAATTGAGAGTTTAAATAGTTACTATTATACAAATGAAAATAGATATAAATATAATACTATTCAAAAAGAGAATATATCTAGTAAGTGTAAGGAAGTTATATCTTTAATAGATAATGTAAAAAAAGAACATAGTATAAAAGAGCTTCGTAAAACAAAAAGATTGATCAATAAAGAATTAGCATCAGTAAATACTCAAATAAACTTCTACAGACAAAACTATAACACATCACTTTTTGAAAACATACAAACACAAAATAAAGAAGAACTAAATAGTGAAGTTAAAGACAAATACAATAACTATCTAGCAAAAAGAAAAGAGTTAAACACAAAGATAAATCAAATAGATAAAAACTTTGCTTCTTCAAAAAGTGTGAAAAAACTAAGCTCTTATATCAATGAAAATAAAGAGTTGATAAAAGAAGACTATAAAGCAAAAGTAAAAGCATATGAAGTAAAAAAAGATTTAATTACGCTTGCATTTTTATTACCTCTTTTATTAGTATCATTCTTTGCTATGAAAAAATACATGTTAAAAGAGAACTATATTTTATATATAATTGCAAAAAATGTTTTAGTAATAGTATCTATACCTACAGTTGTATCTTTTATTTCTTTAGTGTATACACTTTTACCAAAAGTGTTTTTTGAAAAGTTGATGAGATTTTTTGCAAATTTGGAAATCCCATTTGTAGTTTACTATTTTGCTTTAGCTGTGTTAGTTGTAGTATTTACTTTTATCATAATAAGAGTACAAAAGAAATATAAAGAAAGTAACAGCCAGTTTCAAAATACTTCCATGTCAAAAATAGAATCATACAATAAAAGTATATGTAATAACTGCAACAATAAAATAAACTATGAAACAATGAACTTTTGCCCAAACTGTCAAAATAAAATAAGAGTAAAATGTAAAGCTTGTGGAGACATGACAGTTGATTCTTTAAAGTATTGTAGTTCTTGTGGAGAAGAACATAACTAGTATTTTATTAAGAAAACACTAAATACAGTATTTTTAGAAATGATACTATTATGATACCTTTAATAAATATAATGAATATTATAAAAAAAGGAGTCTGTTATGAAGAGTATAAATATTTTAATTTTAACAATTTTTATCTTGGTAATGGCAGGCTGTAATAGCCAAAACAATAAACTAACAAAACAAGATTGTCTTAATGAAAATAAAAACTACAAAATAGAAAAACAACTTAACTACAGAACTGGTAAATATGAGGATAGGGTGATTTGTATTTGACTATCTAATATTATCAATGTAAAGCAAGGCTTCTATTAGAATTATGAAAAAGATTAATTATACATTATTCTCAATACAAAAAAAGGTAAGGAAGGTTTTATTACTAATTATTAAATAGATATAATTATTCTGAAATTATTTTGGAGTTAGTATGAGTGAGAAAGAATATAATATAATTGATGTCATTGAGGATATATCAAAAGTGGGATATTCAATTGGAGTATTTGCCTGTAAATATATTTATAAGGCTAGTAGTGTTGAAACATTAAAAAACTCTATGGATGCATATGTAGCTTCGAGATTTTTACAAAGATTAGAATATTTTATAAATGAGCATGACAAAATATCAAATTATGAAAAAGAAGATTTTTATAGTAGTTTAATAAGTAACAAACAAAATATGAATTATTTATATGAATTTATAGAAAAAGCAAGAACTACAACTTATGATATTCATTCTAAAATATATGCATTATTGTCAGTGAGATTAATTAGAAATAAAGGTTTAAAGTATTACGAAGATTTGATCCTATCAAATTTGCATTTATTAAATGAACATGATTTGAGATATCTAGGATATATTTTAGGTATAACTACAGAACACAATTATTATACAGACAATTTCAGTGAGATAAAATCAGAAGAAAAACTAAATAAAATGAAAGTTTATAAAAGTAGAAAGTTTGGCAAATTAAAAATAGATAATGAACATATATTTATTATTGAGAACCATGAACATTATATGACATATAGAAAATGTTTACAGTTTGGAATTTTTGATGAAATTATTGAAAAAGATAACTCAGGATATGTAGAATCAAATAGTCCAAAAATATATGGAGTTTTAGAAGATAGAAAAATCTGCATTACAAAGTGTACAAAAATTTTTGCAGAAATATTAGAAGATGTGTTATAAAATGTTAAATATTAATGAAATAATCGAAAAACTTAAAGACATTTTGTCAAATGAGATTAAAGATAAAAATATATATGATAAAGATATTGCACAGGCACTGAGAATAAACTATGATAATTTCAGAAAACAAAAAGCTAGAGGGACAATACCCTATCAAGAGATAATGAGCTTCTTAGTTAAAAGAAATATATCAATTAATTGGTTCTTCTGTAATCAACTACCAGAATCTCTAATAAAACCAACTTCAAAATTTATACTAGTTAATTATCAAAAGAGAATAAATGCATCATCAGAAGATGATGAATAAACTATCATTTGGATGATACAACTAATTAGGTATTGTTAAATAGCTATCAGATCATATCAAGACAAACTATTATTTATATATTAGAGGGAATAAAGAATGTAAGAGATAGTAATGAGCTAGATCAGGCTTATATATAAAAAGAATACACATTAAGGAAGATAAACATTATATATAAAGACATAGAGTAAGAAGAATATTAAGTAATAAGAAGGGTAAAAGGAGTACTTTTAAAGCTTTAGATTTGTAAATGAAATGTGAGTAATGTAATCTTAGATAGTCTATTTTTATGCGTACACACATTTCATAAGCCGTTTTCACAAATTGTTTCCATTTTGTAATAGTCCCAAATTTTAAGCTTTATACTTAGTATATACTTAAAATGATGCTGAATTTACACTATCTTTCCTTTATAGAAGGAAATAAAATATGCTTTTTTTCTATCTAAACCCCATTATACTTGACATTTAATACCTTTTAAGTTATAATCCGCGTCCACTAAATGTGGTTAGAGTGCTTTTTTGGTACGTCTAACGAGTTCTTTAAAGGAAAAAAATGGAAAAAATCAGATTAAAGCTTAAAGCTTACGATCATAGAGTTTTAGACAGAAGTGTTGCTTCAATTGTTGAAGCTGTTAAAAGAACTGGTGCTGAGTTGAGAGGTCCTATACCTTTACCAACTAAAATCAGAAGATATACAGTTCTTAAAGGTCCTCACGTAAACAAGGATTCAAGAGAGCAATTCGAAATCAGAGTTCATTCAAGAATGATTGATATCATTGCAGCGACTCCTGATACAGTAGATTCATTAATGAAACTTGACTTAGCTCCTGAAGTTGATGTTGAAGTTAGATCTATGGGTCAAGAATAAGAGAAAGGGTAATAAATGGAATATATCGTAGAAAAAATTGGTATGAGTAGAACTGTTTCAGTTCCTGCTGTTCCTGTTACACTTTTAAAAGTTCTAGATACTAAGGTATGTGAAGTGACTGACGGTGTAGCAATTGTTTCTTATGCTTCTGGAAAGAAGATGAATAAGACAATTGAAGGTCAACAAAAGAAATATAATCTATCTAAAGAGTTTAACAGATTTGCAACTACTACAGTAGCAAACGCTGAAGCTGGTGATTTAGATGTTGCTCCTTTATCTGAAGCGAAAGTTTTAAAAACAACTTTCAAGACTAAAGGTAGAGGTTTCCAAGGTGGAGTTAAAAGATGGAACTTCGCAGGTGGTAGAGCATCTCACGGTCATAGAATGGGTAGAAGAACTGGTTCAATCGGTAATGCTGAGTGGCCAGGTAGAGTTCAACCAGGTAAAAAAATGCCAGGACAATACGGAAATACAAATGTAAGTGTTAAAAATGATGTAGTTTCATTTGACGCTGAAACTGGAATCTTAGTTGTAAAAGGTTCAGTATCAGGACCAAATGGTGCATTAGGAAAAGTAAAGGTTGCTAAATGAGTAATGCAGTAGTATTAAACGAAAAATTTGAAAATAATGGTGAGTTAGCATTACCAGCAAGTTATGAAGAGATTAACTCTCACAACTTATACTTATATGCTAAATCTTACTTATCTTCATTAAGAGCAAATACAGCTAGAGTTAAAAACAGATCTGAAGTAAGCGGTGGTGGTAAAAAACCTAAAGCTCAAAAAGGTTCTGGTGGTGCTAGATGGGGTTCTAAAAGATCTCCTTTATTCGTAGGTGGGGGTCAAGTATTTGGACCATCAGCTAGAAACTATAACCAAAAAATTAACAAAAAACAAAAAGCTTTAGCATTAAAATTCGCTTTAAATGCACAAGCTAATAATGGTTCATTATTTGTAGCAGATTCTGTTAAAATTGAATCAGGTAAGACAAAAGACGCAGTTGCAGTTTTAAATAAACTAGACAAAAGAGATACTCTTGTTGTAGTTGATACAATTGATGAGAAAACATACTTAGCGTTTAGAAATGTTAAAAACTGTTATATGGTTGAAAAGCAAGAAGTTAACGCTTACATAATTGCTGCATACCACTCAGTACTAATTGAAAAATCAGTATTTGATGCATTAACAAAAGAGGCTTAAGATGGCAGATATTACAGATATTAAAGCGATATTATATACAGAAAAGACAATCGAGCTTCAAGAAAATGGTGTAATCGTTGTTCAAACTAGTCCAAGAATGACTAAAAACGGTTTAAAAGAAGTATTTAAAGAGTATTTTGGTGTTACTCCATCAAAAGTTAATTCTTTAAGACAAAACGGTAAAGTTAAAAGATTTAGAGGAAAGCCTGGTAAAAGACCAGATTTCAAAAAATTCTACGTTACATTACCAGAGGGCGCTGAAATAGCGAACCTATCAGCTTAAGGAGATTATAGATGGCAATTAAAAAATTTAGACCAATAACTCCTGCAAGAAGATTCATGTCGGTTATGGATACTTCTGATATTACTTCTAAACCAACAGTTAGATCTTTACTTGTAAGAGTTAAAGCTTCAGCTGGTAGAAATAATAACGGTAGAATCACTTCTAGACATAAAGAAGCAGGTGCTAAAAAATTATATAGAATTATCGATTTTAAAAGAGATAAATTTGGTGTTCAGGGTACTGTATCAACTATTGAGTACGACCCATACAGAAACTGTAGAATTTGTTTAGTTACTTATGCTGATGGTGATAAAAGATATATCTTACAACCTTCTGGATTAAAAGTTGGTGATAAAATTCAAGCTGCTGAGTCTGGTTTAGATATTATTCCAGGTAATGCAATGAGATTAAAATCTATCCCTGTTGGTACTATGGTTCATAACATTGAGATGAAACCAGGTAAAGGTGGACAAATTGCAAGATCTGCTGGTGGATATGCTCAAATTATGGGTAGAGAAGACAAGTATGTTATCTTAAGATTACCATCTGGTGAAATGAGAAAGATCCTTGGTGTATGTATCGCAACAATTGGTATTGTTGGTAACGAAGACTACATTAATATGGTTGTTGGTAAAGCTGGTAGAACTAGACATATGGGTATTAGACCTCAAACTAGAGGTTCTGCAATGAACCCTATTGATCACCCACACGGTGGTGGTGAAGGTAAGACTAACTCTGGTAGACATCCTGTTACTCCATGGGGTATGCCAACTAAAGGTTACAAAACTAGAAAGAAAAAAGCTAGTGATAAGCTAATCATTTCAAGAAGAAAGAAGTAAGGGTTTAAGATGGCAAGATCAATTAAAAAAGGTCCATTTGTAGATGCACACCTAATGAAAAAAGTTATCAAAGCTGTTGAAGCTAACGATAAAAAACCAATTAAAACTTGGTCAAGAAGATCAATGGTATTACCTGATATGATTGGTTTAACTTTTAATGTGCACAATGGTAGAAACTTTGTTCCTGTAAATATTACAGAGAACCACGTTGGATATAAATTAGGTGAATTTGCACCAACTAGAACATTTAAGGGTCATAAAGGCTCTGTACAGAAGAAGGCGTAATCAATGGGTAAAGCAATATTAAAATTTATTAGACTTTCTCCTACAAAAGCAAGATTAATTGCTAGAGAAGTTCAAGGTATGAATGCTGAGTATGCTATTGCATCTTTAGAATTTACTCCTAACAAAGCTGCTGGAATCATCTCAAAAGTTATTGCATCTGCAGTAGCAAATGCTGGTTTAGAGCCAGAAGAAGCTGTAATTACTTCAGCTAGAGTTGACAAAGGTCCAGTTCTTAAGAGATTTACTCCAAGAGCTAGAGGTAGTGCATCACCTAAGCACAAACCAACTGCACACATTATGATTGAAGTAGCGGCTGCTGAAAAAGGAGACAAGTAATGGGTCAAAAAGTTAATCCAATAGGTTTAAGACTAGGTATCAATAGAAACTGGGAATCAAGATGGTTTCCTAAATTTTCTAACATGCCAGCAAACGTTGCTGAAGATGATAAAATTAGAAAGTTCGTTAAGAAAGAGTTATACTATGCAGGTGTTGCTCAAACTATCGTAGAAAGAACTGCTAAGAAAATTAGAGTTACTATTGTAGCTGCTAGACCTGGTATCATCATTGGTAAAAAAGGTGCTGACGTTGAGAAGTTAAAAGTTAATCTTTCTAATTTAGTTGGAAAAGAAATCGCTGTTAACATCAAAGAAGAAAGAAAGCCTCAACTTTCTGGTCAATTATCTGCTGAAAATGTTGCTCAACAATTAGAAAGAAGAGTTGCGTTCAGAAGAGCTATGAAGAGAGTTATGCAAAATGCTTTAAAATCTGGTGCTAAAGGTATCAAGGTTTCTGTTTCTGGTAGACTTGGTGGAGCTGAAATGGCTAGAACTGAGTGGTACTTAGAGGGTAGAGTTCCTTTACATACTTTAAGAGCTAAGATTGATTACGGATTCGCTGAAGCTCATACAACTTACGGTTGTATCGGTATTAAAGTTTGGATCTTCAAAGGTGAAATTCTTGCAAAAGGAATTCCAGCTGAGAGAACTGAAGAGCCTAAGCAAAAGAGAAGACCAAGTAAGAGAAGAGGTAAATAATTATGTTAATGCCTAAAAGAACAAAATATAGAAAAATGATGAAAGGCCGAAACAGAGGTAAAGCCCATAGAGGTAATACTTTAGCTTACGGTGACATCGGACTTAAAGCTGTTGAGCACGGAAGAATTGATTCAAGACAAATCGAAGCTTCTAGGGTTGCAATGACTAGAAAAGTTAAGAGACAAGCGAAAGTTTGGATTACTGTATTCCCAGATAAGCCACTTACTGCTAAGCCATTAGAAACAAGAATGGGTAAAGGTAAAGGTGCTGTTGATAAATGGGTTATGAACATTAAGCCTGGAAGAATTTGTTTTGAGATGGCGGGTGTTAGTGATGAGTTAGCAAGAGAAGCTTTAACTTTAGCACAACATAAATTACCATTTAAAACTAAAATTGTAACAAGAGATAGCGAAAATGAACTATACTGATTTAAAAGACAAGAGCTTACAAGAGCTTACGGAATTATTAAAAGAAAAAAAGGTGCTTCTTTTTGAATTAAAAGCTAAGCTAAAAACTATGCAGTTAACAAATACATCTGAATTAAGAGTAGCGAAAAAAGACATCGCAAAAATTCAAACAGCAATTACTGCAGCAAAAGCTAACTAAGGATCCAAAGTATGACACATAAAAGAGAGATTCAAGGTGTAGTGGTAAAAAAATCTGGAGATAAAACAGCATCAGTATTAGTTACTAGATACGTTTTACACCCAAGATATCACAAGACTGTAAAAAGATTTAAAAAATATTTAATTCATGATGAAAGAAATGAGTTAAATGAAGGTGACAAAGTTATCGCTGTTGAGTGTAGACCTTTATCAAAAACTAAATCTTTCAGATTAAAAACTATTGTTGCTACAGGAGTTAAGTAATGATTCAAAGTTTTTCAAGATTAAACGTAGCTGATAACACAGGTGCTAAAGAAATCATGTGTATCAAAGTTCTTGGTGGATCTAAGAGAAGATATGCATCTGTAGGTGATGTAATTGTTGCTTCTGTTAAAAAAGCTTTACCAACTGGAAAAGTTAAAAAAGGTCAAGTAGTTAAAGCAGTAGTTGTTAGAACTCATAAAGAAGTTCAAAGAGAAAATGGTTCATTAATCAGATTTGACGACAATGCAGCAGTAATTTTAGATGCTAAAAAAGACCCAATTGGTACAAGAATCTTTGGACCTGTTGCTAGAGAAGTTAGATATTCAGGTTTCATGAAAATCGTTTCACTTGCACCGGAGGTATTATAATATGGCAGTTAAATTAAAAATCAAAAAAGGTGATACTGTAAAAATCATCGCAGGTGATGACAAAGGTAAAACTGGTGAAGTTTTAGCTGTATTACCAAAAGAATTAAAAGTAATCGTTAAAGATTGTAAAGTTGCTAAAAAAACTGTTAAGCCTGATCAAGAGAAAAACCCAGAAGGTGGTTTTGTAAACAAAGAAATGCCTATTGATATTTCAAATGTAGCAAAAGTAGAAGGTGAGTAAGATGGCAGCAAGATTATTAGAAAAATACAATTCAGAGATTAAACCAGTTTTAGAAACTGAATTCCCAAAAAACAAGATGTTAACTGCTAAGATAGAAAAAGTAGTTATTTCTGTTGGTGCTGGGGAAGCTATGAAAGATAGTAAATTAATGCAAAACATTGAAGATACTATCTCTTTAATTGCTGGTCAAAAGTCAGTTAGAGTTATCGCTAAAAAATCAGTTGCTGGTTTTAAAGTAAGAGAAGGTTACCCTGTAGGTGTTAAAGTAACACTTAGAGCTGAAAGAATGTATGAATTCTTAGACAAATTATGTTCTATTGCATTACCAAGAGTAAAAGACTTCCAAGGTTTAAACAGAAATGGTTTTGACGGAAGAGGAAACTTCAACTTCGGTTTAGATGAGCAGTTAATGTTCCCAGAAGTAGTTTATGATGATATTATCAAAACTCACGGTATGAATATTTCAGTTTCTACTAGTGCTGATAATGATGCGGAAGCATTTAGATTATTAGAGTTAGCAGGAATTCCATTTACTAAAGGAAGAGCGTAATGGCAAAGAAATCTATGATTGCTAAGCAAAAGAGAACTCCTAAGTTCTCTTCAAGAGCATATACAAGATGTTCAGTGTGTGGTAGACCACACTCAGTATACAGAGACTTCGGACTTTGTAGAGTTTGTTTAAGAAAAATGGCTAACGAAGGTTTATTACCTGGTGTTAGAAAAGCTAGTTGGTAGGGAGAAAATAAGCTATGATGAATGATATAATCGCAGATGCTTTAACTAGAATTAGAAATGCTGCAATGAGAAAATTAGAAGTTGCAACATTATTACATTCGAACACTGTTGTTGGTATTGCTGAAGTATTACAACAAAAAGAGTATATAGAAAGTTACAAAGTTATTGATGGTGAAAACAACAAAAAAACTGTTCAAGTTACATTAAAATATGATGATAATGATAACTCTGTAATTAACGAAATCAAAAGAGTTTCTAAACCTGGTAGAAGAGTTTACAAATCTTTTGATGAATTAAAAAACTTTAAAAATGGATACGGTACAATCATTGTTACAACTAACAAGGGTGTTATTGCTAACGACGAAGCTTACGCTTCTAAAGTTGGTGGTGAAGTACTGTGTACAGTATGGTAGGAGAGTGTAATGTCTAGAATTGGAAAAAAACCTATCGCAATCCCTTCAGGGGTTGAAGTATCAGTTGATGGTACAATCGTAAATGTTAAAAAAGGGAATAAAACTATTCCTGTTGAAACTCACGGAAGAGTATCTGTAGAAATTGCTGATAGCCAAGTTGTTTTAGGAAAAGTTGGTGAAGCAAAAGAAGCGGCTGCTTTCTGGGGAACTTATAGAGCATTAATCAACAACGCTGTTGATGGTTTAGCTACAGGTTTCCAAAAGTCTTTAGAAATCAACGGTGTTGGTTATAGAGCTGCTGTAAAAGGTAAAGTATTAGAGTTACAATTAGGATACTCTCACCCAATTAATTATGAAATCCCAGAAGGATTAGAAATTACTGTTGAGAAAAACTTAATTCACGTTAAAGGTGCAGACAAACAACAAGTTGGTCAAGCTGCTGCAATTATTAGAGGCTACAGAAAACCAGAACCGTACAAAGGTAAAGGTGTTAAGTATACTGACGAGCATATCGTTAGAAAAGCCGGAAAAACTGCTAAGTAAGGTGTGAGTAATGAGTAGAGCAAAAGATTTAGCAAAGAAAAATGCATTAAGAGCAAGAAGAAAAAGAAGAGTTAGAGGATCAATTTTTGGTACAGCTGAAAAGCCAAGAGTAACAATTTTTAAATCTAACAAATATTTAAGCGCTCAAGCGGTTAATGATGTTGAAGGTGTAACTTTAGCAGCTGTTAGTTCTCAAACAATGGGACTTAAAGTGAGTAAAGAAAATGCAGTAAAAGTTGCAGCACAATTCGCTGAAAACTTAAAGTCTGCTGGTATTGAAACAGTAGTATTTGATAGAAATGGGTACCTTTATCATGGTGTTGTTGCAGCTTTCGCTGACGCATTAAGAGAAAACGGTATTAAATTATAAGGGTTAATGATGGCAGTAAATAGAGAAGACTTTCAAGAAGCAATCGTTAAAATCGGAAGAGTAACAAAAGTTGTAAAGGGTGGTAGAAGATTCAGATTTACAGCTTTAGTTGTTGTTGGAGATAAAAACGGAACAGTTGGATTTGGTACAGGAAAAGCTAAAGAGGTTCCTGATGCAATTAAAAAAGCTTTAGATGATGCATTTAAATCTTTAGTAAAAGTTAGTATTAATGGTACAACTATTGCACATGATATTGAACACAAATATAACGCATCTAAAATCTTATTAAAACCAGCATCTGAAGGTACAGGACTTATCGCAGGTGGTGCGGCAAGACCAGTTCTTGAACTTTCTGGAGTTAAAGATATTATTGCAAAATCTTTAGGTTCAAATAATCCAAACAACCTTGTACAAGCTACAGTTGAAGCTTTAGCAAGAATCAAAGGATAGTATGATGGCATTAGAAAATTTACAACCAGCTCCTGGTAGTACAAAAAACAGAAAAAGAGTAGGTAGAGGTCAAGGTTCTGGAACTGGTAAGACTTCTGCAAGAGGACAAAAAGGTCAAAAATCTAGATCTGGTTACAAGATCAAGAGAGGATTTGAAGGTGGTCAAATGCCAATGCAAAAAAGACTTCCTAAGATTGGATTCTTCTCAAGAACAGTTAAGCCTTACTCTATCAACGTTGATAAAGTAAAAGCTGTTGCTGCACTTGAAGAGATTACAGTTGAGTCAATCAAATCTGTATACAAATTATCTAAATCAGTTGTTAAAGTTAAATTAATTGGAGCTGCTGCAAAAGATTTAGTATCTAAAATTAAAGACGAAAACGTAACAACTACTGGAAAATAACTATGAGTAAAGATCTAATAAATAAGATTCTTATTACATTAGGTTTTATTTTACTTTACAGGTTACTGGCATACGTGCCGGTACCTGGTGTAAACATAGACGTAGTTAAAGAATTCTTCGATTCAAATGCAAATAATGCATTAGGTCTTGTTAATATGTTTAGTGGTAATGCAGTTGAAAGACTGTCTATTATATCACTAGGAATTATGCCTTACATCACAGCTTCTATTATTATGGAATTATTAGCTGCAACTTTCCCTGCACTTGGTAAAATGAAAAAAGAGAGAGATGGTATGCAAAAATACATGCAAATCATCAGATATACAACTATTGTTATTACATTAATTCAATCTATTGGTGTATCAATGGGATTAAACTCTTTAACAGGACAAAGTGGACAAAGTGCGATTTCAATTGATATGAATACATTTATATTCGTATCTTCAATTTCTATGTTAACTGGTACTATGCTTCTTATGTGGATTGGTGAACAAATCACACAAAAAGGTATAGGTAATGGTATTTCATTAATTATTTTCGCTGGTATTGTATCTGCAATTCCAAGTGCAATTGGTGGAACTATTGACTTAGTTAATAATGGTCAAATGAACTTCTTAACAGTAATTGCAATAATTGTAATTATTTTAGCTACTGTTGGAGCTATTATTTATGTTGAGTTAGGTGAGAGAAGAGTTCCCGTATCATATTCAAGAAAAGTAATGATGCAAAATCAAAACAAAAGAGTTATGAATTATATTCCTATTAAGGTTAACCTTGCAGGTGTAATTCCAGCTATTTTTGCAAGTGCGATTTTAATGTTCCCTGCAACTGTTTTACAGGGATCGCAAAATGAATACTTATTAGTTATTGCTGACTATTTAAGTCCAAGTTCTTATACATTTAATGTATTTATGTTCTTATTTGTAGTTTTCTTTGCATTCTTCTATGCATCAATTACATTTAATGCAAAAGATATATCTGAGAACTTAAAAAAACAAGGTGGATTTATTCCAGGTGTTAGACCAGGAGCAAGTACAGCTGAGTTTTTAAATGAGACTGCAAGTAGATTAACATTCTGGGGTGCATTATATTTAGGTGCTATCTCAACTGTTCCTTGGTTAATAGTTAAAGGAATGGGTGTACCATTTTATTTTGGTGGTGTTGCAGTATTAATCGTTGTTCAAGTTGCAATTGATACAATGAGAAAAATTGAAGCACAACAGTACACTAATAAATATCAAACATTAAGTGCGGTAGGTCTTTAAAAATGGCTATTCCAATTAGAAAACCTAACGAAATAGCTAAACTTAAAGCGGCAAATGTAATTGTTGCTAAAACACTTAACTATCTTAGAGAAAACGTAAAACCTGGCATGACTTTATTAGAAGTCGATGCCATGGGTGATAAGTTTTTAAGAGACTTAGGGGCAAGACCATCTTTCAAAGGTCTTTATGGTTTCCCTAATTCAGTTTGTACTTCTTTAAATGAAGTAATTATTCACGGAATACCAGATGATACTGTTTTAAAAGAAGGCGATATTCTTGGCCTTGATATTGGAACAGAACTTGATGGTTGGTATGGTGATTCTGCGATAACAATGCCAATTGGGCAAATATCAAAAGAAGATGAAGAATTAATTGCTTGTGCAAAAGATTCTTTATATCACGCTATTGATATTATTCATGAAGGTATGAGATTCAAAGAACTTTCAAAAGCTATTGAAGAATTTATCGTTGCTAGAGGTTATCAACCACTAGTAAGATTTTGTGGTCATGGTATTGGAAAGAAACCTCATGATGAGCCAGAGATTCCAAACTACTTAGAGAATGGTAGTCCAAAATCTGGACCAAAAATTAAAAACGGTATGGTATTTTGTTTAGAGCCAATGATTTGTCATAAGGATAGAGAACCTGTTATTTTAGAAAATAATTGGGATGTTGTATCTAGAGATGGATTTAGAGGTAGCCATTACGAGCACACAGTTGCTGTTGTTGATGGTAAAGCAGTTATTTTAAGTACAGTTGAAAACTAGGGAGAACATAAAAAGTGGCAAAAGATGATGTAATTGTAATTGATGGTAAGGTTATTGAGGCTTTACCTAATGCAATGTTTAGAGTTGAATTAGACAATGGTCATGTAGTATTATGTCATATCTCAGGAAAAATGAGAATGCACTACATTAAAATTTTACCAGGTGATAAGGTTAAAGTAGAAATTACTCCTTATTCATTAGATAAAGGTAGAATTACTCACAGATATAAATAAGGATTTTTCCTTATTTATATTTTTTTGGTTTCATAAAATATACAAAACTATGAAGCCCTAACAATTAATATTTCGCGCACTTTAAAAAGTTTACTAAAGGCTATGGCTTCATAGTTTTATATATTGATATTATACCCTTTTCTTGGTTAGAGTTATCTCATGCTCAATTATCTCTTTTTGTTTAATAAGAATTTCAAGGTTTTTTTTTAGTAGTTCTTTATCTTTATATGAGTTGATTATAAATTCATAAAGTTTAGGTCTATTTTTTTTCCAATTATGCAGGGTAGTTTTATTTACTTCTAAATCTTCTTCTAATTTTCTAAGACTAGGTGATGTCATTTTAGTTTTCCCAAAAAAATTTATGCGTATTTTATAAGATATTGGAACAAATGTCAAGTTATTTTTTAATACTGTACATATAGTTGGAACAAATAGTTACCAAAGTAAGATTTTTGTACAATTTTGTATGACAAAATCAACCAAATATAAATTATTACATCATTTAAAATTTTTAAAATCAATTGGATATTCTTATCATGAGCCAATTACTTTCATCTCAAATGAGATTAATGGTTTTAATTTACCAAACAATTTAGAATTACTTAAAAATAGTGTTGAAAATTGCTACTTATGCGAATTGTCAAAAAGTAGAAAAAATACTGTTTTTGCTAGTGGCAATATAAATGCTAAGATTATGTTCATATCTGACTTTCCTGGAAGTTTAGAAGATGAAACTGGAAAAATATTTGTAGGTAAAACAGGTGAATTACTTACTAAAATGATTGAAAATGTTTTAAATATAAAAAGAGAAGAAGTTTATATTGCTAATATTTTAAAATGTAAGCCTATAAATACTAGTTCTTTAAGTAATGAAGCAAATCTTTGTAAGTCTTATTTATTTAAACAAATAGAATTAGTTAAACCTAAAATTATTGTTACTTTAGGGGAAAATGCTTACAAGTATTTAACAAATGAGGATGTAAATATAAATATGCTTAGAGGTCAAACTATAAACTATAAGGATATGGTTTTAATACCAACTTTTCATCCAAGTTTTTTATTAAGAAACCCTTCTTCTAAAAAAGATGCATATGTTGATATGTTAAAAATTAAAAATCAATTGGAGTCTTTAAATTGAAACAGTTATTAAGTATTATATTTGTAGCAGCTATTTTTATAGGTTGTACACCTAAACAAGAAGTTGAAATTAATATTCCTCAAAAGGAAGTAAGTGAGCAACTAGGCAAGCCTATTACAAATGATTTTGAATTAGGACAGAATGTTGGTGAGCAGATTGAAGGGGTGGATCCTTTAGTAATTGAAGAAAATGAATTTACTTTAGAGGCTTCACAGAAGTCTGTTAATGTTGCTATTGTTTATCCTTCAAGAGTTGTGGGGCGATATGCAAAAAGTTCAATGAATACAATTTTGGGTTATTTATCTTTCATGAATGCAAGCTACAATGTTAAAGTTTATGACACAGAAAATGAAAATCCTGAAAACATTACAAAAGCATTTGAAGATTTGAAAACAGATGGATATGAAAAGGTTATTGCCTTATTTACACCAAGAGCTGCAAGTACTCTTCACACTTTAGATAGCTCTTCATTAAGTGTTTTTTTACCTCTAAGCAATAAAGGTGATTATGAAACATATAATGATAATTTTGTATATGGTGCAATTTCATATGATAAACAAATACAAAAGCTTTTAGAGTATTCTAATATTAAGAACACGATGTTTTATCAAGAGTCTTATATTGGTAAGAAATTAAAAGAAAAGTATGAAAAACAAGTTCCTAGTACGGTGACAACAAAGTTGATCAAAAATAAAAGAAACTATTTTAAATGGATTGTAAAAGATCATAAGTTAAATAACTCTACACTATTTTTAAATACTAAAATTGTTAAGACATCTATCATTTTATCTCAATTAAGAGCGTATGAAACTAAACCAAAAGTTATATTATCAACACAGTTAAATTTCAATCCTAAGATAATTGCATTAACTCAAGAAAAAGATAGAAAAAACTTAGTTGTTGCAAGTTCAATTGATAAAGTAGATGATAAATTAATTGATACAATTAAAATGTATGGTGGAGATATTGAATACAATTGGGTTGATTATTCAACGCTAGTTGGTATTCATTATTTATTTGAATCTAATCAATCAAATGGAATTAACACAAAAATTGAAGACAATAGAGTTATATATGAACCAAAACTATATAAAACAACTAGATTTGGTTTTTTAGAAATTAAGTAAAAGTTAGATAAAATCGCGCATATTTATTATTTATGGAGTTTGAATTGAGAACACATTATTGTACAGAAGTAACTGAAAATATCATCGGTGAAAAAGTTACTGTTGCTGGATGGGTAAACAGTAGAAGAGACCACGGTGGAATTATATTTATTGATTTAAGAGATAAGGGTGGAATAGTTCAACTAGTAGCTGACCCTAAAGAGTTAGATGTAGCTGAGTCTGTAAGAGACGAATTTGTTTTAATTGCAACAGGTACTGTAAGACAAAGAGGTGAGGGATTAGAAAATCCAAACTTAATTACTGGAAAAATTGAAATTGTATTAGATGAATTAGTAATTGAAAACAGATCTAAGCCAATGCCTTTTGATTTAAATGATGAAAAAGTAAATGATGAGATTAAGTTAAGAAATAGATTCTTAGAATTAAGATCAGATAAAATGTATGACATTTTCAAATTAAGATCAAAAGCAACTATTCAAGTTAGAAACACTTTAGATGAATTAGGTTTCTTAGATGTTGAAACTCCTATATTAACAAAATCAACTCCAGAGGGAGCAAGAGATTATCTTGTACCATCAAGAGTTCATGGAGGAGAGTTTTATGCACTTCCACAATCACCACAATTATTTAAACAATTATTAATGGTATCTGGTTTTGATAAGTACTTCCAAATTGCTAAATGTTTTAGAGATGAAGATTTAAGAGCTGATAGACAGCCTGAATTTACTCAAATAGATGTTGAGATGAGTTTCTGTGACCAAGAAGATGTAATCAAAGTAGCTGAAAAATTAATCTATGATACATTTACAGCTTGTGGAAAAGAAGTTCCTTCTACTTTCCCAAGAATTACTTATGCTGATGCTATGGAAAAATATGGTTCGGATAAACCTGATTTAAGATTTGATATGGCAATGGTTGATGTTATTGATATTTTTGCTAACTCAACAAATGAAATCTTTGCATCAATTGCAAAAGATACTAAGAACAATAGAATCAAAGCTTTAAGATGTCCAAATGGAGATAATATTTTCTCAAAAAGACAAATGAAAGGTTTTGAAGATTACGTTAGAAAGTTTGGAGCTAAAGGTTTAGGTTACTTCCAAATGAAAGAAGATGGATTAAAAGGTCCATTAACTAAGTTCTTCTCTGAAGAAGATTTAGAAGCAATCGTTAAAACTACGCAATTAGAAGTTGGTGATGTTGTATTCTTTGGTGCAGGTGATAAAAAGACTGTATGGGATTACATGGGTAGATTTAGACTTTACTTAGCAGAGCAAATGGATATTATTCCAACAGACGTTTATGAGTTTGTATGGGTTGTTGACTTCCCTATGTTTGAGGTTGAAGATGGAAGAACAAAAGCATTACACCATCCATTTACTATGCCTAACTTAGAAAAATGTGATTTAGACAATATCGATGATATTGAAAATATTGAATCAATTGCTTATGATATCGTATTAAACGGAACTGAGCTTGGTGGTGGTTCAATCAGAATTCATAAAGAAGAAATACAATCTAAAGTATTTAAACTTATGGGAATTTCTGATGAGGAAGCAAAAGAGAAATTTGGTTTCTTATTAGATGCTCTTCAATATGGTGCTCCATCTCATGGTGGTTTTGCAATGGGACTTGATAGAATGATCATGTTACTTGCTGGAACTGACTCAATTAGAGATGTTATTGCATTCCCTAAAACTCAAAAAGCTCAATGTCTATTAACTCAAGCTCCAAGTGAAGTTGATGCTGAGCAATTAAAAGAGTTAAGCTTAAGAATTAGAAAATTAGAACAATAAGTTTTACTAGGTAAGAATTGTGAAAAAAACTCTTTTTTTACTAATTCTTCCTTTATTGGCATTTAGTAAGTTTCAAATAACTGTCTATATGCCAATAGAAGAGTTTTTTATAAAAAAAATAGCTCAAAATTTTGTTCGAGCTAAAAAGATAACTTTATACTATACTGATAAACCTATTGATTTAAAATACTCAGATCTTTCAAGGTTGGCTACTACTAGGGCTTATTTTCATTTTGGTTTAGATATAGAAAAATCATATATCAAAAAACTAAAAGATATAAATCCTCAACTAAAAATATACGACTTATCTGTAGGAATAAATAAACTAAAACTAAAAGATGGAACTGTAAATCCATATATTTGGACTGATCCTTTGATTTTAAGAGATGTTGCTACAAATATTTATGAGTATTTAATAGAACTTGATTCTCTAAATCAAGAGCACTATAAAAGAAACTATGAGCTTTTACTTGCTAAACTTGATAAACTCTTTTTAGATATAAGAAACAACCTATATGAAAGTGAAATATATAATATCTATGTATTTGATGATTACTGGGATTATTTTGCAAATAGATTTGGTCTTAATTTATATAAAAGAGAAAAAAAGATTATCAAAGCTGATGAATTAGAAGATATTAAAAAGTTCGTAAATCTAAATGAAATAAAAGCAATTTTAATAAAAGATAAAAATGACATAAACTACGCTAAGTCTCTTGCAGATGAAATGAATATTATCATAAAAGAGCATGATATATTCGAGGAACTATTCTTTTTTAACCTAGAAAATCTATCAAAAAAATTATCTAAATAGTTATTAGAAATTATACAAGAGTATAAAAACTATACACACTAATAAAAATTATTTCTTTTTTATAATGTATAATTTATGTATACAAATTGGGAGAATTTATATGTCAAAAAAGTTTATTAATTACAAAGGTATTAGTGTAAAAAAAGATTTATATCCTATTATTAAGCATATTGAAGATGTTGATAAATATAGAGAAGAGTTAGGACGACTTAGTTCCTCTTGGGATATCTTTGCTCTTTTAGGGCAGTTGGGAGATATAAATATTGATATTGGAAAAACTAAAGAGAATTTTTTAAATCTAACTTCTACTTTATTAAATCACTTAAGTGAAGAAACTATCAAAAAAGTAACAGCTGAGATGAAATTTAAATCACAAGTTGCTATTGATGTTGTTATTAGAAACTTATTTGAAAGAACTGCTGATATTGGATTTTTAGCTACTGATGACGATATTAGAAACTTTATACAAACATATGTTTCTGATTATAATGATGAGAGTTTAGAGCTGAAAAAACAAATACAAAAAAGATTTAAAGAGTATGTGGCTAAATACTCTGTATATTTTGATATTGTACTTGCTAATCCAAATGGAAAAGTTATTGCAAGACTTGATGAAACAAATAAAGTTGATAAGATTGATAATAGTTTTATTCAAGAAGTATTAAATACAAGTGATGAGTATGTTGAAACTTATAAACATCATGATTTTATTCCCCAATATAAAAAGACACTAGTATATTCATATAAAGTTACAAAAACAAATAATCCAAATAGTGAAAACTTAGGGGTTTTATGTTTATGCTTTAGGTTTACAGACGAAATGAAAGGTATTTTCAAAAACTTAATTGATACTAGAAATAAAGAAGCCTTAACTATTTTAGATGAAGAGGGACGTGTTATTGCATCAAGTGATAGATCTTATATTCCATTAGGTTCAAAACTTCCTATTATTTTAAATGAGGATTATAAAGTTGTAACTTTTTCAGGTAGGGACTATATAGCTAAAACTTGTAAAACCAATGGTTACCAAGGCTTCAAAGGGCTTAAATGGTATGGGCATATTATGATACCTATTGAATATGCTTTTTTAAGTGATGATTTAAACCCTATTGATACAGATGATAATATTATTGAAGCTATGATGGATAATGAAGAACATTTTTCAAAAGATCTTAAAGATGTGTTTAATAAAAGTAGAACTATTCAAGATAATCTTAGTCGTGTAATTTGGAATGGTAATATTGCTCAAAGCAAGTTAAACTCATCAAATAGAGGTTTTTCTAAATCCCTTCTAAATGAAATTGGTGTTACAGGAGTTAAAGCAAACTCTTCATTAGACAACCTAAACCAAACTATAATCACATCTATTTTAAAAGATAGTGAATTTTTATCTTCCCTTGCTATTGATATTATGGATAGAAACCTTTATGAAAGAGCAAATGACTGTAGATGGTGGGCTTTAACTTCTTATTTTAGAGAAGCTTTAGATGATATGAACTCAATTGCTCATAAAAAAGAAGAAATTAGCTCTATTTTAAAGTACATAAATGATTTATATACAGTTTATACAAACTTACTTATTTTTGATAAGGATGGAAAAGTAATAGCTGTATCAAATGATAAAGATGAGTATTTAGTAGGAAAGGTTTTATCTCAAGAATGGGTTGGAAAAACTCTAACTTTAGGTGATACTTCAAAATATACAGTATCTAAATTTGAAAAAACTAATCTTTATAATAATGAACCTACTTATGTTTATTGTTCTGCTATTAGATCTTTTAAAAATGAGAAGCAAATAAATGGTGGTATTGCAATTGTTTTTGATTCAACACCTGAGCTTCATGCAATGCTTGAAGAAACTCTTCCTTCAAATAAAAATGGTGTGTTTGGTGTATTTACAAATAGATCTAAAAAGATAATTTCATCAACAAATAAAAGCTTAGAAGTTGATGGTTTCTTAGATATTGATGATAAGTTCTTTTCAATTGAAAATGGGCATAAATATAGTGAAATAATTGAATATGATAATTGCTACTATGCTGTTGGTGCTAGATGTTCTATGGGATATAGAGAGTATAAAAGTAGAGTTGATGATTATAAAAATGATGTATTGTGTTTTGTATTTATAAAAATTGGAAATATTGAAAATAGTAATAAAATTCTTTCTAATAAAAACAATACTTTTACAAATCAAAATGAGAATAAAAAGTTTGATGAAGATAGTACTGAACTTGCAACATTTAATATTGGAAATAAGTTTTTAGCAGTTGAAGCTAAAAATGTATTAGAATCAATTTCAGTTGATGAACTGGAAGAGTCAATTGATATTGATAAAAACAATCCATTTAAAGGTATGGTTTTATACAAAGATAGGTTGATTTCGGTTTTAGATATTAGAGACTTTATAAATGTAGAAGTTGAAGATGATGAGCTTAACAATATTATCTTATTTGAGTATGATAAAGATAATATAGAACATTGTATTGGAATTATGGTTTCTACTTTACAAAGTATTAGCGTTGTTCAAAGAAGTTCAATTCAACATATAGAAAACCACTTTTTAGGTTCAGGTACGCTAGTTCAAAGCTTAGTTGATATTACAGACAATAATGAGTCAAAAGTAGCAATGATTTTAGATATTAAGAAAATCGATGATAACCTTACGGAAAGGGTTTAAAAAATTATGGTTTAATAGTTACTATTAGAAGTGCTTAGCTAGAATAATTGTTTTTTGTGTCTTTCTATTGATATTTCAAAATACATTATTTAAGGAGTTTGTCACTGCTTCGACATGAAGTATATTTTAACATAGCATTTTTCTAATTCCTTAATTAGTTATCTTTAAGATTATCATATCTTGACAAAACGTACGATACTTAGTACAATATGTAAAATTAACTTAAAGGTTTACTTATGACAAGAGTTATGTCAGTAAGTCAGGTAAGAGCTGATATTTACAATGTAATGGATGAAACAGCACAAACTCATGAGCCTATACTTATTACAGGGAAAAGAAACAATGTAGTTATGCTTTCACAAGAAGACTGGAATGCAATAGAAGAAACACTATATTTAAATTCTATACCTAATATGGCATCTTCAATTCAAAAATCTATGAGTGCAGATGATAGTGAGTTTAGTGAAGATATTGAATGGTAGGGTATAAAATACTTTATAGTAAGTTAGCATTAAAAGATGCTAAAAAACTATCAAGTGCAAATTTAGATAAAAAAGCTAAAGAACTTATTGAAATTATCAAAAAAGAGCCATTTCAAAACCCTCCTCCCTATGAAAAATTGGTAGGAAATTTAAATGGTTCATATTCAAGAAGAATAAATATTCAACATAGACTGGTTTATGAGGTTAGAGAATCTGATAAGGTAATAAGAATTTCTAGAATGTGGTCACATTATGGAGATTAAGATAATAAGTCTTTGCATTAAATAGATAATTGATTAATAAACTCAAATGTAAGTATTCCCTTTGTAAAAATGATAGTGCTCCTTTATAGTATATGTTAAAACATATTGTGGCACAATACGAAAAATATAAATACAAATAAATTTAAAAGAATATATAATGAGCCACAATAAAAAACCAAATAATTTTTTACCAACTACTAAAGAAGAAATGAAACAAAGAGGTTGGGATGAACTTGATGTTGTCCTAATTACAGGAGATGCTTATATAGACTCTCCTTTCATGGGAATTGCAGTTGTTGGAAGAATCTTAGAAGATATAGGATTAAGAGTTGGAATCATAGGGCAACCTGATGTTGATTCTGATGTAGATGTTAAAAGATTAGGTGAACCAAAACTTTTTTGGGGTGTAAGTGGTGGAAGTATTGACTCAATGGTGTCAAACTACACTGCAACTAAGAAGTTTAGAAACTCTGATGATTATACTCCTGGTGGAAAAAATGATAAAAGACCAGATAGAGCTACTTTAGTATATACAAATCTAATTAGAAGACATTTTAAAAATACAGTTCCAGTTGTACTTGGAGGAATTGAAGCTAGTCTTAGAAGATTAACTCACTATGATTACTGGACAAATAAGCTTAGAAAACCAATTTTGTTTGATTCAAAAGCTGACTACATGATTTACGGTATGGGTGAACAAGCTATTATTGATTTAGGAAATACTTTAAGAGAGGGTGGAGATCCAAGAAGTATTAGAGGACTTTGCTATATTTCAAAAGAAGAACCTACTGGTGAAAACTTCAAAGAGATACCATCACATCAAGACTGTTTAGATGATAAAGAAAAATATATAGATCTTTTTAGAGATTTTTATGATAATAATGACCCAATATACTCAAAAGGACTTTATCAAAAAGTTGATACTAGATACTTAATCCAAAATCCACCAAGTGACCATATGGAAGAAGAGGAGATGGATAAAATCGCATCTTTCCCTTATCAAAGAGATGCACATCCTTTCCATAAAAAAGATGGAAAAGTTAAGTGTTTGGAGACTATTAAGTTTTCAATTATGACACATCATGGATGTTGGGGAGAGTGTAACTTCTGTGCTATTGCTGCTCATCAAGGTAGAACTATTAGAACAAGAAGTGAAAAAAACATCTTAGAAGAAGCAAAATCTTTTACTAAGATGAAAGACTTCAAAGGTATTATTTCTGATGTTGGTGGACCTACTGCTAATATGTATGGTTATGAATGTAAAAAGAAAATGAAACTTGGAACTTGTGTAGATAATAAAAGATGTGTAGATGCAAACAGACTTTGTAGAACAATGAAAGTTGATCATAGCAGAAACATACAACTTCTAAAAGATATTAGAGAAATTCCAGGAATTAAAAAAGCCTTTGTTGCTTCTGGGGTTAGATATGATTTAATTACTGCTGATAAAAAGCATGGTTATGAGTATCTAAAAGAGATGGTTGACCATCATATTTCAGGTCAAATGAAAGTTGCACCAGAACATACAAGTGATGAAGTACTTCATCATATGGGAAAACCAGGAAAACAAACACTTATTGATTTTAAAAAGATGTATGATAGATTAAATAAAGAATCAGGTAAAAAACAGTTCTTAACATACTATTTAATCGCAGCTCACCCTGGATGTGAAGAGAAGCATATGAAGGAACTAAAAGACTTCACTACAAATGAACTTAAAATGAATCCAGAGCAAGCGCAAGTATTTACACCAACACCTGGAACTTACTCAGCTGTGATGTATTATACAGGTCTTGATCCATTTACAAAGAAAAAAATCTTTGTAGAAAAAGACCCAAGAAGAAAAGAGAAACAAAAAGAGATTGTTATTGAAAAACATAGATTCAATCACTATGGTGGAACAAAGAAAAGAGAGTTTGGTTCTGGAATGCAAGGATAACTCTTAATGGAATAGTAGTTAAATCAAAGGTATTTCTTACCTTTGATTTAATAACAATTTTGATAAAATCTCATTATTAAAAAACTTAAATACACTCAAGGAAAATCAATATATGAAAAAACTATTTTTAATCATTGGAGCTCCAGGTTCTGGAAAAACTACTGATGCTGAACTAATTGCACAAAAACATGAAGATATTACACACTATTCTGCTGGTGGTATGTTTAGGGCTGAAGTTGCAAGTGGTAGCGATAGAGGACAATTAATAGACTCTTTTATTTCAAAAGGTCTTATTGTTCCTATTGATATTGCAATTGAAACTATAGTAGATGCTATTAAAAATGCTCCAACAAAAGTAGTTATTATTGATGGTTATCCAAGATCAAACGAGCAAATGATAGAACTGGATAAATACTTGGAAAATGAAAAAGAAGTTGAATTATCAAGTGTTATTGAAGTAGAAGTATCAAAAGATACAGCTTTTAAAAGAGTTCTAGGAAGAGCAGAAGAAGATGAAGTTGTAAGAGCTGATGATAATGAAGAAGTATTCTTAAATAGAATGAGAGTTTATACTGAGCCATTAAAAGAGATTCAAGAGTTTTATCAAGAGAAAAACTTACATAAAGTAATTTCAGGTGAGGGAACTATTGAAGAGATTGTACTTGAAATGAATGAGTTTATTCAATCTCAAATCTAATGACTAAAAAAGTTAATTTCTACTCAGTTATTATTGGAACTGAACTATTAAATGGGCGACGAAAAGATGCCCATTTTTCTTTTTTGAATGAACAACTTTTAGAAAGAGGCTGGGAACATAAAGCCTCTTTTGTAATAGAAGATGACATAGAGCTAATGCTAAATATCTTTAATCTTATAAAAGCTGATAAAAACTCTGTTATGTTTTGTTTTGGAGGTATTGGTTCAACTCCTGATGATTATACTAGACAAATAGCTGCTAAAGCTTTTACTGATTCTAAGATGGAATTTCAAGAAGAATCAAAAAGAAAAATAGAGAGTAGATTCAAAGAAGAAGCATATCCTCATAGAATAAATATGGCATATCTTCCTATAAATGCAAAATTACTTCAAAATGTAGTAAATGACATACCAGGGTTTTATTTAGAAGATAGATTCTTCTTTACACCAGGATTTCCTTCAATGAGTCAAAGTATGGTAGTTGAGGCTTTAGATAAACTATATCCAAAAAGTACTGCTAAATATAAAAGAGTTTTAACAGCTTCTTGTGGTGAAAATGCTTTAATTGATATTATGAAAAAAATGCCAAGTCATTTAGATTTTGCTTCTTTACCTAAACTTATAGGTGAAAAAAGAAAAGTTGTGATTTTTCTTGCTGGATATGAAAGTGCTGAGGTTGATGAGTATTTTCAACTTTTTGTAGATTATTTAGAAGAAAACAATATAGAGTATATCTTAAAAGATATTAGCTTTTAAAAGCTATTCTATTGGCTTATTATAATTCCCAATATTCCAACCCTTATCTTTTGGATATTTAGCCAAATTATAATCCTTCCAAACTTTTTTACATAGTTTATTGCCTTTTTCATACTCTTTTTTAGCAAATACATGGGCTCTTCCAAAGTTTGGAAATGCACCTTTTCCACTTGCATACATATAAGCAATATAGCAGTTTGCTTTATACTCTTTTTGTTTTGAGGCTTCTTTGAAATAGTATAAAGCTTTATCGTAGTCTTTAGGTGTTGTAAGCCCTTGTAAGAAAAGTTTTCCTACTATTAGTTGTGATCTTGCATGACCTTTATTTGCTGCGTATACGAAGCTATTATAAGCTTTTATTTTGTCATAGTATTTAGTTTTTTTTGATAAATATATTTTTCCTAAAGTATAATAAGCATTTAGATTTTTGTTTTCTTTTGAAAGTAAGAGTAAAGTGTAGGCCTTATCTATATCTTTGTTTTTGATGTATTTTAAGGCTTCATTATAATAGTTTGTTGTTGCAAATAGAAAGTTTGATAAAATACTTAGAGCAACAACTGCTTTTCTCAAACTATTTGCCTTGGTATTTGAGTACTAAGTGTTGTTATGATTTCATAAGAAATAGTATCATGAATTTTTGCTAAATCATTTGCATCATCAAAAATACATACTTCTTTATCATCACTATTTAATGATAAATTATCCATCGATACTCTTCCTAAAATTTTATAACCTTTAGGCGTAAAGTATTTATTTTTTTCATTTATTCTTAAAAAACCATCTCCATAACCTAAGTCATAAGTTGAAGCTATCATATCTTCTTTTGCGATATATGTTCCACCATATCCTATAGCTTGACCTTTAGTTATTTTTCTAGTTGAAATTTTACTTGCCCAAAGAGATAATACAGGCTTTAAGTCTGGTACCCTTAAAGGTTTTTTATTTTCAATATAACCATAAGTGGCTATTCCAACTCTAGCAAAATCTTCATCAAAGTGGTTATGTCTAAATAGAGCAGAAGAGTTGCAAGAATGAAACTTTGGAAGTGCAAGTGAAAGTTTTTCACATAAGTTCACAACTATTCTTTTAACATCCTTAAAATTCTCATTTTGCCAATAGAACTCAGTTGATAACTCATCAGCACTTCTATGGTGTGTAAAGACTCCTGTAATGTTTACATTATTCTTACACAATCCATGAATACACTCTTCTAGCTCATCTTTTGATATACCATTTCTATGCATTCCTGTATCTACTTTGATATGAACATTGGCATCTTTAGGTAGATTACTAATATTTTCTAGGGAGTTTAAAGCTATGTGAAAAGAGTGTGAATAAGTGGGGAAATTTGTTTCAGCTAGGATTAATATATAGTCAAATAATTTTTCTATTTTACTGGCTTCTTCATATGTCCTAACCACTGCTTTTTTTATTCCAAACTCTTTTGCCATAGTGGCTATCTCTAAAAGACCATGACCGTAAGCATTGTCTTTAAGTACTACGGCTACTTTATCTTTATTTCCTGCATGATTTTTGATTATTTCCAGGTTGTGAAATAAGTTTTCTTTACTTAATAAAATTTTTGCCAAAATTTATTCCCCGTTTTCTCTAAAATAATTATGTATTAAGTTTGCATCTTTTTCATTTATAACTTCTTTTAGTTCTTCAACTGATGCATTTTTAATCTTTTCAAACTCCCCAAAGTATAAAAGAAGTTTTTTAACTTTTGCCTCACCTATACCTTTTATTTGAAGTAGTGAAATTTGTTTATCTTCTTTTCTTTTTTGTTTTTTATGAAAGTTGATTACAAATCTATGGGCTTCATCCCTTTGTCTTTGAACAAATTGAAGTCTTTGGTCACTTGTTTTTAGTTTTATATTTCTTATTGTTCCATCACTATCTTTATAGTGAACTATATCTTTTGCTGCACCTTTTGCTCTGTGGGCTTTTGCGTCAACCTTCTCTTTTGCAATAGCAATTATATCAAGGTTAACACCAACTGATTGCACTATATCAAAAGCAAGTTTTAGTAGAGTTTCACCTCCATCAATAACCCATAAATCAGGCGCAGGGTTCTTCTCAAAACTTTCAACTCTTCTCATTAGCATTTCTCTCATTTGAGAGTATTCATCTTTTGATTCAAGATTATAGTGTCTAAAGGCTTTTCTATCAAAAGAGTTTAACTCTTCATTCCACACAACCATGGCTCCAACAGTAGCTTGTCCCATCATATGAGAGTTATCAAAAGACTCAACTCTGTAAGGGAGTGTTTGTAGCTTAAATAGATTTTTTAACTCATCATAAATAGTAGTTTGGTTTCTTGATGATTCAATTCTAAGTAGTTCATCACAGTTATTTAAAGCTATTTCAAGTAGTGTCTTTTTCTTTCCTCTTTGAGGATTAATGATACTAATATTTCTTTCAAATCTATTTTTTAAAAACTCTTCTATCTCTTCTTTATCTTCAACTTCTTGAGCTGTTAAAATCTCTTTTGGTAAAAGTGGTATTTCATTGTCATAATAATTTACAATTGCTCTTTTATAGGCTTCATTTAAATCTATATTTGAATTATCTTCTAAAAAGTCAAGCTTTACAAAATCATGAGAAGATGAGGCTAGTTTTCCATCTCTTATGAACATTCTTACTATTACTGCTTTTTTTGAGCTTGCTTTTATAGCAAATAGGTCTAAGTCTTCGTTTGTTGCTAAATCCATTCCTGATTTAATTTGAGACTTTTCTATGGTTTTTATTCTATCTCTAAGCTTCATAGCCTCTTCAAATCTAAACTCTTCTGAGTATTGCATCATTTTTTCTTCTAGTTTTGAAATAAGCTTTGCTTTATTATATATAAAATCTAAGGCTTCTTCAACAACTTTTCCATAATCAGCAGTTGAGATTTTACCTTCACAAGGAGCATGACACTTTTTGATTTGATGGAAAAGACAAGCTTCTTTTCCTTTTACACATGATTTTTTTTGTACAAGTGGAACTATTTCATAAATAGAGTCAAGCATATCTTTTGCACCTGTAGAGTAGGGACCAAAGTATTTGATATTTTTACCCTTATAAACTCTTCTTGTTATTTCAAGTCTTGGAAAAAGTTCATTATAATCAACCATAATATATGGATAGGTTTTGTCATCTCGTAGAAGAATATTGTATTTAGGTTTTAACTGTTTTATTAAAGAGTTTTCCAAAATTAAAGCATCATGCTCATTTGGAACAACAATCCATTCTAATGATACAACTTCTGTAATCATCTTATAAATTCTAGGACCTAGTCTATCTGATGGAAGAAGTTTTGGAGTAAATTTAAAGTATGATTTAACTCTATTTTTAAGTACTTTCGCTTTTCCTATATAAAGTAAATGACCATCTTTATCAAAGTATTGATATACCCCAGCATCGTTTGGGAGTTGTTTAAGTTTCTCTTCTAATTGCATTTTGAAATAATATCCAAAAAATGCTTTACAAGAATTATAAAGGTTTAAACAAAACCTTTATTTATATTTACTAATTATTTTTTGAAAGTTTTCATCATCAAGTAAATGAGCCCAGTCTTCATCTTCTAAAACAAAATCCTTTGTGATTTCATCATCTTTTAATGATTTATCTAAAATATCTAAGGCTTTATCTATTTCATCTTTTACAGAATATAGACATGCTAAATTATATTTTCCTCCACCTAATTCTATTGCTTTTTCATATTTTTCAAAGGCTTGACTAAATAAATTTTTATCGTTGTTTATTTTTGCTAAGTCAATTAATACAACTCCCCAATTATTAAAGATAGATTCATCTTTAGGATTTAAAATTGAAGCAGATTTATATTTTTCTAAAGCCTTTTTATATAATTTTTCATTATTGTCTATTCTTGCTAAATCAGTTAATGTGACTCCCCAGTTATAATAGATATGACTTTCTTTTGAATTTAAAATGGAAGCGCGTTCATACTTTTTTAAAGCTTCATTAAATAAGTCTTTATCATTTGTTTTTTTTGCTAAATTAGCTAACATATTTCCCCAGTTTTCTTGAAGTTCAAAACTTCTAGGATATGCAATTTCTGCTTCTTTATAAATATCAAGTTTTTTATTTATGTCTTTTTCTTTTTGTGCTTTTAATTCATAATCCCACCAACTAGGCAGTATTGATTTAGCATTTTCTTTAAATTCTTCTGAAGTAGATTCTTTTACTTCTTCCATAAATTTAGATAATTGCTGTTTATAGATTTTTACTTTTTTGTAAGCATTTTTTACAATAAGAGATTCTGAATCATCATCTTTAGACAAGGATTCTATTGATTCAAAACTGTAGACATTTTTTTGCAAAGAAACCATCAGCTCATCAAAGCCTTCTATTTTTACTATTTTATCATTTCCTTTTAAAACTTCTTTTATATTTTGAGGAATATTTTCAGTATTTTTTAAACACCAGTAAATTTCCTTTCTTGTAGAGTTTTTTAGAAAATTCATAATACTTTTATCATTTCCTCCATAACCTATGATTATTAAAGGTGAATTAGCAAGTATAGGTTTTAGTGCCTGTTCTAGTGGTTGTTCAAGTTCACAGGTATTATCTGGACTATTATATGGATCCAAAAGAATATCTCTATGGGCTTTTATAATTGTAGGTCTAGTAGAATTTAACTGTACAAAGTTAGCAAGAGATTCATGTCCACATACTAAAGGTCTTTTTGATGTAAATAAGAAAAGAGCATCTTCAATCAATGAGTCAAAGTTTGTTGTTATTACAAAGTTATGGTTTGTATTTTCTAAAATTTGAGAAAGAATAGTGTATCCAATACTTGGTTGTTTATTTTCCATTATCTTTTGAAGTGTTTCATAGCCATTTTGAGGGTTATATTCAAATCTTTTTCTAAAAATCTCTGTATATTTAGAAGCAGGGTTTTTTTCATCAATTTTATTTTCTTTTTTCCATGATTCAAACTCTTCTTTCAAATCTTCTTTTATTTCTTCAATCCACTCTTTCGCAAGTTTTGATGCAGATGGTATTTCACTTTGTACAGAAGCACCTGCACCTAAAAGAAAAACAAACCTAGTATCGCTTTTATTTTTATGATTATCTTTTAGTATTCTTACTAGGTTGTTTTGATTGATTTTAATTATATTTTCTTGACCCATTGAAGTTTCCTCTTTAAATTGTAAGGATATTATATCTGACAATGGGTAAATAGTATTTTAATATAAAATTTAATTCTTAGTGATAATTTATATAATAAGGTTGTTCTTCAATTATTTGACTTCCAACATTTTCAAAACCAAGTATTTTTTTTGGTGTCATTAAAGGTTTTATATCATTGTTATAAAAGATTTTAAATCCACCTATAGCTTTATTTGTTTGTTCTCTTGCATACAAGGCATTGTAGATTTTAACTTTTACTCCTGCTTGTCCATGTCCATCTATATTGTAGATTAGTTTTATGTTTTCATAGTTTTTTACTTCATTTTTTTGTCTTAACATTCTTTTATGAAACATATGAACTATTATTTTCTTAGGAGTTTTAATATCATTTTCTTTTAGGTATGAACCTACATACTCTTGTAGTTCATTTAACTCTTTTGCTTTTACATGACCTACATATTTTCCTGGTGGGTATCTTCTATGTGTTGGGATTTTGAACTCTGGGTCAATTGCTAAGTGTACATTTTCATATTTTAGATACTTAAGTAGTGGTTCTACAGCTTCTTTGGGAGTTTTTACTGAAAGTTGTACATCTAAAATCACTGCAAAGTTTTCTTTTTGGGCTCTTTTTATATATTTTAGTACAGTTTTTTCACTCATTCCTAAAAGGTAGTCATTTCTTCTTCCTGGGTCTTTTGTTGCAAGAGAATGAATAATATGAAAAGCCATTTTTACTTCTAAGTCCTTATTAAAAAGTTCTAAGTCTTTTTTATAGTATTCTTGCTTTTCTCTCATTTTAATAACTAATTCATTAATATTATTTTCTCCTAAAATTCCTAATGATTTACTATTTGGTCTACCATAGAAACCTACTAAAACTTCATTTTTATAGGTTTTTGAATATTCTATAGTATTTGCAGTTATAGTACTTGTAAGGAATAGGGCTATAATGCCTATATAAACTAGTGTTTTTCTCATTTTTACCTCAAAAAAAATTATTTAATAATTTTAGTATATTCTATTAACTTGAAATAAAATTTAAAACCTTTCCAATAAGGCTAATTACAGTTAAATACTATTAATATTTCATAAAAAAAGGAAAAGTTTTGCCAGGTAGATTAGCTATTTTTGATGATAAGTCTTTTAAAGAAGACTCAAAACATTTGATTAAAAATGATATGGTAGGTATCTTACAAAAAAGATACAATATTCCGCCAACTACTCCAATACCTGCACTTTTAAATAATGGCAACTATCTATATACTCATTTTGGTTTTTTACCTTCGTGGGCTACTTCAAAATCTTCTATGAATATAAATGCAAGAAGTGAGAGTATTTATGAAAAAAAGACTTTTAGAGAAGCTTTTAGATTCAAAAGATGTATTATTCCAATAAATGGCTTTTATGAGTGGCAAGTTGAAGATAAAGAAAAAACACCTTTTTTTGTAAAAGATATGAAAGAGGATTATTTAGCTGTTGCTGGTATTTGGGACGAGTATTTTGAAGAGCAGTTAAATATGAATATTGTAACTCTTGCTTTGATAACTTGTGATGCAAATGATAAGTTGGGAGAGATTCATCACAGAATGCCAGTAGTTTTAGAAAAAAAAGATTTTTCAACTTGGCTTAAAAGTGATGATTTAAAAGAAGTAAACTCTTTATTTAAAATCTATGATTCTTCAAAACTAGAACTTTATGAAGTATCAAGTGATGTAAATAAAGTTCTTTTTGATAAGCCTTCGTGTATTGAAAAGGTAGTTAAAAAACAGCCTGAACCAAGAGGTCAGTTATCACTTTTTTAAAGCTTCAAACCACAAAATCCAAAGATTAGTGCAGATTTTTTTGTATGCTTTTAGTTTTTCTTTATGCTCTTTTTTTACTTTTTTAAAATACTCTTTTAATAAATACTTTTCTTGTTTATCATTTAGTTTAAACTCTATACATAAAGCTGCTAGATCAAAAAACCTGTCATTTATACAAGCAAACTCCCAGTCTATAAAAAATGCTTTATTTTGATTAAAAAGTATATTTTTCTGATTTAAATCATGGTGACATAAAACTAAATCTTTTTTATATCTTTTAAGAGTGTGAAGCTGTTTTAAAGACTCTTTAGCAAGAGTTTTTATCTTTCTATCTTTAAATAACTTTTCATAGTTTTTAAAATCTTTTTTTAAATCATAAGGCTTTTTCTTTATTTTTATACTATGAAGCTTTTTAAGTGTTTTAACTACAGCTTTTATATTAGCCTTTGTGAGTTTTTCTTTATGTTCACCTTTTATAAAATCACAAATCATTAGAGAATTTTTTTTATCTAAGATATAGGCTTTTGCACCTATATCTTTTTTATAAGCTTTATTTTGTATCTTAAATTCAATTTCTCTTTTTTTCTTTTGTGTATGGGTGTGTTTAAAAACTCTTATACTATAAGTTTTTTTAGAAGTTTGAAGTTTATAAATAGTATTGCAAACTCCTTGATTTTCAAGAATTTTTAAATCTAAAAGCTCTTGATTTCCAAAAAGTTTATACTCTTTAAGCTTTTTGATATTCATAATCTCTTTTCCATTTTAAGTATGCTACAAATGCAAGGGCAGTATAAATTGCAAATAAAACAGCAGTTAGATTTAAATCTTTTTGAATATAAATGTAAATAGAAATAGCATCTATTACTATCCAATAAATCCAGTTTTCTAGTACTTTTTTTGCTAGCATATATGTAGAAAACACTGCAAAAACTGTAGTAAAAGAATCAATATAAGCAAAATCAGCATGAGTATATGTATCCATGATAAAACCAAATATTGAAGATATGATACTTAAAACTATGATTATTTGGATATTTTTCTTTATTCCATAACTAGTTACAACTAGTTCTTTTTCTTTTAGTTTATTTCCATATCTCCATGAGTACCAACCATAAAGTGCCATAACTAAATAGTACACATTTAAAGCACTATCCATTAAAAGTGCTACATCAAAAAATATTATTGCATAAATAAGGGTTGAAAAAAATGCAGCTACCCAACACCATAAATTTTGTTTAATAGCAAGAAGTAGGTAAGCAATAGATAAACTCATAGCTATTGCTTCCCAGTTTGACATAATCTTTAAATAATCAATTATAGGGCTAATAAAATCTTCGATAATAAATCCTTTTTATAAAAAAGGAAATATATCTAAAATGTTCTAAAAAAAGCTATTTATAAAAGTTCTTTTATTTTTGGTTCTATTTCTAAAGGTTTTGTTGTTGAACCATATCTTTCAATAACATTTCCTTTTTTATCAATTAAAAACTTTGTAAAGTTCCATTTTATGCTTTCTGTTCCTAAAATTCCAGAAGCCTCTTTTTTTAGATGAGTATATAAAGGATGTTCATTATCACCATTTACATCAATCTTTGAAAACATATCAAATTTTACTCCAAATGTTAGTGTACAAAACTCTTTTATCTCTTCATTTGTTCCTGGTTCTTGGTTTGCAAATTGATTTGATGGGAAACCTAAAACCATAAAATCTTCATCTTTATATTTTGCATGAAGTTTTTCTAAGCCTTCATATTGAGAAGTAAAACCACATTTACTAGCTACATTTACTATTAGAAGAACTTTGTCTTTATATTTTGACATGGAAATCTCTTTTCCTTCTATATCTTTTACTTTAAAATCATAAATACTCATACTATTCTCCTTAGCAAATAAAGTTCCAATTAATAATGAAACTACAACAGTTAATCTTAATATCATAATTTATCCCTTTATTTTAGTAATTCATTTTAACGCAATTTACTGTTATTTTGTATGGTTTTTTTATAAATTCACACTAACTTGGTTTCTTCCATTCTCTTTTGAAGCATATAAAGCCTTATCAGCTCTTGCTATAATAGTGTCTAAACTTTCATCATTACTTTTTATTTGTGAGATACCTATACTAATAGTTACAGGAATATTTAGGTTTTCAGTTATGAAGTTGTTTTTATTAAAAAACTCTCTAATTTTTTCAGACAGATTTAAAGCTCCTTGCGAGTCTGTACTATTTAAAATAATCATAAACTCTTCACCGCCAGTACGAGCTAAAATATCAGACTTTCTAATACTGTTTTCAAGTGAACCTGATACATATTTTAAAACTTCATCTCCTATTTGATGACCATAGGTATCATTTACTTTTTTAAAAAAATCAATATCAATACAAACAACACATAGTTTTTGATTTTCTCTTTTTGCTAGATTGAATGACTTTGAACCCATATCAAAGAAATATCTTCTATTTGGTATATTTGTTAAAAAGTCTGATGTTGAGATTTTAAGAAGTTTTTTATTTGCCTCAACAAGCTCTTTTGTTCGATTTTTTACTTTTCTCTCCAAGGTCTTGTTTAGTCTTAAAATATTTCTTTCTCTTGTATAAATACTATTTATTGTATAGCTTATGATAAAAATAAATACGATACTTGTAAAAAAAGTAATTACATATAAAATATTTGTTTTTGAAGTAATAAGTTCAACGTTTTGACTATAAACATTTGTAGGAATACTAACTCTTAGTCCACCCATAGTATCGCCAACTTTGTAGTTTTGTGTTTTGTGACAGCTTAAACATGATTCATCAACTCTTAAAACTCCTAGTAAGTCATAAGCTTTGTCATTTAGTTTTGTATAAAAATCTTCATTTCTATTTTTATCTAAAAACTCAAGGGCTTTTTTCTCAAATAAATCTGCCTTATTATTTGGATTTTTAGGATTTAAACTTGTGATTTTGAAATAGTAGTTTTTATTTACTTCATTTGATAATTCTGATAATTGTCTTGTCATCCAAGCCGGATTTACTTTTATAAGAAGTTCATTGTTTTTTGTGTAAGTGTGATTGTCTTCTAAATAAGGATTTGGCTTTATTCCTTCGTGTGCTTTTACATAAATACCACCATGTTTTGATGCCCAAAGTCTTGTAGTTACAACATTGTTAAATAGACTTGAAGCTTCTTGAAAAAGTATTTTTTGAGATACTTTAATATAGTTTAATTTTGTTTGATAAATATAGTTCACAATAATTATTGTAAATATAAAAACTAATGTAACTATAAAATAAATAATGAAGTTTTTGTTTTTCATACTCTACCTATAAGACTTATATATGTATTGTAACATAAAATAATTTTATTATATAGAAATATATAGGATATAAAATATACAGTTTTTAGATAGATACTTGTAACTAAGTTGTTATAATAGTACTATATAATTCACAACAAAGGAGAAGGTATGGAAATTATATATATTACATTTGCATGTATTTTTTTAGTTGGTATTACGGCTTGTTGTATTGTAAAATTTTTTGGAAATTATGAAAAGACTATTTAGCTTTTACAACTTTATTTCTACCACTAGTTTTTGCTTCATATAAAGCTTCATCAGCTCTAGCAAAAGTCTGTTCTAAATTATCATTGTCTTTTTGCTCATCAAATTTAGCAACACCTAAACTAACAGTATATTTTATCGTAGTATTTTCATCTATTATAACTTCTGCTTTTTCTATATACTCTCTAATTTTTTCAGCAACTAGATAGGCATTTTCTATACTACAATCTTGAAGAAGTACAACAAACTCTTCTCCTCCAAATCTTGAAATAATATCACTATCTCTTAAGTTTTTTTCAAGTGCTCTTGCAATATGAATAATTACTTCATCACCAACAAGGTGACCATAAGTATCATTTATATTTTTAAACTTATCAATATCTAAAACAATAAGAGAAAGGCATGTATCATTTCTTTTGCTATATGATTGTATTTTTTTTGATTGCATTGAGAAGTATCTTCTATTTGAAAGTTTTGTCAAAGGGTCTCTATGTGTCATTTCTACTAGTTCTTCATTTAAAAGTTCTAGTTTATGATTTGTTTCTCTAAGATTTGTAGTATTGTAAATAAATAAACAAACAAGTTCTTTATCTTTGTCATAAGGAACAATAGTAATATTTTGTTGCATATATTTATATATGCTATTAGTAATAGATTCCACAGGAATTTTTATCAAGTATCTGTTTTGGTCAACATTGTAAAATGAAGGATTATTTGTAACTAAAACTGACTTTACTTTTCTTTTTAGTTTTTTTTCATTTATATTTTCATAAAGTTCACAGATGTTTTTATTTATTACATCCGCTTCTTTTTTATAAGTAAGTATTTCAAGCCATCTATTCCAAGCTAAAATATTTAGCTCTTTGTCAAGTATTATAATTCCATTGTCAACACTATTAAATATTACATTATTGTTTATATCTATCATTTATATTTATAAATCCTCTAAAAACTGAGAAATTGATTCTCTTAAATATTCAGATGATTCATTTTTTGAAAGTATAATTAATTCACCTTTTATATGTTCATCTTCAAAGTTAAGCTCAGTAGAAATTATAATGATATTTTCATAGCTTTTATCAAAACCATCATTAAACTCTTTTATATTAGTAACTCTTTTTATATTTGGAGATGAAAATGAAATACTTGCATCAATTAATGAGGCTAGTTTTCCTGATGTTACAGATGAAATGATATTTGTAATTTCTAAAACAACATCTTTTATTTCATCATCATCAATTTCATCATCTTCTAAACCAAACTCTTTAGTAAGATTATAGCTAGATTTTTCATCAATTATAAAAAGATTTTCTCCTGAAATATTCCCATGAATAAGTTGATTCGCAATAAAATAGTTCCCATTTTCAACAATTTTTTCATTTAAGTGTTTAAGTAAACCCTCAGAAGTAACTGTATTAATTACTGGAATATTCAAAGTTGCAAATTTATCTATGATTTTAGATATGGCAGCAGTTGCTTCACCATAAGCTATATTCATGAGTTCTTGTAAGCAGTCTCTTTCATCTTCATTTAAATCAATAAGATTTTTGCCCATTAGATTAGTCCAAGTTTTTCAAGCATCTTTTTTAAATTTTCTAGGTTTATTGGTTTTTTTATAAAACCTAATGCGCCATTATTTTTAGCTTTTTGCATAGCTTGTTCTTGAATATCTGCACTTACTATAATGATTTTAGAGTCTTTATCGAATTGACTTATTTCTTTAGTTGCTTCAAAACCATCTACAACAGGCATTGTTAAGTCCATAAAACAAATAGAAGGATTATGCTCTTTGTAAAGCTCAATTGCCTCTTGGCCATTTGTAGCTTCTACAATATTTGAGTCTTCGCTTATTATCTCTTTTAAATTCTTAATTGTCATTTTTCTTGCTAGTTTAGAATCGTCAACTACTAAATATGTCATAAAGTATCCTCAATTAAATTTTGGACATTATAGCATAATAATTTTTGTTTTAATTTGAAAAAAGTGTTAGTTTGTGATGTTTTTTTGATTTTGTAGATAAATGGTCGGGGCGAGAGGATTCGAACCTCCGGCCCCCTGGTCCCAAACCAGGTGCGCTAACCAGACTGCGCTACGCCCCGACGATTAACAAGGCGGGAATAATACTATGTTTTTTAATAAATGTCAAGTATATATTCCAAAAAACTATTGAATTTTTGAAATTTCAATATCATTTATATTTTCTACTAGTTTAAGTAAGCTATTGTCTTTCATTTCTAAATAACCTTCACTTTTAATTCTTCCTTTAGAGTCATAAACAAATTTAAAGTTTTCATCAAAACTTACAGTAATAAACTTATCTTTTTTTACTTCTAGTTTTTCTGTTTTTACATCATTTGCCATAGCTTTTTTTAGAATATAGATAATGGCATATTTGTCTTTTTTATATTTTGTATTTTCATCATTTTTTTTATTTTTAAAATCTTCATTGTAAAAAACAAACTTATCCTTTCCTAATAAAAATCTAGCAATAGAGTTTGTAACTTTTGCTTCAAGATAGTTGTGTTCTAAAGACTTAAAGTTTTCTATTTCACCTAAAGTAATACCTTTAAATTTGATTGTATAGTTTGCAAACGCAAAACTCGCAAGTAGTATAGTTGTTATTAAAATTTTCATGTTTTCCCTTTTAATTTAAGTGATATTATATCTAAAAAGTGAATTTTTCGTGAAAGCTTTTAATTGAAAAGTTTTGTTTTTTCCATCAAAATATCATTATGATTTACGAATCTTTCACATCTAAGACCATTTAGTTTTTTACAAATTCTTTGCCATTTTTTTGTATGACCTGAGTTTTTATTTGAAAAGTCACTAATATGAAACATTATAGCATGGGCATATTCGTGGGGAAGTACATCATTTATCATATAATTTGAGCTTTCTTTAAATCTTTTTTTATTTAAATATATTTCAATACTTCCATCTCTTTCATAAACAGCCATGCCAAATCTATTTGCAGTCATTTCCTCAGAAATAATTATAGGAAATTCTCTTACAATATTAAAATTTATTTTTGCTAAGTATCTTAACTCTTTAAGTTTTAGTGTTAGTTGGGTTTTGTATTTATCATCAAGTGGTTTTTTATCAAAAGAATAGTCTTCATACCAAAGTAGAACTAAAAGTGCCAAAGCACCTATAGTTATAAAGAAGAAAGTTTTTTGTAGCTTTTTAAAAAACATAAGTTTTATTTTACTGTTTTTATTAAAATATCTCTAAAGTGATTTAGCTCTTTCATTTTTGTATCATCTCCACCGTTTATATCAGGGTGATATTTTCTTGCTAATTCTTTGTATCTTTTTTTTATCTCTTCTTTTGTAGGTTCACCTGTAAAACCAAAAAAGTCTTTTGCTTGTTGTATTTCATTGTATCTTGGCTGATTTGCAAAGTTTTGAAAATCATTTGAATTAAAATTTTGAAAATCATTGAAGTTGAAATTTGCATTGTTTCCTTGTGAAAACTCTTGACCGTTAAATTTAAAGTGAAAACCATTTGTTTTAATTTTCTTTTTTAAATTATATATTGCTATAAAACCTAAGATAAATATAATCCCTATTATCATTAAAAATGTTCCAAAGTTTGTAAATATTAAGTATAAAATAAAAAATATTATTGCAAGTCTTACTATTCTGTTAAATATATAAATGGCTGTATTGTTCATAAAAATCTAAATCCTTTAAAATAAAACGTGTATTATAGTATTCTTTTTAAAATAAGTAAATTAAAGCTATTTCTTATATAAAAATTAATTATATTTATTAAATGTGTTACAAAAGTAATCATTAAAACTTTAAAAATATTGCTATTTAAATGCTATAGAAAAATTATCATAAAAATATCACATGCTAGGAATATTCTTTTTGTGTTAAAACAAGGAGGAATACATGAGTATTGGTTTACAAGCATTTTTTGCTGCATTACCTATATTTTTAGCTGGTATTTTACTAGTTGGTTTAAGGGTTTCTGCTAAGAAAGCAATGCCTTTAGTTTATATAGCAACAGTTGGTGTTGCATTTGTTGTGTGGGAAGTTTCTTTTAATAGAGTTATGGCTTCAACTATTCAAGGTCTACTTATAACAGTTGCTGTTTTATGGATTATTTTTGGTGCAATTTTACTTTTAAATACACTAAAACATTCAGGTGCGATTGCTGTAATTAGACAAGGTTTCAACAATATTAGTCCTGATAGAAGAGTACAAGTTATTATAATTGCATGGTTATTTGGATCATTTATTGAGGGTGCTTCTGGATTTGGTACACCTGCTGCGATTGCTGCACCACTTTTAGTTGCTATTGGTTTCCCGGCAATGGCTGCTGTTATGGTTGGTATGATGATTCAAAGTACACCTGTATCTTTTGGTGCTGTTGGAACGCCTATTTTAATAGGAGTAAATAAAGGTTTAGATGCTCAAGGAATAGGGCTTGACTTAGAAAGTATTGGTTCGTCTTGGGATGTTTATTTACAAATTATTACTTCACAAGTTGCAATTACTCATGCAATTGTTGGTACTTTAATTCCTTTATTTATGACTGTAATGTTAACTAGGTTTTTTGGTGAAAATAAGTCATGGAGTGAGGGCTTAAGTATTTTACCTTTTGCTATTTTTGCAGGACTTGCGTTTACAATTCCTTATGCTTTAACAGGTGTTTTCTTAGGTGCTGAGTTTCCATCATTAATAGGTGCTTTAGTTGGACTTCCAATAGTTATGTTTGCAGCTAAAAAAGGTTTCTTAGTTCCTAAAAAAGCTTGGGATTTTGCTCCAAGAGAGAAATGGCCTACATCATGGGTTTCAAAAATAGAGATGAAATTAGACGCAATGAGTGCAAAAGTTCCAATGTCTTTAACAAAAGCATGGATTCCATATATCTTAGTTGCAGTGATTTTAGTAATTACAAGAGTTAGTGATGAGGCTAAAGCGTTTGTTAAATCTTGGATTATTCCATTTAAAGATATTTTAGGTGAAAACTTAGGTTATTCTATCACTCCACTTTACTTACCAGGGGGTATTTTAGTATTTGTAGCCCTTGTTACTTATTTCCTACATAAAATGGAATTTAAAGAGATGAAAGAAGCTATAGGTGAGTCTTCAAAGGTTATGTTAGGTGCTGGTTTTGTACTTATTTTTACAATTCCATTAGTTAGAATTCTAATTAATTCAGGTGTAAATGATTCTGGATTTGATTCAATGCCAGTTGCAATGGCTAATTTTGTAGCTTCATCAGTTGGAGATATATATCCATTATTTGCTCCAATGGTTGGTGCTTTAGGTGCATTTATTGCAGGTTCAAATACAGTTTCAAATATGATGTTAGCACAGTATCAATTTGGTGTTGCAGATGCACTAGGTGTATCAACAGCCTTTATGGTAGCACTTCAAGCAGTTGGAGCTGCTGCTGGTAATATGATTGCAATTCATAATGTTGTTGCAGCAAGTGCAACTGTTGGTCTTTTAGATCAAGAAGGGCAAACATTAAGAAGAACAATTATTCCTACAATCTATTATTGTTTATTAGCAGGTATTATCGGACTTGTTGGTATGTATGTATTAGATGTGGTTGATCCACTTATGAAATAAAGAAAAGAGATTTAATCTCTTTTCTTAAACTACTATTTTAACCTCTTTATAACCTCTTTTTTGATAATCTAAATCATAATTTATATACATAGGTAACTAATTTTATGTTAAATAAACTTTTAGAGAAAAAAGAACTTTTATTTGGAAAAAAAGAGTCATTAGAAGAGCTTGTAATAAAAGATCCTTTTAATGAAAAAAAGCTTCAAAAAGCAATAGATGCTTATGATTTAGACTTAAATAACCAATACTTACTTAAGCTATGTATACAGAACAACTCTTATGAAGCTTTAAGTTTTCTTATAGAAAAAGTAGGCTTTAAAATAGACAAACTAGATGTAAATAAAGAAAACCTATTATTCTTAGCTATAAGAGAAAAAGTTAATGAGTGTTGTAAAGTCTTATTATCAAATAATATTGATATTAATCAAGCAAATATAAACAGCATTACACCCTTGCATCTTGTAACTAAAAGTGGCATGGAAGACATATTTGATATTATCACAGATAGAGTTGACAATCTTGAAATAGAAGATAAAGACGGAAGAAATATTCTTTTCTATGCAATACAATCAAAAAACTTTGAAATTATAAAAAAAGTATTTCAACTAACATCTATAAAACTTAACTTCAAAGACAATCAAGACAATACAATTGTTCATATAAAAGAGATTACAGCAAATCTTGACTTATTTAAATTTTTCGTAAGTAAGGGATTAAATGTAGATAGCATAAATAAAAACAATGAAGATTTTTTATATTTAAACTGTTTAGATTTAGATGTTCCAGATGAACTTTTTATATCTTTTTTACAAAAAAGTAATTTAAAAAATAGAAAGTATGGATTAAATGAAGAGTCTATTTTAATGAAAATAGTAAAAAAAATACTTTCAATTGATATACAAGTTCTAGAAAATAAAGGTTTAGTTACTAAGTATCAAGATAGACTTATTACCTTTATCGAACATGGGGTAGATGAAAATAGCTTGAATAGTGAAAATGAAAACTTTTTATTTGATGTTGTAAGAGCAAAAGATGATTTAGTTTTAGAGTTTTTATTAAACAGAACAAAAGTAAATATTAATCAAATTAATAATCATGGTCAAAACTTACTTGACTTAGCAATCTTTAATGGAAAAGTAAATGTTGAATTAGTTAAAAAGCTAGTATATACAAACATAAATTGTACTGTAAAAGATAAAGATGGATTAACAATAGTTGAAAAACTTGTAGATGTTATATTAAGTGAAGATATTCCAAATAGAGTAAGAAAAATAGGGAAAACAAAAAGTGCAAAAAATGTAAACTATACTCAAATTTTAACTTTTATTTTAGATTATACAAAAATTGATATAAATCAAATTATGTTTGAGGCTGAACCTATAGTATTTGAGATAGGAAAATCTTTTCATGTTCCATTATTAGAAGTATTTAAAAAACATGGTGCAAATTTAAATATAGTAGGTCAAAAAGATAAACTTACTATTTTTTATAAGGTTTTAGAAGCAGGTAAAGATGCAAAAGATGAAAGAGCACTTTTTTTAAAAATGTTAAAGTATTTAGTTCTATGTGATGTTGATATTGACCATAAAGATTCACATGGTGGAAATGTAATACATAAAGCAATTTTAGATCACGATTTACAAGTTGTAAATATTCTAACTCTAAGAGTTAAAAATTATAAAGCAAGGGATAAAAAAGGAAGAACTTATATTCATAATACAATTTGGAAAAATAAAGCAGATATTTTGAAAAAAATAGCCTTTAAAAATAAAGACTTGATGAATATACCTGATAAGTTTGGTTTATTACCTATAAATTATGGCGTTATAATGGGAAAAAAAGAAGTTGTATTTGCTTTAATAAAAATGGGTGCTTATTTAAATAATCCTTATAATGTAAACGAACAATTTAAAGAACAATTCTTTTCAAAACTTGGAAAACTTGAGGATATTTTGAGTTCAACAATGACTGAAAATGAGAGATCTCTAATGACAGAACTAGTAAGAAGTATGCAAAAAGAACTTGATATAGAATAAAAATAATTTTTAAAAACCCTAAAATAAAGGGATTTAATTCAAACATAATAAAAAAATTGCTATTCTTTCGCTAATGAAAGAAAAAAGGTAGAGTAATGCTAGATAAATTATTTGGTAGTAGTGAAACTATCGAAGAGTTAATAATAAAAAAACCTTTTAATGAAAAAGCGGTAGAAAAGAAATTAGCAAAATCTGATTTTAATAAAAATGATAGCTCTTTATTGCATCATTGTGCAAAATATGATGCTTTTAATGCAGTTAATTATTTGCTAAGTATTGGAGTTAAATTTAATTCTTTAAATGAATTTAATGAAAATGCACTTTTTACAGCTTTAAAAAGCTCAAGTTTAGAGACTTCTAAACTATTATTAAAAAAAGGAATAGATGTAAATCAAGAAAATCTTGATGGGGAAATCCCCTTACATTTAGCTTTTAAATATGGAGCAATTCAATTAATAGATATAATTGCTTCAAAAACGCAAGATATAAATAAAAAAAATAAAGTAGGTAGAACAGTTTTATTTTATGCAATAGAGTCAAAAAATAGACTAGCCATAAAAAAAGTTTTAGCTTTAAGTAATGAATTAGATATTAATCAACAAGATAATAATGGTAATACAATTTGTCATTTAAAAGAAATAACTGCTGATTTAAATATTTTTGATGGATTGCTTGATTTAGGTTTAGATTTAAACTCTATTAACAACAAAGGACAAGACTTTTTATATCTAAATTGTTTAGATTTGGATTTAAATAACAATCTTTTCTCTTTTGCAATAAGAAATAATGCTTCATTAAATAGAAGATATGGAACAAAGAAAAATACCTTATTGATATACTTGATTGATAAACTATTAACTTATGATATTCAAGTTTATGAAAATAAAAGTTTTATAAATAAATATCAAGATAGGATAATGACTTTTGTTGAAAATGGTGCAAATGTAAATCTTTTGAATTTAGAAGAAGAGAATTTATTATTTAACATAATAAGAGCAAGAAGTGAGTTTAATTTAGATTTTATTTTAAAGTCAACATCTATAAATGTAAATCAAACTAATGCTATTGGTAATACGGTTTTAGATATTGCTATTTTTAATGGTAAACCTAACATTGATCTAATAAAAAGACTTCTTTTTTCAAATATTGACTCAAGTTTAAAAGATAAAAATAATCATAGTGTTATAGAAAAAGTAGTAGATGTTATTTTGAGTGAAAACTCACCAAATAGAGTAAGAAAAGTATCAAATATAAGAGTTTATCCAGAGGTTAATTATAATCAAATTCTAAATTTACTTTTAGAGTTTATAAAAGTAGATATAAATGAAATACTTTTTGAAGAAGAGCCAATTATTTTTGAAATTGCAAAATATTTTAATGTTCCTTTACTTGAGACATTTAAAAAATATGGTGCAAATCTAGATATCTTAAGTAAAAAAGATAATCTAAATGCATTTTATAGGGTCCTTCAATCAGGAAAAGAACAAAAAAATCAAAAGCAAGCTTTTCATAAAACTTTGAATTTCCTTATCTTAAATAATGTAAATATTGACTGTAAAGACTCTTATGGAGGAAATGTAATTCATAAAGCTATATTAGATCATGACTTACAAGTTATAAATATTCTTACAAAAAGAGTAGGGGATTATAGAGCTGTAGATAATAAGGGAAGAAACTATATTCATAATACAGTTTGGAGTGATAAAATAGATATATTAAAGAAAATTGCTTTAAAAAATAGAGACCTAATAAACAAACCTGATAGATTTGGTATCTTACCAATAAATTATGCTGTTATTATGGGTAAAAAAGAGGTTGTGTTCTCTCTTATAAAATTAGGTGCATTTTTAAATAATCACAATAAAATCAATCAGCAATTTAAAGAGAGTTTTTTTTCTAAACTAGGAGATTTAGATGATATTTTAAATACTTCAATGACGGTAAATGAAAGAAGCTTAATGACTAAATTAGTATCTAATATGAAAGAAGAGTTTCATATTAAGAAATAGTTTTAATGGTTTTATTTTTTAGGCCCCAATAAGGGCACTTCAATTGTAAATTTTGCTCCATTAAAACTAGAACCTTTATAATTATATGATATGTTTTCAACAGAAAGTTTCCCTTTTAAACTTTTTGTTACTATGTTTTTTGACATATAAAGTCCTATACCTGTACCTTCATTTCCTTTTGTAGTAAAATAAGGACTAAATACATTTTTTATAATATCTTCATTTATTCCTTTTGCATTATCATATATTTCTAATTTTAAAAAATTGTCATTTTTTAATGTTTTGATAAAAATAAATTTATTTTCTTCAAGTTCTTCTCTGTTTTCAAGTGCTTCACTTGCATTTTTAATGATATTTACTAAAACTTGCAGTAGTTCATTTTCATTACTTTTTATAGATATATCTTTATCTTCTCTAATTACTTTGATATTACAAGTTTTAATTGAACTTTCTAAAAGTTTAAGTGTTCTATTTATTGTATTTGTAACTTCAAAGTCATTGAATTCTTTGTGGGGTGAAAAGAAGTTTTTAAAATCATCTATTGTCTCAGATAGATACTTTGTCGATTTTGTGATTTTATCCATCTGTGAATTAATATCTTCAAGTTTTAAATAGTTTAATTCATTTTGCATTTTTATTCCAGAAGATATTGTTGTTATTTGACTTAGAGGTTGTTTCCATTGATGTGCAATATTTGCTATCATTTCTCCCATTGTTGCCATCTTCGCTTGTTGGGACATTAAGTCATCTTTTTCTTTATTTTCTATGATTTTATTTTCAATTTCTTTTTTATAAAGTTTAAGTCTACTTTCTAAAACTTTTGAGATAAAAAATGAAATAATAAGTAAAAGCATAGTTGTTAAAATGCTTATTTTTGTAATAGTTTCAATATTATCAAGTTTTTTCTTTTCAAGTAAAAGCTTTTTCTCTTCAATCTTTTTATTTAAGTTTTCAGTATAAAAACCAGTTCCTATAACCCATTTGTATGCTTCAAATTTTCTGATATAAGAGATTTTTTTATTGCTAAGGGCACTTTTATCTGTATTGATAGTTGCCTCATAAGTCATATACTCCCCATCATTATTTCTTGCAAAATTTATAATATCTTGAACTAAATATCTACCTGCACTGTTTTTATAGTTTATTCTATTTTTACCAATTAGTTTTGTTTTATAATGAGCTAAATATTTCCCATCATAATCTATTACAAAAATATAAGCATTATTTGCATATCTTATTTTTTGAATATACTCTAAAATTTTAGTTTTAAGTTTTGCTTCAAAGTCAACTATATATTCCCCTGTACCTATAATAATATCATATGGCTCAAAATATTTATAAAATGCAATTTTTTCAAAGACTTCAGCTGTATCATTGTTCTTATACCAAAAATAGGAATCAAAACTTTCACTTTTCTTTTTAATCGTTTCAATCATTTTTCTAACTGGGTAATTACCTTCTTTATCTCTAAAGTTTATGTAGTTTTTGCCTTCAATGGATTTATTTAATGGTTGAAGAACATTATTCCCATACTTGTCATTTATGAAAAAATATCCCCTTCCTTCATTAAAAATTATACTTTCTAATGTTGTTTTTATTAAAGAGAAAATTTCTTCTTTTGATTTTGTATCTTTATTTTTTTCATAGATTTTTGTAGCAATATTATGAGCTAGATAAACTTTTTCTTTTATAAAAACTTTTAGTTCTTTTTCTGTATTATTTTTTTCATTTTCAATATGATTATAGACTCTTTGTACTTCTTCATAAACTCTTTTTTTATTTTGTAAGTAGTACTCTTTTTCTAATTCTGTAATCTCTTTTTTATAAGATACTTCTTTTTCATTTAGTATTATTTTAGTTGCAATAAGTGAGAAAATAATAACAAATATAATAGGTGCATACTTTATAAAAAATATTATAAACTTGTCATTATTTGATTTTATCATCACTTGCCTTTTTAGGTATTCTTCTATTATATAACATAAGTTATTAAATATAATAAAAAAAAGGCTTTAAAAAAGGAGTTTAATCCTTTTTTAAAAATAGATATTTTGTGTTAAATCAATAATCTGCTTTAACATACTTGTATGATCATCATATTTTATATTTATTGGATAAACTTCTTTCTTATATTTTAATACAAGAGAAGGGAAAACTCTAACTTTTAGTGATCTTCTTAAATTTAATTCATCTTGTAAATCTTCTTCGATTTTTTGACCTTTCAAATCTTCTTCAAATTTCTTTTCATCTAATCCTATTTTTTTTGCAAGATCGATTAAAGTAGAAGCATCACTTGGGTTTTTTGCTTCTTGATAATAAGCTTTTTGAATAGCTTCTATCATTTCATCTTCTTTATTTTCATATCTAGCTAGCATTGTAGCTTGGCATGAAAGGTAAGTTGAACGTCTTGGTTCACATTTTTTCCAGAAGTCGTGATTAAATTTTGTTCCAACTTCTTTATTTATTTGTTTCCATATATTTTCAATTGTTTCTTGCTGTTCTTTTGGCATAGGAATATTACTATTTTTAGCTAATCCTCCCACAACATGTACAAGTTCTACATTTGATGGAAGTTCTTTTCTTAAGTTATCAAGAGTAGGTTTAAAAGCATAACACCATGAACACATTGGGTCATGTACATGATAAAGTATTGATTTCATATATTCTCCTAAAATTTATATTATACTTGTAGTATACTATATTCATTTAAAAAAAATATTGTAGAATATAATTGATTATATAATTAGGGAAAAATATGGATTATGAAGAGTTTGAAAAAGCAGTTGATATAATGGGAGTTCTTACAAGAACCTCTAAAAAAGATTTGAAGAAAAAATATTTAAAACTCTCAAAAAGATACCATCCTGATATGCCAGAAGGTAGTCATGAAAAGTTTCAAGAAATAAAAGATTCATATGACTTACTTTGTGCATACATGGATTCGTATTGTTTTTTATTTGATAAAGAAGAGTTTAAAGAGCAGTTCCCAGCTTTTACAAATTATAAAAATTGGAATAGATAAAAGGATAATTAATGTTTGAACAAAAAAAAATAAAAGAGTTAGTGCTAACTTCACTGGTAACAGATGCATATTGTTTAGGAACACACTGGGTTTATGATGAAAAACAGTTATTGGATGATTCAATTAACTTTGAGAAGCTAAATAAACCCCTTTCTATTTGGCATAAAGAAAAAGTTGCAGGTGAGTTTACTCATTATGGCGATCAAACTTATTGGCTTTATGAATTTTTAAAAGATAAAGAAGAATTTAATGAAAATGATTTTCTAGAGTTTTGGACTAATAAAATGGCTGCTTATAATGGTTATATTGATGGTGCATCTAGAAATACTTTACAAAATATAAAAGATTCAGTAGTACCTAGTGGTTCAAACTCTAGCGATTTATCAATTGTTGGAAGAATTGCACCTTTATTAAAAGTTTCGAAAACAAAAGAAGAGTTTTTAGAAAATGTAGAAAAGTTTGTAAAATTAACACATAATTCATCAAAAGCTTTAAATGCTTCAAGATTTTTTGCAAAAGTCTTATTAAAAGTTTTAGATAAAAAAGATATTAAAGAAGCAATTATGAGTTTAAAAGATGAGTTTGATATATCTATTAAAAAGCATATTGAAAATGCAATAGATTCTAAAGATAAAGATACTTTCCAAGTAATTAGAGAGTTTGGTCCTGCTTGTGATGTAGATCAAGGTTTTGCTGGAACTATACATTTACTTTTAAAATATGACAGTTTAAAAGAAATGTTAATTGAAAATGCAAAAGCTGGTGGAGATTCTAGTGCTAGAGCTATGATAGCATCTATCATATTCATGGCAAATAATTCAATAAAACAAATACCAAATGATTGGTTAGCAATTAAAGTGGTAATAGATTAGGAGATTTATGAAAAAAACAGTATTAAATTTTTTCTCGGATAAATTGTATATAGAATTAGCAATAGCTTCAGTTTTATTTATTATTGCTTTATCTTTAGGCATGTTAATGGATTTTATTATTTATATGCTTTATTTTATTATATTTTTAGAAATTGTTAGAGCTGTAATTAATTATATAAGGGAGCAAAGGGTTGCTCTTACTCTTTTAGTTGATGCTTTTATAATTCTTGCTTTAAGAGAATTTATTGTAAATGTTGTAAAAGTTAATAAAGAAGAGTTAAATTCAATTGATGCAATATTCAGTAGTGCAGTTAATTATAATCTTCTAATTTTGTCAGGGGTTATTGTATTTTTACTTGTTGTTAGATATTTTTCAATTAAGACATCTCAAAAATATTTATTTACTAAAAGAATAAAAGAAGAGAAAAAACTTGATTAATGTAACTTATTGTTTTATATAGAATAATTAATAAATGTTATTCAAATATGCTCAAATATTAAAGTTATTTTAATTTAAAACAGAATATTATTAAAATAGAATAATGATTCTTCAAGGGGTTTAATAAGAGTTATTAGAGGATAGAAACTATTATTTAATATTTTTTATCAAAAGAAAAAAGGGGCGATTATGTTAAAATCTATATCCATTAAAGCTAAGCTTTTAATGATTGTAATTAGTTCAATTGTAGTAGTTTCAGTTGCAATGATTGTTCAATCAATTATTTCATTACAAGAAACATCTGAAACTGTGATTGAAAAGTTTAAGGCAGATGCATACAAATCAAAAGAAAAAGAGCTAGAAAACTATATTTCATTAGCTATAAAAACAGTTGAAACTTATCATGCAAGAACGGCAAAAGATAAAGTAAAAGCTGAGGTTCAAAGTTACCTAAAAGAACAAACTGGATTTATGTTATCTGTAATGGAAGGAACTTATAATCAATATAAGGGAAAAGTTTCAGATGATGAGTTAAAAGAATTAGTAAGAACAGCAGTAAAATCTACAAGATATGGTAAAACGGGTTATTTTTGGATGAATGACTTAGATGCAAATATAGTAATGCATCCAATTAAACCGCAACTTGATGGAAAAGATTTATCTCAGTTTAAAGATAAAGGTGGAAAAAGAATTTTCTTTGAGTTTGCAAAAGTTGCAAAACAAAAGGGTGAAGGTTTTGTAGATTATGTATGGCCTAAACCTGGATTTGAAGCTCCACAAGATAAAGTATCTTTTGTAAAATTATTTAAGCCATTTGGTTGGGTAGTTGGTACTGGTGAATATGTTGATGATGTTACATCAAGACTACAAAAAGAAGCTTTACAGGCAGTTGCTGATATGAGATATGGTAAAGATGGATACTACTGGATCAATGACTCTCATCCTAAAATGGTAATGCATCCTATAAAACCAAAACTGAATGGAAAAGATTTAACAAACAATGCCGATGCCACAGGAAAAAGACACTTTGTTGAAATGTCAAAGGTTGCAAATTCTTCAAAAGAGGGTGGATTAGTTAGTTACAAGTGGGATAGACCAGGAAAAGTTGGTGATCCTAGACTAAAATTCTCTTATGTTAAAAAATTTGAGCCATGGGATTGGATTATTGGAACAGGGGCATATGTAGATAATATTGAGTCAAAAATTGCTGAAATGGAAGCAAAAACTCAAGAGCAGATTTTAGATGTAATTATTAGAAACTGTATTATCATTTTCATAATTATGATTATTTTAGCATTTGTAATGGCAGTATTATCAAATAAAGCAATCTTTAAACCATTACAAGAGTTCCAAGATGGTTTATTAAATTTCTTCAAATATATCAACAAAGAAAAAAATGATGTTGATCATTTAGACGATAGCGCTAATGATGAGATTGGTAGAATGGCTAAGATTATTAATCAAAATGTTGTTAAAACAAAATCATTAGTTGAGCAAGATGCCGCACTTATTGAAGATGTGACAAGAGTTGTTGCAAATATCAAAGATGGATATTTAGATAGTAGAGTTGAAAAAACTACTCAAACAGAAGCCCTACAAATTTTACAAACTCAAATCAATGAGATGTTAGATAATCTAGAAACAAATATTGGTAGAGATACAAATATAATTTTAGATGTATTAGCAAAATATGGTCAATTAGACTTTAGAAATAATATTAAAAATGCTAATGGAAAAGTAGAAATTGCAATCAATGATTTATCAAAAATTATTAATGATATGTTAGCAGAAAACAAACAAAATGGTTTAACTCTTGATTCAAGTTCAGATGTTCTACTTCAAAATGTAGATAAATTAAATAAAAACTCTACAACAACAGCAGCAGCCTTAGAAGAAACAGCAGCAGCTTTAGAAGAGATTACAAGTACAATTATTAATAATACAGATAGTATTAGTATTATGGCAGCTAATTCAGAAGAGTTATCTAAATCTATTAATATAGGACAACAATTAGCAACGGGAACTGTTAAATCTATGGATGAAATTAATGATCAAACACAAGATATTGCAGAAGCAATTACAGTTATTGATCAAATTGCATTCCAAACAAATATCCTTTCACTAAACGCAGCAGTTGAAGCAGCTACAGCAGGTGAAGCTGGAAAAGGCTTTGCAGTAGTTGCACAAGAAGTAAGAAACCTTGCAGCAAGATCAGCAGAAGCTGCAAAAGAGATTAAAAATATTGTTGAAAAAGCAACAGAAAAAGCAAATGCTGGTAAAGATGGTGCGGATAAGATGATTAAAGGTTATGAGACTTTAAATCAAAGTATCTTAAAAACTACAGAATTAATTGCTACAATTACAGAAGCTTCAAAAGAACAAAGAGCAGGAATTGAGCAAATTAATGATGCAGTAACACAACTTGATCAACAAACACAACAAAATGTTGTTATTTCAAATACAACTCATAGTATTGCTTCTCAAACTGATGAGATAGCGAAACTTATCGTTCAACAAGCAGATGAAAAAGAGTTTATTGGAAAAGAAACAATAAAAAGTGAGGCTGTAAAGTTAAGTGAAAAAAGTTCAGAAGAAATTTTGGCAGAACTTAGAAATAAAACAAATTCAAAGAATTCATCTAAACCAAAACAGACGCAAAGTTATACTCAATCAGAATCAAAAACAAACACAAAACAATCATTCACAGATACAAGTAGTGATGATGAGTGGGAAAGCTTCTAAAAGAAGCTTTTCTCTCAACTTATTTAATTAGCTTATATCCTACACCTCTTAAATTTATTATCATTCCACTTTTTAGTTTTTGTTTCAATTTATGAATAACACTTCTCATACTTACAGTTTGCATCTCTTTAGAACTCCATACATATTCATGTATCATCTCATTTGTAACTGTATTATTTATATTTTTAGAAAAAAGAGTAAGAAGAAGTTTTTCTTTTACTGTTAAATCAATCTCATGTTTATGTTTATAAAGCCTTTGTTCTATTAAATCAAAAGAGAAATTATTACCTAAATCTTTTTGTAATTCGCTGGTTTTTTCTAAGTTTAAGTGGGATAAGTGATACTCAATTCTAAGATATAACTCTTCAAAATCAAAGGGTTTTTTTATATAATCATTACAACCAAGATTGTATGATTTCTTGATATTTTCAATATCAATTTTTGCACTAATCATAATAACAGGTGTATTTATATCTTTTTGTCTAATAAACTCTAAGGTTTTATGACCATCAAAGCCTAAGACATTTACATCTAAAATATATAAATCATAACTATCATTTAGTATTTTATCAACTGCTTTATATCCATCTATAAAGCTATCTATGAAAAAACCTTTTTTTTCAAGTGAGACTTTTATGATTTTATTTAGATTATGGTCATCTTCTAAAAGTAGTATTTTCATAAAACTTCCTTTATCATATTTTTTGGAAAAATATAAGAGAAACTTGTTTCTTCTTTACTTGAATTTATATCTATTTGTATTTGATTGTTTTTACAAATCTCTTTTACAATACTAAGCCCCAAGCCTAAACCAATATTTTTATCTTTTTGTTGATAATATGCTTTAAAAATAGAATCCTTATCTTCTATAATAATACCTTTATTTTTTATCTCTATTATTCCTTGATTTTTATAATCTAAAATAATTTCTATATCTTTATTTTCATATGAGTATTTTATTGCATTTGATATTGTATTATCAATTACTCTTTCAAGTTCATATCTATCCATAAAAAGTTCAAACTCTTTATCTATCTCTAAATGAATATGAAGATTTTTTGTTTTTGCTATCTCATCAAAAAATTGTATTCTTGAAGATAAAAAAGAGACTAAATCTATTTTTTCGCAAGACTTTTCTCTTGCTTTCTTTTTTGTTAAAAAGTACAAGTCATTATAAATTGAAGAGAGTGATTTGCTTGAGGCTTTTATAACTTCAAGTTGTTCTTTTTGTCCTATTTGCTCTTCTAAATTATCTACATTTAAAGAGATTACACTCAGAGGTGTGTTTATTTCATGAATAATTTTTTTTAGAAAAAAGTCTTGTTGATTTAATAGTTTTGAAATAGTTTGTTTATTTTCATATATTTCAAGTTGTGTTCTTATTCTTGCTTTTACTTCTTCTTGCTCAAAAGGTTTTGTAATATAATCAACCCCACCTTGCTCAAAAGCTTTAACTTTTATAGAAACATCATCTAAAGCACTTATAAAAATTATGGGTATATCTTTAAGTTTCTCATCTTGTTTTACTATCTTACAAACTTCAAAACCATCAATATTTGGCATTTTTATATCAAGTAGTATTAAATTTGGTGGCTTTTGTTTTGCTGATTCAATTGCAAATAGTGCATCAGGTGTTGCTTTTAATTCATACGTTTCATCTTTTAAAATCTCTTTTAAGTACTTTAAATTCTCAATTTTATCATCTATTATAAGTACTGTATATTTTCTATTCATGGTGATTACTCTTTTTGCTTTGGCTATTGTTACAATTATAAGCAAATAGATATAAAGATAGATTGAGGATTTTAGGTGAAATTAAAGAAACTTTTTATGTTGCTGTTTATTTTTAATACAGTTGCTTTTATAAGTATGGCAATTGTGATTAATAAATATCAAAAAGCAACCATTGATTTAGAAGATGCTTATGAAATGCAATACAAATCACTTATTCTAGCTCATGAGTTAAGGCAAAGTAGTGATGATTTAACACGAATGGCTAGAACCTATGTAATAACGGGAAATCCAATGTTTGAACAGCAGTATAAAACAGTTCTTGATATAAGAAATGGTTTAAAACCAAGACCTAAAAGATACAATGGTATTTTTTGGGATTTTCTCACAATAGATGGAAGTAAGGCTAAACTTGATGGGAAAAAAGTTCCTTTGAGAGAATTGATGAAAGAAGCAAACTTCCCAGATGAAGAGTTGAACTTACTTTTTACTTCACAAAATGAATCTGATGAACTAACAAGGCTAGAACATAAAGCAATGAATGCTGTAAAAGGTATTTTTGAAGATAAAAATGGAAACTATACTATAAAAGAAGAACCTAACTTCACACTAGCAAGACAGATTATGCACTCTAAAGAGTATCATGAAGCAAAAATAAGAATTATGAAACCTCTAGATACCTTCTACAGAGCCTTTGAAAATAGAACAAAACAAAAAGTTATTGAAGCTGCAAATGTAGTAAAACAACAAGAGTTAAATGTAAATGTGATTGTAGTTTTATCTATTCTTATATTTTTAACTTCCTTTTTTATAATTTTATTTAGAATAGTTTATCCCCTTGATTTACTTAGAAAAATCATGTTAAGACTATCACAAAATGATATGAGTGTAGAGCTTGAGAAAAATAAATATGAAGATGAAATAGGTGATATGATAGGAGCTGTTGAAATCTTTAAAGATAATACAACAAAACTTATAAGTAGTGAGGCAAAATTAAGAGTTGCTATTAGTGAAGCAAAAAGTGCAAACAAAGCAAAATCAATATTTTTAGCAAGAATGAGTCATGAATTAAGAACTCCTCTAAATGCTATATTAGGTTTTTCAAGCTTGCTTCAAAAATCAAAAAATATAAAAAAAGATGAAATTGAAAACCTAAATATTATTCATAAAAGTGGAAAACATCTTTTAAATATAATAAATGAAATATTAGAACTTTCAAAAATTGAAGCAGGGAAAATTGAAATACGAGCAGTAAGTTTTGATTTTTATGAGCTAATAAAAGAGATAGATTCAATTTTTAGTTTTAGATGTAAAACAAAAGATATTGATTTTAAGATAAAGCACCTATCAAGCCTACCTAAATATATAAAAGCAGATGAACAAAGACTAAAACAAATACTTATAAACTTACTTGGAAATTCATTAAAATTTACAGAAAAGAAAGGCTCTATTTTAGTAAATATCTATGAGAAGAATAAAAAGCTTTTTTTTGAAGTAAAAGATAGTGGTAAGGGTATAAAAAAAGAAGATATAAGAAAAATATTCAAACCATTTGAGCAAGTAAATGATGAAGAGTTCAAACAAAAAGGTACTGGACTTGGATTATCTATCACAAAAGAGCTAGTAAACTTAATGGGTGGAGATATTTATGTAAAAAGCCAAGTTAATATTGGAAGTCAATTTTTCTTTAGTATAGAGTATGAAAAAAGTATAGAAAAAAACTCAAAGTTAAATAGCATAGAACTTTTTTCAAAACAAGAAATAAAAGGTAAAAACAAAACTATCTTAGTAGTTGATGATATAAAAGTAAATAGGGATTTGATTTGTAAGATACTGCAAGAGTATGATTTTAAAACTTTTGAAGCAAGTAGTGGAAAGCAAGCTTTAGCTTTAATCTCAAAATATGAAATAGATTTAGTTTGTATGGATATTTTGATGAAGGATTTAAATGGTTTAGAAACCATGAAAATACTAAGAGAAGATTTAAATATAAAAATACCCATTATTGCAATCTCTGCAAACGTATATGAGGAAGATAAAACAAAAGCCTTAGATTGTGGAGCAAATGACTTTGTATGTAAACCAATAGATGAAAATGAACTTATTTCTAAAATATCGAAATATTTAAATCTATGTAATGAAACTAAAGCTCTTAGTACTGAAAACATAGAAGATAGTTTTATTAAAATATCTAAAACTTTTTTTGAACTATTAAAAAAATATAGCTTAGATATGAATGAAGATAAGATACTTGAACTTCTTGAAATCTATAAACTCTCAGAAAATCAAAAGGCTTATATAAAAGCTTTATTGAATGATTTTAACTACAGTAAAATAAATGACTTATGTATAAAATATATACACTAAGTCTTTATTTTTAATCTAAAAAACAACACTAAAACAACACTTCTTTTTTATACTTCTTTTTAGAAGTCAAGATGACTTGAATTAAAAAGGAGAATTCATGAAGAAAAGATTTGCAAAAGCCTTAGCTGCTTCGGCGTTGGTTAGTATGAGTTTAATGGCACAAGCTGCTGATACAATTAAAGTTGGTGTTTTACACTCTTTATCAGGAACGATGGCTATTAGTGAGACAACACTTAAAGATACAGTTTTAATGCTAATAGAAGAGCAAAATAAAAAAGGTGGACTACTAGGTAAAAAATTAGAGCCTGTAGTTGTTGACCCTGCTTCAAACTGGCCTTTATTTGCTGAAAAAATGAGAGGTCTTTTAACTAAAGATAAGGTAGATGTTACTTTTGGATGTTGGACATCAGTATCTAGAAAATCTGTTTTACCTGTGGTTGAAGAGTTAAATGGTTTATTATTTTATCCTGTTCAATATGAAGGGGAAGAATCTTCTAAAAATGTATTTTATACAGGTGCTGCGCCAAATCAGCAGGCAATTCCAGCAGTTGATTACTTAATGAATGAAGTTGGTGTTAAAAGATGGGTTTTAGCAGGAACTGACTATGTATATCCAAGAACAACAAACAAAATTTTAGAAGCATATTTGAAAGCAAAAGGGGTTGCTGCTTCAGATATTATGGTTAACTATACACCATTTGGTCACTCTGACTGGCAAAGTATTGTAAGTGATGTTAAGAAGTTTGGTAGTGCAGGGAAGAAAACAGCAGTTGTTTCTACAATCAATGGTGATGCAAATGTACCATTTTATAAAGAATTAGGAAACCAAGGTATTACTTCTGAAAATATTCCAGTAGTTGCTTTTTCTGTTGGGGAAGAAGAGTTATCAGGAATTGATACTAAACCTTTAGTTGGTCACTTAGCTGCATGGAACTACTTCCAAAGTGCTGAATCACAAGCTAATGATGAGTTTATATCTAAATGGAAAACATTTATCAAAGATGATAAAAGAGTTACAAATGACCCAATGGAAGCAACTTATATTGGATTTAATATGTGGGTAAAAGCTGTAGAAAAAGCAGGAACTACTAATGTTGATAAAGTAAGTGATGCAATGATTGGAATTGAAGTACCAAATCTTACAGGTGGAACTGCAAAAATGCTTAAAAATCACCACTTAACAAAACCTGTTTTAATTGGTGAAATTCAAGAAAATGGTCAGTTTGAAACTGTATGGGAAACTGACGGTGAAGTTGCAGGTGATGCATGGTCTGACTTTTTACCAGGAAGTAAAGACTTGATTTCTGACTGGACTAAACCAGTTAATTGTGGAAACTACAACACAAAAACTAATAAATGTATAGGTGCAAATTAATAAAAGTATGGAAGTTCTCTTCCATGCTTTTATAAAGAAAGGTTAATATGAATATTTTAAAAATAATATTACTTAATTTATTGCTAGTAAGTTTTACATATGCAAATACTTTAAAAGAAGATGCAAACTCTTTACTTACAAATAGTTTTAAAGGCAAAGAGAAAGCTATTAAAAGTTTAGCTTCAAAATACTCAGAAAATGACAATTTAGAGTTTCTTTTACAAAGAATGTTAGAGGGAAAACTTTACTACATAAAAAAAGATAAAACATTAGTTTTCTTAAAAGAAAAGATTCAAAGAGAGTATATAACTGTTGAGGTTTTCTCAAAAAAAACTTTAGAAAAGAAATCAAAATATGATTTCAAAAAAATTAAAATAAACAATAAATTAAGAAGTGTTATCAAAGAATCACTTGCTAAACTAAATCTTTTTTCAAAAAATGAAGACAAAAGACTTAAGTCAGCAAAAAATTTACTTAAAAACTTAGATATAAAAAGTCAAGCTTTAGTTTTAGAAGCTTTAAATAAAGAAAAAAGTAGTGATGTAAAAGAGGTTTTAGAAGAGATAAAAACAAATCTTGATGCAAAGTATGCTTCTTCATTAGATAAACAAATGGAAGCAACAAAAAAACTAGGAGAGTTTTTATCTTCTAAATCACTTCAAACATTAAATGAGATTAAAAATAGTAGTGAAGATAAAGTTTTAGTTCAAACTGCTCAAAAATCAATAAAAAGTATTGAATCAAGTAAATCTTTTTACTCTTTTATTGAAACTGCATTTTTTGGTTTAAGTATGGGGTCTGTTTTACTTTTAGCTGCAATTGGTTTAGCTATTACTTTTGGTGTTATGAAGGTTATTAATATGGCTCATGGTGAGCTTATTATGATTGGGGCATATACAACTTATACTATTCAGCAAATTATGCCAGGACTTATTGAGTACTCAGTTCTTATTGCTATTCCAGTTGCTTTTGTTGTAAGTGGTATTGTAGGGATTTTAATTGAAAGATTGGTTATTAGACATCTTTATGGAAGACCACTTGAAACACTTTTAGCAACATTTGGGGTTAGTTTGATTTTACAACAATTAGTTAGAACAATTTACTCTCCTTTAAATCAAGAAGTAAAAACACCATCTTGGATGAGTGGAGCTTGGGAAGTAAATAGTACGCTGTTTTTAACATACAACAGACTTTATATTATTATATTTGCCTTTGCTGTATTTTTAGCAATTTTATTTGTGATGAAAAAAACTTCACTTGGATTAAAAGTTAGAGCTGTTTCTCAAAACAGACCAATAGCAAGAGCTATGGGAATAAAATCGAACTATATTGATGCCTTAACATTTGGTATTGGTTCAGGTATAGCAGGTGTTGCAGGTGTTGCTTTATCTCAACTTACAAATGTAGGACCAAATCTAGGACAAGCTTATATAGTTGATAGTTTTATGGTAGTTGTATTTGGTGGAGTTGGTAACTTATGGGGTACGCTAATAGCAGCTCTTACACTTGGAGAGATAAATAAATTTATAGAACCAATTTCAGGAGCAGTTCTTGCTAAGGTTATTATTCTTGTGTTTATTATTTTATTTATACAAAAAAAGCCTAGAGGATTATTTCCTCAAAAGGGCAGAGATGTTGAGGATTAATTAGATGGAAAGAAAAGCATTAATATTAAAAATATTAGAAAATGACAAAGGAGGGAAGATAGTTCTTTCTTCTTTAGCTGTAGTAGTTTTTGTAGTTGCTTTTTGTAATTTATTTGTTCCAAGTGATTCGATATTTTACATCTCAACTTTTACAGTAACTATTTTAGGAAAGTATTTAGCCTTTGCACTTTTAGCCTTGGCTTTGGATTTAGTTTGGGGATATTTAGGAGTTTTAAGTCTTGGTCATGGGGCATTTTTTGCCCTTGGTGGTTATGCTTGGGCTATGTATCTTATGAGACAAATAGGTGATAGAGGTGTTTATGGAAACCCTGATTTACCTGATTTTATGGTTTTTATGAACCTAAAAGAGTTACCATGGTTTTGGCAAGGCTTTGATAATCCACTATTTGCTTTTTTAATGGTGATGTTAATTCCAGGTATCTTAGCTTTTGTTTTTGGATACTTAGCTTTTAAAAGTAGGGTTACAGGAGTTTATCTATCGATAATAACTCAAGCTTTAACTTATGCTTTAATGTTGGCATTTTTTAGAAATGATATGGGTTTTGGTGGAAACAATGGACTTACAGATTTTAAAGATATTTTAGGTTTTGATTTACAAGCTGATACAACAAGGGTTGCACTTTTAATCATCACTTTTTTAGCTTTAGTTTTAGGATATTTAGTTTGTAGATTTATTATAAATTCAAGACTTGGAAGAGTTGTTATCTCAATTAGAGATGCTGAAAGTAGAGTAAGATTTTTAGGATATAAAGTTGAGCAATATAAACTATTTATCTTTGTAGTATCAGCTGTTTTAGCTGCAATTGCAGGAGCTTTATATGTACCGCAAGTTGGGATTATAAACCCTGGTGTATTCTCTCCTTTATTTTCTATTGAGCTTGTGATCTGGGTTGCTATTGGAGGAAGAGGTACTTTATATGGTGCAATTATTGGAGCAATAGTTGTAAGTTTTGCAAGTACATATTTTACATCAGCTTTACCTGAGATTTGGTTATATGCTTTAGGTGCTTTATTTGTAATATCGACTTTATATTTACCAAAGGGAGTTGTGGGAGTATTTGCACAACTTAGCTCAAAACTAAAAAAGGCTTAAAATGAAACTATTAAAACATGAAAATGAACAAAATGTAGGTGATTTAAAAAAAGGAGATAGAATCCTTTTAGTTGATGGTGTAAGTGTTAGTTTTGATGGTTTCAAGGCTTTAAATAATCTAAGTTTTTCTATAAATTATGGTGAGCTTAGATGTATTATTGGTGCAAATGGTGCAGGAAAATCAACTATGATGGATGTAGTAACAGGAAAAACAAGACCAGATGAAGGTCATGTTGTTTTTGGTGAAGCTGTTGATTTACTTGGACTTAATGAGCCAACAATAGCTCAAATAGGTATTGGAAGAAAGTTCCAAAAACCAACTGTTTTTCAAAACAATACAGTTTTTGAAAACCTAGAACTTGCTATGAAAGAAGATAAAAGGTTTTTTAAAACTCTATTTTCAAAGTTAAGTGGTGAGCAAGAAGATAAAATTGATGAGACTTTAGGACTTATTGGACTTAAAGATTTAGTGCATAGGCAAGCAGGTATTTTATCACACGGGCAAAAGCAGTGGTTAGAAATAGGAATGTTAATCATGCAAGAACCAAAACTTCTACTTGTAGATGAACCAGTTGCAGGAATGACTCCCCAAGAAGTGGAAAATACAGCTGAAATTCTAACAAATTTAGCAAAAGATAATGCAGTTGTAGTCGTTGAGCATGATATGGAGTTTATTAGAAGTATCGCTAAAAAAGTTACAGTTTTACATGAGGGGTCTGTTTTAGCTGAGGGAAGCATGGATGCTATACAGAACAATGAGAAAGTAAGACAAGTATATTTGGGTGAATAGAACCCAAATATAAAGGCAAACTCGTTTGCCCCTTTAGGGTTTTGTTCACTTTTAACAATTTTTTATAAATTGTGTTAAAAAGTGTTATAGATAAAAAGGTCCCTGTTAAATTGGGACAATTTAATAGGAAAAAACAATATGTTAAAAATAGAAAAAATAAATCAATACTATGGACAAAGTCATACTCTTTGGGATCTAAGTTTAGAGCTTAAAAAAGGTAGGTGTACTTGTATTATGGGAAGAAATGGTGTTGGTAAAACAACACTAAGTAAAGTAATTATGGGATTACTTCCTATAAAAGATGGACAGCTTTTATATGATGGAAAAGATATTTCAAACTTAAGTGACCATAAAAGAGCAGGTATTGCCATAGGATATGTACCTCAAGGAAGAGAGATATTTTCACAACTTACAGTTTTAGAAAATCTTCAAATAGGTGTATTAGCAAATAGAAATAAAATCAAAAAAGTACCTGAAAAAATCTATGAGCTTTTTCCTGTTTTAAAAGATATGCAAAAAAGAAAAGGTGGGGATTTAAGTGGAGGTCAGCAACAACAATTAGCAATTGCAAGGGCTTTATGTATAGATCCAAAATTTCTAATCTTGGACGAACCAAGTGAGGGAATACAACCAAATATCGTAGCTCAAATAGGTGAGGTTATTGATTATCTTACAAAAGAAGAAGATATGACAGTTATGTTAGTTGAGCAAAAACTTCCTTTTGCAAGACGACATGGAGATGACTTTTATGTATTAGATAGAGGTAGTGTTGTAGCAAATGGTGAAATCAATGAACTAAGTGATGATATTGTAAATAAATATATGTCTGTTTAAATTCACAAAATAAAATAGGTCAAGAAAAACTTAGTCTTGATCTATACTTCTTGTATCTAAAAAAACTATCAAATAATCCAAAATATTGTAGACAATCTTTTAAATATTTATACAAAAAATATACAGCTATATAAAAAATATATAAACAAATTGTATTATATATTATAAATATATAAAATGAATATATTATATACAAGAATTGTATACAATTATTGTTGACAATCTGCTAATATTTCCTCATATCAAAAAAGGATTTACTTAATGCTTGAAATAAATGAACATAGAACTTTAGAAGAGGAAATCGTCTATTTTATTTTTGATTCAATATTAAATAAAAAAATACAAGCAGGAATAAAACTCTCTGAGAGTGTTTTAGCAAAAGAGTTTAATACAAGTAGAGATGTTATTAGAAAGGCTTTTAGTCAACTTCAAAGCATGGGAATTTTAAAGTATAAAAAAAATCAAGGTTTTCATGTTGTTTGGTTAACAAAAGAAGATACAAAAGATATTTTTGCAACAAGAAAAATATTAGAGTTAGGGATAATTCAAATACTTACACAAATGCATGCTAAAAATGAGCTGGATTTAAGTCTTTTAAATCAAAGTGTAGAAACAGAAGAGTTTTTAAAAGTATCTCTTAGAAATGGTGAGTATGTAAAAAGTTCTTGTGATTTTCACTTAAATTTGGCACTTTTAACAAAAAATGACTATTTAATAAATGCCTTAAAACCTTTGATTGCTTTAAGTACACTTGCTGCACTTATTTATGATAATCAAGAAACATCTTTTTGCTCTTACGATGAACATAAAGTAGTTATAAAAGCTATTGAAAGTCATGATATTGAAAATGCAAAAAGTATTATGTATCAGCATTTAAATCATTGTGTTGAGTCTTTAGATTTTGATATAAAGCCAAGTAAAAAAATAAATTTAATTTTTGGAAAATAGTTGATGTATGATTTTAATAAAAATTACCCAAGGGATTTAATAGGCTATGGAAATAATCCAGTAAACCCAAAATGGCCAAATAATGCAAAAATTGCTTTACAGTTTGTCTTAAATTATGAAGAAGGTGCTGAAAACTCAATCTTACATGGAGATGAAGCAAGTGAAGTGTTTTTATCAGATATGGCAAATCCTCAAGCCTTTAAAGCAAGACATAAAAGCATAGAGTCTTTATATGAATATGGTTCAAGAGTAGGTGTTTGGAGAGTCTTAGAGCTTTTTAAAGCTTATAATATTCCAGTTACTATTTTTGCAGTTGCTATGGCAATTGCTAGAAATCCAAAACTTGCTGAATACTTAGCTAAAAACAATTATGACATTTGTTCTCATGGATATAGATGGATAAATTATCAAAATATTGATAAATCTATTGAAGAAGATCATTTATATAAAAGTATAGAAATTTTAGAGCAAATGATAGGGAAAAGACCTCTTGGATGGTACACAGGAAGAGATAGTGTTAATACTAGGGAGCTTGTAGTAAAAGAGGGTGGTTTTTTATATGACAGCGATGCTTATAATGATGATTTACCATATTTTTCACCTGAAATTACTTCAAAAAAGCATTTAGTAATTCCTTATACTATGGATAATAATGATATGAGGTTTTTACCAAATGGCTTTTCATATTCACAAGAGTTTTATGAGTACTTAAAAGATAGTTTTGACACCTTATATGAAGAAGGAAAAACAAGTCCAAAAATGATGTCTATAGGAATGCACTGTAGAATTTTGGGTCGTCCTGGGAAAATAGCTGCTATGAAAAAGTTTTTAGATTATGTAAGTGGATTTGATGATGTTTGGTTTTGCACAAGAGAGCAAGTAGCTAGACATTGGATAAATAATTTTAGTGAATTAAAAATTTAAAGGATATTTGATGAAGCAATCAATTTTAAGTATACCACCATAAAAATGACTTTTTTAATCCATATTTAAAATATTTCCTAAAAAAGTCACGCCAATACAATTATAGTGAAAATATTATTAAATAAGGAAAATGCAGTGATAAGAAAATCATTTTTCATTATAAATTGATAGATATACACACTTTTTATGTCTAGTAAAAAATATAATGAAAAATATTATTAGATATAAAAAGGAATTTTAATGATTAAACCTCATACTTTAGCAAATAAAAATAAAGAACTTTTTCTTGATACTTTCAAGGATGTTTACGAGCATTCAGCTTGGATTATAAAGGACTCTTATGAAATTGCAAAGGCAAATGAATTATATGATGATGTACAAAAGTTTCATATTCTTCTTTCTCAAATAGTTTTAAACTCTACAAAGAGTCAACAAGACTTACTAATAAAAGCTCACCCTATGTTAGCAAAAGAGAAATTAGCTTTTAAAGAGCTAACACTAAACTCTCAAAATGAACAAAAGTCAGCAAGTTTGGATTCATGTAGCAAGGATGAACTTGAGAAGTTTACAAGCTTAAATACAAAATATTTTGAGAAATTTGGCTTTCCTTTTATTATGGCAATTAAAAATAAATCAAAAGAAGAGATTTTAGAAAGTTTTGAAAGAAGAATTAAAAATACAAAAGAGCAAGAGCATGAGGAATCTTTAAATCAAATCAATCAAATTGCTCTTTTAAGAATAAAGGATATTTATGAAAAATAGTATTGATAACCTAGCAAATGTTGCAAGTTATGATTTAGGTTCAAGGGTTATTTACTCAAGTGATGAGTTTTTTGCACAAGCAAATAGAATGCTAGAAGACACAGATGCTGTTTTTAAAGATGAGTATGATGATAATGGTCATTGGATGGACGGTTGGGAAACTAGAAGAAGAAGAAATGATGGAAATGACTACTGTATCATCAAGCTTGCAGAAATCTCAACAATCGATAACTTCTTAGTAGATACAAGCTTTTTTAAAGGAAATTTCCCCCCAGCTGTTTCAATAAAAGGGTGTTTTAGTAAAAATGGAAATGATGAAGAGTTTATCTCAAATCAAGATACACAAGAATGGTTTGAATTATTAGAACAATCAGACTTACAAGGGGATAATCAAGAATTATTTACTTGTATTTCACAAAAGCAAGTAAGTCATTTAAAAGTTGATATTTATCCTGATGGTGGTATTGCAAGACTTAGAGCTTATGGTTCTATAGTTTTTAATGAAAAGCTTTTTAAAGAAGACAATATAAATGTTATAAGTGCAAAAACTGGTGCAAAAGCAGTTTCTACAAACAATGAGTTTTTTGGAAAACTAAAAAACATCCTAAAAGATAGTAAAGCTTTAAATATGGGTGATGGTTGGGAGACTAGAAGAAGAAGAGAACCTGGTTATGACTGGGGAATTATAGAGTTAGGAAATAGTGCAGTTGTTGATAATATCATGATTGATACTAATTTCTTCAAAGGAAATTATCCTGACTCATTTAGTATTTGTAGTGCTTATTTGCCAAATACTACACCAAGTAGTGTAATTACTCAAAGTATATTTTGGGAAGATTTGATCTCTTCACAAAAACTACAAATGAACAAAGAACACTATTTTGATAAGAGTTTCTTGCTTCATAATAAACCAATAACACATATTAGAATAAATATTTTTCCAGATGGTGGAGTTTCTAGACTTAAACTTTTTGGAAAATTTGTAAAAGAAGAAGTATAGAAAATGAAGCTTAGTTTAAAACCACAAGCTTTAACACAGGAGAGCTTTAGTGCTTATGGAAAGGTATTAAGTACAAAAGACTCAAAAAGCAAAATCATAAATAATGGCTTTGCAAAAAAGCATTATGAACTTTGTTTGATGGATGCAAATGAGAAAAATGGTGTTTCAACACTACATATTTATATTGCAAAGAAAAGAGAGTTTCCTTTAAGTATAAATATGCTTGAAAAGCATCCATTTTTTTCTCAAACCTTTATGCCAAGAAGTGAAAAACCTTTTTTACTTGTGGTTGCATTAGGCGAAGATAAACCTGATTTATCAACAATTAAAGCTTTTGTAACAGATGGAAGTCAAGGGGTACATTATGACAGAGGTATTTGGCATTTTCCTTTGATTAGTTTAGAAGACAATGAAGAGTTTATAGTAATAGATAGAAGTGATAAAGGTTTGACTCAAAGTAAAATTGAAGAGTGTATAGAGTTTGATTTTATTAATGAGAATATCACTTTAGAAAGGACATAAAGTGGAAGCATATATATTAGACTGGCTAAATACAATGATTAGGTTTGCCCATTTCATAACAGGAATTGCATGGATTGGAGCCTCATTTTATTTTAACTGGTTAGAGAATAATTTAAATAGACAAGCAGGTCAAAAAGAAGGAATTGCAGGTCATTTATGGGCTGTTCATGGTGGAGGTTTTTACTATTTAGAAAAGTATAAATCTTATCCAAATGAACTTCCAAAAGAGTTACATTGGTTTAAATGGGAAGCTTATTTTACCTTAATAACAGGATTTGCTTTATTAGTAGTGATTTATTATTACAACGCAAACTCATATTTATTATTGCCAAATAGTTCAATCTCTGCAATAACAGGAATTGCACTAAGTTTTTTTGGTTTGGTTTTAGGCTGGTTGATTTATGATAGTTTGACAAAAACAGCATTAGTTAATAAGCAAAATATTATTGCTTTAATTATGCTAGGTGTTGTGGCACTTTTTGCTTTATTTTATCAGCAGTTTTTTACACCAAGAGCTGTGTTTATTCAGATTGGAGCAATGATAGGAACTATTATGGTTCTAAATGTATTTTTTGTAATTATTCCTTCTCAAAAACAACTAGTTAAAGCCTGTGTAGATAAAGCAGATATTGGAAATGATTTGGTTTTCAAGGGATATATTAGATCAAGAAACAATAACTATTTTACTTTACCTGTACTATTTATTATGTTAAGCGGACACTTTCCAATGTTTTATTCAAATGTAAATCCAGCTTTGATGTTGGTTTTAATTTTCATAACAACAGTATTAATTAGACACTACTTTAACTTAAAAGGTGAAGGTAAAAAAGGAACTTCTTTAGTTTTAGCCTTAGTTGTTATTTTAACAGCTAGTGTATTTTATGCACTTATGCCTCAAAAAAGAGTTTTAAGTGAGAATGCAAAAGTAGTAGAGTATGAAAAAATCGCAACTATTATAGAAAAAAGATGTGCAACATGTCACTCTTCAAACCCAAGAGATGAGAGTTTTAGTGTAGCACCATCAGGTTTTATTCTTGATACAAAAGAGCAGATTATAAATGCTAAAGATGCAATTTATTCAAGAACAATCGCAAGTGCTTCAATGCCTTTAGCAAATAAAACAAATATGACAGATGAAGAGAGAACAAATCTTGCAAATTGGCTTATCTCTTTATCAAAGGAAAAATAAGATGAAAAAATTAAGTACACATGTTTTAGATACAACATTAGGTAAGCCAGCAGAAAATGTAAAAATTGAACTTTTTAAGCTTGAAGATGAAAACAAAAAGCTTTTAAAAACAGTTTTTACAAATAGTGATGGAAGAGTTAATGAGCCTATTTTAAAAGATGAAGAACTAGAAAAAGCAACTTATGAGTTTGTATTTTATACAGCATCTTATTTTAAAGAAAATGGTATCAAATCTACATTTTTAGAAGATGTAGTAATTAGATTTTGTATTGATTTAAAAGAGGATAATTATCATGTTCCTCTTTTATTATCACCTTATGGCTACTCAACATATAAGGGTAGTTAAAAAAAATTATAAATATTACAAGGATTATTAAAATGAAAAAAATTATAGCGTTAACATTAGGAATCAATTTATCTTTATTTGCATTTAGTTCAACAAGTTTATCAGTATTAAATGGAAAATTTGATGGAAATAGTGCAGTTTACGATACAAACGAAGGTAAAAATAAAACAACAGTTACATTTGAGACTTTAACAAAAGGAAAAATGGGTGATGTCTTTTTCTTTGCCGATTATGCACAAGCAAGTAGTGGACAGTTATATAACAAGGATAATAAATCATGGATTTATGCTGAGCTTGCACCAAGATTGAGTTTAAGTTACTTAACAGACAAAGATTTATCAAACTCATTTGTAAAAGATTATTTTATCGCGTCACAGTATAACTATGGAAGTAATTCTGATTTTAAAGCAGGTTTACTTGGAGTTGGAGCTGACTTAAATGTTCCTGGATTCGATTTCTTTCAAGCAAATCTTTATTATAGAAATGTAGATCTAACAATCAAAGCAAAAGATTATGATAGAAATACTTATCAAGTAACAACAGTTTATGGGAAAAAGTTTAAGGATTATGGAATATCTTTTAAAGGTTTTGTGGATTTAACAGGATATAACCTAGGAACTCAAAACCAACTTTTATATGATTTATTTGAAATTGAAGGAAAAGCTGTACAAGTTGGAGTTGAACACTTATACTACTATGAATTCAAAAACGATTTTACATCAAGTAACCCTCATGTAAAAACTAGTGCTTTACAAGCAATGATTAAATTTTCTTGGTAAGAAAGGATAAAAAATGAGTAATGATAAAGAATTAATTTATAAACTTGATGATAATCCCTCCGCAAGGGAGTCTTTTTTTGCAGCAATACAACATGTATTAGCTAGTTTTATTGGAATTATTACCCCTACTTTAATTATAGGAGGGGTACTTGGATTAGGAAGTGAAATCCCTTATTTAATCTCTATGGCACTTATGGTTTCAGGAGTTGGTACTATTATTCAAGCCAAAAAACCAATGGGAATTGGTACAGGTATGATATGTGTACAAGGTACAAGTTTTGCTTTTTTAAGTTCAGTATTAGCAGCAGGATTTATAGCTAAAGCAAATGGTGGTGGCCCTGATGATATTTTAGCAATGATATTTGGTGTATGTGTTTTAGGTGCATTTATTGAAATAGGACTTAGCCAAGTTTTATCAAAATTAAAAAGAATAATCACTCCTTTAGTTACAGGTACAGTTATTACTATTATTGGTATTAGTTTAATCAAAGTAGGATTTACAGACTTAGCAGGTGGAAAATGGCTTATGACAAATAAACCTGAATTTTTTGCAAGTTTTGAGAATCTATTTTTAGGATTTATTGTAATGCTTACAATAATTATTGCAAATAAATCACCAAACCAATGGGTTAGATTATCTTCGATTATTCTAGGTATGTTAGTTGGTTTTGTAATTGCCATGTTTATGGGAAAAGTAAATTTTGCTTCAATTACTCAAGTTGAATCAGTTATTAGTATACCAATTCCATTTAAATATGGTTTTGATTTTGATATTGCTGCTTTTATACCAATTGCATTGATTTATTTAATTACTGCTATTGAATCATCAGGAGATATTACAGCAAACTGTATGATTTCAAAACAAGATATAAAAGGAAAGTCTTATTTAGAAAGAATAAAAGGTGGAGTTTTAGCTGATGGTGTTAACTCACTAATTGCAGGAGTATTTAATACTTTTCCAAATACTACTTTTAGTCAAAATAATGGAGTTATTCAGTTAACTGGAATTGCAAGTAGATTTATTGGTGTATGGATTGGAGCAATTTTAATTATTCTTGGATTGTTTCCTCATATTGGTGCGGCTTTTAGAGCTATACCAAACTCTGTTTTAGGAGGTGCAACTATTATTATGTTTGCAACTGTTGCAATAGCTGGAATAAAAATTTTATCTCAGGTAAATCTAAATAGAAGAAATATGCTGATTCTAGCTATCTCTTTTGGTATGGGTTTAGGGGTTTTATTAGTTCCTGAAATCGTAAATACAGTAGCTGCTAATGTGGGTGGAGATTTAGGAAAAATTATCAAAAGTGTATTTGGTTCTTCTATTACAGCAGGTGGTATCACCGCTATTTTGGCTTCACTATTTATCTCAAAAGCAGAAGATGTACAAGAATTACCAAGTGAAGAACCTATAAAACAAGATTTTGCAACACCAGCTAGTGCAGCTATCTGAAGGGAGATTTATGGGAGTGAAAATTTGGATAAAGCAGCCTTTAGCTATATACGCAACTAATGCCGAAAATGGTTTAGTAGTACAAGATGATAAAATTATAGAATTAGTACCAAAAGGTGCTACTCCTTTAAATCTAATTGATGAGGTATTTGATGCCTCACAATTAGTAGTAACTCCTGGTTTAATAAATACTCATCATCACTTTTATCAAACTTTGACAAGGGCATATCCAACAGCTTTAAATAAAGAGCTATTCCCTTGGCTTTTATCTTTATATGATGTTTGGGAAAATCTTGATGAACAGATGATTTATCACTCTACAAAACTTGCTTTAAGTGAGCTTTTGCTTTCAGGTTGTACTACTGCTAGTGATCATCATTATGTATTTCCTAAAAGATTAGAAAATGCCATTGACATTCAAGTTCAAGTTGCAAAAGAGCTTGGAATAAGAACAGTTTTCACAAGAGGTTCTATGAGTTTAGGAAGAGATGATGGTGGCTTACCTCCTCAAAGTGTAGTTCAAGATGAACAAACAATAATTGATGACTCAATTAGACTAATCAAAGCTTATCATGATGAAAATGAAGGTGCTATGAGCCAAATTGCTTTAGCCCCTTGTTCTCCTTTTTCTGTATCAACACAGCTTATGAAAGAGAGTGCAAAATTATCAGAAGAATATAATGTTTGTCTACATACTCATTTAGCTGAAACAATTGATGAAGAAAAGTTTTGTTTAGAAAAGTTTGGTATGAGAACTGTTGATTATTTAGAGCATACAAATTGGTTACATGATAAAACATGGTTAGCCCATGGAATACACTTTAATGATGAAGAGATTTCAAGACTTGGAAAAGCAAATGTTGGTATTACTCATTGTCCAACTTCAAATATGATGTTAGCTTCTGGAATTTGTAAGACTTTAGAACTTGAAGAAGCAGGGGCAATAGTAGGTTTAGGTGTTGATGGCTCTGCTTCAAATGATGGTTCAAATATGATTCAAGAAGTAAGAATGGCTATGTATCTTCAAAGATTGAAATATGGTTCTACAAAAATCACACATCAAAAGGCATTATCTTGGGCAACAAAAGGAAGTGCAAGTCTTTTAAGAAGAGATGACTTAGGTGAAATAAAAGTAGGTAAGCAAGCCGATATAGCATTTTTTAAACTTGATGAAATTCAGTTTTCAGGTTCTCATGATCCTTTGGCTGCCTTACTATTATGTGGAGCAAGAAAAGCAAATGCTGTTATGGTAGCAGGTAAGTTTAGAGTACTTGATTCAAAAATAGTTGATATGGATATAGAAGAGATTATCTCAAATCATAAAAAACAGGCTAAAAAATTAGCTGTGTGATTATTTTATATACAAATGTAGAAAAAATAACTGGATGTTTTTAGTTAAAATATCTTTATAAATTATAGACATGATTAAGAGGAAATATGAGCATAAAGTTTGGTTTTAAAGAAGATGTATTTAGTTTAGATAAACTACTTTTACCGTCACGATATTACTATTTTAACGAAGATGAAAACTATATAAAACTTCTAAATATAGGTGAGGGAATATTTCCAAAAGATAGAATAAAACTTCATGTATCTTTGAATAAATCAAACTTAGTTCTTACAACTGAATCTGCAACTAAGATTTATAAATCAAAAAAAGAGTATGGAATCAACTATATCAATATCAAACTTCAAAAAAGCGCGAACTTGGAGTTTATAAATGATGAGTTGATTTTATATGAACAATCAAAATATATACAGCTTTTTAGACTAAGTTTTGATGAAAACTCTACATTTTTTTATACTGATATTTTGAGTCGTGGAAGAAGTTATGAGAACTTTGATTTTACTTCTATGCTTATGAAAAACTCTTTTTATGAAAACAATAACTTAGAGTATCAAGAAAAGTTTGATGTAAGTGGTGTTCAACTAAAAGATTATATGAAAAGAAAAAAGAGTAAACAAAACTTTTTTGCCAAAATTTATATTAAAACAAAAAACAATGAAGAGTTTTTAAATGAGGTTTATAAAAGTGGTTTTGAAAGTATAACTTACTCTTCAAATCAAAAAATGCTTATAGCTGTAATATCCCATGAAAATATGAACAGTTTAAGAAAAGAAATCTTTTTTATTTGGAGTTTATATAGAAAAAGTCTAAATAAAAAAGAGTTTAATCTAGGAAAACAATAAAAGGAGAAAGTGTGTTTCTTACAAATCGTGAATCAGAAAAACTGCAAATTTATACAGCAGCAAAATTAGCCCTTGAGAGAAAAGATAGAGGCTTAAAACTTAACTATCCTGAAGCTGTTGCTATTATCACTTCATATATCATAGAAGGTGCTAGAGATGGAAAAAGTGTAGCTCAACTTATGGTTGATGCAACTAAAGTTTTAAAACAAGATGATGTAATACCTGAAGTTGCTTCTATGATTTCTATGGTTCAAGTAGAAGCTACTTTTGATGATGGAACAAAACTAGTAACTGTTCATAATCCAATACCAACTTCAAAAGATATAGAAGTTCCAGGAGAGTATTTAGTAGATGATGAAGAACTTATATTAAATGAAAATGCCAAGATTACTACAATAGAAGTAGAAAACAAAGGGGATAGACCTGTTCAGATAGGTTCACACTATCACTTTTTTGAGGTAAATAAAGAGCTTGATTTTGAAAGATTTGAAGCTTATGGAAAAAGACTTGATGTACCTGCTGGAACATCTGTAAGGTTTGAGCCAGGTTCTAAAAAACAAGTTGATTTAGTTGCCTTTACTGGAAAAAGATATATGAGTGGTTTTAATGGTTTAGTGGAAGGCTTTTTAGATGATGAAGAAACTAAAGAAAAAGCTAAAAAAAATTTAGAGAAGTTTTTAGGAGAGTGTGATGAAGATAAGTAAACAAAAATATGCTTCTATGTATGGTCCAACAAAGGGTGATAGATTTAGATTAGCTGATACTTCATTAATAGCAAAAATTGAAAAAGATTATACTACTTATGGTGAAGAGGTTAAGTTTGGTGGGGGAAAGACTATTAGGGATGGTATGGCTCAAAGCCCAACAGCAACTGTTACTTGTGATTTGATTATCACAAATGCTACTATTATTGATTATACAGGAATTTATAAAGCTGATATTGGAATAAAAGATGGCTTAATTAGTGCTATTGGAAAAGCAGGAAATCCAAATCTTTGTGATGGTATTAGTGAAGGTTTGGAGATTGGTGCAAATACAGAAATACTTTCAGCTGAGGGAAAAATCATAACAGCAGGGGGAATTGACTCTCATATTCACTTTATCTCTCCTGGGCAAATTGATGAAGCACTAGCTAGTGGTGTTACTTCTATGCTTGGAGGTGGTACTGGACCAAACACAGGAACAAATGCTACAACTTGTACACCTGGTGAGTGGAATATATCAAAGATGATTCAAAGTGTTGATGATATACCTATGAACTTTGGATTTATGGGAAAAGGAAATAGTTCAAGCTATGAAGCTTTAAAAATGCAAATAGAAGCAGGTGCTATGGGTCTTAAACTTCATGAAGATTGGGGAAGTACTCCAAAGGCTATTGATACATGTCTTAGTGTTGCAGATGATTTTGATATACAAGTTGCAATTCATACAGATACTTTAAATGAGTCAGGTTTTGTGGATAATACAGTTGATAGTTTTAAAAATAGAACTATTCATACTTTCCATAGTGAAGGAGCTGGTGGTGGTCATGCCCCTGATATTATGAAAGTTGCAGGTTTAGCAAATATTTTGCCTTCAAGTACAAACCCAACACTTCCATATACAAAAAATACTATTGAAGAACACCTTGATATGCTTATGGTTTGTCATCACTTAAGCCCTAAAATTCCTGAGGATGTGAGCTTTGCAGAAAGTAGAATTAGAGGTAATACTATCGCAGCTGAGGATGTACTACAAGACTTAGGAGCTATTTCTATTACTAGTTCTGACTCACAAGCTATGGGAAGAGTAGGTGAAGTAGTAATAAGAACTTGGCAAGTTGCTGACTCTATGAAAAAACAAAGAGGAGCTCTTGAGGGTGATGATGAAAAAAGTGATAATGAAAGAATCAAAAGATACATAGCAAAATACACTATAAACCCTGCAATTGCTTGTGGAATTGATGAGTATGTGGGAAGTGTTGAAGTTGGAAAAATGGCTGATTTAGTTTTATGGAATAGGGCATTTTTTGGAGTGAAACCAGAACTTGTACTAAAAGGTGGATTTATAGCTCTTGCTATGATGGGAGATAGTAATGCTTCTATTCCTACACCTGAACCAAATATGTATAGACCTATGTTTGGTAGTCTTGGTAAGGCTAGTGCTAAAACAAGTGCTATTTTTACTTCAAAAGTAGCAAGTGAAAACTTAGCTAGTAAACTTGGAATAAACAAACAAGTTTTAAGTGTAAAAAACACAAGAAATATAGGTAAAAAAGATATGAAACTAAATGATTTCATAGGTGAGGTTGAGGTTGACCCTGAAACTTATGATGTAAGAGTTGATGGAAAACTAATAGAATCAAATTATGTAAGTGAAGTGCCAATGGCTAAGAAATACTTCTTATTTTAAAATGTGACATTTTAAGGAATATAAATGATAAAAAAAATAATAGAAATAAAAAAAGACATCAGTTTTGATGATGAGGTTGAGTTATCATGGTTTGATATGCAAAAACCAAACCTAACAGCTGTAAGTAAAAAAGGTGTTGATTTTATAATAAAAGCCAAGTTTACGCACTTGCATGAAAATGATATTTTAGTTGATGAAGATGGCTTTACTATCAAAGTTTCAAGAAGTGAAGATATGATTTATATCTTAGAGTTTAAAGATGCACTTAGTTTTGCAAAAACTGCTTATGAGATAGGAAATAGACACCAACCAGTGCAAATAAGTGAGTCAAAAATAGTGGTTTTAGATGATATATCTATTGAAGATATTATCAAAGACTGCTATAAAAATGAGTCAATAAAAGTAGAAAAGACAAGAGGGTATTTTAAACCAAATGGAAAAGCACACCACTCACACTAAGACTTTAAAAAGCTTAAGTAGATTTTTGCAAATACTTGATGGAAGTTTTCCCTCAGGTGTTTTTGTTCACTCTTTTGGACTTGAACCTCATATGGTTTTAGAAGAAGTAAAAGATATAGATACTTTAAGAGAGTATCTTAAAAACTTTATTTATGATCAGTATGCAAAACAAGAGTTTGTATACATCAAAAAAGTCTATGAGGCTTTAAGTAGTGAAAATCTAGTAGTATTAAAAAAACTTGATAAAAATCTAGGGGCATATTTGACTTTTGAGTATGCGAAGGCTTCAAAACATATAGGTGAAAACTATTTTGCTCAAACAAAAACTTTGCCCCAAAAGCAAATAGTAAAAGAGTACTTTTTAAAAATAGAAAATAAACAGTGTTTAGGAAATGAACTTTTAGTTTTAAGCTCACTAGCCTTTGATATGGATATAAAAATAGAAGATTTTATAGTAATGTGGACTAAAAAAAATCTCATAAACATCTGTGCAGCAACACTAAAAATATCAAGAATAAAACCCTCACAAATTCAACAACTCTTATTTGAGTTTGATGAGTTTTTAGATGAGTTTGATTATGAAAATATTGATGAAAAGATTACAAATTTTAATCCACTTTTTGAAGAAGTGATATTTAAACATAAAAATTTAGAACCCAAACTATTTATTACATAAAAATTAGTCAGTAGGAGAAAAAATGGCACTAAAAATAGGAATAGCAGGACCAGTAGGAAGTGGTAAAACTTCTTTGATTGAAAGCCTTACAAATGTTTTGAAAGATAAATATAGTTTAGGAATAGTAACAAATGATATTTATACAACAGAAGATGCAAACTATCTTAAAAAAACACTTGATTTAGATGAAAATAGAATTCTAGGAGTTGAGACAGGAGGATGTCCTCACACAGCAATCAGAGATGATATTTCTATGAATCAAAAAGCAGTAGTTGAGTTAGAAGAGAAGTTTAATCCTGATATTATTTTTGTAGAAAGTGGTGGAGACAATCTAAGTGCTACTTTTTCTTATGAATTAATAGATTATTACTTATATGTTATTGATGTTGCACAAGGTGCTGATATTCCTAGAAAAAAGGGTGCTGGTTTACTTTTTAGTGATTTACTTGTGGTAAATAAAACAGATTTAGCCCCTTATGTTGGTGTATATTTAGAGCAGATGAAAGAAGATGTAGCAAACAATAGAAAAAATAAACCCTCGCTTTTTATCACAAACAAAGATGAAAAAAGTTTAGAAAAACTAGTAGAGTGGGTAGAGGTTTTACTTTGATATAAGTATTTAAAAAGAGCAAAAGGATATAATTTCATAAATTTTAAAAAGAGAAAATATATGATAAAAAAACTTTTTGTTCTAAGCCTTTTTGTTAGTTGTTTATTTGCAAATGAAAACTATACAAAAAAACAAGTAGAAAATATGATAGCAAAGATGGTAGTCTTAGGTTTTCATGGTACAGATGTATCTGTAAATGATAAAATATATAAGGATATAAAAAACTATAATCTAGGTGGTGTTATTCTTTTTGATAAAGACCCAAATGATAAAAGTAAAAGAAAAAATATAGTAAATCCTACTCAACTTAAAACTTTAACTTCAAAACTTCAAAATATTAAAGTTGAGAAACTTTTAATCTCTATAGACCAAGAGGGTGGAGTCGTGCAAAGACTAAAACCTGCTTATGGATTTAAGTATACATCATCAGCCCAAAAAGTCTCTTCAATGGGTGAAAACTTTGCAAGACAAGAGTATCAAACACTTGCAAAACAGCTAAAAGAAAATGGAATAAACCTAAACTTCGCACCAGTAGTTGATCTAGCTATAAATCCTAAAAATAAAGTAATCTATAAACTAAAAAGATCTTATGGAAAAGACCCAAAACAAGTAATAAAGTATGCTTCTATCTTTGTAGAAGAATCAAGAAAACAAGGTGTTATCTCTGTACTTAAACACTTCCCTGGACATGGTTCATCTTATGGAGACTCTCATAAAGGCTTTGTAGATGTAACAAAAACTTGGAAACAAGAAGAGATGAAACCATATGAATATCTAATACAGAACAATAAAGTTGATATGATTATGAGTGCTCATGTTTTCAATAAAGAGATGGATAGAAACTATCCTGCAACACTTTCATATGATATAAATACTATTATTTTGAGAGATATGCTAAACTATAAAGGTGTTTTAATAAGTGATGACTTACAAATGAAAGCTATCTCTTCACACTATAGTTTAGAAGATACAGTAACTTTAGCTATAAATTCAGGTGTAAATATCTTGCTTTTTGCAAATCAACTTGCAAAACCTGTAAAACTTGAAACTATCATAAATACAGTTTACACACAAATACAAAAAGGAAAAATATCTCTTGATAAAATAGTTGATTCAAATAAAAAGATAGAAACACTACTTCAAAAGATATAAAAATAACAATGTTTGAATTTGAAGATAAAACTATCGAAACTTTAAATCTAAACCATAAAAACTTAAAAGAAATCCCTAAAGAGGTCTTTGAAATAAGCTCTTTAAGGAAACTCTACCTTTGGAGCAATGCTATTTCGATGCTACCAAATGAAATAGCTAGCTTAAACTTGCTAGAATGTTTAGATATTAGAAATAATACTTTAGAAACTTTGCCTTTTGAGATTTCTAAGCTTGAAAACTTAAAAACACTTTATCTCACATCAAATAAGCTAAAAGAGTTACCACTAGGATTTTATAAGCTAAGAAACTTAGAAAAAATAGTCTTAAATGATAACTGTTTTGAGGTGTTTCCTAGTGAACTTCTAAAAATGCCAAAGCTTCAAAGAGTGATAATAAGAAACAATAAGATAAAAGAAATACCCAAAGAAATAACAAATATGAAAAGTCTAAAAAACTTGGACATTAGTGGAAATTTATTGGAAAATTTACCAAAAGAGTTAAAAAATCTAAAAAATCTAAAAAGACTAGATGTAAGTGGAAATAAAATAAAACAAAATGAACTTAAAATAGAAGAGTTTGAAAGCTTAAAAGTCTTTCAAAACTCTTGATTTTTTAAGACTGCTCAGAGTTTTGTATCAGTAACTGATAGTTCCTAGAATTTTAGTATAGTTAATCTTACTAATCCTAATTTGCGCCAAAAAGTACAGGTTTTGAATCAGAATTTAACAATCAATATTTATTCATAAAATTTAAAAATCCAATGGTGATTTAATATCACCTTTATTTAATTCTTTTACTACATGTGTATATATCATCGTAGTTTCTATAGATTTATGTCCTAAAAGTTCTTGAATGCTTCGTATATCTGTACCATTCTGCAAAATAGGAAAAACATATTGCCATTTGGTTTCAAATTTTGCTTTTGGAAATTTTCGTTCAAGTGCATAAGGTATATATACACTTCCATATCCATTTTCTAAATCTTTTTGGTGTATTTCTTTTACTTTCTCAACTTGAATTTTAAGTTCATCTTTTATTTTTAGTGGAAGTGGTAAAGTTCTATCTTTAAGTGACTTACTATCCCAAATATAGATTTTATCGTATCCGAAATCAATATCTTTTATACGTATATATTGTGCTTCTTTCATTCTTAATCCACACCCATACATAAGTTTAACTATGAGTTGATAAATACCTGTCATATTTAATATAATACTTCTTACTTCATTTATAGTTAAAACTACAGGAATATGCTTTCTTTTGCTCTTAGTGCTTGAATATTTTGGTCTTTTAAAGAGATATTTAAAACTTGTTCATATAAAAATAATATTGCATTAAAGGCTTGGTTCTGTGTTGTAGGAGATACGTTTAGTTTTGTGGCAAGATAAGTCAAAAACTGTTCTATTTCGATTTTTCCCATTTCTATAGGGTGCCTTTTCTTATGGTAAATAATATATCTTTTAGCCCAGCCGATATAGCTTTGTTCTGTTTTTATACTGTAGTGCTTAAATCGTATTTTGTCTCTCATAATATCTAGTAATTTTTTACCCATAATAGACTCCTGATATATTTATCATTATGTTAAACTATTACAGTTTTTAATCAATATCAGAACATTTTGATAAGATATTAAGGATATTAGTTAATAATCTAACAAAAATAATTATATCAAAGATAAAAAATAAGATAAAAAATAAGATAAAAAATATTACATATTGTAATATATTATTTTATATTTTATTGAATTAATCCTATTTATAGGACTTTGTCTAACTTGATATCATAACATTTAAAATGTATTACTATTAAGTAATTTTATGGGTAATTAGTATATAATGTATTACTAATAAATAGTTATACATAAAAGGAGAAACATGTTAACACAACAAGAATTACAAATTAAAATTGATAGATATACAAAACAACCATTTATGTATTATGTTGAATATCCTGAAAGTGATGATAATGAATATTTTTGGAAAGATGGTTTGGGAGAATTACAATTCATTCCAGATATGACAATGGATCATTTAAAGGCATGTATTAATAAAATCAAAAAAGATATAAAAGAATTTTATGATGAAGATGTTCGGGATATCCTTATTCCTATTGCAGAAAAAAAACAAAAGCAATTACAAGCAGAATTAATGAGAAAAGCAAATAGTTAAAATATAACAAGTCATTGGAGAAAAATATTATGAGTAATCAATACAATGGAAAACGAATTTATGAGTATGGGCGTGGTTCTCAAGCTAAATATGAGATTCGCGGTAATTTAATTCATGAGTATGCTCGTGGTACACAAGCAATCTACGAAATTAGAGGCAACCTGATTCATGAATATGCTAGAGGAACACAGGCTAAATATGAAATTAGAGGTAAGTATATCCATGAATACGCACGTGGAACTCAAGCAGTTTATGAAATACGTTGAGAAACAGCATAATAAAGGAAGCAAATGAATGATGTTTTAACAACAATATTTTATGGAGTTATTTCAAGTATTATTGCTGCGATAATACTTGAATTAGCTAGAAAAAACTCTTCATGGATACCATCTCCATCCGAAAACAAATCATTAAAAAACACATTAGAATCCATAGAAGAAAATGATGTAAGATCAAGAAATAAAGAAAAATTAAATCGAACTTTCTTTAATATGTTTTTTTATTTTTATACGTTCATGTTATTATATTTAGCATTACTTATGCCACCACTGTTAAAAGGTGGATTATTAAATAAAGGTGTTGTTTATTTAGATGATGCTAGATTTATAGGTGCTTATTTACCACACATTCTAATACAGTCGAATATTGTACAATCAGTTTTTATTGGAATAGCTATTGTATTTTATCTTCCTCTTTTATTAATTGTAAATAAATGCTCGCTATATATTGCACTTATAGTTGATAAGTTTAAGCTTGTGGACTTTTACGAATGGAGAAGAATTCAAACACTTATTTTTATGGTATTTTCATCAATAATAGCCATACTATCTATATGGCTTTATAATGAAATGAGTATAGGAAAGGCATTTTCTTCATTTTTAACATTTATATTTTTAGGTTTTGTACTTGCATCAGGTAAGCGATAAACATAACAAATCAGTGGAGTCAATAAATTACCCTGCAGGCAATTTATTGGCTCATTTTAAACGTTATCAATATTTATATCAAGGATGGAGTATATAGTGAAAGATAAAATAGTTTTTTATTTAGCAATATGGGGTGCACTATTAAGTTCAATATTGGGTTATTTTCAAATTCAAGAATATTTAACTCCAAAACATACTATTTATATAGATGCTCAAATAAGTGCCACCAATAATAAAAATGGTGAAAATATTGTAATGTGGATACGAAATATTGGACAATCAACATTTTCAATAAAACCTCCAATAAAAATAATAAGTATGAATAAAAATGACAAAAAGGCTTACACACAAGTTCTTAATTGGAGTGAAATACCATCAACAAGAAAAAATTCTGATAACAGAATAGTACCTGGTCCAGCATTGCTAAAAACAAATGAGCTAATTGAAGCAAGAGGCACCTTAAACATGATGGATAAATTTAATCCAAAAGATAATGATGTATTTGTAGTCTTTGATATTGTTAATGAAGGTCAATATCAAACTATTCTAAATGTTACAGAATCATATAGCAAAAATAATTTCAGGGTCAATGGATTTGTGCATAAATATTAATTGATAACAAAACATTGGAAAGAAAAACGAGGGTGTACTTGCGGTTTTAAAGTTATAAATTGTAAGTAGAATTTAAAAGTGGTATTGAATAATCAGATGGAATCTTTCCTCGTTTTTCAATTCAACCGTTAGCATAGGAAATAATCAGTGAATATCCCAAATATCCCAACAGACAATCTTTATAAGTTTTTAAGTATATCTAGCATGTTAATTACCATTTTTTTCTTTGTTATCCCCTTATACCTTAAACACGAAATAGATATAAAAATAATATATCTTACTGGAGAAATGGATTTAATTGAAAAAAAGATATCTATTACTTCTAATGATCTAGATATACTTGATAAACTAGCTCAAACAGAAGATAAGCAATCATTAAAATATATTGAATTAGAAAAAGAAATCAAAAAAAACAATCTTGTTAATGAGAATAGTTTAAATGAAATTCGTGTTAAATCTACACTTATAGCATATTATAAGAAAAATCTTTTTTATCTTGCTATAATTTCTTTTATTATATTGTTCGTAAGTATTCCAATGACTTTTATTGGGTTTAGGCTATGGTACATAAAGATTCAGAAACCATTAGATACAGAATTGTATACTAACTTAAAGTGCTAAAACCTTGGAAGAAAAACAAGGGTATACTGCGGTTTATTTTAACTTTTTAGAACAAAAAAGCTCAAATGAAAATTTGAAATTATCAAGTGGAATCATACCCTTGTTTTTCAAGTCCAACGTTAGAACTCCTATAAACTCTAAATTTTGGAAGAAAATCAGAAAATCTTACTTATCGGCTTTATAAGCTTTATGTAGAGATATAATTTGTTCCAAAAAGTATTCAAGAAGTAGAATTTATAGATTCTCTAAAATCAGACCTTTTGAACAATAAAAATCACTTTTTATAAACTGCAAAAAAGTGAGGAACACTTGGTACTTGCTCATCATCATAAGCTAAAAAACTTTGCTCTTTTAGATTTTGTACTGTTATGAACTCATCTATTTCTGATTTACTTAAAGGTTTTGGTATTTCATCTTCTTTTTCATGCTCATCTCTACTTCTACATGAAACTAAAATATATCCATCTTTTGAAAGAAGGGAAGTCATAGAAGTTCTTGCTTTTTTTCTGTATTCATCTGGTAAAACTTGAATCGTATTACACTCATAAACTACATCAAAACTCTCAAACCACTCTTTTGGATAGTCAAACAAATCAGCTACTATAAACTGCACTTTTGTATCAGGGTATCTGTTTTTACAAAGCTCTATAGCCTTTGGTGAAATATCAAAAGCTATAACTTCAAAACCAAACTCACTTAAAGCCTGTGCATCATCACCAACTCCACAGCCAATAACACAAGCTCTTTTATTCGCTTTGTTTATAGGGTTTTCTTTTAGCCAAGATACAAGATAAGGACTTGGCTCTAAGTCAGCCCAAAACACCTTCGTATAGTCACCTTTGGCACTCTCATAAATATGGTCAAACCATTGTGTAGGTTTGTCTTTTTCATAATAAGACTTAACCATGTCTTTGTATTTATCTGCTTCAAAAGTATCTTTATTTAGAAAATCAAAATCATTCATAATATACGCCTTTTGTTTTTGAGTGATTTTAGCAGTAGTTTTCTTAAGGGTGCTAGAGTGTTTATAAAATAAGAATTTCTCTGCATTTTTTATTTAGTTGTCAGTTGACAATAATATATTTATTTTATATAATTGATAAATGTATTATCTAAAGGTAAAAAATGAAAAATTATGATTTTGAACTTATATTTAAAGTTCCCAATATATCAAAAGATATAAATGAATACTTAGATAGTTTATATGAAAGTGCTTGTGATGATGCCATTATAAGTACAGGTCAGTTTGGAATGATAGCATTGTCTTTTTCAAGAGAATCAAATAGTGCAAATGAAGCTATAAAAAGTGCAATAACTGATGTCAAAAAAGCCATAAAGGATGCCAAACTAGTAGAAGCAACTCCTGATATAGTAAGTATTTCTGATGTAGCATCTATTTTAGGCTATTCAAGACAATATATAAGAAAACTTTTTGAAGAAAATATATCTTATCTACCAACACCAATTCATATAGGAAATCCTTCTATATGGCACTTAAATGAAATACTTTCTTGTATCAAAGAAATCAAAAAAAACAAAGATATCAATGAATTGCTTTTTGAAGTATCTAGGGTTACTAAAGAAGTTAATAGAAGTAGGGTATGATTCAGTATGATAATTTTTATATTGAAAACAAACACAAATCATGATACGAAAAATAAATATTTAAACATCAAAAAGTGGTATGTAAAATTTGATTTTTCATACCATTCATCTTATTGTCTAAATCTATTTCATAAAAGTTACCCCTTCACACACTCAAAAAAAGCTATGATAAAATTGCTATATTAATCAAAAAAGCTCAACTAATACAAAGAAAATTTATGTATATTATATATAAAATATTTATACATTGGGAAGATAGATGAAGTTATTGGTTGAACTACCTGAATTGATTGAAGATACTGTTTTGATTACTCCTGCTATTGAGAATCTTTTGAAGCATTATAGAAACGCTGAAGTTACTTTTGTAGGTTCTAGTGTTTCTACTCAACTTTTTTCTAAAGATGAAAGAGTTAAAAACCTTGTTGTTGAGGAGACTTCTAAGAGTTTGTTTACTCTTATTTCACTTTTTAGAATGGCTAAAAGTTTTGATGAACAAGATTTAGTTATCTCTTTTAAAGATGGTTTTTTATCTAAGTTTTTTGTTTATTTTGTAAATGCAAAAAAGAAAGTAAGTTATACTTCAAACAACAAAGATATTCATCAAGTTGAAAAGTACAATAACTTTGTAAATGAAACTTTAGATACTTCATATAAAGCAGGGGATTTGATGCTTCACTTTAAACCTCAGTGGTTTAAAAAACCTACTTTTGGTATTCACCCAGGTTCAACTTATGCAGATGTTAAAAGATGGCCACCGCAAGAGTTTGCTAAAGTAGCTGTTGCTTTATCTGCTAAGTATGATATTGTACTTCTTGGTGGTAAAAATGAAGTTGATATTTGTAGTGTGATAGAAGAAGAACTTCAAGCAAATGGTATTACAAACTATGAAAATCTTGCAGGCAAAACTTCTGTAGCTGATTTAGTAGAAAAAATCGCTGCTCTTGATTTATTTTTAGGAATAGATTGTGGGCCTATGCAGTTAGCTGCTGTTTACAGAGTAAACTCTATAATATTACCAACATCTTATGATAAGATAGAGCAAAGAAATCAGTGGAAAAACCCACTTGAGACTATAGTTTATAAAGAAGTAGACCCTTATGAGGATGAGCCTGATTATACTGTTCAAGCCCAAGATGTTTTAAAACTGTTTAAGTTATAAGAGGATAACTCTTATAACTCAATCTCAAGTCCGATAGGACAATGATCACTTCCCATAACATCATCTAAGATATAAGCATCTTTTACAAAATCTTTTAAATCTTCACTTATATAAAAGTAGTCGATTCTCCAGCCAACATTGTTTCCTCTAGCATTTGCTCTGTATGACCACCATGAATATTTATCTTTTATATCACCATTTACAAGTCTAAATGTATCAAGATAACCATGTTCTAAGAACTTAGTTAACCAATCTCTTTCCATCGGCAAGAAACCTGATTTTTTTTCATTTGCTTTTGGTCTTGCGATGTCGATTTCTGTGTGAGCTGTATTTACATCTCCACAAACTATGATAGATTTTCCTTCTTTTTTTAGATTTTCACAGTGTTCTAAAAATCTATCATAAAACTCCATTTTATATGTAAGTCTTTCTTCTTTTGATTGACCATTTGGAAAATATACATTGAAAAATGCTATATCTTTTTCACCTAAAGTAAAATGAACTTCATTTATTCTTCCCTCATCAAGCACATCTACACTAGGACAGTTGCACTCAAAAGTTGTTTCTATATCTGTAAATAGTGCTGTTCCACTTCTTCCTTTGATAGCTGATTCACTAGCAAATAGTGTTTTGTACTTTTTGTCAAAGATTGACTCAGGGATTTGTGATTTCATTGATTTTGTTTCTTGTATACCAAGTAAATCAATATTTGCTTCATCTACCCATTTTAAAGCCTCTTTTTTATCAACTGCTCTAATACCGTTTACATTCCACGAAATAAATTTATATGTTTTTGCCATTTATTTATACCTTATAATATCTATTGAATTTTTGAAATTATATCAGAAAAGTCTTGTATTATTTTTATCTTGATTCTAATCAAGACAAAAAGTATCCTATTTTGCTAAACTTCGCCAAATTATTAAAAAAGGAATAAATTATGAATGAAAAAACAATAGAAATTATAAAAGCAACTGCTCCAATTGTAAGAGATAAAAAAGATGAAATTACAAATACAATGTATGAGATTTTATTTACAAAGTATCCAGAAACAAAGATTTTATTTAAAGATGCTACAGAAGAACAGCCTAAAAAATTAGCAAATGCAATTTATGCTTATGCAAGCAATATTGATAAGTTAGACAATCTTACAAAAGGAATAGAAACAATGGTAAGTGCTCACGTAAAAACAAATATCCAAGCTAAGCACTATCCTATGGTAAAAGACTCTTTACTTCAAGCTTTCAAAGAGGTTTTAGGTGAAGCTTGTACTTCAGAGGTAGCTAATGCTTGGGCTGAAGCATATGATTTTTTAGCAAATGTATTAATTCAAAAAGAGAAAGAAGCTTATTCTAAAGTATCATAGATATAAGGTTTAAACTAAAATACTAAGGTATTTAGTTTAAACTCTAAATGAATTTATATAAGATACTAAGTGTTTCATTGTATCTTCAAAATCTTTTTCATTTTCATGTTTTTTACTAAGAAGTAAAGCACCTTCAATTGAAGCTATTAAAAAAGTGGCACAAGTTTTTGTATCTAGTGTTTGAGTTATTTGTTTTTTATCTTTTGCTTTTTGCAAGATGTTTGAAAAAAACTCTTTCCATTCATCTAAAATAGTAGTTAAGGCTTTTGCAAAGTCCTCATCATGGTCAAGTGATTCTTGAAGTAAGTTTCCTAAAGGACATCCATTTTTTAAATCCCAACTATTAATATCTTCTAAAATTGATATAAGTGAATCTATAATATTCTCTTCAGTACTTGCTAAGTCTTTCCACTTATTTTCAATTCTTAATTTTATTTTTTCATCAATCATAGATAAAACCATCTCTTTTTTTGAAGGAAAGTAGTGATACATAGCACCTTTTTTTACATCAGCTCTTTTTAGTATATGAGCTAGTGAAGCTGCTTGGTATCCTTTAGAAAAGACTTCTTGAAATGTGGCTTCAATCAATCTACTTCTTACATCTTGCATTTGCTTACACCTTATTGGTTTTTGCTAATTATATCCAAAATTTCTTGGGGTTCACTTCTACTTGTGTAGTCTTCATCTATGAAGGCATATAGTATTTCTTTGTTTTTATTTATTACATACGTTGCAGGCATGGGAAGGTTAAATGTGTCATCATTATTTGAGCCAACTATATCTATTCCAAATTTTTCATATATAGGTTTTAGCTCATCTGCAAGTGAAAACACTAGTCCATATTCTTTTGCTATTTTATTATCTGTATCACTTAGAACTTCAAAACTTAGCTCATTTTTCTCTTTTGTTGTTAAGCTTGCATCTGGAGTTTGAGGAGAAATAGCTATAAGTTTTGCTTTTTTGTTTAACAGTTGTTCATTTATAGACTCAAATGCTTTTAATTCTAAGTTACAATATGGACACCATGCTCCTCTGTAGAAATTTAAAACTACAAATTCATTTTCTTCAAGTAATTTATTTAAATTTACATCTTTATTTATTGCATTTTTTAAAGTAAAATCTTTTGCTATATCTGATACTTTCAAAGCATTTTTTGATAATTTTTGCTCTTTTAGCTTTTGTGTTGCATTTAGCATTGTTTCTTGTAGATTTTCAGGGACTCTTTTTCTAAAATCTTCTTGATATTTATTTATACTATCTATTAATCTTGACATTATATTCCTTTAAATTCTTGTTATTTATTTTAAAACCAACCAGTTGGTCTGTTGGAATATTAACAAGAAATCAAACTTGTGTCAAGCACTTTTTTGATTTCTTATTTAGTTTTTATTTGTTTTGAGTAGTTTTTTTAGTAGGTTTAGGTTTGTTTTGAGGTATTAAAGGTTTCGGTGCATTAGGCTTTTTAGGTTTATTTACTCCTATTGATAAAGAGTTAAAATTTTGATTTGTAAAAGCTGATTTTGAATCAATTAGTTTATCGCCTTTTCCTCCATGCATATCGATATTTTTTGCATTTTGATTATTAAATGAGTAATTAGCATATAAAATATTTGAAAACACTAAACTTATAAATATTATATATTTCATTCTTCTTCCTTTTTTTTATTCTTTTTTTCTCTTATATTTTTTGCTATTCCATAAATAGTAATTCCTATCCAAAATACTTCGATTATGAAAGAACCCAAGTTAAAGTGTACAAAAAGAGATATTAAAAGTAAGATAGCACCAACAAGGTTTAAAAGTTGATACTGAATTGATCTAATAGTATATTTATCCATTTGTAAAAGTAAGTAAGCAAAAACAACAAATGCCATTCCCACAAAGCCTATCCATTGGTAAATATCCAAGGTATTCTCCTGTCGTGATTTAAAATCGGATTGTAGCTTTTTTTTGATAATAAAGCCTTAATTTAGTATCTTAAATATATAAAATATTTTGGAGATTTATTTTGACAGAGATTATCTTAGGTTTAGTCACGTTTTTTACATCTGCTATTGCTGCTATTGTAGGTCTTGGTGGTGGTATGATGTTGATTGCTGTTCTTCCATCTTTTTTACCTTTAAATGCCATAATTCCAGTACATGGTCTAACTCAAATGTCAAGCAATGTAAGCCGAGCAGTTTTTGGATACAAAGATATACAGTATGAAACTATTCCAAAGTTTTTAATTGGCTCACTTTTAGGAGTAGGTCTTTTTGCTAGTATAGTCTCAGTTATTTCACTAGAGTATGTTCCTTTGTTCATAGGAATTTATATACTTCTATCTTTATGGTCAAAAAAGTTTAATAACAAAATCAAAAAGTTTGAAAACTACTATATCTTAGGCTTTTTTCAATCAGGATTATCCGTAGTTGTTGGTGCAACTGGACCTTTGACACTTACTTTACTTTATAAAGACTATATTGATAAAAATAAAGTAGTAGCCACAAGTGCTGCTTTGATGAGCATATCTCATCTTTTAAAAATACTTGTATTTATCTATTTTGGTTTTGTATTTTTTGATTATATAGAACTTATAACAGTTATGATAATAGCTGCTATTTTAGGCTCATATGTAGGAACAAAACTAAGAAATAAAATAGATGGAAAAAAGTTTGCTATTGTTTTAAAAGTTTTATTATCTATTTTAGCTTTTAAGTTGATACTTGGCTTATTTATATAAGTTTATTTTTAGACAAAATAGTTTAAAACAAAGATTATAAACAGTATAGATAGTAAAGTTTGTACTGTTATAATTGAAGACATTAAGTTTATATCTCCACCAAGTTGTCTTGCTAGTACAAAAGAGGAGGGTGCTGTTGGAAGTACCGCAAAGATGATAAGTATTGAAATCATAAAGTCATCTAAATTAAAAAGTTTAGCTACTAAAAACATGATTATGGGTGTTATGATTAGCTTTGCTAAATTTGCATTAAATATTTCATTTTTAGATGAGTTTATCTCTTTTAGAACAAGTCCAAAGCCAACTGATAAAAGTCCTAGTGGAAGTGCTGCTGAGCTTAAAATGGCTAATATTTTATCTGCTATTACAGGAAGCTGTACCCCTAAAAAATTTATCATACCTCCTATGAAGCAAGCTATTATCAAAGGATTTGTGATTATTGATTTAAGCAAATATATAAAAGTTAATTTATTGTTATTTATATAAAGTGCAAAACTTGAAATACAAAGTATATTTATAAATGGAATAACAAAAGTCATTAATATTGCTGCTAAAACAAGACCTTTATCTCCAAAAATAGAATCAACTAAAGCTAAAAAAACGTATGTATTAAATCTAATACCACCTTGTACAATAGATGTAAAAGCATCACCTTTGAATTTGAATAGTTTATTTATTATAATTAGAAGTATAAAAACAAAGCTAATAGCAAAAATTGCAGTAGCTACAAAGTTTAATCCATCTACTCCTTTAAGGTTTGCAGTTGAGAGTTTATAAATCAAAAGTGATGGCATCAAAATAAAGTATGTTAATTTGTCAGCTTGAGGCCAAAACTCTTTTGATGGGAATTTGATTTTTTTTAAGAAGTAACCAATCATAATCAGCGAAAAGATAGGAATTAGTGCTGTAAAAATATGTATCATAGTTACTCCTTAACTTTGCTTTATAAAAAGTTTCAATATAATCTAAACAATTGAAACAATTTTGAAACTTTAGAATTATAGATTAAAAATATATAGGATAAGATTAAATGCTTTTTAAAAATGAAAAAAAATACACTCTTTATGATATACAAAAGCTTTTTTCTCAAATCCCTGTGATATTTATAATGATATTTGCAAGTTTATTTATTGTAATTTCATATTTTATTTTAGAAGCTAAAGAAAATAGAGAAATAGATCTTTTAAAACAAAAATCTTTTTTAAGCTATAAGTTTGAAAAAAAAGAACAAATTATTGATTTTAAGTCAAAAGTAGAAGAGCAGCTAAAAGAAGGCTTTTTAGAAGAAGAAACTTTATTAAAAAAAGTAACTTATAAAGCTATTGGTTATTTAGAATCAAACTCTTTATCAAAGTTTGATTTACTTACAGATTATTTACAAAAAATAGAAAAACAAAACCACATAGAACTAGTAGTATTTACAAAAGATAATCTAAATATTTTATATGGAAAAGATTCAATTAGTTATTTACAAAAGTTAATATTTAATTCAGATACAAAAAATCATGAAAATATAACATTGAAGTATATTTACTCTCAAGGGCAAAGTAACCTTCAATATTGGAAGGATGATTTAAAAAGAACAGTTAGATTAAGCTTTTTTGATAAGATAACTATAAATGGCTATGAGTATTTTGTGGGTTCATTTTCTACTATTAATTCCATAAAAGAAATCACTAAAAGCTCTATAATGAGCACAATTTCAAATCAAAATTATGATATATGGTTTTATGATATTATCTCCCAAGATACTTTTAATTTTAATGCTAAGAAAAAAAATATAAAATCTAATGAACTACTTAAAAATAAAGATGATAATATCTCATATAAGATTTTAGAACATTATTTTAAAGATTATGAATATAATAAAAAATTTAAAGATTATACCTACTTTTATGATAAGTATAATTTTTTGATAGTAAGTTTTTATGATGAAAATGAAATCAACGATGAAATGAAATATACTGTAAAACAAATAAAAAAAGAGTATCTAAATCAGTTTTTTCAAATATCAACATTGATTATAATTATAACTACTGTTTTTATACTTTTTACATATATCTTCTCTAATTTTATTAAAAATATTTTCAATGAATACAATGATGAACTTGAAGGTAAAACTTTATCTTTGGAGCATTGGAAAAAAAGATTTGAACTTGCTATTATTGCTTCAAATGATGGATTATGGGATATTGATTTCAAAACTAAAAAGATATACTTTTCTGATAAATGGCTTGAAATGTTTGCTTATGAAAAGCAAGAATTACAAACATTTTCAGATTGGTTTGAACTAATTCATAATGAAGATAAAAAAAATGTAGAAAAGCTTTTTGATAAAATCTTTGCAAAAGTTGATGATACTTTTATTTGTGAGTATAGACTAAAAACAAAAAATGATGGTTTCAAATGGGTACTTGCACGTGGAAAAGCCTTTGTAAATGACAAAAACGAACTAGATAGAATGCTTATGATGTCAATGGATATAGATAAAAATAAAAGAATGAAAAAAGAACTTTTAGATGTTGAATATCTTGTTGAAGATGGGAAAATCGTAATCTTTAAACTTAAAAATGATGAGAATTTATCAGTTCAATATATCTCAAATAGTATTAAGTCTTTTGGCTATACAAAAAAGAATTTTGAACAAAAAGAAATGAATTTTTTAAATCTAATTCATAAAGAAGATACAAACAAAGTTCAAGTAGCAATAAATGCAGCACTTAAAAATGATCTTCCAAATTTTACAGTTGTATGTAGAGTAAAAAATGCAGCAAATGAAACTAGATGGATTTCATCAAGAGTAATACTTATCAAAAATCATTCAGGAAAAGTTTCTCATTTTTACGGTTATATAAATGACATAACAAAAATCAAGTTAAGTGAAGAAGACCTAAAACTAAAAGTTGAAGATGAAGTAAAGAAAAATAGAGAAAAAGATAGAATTTTAATTCAACAAAGTAAGTTAGCAGCTATGGGAGAAATGCTTGGAAATATAGCACACCAGTGGAGGCAGCCTCTAAATAATATCTCTTTAATCATGCAGTTTTTAAGAGATAACTATAAAAATGAAGCAGTTAGTGAGCAAAAACTAGATAAGTTTATGAATAAAGCAAATAAACATATAGAGTATATGAGTGAAACAATAGATGATTTTAGAAACTTCTATAAACCCTCAAAAACTCAAGATAAATTTAGCATAAAAGATTGTATAAACACACTTTTATATATGATAAAAAATCAGTATGAAAGTGATGGTGTTAGAATAGAGTTTGAATGTGAAGATATAATAATCATTAACTATGAAAATGAATTAAAGCAAGCATTACTGAATATCTTAAACAATGCAAAAGATGCTTTATTAATCAAAAAAGAGAATAAAAAGTTTGATGCAACTATCAAAATAGTAGTAAAGAAACAAGATGATAAACTAAAAATAGAAATCTTAAATAACGGTGATAATATTAAAAATGATATAATAGATAGGATTTTTGAACCCTATTTTACTACAAAGTTTGAGACTCAAGGTACGGGAATAGGGCTTTATATGACAAAATCAATAATTGAGACAAATATGAAAGGAAAAATTCAAGTTGAAAATATAAAAGATGGTGTGAAGTTTATAATCACATTAAATATTTGAAACAGGATATAAAAAATGAGTGAAATAATTACAAGAGTTTTATTAGTAGAAGATGAAGAAGATGCAAGAGAAATATTGGAGTTTTATTTAGATACGATTTTTGATGAAGTGCAAATCGCTTGTGATGGAGAACAAGGTTTAGAGCTATATAAAAAATATCATGATGAAAATAAAACCTTTGACTTAGTTCTAACAGATATAAAAATGCCAAATAAAGATGGTCTTTCAATGATTGATGATATAACAGTTTTAAATGAAAATCAAAAGTTCATCATAGTATCAGCATATAAAGATGAAGAATACCTATTTCGATCAATAGGACTAAATGTAATCTCATATTTCGTTAAACCCCTAGAAGTAAAAACAGTAATGGAAATGTTAAAAAAAGTAAAAACAAAAGTCCTAGAAGATAAATCATCAAAACAAGAAGACTTAGATGAAGTAATAAAGCTAAATCAGACCTACTCATATAATAGAAAAACAAATTTATTATACAAAAATGATGAGCTAATAAATCTATCAAAAAAAGAGACATTATTAATACAAGCTCTAATCACAAATATAAAAGAGATAAAAACAAAAGAGTACCTAAAAGAGTTCATCTGGAATGACTCAAATACCTCAGATGCCACAATGCGTACAGTTATTAAAAGAGTAAAAGATAAAGTATCAGATGATGACTTTATTGTTTCTAAGAAAGGGCTTGGTTATATAGTTGAGTAATAGAACTTTGTAATACTAATTGAATTAGAACTAACACACCCTTTTTTAGTATTGTTTTTCTTTATACATCTAATTTGATTTTATTAGAAGCGAACTGATGTATAAGCATCTGAATTAGTGTTTGATATGGGATAGAGTTTTCTAAAGCTTTCTTTTTTAGTTCATAAATATCATTTTCATTTATTCTTATAGATATTGCTTTTTTCTTTTGATTTTTTATGTATGACTGTAGTTCTTTTAATCTATCTTCTTTATTGTTTCTGCTTTCCCATTCGTTATTTTCAACACTTTGCAAAATATCATTTTCAAATTTGTCAAGAGTCATTTTTTGCTCCTTTATTATATTTTTTATTCATTTGTCTTGAAGGTATAATCGTTTTTAAAAATATTGATTTTTCATCTTCTACATAAGGAACTAAATATACATAATCTTTTATTTTTATTAAAATTATAAAAATATTTTGATTTGGATATTTGTTTTTATTTGGATGTTCTATATCATCCAATAGATTACCCTCTTCAATACTTAAAATCACATCTTCAAAACTAATATTTCTATCTCTCTTCAGAATTTCATTTTTTTCTAAAGAATATCTTATAGTTTTATTTTTAAACATAATTAATCCTATATATACAATGTATTTTATATTCTTTTATTTTTATTGTCAAGTTATTTTAGCAATTAAATTTTAGTAGTATTGTTTTTATGTCAAATTGTAATAATTTTATATTTTAAATCATTATTTATATTTGATTTTAAGTAAATATAGATTCTGTAAAGTTTCAAAGTTAATAGATTTTTTGTATATAATAAATGATAAATCTCCCATAAATAAGGATGTTTAAAACAAATTTATAAATTTGAAACAATTTTGAAACAATTTTGTTTCAAAATGTGTTATACTTCTTCTAGTACAAAAACTAAGGAGAAATAAGATGTCTAAAATATCAATCTTAAAAAAACTTTTTGTTACATCAGCAATCACAGCTACAATGATTACTGGTGCCAATGCAGCAAAAAAAGAGTCTAAGTATGTAATTGCAACGGCAAGTACAGGTGGAACTTACTATCCAGTAGGTGTTGGAATTGCAACTATTGCTTCACTTAAATTAGCAAAAAAACATAAAACAACATTTTCTGCTATCACATCTGCTGGAAGTGGTGAAAATGTAGATATGCTTCAAAAAGGTGAAGTAAACTTTGCTATTTTACAAGGGCTTTTTGGTTCTATGGCTTGGCAAGGAAAAGCTAAATATGAAGGTCAGCCAAAGAAAAACTTAAGATCTATTACTATGTTATGGCAAAATGTTGAGCAGTTTACTATAAGAAAAGAGTTTGCTAAAACTGGAAATATTATGGATTTACAAAATCTTTATGATGAAAGATTCTCAATTGGTGGAAGAAGTTCTGGTTCAAGGGTTTCAGCTGAAACTATTATGAGCTCATTAGATGTAGACTTTAATAAAATGAATATTCAATACTTAGGGTATACTCCCTCATCAACTGCTCTTCAAGATGGTAAAATCGATGGTATGAACACTCCCTCAGGACCTCCAACATCAGCTGTTACAAATGCTTTTGCTTCTATTGGAAATGATAAAATTAAAGTTTTAGATTTTAATGAAAAAGATTTAAAGAAAATCAACGACAACTATCCTGTATGGACTCCATTTACTATTAAATCAGGTACATATCCAGGACAAACAGAAGATATCAATACAATCGCACAACCAAACTTATTAGTTGTTACAAAAGATACACCAGAAGAGACAGTATATCTTTTAACTAAAACGATTTATGAAAACTTACCATTTTTAAATAGTGTTCATAAAGCTACAAAAGCAATGAGTTTAGACAAAGCAATTTCAGGTCTTCCTATGCCCCTACATCCAGGTGCAGTAAGATTTTATAAAGAACAAGGTATTAAAATCCCAGCTACTTTAATGGCAAAATAATTTTAAGAAATAGACATACCAAAAGAAGATTTCTTCTTTTGGTGTATGGATTATATAAGTAATTATAAATTGTTTATGTAGTTTATATATTTTAGGAAAAAAAGATGATAAAAATAAAATACTTTAAAGAAATTACCTTTATTTACGCAATCTTTATATCATTATTTCATTTTGGTATAAATGTTTGGGGTGGATTAAGTGATTTATGGTTTAACTCCGCGCACTTTGCACTTTTGGCTTCACTTGGATTTTTGACATATGAAGCAAGTAAAAATGAAAATCAAGTTTCCATTTTAAATTTAGTCTTTGCAGTTTTGTCATTGGCTACTTTTATATATATGATGGCTTTTGAAGAGAGCCTTTATGCCGTTGCTAATGGTCAAATGAGAACAAGTGATTTAATAGTAGCTTCAATGACAATTGTTTTAGCTATTGAGATGGTTAGAAAATCAACAGGTTATGTAATTCCTTCCATTATCGTGTTTTGTATTGCATATTTGCTATTTTTAGGTCAGCATTTTGAAGGTGTTTTTGCTTTTGGTGGAATGACTGTAGATAGATTTTTATATAGAATGTTCTATACAAATGAAGGTTTATTTGGTCCAATTGCAACAATTTCTTCAACATATGTATTTATGTTTATTCTTTTTGCTGCTTTCTTATTAAAATCAGGAGCAGGGGACTTTATAGTAGATGTGGCAAATGCTGTTGCTGGTAAATATACAGGTGGAACTGGTCATGTTGCTGTTATCTCTTCAGCTATGATGGGAACAATCTCAGGTTCAGCAGTTGCAAATACCGTATCAACTGGATCTATTACAATTCCTATGATGCAAAAAGCAGGATTCAAATCCAAATTCGCAGCAGCAGTTGAAGCAGCAGCTAGTACGGGTGGACAAATCATGCCTCCTATTATGGGAGCAGGGGCTTTTATCATGGCTCAGATGACTCATATTCCATTTGTTACTATTATTTCTGTATCTATTTTACCTGCTATTTTATATTTTGCTTCTATTGCATTTTATATAAATATTCATGCAAAAGAAAATAATGTAAGAGGTGAAAAAAGTGATGTTAAAATCCTTCCTATTTTAAGAGAAGGTTTTCACTTTATTATTCCACTTTCTACTTTAGTTGGATTATTAATTTATGGATTTACTCCTACTTATGCAGCTGGTATTGCAATAGTTGCAATTGTTTTATCTTCATATCTTACAAAAAATAAAAGAATGGGTATAAAAGAGATTTTAGGTGCTTTAGCCCTTGGTTCTCAAAATATGATTGTAACAGGTGTTTTACTTATTGCAGTTGGAATCATAGTAGGGATTATTAATATTTCAGGTATTGGTATTACTTTCTCTCAGTTAATTATGGAATGGTCTGGTAATTCACTATTAATCGCAATTGTATTAGTTGCTATTGCTTCTCTTATTTTAGGGATGGGATTGCCTGTAACTGCATCTTATGTTGTATTATCGGTACTATCAGCACCAGCATTAGTTGGTCTTATGCTAAGTCCTGAAATGGCAGCTTTAGTAAATGCAGGTATTCAAATTCCTGAAGTTACTATGTATTTATTATCAGCACACTTGATAATCTTTTGGTTATCACAAGATTCTAACCTTACACCACCTGTGTGTCTTGCAGCATTTGCAGCAGCTGCAATTGCAAAAACACCACCAATGGCTACAGGTATGACTTCTTGGAAAGTTGGAAAAGGTATGTATATTATTCCACTACTTTTTGCCTTCACTCCTCTTATCAATGGTACTTGGTTTGAGAGATTTGAGGTATTTGGATTTGCTTTATTTGGAATCATGGCATTTTCCATTGTTATGGAAGGATACTGGGATAAAAAAATGAGTATTTTAGAAAGAGTTGTATTTGCTGTTGCAGCTGTTCTTTTACTTACTCCTGATAGTGCTTTTGGTCTTGAAAGTTATTTAGGTTTAATTCAAAATACGCATATCTTAGGATTTGGGATTTTTGCTGTATCTATGGTAATGCATAAAATTTTATCAAAGGAGGAGAGAGCTTATGCAAAAGCTAATTAATACACTTGAAAGTTGTGGTTACAAAGTACATAACGCAAAAGATAAAAAAGAAGCTTTAGAAATATCAAAGATTTATATAAAGGAGGGAATCTCTGTAGGTCTTGGAGGTTCTACTTCTGTTGGGCAGATTGGATTACTTGATTTTCTTGTAAATAATAAAAATATTACTTTATACAATCAGTATGAAAAAGGTATTTCTATGGAAGAAAATACAAAGAGAAGAAGAGAAGGTATGCTTACTGATTTATATGTTACAGGTACTAATGCATTAACTAAAGATGGGAAACTAGTAAATGCAGATGGCAGTGGAAATAGAGTCGCAGCTATGATTTTTGGACCTAAAAAGGTTTTAGTAATTGTAGGAAAAAATAAAATTGTAAATTCTGTAGAAGAAGGCTTTGATAGGGTTATGAATGTAGCTGCTGTTAAAAATATTGATAGAATGAATAAAAAAGCTATTGAAATGGGAAAAGAACCAAGACACAATTTAGATAATGCTGCAAATAAATTTACTTATATAAAAGCAGATGAAAAAGATAGAATAGTATTGATTTTAGTAGATGAAGAATTGGGGTTTTAAGATGTATGATTATTTGATTATAGGGGCAGGTATTATAGGATTAAATATTGCTAAAAACTTAAAACAGAGATTCCCTCAAAGCAAAATTTTGGTGATAGAAAAAGAAAATGAAGTAGGCTTTCATAGTTCAGGACGAAATTCAGGGGTTCTTCATGCAGGCTTTTACTATACAGCAAATTCTTTGAAAGCTAAGTTCACAAAAGAGGGAAATGCAGCTTTAAAAGAGTTTGTTAAAAGCAGAGGATTACAACTTAATGAGTGTCAAAAAGTTGTAGTTGCAACAAATGATAAAGAAGTTGAGGGATTAGAAGAACTTAAAAGAAGAGGAGATATTAATGGAGTTGAGCTTATATGGTTGGACGAAAAACAATTATCTGAGCTTTATCCAAATATTAAAACTTATAAAAAAGCACTTCTATGTCCAAGTACAGCAACAGTAAATCCAAAAGAAGTAACAAAAGAGTTTGCAAAAGTTATTGAAGAAATGGGAGTTGAGTTACTTTTAGATTGTAAATATATTTCAAGTAATAGCAATGTTGTATCTACAAGTGCTGGAGATTTTCAAACTACAAAAGTGATTAATTGTGCAGGATTATATGCTGATAATATTGCTAGAGATTTTGGTTTTTCAAAAGATTATGTGATTATTCCATTTAAAGGTATTTATTTAAAAGATAAAAAAAATGAATCGAATCTTAAAACAAATATTTATCCTGTGCCAAATTTAGAAAACCCATTTTTGGGAGTTCATTATACTTTAACTGTAGATAATGAAAGTAAGATTGGGCCTACAGCTATTCCTGCATTTTGGAGAGAAAATTACAAAGGTTTTGATAACTTCTCTTTAAAAGAGTTTATTCAGATTCTGTATTATGAATCAAAACTGTTTATTACAAATGCCTTTGGCTTTAGAAGTTTGGCTTTTGCAGAGATGAGAAAGTATTCACTTTCTCATTTAAAAGGATTAGCTCAAACATTAAGTAACAAAAAAATGGACCATAAAGGTTTTGATTCATGGTCAACGCCAGGAATTAGAGCTCAATTGTTAAATAAAAACACATTAGAGCTAGTGCAAGATTTTGTTGTTGAATCTGATGAAAATTCAGTACATGTTTTAAATGCAGTAAGTCCTGCATTTACATCTTCAATACCTTTCGCGAACTGGGTAGTAGAGGAGCATGTTTTAAAAAGTAAATAATATAGGATTATTTAGGGAATGTAAGGCTTACCTTCGTTCCCACTTGAACTTCACTTCTAATATCTATTTGTATTTCTAATATATCACAAAGCTTTCTTACAATACTCATTCCAATACCAAGACCATTTTCATTCTCTTTATAGTATCTTTGAAATACTTTATTTGTATCTTTTATTCCTACACCTGTGTCTTCTATGATAAGGCTATTATTCTCTATACTTATGATTACTTTTCCATTTTTTTTGTTATATTTACAAGCATTTGTTAGAAGGTTGTCTATGATTCTATCAACTGCATTTTTGTTGCTTTTGATAGTTAAATCATCTTGTAGCTTTTCAAAAGAGACTCTTGGATATAGCTTTTCTAAAAGCTCTATTTTATTATCAATTAGTTCTTTTAGTGAGATTTCTTCATCTTTTATAATTTGTTGAGGATTTATAAATTCTAAATTTTTATATAAAGATGAGATTGTTTTAGCACTTAATTCTATTCTCTCAATCTCTTTAAAATCACCTTTTCTTCTTAAAAGTTTTGTGTTTAATAAAATAGATGTAGCAGGAGTATTTAAATCATGTATCAAGTCTTTTAAGAATGTCTCTAGTAGATTTACAGCCTCTTTCATAGGTCTTATTGAGTACATGGCAAAGGCTATAGATATAAGAAGTATAAAAATGAAAATAACAATACTAAATTTAAATATTTTCATCAAAAAGTCATTATAAACTTTCTCATATTTGTTTTTATCATAGATTACTTTTAAAAGGTAAGGGTTTTTTGATGGTGTTTTAAAATAAGCACATAAACCTCCATCACACTCGTAGATTTTAAAAGTCTCTTTTTTATCACTATATTCAACAATATCTAAACTAAATTTATCACTTTGAAAATCAAAAGTATAGTCTTTCATCTGATATAAAATATTCTCTTTTATATATTTTATTCTATCTTGATGATACATATAAAGTACGATAAAAGCGAAGCTAATCAAAGGAATAAAAAACAAAAAAGTAGTTGTTAGTAAGGATTTCTTCTCATAGTTCTTCAAGTTTGTATCCTATACCTTTTATATTTGTGATATTTAAATCAAATGTTTTTTTTAGCTTACTTATCAAAACTCTAAGTGCTGTATCTGAGGGTTTATTCATATAGTCAAAAAAATCAGTTTTATTTACTGTAAGCCCTATATTTTTAATAAGAAGGGAAAATACATCTTTTTCTACGCTTCCTAGTGCTACTTCTTTTTCGTCTTGAAAAACTCTATTTTCAAGTAAATCAAAACTAATATTCTTATAGTTTATAGTTGGATTTCTTCTTTTTAATGTGGCTTTAACACGTGCAAGAAGTTCATCTGGATCAAAAGGTTTTTTTATATAATCATCACATCCACAATCAAAACCTTCAAGGGTAGATTTTGTATCAATAAGTGCAGTTATAAAAAATGTAGGAGTGTTGTCTTGGGCATCTCTTAGAAGTTTTAATGTTTCTTTTCCATTTAATAAAGGAACATTTATATCAAATAAATATAAGTCATATTTCTCTTCATATGTTGCTTCAAGTACTTCTTCACCATCATTTACCAAAGTAACATCATAGTTCTCTTCTTCTAGTAAATCAAGTAAACTACTTGCTAAAACAGTATCATCTTCAAGTAATAGGATTTTTAGTTTTTTATTCATATCTATTTTTCTAAACTAAAAGTTTTAGTAGGAAGTTTACTTTTTGCTTTGATAATCGCATTTGATTCCTCTTGAACTTTTTTATTTTTATTCGCAAGTTTTATTTTTAGTTTCTCAATGAGTTGTTTTTTCTCAACTGGATTTTTTGTTTGGTTTATTTTTAAAAGTAAATTATCAATAGTATTAATATTTTCAGTTTGAGCGAAAAGTGTATTTAAAGTTACTAATAAACTTATAATTATAAGTTTTTTCATTTCTCACCTGCTTTTATCTTACTTTTTATTTGTGTTAGTGGGTGTGTTTTAAAGGCTCTAATATTACAGCTATTTTTTTTAGCTTTATTATAGTTTTCATCATATACGCTTAGCGCTGCATTAATATTTTTTGCAAAAATAGTTGGGGATTTACTCTTTACTAGAAAAAGTTGAGCCTTTGCTCCTACAATATCTTTTTTATCAAAGTAGGCTTTGTTAAATTCAGTTAAGATATATTTTTTTGCAAAAAGCATATCTTTTCTATGTTTATAGCAATATTTATATGTTTTTTTAATCTTTTTAGTTTTTACTGTTTTCTTAACTTCTGCTTTACTTGGTTTTTCTTGTTTGCTTTCAATTTCTTTTTTTGTTTCTGTTTTTATATCTTGTTTTTCTACTTGTTTATTTAGACATCCTGTTAATAAAATTATGAAAATGGTAATAAAAAATAGTTTTAAAATCTTTGACATTTTTACCTCTTAAGTGTAATTAGTTCTTTTGAAAAGATGAAAATTATAATGGAAACTCTATTAAACATCAAATGAAAATAGAACTTATACTTAACTAACACTTCTTATATATACTTCCACCACATAAAAAATAGGAGAAATTAAAAATGAAAATTATCGTAAAAAGTTTAGCATTAGTATTAGTAGGTCTTACAAGTTTAGTAGCACTTGAAGTAAATGACAAGGTTAACAATGAACAACAAATCGTAAAAGTAAAAGTTAAAAAACAAGTTGAACAAACTAAACAAGAAGCAAAAGATGTTAAAGAAGATGAAAAAATGAAAGATTTTAAAGACTCTATTAAAAAGTAAATTTTTATCTTATAAAAGAAATTTTATTGTTCAAGAAGTCCTAAGGGTTTGAGAGAATCTCAAAATTCTACTTCTTGAACACTTTTTGGAATAAAGCATATCTCTTTAAAAAGCTAATAGGCTAATAAATGAGATTTTCTGATTTTGTTCCAAAATTAAGAGGTTCTGAAACACTTTGTTCACTATAAATTACGAATGCATCAAGTAATTTCCCCGTGTGTAGCAACCTGTTAAGTCAATATGGCTTTTCAATCTTATCAGATGTCTTCAGTAATTCTTTATTAAATTTGGAGTCAACATAGTCAGCCTGAAAACCAGCCTCACAAAGTGCTTTTTTTAAATTTGATATTGTAAGATCTTTCTCTGAAATATCTAAATTAATTTTTTTACATTGCTGCTTAGCAACATTGAACTCTTCTTTATAGGAAGAGTAGAAAAATGTATTTTTTGGAAAATATAGAGCAGGGTCACCTTGATATGGTTTTGTTAAAATCAATGCATTATCTGAAATATCAAATCTAGATATTGAGACCTTATCAGTTACATATAAACTAACTTCAATAAATGGCGATTTATTGATTTTTAGACAAGACAAAAAGGTTGTAAGTAGTTCAATTCTTACATCTCTTGTTGACTGAATTTTTCTTCCTTTATTTCTTTCGCCATGCCCAAATGAAGCATAGAATTTACAAGCATTTTCATCATCTGGATCGATAATTATTAAATCAATATGTTTAGTAATTCTTAAATCATTAGCCTGTTCTAGAAGTTTTGGAAATGTAACAGCTCTATTCCACCTCGCAGTATGACCATAGTACGAAAAGCGTTCTGTTCCATTGAGCATAGAATTAAGAGAGTCTTTTATATCATGTGAAGAAATTACATTTACATCATTACTATCAAGACCACTTGGTGTAATAAACCAGATAAAACCAGAAGCAATCAGGCTTGAACCAAGTAATGCTATTAAATTATTCATAAATGAAGGTACAGCTCCCTCATAAACGTATTCAAAGAAAACAAATGCTTTGGGTAACAAGTAATAATTAGTAAGTATCATTAATACTAAAAATATTATTAGACCAGTGAAATAAATCCGCAATTTTGTTGGACTTTTTATTATATCTTTAACAATCAAAATAACCTCCGATTTAAAAATTCAGACAACTTTTTTTGCAAGAAAGAATTATGGATAGTAGAGTTTTTAAATATCAAGTTACACTCGATTTTCCGATTTGTAAGCACATTAGCACTTAACCCCATTGCTTCCCCCGTTATCACTATTGATTCTGCGGGATTTGAGTTTTCTTTACTTACATTATGGTACTTTGTCTGAGGCAATTGAAAAATGTCACCTTGTTGAAAACTTAGTTTTTCTATCTGATTTAAAACAACATTGTCAAGATTATGAAACGAATGCCCCGAGTAATCTTCTAAATATCGGCATTCAAATAAATTAAAGCTTTCACATTCTTTTGAAGTTTGATCAAAAGTATAAATTGGCCACTCATAGGACCCATTCAGAACTAATCCCGTCATGTCCCAAGGATGATTATGGATATCAGGAGCTTGGAAAGGTTTTTCTGGCCAAATATGAAACCTAATAGAATATTTAGGTCGCTTTTCTATCAGCACAACTTTTAGAAATCCGTTGTTATGAGAATAAGACCTGCTTGCTACTTCATTAAGCTCTATTGGATTACCCAATAAGTTCTCAATAACATCTTCAAGTAAGCCTGACTTTAGCAATTGAAGAAAGCTAGTTCTATTTTCTTTGTTGTTTATCAAAAGTTTTTCAGATGCTAGAGTTTCAAGCTCAATCAGTTTCATATTGTCCCTCTTTAGGATTTAATTATTTATTAAGTATACATTATAAACAAGATAGCCTAAAATTAACAAACAACATATCCGAAAATATTACTTGTTAAAAGAGATAAAACTATAAAATGTTAAATATATTGGGAAATACAATGTGAGTTATAACTGCTCTAAATATTAGGGCTTTATGAATTTATTTGGAGAGGTAACATGAATTCATACTTAGAATTTAAAATACCTAAGTTAAAATAATAAGTTCAACAATCTGTAGATTTTGGCAAAAAATTAGTATTAGTAAGATTAGCACACTAAAATTATATCTCTATCAACTTTGACATAAAACTATGAATAGTCTACTTACAAAAGAAATAAACTTAATTCTATAAGTTTATTTCTTTTAATTGTTCACTTATCATAGGTTTGTTGTCTTTTCTACAAACTAAGTAAGTAGATAAATCAAATAAATTTTTATCTAATAATTCAAGTTTCAATCTGTCTTCATATCCAAATTTATAAATAATACTTTGAGGGATTATTGACCTTCCCATTCCTACTTCTACACAACCAAGTATGGTTTCATAGTTTTCAAATACTATAGTTTTAAAATCATTATTTCCATTGTTTTTTAGATAATTTCTAAAAAAAGTATAATATGCACAGCTATCTTTATATGCTAATATCGTATTTGAACTATTACCATCTTTTTTATCTACAAAGTAAACATTTTCATCAAATACTTTTATTACTTCAATATCTTTATGATTTGGGTTTCCACTTACAAAAGCAATATCAATTTTATAGTTTAAAAGCTCATTTACTACATGTGGGGTAGTGTTAGTATACACTTCAAGTTTCATATTTTCAAAATCATTATTCATTTTTTTTATAAAAGGAAGAAGTCTTACTATTGCATTTGATTGAGTTGAACCAATTCTGAGAAGCTCTTGATAATTGATGTTTTTCATATTTAAAACTAGTTGTTCAACTTTATTTATTACTTCTAAGGCATAAGGATATAGTTTTTCTCCTTCTTTTGTAAGTTGAACTCCTTTTGCAACTCTATAAAAAAGTGCAAATCCCAAGACTTTTTCAAGCTGTTTTATTCTTGATGTCACATTTGATTGAGCAAAACCCAACTCTTTTGCAGCAAGTGAAACACTTTTTTGATTTGTAACTTCAATAAATACTTTTAATAAATTTGAATCCATATCACTAATCCTTATATCATATATCATGATTTAATATTTGACTTTACATCATCTATAGTGATATTATACAAAAAATATCAAGATTTAGGATTAAAAATGTATCTTTTAAATAAAAATAGCAATACCTCGATTATCTTAGCTGGTATTTTAGCTTTGATTGTTGGAGTTGGTGTTTCTAGGTTTGCTTTTACTTCTTTACTTCCTTCAATGTTAGATGATTTTTTGAGTGTTAGTTTTGCTGGTTATTTAGCTGCTATAAATTATGTAGGTTATTTAAGTGGTGCAATTTTTGCAGTTTTTATAAAAGATATAAATACAAAAGTAAAATATTTTAGAGTTGGAATGCTTTTATGTGTTTTAACAACAATATTTTTAGCAACTACACACAATGAAACTGTTTGGTTGCTTTCAAGAATTATTGCAGGTTTTGGTTCGGCTATGGCTTTAGTTGTTGGTTCTGCAATTGTAATGACAAAGCTTAATATGCAAAGTAAAACAAAAGCAATGGGAATACACTTTTCTGGAATTGGTTTTTCTATTTTGGTTTGTGATTTAATAATGAGAGCAGTTTTTCAAGCAAATGGCTCATGGGAAAACTCATGGGTGATATTAACAATTTTTGCTTTTTTTGCAACACTTTATAGTATTTATATTTTATCTTTTGACAAAGAACAAAAAACAGCAAACACTAGTCACGGTTTTGATAAATCTATATTCTCAACATATGTTGTTTTATTGATATTGGCATATTTTGCAGTGGGAATTGGATTTGTAGTTTTTGCTACATTTTTACCTGATATTATAAACTCCCTTGAGGGGCTTGAAGGCTATGGCAGTTTAACTTGGACTTTAGTTGGACTAGCTGGAATTCCATCTTGTATTTTTTGGATGAATTTAGCTCATAAAAAAGGTAGTGTAAATGTTATTATAATTTCAATGTTTTTACTTTTTATTGCTATTATGATACCAACACTTACAAATAATGTATATTTAAACCTGCTAAGTGGAGTTTTGTATGGAGGTACATTTGTTGGACTTGTAGGACTTTTTTTAAATATTGGTGGAAAATTAGCAGGGAAAAATCCAGTAGTTTTAATGGGAGCTATGACTACAGCATATGGAATAGGGCAAGTAATAGGGCCTTTATATAGTGTTGCGTTAATAGATTATTTTAAAGATTACAATTATGCTTTATATGTAACAGCAGGGATAGTTTTACTTGGTATATTTTTATTATTTATAGCAAAAAATATTGCAAATGAAGAACAAAAAAACTTATAAGGAGAAGAGTATGTATGGAGTGATTTTTGAGGTAAAAATTGCAAAGATGAAAAAAGAAGAGTATTTAAAAATAGCTTCAAATTTAAAAGAGCAGTTAGTAAAAATGCCTGGATTTATATCAATAGAGAGATTTCAATCACTGGTTGAAGAATCAAAGCTTTTATCTTTATCTTTTTGGGAAGATGAAGAGTCTTTACTTAAGTGGAAAGCAAATATTGAGCATATGGCAGCTCAGAAAAAAGGAAGAGACTCTATTTTTGAGGATTATAGAATTAGGATTGTAGAAGTAAAAAGAGATTATACGATGCAAAGTAGTACATTTGAAAACAATGAGAAGAAATGCCAATAATAAACGTAAAAATGACTCATGAAGATGGAGGTGCTTCAAAAGATCAAAAAGAAGAGTTAGCAAAGAAGTTAACAGATGCTTTTGTAGAAGTTTTTGGAAGAGGTGAAAAAACTTGTGTTGTAACTATTGATGAAATTTCAACTGACAACTACTCAATAGGTGGAAAGACTATTTCAAATATTAGAAAAGAACAAGCAGATTAAACTGCTTGATTCTTCTCTTTTTTGATATGTAAATCAAGTTGAGGAAATGGTATCTCAATATCGTGTTTGTATAAAGCATTATAAATTAAAATTAAAAAATCAGATCTTAACGAGTTTGGTTGAAGTTTATCATTTGCTTTTATCCAAACTAAAAGCTCTAAATCAACGCTACTTGTATTCATATTTTCAAGTCTAATTTCAGGTTTCTTATCGTCATTATTTTTTACATATTTTAAATCACTATTTTCTAATTCTTCTAAAACAACTTCTTTTACTTTTTCAATTTTTGTACCATACGCAACTCCAAAAGGAATATGAAGTCTTCTTGATGGGTCTTCTAGTGTCCAGTTGATTACATTGTTTTGAATAAAAGATGAATTTGGCACTACAATATCAATATTATCAAAAGTTTTAATAGTCGTTGACCTAATTCTAATATCTGTAACTGTTCCTTTTAATAAATCATTTATTTCTATAATATCACCAATTCTAATAGTTCTTTCAAACATTAAAATTACACCAGCAATTAAGTTTGAAACAACTGTCTGTAAACCAAAACCAATACCAATAGATAATGCCCCAGCAATTAATGAAATAGATGACATATCTATTCCTAAGCTACTCATCGCAATCATAAATGTAATTATTACAATAATATAAAAACCTACATTTGATGAAAGTTTTAGAGACATTTGGCTCATATTTGGCCACTTTTTAGCAATATTTGCAAGCCATTTTTTATAAATAACTCCAATTACAAAACCAAATACTATTAGTAAAATAGCTTTTATTAAACTAAATAGTGTTATTGCTTGTTCATTGTAAACAAAAATTGGTGATGTTATATATCCCCAAATTTGTTTTAAAATATCTTGACTTTGATATATTGAGTTACTTAAAAAAAGTTTAGTATTTCCAAGATGTTTTTTTGCTAAACTTTTTATAAACTCATCTACTTTTTCATACTGTTTTTTATCTTTTAATAATAGCTCACTAAAAAGATTTTCTTTTAATGTATATACCTTTATTAACTCTTTTTCATTTTGATTTTTTATAAAAAATATACTTTGTTTGAAAAGAATATCTAAGCTTTTTTGAATTTGCTCTTGAATCTGAACATTTTTTGCTTCAATTTTATTTGCAAACAACAAAATATTTTTACTATTTTCTTCAATATTCTCTTTTTCTAGTTCTATTTCATAGGCTGTTTTATCTTCAATTAGTTTTTTGATTTTTTTGTTTATATCTTCTAAATCTTTTACTAATTTATTTATATCAAAACTTTTGATTTTTGAGATAAATTCAAAAAGAGACTTTTCATATCTATCTTCAATCTTTTTTAACTCTTTAACTCTTTGTTCAATATTGCTTTTTTGAGTTCTGTAATAAGCATATTGCAATTGATATGTTAAAAGGTTTTGTTTATCTTGTTCGATAATATCTTCAATACTTTTCTTTAAAAATATTAATTTATTTTGTACATCACCTAATAAACTATTTTGAGTATCTATTTTTATTTGTGTTTTGGCTAAAGTTAAAGTAGCTTCAAAATATGTATCAATATTTATATCTTTATTTGCAAAATATGAATTGTCAAATTTTTCTATATTTATATCTTTAGAAATAAGCTCTCTTAGTCTTTTTAAATTAACTTTTTGAGTATTGATTATTTCTTGTGAAAACTCTTGTTTTTTTGATGATTCTTCAATCTTTTTTTCTAAGTCTTCATAGAATTTAGGATTGTTTTTATTTTCAAATAAACTATTGTCTATTTGAGCTGAATTTAAAAAAAGTGCTAGTGAAAAAATCACTAATAAACTTCTCATTTTTTCTTACCTTTTTTTGCGTAATTATATCAGAAATTTTGATATAATCATGCAATTTAATTAAGTAGGAAAAATGGAAAATTTTTATGATATTTTAAAGCAATTAATTCGTATTCCAAGTGTTGTTGGAGCGGAGCACTCATTCTTTGTTTATTTAAAAAGAGAACTAGAAGAGATGAACATAAAAGTGCAGTATTACGATGGTATTTTAGTTGCAATTGGTGATGAGCCAACTAGTGGCTATATCTCTGCTCATGCTGATAGACATGGGCTTGTTTGTACTGGTCACAATGAGTTTCAGTATGCTGCTTTTATTGCAAAAAACCAAGCAGATTTAAAAGGAAATTCAAACTCAGAACAGATGCTAAAAAACTTTGAAATGAGATTTGTAAATCAAAAAGTTCAAGCTTATGAACCTTGGTCTGGTTCTTATTTAGGTTTAGGTGTAATTGAAGATGCTTTTTTATGTGAAAGAAGAAACAATATTATTTTTAAAGTAAAAGATTTAGAACATCTTTTACCTGGAACACCAATAGCATTTTTAGATAAATTAACAATAGATAATGATTTGGTTTCTGCACAAATTGACAATGTTTTAAGTATTGCGATGATTTTACATCTTTATTCTCTTGGCTATAAAGGTACCGCATTTTTTACAGCTTCTGAGGAAGCAGGTAAGAGTTGGAGGTTTTTATTAGAGTATTTTAAAAGATTTGATATTTCTACAAAAGAACTATTAGTTTTAGATACAAGTCCTTATAAAAATATTGAGGATTTAAACCATCTAGATATAGTCTTAAGAAACAGAGATGAAAACGCATATTTTAGATCACCTCTAAAAAGTAAAATAAAAAAAATAGCATTAAAAAAGAAAATGAAGTATCACTATAAAGATGAGTATATGAAAAATATTATGAATCAAACAGGTGTTAAAACTTCTTTAGGGGTAACAGAACTTGGAAGAATTATAAAAGCAAGTAAAGGCTCAATTCAAGGAACAACTCTGCAAGTTCCAACTATTGGTTATCATACAGTAGAAGAGACAACTTCAAAAGCTTCAATTGATAGTATGATGACTATTTTAAAAGAGTTATATTTATAGGAAAATTATGGAAGAAAAAAAAGGACTAATCTATGCTTATCTTTTAGATAAGCAAGGTGGTGCAAGAGAAATAAGTCTTGAAGATTATACAAATAGAAAAGAAGATGAGCTAATCTGGTTGCATTTTAATTATACAAATGATGAAAGTATAAATTGGCTAGAAAATGAAAGTGGCTTGGATGAAGTTGTTATAAATGCTTTATTAACTCCTGAGACTAGACCTAGAACAGTTTTTTTAGAAGATTCTATTTTGATAGCTTTAAGAGGAATAAATTTTAATATAAACAGTGAACCTGAAGATATGGTTTCTCTTAGAGTATTTATAAATGAAAATACAATTATTACAAGTAAAAAAAGAAATATGCTTTCAGTTAGTGAAATAGCAAAAGAGTTACAGTCAAAAAAAGGAGTAAAAAGTTCATCTGAATTTTTAATAACTCTTACAGATAAAATCACTTCTAAAATGCAAGAGACTATTGATGACTTAGAAGAGAATAGTCTAGATTTAGAAGAGAATATTTTAAGTGATGAGAATGTAAATATAAAAACAGAAATTTCATCTTTTAGAAAAGAACTGCTATCTTTGAAAAGATATTTATACCCTCAAAAAGATGCTTTAAATAAACTATGTTTTAACTCTATTTCATGGCTTAGTGATTATGATAAAATCAAATTAAAAGAAGTAACTGATCATCTAATAAGATATATTGAAGAGATTGAAACACTAAAAGATAAACTTAGTTTAATTCAAGAAGAGTTTACAAATAAAATAAGTGAACAAATGAATCAAAGGGTTTATATCTTATCTATTGTTTCAGCAATCTTTTTGCCCCTTGGTTTTTTTACTGGATTATTTGGTATAAACGTAGGTGGAATTCCAGGAGTTGAGGATAAAAATGCTTTTAATATTTTTCTTGTAGCTTTAGTTATACTTTTGATAATACAACTTATAATTTTTAAAAAGAAAAAATGGATTTAAGGATTCTATATTATTCTATAGAATCCTCTGTGTTTAGTTCATAAAACTCGCTTGTTTCTATGGCGTCTTCACTAAAATATTCTATTTTGTCTTCAGCCGTTTCAAGATTTTTAAATCTTCCTATATGAAAAATTGCATCTCCTTCATGAACTAAAGGTATTTCAGACTTACCTATAATCACACCGTCAAAAGTTGCTTTTATAGCATATGAAATATCCTCTAATGGATCATCAATATAAGCTATGATTTCATCTGTTTTTACGGTATCTCCTAAAGCTTTTATAGTTCTTAAAATACCACTTTCACAAGCTCTTATCCAGTTACTACTTCTTGTAACAATAGGAAGTCTTCTAGTTTTTCTTTTTGTATTTTTAGGAAGCATATCAATTTCTCTTAAAATATTTATTATGCCTTTCACTCCAATTCTAATACAAGTTTCATCAAATCTTAAAGCTTCACCTGCTTCATACAAAAGTACAGGAATACCTTTTTCTTGTGATTGAGCTCTTAATGAACCATCTCTTAAAGAAGAGTGTAAAACCACAGGAGCTTGAAAGGCTTTTGCAAGATTATATGAAAATTCATCATTTAAATTTGCTCTAATTTGTGGTAGGTTTGATTTGTGAATAGAGGCTGTATGTAAATCAATTCCTAAATCGCAAATACTTACAATCTCATCAAAAAATATCTTTGCAACTCTACTTGCTAGTGAGCCTTTTTGTGAACCTGGAAAACTTCTATTTAAATCTCTTCTATCAGGTGTATATCTTGATAGAGTCATGATTCCATAGATATTTACAATAGGAATTAAAATCAAAGTACCTTTTAGTTTTTTTAAAATATTTAGTTTTTTTACTCTTCTAATAATTTCAATACCATTTAATTCATCTCCATGAATAGAAGCACTTACAAAAACACAAGGGCCATCTTTTTTCCCTCTAAAAACATATACAGGGAGGTTTGCAGGTGTATTGTAAAGTTTGGGAAGCTTAATATTTACTCTTTTTGTTTCACCTCTTAAAATTTCAATACCACCTAAAATAAAAGCTTTAGATTTTTCCATCTAAGCTCCTATTCTATCTTTTTTAATTTTTCTTTTTATTGGTTCATTTGGAGTTACATTTCTTTCAATATAATTCATAATTTCCCCTGCAATATCTAGTTTAGTACTTGTTTCAATTCCTTCTAAACCAGGAGATGAGTTTACCTCCATTACTAAAGGACCTCTTTTTGAAGGAATCATATCCACTCCACAAACTCCAAGTCCCATAGCTTTAGCAGCAGCAAGAGCTGTTGATTTTTCTTTTCTTGTAAGTTTATGTGCAACAGCAGAGCCACCTTGGTGTAGGTTTGACCTAAAATCACCCTCAGCACCTTGTCTTTTCATAGCTCCTACAACTTGTCCATCTACAATAAAAGCTCTAATATCAGCCCCACCTGCTTCTTCAATATATTCTTGAACAAGTAAGTTTACATCCATTCCATAAAAAGCATCAAGAACTGACTTAGCTGCTTTTTCACTATCAACTAAAACAACACCAACACCTTGTGTTCCTTCTAAAATTTTTAAAACTAAAGGTGCTCCACCACTTAAAGCAATAACATCTTTTGAGCTTGACATATTTGAAGCAAATACTGTTTTAGGCATATCTACGCCATTTTTTGAAAGTATTTGTAAGCTTCTTAGTTTATCTCTACTTCTTTTAATAGCTAAACTTCCTGTTACAGTAAATACATCCATCATCTCAAAGTGTCTAACCATAGCAGTCCCATAAAAAGTTCTACTTGCACCAATTCTTGGAATAATAGCATCAGGAACTGGAAGTTCAACTCCTTGGTAGTTTATTTTTAACTCACCTTTCATTATCTCAATACTACATTTTAAAAAATCAATTACTCGAATATCCCAGTTTTTTGCTTTTCCTGCTTCAACTAGTCTTTTTGTAGAGTATAAAGATGGGTTCCTAGATAAAATATAAACTCTCATGTTATGCCTTTAATTGTTTTACTAATGTATTTAAATCACCAAGAACCCAAATACTTTTTATTTTGTTTTCATCAAATTTGAAAAATGTAGCACCGTTATATAAAATTCTATTATTAGATGCTTCATACTCAAAAAGTTTTCCTGTATGCTTACCTGTATATAATGCTCTTACCGCAATACTATTGTTATCAACTACCATATCTATTATACTATGAAACAGTGATGGAATACCAGTATGAATTGTATTCATATACTCTTCAAACTCTTTTTTGCCATTTGTTTCTAGTCCTAGTGAACCATGAAAAGAGATGTTGTCATGAAATAAAATATCTATAAACTCTTTATTTTTTTTATTCCATAGTTCTTCATAATATAGTTTTACTAAATCTTTATTTGTTAAATTCTTCATTTTATTCCTTAATATTAAAATAGAATAAGAAGATAAAAGGAAGCTAATATTTTTTAATTTTGGTTTTGATCTTGATCGTTTTCTTGATATTGCTCTGCTGGTTCATTTTCAGTAGTTGGTTCTTGAGAAATCAAACATTTATCAAACTCATATTCACATTTTTCTATACACATTTGATCTTTAGTCTCACCTTGTGTTTGTTCGCATTTATCTGTACATCTTTCGAATACATCTTCACAATCAATTTCATTTGCATTTAAAGCAATTGTTAATACTAAAGAACTAAATAAGATTTTTTTTAACATTCAAACTCCTATATAACAAATTTAACTTTTTCATAAGCTATCTTTGTTAGTATAAAAGTACTCAATATTTTAGAGTACAACATATAATCTAAAACTTACACAGACACCGCCAAATGTATTAAGTGTAGGTTTTAGAACTCTTGATAATTACATTCTTCTTATTCTATTTGCGAATTATAAATCAAAAAAAAAGATTTTACTCTTAAAAAAAACTTAAACTTAAATTGTGGTTAAAAAAGTGGCTTTTTTAGGGTCTTTTTCGTGCAAATTTTTTTTAAGAAAAATAAAATTTATTTTGAAAATTAGTATTGATAATTTGATTTTTATAAAATTATATAAAGAAAGTAAATAGGGTATTAAAAATACCCTATAAATTTATGATATTTGTATACAAACTTTTTACAAGTTTGAACCAACTCTAATAAAATAGAGTTCATCTCCTCAATCATACTTTTTTGTAAATAAGAATTTGAAATCGTAGCCATAATAAATCCTTTATTGTAAAGTTTTATTATATAAATATTTTATTAAAAAGTAAAATAAAAAGGTAAAATAAACTTTACTATAAAAATAAAAAATGCTAAAATACACAAAAATAAAAAAGGAAGCCTATGTTTTTTCAATTAAATGATAGAGTTTTTATCAATTTAAATAAAATTAGTAGAACAAAAATTGACCATGTAGAAGATGGAATTAGAGTTAGATTTTATGAAGGTAAAGATCAAATTGCAAAGTCACAAAAATTTGATGATGTAAAATCAGCACAAAAGTGGCTAAAAAAAGCCCTAAACATCAAAAAATAGTCAAAAAACACTCAAAAAGAGGCAAAAACACTAGTTTTTACCTCTGTAAACTTTAAATAACACTAAATCCCACTTTTATCACTCTTCTTACTGCTAAACTGCTTCTAGTTAAAAAGGAGAAAAAATGTTAGCTGAAATTAATGACTTTTTAAATAACTTAATCTGGGGAAATATTTTAATATATTTACTTCCTGCTTTAGGTATATTTTTTACGGTTGCGTCAAGATTTGTACAGTTTAGATATTTCTTTAAAATGTTTAGAGTTTTAAGAGATACTGTACATGATAAAGAAGGACATATTAGTTCTTTCCAAGCTTTAATGCTTAGTGTTGCAGGTCGTGTTGGTGGTGGAAACATTGCTGGTGTTGCTGTTGCTATTACTCTTGGAGGTCCAGGTGCTGTGTTCTGGATGTGGATTATTGGTCTTATTGGTATGAGTACAAGTTTCTTTGAGTGTTCTTTAGCTCAATTATATAAAGAAAAAGATGGTGAAGATTCAGGTGTATATAGAGGTGGTCCTGCTTACTATGTTACAAAAGCACTAGGACAAAAATGGTTAGGTGTAATTATTTCTATTCTTTTAATGATTACTTTTGGTTTTGCGTTTAATGCAACTCAATCATTTATTATCTCAACTTCTTTTGAATCATCATTTGATATTCCTACTTGGATTACAGGGGCAGTTATTACTGTGATTTTTGCAGCTGCAATTTTTGGTGGTATTAAAAGAATTACTAAATTCTCAGAAGTAATCGTTCCTGTAATGGCAGTTGGATATTTACTTATTGCTATTGTGGTTATTGCTTTAAACTTAGAAAAAATCCCAGATTTAATTACTATGATTGTAACAGAAGCTTTCAATCCTTCATCTGCTATTGGTGGTGGTATTGGTGCTGTTATACTTCAAGGTGCAAAAAGAGGTATGTTCTCAAATGAAGCTGGACTTGGTTCTGCTCCGAATGTTGCAGCAGTTGCTTATGTTGCTCACCCAGTACAACAAGGTATTGTTCAATCATTCTCTGTATTTATTGATACAATTATTCTTTGTTCTTGTACGGCGTTTATTATTCTTTTATCTGGTGTTTATGTTCCAGGTCAAGAAGGTGTTCAAGGTGTATTATTAACTCAAAATGCTTTAGTTGAACATATTGGACCATTTGGTGGATATTTTGTAACTGTTGCATTATTTTTATTTGGTTTATCTTCAATGTTGTATAACTATTATCTTGCAGAAAATAGTGTAAACTTCTTCTCAAAAGGTAATACAACATTATTCAATGGATTTAGAGTTTTATGTGTTGCTTTAATTGTATGGGGATCATTCCAAGACCTAGGGTCTATATTCTCATTTGCTGATTTATCAATGGGATTATTAGCTGTAATTAACTTAGTTGTACTTGCAATTTTATACAAGCCAGTTCTTAAACTTATTAAAGGTTACGATAGACAATTAAAAGAGGGTAGAAAACCTGTTTTAAGATACAATGACTATCAAGAATTTAAAATTGATAAAGATACATGGAAAGAAATTGTTGATAATATCAATGATAAAAAAGCTTAAAAGTAAAGGGGAAATAGCCCCTTTATTTTTTATTTGATATTATATAAACATAAAGAACTAAGGTGAGAGTTATGTTTAATAAAGAGGGAATTCCTTTTTTTACTGTTATTATTCCTTTTTTAAGTATATTGTTTGTGGCTTTTTTTTCTACTTCTTATTATCTTAAGCTTACAAATGAGGCTTTTGAAGAAGATATAAAAGAGTTTAATCAATTATATATTTTAAAAAGTAATAATCAAAAAAATATAAATATTTTAATAAAACAAAAAACACAAGTTCATAAACAAAGACAAGAGAAGTTTAAAGAGTTTATGATTTATCTTACAGGCTCAATTGTAGTTTTCATGGCACTTTTTTCACTTCTTATGAGTTCAATAATAGATGATGTTGTAAAAAAATATAAGCAACAAGTACAAAATAAAGAAGGGAAACTTCAAAGATTAAATAAGAGTTTAGAGTACAAAGTTCAAAAAGGTATACAAGAAGCTAAAAGAAAAGATAAAGCTATCTTACAACAATCAAAGTTAGCTAGAATGGGTTCTATGATAAGTATGATTGCACACCAATGGAGACAACCTTTAACTGAACTTTCAGGTGTTTTAATGGAGCTTGAAACAGCAACTAGATTTAAGAAAGTGAATGATGAACATATTTTAAGTTCAATTGAGCGATGTGATGGAATGATTGAATTTATGTCAAATACCATTGATGATTTTAGAAATTTTTATAGACCAGATAAGAAAAAAGAAGATTTTTATGTATTAGATTCTTGTCAAAAAGCTATAGGTTTAGTAAATGCTTCTTTGAAAGAGTCTAGTATTGATTTGATTTTAAATATTAAAAAAGACAAATTAATTCATGGTTATCCCACTGAATTTTCTCAAGTGATTTTGAATTTAATTACTAATGCAAGAGATGTTTTATTGGAAAAAAATATTCAAGAACCTAGAATTGAACTTAGTATAGAAACTATGGGTGTTTTATGTATTGTGAAGGTAAAAGATAATGCTGGAGGAATAAAAAAAGAAAACCTCGACTTAATATTTGATCCTTATTTTAGTACAAAAGATGAGAAAAGTGGAACTGGATTAGGTCTTTATATTTCAAAACTTATTATTGAAAATAATATGGGTGGTGAGCTTAGTGTAAAAAATGATAAAGATGGTGCAGTTTTTAAAATAGTTATAACAGGATGGAACAATGGATAAAATTTTATTAGAAGAATTAAAAAATATACCAATTTTATGTGTTGAAGATGAAGATGGTATTAGACAAATAGTTGTTGAAACTTTAAAATACTATTTTGATGAAGTTTATGAAGCACGAAGTGGAGAAGAGGCTTTTGAAATTTATGAAGATTATAAGCCAAAAATTATTCTTTCAGATATTCAAATGAAAGATGGTGATGGAATAGAATTTGTAAAGAAAGTTAGGAAAGAGGATACAAACACTTTTATTATAATGCTTACTGCTTACTCAAATGAAGAGTATTTAGTGGATTTAATAAATTTAAATATTAATCACTTTATTTTAAAGCCTTTAAATCTTAAAAAGCTAAATGAAGTTTTACTTAAATATATAAACTTAAAAGCAAAACCTATTACTTTATGTAAGGATTTAGTTTTAGATTTACAAAAAAGGGAGCTTATTTATAAAAATGAAGAAACAATCTTTTTGAGAAAAAGAGAGAAAGACTTCTTACAAATACTTTTTGAAAAAAAAGATTCTATTTTAACTTATGAAGAAATTGAATTAGAGCTTTGGCATGATAAGCATATGACTTCCCATGCTTTAAAATCTTTTATTAAAGATTTAAGACACAAACTACCTATAAATGTAATAAAAAATGTTCCTCAAGAGGGATATACTTTAGCTAAGTTTTAAATAGAAGAGTAAATACTCTTCTATTCAAACTCAAAGTTTGCAAGTCTCATTAATGTAGTACTTGCAGGTTTTATAAGCTTGTCGTTAAAATCATAATACACATTATGACAAGGTTTTTGATGTTTCTCAACACCATCATCTGTTCCAATAAGTGCAAAAGCACCAGGAATTGTATTTAAATAGTAACTAAAGTCTTCACTAGCCATAATAGGTGTAGGAATACTACTTTGCCAATTTTCACCTAATGTTTGTTTTAGAGATTCTCTCATCATTGAAGCTTGTGTATCATGGTTTATTGTTGCTTGGTATCTATCTCTTAATTCTATTTCAACTTCTACATTATAAGATTTTGCTACATCTTTTGTAATCTCTTCAATTTGCTTAAATACAAACTGTTTTAGCTCAATAGTTGGAACTCTAATACTTCCTTCAATTCTTGCATTATCAGGAATAGTAGTTAGCTCGCTTCTTGCATCTATTGATGTTACTGAAACCACAACACTATCTTGAGGTGCTATTTGTCTTGCAACAATTTGTTGCAAAGCCATAGTAATAGCACTTGAAGCTAAAACAGGGTCTTTACATATTTCAGGTTGGGAAGAGTGTCCTCCCAAACCTTTCACATCTATATGAAAAGTTCCATTTCCTGCCATAACTGTACCATCTGGGCAAACCGCTTGTCCAAACTTTATAGCAGGCCAATTATGCCAACCAAAAATCATATCAACACCTTCTAAACAACCTTCTTCAATCATTTTTTTTGCACCATGACCTCCTTCTTCAGCAGGTTGAAATACAAGTGAAACAGGATTTGTAAGTTTATCTTCATTTTCTTTTAGCCAAATTGCAGCTGCTATTAAAGTAGCTGTATGTCCATCATGCCCGCAAGCATGCATACATTGAGGTTTTTGTGATTTATAAGATACATCAGTTTTTTCTTCTAAGGGAAGGGCATCTATATCACCTCTTAAAGCAATATGTGGTCCTTCCTTGTCTTGTGCTAAAAGTCCAACTGTACCAGTATTTGCATATGTCTTATAAGGAATTCCATGTTGTTCTAAAACTTCTCTAATATTTTTTGCTGTATTAGTTTCTTCCCATTTTAACTCAGGATTTTTATGTAAGTTATGTCTAAAATCTATTGCATATCCTATAACTTCATCAAAACTTTTATACATGATAACTCCTTTTATCTATAACTTATCATATTAAAATATTTTATAGCTTTTTATTACTTAATAAATAATTCTCTTGGGAAATTACTTAAAGTCTCAACTCCATCTTTTGTAATTAATATACTTTCAGTAACTTCAGCTCCCCAATCTTCTTGCCAAATTCCTGGCATAAAGTGGAAAGTCATACCTTCTTCTAAAACTGTTAAATCAGTATTTCTCAAACTACAAGTTCTTTCACCCCAGTCAGGAGGATAACTAACACCTATTGGATATCCATACCTTGCATCATTTCTATCTATTCCATATCTTTTCATAACTTTTTCAGCAGCTATTGCTATATCAGCAGTTGTATTTCCTGGTTTTGCCATTTCTAAACCTGCTTCAATAGTCTCTCTTAAAGCTTTTTCTGCATCTAAAAACTGTTGGGTTGGTTTGCCAATATAAATAGTTCTAGACATGGGGGCATGGTATCTTTTGTAGCACCCTGAAATTTCTATATATGTTGCTTCATTTCTTTTAAAAGGTCTATCATCCCATGTAATATGTGAAGCTGATGCTTCTGTTCCTGAGGGTAATAGAGGAACAATTGACGGGTAATCCCCTCCATATCCATCTACTCCTGCAATTGCAGTTTCATAAATCTGTGATACTACATGACTTTTTGGAATACCAGGTTTTACAATATCAAGAACTCTTTGATGAATTTTTTCTGTAATTCTTCCTGCAATTTTCATATACTCTATCTCTTTTGCAGATTTTTTACCTCTAACCCAGTTTACAAGGTTATTGGCATTTATAAATGTTGCATTAGGAAGAGTTGCTGTTAATCTAAAATGAGCCTCAGCTGAATAATAATAGTTATCCCTTTCTGTTGCAATTATTGCTTTATCCCAGCCATTTTTTTTGAAGATATTCTCTCCAATCCAAGTCATAGGATGTTCATCTAGATTTTGTACATATTTTTCAGGATAACCTACCATATTATCTGCATTCATATAGCATCTAAGTAAGGCTGCATTTTTATCCATAAGTCTTCCAAACCAAATAGGCTCTTCATGGTCAAGTGAGATAATTACCCCTTGATGAACATAAAAAGACCAACCATCATAACCTGTAAGCCAGTTCATATTTCCAGGATCTGTAGCAACTAAGACGTCAATTCGTCTTTGTTGCATAATAGATTTAACTTTTTTAACCCTTTGGATATATTCCTTTTTTGTAAAGGCAAGCTTTGTAATCGTTTTTGATTTAGCCATTGTTGTTTTCTCCAAAACTTAGTTTTTTACAGGACCTACCCACACTTGTTGAGTATTTACAAACATTTTAATACCTTGAGGGCCTAATTCTTTTCCAAGTCCTGATTTTTTAACTCCACCACTTGGAAGTCTTGGGTCTGATTTTACGATACCGTTTACTGATACTTGTCCAGTGATAATCTTTCCTGCAAGTTTTTTACCTTTTTCTACATCACCTGTCCAAATTGAACCACCTAAACCATACTCTGTATCATTTGCAACTTTTATAGCTTCTTTTTCATCTTTAACTTTAATAATTGCTGCAATTGGTCCAAATGTTTCTTGGCAAGATACAACCATACCAGGTTCAACATCAGCAAGCATAGTTACAGGGAAGAAGAATCCTTGTCCTTCATGTCTTTTCCCACCTAATATTAATCTTGCACCTGCTTGAACAGATCTATCTACTTGATTATGCATCTCTTCAACTAACTCTTTTCTTGCAATTGGTCCAATAGTTGTAGTTTCATCTTTTGGATCACCAAGTTTAAGTTTTTCAAATCTCTCTTTTAAAAGTTCTATAAATTTTTCATAAATTGGCTCTTCAACTATGATTCTTTTTGCTGCAATACAAGATTGTCCTGCATTAATATATCTTGAAAGAACTATAGTATCAGCAGCTTTTTCTAAATCATCAGCATCTGCTAAAACAATAGCAGGGTCACTTCCACCTAATTCTAAAACAACTGGTTTAATTTCACTTCCAGCAATTGCTCCTACACTAGCACCAGCTTTTGATGAACCTGTTAAAGATACACCTTTTATAATAGGATTTCTAATCACAGATTCTAAACTTTCATGTCCTACTACTAAATTTTGAACTAAGTTTTTAGGCGCACCTGCTTTTTGGAAAGCTTCTACAATTCTTACTGCACAAAGTGGAGTATGTGAATCATGTTTCATAACACAAGCATTTCCAGACATAACAGCTGGAGCTAAGTATCTAAATGCTAACCAAAAAGGAGCATTCCAAGGAAGAATTCCTAATGTAACTCCAATTGGAAGATACTGAACATAACTCTCACTTGCATCTGATTCAAGATATTCTGTTTTTAAGTAATCTTCTCCAAAAGAAGCATAATGCTCAGCTGCCCATGCTGCTTTGTTTACTTCACCTCTTGCTTCATTAATAGGTTTTCCCATCTCTTCTGTCATTGGAAGTGCGTAGTAATCAAGATTATCTTTCATTTCTTTTGCTACATCATTTAAAAGCTTTGCTCTTTGCTCATAGCTTGTATCTTCCCAAGTATTATCAAATGCTTCTTGAGCATTTTCTAATATTTCTCTTGCTTCTTGCAGTGTATGCATAGGTATTTCATATACAGTCTCTTCTGTATAAGGATTTATTGATTTAAAGTGTGTTTTGCTGTATCCCATCTTTTATCCTTTTAAATGTCCAATTTCTTATAATACTGCTTCAACAGAAGCTACAAATCTATTTAAACCTTCATTTAACTTATCATCTTCAATAGTTAAAGGAGGAATAAACTTGATAATCTCACCTGTTGAACAAGCACCGATGATTAAACCATTTTCATAACATTTCCCAGTTATCTCTTTTACAGTTGCTGCACTATCAAACTCAATAGCAAGCATCATTCCTTTTTGTCTGATTTCAATAGCTTGTGAGTACTTAGAGTTGATTTCATCTAAAACTTTTCTAATAATGTCACCTTTTCTTTTTGTTTCATTATTAAACTCTTCGTCTTTGAAGTAATCAAGACCCACTTTACCAGCCACAAAAGATAAACCTTGTCCTCTAAATGTACCTGTATGTTGTCCTGGACCCCATGCTTTATCAAACTCTGGTTTATTTACAAGCATTCCTATAGGAGTTCCAACTCCACCTAAACCTTTTGCTAAAATTATGATATCTGGGTCTACATCTAAGTCATCAAAACTAAAGTAACTTCCACATCTACCACTACCACATTGAATACTATCAAGAATAAATAGTGCTCCTGTGTCATTTGCTAGTTTTTGAACACCTTGTAACCACTCTTTTGTTGCAGGTCTAACTCCACCCTCAGCTTGAACAGGTTCTACAATAAATGCAGCAGGAGGTAACATTCCCGAACCTAAATCAAACATTTTTTGTCTTAAGTTTTCTAAGGCTTCCATATCATTAAATGTATCTCTGATTACATTTGTTAAAGGAACTCCTGAACTACTTCTAAAGGCATTATTTGCTGTACAAGCTAAAGCTCCAAGTGTCATACCATGGAAACCTCTGTTAAATGCTACTATTTCTGTTCTTCCTGTTACTTTTCTAGCAAGTTTTAGTGCAGCTTCAACTGCATTTGTTCCAGTAGGACCTGTAAATTGAAGTTTTCTATCTTCCCAGCCTCTTGGCTTTAAAATAGTCTCAACAAATGAATCAATGAATTCTCTTTTTACATCTGTATACATATCTAGTGAGTGAATAACTCCATCTCTTTGAATAAAATCAACAATTGCTTCTTTCATTTTAGGGTTGTTGTGACCGAAGTTTAAAACACCTGCACCTGCAAAAAAGTCTATAAATTCTTTATCATTTTCATCTATCATAACTGCATTTTTAGATGATTTAAAAACTGTTGGTACGGCTCTACAATATGCTCTAATTTCTGATTCGTTTTTTTCAAAAGTTGTAATTTTGTTTGACATTATATATCCTTTAAAATAGTATTAAATTATTAAGTTTTGTAAAAAGTGACCCTCTAAAATAGATATATAATATAATAGTTATTTATATATCTAAAATCACAATCATCTAATATTTTATATATTTAGATTGTGGGGGTCTATCTGGCAATAAGAATAAAGCTTTTTTCTTGGATTAGTAAGTTTTGAATTTCTTTTATAGGTTTTGTTGTTAAGTAGATAATTTTGTATAGTCTAATTAGAGTATAGATTATGATATTTTTAAATTTCGATAGCGAATAGTTTAATGATTTCATTTATACTCCTTTAAAAGTTTATACAAAAATCTTAACCAAAATTTTTTAAGGAGTCAATCCCTTTTTGATTAAATTTTGTACAAAAATGTGTTAAATCTATAATTAAGCTGTAAAAAGTTAGTGTTTTTATTGTAATTAATATGAAATTTGTTAAAAACTATATAAATATATACACTTTTGTCATACTTAATAATAGTAATATTGTATATGAAAATTTAAAAGGTTAAATTATGGAAGAGAATTTTAGAATTGAAAAAGATTTTTTAGGTGAAAAGAAGATTGATATTCATAGTTATTATGGAATACAAACATTAAGAGCAAAAGAGAATTTTGATATTACAAAAACTAGTATCTCTTTATTTCCAAACTTTATAAAATCCCTTGCAAAAGTTAAAAAAGCTTGTGCTTTAACAAACTATGAATTAGGTGATTTAAATGACAAACAAAGAGATGCAATAATCCAAGCTTGTAATGAAATTATAGATGGTAAATTTAAAGACCAGTTTATTGTTGACCCAATTCAAGGTGGAGCTGGAACTTCAACTAACATGAATGTAAATGAAGTAATTGCAAATAGAGCCTTAGAAATATTAGGTGAAAAAAGAAGTAGTTATGATGTAATTCATCCAAACAATCATGTGAATATGTCTCAATCAACAAATGATGTTTACCCAACAGCAATTAAACTAACACTTTATGAGTTAATTTATAAGTTAAAAGACTCTTTAAGATATTTAAGAGATAGTTTTGAAGAGAAATCAGTTGAATTTAAAGATGTATTAAAAATGGGAAGAACACAACTTCAAGACGCTGTTCCTATGACTTTAGGTCAAGAGTTTAAGACTTTTGCCATTATGGTTGATGAAGATATCTATAGATTAAGAGATGCCCAAGCCTTACTAAAAGAGGTAAACTTAGGTGCTACTGCTATTGGTACAGGAATTAATACTAAAAAAGAGTATAGAAGAAAGGTTATAAATAACCTAAGAGAAGTAACTGGAATAGATTATGAAAGTGCAGGGGATTTAATTGAAGCCACACAAGATACTGGAGCTTTTGTACATATCTCTGGTATTTTAAAAAGAGTTGCTATTAAAATCTCTAAAATTTGTAATGACCTAAGACTTTTAAGTAGTGGTCCAAGAGCTGGTTTAAATGAAATCAATCTTCCACCAATGCAACCAGGAAGTTCAATCATGCCAGGAAAAGTAAATCCAGTAATTCCAGAAGTTGTAAATCAAGTAGCTTTTGAAGTAATTGGTGCAGATGCTACTATTTCAATTGCTTGTGAAGGTGGACAGTTACAACTAAATGTATTTGAGCCATTAGTTGCTTATAAGCTTTTCACATCAATTAATATGATGAGAAGATCATTTTATTCATTGGCTGAAAAATGTATAAAAGGAATTACTGCAAATGAAGATGTTTGTATGGAAAATATTTTAAACTCTGTTACTTTAGTAACTTGTTTAAATCCTATTTTAGGATATGAAAAAAGTTCAGCTTTAGCAAAAGAAGCACTAGCTACAAATAAAAGAGTATATGATATTATTCTAGAGCAAGAACTATTTACAAAAGAAGAGTTAGATGAACTTCTTCATCCAAAAAATATGGTAAGTAATTATGAAGGAAATTAATAGATGAATATTACAATTATAAATACAGGTGGAACTTTTAATAAAAGATATAACCCATTAAAAGGTGAGCTTGAAGTACCAAGTGATAATATAGCTTTAGATGAGATTATCGAGTCTTGTTTTAATATAGATTTTGAAATCAAAAATATTATTTCTAAAGATAGTCTAGAAATAGACAATGATGATAGAGATATGATGATTAAAGCTATAAATGAATCTGAAAATGAAAAAATAATCATAGTTCACGGAACAGATACTATTGATATTACAGCACAATATCTTCAAGATAAAGGTGTAAAAAAACAAATTGTTTTAACTGGTGCAATGGTTCCTATGAGTATCAAAAAAGTAGAAGCAACGATGAACTTTTCACAAGCTATTGGCTTCTTAAACGCAGATATAAAAAATGGTGTATATATTTCTATGCATGGTGTTGTAGTAAATCATACAGATATTAAAAAAGATAGAAAAATAGGTCAGTTTTTAGTAAATTAATAAGAGCAAATGCTCTTATTAATTATTTGTAGTATCTACAAAAGTTCTTCCAGATAGTTCTTTATCAATTGTGTAAAGTCCATATCCATTATCACCCACAAGTTTAATATGGTCAATAATTTCACCAACAGTTGCTTCTTCTTCAACTTGTTCAGTTACATACCATTGAAGTAAGTTATAAGTAGCATGGTCTTTTTCTTTCATAGCTAAATCTGATAAATTATTTAAGTTTTTAGTCATTTTTTGTTCGTGTGATAATGATTTTTTAAATACATCTAATAATGATTTATAATCCACATCAACAGCATCAATTTTTGGAAGTTTAATCTCAACATCTTGATCTTCTAAGTATTTAAATAGTTTCATCCCATGAGCTACTTCTTCTTGGTATTGAATTAAAAACCAATTAGATGCACCATTGAAACCCTCTTTAGAACAGTATGCACTCATACCTAAATAAATGTATGCAGAGTGGTACTCTTTATTTAGTTGCTCTATTAAAGCTTTTTGTAATTCTTTGCTAATCATATATTACTCCTTTAATTTTTTGAATTATAACTAAAAAAATATTTGAAACTATGTAAACAATTCAGTGAAATTATGAGACAATATTTAATAAGTAATTAAAAGAGTTTAATAATGAAAATTAAAAATGAGAAACAAATATTATTTATTATAAAATATGCTCTGCCAAGCTTTATTCTTATAGTATCCTTGATAATAACTATATTTCTGTATTGTAAAAGTAAATCAGATTTTGAAAAGTTAAAAACAGAAACACAGGAAAACTTTATTTCTGAAAAAAAGTTTATAATAAAAGAACAGGTTGAAAGTATCTATAATTATATTATGTCTGAGCAACTAGATACTGAAAATGCTCTTAGAAAATCACTTATCTTAAGAGTTAATGAAGCTCATAAAATAATCCAAAATATATACAATACTTATGATGATACTCTTTCAAAAGAAGAATTAACTAAACTTATTAGAACATCAATAAAAGATATTAGGTTTAACAATAATAGGGGCTATTTTTTTGTTTATGATAAAAAAGCAGTGAATATTATACATCCATTACTTCCTATGGTTGAAGGTAAAAGTTTAATAAATCATCAAGATACAAAAGGAACTTATGTATTAAGAGAATCCCTTGCTTTATTAGAAAATGCAGATCAATCATATCAAGAGTGGTATTGGAGAAAAGTCAAAGGTGATAGTCGTGAATATAAAAAAATAGGTTTCGTTAAAAATATTTATGAGTTAGATTGGTTTATTGGAACAGGAGAATATGTAGAAGATTTTTCAAAGGATATTCAACAAAAAGTATTGTCTCAAATAAAAAAGTTTAAGTTTGGCAAAAATGACTATTTTGTGGTAATAAGTGATGATGATAAATATTTGTCTCATATAAAACCTGAGCTTATAGGAACAAATGTTATTAAAAAACTAAACAGCTGGAATAGTACTAATATTTTGAAAAAAACAAAGAGTTTAGTTTCTAAAGGTGGAGGTTTTATAACTTTAGAATTCTCAAAACCTCACAATACTCAATCTTCAAAGAAAATCAATTATGTAAAAAGTATTCCTCATTGGAATTGGATTATTTCAACAGGTTTTTATTTGGATGAAATACAAATCGAAATTGATAAACAAAAAGAGCTTTTAAACCAAAATTATATAGAAAATATAAAAAGTTTATTTTTAATTGCTTTTTTGTCTATTGTTTTTTTATTGATTTTATCTTTTTATATATCTTCACTTATTGAAAAAAAATTTAATAAATATAAAGAAGATTTAAAATCTTATATTAATGAAAATCAAAAGCAATTCGAGTTATTATCTCAAAAGTCAAAACTAGCTTCAATGGGTGAAATGATGGAAAATATAGCTCATCAATGGAGACAACCACTATCTTTAATTACAACTGCCTCAACTGGTATAAAATTCCAAAAAGAAATGGATATATTAACTGATAAGTTTCTATTGGAGTCTGTTGAAAGCATAGGTAATTCAGCTAATCATTTATCTGAAACCATTGAAGATTTTAGAGATTTTTTTAGGTCTGATAAACAAAAAGAGTTTTTTAAATTAGAAGATAGTATTGATAAAACTTTTAAACTTTTATCATCGCAAATGCAAAAGCAAGAAATAGAAGTTATAAGAAATATTAAAGATGTAAGTATAGAGTCTTATGAAAGAGAGTTGTTACAAGTACTTCTTAATATTTTAAATAATGCAAAGGATGCATTAGAAGATTGTCATGGTGATAAATATATTTTTATTGATATATATGAAGAAGAAAACATAGCATATATTAAAATTTATGATAATGCAGGTGGAGTTAAGAAAGATGCTTTAAGCAGAATATTTGAACCTCATTTTACTACTAAAAATCATAAAAAAGGAACAGGGCTAGGGTTATATATGTCAAAAGTAATTGTTGAAAAGCATATGAGTGGTGAACTATTAGTCTCTAATATAAACTTTGAGTATGAGTCAAAAAAATATACAGGTGCAATGTTTACAATAAAAATTCCTAAATAAATTAATATTTTTATTTAAAAGTAACATAACTATATTTTAGGTAAAATTCCCAAAAATTAAATTTAGGATATTTTATAATGGCAATTTATACATGTGGACATACAACTCCTGATTCAGATTCTATCTGTTCAGCGATTTCATTAGCATACCTTTTAAACAAAACTGGAAGAGAAGCAATTCCAGCAAGACAAGGTAAGGTTTCTCCTGAAACACAATTTATTTTAGATAAGTTTGGTTTTGAAGCACCAGAGCTTAAAACTGAATTTGCAGGTTGTGAACTATTTATCACTGATTATTCTGATAAAGGACAAGCTCCTGCTGATATTGATGAAGCAACTGTTGTTGGTATAGTTGATCACCATAAATTAGGTGATATTACAACTGATACACCTTTAGAGTGTTGGATTAGACCTGTTGGTTGTACAAATACAATTGTAAAAGAGATGTACGATTATCATGGTGTAGAAATTCCTGCAAATATTGCTGGTGTTATGTTATGTGCAATTTTAAGTGATACAGTTATCTTTAAATCACCTACTTGTACAGATATTGATATAAAAGTTGTAAGAGAACTTGCTGAGATTGCAGGTGTTGAAGACTTTGGTGCACTTGGTATGGAAATGTTCAAAGTTAAATCAGCAGTTGATGGAACGCCTGTAAGAGACTTAATTTTAAGAGATTACAAACCATTTGATATGCACGGAAATGATGTAGGAATTGGACAATTAGAAGTTGTTGATTTAGCTATTTTTGATCCAATCAAAGATGAGTTACAAGCTGATTTAGATAAATTAAGAGAAGAAAATGGTTTACATACAGCATGTTTACTTTTAACTGATATTATGAAAGAAGGTTCTGAAGTTCTTGTATCTTCTAGTGATTCATCAATCTTTGAAAAAGCATTTGATGCAAAACTTGAAGATGGAAAAGTTTGGTTAGACGGTTGTCTATCAAGAAAAAAACAAGTTATTCCTTTCTTACAACCTGCATTTGCATAATTTATAAAGACAGCTTAGGCTGTTTTTATAATAACTATTTTAATTTCTCTGTATTTACTTTTTCAATAACATGATTTTTAGTTTTTTAATTATATAATAACTTAATAATTTTAGAATTAGGATTTATTATTAGTAATTACAGAAACACAAATCTATGGAATTTATTTACAAATAAAACTGATGAAGCAATTCAAGGTAAATTAAAAACAATATTAGATAATTCAATTCCTTTACTAAAACAAATAGTAAGAATTTTCCCAACTTATACAAATCATGATGACGCACATTCTCTAAAAATTTTAGAAAATATTGAAATGTTATTAGGAAATAGTATTGATAACTTGTCAGCTAGTGAATTAGCTGTAATATTATTATCTGCATATTGGCATGATTTAGGAATGGTTTGTAATGATATTGAAGAGATAAAAAATGAAGAATGGTTTGATGAGTATATAGATAAATCATATAAGTATGATGGAAATTTAACGCCTAATATTGTTTCTGAATATATAAGATTAAATCATCATAAAAGATTAGAAAAGTATCTTTATGATACTTCAAATATATTAAATGAATCAGAAAAAGATTTATTTATAAATGAATATGATGTAATTGATATGGCTTATAAAGTATCAATGAGTCACAATGAAAATACAAAAGATTTAGAAAAATTTAAAGAATATCAATCAAATCATAATCAAGATGATTTTATTTTTTGTGCTATTTTATTGAGGTTAGCTGATGTTATGGATTTTGACAATGATCGAACAGCTAATTCTTCTTATAAGTTTTTAGGTTTAGAAAACCCAATAAATAGTGAAAATCAATTTAGTCAAAAAGAATGGAAAAAACATTTAGATAGTTTAGGATTTAGCTATAATTATGAAAATAAAATACTCTATTTTAAAGCTATTCCAAAAGACCCTGACACAGAATTTTATATTAGAGAATTTGTAAAAATTATTGAAAATGAGTTAAATAAATGTACTCAACTTTTTAATTCTCATTGTCATAAATGGAGAGATGTTTTTAAATTACCTTATGAAATAGATATTTCAGGTATTAATTCAAAAAGTAGGTATAAATTTGGAGATTATAAATTTTCATTTGATAATAATCAAGTATTAGATTTACTAACTGGAAATAATATATATTCTGATCCTATGATTTTTGTAAGAGAATTATTACAAAATTCAATTGATGCTTCTTTATATCGAGAAACTTTAGAAAAAGAAAAAGGTAAAAGTGATTTTAAATGTGAAGCAATAAATGTAACAGATTGGCATGATAAAGATGGTAATTACTGGATTAGATTTGATGATTATGGTTTAGGAATGGATGAGTATGTCTTACTTAATTATTTTACAAAAATTGGAAAGTCGTTTTATGAATCAAAAGATTTTAATAACGAAGTAGGTTTTAAGGCAATAAGTAGATTTGGTATAGGAATATTATCTTGTTTTATGGTTGCTAATAAAATTGAAGTAAGTACAAAAAAAGAAAATAGTGAAGCTATAAGATTTTCTATTAAATCTCTTTATTCTTACTTTATAACGCAATTAGAAAGTATACATAGAAATGTATCTCCATTTCCATCATCTGATGACTCAAAAATTGAAAAATATAGAAAAGAGATTGGTACATCAATAGCAATACAAATTGATTTTAATAAATTAAACAGATGGTTTGAAATAAAAAAAGAACTTTTAAGACATATATATTATAGTCCAGTTGAAATACAATATAAAAATGAAAAAATTGGAACAACTATTGATGAACTTGAAAAAAATCCTTGGATTGATGAAGAAACAATTATTGAATTAAATGAGAAAGACGATTCAAAAATTAAATCTTTTTTTACTATTACCAATATGAATGAAAGATTTAAGTTAAGAATTAAACCTATTAAATTGTCAGATTATTCTAATAACAATAAAATAAAAGCTCAAATGGTAATAGTAGAAGTTTTTTCTAACATTTTAAAAGTTGAAGGGAATATTCAAAGAGAAATATTGATTCAAAGAAGTTTTGTTAATGATGAATCTTTAGAATTGAAACTTAATAGAACAAATCCAAAAATAAGTCATAGTTCAAAAAGTACTAGAATATTGTTAAAGAATTACAAAGAACTTGTAAGTTTTGATAAATTGACTTATTCCAAATTAGGACATAATGGAATTTTCAATACTAAGGATTTTTCAGATTTATTTAATGAAAAATTAACTTCAATTACAAATTCAGAAAAATTTGTAATAACACATATTTACTTGTCAAATGAATTTAGACCATCATTAGATATTTCACGTTCAAAAGAAATAAATTTTGACTATAAAACTATTTCAACTGTAAATTTAATGATGAGTAAGTTTATTACTAAGAATAATTTAACAAAAGAAACATATGATTGTTCACTTGTAAGGAATCGTTTTAGTGGGAATATAACATATAATGAAATTTTAAATGATGAAAATTCTAAAGAATGGAAAGAAGAAAAAATATTTTTATTAGAAAATGATAATTATGGAAGTTTAAAAGAACTAGTAAATAAAAGAATTTATAATTATCCAAGAATTGAACATTTTAATCTGGATTATATTTATAAATCACATACTAGACAAATGTTTGTTTTAATTCTAGTTAGTTTATTTACTGATGGGTATTTAGATAAAAAAGGTTTTTATTATGTTGAAAAAATTTATGAACAACCTAAAGAAGTTAATGCAGAGAAATATTTTAATGTTGGCTTTTTCTTAAAATATGAAGAAAGTATAAGAACTAAATTACAGCTAAGCTATAAGCATGAATATTTTTCTTTAAATATTGAACATCCATTTTCTAAATGGCTTTTAGAAAATGCAAAAGCGTTAAATGATAATTATAAAGGTATATTTGAAGATATAAAGAATACATTTAATAGTTATTATCAAAATGAAAAATTTGAAAAATTAGATTCTCTTTTAAGATTATTAGAAAAATTAAAACCAAATATTATTGACGATGTAATAATAAAGAGTATAGAAACATTAAAAGAAGGAAGTTAAATTGTTAAAGGTATTAAATCAACAAAATATTTTACCAGATGAAAGAAAAGCTATTAAAAGATGGACTTCAAAATCAGAAGTAAGGTTTTATAGACATATAAAAAAAGCTTCTGAAAATAAATATAAAAATACAACTCATGTTTTAGAAGCAAATTATATAAAGTGGTTCGATAGTTTGGAAAGTTTATTTAAAAGCTATGAAGATAACACTTTATCTTTTAAAGAGATTTATAGAGCTGATATTATAGATAATACTTTTGGTGAAGAATTTTCAGATGATGAATTATTTGAAAAATTTAGTTCTCAATTTACAATAAATGAATATTATAAATTTCCTGATATTTTATGTTCTTTTAGTAGAGATAAATACTATGCAATAAATGCTTGTGAAAAGAATGACAAATATAAAAACAGTAAAACTCCAAGAGTTTTATATGTAGTTGAAAAAAGGACTTCAAAGTATCTTTATATTGAAGAATTTTCTGAAGTTGCAAATGAAGAAGAAGTTATAGCTATTTTAAAATCAAAATTTATTGTAAAAAATATCATAAAAAAAGAAAACAATTTCATAGAAATATATCTTGATGAATTAGATTGATGGAAAAGTTTGGTTAGACGGTTGTCTATCAAGAAAAAAACAAGTTATTCCTTTCTTACAACCTGCATTTGCATAAAAAATAAATAATCCCTTTTTGGGATTATTTATACTCAATTTTTCCTTGACTTGCTAGTAGGGCACCACATAACTGGTATAAAACTCTCGCACCAACATTTGCGTCCCATTCATCATCACTAGTTCCAACTTCACATAAATCAAAACCTATGATATTTCGTCCACTTTTAACTACCATAAATACTAAATGTTCTAACTCGCTATATCTTAAACCACCTGGTACGGGAGTTCCTGTATTTGGACAGTTTAATGGTTCTAATCCATCAATATCAATAGATAAATAAACATTTTGTGGAAGCTTTTCAATATACGGAGTAAAAACCTCTTCTAATGTTTTTCCAGATGCTAACTGTGCTTGTATATGTGAGTCATATAAACAAGCACCTCTTTGCCCATAATCAATCATTCTTTGTTCTTCTTCACTACTATAATCTCTAATTCCAAATTGAACTAATTGTGAGATTTTTTCACACTCATTTAAGGCATTATAAAAAATTGAGGCATGAGAGTAAGTAAAATCTTCATAAGCTTGTCTTAAATCATGGTGGGCATCCACATGTAAAACTCCAAACTCTTCATCTTGTGTATCATTTAAAGCTTTTAAAAGACCAAGAGGGCAAGAATGATCTCCTCCTACAACAGCAACAGCTTTACCTTTTTTTAGTTGTTTCATTGCTTTTTTGTAAACAGAAGTATTTAAAATATCAGAAGCTTCATTTACAAACTTAATAGCTTTCTTATTTTTGTTTCCTTTTTCTAAGGCTTCGATTGCTTTAACAGCTTTTTTTCTAGCTTTATTGCTTAATTTTAATAAATCCTTATCTGTTTCAAGCATAGTAATACCAGCAGTATAAGGCTTGATATAATGATAAGTTTCAACATCAAGTTGATGACTTGAAACTCTTATTGCATCAGGAGCATGTGCTGTTCCCTCACCAAATGAAACTGTTGCTTCCCATGGAACAGGTATTAGAACTAAACTAGCTTCTTTGGGATTTAATCTTCCTCCAATAAAACCATCATCTTCTTGTGGTGGCAAGCCTTGTTCTAGTATTTTTATTTCTTCTTTTAATGTTCTGTATGACATTAGTTTTCCTAAGTTAAAGTAAATTTTATTTGTAATTATATACAAAGTAAGTCTATAAAATAGTTAATCTCTGATTTTATTTCAAAGTGAAATATTTTTTTAGTAAATACTATTTTTATGATAGACTTTCAAAAAACAAAAAAAGAAAAAATATGGCTGAACAATTAAAGAATGTCTATACAGAAGAATATATTTCAAATTTAGCAAATGAAATTGAGATATACTATAAAAAATTTGAAAAAAAAAGTTTTATCAAAGCTATTTTTGATAAACCTTGGGAACATTTAGAGTTAAAACAAAGAATGAGACATATTGCTTTGATGTTAAATAAGTTCTTATTAATAACTTATGAAAAGCAACTTGAAATTTTAAAGCCTGTATCAACTAAGTTTAGTGGTTTTGAGGCTATGTTTTTTCAAGATTTTGTAGAAGTTTTTGGCTTAGATGATTTTGAGAATTCTATGAAGGCTTTAGAAGTTTTTACAATTGATAGTAGTAGTGAATTTGCTATAAGAGCATTTATTTTAAAGTATGAAGATAAAACTTTAAATCAAATGAAACTTTGGGCAAAGAGTGAAAATGAACATTTACGAAGATTATCATGTGAAGGCTGTCGTCCTAGACTTCCTTGGGCTGTAGCTTTACCTAAGTTTAAAAATGATCCTTCAAAAGTTTTGGAAATAATTGAACTTCTTAAAAATGATAAGAGCAAATATGTTCAAAAAAGCCTTGCAAACAATCTAAATGATATATCAAAAGATAATCCACAAATTGTAATAGATTTTGTTTCAAAAAATCTTGGAATTTCAAAAGATTTAGATTGGATATGTAAACACGCAAGTAGAACCTTACTTAAAAAAGGTGATAAAAAAATACTAAAACTTTTTGATTATGGAACTACTTCTCATATTGATATTAGAAATTTTAAGTATGATTCTTCTGTAAATCTTGGAGATTATTTTACTTTTTCTTTTGATTTAAATAGTTTAGAAACTTTAGGAAATCTAAGAGTTGAGTATGCTATTTATTATAAAAAAGCAAATAGTACAAATTCTAAAAAAGTTTTTATGATAAGTCAAAATGAACATAAAACAAAAAATAAAAGTTTTATAAAGAAACTAAGTTTTAAAGACTTAACTACAAGAAAACACTATTTAGGAGAGCATTTTGTCTCTATTATTTTAAATGGTGAAGAAAAAATAAAAAGGAGTTTTGTTTTAAATGACACCAGCAATTAATCTACTTAAAAAAAATAAATGTGAATTTAAAATACACAAGTATGACCATGATCCAGCTTGTGAAAACTATGGAGAAGAAGCAGCTTTAAAATTAGGTCTTGATGAAAACCAAGTATATAAAACGCTTTTAGTTGAATTATCACCAAAAGAATTAGCAGTTGCAGTTCTACCTGTATCAAAACAGTTAAGTCTAAAAGAAGTTGCAAATGCTTTTAAAGCAAAAAAAGCTGTGATGGCAAACAAACAAGAAGCACAAAAAGTAACAGGATATTTACTTGGAGGGATTTCACCTTTGGGGCAGAAAAAAAGATTAAAAACTATTCTTGATGAGAGTGCCAAAAGTTATGATACTATTTTTGTAAGTGGCGGTAAAAGAGGTTTAGATATTGAAGTAAAGCCACAAGATTTAATTAAACTTTTAAATGCAAATTACTATAAGGTTACTGCCTAGTAACAAATATATTATTAACTTATAAAAATTACAAGCTTTTAATGAATTCTTAACATTTAAAGAGTAAGATATGGAAAAATAATATATATAAAGAAGGAAAAACAATGGCTAATTCAGATATGCACGCGATATGTTCTCAACTTTTAACACCTGATGATTTAGCTGTAAGCAATGAGCTTTTTGAAGAGGTATTAAAAGAAGACATTGTTTCTAAGATTTTAGATGGAAAAGATACAAAATATGTAAAGATTTTTTCAACAAAAAAACTTTTCTTATCTCATATAACACCTTTATTACATAATATTGGCTTTGAAATTATTGATGAGGTTACATATAATATCTCTCATAAAAATAAAGAGATTTATATCTCAAGGTTTAACTTAAATGTTACAGATACAAGTAAACTTGAAGAAGCAAAAGATAATTTAGAGTTTATAATAGCAAATAGTTTAAAAGACTGCAATATTAAGCATTCAAAGGCATTTAGTTTAGTTTATAAACAAAATTTATCAATTAGAAAAATCAAGCTTTTAAGAGCTTTTATCGAGTATATAGACCAAGCTGTACTTACTATAAATTCAGCAACAATTTTAAATACTCTTACAAAACATGACAAGTTAGCTTGTATGTTTGTAAAATATTTTATTGCAAAATTTGATCCAGAAGCAAAAGATAGAAAAAAACAATTAAGTGAAATTGAAGAGAAAATAAAAGATGAAATTAAAGCAATTCCTCAAATTATTGATGACAAGGTTTTAAACATCACATTTATGTTCTTAAAATCACTTTTAAGAACAAACTATTTTTTAAATAAGAAAACAATAGCTTTAAAAATTGATACAAAAACTTTTGGTAAAGACTTAAGAGGTTTACAACCAAACTTTGAAAACTTTATTTATCACCAAGACTTTTACGGAGTTCATTTAAGAATGTCAAAAGTATCAAGGGGTGGACTTAGATGGTCTGATAGACATGATGACTATAGACAAGAAGTAAAATCACTTATGATCACTCAAGAGGGTAAAAACTCTATTATTATTCCTGATGGTTCAAAGGGTGGTTTTGTAATAAATAAAGATATATTTTCAGAGTTTTCAAAAGAGTCTTTTACTGAAATCTATTCAGAGTTTATCCATGCTAATTTAGATCTTGTTGATAATATGATTGATGGAAAAGTTGTAAGAGATGAAAGAATTGTAGCTTATGATGGTGATGATCCATATTTTGTAGTTGCTGCTGATAAAGGAACTGCTTCTATGAGTGATGTTGCTAATGATATTGCAATTAGCAGAGGCTACTGGCTTGGTGATGCTTTTGCTAGTGGTGGAAGTAATGGATATGGGCATAAAGATTTAGGTATTACTGCTCGTGGTTCTATTATGTCAACAAAAAGATTTTTTATTGAAGATGGTATTGATATATATAAAGATGAAGTATCAGTTGTAGGTATTGGTTCTATGAGTGGGGATGTATTTGGAAATGGTTTAATTGAATCAGAAAAATTCAAACTACTTGCAGCAATTTCTCATAGTGATATATTCGTAGATCCAAATCCTGATTTAAAGGTTTCTTTTAAAGAGAGAAAAAGACTTTTTGAGTCTAAAAATGGTGGTTGGAAAAATTATAATACAAAACTTATTTCCAAAGGTGGAGGTATCTTTAAAAGAAGTGACAAAGAGATTACACTTTCACCTGAAATTAAAAAGCTTTTAAATACTACTAAAAAAGTAATCTCAGGAGAAGAACTATCTAGAAGATTGCTTACATTAGAAGTTGATATGCTATTTAATGGTGGTGTTGGAACTTATGCAAAAGCTAGTGATGAAAATAACTTAGATTTAGGTGATAAACAAAATGAAGCTGTAAGAGTTGATGCAAATGAAATTAAAGCAAAAGTAGTTTGTGAGGGTGGAAATTTAGGTTTTACTCAAAGAGCAAGAATTGAATATGCTTTAAATGGTGGAAGAATTCATCAAGATGCTATTGATAATGCGGCAGGTGTAAATACTTCAGATCATGAAGTAAACTTAAAAATCTTACTAAATAGTATAAAAGCACAAGGGATTTTATCTCAAAAACAAGTTCAAGATACTCTTTACTCTCTTACAGATCAAGTTGTGGATATGGTTTTACAAAGTAATTATGACCAAGCTTTTGTGATTTCTATTGATGAGCAATTTTCAAGAAAATATGTAGATGATTTTATTAGAACGATAGAAATTTTAGAAAATAATGTAGAAGCCTTTAATAGAAAAGATTTTTATATTCCTAAAAATGAGAATATACATGAAATTATAGATATCCATGGTTCAATCGTAAGACCTGTTTTAGGTTCACTATTATCATATAGTAAGATTTTTGTAAAAAAAGTATTACTTGAAACTAATCTAATTGATGAACAGTTTGCACAGCAGTATTTATATAGATACTTCCCAAAATCTTTTGTTGGGGCATATGAACATGATATTTCTAACCATCCATTAAAAAGAGAAATAATAGCTACTATGATGGCAGATATTATTATAAACTCTCAAGGATGTACTTTTGTAAGTGATTATGAAAAGTTAGGAAAAGATAGATTTTTATTAAAAATAAAATCTTATCTAATTATCAAGCAATTATTTGGTGCAAGAGCTATTAGACAGAAAATTTATGATCAAGATTATACTATGAACATAGAAAAACAGTATAAATTAATCAATAAATTAGAGTACACTTTATATGCAAGTACTAGATGGATGCTTAAATATTTAAAGAAAAATCAGTTAGATTCTTCTCATATTTTAGACCATAAAGAAGAGTTGTTCCAACTTCTTTCAGAGGTTCACAATCAAAAAGTAGAAGTTTTAATTGAAAATGATAATGACTTTAATCAGTTCTATTCAGTTATTGATTATCTAAGGTTTGCAATTGCAGCTATTATGATAAAAGAGGATACACATCATTCCTTTAAAGATGTAATTATTTTATTCTACTCATTAATCCATGAGTTTAATATCTTAGAAATAGTAATTGCTTTAAACAGAGTAAAGATTACAAACCAAAGTGATATGACTTTAAGAAACCAAGTGTTACAGTTCATTGACTTTATTGTAGTAGACTATACAAAGAAAGTTTTAGAATTTAAAAGGGTAAATGAAGAACCGGATGTAGCTTTTGCAAATTTTGTTACAAATGAAAAAGAGGTTTTCTATAAAGTTAGATCTCACTTAGATACATTTATGGCAAAAGAAACAAAAGATATTAAAGAAATTGCTATAACTGTTAATCAATTAATGGTTTCATTAATATAATATTAACTTATAATTAACATTTGATTGTTAAAATTAAATTAGTTATACTTATAGTTAAAAATATGAAAGGATATAACTATGCAAAATAAAGATTTTGACGATGAATTAAGTATGGATAAAATAGAAGACTATGATGGAAATGAGTCTTCTCAAAAGAAAAAAACAGTAAGGAATGTAATAGTAGTTTTATTAATAGTAGGAGCAGCTTTTGCTTATTTTAAAGCAACATCAGTTCCTGATGATTATATAGGTACTCCTGAAAAACCAGGAATTACGGCTACTAAGCATTAAGGAAAAAATGAAACAATTTTATGATTTTTTTAAATATCACCAAGAAACAAAACACTCTTATCATTCTGTTAGGGTTTTCCCTAACAGACTAGATTGGAATAATCAGCCAAGTACTCTTAAAAACTATCCTCAAAACTATAAAAGAATAGATTTAAATACAAATTTAGATAACCATAATTTTTTATATTTGATTGCAGGAGTAAATGCAAAAAAAGTTTATCCTACAGTTGAGTATTATTTAAGAGTAAACCCAAGTGCAGGAGCACTGTATCCAAATGAGATATATTTTCAAGTAAGAAATGAAGATGGCTTTGAAGATGGTATTTATCACTTTGAGATTAGCTCATCAAATGCTACTTTACTATATAAACTAAAAGAAGATGAAGGTATTGAAGGAAACTTAGAACTTGAGGGAAGTTATGATGGATTTATTTTCTTTATTTCATCTGTTTATTATAGATCTTCTTGGAAGTATAAAAATAGAGCCTTTAGATATTGTTTATTGGATGCAGGACATATTTTAGGTTCAATTGAGGCTTCTTCTTATTTATTTGATAAAGAGTTTTCAATAATATATGATTTTAATAGGGAGAAATTAAATAAACTTTTTGCTTTTGATGAAAAGGAATTTTTTAATTCATTAGTGCTGTGTGCAAAAAAGACAAATGCCTCTAAAAACCCTATATTATTAGACTTGCCTACAGTTGATGGATTAAAAGTTGAGCAAAATAGTAAAGAAGAAATTTTTGAAAAAAATGAATTAATTGAAAATGCATATCTCCTCTCATCTAAAATAAATAATAAAATAGTACAATTACACAAAGCAAACTTTGTTTATAATAAAGAACTTTTTAAAGAAACAATTTTTAAAAGAAGGTCTATACGAGGCTTTTCTAATAAGTCTATTTCTAAAGTTGAATATGAATCAATATTAAATGTTTTAAATCAAGCAATTACTTCTGATTGTGATGAGCAAATTGATATTTATTATGTTGTAAATAGAGTTGAAAATATGCCTATTGGTTTATACAAAAATGGTAAGTTGATTAAAGAAGGTGACTTTAAATCAAAAGCTGGTTATTTATGCTTAGAGCAAGATTTAGGTTCAAGCAGTGCCGTAACTTTTTATTTAACTTCAAAAGATAAAAACTACCAAGCGTTATATCAAAAAGCAGGAATCATAGGACATAGGTTATATCTTGCTAGTAACTATATGCAAATAGGTTGTAGTGGGATAGGTGCTTATTATGATGATGAAGTTTGTGAATTTATAGATGAGTATTGTATGGTTTTATACTCACTAGCAATAGGAAATTAAAAAGGGGTAAAATGGATAAGATTAGGGTACTTTTAATCGAAGATGAGAAAATGATTGCTGAAAATCTAAAGTCTGTTATTGAGAACTTTGGATATGAAGTTGTTGATATAGTTGATACAGCAGAGGATGCTTTAGAAGTTGCGTTTGACACAAGTATTGATATTGTAGTTTCAGATATTGAAATTAGAGGTCTTACAGATGGTATTGAAGTTTCTAAGATACTGCAAAATACTTATAATTTACCAATTATTTTTACAACAGCTTATAATGATGAAGAAAAAATCAAAAGAGCTTCTGATGTAGTAAATATGGTAGGGTATTTAGTTAAACCTATTAGAATTGATGAACTTGATACTATGATAAAAATAGCAATTACTAAATATCAAATTTTAGAAAAAAGAAAAATGAAAGATATCAATAATATCTATAAATATGACTTCACAAATAAAAAGATTTTTGAAGACGATAAAGAGATTGTTCTTACAAGAAATGAAAGTATTTTACTTTCTTTATTAGTAAATTCTATGGGAGATATTTTATCTTATGATGCTGTAAATACTGCAATTTGGAAAGATAAAAAAGGTTCAGATGTTGCTAGAAGACAATTAATTCATAGACTAAAATCTAAACTAGAAAAAATAGATATTGCCTCTGAGAAGGGTGTTGGTATTTATATCAAAGAAAAAGAGTAAGTATAAACTTACTCTTTTTTTAAGCTTCGTTAGTATTCATCATCCAAATTGAAAAAATATCAATATAATTCCAAAAAGATTTTTTTAATTCTTCTGGCATATCATGTTGTGCTAAAACCATAGCATATGATTCAAGCCAAACTCTTCTTGCTTCTGGATTGATTTTAAATGGTGCATGTCTTGCTGCCATCATAGGTCTTCCTCTTTTTTGATTAAAGTGTTGAGGTCCACCACAGATTTGAATAAAGAAATCAGCTGAATGCTCTTTTGCCATAGCAAAACCTTTATCTGTTGGAGGAAATAATCCTTTGATATTACTTTGTCTTAATAAATCATAATGATCTGATACAAGTTTTCTCATACCATCTTCACCAAGATACTCTAATACAGCAGGACTTGGCTTTTCTACAGGAGGTCTAGTACCAACTTGTGCTGGTGTTATATTAAAATCCATTTTATTAACCTTTAAAAATTTAAAATTGTTTATATTTATGCTTTACAGCAAGGTAATAATACTATGGTAAACTAAAATACCCACTTAAAAGTATTAAAGCATAAAAAAGATAATTATGATAAAATTATAAGATATTAAAAGTAGGGAAATAATGTCAATAGATACAAATAAAGTAATAGAGTGTTATGGGTGTGGACTTTTTATAGCAAAACAAAAAAAGCAAAAAGGCAAAAAATTTAAATGCCCTAGATGTAATACTAGATTGCTACTAGAAAATAACCATAGTTTTGACTCACTATACTATGCAATTTCAGCACTTTTACTTTTTATACTTTTTAATAGCTATCCTTTAATAAGTTTAGATGTTAATAATGCCCACTTAAAAACAACGCTGTATGATACTATTTTGATTTTACTAGAACAAAATCTATTTTTTGTGGCATTAATAGTTTTTTTTACTATTTTTTTAGCACCTGTTTTAAATTCACTTATAATTATATTTTCTTTTATTCAGATGCATACTAATATAAGATTTTTTACAAATACTTTACTTCATGATAGTTTGGTATTTTTTAAGCATTGGGGATTTATTGAGGTGTTTATTATAAGTGTAATAGTAACATATATAAAACTTGTAGGTATGTCAGATAGTACTAGGTTTGATATAGGATTTTATATTATGTTAGTATATTTGTTTTGTTTGTATATGTCCAATATAAAGTTTGAGGGTAAAAATGTTTTTGGAGAGTAGATGCCTTTAATTTCTTGTAAAAACTGCCACAAGGTTTTTGAAAAACCCAATTATGACAACTTTGTATGTGATAGATGTAATCATGTGGTTAGAAAAAGAATACATCACTCTTTACAAGTATCACTAGCACTTGTAATTAGTGCAATACTTTTATATATACCTGCTATGGTTTACCCTATGATGGAGATAACTAAGTTTGGAGTTACTACTGAAAGTACAATTATAGAAGGCGTTATAAGCTTTTTAGAGTATGAAAACTATTTTATAGCTATTGTTGTTTTTGTAGCAAGTGTGGTAATACCAGTGGTGAAACTTATTGGTTTATTATTGATTTTTACAAGTTTAAAAATACGTGTAAAAATGAGTAATAAAACTAAGCTTGTAGTTTTTAAGTTTATTGATATGATAGGAAAATGGTCTATGATTGATATTTATGTTGTAGCAATCATGGCTTCAATCGTTCAAATGGATGAACTTTTTAATATTAAAGGAGGCATAGCTGCAAGCTCTTTTGCCTTAGTGGTGGTTATTACAATGATAGCTGCGTATAGATTTGATACAAGGATAATTTGGGATGAGTAATCAAGAAGAAAATATAGAAGAAGTTGTTTATAAAGCAAAAGAAAAAAAGAATAAAAAAGCTGTATCTTTTATATGGGTTTTACCTTTGATTATTTTAGGTGTTTTATCTTGGATTGCTTATGAATCATATATGAAAAAAGGCACAAATATAGAAGTTGTTTTCAAAAGTGCTGAAGGACTTAAAGAAAATGTTACTCCCTTAGAGTACAAAGGTTTACAACTTGGAAAAGTAACTGATATTAAACTTCATAAAGATTTAAAAAGTGTAAAAGTAAATATCCTTGTAAAAAATGAAGTAGCAAAATATGTAGCAAGTGAAAGCTCAAGATTTTATATCAAGAGACCTACAATTTCCCTTACTAAAGTGTCAGGTTTAAGTACTTTAATTAGTGGATTTAAAATAGAAATATCTCCTAAGTTTAGAACAAAAGGAGAATTTGAAGAAGGAAAACAAAAGTTTATATTTGAAGGACTTGATAGTAGGCCTGATGATGAACTATCAGCTGAGGGTTACTATATAACACTTCTTGCAAATGATAAAGAAAGCCTAGAAGTAGGAACTCCGATTTTTTATAATCAATATCAAATAGGTGAGGTGGTTTCAAAAGAATTTAAAGCTGAAAAAGCTTTTTTAAACGCATATATTTATGATAAATTCAACTATCTTGTAAACAATAGTTCAAAGTTTGTAATGAATAGTGCATTAAAAGTAAACTATGGACCAAGTGGCTTAAATATAGAGTTAGGTTCACTATACTCTGCAATTGTTGGAGGAATAACAGTAGTTACTCCAAAGAAAGATGATGAAAAGATAAAAAGAGATGAGGTTCATATTCTTTATGGAAATAAAGATGATCTTAAAAAGAAAAAATATTTTCATATAAAATTCGCAAATGCAAGTGGAATAGGTGAGAATACTCCTATTATCTACAAAGGTATTACTGTTGGTAAAATATCAGAGCTTTCACTTACACCTGAGGATGTATCAACAAAAGCTTTTATTTATGATAAGTATAAATATCTTCTTACTTCAAATACAGACTTTTTTATAAAAAGACCCAAAGTTAGTATTGATGGAGTAAAAGATCTTGGAAATGTAGTAAAAGGTGATTATATTTCTCTTGATTATAAAAAAGGTGAAGAAAAAGATGTTTTTGTGGCAAAAGATTATCAAGATTTGAAAAAAAGTTTAGAAAATACAATCATAACTTTATATGCAGATGATTTAAACTCAATTACTAAAAAGTCAAAACTTTACTATAAAAATATAGAAATAGGTGAAGTTGTAGATTATGATTTTACTAAAAACTTTTCAAAAGTTAAAATAAAAGTATCTATCGATAAAAAGTATGAAAATCTAGTAAATGACCATACTTTATTTTATGACTTAAGTTCAAAACTTGTAGATATGAAAGCTTTAAATTTAGATATAAATTATAGTGGTTTCGAGCCTTTATTAAATGGTGCTATAGGAATACTTACTGAAAAAAGAACTTCAAATCTATCAAAGAAAAGTTTTAAACTTTATGAGAAATATAAAGATGTGCGAGATTTAAAAAGAGTATATAACCAAGGAAGTTTATATACAGCATATTTTGATAATAGCTTTATGCTAGAAAAAGGAATGGCAGTAGTTTATAAAAATAAAGAAATAGGTTTTGTAAAATCAATCTCTTTTGATGAAAAAGAATCAAAAGTAAAACTATTTATTTATAAAGGTTTTAAAAAATATATAAACAATACAAGTGCTTTTTATAAAAAATCTAAGGTAGATTTTAGTGCAAGTTTAAATGGCATAAATCTAAATATTGATAACTTCACATCTTTCTTAGAAGGCTCAATTCATTTGATGAGTAAAACAGACAAAACTTATGATAAAAAAAGAGTTTATTCTTCGTATGATGAACTGAAAAATATTTCAAATAGTATAAGTATAGTTTTTGATGATGTTGAAGGTTTACATGAAGAGTTTTCTCAACTTACTTATAAAGGTGTAAAAATTGGTAAGGTTACAAATATCTCTTTAAACAAAGAGCAAAAAGTAGTAGTTAAAGCACAAATTTATGATGACTATGAAAGTTTTGCAAAAAAAGGTGTGATTTATTATCTTAAAAAGCCAATTATTTCACTACAGCAAGTATCCGATGTTGGCTCAACAATCAAGGCTGTAAATATTGGAGTTGTAACTTCAAAAGCAAAAGATGTATTTGCAAAGAGTTTTGTAGGCTTTGATAAGCTGCCTTCTATTGATAAAACACATGAAGGAATAACTTTTAAAGTAAACTCTATTCATGCTTCAAAAGCAGATGTAAATGCACCTATTTATTATAAGTTTGTGAAAATTGGTAAAATACATAAAAAAGAGTTGTCTCATGATGGTTCAAGAGTTATTATGCATTGTCAAATAGATAATAGATATGCTAATCTTGTTAGAAAAAACTCTAAGTTCTATGATATAAGTGGCTTTAATGTTAAGTTCTCAATCTTCTCAGGTTCTAAAGTAGAGTCAAATACTTTTACAAGTATTTTAAAAGGTGGTTTAGTTTTAGTAACACCTGAAGAGTATACTCAAAAAGCAAGTACTATTGATGAGTTTGATTTAATCGAAGAGTTACCTGATGGATGGGATAAGATAACTCCTAATATAAAATAGCAAAAGAAGATAAATCTATTTATATGGATTTATTTCTTCTATAAATTTTTCTTTATTTTCTTTGAAAGCTTCAATACAGTTCTTACAAATGCAAGATTTCATTTGTAAGTTCTGAGGAATTAAAGCAATTAATTCTTTTGGTACTTTTATATCAAAGCACCAACAAGTACTATTTTTTATGTGAGCTTGACATAAATTCTCTTTTTTACAAAAAGGACACAGTTTTTCATTTGTTTTCATTTAGTTCTCTTTATCTTTTGCTTTTTTCACGATACTTTTAATCATATTTGTAAATACAAAATAGTGAAGTGGTACAAGTGCATACCAATACAATCTTCCAAAAACTCCTCTTGGATAAAAGTAAGCTGATTGTATAAGTTTTTCATCATCTACTTTAAACTCTAACCATGCAGTTCCTGGTAGTTTCATTTGTGCAAAAAGTAATAATCTTTTATTCTCTTGTACATCAACAACTTTCCAGAAATCCAAGCTATCACCAACTCTTAAATTATATTGGTCTCTTCTTCCTCTTTTTAAACCAACTCCACCAATCATTTTATCAATAACACCTCTAATTTTCCAAAGAAAATCATAGTCAAACCAACCCTCTTTTCCACCAATAGAAATAAAAGATTTGTAGATATTCTCTTTTGAAACATTATTATAATACTCTATTTTTCTATCAACAAATATAGCATCAGCCAAGTCTTTTGAGTGGTCTTTATCCCAAGCTTTACCAAATCTATCACTCCATCTACTTATTACCTGGTTTTTTTCAATCTCTTCTACTGCTTTTTTTACAGCATTTAAATATGATATTGGTTTTATATTAGGAAAGTATTTTTTTGCATTGTCATTTTGTATTATAACTTCTGATCTTAATCCTTCAATCAAAGCTTTTGCAACACCAAATCTAACAGGTGTAAATAGATTTAACCAATAAGATGAAAGGGTAATTGATAAAAATGGAAGAGGAATAATATATCTTTTTAAGTCTAAGGCTTCTGCTGTTTTTAACATCATCTCTTTATAAGTTAACTGTTCAGCTCCCACATCAATAGTAAGGTTTTTTTCTTCTTTTAAATAAATTGATTCATATAAATAGTTCAATACATCAGAAACAGCAATTGGCTGAGCTTTTGTATCTACCCATTTTGGAGTAGTCATAACAGGAAGTTTTTCTGTTAAGTTTCTAATAATCTCAAAGCTTGTACTTCCTGAACCAATAATAACCCCAGCTCTAACCCAAATAGTTTGAACCTTTGGATTTGAACTTAGAACTTGTCCTGTTTCAAGTCTACTAAGAAGGTGTTCACTTGTATTTTCATTCTCAACTCCAAGACCACCTAAATAGATAATTCTTTTTACTCCACAAGAAGCTGCTATATCAACAAAGTTTTGAGCTGAAATCTTGTCAAGATTTTTATAATCTTTTCTATTTAGTGAGTGAATCATATAAAAGGCAGTATGAACTCCCTCAAGGGCTTTTTCTAATGATTCTTTATCAAAGGTATTACCTTCAATAACTTCTACTTTTTTTGAGTTTTTTAAGCTAACAGATTGTTTGTTTCTTACGAAAAGACGTAAATCTATGTTTTCATCTGCTAGTAGTATTTGTTTTAATCTTCTACCGATATATCCTGTCGAACCTGTTAGTAATACTTTCATAATATATCCTTTAAGTAGTTTAAATTATTTTAGCATGTTATTTTGTTTTTACATAGAGTTATTTTGTAGTTATATAAACTAAGGCTTTAGCCTTTAGTTTATATAGTTCTCTTTTTTATCTTCTGTATCTAACTCTTGACCAATTTCTTGGTATCTTTTAAAGTAGTATTTTACAAATGAGTTTATTTTTTTGTTTACAGGCATGAAGTATTTTTCTTCTTTTTCTGCGTATTGATTTAAGAACTGTGTTGCGTCTTTTTTATCAAGGTAGTGTTTTGCTAAATCAGTGTAAGTTTGAACATACCACTTTTTAAGTGCTTCGTGTTTTTCATCACTCATGTCAACGATTAAGTTTTTTTCATCCCAATCTAAAACACCACTATCAAAAAGTCCAGCTAAGTGAATAAGACCTTCACAATAGTATGGTTGAACTTCATCTACTTCCATCCATCCCATAAGTCCTACAGCTCTTTTTACTGTATCTATTAGTACTTGTTTTTCAAGTTCTTTTTCATCATCTTGTTCATCTAGGAAAAATGAAACTAATCCACCAGTTGTAGCTTTGAACTCTTCTATGTTTTTGAAGTTTCCTGTTTTATTCATAGCTGATTCTGTTTCATCATCACACCATAGAATATGACCAAACTCATGTCCAATAGTTGTGATGTCATAAACTTGGTGCCATTTTGAAGTTTCATTGAAAAGGAAAGTTCTATCTTCTGTAAGTAGTTCTTGTCCAAAAGTCTCTTTTGAAATCTTTAAAAATGGCTTTGCTCTACTGCTTTGAAGTATTTCATCACTAAATGCGAAGATTTTTTTACCTTCTTCTTTTGATACTATCTCATCATTTGGTACAACTTGTGCTGAAAATAGTCCATTGAATTCAGCTCCAAAAAATACAGCAGGTCTTCCTATATAAAGTTGCACTTTGTAAAGTGATTTTAGTGAGAAATCATAAATACTTTTGTATTCTTGTGTTTGCTCAATTCTATCAAATACTTTTGCAAAAGCTGATTTGATTTTAGTTACCCTGTGGTCATTTTGTGCAAACTGTGGATTTGAAAGTCTTATATCCCACTCTAAAGCAACTGCTTTTCTAAAGTGATCTTCATAGTACTCTAAAGGGTGACCTATTTGAATAGGTGCTTTTATTTTCATCCAAGCTCTATCTACATCTGCCCATTTCTCAACTAGTTTATGTTCTTTGTCTTCCCCCAAGGCTTTGATTAGTGTTTGGATATATAAGATATAGTTCCATTTCTCACCATATATATCATCTTCAAGTTCGATTAGTTTTTCTTCAAACTCTTCAAGTTCATCAATTACAGCTGTTGTTTGCTCTTTGAAAGCTTTGATATATGCTTGTGATTTATACTCATCTTTTTGTTTTACAAGTGCTGAGTATGATCTATCTGCTATCATGTCATTATGACCTAAGTCATAAAGATGGTTATTTTCTAAGTATTCATATACTTTTGACTCATCACCATCAAATTTGGCTAATAACTCTTTATTTATACCATTTATAATATGTGAAGTCCAAGCACTCTGCCATGATGACATCTTAAGACCTACATTATAAACACCTTGAAAAATCTCTTGGTAAAAAGGAGTTAATAAGTTGTTGTTTTTTATATAATCGATTGTGTTCTTATGCTTTTCATGCCAAAAGTCTCTTACAAAGCAGTAAGCTTTTTCTTGAAGCTCTATAATCTGTGCCTCACTTTTTTCAGACTTTTTAAGTACCTGTACAAGTGAATCATCTCTAAGACTTACAAGTCTAGTAACAAGAGCAAATCTTAAATCTTCTTTCATTTCTAAACCTAAGTTTTTTGCAAACTCATCAATGATAGTAAGTTTTTCATACTCTTCGTTTTCTAAATGTGATATTAGTTTATTGATATTTGATTTTTGAGCATCTAGGTACTCATATAATTCATTTAAATCTTCTAAAAATTTGTTTTTATCCAAAATTTTATCCTTATGTTTATCTATTTTGTAAGTCTATCTAGTTATATCTTTTTTTTATATAATAAATTAAAATTTATTTTTTAAAAAGTAAGATATCGCAAGAATTCCAAGTATCACTAAAGGTGCAATAATCTTATCAAGGGAATCTCCAACAGCAAAATGAGAATAAGAAGCCGCAATAAAATCAAAAGTAAAACCTGCATAAGCCCACTGTTTAATAGTAGAAAAACTTCTTGGTAAAAGTAAAGCAATAGCTCCTAAAATCTTAAATACCCCAAGCATTGGGAAAAAATATGGTGGATATTGTAATGTTTGGTTTACTTCTAAAACAGCACTTGTTTGAAGTATATCTACAATTCCACCATAAAAACCAACAAGTAAAGCAATAAATAGTGTTGATGCGTAATAAATACTCTTTTTATTTATAATTTTTCCTATCATATTTAGTCCTTTTTATATCTAGTAAATAATTATATTTTAATTTTGTTTAACAAATGTAAAGTCAAAAAGTATATAAAATTAGCACTTGATGAGTAAAAGTGCTAAAATTTATCAAAACTTTAGCTTTCTTTTATAAAGTTTTGTTAAAATTATCATAATAAAATTAAAATTTAATAGGAGAAATTTATGGCGAAACATCAATTTCAAACAGAAGTAGGACAATTATTACATTTAATGACGCACTCTTTATACTCAAATAAAGAGATATTTATAAGAGAATTAGTATCAAATGGTAGTGATGCTATTGATAAGTTAAACTACTTAAAGTTAACTGATGATAAATTAAAAGAACAATACGCAGATTGGTCAGGTGAGATTAACATCACTTTTGATGAAGAAGATAAATCTTTAACTATTATTGATAATGGTATTGGTATGAATGAAGAAGATTTAATCGCTTCTATTGGTACTATTGCAAAATCAGGAACTAAATCATTTGTTGAAGCTCTAACAGGTGATGCTAAAAAAGACTCAAACTTAATCGGACAGTTTGGTGTTGGATTCTATTCAGTATTTATGGTAGCTTCAAAAGTAGATGTTATCTCTAAAAAAGCTGGTGAAGAAACTGCTTATAAGTGGTCTTCAGATGGTACTGGTGAGTTTGATTTATCACCTTGTACAAAAGAGTCTTCAGGAACTGTTATTTATATCAAACTTAAAGATGAAGAAGCTGAAGAATTTGCTAATAAATCAAGAATTGAAAATATTATTGGTAAATACTCAAACCATATCGCTTACCCAATTTTCTTAAACTACACAGAAGAAGTAGAAGAAGAGTTAAGTGAAGAAGATAAAAAAGCTGGAAAAGAAGCTAAAAAAACAACTGAAAAAAGACATGAAAAAATCAATGAAGCAACAGCTTTATGGATGCAAGCAAAATCAAAAGTAAAACAAGAAGAGTACAATGATTTCTATAAGTCAATCTCTCATGACTCTCAAGATCCATTAGCTACTATTCATACAAAAGCTGAGGGTGTAAATGAGTATACTACACTTTTCTATATCCCAAAAACTGCACCTATGGATATGTATAGAGCTGATTATCAACCAGGTGTTAAGCTTTATGTTAAAAGAGTATTTATTACTGATGATGAAAAAGAGTTATTACCAACTTACTTAAGATTTGTTAGAGGTATTATCGATAGTGAAGATTTACCACTAAATGTATCAAGAGAAATCTTACAAGAAAACAGAATCCTAGCAAACATCAAACAATCATCTGTTAAAAAAGTTTTATCTGAAATCAAAAAACTTTCTAAAGATGAAGAAAAATATGCTGAATTTATTGAGCAATACAATAGACCACTTAAAGAGGGTGCTTACCAAGACTTCACAAATAAAGATAAAATCTTAGAATTAATTAGATTCAAGTCAACTAAGGCAGAAGCTGGAAAAATGACTTCATTAGAAGCTTATAAAGAAGCAGCTGATAGTGAACAAAAAGCTATTTACTTTATCGTAGGTGAAAATGAAAATGTATTAAGAAACTCACCACTTTTAGAAGCATATAAGAAAAATGACATTGAAGTTTTAATCTTAGATGACAAAGAAATCGATGAAATCGTAACTCCAATGTATGGTGCATACAAAGAGTGGGAATTCAAAGACATCACAGCTTGTGAAGCTCCAAAAGTAGAGCAATCAGAAGAGAAGAAAAAAGAAGTTGAAGAGAAGTTTGAAGACATCACGAAAAAAATCAAAGATATCTTAGGTGAAACTGTATCAGATGTAAGAGTTACAAACAGACTTTCAGATTCACCATCTTGTGTAGTAAAAGATGCAGGTGACGCTCAAATGGCTCAAATGCAACAAATGATGAGAGCAATGGGACAAGAGATGCCAGAATCAGCTCCAATCTTAGAAATCAACCCAGACCACGAAATCGTAACAAAACTAAACGGTTTAGCGGATGAAGCACTAGTTTCAGATGTATCATGGGTACTATTAGACCAAGCAAAATTATCTGAGGGTATGGATATCACAGATGCAGTAGCGTTTGCGCAGAGATTATCAAGAATCACAGCAAAAGCTCTATAAAAATAAATCAACTATTTGCACGCATCTTCAGCGTTGCAAATAGTTTTTCTTTCAATCACCTACTAAATGTAGGCTCAATCAAGAAAAAATATTTACGCCTTGAATCTACATACAACTAGTTGTTTATTTAATTGTTATATACTAATAGATTAAGTTAAATAATTTAAGGAAATAATTTGAATTTAGAAGATTTTAATAGTGATAAGTATGTAGCTCATTACACTAACGTTCATAGAGTCTTAAAAAAGATACTCCCCTCTAATAAAATACGAATCAGTTCAGTTTCTAAAGTTAATGATCCATATGAAAGAGATTCTACTTGGATTGAAAACGAACCTTGTTTTTCAGATGAAGATGCTATTAAATGTTCTAATTTATTAAGCGAATTAAAACCACATATTTATAATTATATAAAACTTTTTTGTGTGTCTTCATATGACAAAAAAAGTAGTAATTGTTTTGATTTATCTCTTGATATATATGGTAAACCAAGAATGTGGGCAAGTTATGGAGATAATTGTAAAGGTTTGTGTTTAATTTTTGATAAAGAAGAATTATCAAAAGAGTTTAATAAAATTGATAATGTAAAGATATATGAAGATAAAGTTGAATATTTAGATTTCATACCTTTAATTGAAAGTTCTACTTGTTTTTCACTTTATGATTTGAAGAATATAAAAACTAATTCCGAAGAAATGAAGTTTAACCCAGAACTATTATATAAGGCAATAGATAAAAACTATTTATTAAAGTTCAAGTATTTTCGTAAACATATTGATTGGAAAACAGAAAATGAATACAGATGGCTAGTTTTTTCAAGAGAAACAAAAGATTTAGATATTAATTTTGGAAATTCTTTGAAAGCTATTGTTTTAGGAGTTGATTGTAATTCTAAGTATAAGTGTTTATTAGAATATTATAATATACCATTATTTAAGTTATCACTTCAATATGGAAAATATATAGCTACAAAACTATGAAAGAATAGTATTTTCGTAAAGAATATTTTTTGCTTTTTATTTTCAAACCCCTTTAATAAATTTCTGATATAATGATTAGTAATACTATTTGGTATTACACATAGTTATATGTAATATTAAAGGTAGTCATATGGAAACTGAATTTCTTATTGTTTTTACTCTTGTTATACTGATTTCTTCTTTTATTCATGGAAGTATTGGTTTTGGTTTTGGGCTTATTTCTACGCCTGTTGTCGCTCTTTTTACTGATATTCAAACAACTATTACTTATATTATTGTTCCTACTATGATTGTGAACTTAGTTAGTATTTTAAGTGAAGGGAAGTTTTTCGAGGCTTTGAGGAAGTTTTGGTTTATTATACTTCTTATGGTGATTGGCTCTTGTGTTGGAACTTATATACTTGTTTATTTTAATTCTGAGTATTTTAAGTTGCTGTTAGCTTTTATCATCTTTGCTTATTTGATTCAATCAGCTATAAAAGTTAGAGCTTCTTTCCTCTCTACTTATCCAAGGTCTTCTACTTATGGTTTGGGTCTTATAGGTGGTCTTGTATCTGGTCTTACAAATGTTGTAGCACCTTTGACTATCATGTACACTTTAGAGCTTAAGTACTCTAAAAAAGATACAATTCAGCTATCAAACTTATGTTTTTTATTTACAAAAGTAGGGCAGATAGCTACTTTTTTATATTTTGGAGCATTTAGTAGTACTGCTGTTGAAATATCATTTGTTAGTATGTTTTTAGTTGCTATTGGTTTATACTTTGGTATAAAAATAAAGAAAAAAATCGATGCTAAGTTTTATGCTAAGATTTTAAAAGCATTACTGTTTATCATAGCTGTTGTTTTAGTGGTTCAAACACTAGCTGTTTAAATACAAAAGATTATAGGAATTTTTGTGGACTCAAATTTATTAAAAGCATTTATCACTGTTAAAAATGAAAAAAGCATATCAGGCGCAGCCAAAAAGTTAGGCTACACTCAGTCAAACATAACTTCAAGAATCAAGCAACTTGAAAAAACTTTAGCTTATAGTCTATTTCATAGAACAAACAGAGGTGTTGTACTTACAAATGAGGGAGAGAAACTATACCCTTTTGCTGTTGATATTGTAAAAAAAGTAGAAGAAGCAACTTCTCAAATGAGAAACATAAATCATCAAGAAATTCTAAAAATGGGAACAACCCAATCAAACGCAACCATAAGACTTATTCCTATAATTGAGCAGTTAAATAAAGACTTCCAAGATATGAAAATAGAGTTTAATATAGATAGTAGCTTAAATCTAATAGAACAACTTTTAGACTATCAAATAGACATAGCTTTTATAAATGGAAAGCCAAATCATAAAGACTTAGAAATTCTAAATGTATTTAAAGATGAGATATATTATGTAGAACCCAAAGATAAAGAAGTTAAAAACAACCTATTAGTTTATAGAGATACTTGTGCTTATTGTCTTCATTTGCAAGATTATGCGAAGCAAAATAGTGATTTAGAGTATAAAACTATAGCTTTACAAAACTATGAGCTAATGTTAGGACTTACAAAAGCAGGCTATGGTGTAACACTACTTTCAAAAAGTATCATAGATAAGTTTGGCTATACAGACAAACTAAAGCTTACAAGAATACAAAGTGACTTTGATGCTCATTTAGTTTGTAGAAAAGATTATCGTCCGATGATTGAAGATTATCTAAGAACTAAGTTGCAATAGTTTTATACTCTATAAATTAGTTTGCTTTCAGAATCTTTTGATAAAGTTCCAGCACTAAAGAATAAAGAGAAAATAGAAAAATTAAATTAAGGAATAAAATGTCAGTTATTATAAGAGATGCAGTATCAAGTGATGCTCAAACTATACTAGATTTTATTATTGAGTTAGCTGTTTATGAAAAAGCAGAACATGAAGTAAAAACAAATGTAGAACAAACAAGAGAAGCTATTTTTGGTGATAACTCTACTGTAAAAGCTTTGATTTGTGAAGAAAATGGAGTTGCTATTGGTTATGCTGTATATTTTTACAACTACTCAACTTGGCTTGGTAAAAAAGGTATTTATTTAGAAGACTTATATATCACAGAGCTAAAAAGAGGAAATGGTGCAGGTAAGAAGATGTTAAAACATCTTGCAAAAAAAGCACTTAATGAGAAGTGTGGAAGGTTTGAATGGTCATGTTTAGATTGGAATACTCCATCAAGAGAGTTTTATGAAAGTCTTGGTGCAAAAAGCCAAGATGAATGGATAGGATATAGACTAGAAGGCAAAACTTTAGAAGATTTTGCAAAAAGTTAATAATAAATCAAGTATACTTTTGTTAAAAATAATAATTATCAAATATTAAAAGGATGAAATTGAATCAAGAAAACTTTGAATATTTATACAGTCAATTTAATCAAAAGATGCAAAATAAAGAGTTTGAGGATGCTTTGTTTTTAGTACCCGAGTTATTAAGTGTAGCTGGAGACAATGACCTTGATGTATTTTATACACTTATGGGGAAAGCCTCAGCACTTACAAACCTAAATGAAGATAAAGATGTAATTGAAACATATGATGAAATAATAGAAAAATTTGAAGATACAAAAAATGAGATTATCTTTAGATATCTAGCATATAGTTATTATAATAAAGCTTTAATTTATGCTAAATCAAATGATTATGAAAAAGAACTTGAATGCTATAACAGGCTTTTAGAAAAATTTATTGAAGATACATCTTCTCAATTAGAGATTGTTTTAGTAAAAGCTTATTTAAATAAAGCTGTTTGCATAAATCAACTAAAAGAAAGAAAAGATGCAATTGTCGTTTATGAAGAACTGCTTTTAAATTTTAAAGACTCAGTAAACCCAGACGTTCTAGACAATCTTGCTTATGCTTCATTTAACATAGCTTTATTGTATGCAAAAGAAGAACAAAATGATGAAGCTATTAAAGCTTATGACTTTTTAATTGATAACTTTAATTCATATGAAGAAGAGAGTATCAAAGAACTCGTAGCAAAAGCTTATGTAAATAAAGCAGGAAGGTATAGGGAACAAAACTATATTGGAAAGGCAATTGAGGTTTATGATCAAGTTATAGAAAAGTATGAAAAAGAACAAGGTGTACTTTTAAAGCAAGTGGCACTTGCTTTATATAATAAATCTATTATATTAAGTCAATTAAATAATGAAAAAGAACTTTTAGAAGTTTGTGATATTATCATAGAAAAATTCTCAGATAGTAAAGATGATATGATTATGAATGTAGTATCATCTGCTGAGGTAGTTAAAAATAAAGAGAAGTTTAATCACTCTTTTTAAACTTCCTAAAAAAGAGAAGTGTTTACTTCTCTTCTAACTGTTTTAAAGACAAAATGATTGCTTGTGATAAATCATCTGTTATTATCTCTTGCCATTTCTTTTTTTGTTCTTCTTTGTGTTCTTTACAAACTTCAATCATTGTTTCATTAAAAAATCTATTATCGTTTATTTCATGAACCATATGTTCTATTTCTATTTTTTCTGTTTTTACATCATCTAAGTTATCATTTGCAAATTTTTGCAGTGCATCCATTGCTGCTTGCTTTTTTAGCTCATCTTGAAATATTTCATTGATATTATCAAGGCTATCTAAATCTTTTAGTAATTCATAAATAGAACCAAGGGCATATTGAAGTTCAATATCATAATTTATATTTGTATTATTTGTAAGGGAACAAAGTTTACCAAGAGATACTTGATAAAATATTTCATAATCTGCCAAGTTCTGTGTGATTTTGTCTTTTTCAAAATAGTTTTCAATATTCATAAGAGTCCATTTTTTATTTTGATTTTATCAAAAAAAATAAAAAATAAGATTAATAATAAAGTAGTTGTAAAAAATACATGATTTAGAGTTATTTTATAGGTTATGATTTAATATTAAAGAGTTATTAGTTTTAAGTAATGTATTATAAAACCCAATTTTAAGGAGTTCTGTTTTTGTCTTCTATAGTTATTTAAAAATATTATTTAAATTTTTTATCAGATATGAAAGCTTTTTATTATATAATGGATAAAAAATATACACAAGGGAAGCAAATGTTTAAAAAGATGACAATTAAAGCTAAAGTAATAGGGCTTATTGTAGTGTCATTAAGTTTACTTGCAGTTGTTATAGCAGGTTTTTCAGTAAGCAAAGCTAAAGAGGGTATTTTAGCTCAAAACTACGCTATGCTGACATCTGCAAGGGATTCAAAAGCAAACCAAATAACAAACTTTTTTCAAGAGAGAGTTGGGGATATAAAGGTTTTATCTAAAAGTAAAGATATTTTAGAACTTTATAATTCCCTTGAGCAAACTTTTGATGTTGTTGGCTTAGATGATAAGTCTTCATATGATGTAAAAAATCAATTGGTAAAAAATGTAACAAGTAAGTATGAAGAGTATTTTCAAAGTTATATGAAAGAGTATGGTTATTACGATATATTCTTAATAAATGCTCAAACAGGTCACGTAATATATACAGCAGCAAAAGAGTCTGATTATGGAGCAAACTTAAAGTACGGTTCATTGAAAAATAGTGGTTTAGGAAAGGTTTTTGCAAACACTCTTACTAGAAATAAACCAACATTTGAAGATATGAGACCTTATGCACCAAGTAATAATACACCTGCAATGTTCCTAGGAAATCCTATTTCTAAAAATGGAAAGGTAGATGCAGTTTTAGTTTTCCAAATAAGTGATAGGTCAATTAATAAAATTATGCAGTTTAGAGAAGGTTATGGAAAATCACAAGAAGATTACTTAGTAGGTTCTGATAAACTTATGAGAAGTGATAGTTATCTTGACCCTAAAGGGCACAGTTTAATAGCTTCTTTCTCAAATAATACGCAAGTTAAAACTAAAGGAAGCCAAAATGCATTAGATGGTCAATCAAATACAGAAATTATTGATGACTATAATGGAAATCCTGTATTATCAGCATATGCACCTTTAAATATTAGTTCTGATATAAAATGGGCGATTTTATCTGAGATTGATGAAGCTGAAGTTTTAAAAACACCAAATGCTATTAGAAACTTAATTTTAATCATTGCTTTAGCATTACTTATTTTTGTAATTGCAGGAGCTGTTATTACTATTAATAATATCGTTGTAAAAAGATTAGTTAAATTCCAAGATGGTTTAGAAGGCTTCTTTGATTATGTAAATAGAAAATCTTCTGATGTAAAAGAGTTAGAAACAGATAGTTTTGATGAAATAGGTTTAATGGCTCAGGTTGTTAATGAGAATATCAAAAAAGCTAAAAAAGGTATTGAAGAAGATAGAGCTATTATTGATGAGACAATTACTGTTTTAAATGAGTTTGAAAAAGGTGATTTAACTCAAAGAATAACAACATCAGTTAATAACCCAGCATTAAATGAACTAAGAGATGTTTTAAATAAAATGGGTGATAACTTAGAGAATAATATTGATAATATTTTAGATGTTTTAGAAAAATTCTCAAATTACAACTACTTAAGTAAAGTTGATACAACAGGAATAAAAGAGCATTTAGAAAGACTTGCAAAGGGCGTTAACTCTTTAGGTGTTTCTATTACAGAAATGTTAGTTGATAATAAGAAGAATGGTCTTATTGTTGATAGTTCATCTGAACATCTATTATCAAATGTAGACACATTAAATCAAGCTTCAAATGAAGCAGCAGCATCACTTGAAGAAACAGCAGCAGCTCTTGAAGAGATTACAGGAAATGTATCTTCAACAACACAAAAAATTTCAGAAATGTCTACTTTAGCAAATGAAGTTACTGCATCAGCTAGTAAAGGTGAAGAACTAGCTTCAAGAACTACTTTAGCAATGGATGAAATAAATGACCAAGTAAGTTCAATCAATGAAGCAATTACAGTAATTGATCAAATTGCTTTCCAAACAAATATTCTTTCATTAAACGCAGCAGTAGAAGCAGCAACAGCAGGTGAAGCTGGAAAAGGTTTTGCCGTAGTAGCACAAGAAGTGCGAAACTTAGCTTCAAGAAGTGCAGAAGCAGCAAAAGAGATTAAAGAATTAGTTGAAAATGCAAATATCAAAGCCAATGAAGGTAAAAATATTGCAGGTGAAATGATTAAAGGTTATGAGGGATTAAACTCAAATATTGATAAAACAATTGAGCTTATTTCAGATGTTTCAAGTGCTTCAAAAGAACAGGAAACTGGTATTGTTCAAATAAATGATGCTATTAACTCACTAGACCAACAAACTCAAAAAAATGCAACAGTTGCAGGTGAAACTAAAAACATTGCATTAAATACAGCAGCATTAGCAAAAGATATAGTTTCAAAAGCAAATGAAAAAGAGTTTGAAGGAAAAGATAGTATTGATATTTCAAAAGATATCAAAGCTATAAATAGTACAAATGATAGTGTTAGTGTAACTGCTCAAAGTAGAACAGTTTCAAGACCACAAAGTCAAGCTAAACCTCAAGCAAAATATGAACCTAAAACTTTCAATGATACTTCGTCAGATGATGAGTGGGAAAGTTTCTAATAAAGCTTAAGAGATTCACCTTAGTGAATCTCTTAAAAAACTAAAAACTAGCCATTAAAACCTTGAATTTCACATTTAAATATGATAAAGTACATTTCTTTATATTAAATTAAGGCATTTAAATGGGAATCATAAAAAACTTTCTAAAAAGCTTCATAAAATTATCTCGACCACGTTTTACTTTTACAGATAATAAACTTATTTTTAAAATCAACTCAGACCTTTTTTATGAATATGCAATAGAAAATTATGAAACAAATACTAGACATGATTCTTATGTATTAGATGCTTATACTCTAAAAAGTGATGAAATTTTTTTAGAACATATTCATGTGGACAATGATGTTGAGTGGGAAGGTTTACCTAGTTCTATTTATACATCATTTTTAAAAGAACAATTAAAATTTAAAAATATGGAAGTTCTTGAAAAGTTTGAGTATGATGGTTTTGATTTTATTACTTACAAACTTGATGAACATTTTATTTTAAATTTTATATATATTTATGAAATAAATAAAGACACTTTTATTTTAGATGTGAAATCTAATCTTTATACAAAGCTTCTTAAAAGTTTTGATAGTTCTTATGAATATAATTATGAGAAAAATAGCCAAGAAGTTCTAAATTTAGATATAAGTTTAGTAAAACAAAATGCCATTTATGGGTATTTTAAACTTGATAACTAAAAAGGTTGTAACCTTCTTAGTTTCCGAATACTTTTTGTAAAATAGATGTAGTTTGAGCTACTGGATTAGTTCTAATATCAGCTTCTTTTTGAGCTATCATTTTAAATAAACCATCAATTGCCTTATCAGTTACATACTCATCTAAGTTTTTATCACTACTTCCTGGAAGATATGAGTCAACACCAAAGTTTTTAGCAAGTCCCATAACAGAGCTTTCATCTACCATTGATTTTACATTTGTTTTATAAAAATTATTTGCCATATCGTAGTATGTTGCTACTTGATTGTCCTTCATAGTTTCTTGAATAATAGGTTTTATCATATTTCTTAAAGAATCAGATGTATTTGATTTAAAGTAGTTTGTTGCAGCTTCATTATTCCCTGCAAGTATTTTTTTAGCATCTTCAATTGACATATTTTCAATGCTCTTCATAAAAATATCAGCTGTTTTAGGAGCTGCTTTTGTTGCTGCTTTGTTCATTGAGTTGATTAAATTATCAGCGATTTCATTTCCACCTGCTTTTCTTATTAGTGTTTCAACTTTTGATAAGTTATCAGGTAAGGGAATTTTAACATTACTATTGTTTAAATAACCATTCTCTTTTCCTAATGTTGATACTGCATAACTTACACCTTTTTTAAGTGCTTCTTTCAATCCAGTTGAAACTGTTGAGCTTTCAAGTGAGCTTTGCTCTTTTGTAGTTGTTTGTTCATTTGTTGTACTTGGTTTTGTAACAGTATCTATCACATCTTTTGTTAAAGCATTTAAGTCAAATGCAAAAGATAAACTTGAACTTAAAATTAGTGATGCTAGTATTGTTGTTTTTTTCATTTTTATTCCTGTTATAAATTTTTTTTTATATTAGTATTATATAATAGATTAATTGTGAAAAAGGATAATTAAAAAAATGACTAGTGAAATTTCAAATTATTTTCATGCTTTTAAGAACAAAACTTTAGAAGCAGATGAAATATATGCCAAATGTGGAAAAACTATTTTAGAGTTTGAACAAAAGTTTAAGGAAACTTTATCTTTCGAAGAGTATGAGAATAATTTTCTAGTAATATTAGGGTATACCTATAGACTTACTGATGTCTCTCAAAGATTGTATTATACTTTCCAAGAAGCTGTTTATGCTATTGATTTAGATAAACTCATGAGAAATGAAGACTCTTTAAAACTAAACACTATTGTATATACTTTGGTATTAGCAAATATATTAAAAGAGTATGAATCAAAACAAATTGATGAAGATATTAAACAAAAAGCTATTTTAGAGTATAAAAAACTAGAAGAGAGAAAAGCAAAAGAGAATAGTAAATATCATATGTATCAAAATTGATACATATGGTTATTTTAGTAGAGTTTTTATTTCCTCTTCAATCAGTTTTATATCATCAGTTGCTTTGATAATATGAATATCTTCTTTACTAATCATATTATTTGCATAAAGTGACTTTTCAATAAACTTTAGTAAATACTCCCAATAATCATACCCAACTAGATATATTTTAAAACCTTTTGGCATTTTTCCTGTTTGTGTAAGAGTTAAAACTTCAAACATTTCATCAAGTGTACCAAATCCTCCTGGAAATACAACACAAGCTTTTGAGTATTTTACTAACATATATTTTCTTGAGAAAAAATAGTTAAAAGTAAGATTTTTATTTGTGTATTTATTTAAAGACTTTTCAAAAGGTAAATAAATACTCAAGCCAATAGATTGGGCACAATTTGCATCATATGCTCCTTTATTAGCTGCTTGCATAATACCATCTCCACCACCTGTGATAATATTTATTCTATTTTTACTTAAATTAAAAGCTAAATCATAGGCTAGTTTTGCATATTTGTCATCTTCATTTGTTCTTGCACTACCAAAAATAGTTACATTATTTTTTAAATCTTTTAGTAGCTCTTTGCCATTTGTAAAATCATCATTTATCTTTTTTTTATATACTGTATCAGGACTTAACATAATATCCTCCTTTATAAAAAAATATTATTTATATAAATTATATGCCAATTTACATTAAAAAACTCACTATTTTCTCACTTGGTTTTGCTACACTTATATTTTAGATTAGGAGACTTTAACTTGTTTAGTGAAAAAAACATTCCCAAACTCATTATTTTAACACCTATTATTACAGTTATTATGATTGCATTTTTTACTATTTATTTTTTTATAGAAAATCAAAACAACTATTTTGAAGCACAAAGTATTGAAGTTGAAAAAGCATATATTAACAAGCAAAAAAATATTTTAAAAAAAGAAGTAGATTACATCATAAACTATATTGAACATCATGTAAAAAGAAACAATAAATTAAGTGAAGAAGAGTTAAAAAAAGAGCTTTTAAAATATATAGAGACTATTAGATATGAAAAACATGGGTATATCTGGGTTCATGATACAGATTATTATTTAAGAGCCCATCCCTTTAGACAAGACAGCATTGATACATATGATATAGATTTGCAAGATGCTATGGGAACTTATATTACAAAAGAGTTTATTGATAAAACTATTAAGAATCCAGATGGAATTTTTATAGAGTATTATTGGCAAAAACCTAAAAATGTTCATTTTTCAAAAAAACTTGGTTTTTTTAGATTGTATGAAAAATACAATTGGGTAATTGGAGCTGGACTTTATATCGATGATATTCAAAACTCAATTTATGAAAATAAAAAGATTTTAGAAGAGAAAATTAATAAACATATTAGACTTGTTGTAACTATTTCTTTCTTAGTTATTTTAGTAATAGGACTTTTGTCTTTTATCATGTCAAAAAAAATTACACAAGTTTTTAAAGCCTATCAAGATAGTGTAAAGAAAAAAGAGTTATTACTTGAAGATTTAAATAGAAACTTAGAGCTCAAAGTTCAAAAAGCTATTAAAGAAGTAAAGAAAAAAGATAGAGCTATGCTTCATCAATCAAGACTAGCTAGAATGGGAACAATGCTTAGCATGATTGCTCATCAGTGGAGACAACCCTTAAGTGAAGTTTCTGGTATCTTAATGGAGTTAGAAACTGCTAATAAATTTAAAAAAGTTGATTCAAATATGATAAAAGATAGTGTAGATGAATCAAATAAACAAATTCAGTTTATGTCAAATACTATTGAAGATTTTAGAAACTTTTTTAAACCTGATAAAAAGAAGATTGATTTTTATATTGATAGTGCTTGTAGTGAAGCGGTTACTTTAGTTTATGCTTCTTTAAAGAATTTTAACATCAAATTAAACAAAAATGTAAAGTATAATTGTTTTATTCATGGTTATGAAAGAGAGTTCGCTCAAGTTATGTTAAATCTTATTTCAAATGCAAAGGATATTTTAATTCAAAGAAATATCAAAGATCCTAAAATTGATATTACTTTGGATAAGAAATTTAATAATGCAATTATAAAAGTACAAGATAATGCAGGTGGGGTTGAAGATGAGTATTTGGATTTAATCTTTGAACCATATTTTACTACAAAAAGCAGTTCAAAAGGTACTGGCTTGGGACTTTATATGGCTAAGATGATTATTGAAAAGAATATGCAAGGAGAGTTATTTGTAGAAAATAAAAAAGAAGGAGCTTGTTTTTTTATTATTTTACCAATTGAACAAAAAGTATAAAATGATACTTGTTTGATACTATTTTTTTGGATATAAAAAAGAGTTTGAAAAAGTAAAAGAACATCCTTCTTTTTCAGTTGAAATTCTAAAAAAGTATGGATAAACAAAACAAAGGTTATTGGATATTATTGAGCAACACCATGAAAAATGTCATGGCTCAGCTTATCCAAAAGGCTTAAAAAAAGATGAAATAGACTTAGATTATTTAAATAAGGTTTTTGATGGAAGATTTAATTAAACAACTTCAAAACTATACAGTTTTATGCGTAGAAGATGAAGAGGGAATTAGAAAAAGATTAGTAAATACTTTAAAATACTATTTTAAAGATGTTTATGAAGCAAATAATGGTGAAGATGGTTTTGATATGTATCAAGAGTATAAGCCTTCACTAATTATAAGCGATATAGAAATGCCTAATCAAAATGGTATTTCTATGATAGAGCAGATTAGAGAAAATGACTTTGATACTATTGTTATTATGATTACTGCTTATTCAAATGAAGAATATTTATTAGAACTTATAAATTTAAATATCAATCAATATATTTTAAAGCCTGTAAATTCAGACTCTTTATTAAGTGGTATAATAAAAGCTTTTGGTAATAGTTTAAATGAAGTAATAAACTTTAGTGAAAATATGTTCTTTGATAAAACTCAGATGGAGCTTTTTTATAAAAATGAACTTGTACCTTTGAGAAAACGAGATAAAGAGTTTTTACTGCTTCTTCACAAGAATAGGAACGGTGTGCTTACTTATGACTTAATTGAAGAGTATTTATGGAGAGATAAGTCAATGAGTTTATCAGCACTAAAAACTTTCATCAAAGAGTTTCGTCAAAGAATACCTGTGGATATTATCACGAATGTGCCACAAATTGGTTACAAACTTTTAAATCTATAAAAAACTCACTATAAACTCACTTGATTGTTTTATGATTTCCTTATAAAAATAAGGAGAAACAAAATGATTAAGAAAAGTTTACTAATAGCCTCACTTGCATCTTTAGCTTTAGCTGGAAATGTTAAGATGGATTTAAATGCAAAATATGGAGCAAATAACTTCCATACAAAAGGTGCTGTACAGTTTGCAGGTCTTGTAAAAGACTATTCAAATGGAAGTGTAAATATTACAGTTCATCCAGGAAGTGCATTAATTAAAGGAAACCCTTTAAAAGCGGTAAAAGATGCAACTGTTGCAATGACTGATATGTTTATTCCCTTTACATCAGGTGGAGGAAAAGTATTTGGAGTTTCAGCTTTACCTTTTATTGCAAACTCATATGAAGATGCTTATAAGTTATACCAATTATCAAAACCTGCATATGAAAAAACTGCAAGAAAGTGGAATCAAAAACTACTTTATTCTGTAACATGGCCAGCTTCTGGTTTTTACTCTAAAGATTCAATTTCATCAATCAATGATTTTAAAGGTATCAAAACTAGAACTTATGATAAAAACTCAGCTGCGTTTATTAACCTATCAGGTGGAAATGCTGTAGCACTTCCTTGGGGAGAGGTTTATTCAGCACTTAGAACAGGTATGGTTGACTCAGTTGTAACATCTTCATCATCAGGAAAAGATGGTAAGTTTTGGGAAGTTTTAAATAACTATACAAAAATCAATTATGCATACCCACTTCAAGCAGTTACTATTAACTTAGATTATTGGAATTCTTTAGATAAGGCACAACAAGAAGCTGTTTTAAAAGCTGCAAAACAAATAGAAGAGTCTCAATGGAAAGCTGTTAAAGTTGAAGAAAAAGAAGCACTTGAGACTTTAGCTAAAAATGGAATGAAAATAGTAGATGCTACTCCTGCACTAAAAGCAGATTTAGACAAAATTGCAAATAAGTTATTAGAAGAGTATTTAGAAGATGCAAATTCTGATATTAAGAAAATATTCAAAGAATATAGAAAGTAATAGTTATGAACTATATTTCAAACTTTATAGATAAGCTTACCAAAATGGGGGCTTATCTTGCGGGATTTTTATTAGTTTCACTGGTTTTATTAATTTTGACAGAGATTTTTTTGAGATCTTTTTTTGATATTTCTACGATGATAGCAGATGAGTATAGTGGGTATTTATATTTAGCATCTATATTTTTAAGTTTAGCTTATGCTTTTTCAAAAGATGCTCATATTAGAATCAACATAATTACTTCAAGATTATCAAAAAAGACAAATAAGAAGATTGATATTGTTGCAGCAATTATTACTTTAGGTGTTTTAATTTTTGCCTTATATAGAACAATTTTATTTACTTATGACTCTTATGATTTAGAAATGTTATCAGAAAATGTATCTGAAACACCACTTTATCTAACACAACTTGCAATGCCAATAGGGATTACTATTTTTATATTAGCAGTTGTATTATTTATATTCAAAGGATTCTCAAATGATAGCTGATCCACTAATTTTAGCAGTAATTTTAATTACTGTAATGTTTGTTTTTTTATTATCATCTTTATGGATTGGTGTGTCATTAATGCTTACAGGTATTATAGGAATGCTAATTTATGATCATAATTTACCACCTGTAATTAGTATTTTTGATAAAGTAGGAGATTTACTTGCTTCATCTTTATACGATGCTATGAATTCATGGTCACTAGCAGCACTTCCTATGTTTATTTTGATGGGAGAGATTTTATATAAATCTTCAATTTCTGCAAAACTTTTAAATGGACTTAGACCTTGGCTTTCACATATTCCAGGGGGACTTCTACATGTAAATGTAGCTGCATGTTCACTTTTTGCAGCAGTTTCAGGTTCAAGTACAGCAACAACTGCAACAGTTGGAAAAATCACACTTGATGAGCTTCAAAAAAGAGGTTATTCAAAACACTTAGCTATGGGTTCACTTGCTGGTTCTGGAACTTTGGGATATTTGATTCCTCCTTCATTAATTATGATTATTTATGGAGTAATGGCTGATGTATCTATTGGTAAACTATTTTTAGCAGGATTACTTCCAGGGCTTCTAATGGCTTCTTTATACTCATTTTATATTATGTATAAAGCAAAAGTAGATCCAAGTGTTTTACCTGCAAATGAAGAAAAGTATACATGGAGTGATAAACTTCACTCACTAAAAGACTTAGCACCAATTTTCTTATTGATTTCATTGGTTTTAGGTTCTATTTATGGTGGATATGCAACTCCTACAGAAGCTGCTGCGTTAGGTGTATTAGGAAGTCTAATTTTAGCGGCTTATTTTAAAGCGGTATCTTTAGAAATTTTAAAAAATGCTTTATTAAATAGTATTAGAACATCTGTAATGATTGGATTTATTATTGCTGGAGCTGTTTTCTTATCACAAGTAATTGGATTTTTAGGAATAGCAAGAGCTATGAGTGAGTTTATTACAGGACTTGGATTGACTCCAATGATGCTTATTTTAATAATTGGTATTATGTACATAATTTTAGGAATGATATTAGAAGCTATTTCTATTGTTGTTATGACACTTCCTATTGTTTTACCAATTGTTGTATTAGCAGGTTTTGATCCTTTATGGTTTGGGGTTTTTCTAGTATTTATGGTTGAGATGGCTCAAATTACGCCACCTGTAGGTTTTTCATTGTTTGTGATACAAAGTATAAGTAATGAAAAAATACAAACAATTTTAAAAGCAACATTCCCATTTTTTATTCTGATGATTGTAACAGTTGTGATTATTACTGTTTTCCCAGAAATAGTATTTTTCTTACCAGATCAGATGATTAAATAGTTACAAAAAAGAAGTAGTTTGCTACTTCTTTTTTTATTTGTATAAAACTCACTTTTTCCCTACTTTGAGTTGTTAGTATTAAAAAAACTTTAGGTGGAAAATATGCTTGAATTATTATATGTTTTTATATGTGTGATGATATATCTTATCTCTTTTATATACAGAAGAGTGTCAATACTTGCTAGTTTAGTGGTTTTATATACAGCTTATGTTTTAGAGGTTAGTTTACCTTTTGCTCTTGGTGTTTTAGTTGTTTTAACATTACTAAGACTTAAAAAAACAGGGATAAAAGAAGAACTTTAAAAAATTATATGTTTAAGATATGGTAGAATAAGGAATATCAATGCAAGGTAATGAAATGGCAACTATTAGATTAAACTGTGATATGGGTGAGAGTTTTGGTATTTGGAAGATGGGTTTAGATGATCAAGTTATGCCTTATATCGATATGGCAAATTTAGCTTGTGGTTTTCATGCAAGTGATGCTGTAACTATGAATAAATCAGTAGCTCTTGCAAAGCAAAACAATGTAACAATAGGTGCTCATCCCGCATATCAAGATTTAGTAGGTTTTGGAAGAAGAACAATGCAATGTTCTTTAGAAGAAATAAAATCAATAGTTTTATACCAATTAGGTGCATTAAGTGCTTTTTGTAAAGCTCATAAAACAGCAATATCTTATGTAAAACCACATGGTGCTTTATATAATGACATGATGAGAGATGAGAATATTTATAAGGCAATTGTAAGTGCTATTGCTTCTTTTGATAAAAATATAAAAATTATGATTTTATCAAGCCCTAAAAATGAAGCCTATAAACATACAGCACTTTTATATGGAATAAATGTAATTTATGAAGTATTTGCAGATAGAAACTATAATGATGATGGAACACTAGTTTCAAGAACAAGAGAAAATGCAGTAATTCATGATGAATTGGATGTGGCTGAGAGAATTGGTACTTTAAAGAACTATGGTTATTTACATAGTGTAAGTGGGCAAAAACTTTATATGGCGGTTGATACTATTTGTGTTCATGGGGATAATGAAAAAGCATTATCATTTATAAAGCTACTTAAAAAAGCGATGACATAATGCAGTTTAAAGTAGCATCTGTAGATTCCTTGATTATTTATTTTGGAGATGAAATAGCCCAAGATGTGGCTTTGAAAGTAAAAAAAGCTTATCAAGGCTTAAAGAGTTTAAAGCTTGAGGGTTTAATAGAAATAATTCCTTCATACACTTCGATTTTTATAAGCTATGATATTTTTAAATATGATTATGAGAGTTTAGTAAAGCTTTTAAAACAAGAAATAAATCTTGATTCAAAAATAGAGTTTGAAGAAAAAATAGTAACTATTGATACATATTATGACCCTGAAGTTGGTCTTGATTTAAAAGATATGGCTTTTAAAACTAATCTTAGTATTGATGATATTATTGGAATTCATTCAAATAAACTTTATGATGTATATGCAATTGGTTTTTTACCAGGCTTTGCTTATTTAGCAAGCGTGGATGAGGCTATAGCAATGCCAAGATTAAGTACTCCAAGAAAACAAATACCAAAAGGCTCTGTTAGTATTGCAGATACTCAAACAGCAGTTTATCCACAAGCAAGTCCTGGGGGCTGGAATATTTTAGGTCGTACTGCTCTTGAACTATTTGATAGAAGTTTAGATACTTTATCTCCTTTAAGTGTTGGTGATAAGGTAAAGTTTAATCCTATTACAAAAAAAGAGTTTTTAGCACAAGGGGGAGTTTTATGAGTTTAGAAATAATCAACTCTCCTATTTTTGCAACCATTCAAGATAAAGGAAGATTCGGCTTTAATTCAATTGGAGTTACAAACTCAGGAGTTATGGATGAGTATGCTTATTTAATAGCAAATAAACTTTTAGAAAATAGCGAAGATGAAAATATAATTGAAATAGCTTTTTCAAACGTAGAGTTTAAAGCTTTAAAAGATATAAAAGTTGCTCTTACAGGAGCTAAGTGTGAGTTTTTTATCAATAACACTTTGTATCCAACTTGGCAAACTTATAGTGTCAAAGCTGGCGATATAATAAAAGTTGGGAAGATAGAAGAGGGTGCTAGAGTTTATTTTGGTGTTAAAGGTGGCTTTGATATTAAAAAAGAGTTTGGTAGTAATTCAACAACACTAAAAGAAAAACTTGGTGGAATAAATGCAGATAGATTACAAAAAGGTCAAATCTTAGAGTCTAAGAAAATTAATGAATTTTATAATATTAGATTAAAAGAAAAATTTGTTCCTAAATATGAAGATACTTTAGAGCTAAGGGTAATCTTGTCTTATCAAGATGAATTTTTCTATAAAGAGGAAATAGCTAAGTTTTTCTCTTCAATTTACACAGTATCAAATGAATTTAATAGAATGGGTTGTAAGCTTCAAGGTGAGCCTGTTTCTTGTAGTATTGATGGAATTATTTCTGAGGGAATTGGATTTGGTTCAATTCAAATACCAAGTGATGGACAGCCAATCATTTTACTTAAAGATAGACAAACAATAGGTGGTTATCCTAAAATTGGCTCAGTTTTAAGTATAGATTGTTTTAAATTAGCTCAAGCAAAACCAAAAACAAAAATAAAATTTAAGCCTATAGAAATTAAAAAAGCCCAAGACATAGTAAAAAAGTTTTACTCTTCTTTACGATAAAAGAGCTTCAAGAAGCTCTTTTGAGTCCGTCCCTTTTTCATAAGCTTTGATTTTATATTCAAAATTAGCTTTTAAAACAATACCTGATTTACTTTTTAAAGTGCTATTTGCTAAAAGTCTTTTTATATTATTGATTAGACTTTGTGCATCTTTTTGTGTTTTATCACTAAAAAGAACTAAAAATTTGTTGTTTAGAAATCTTACTATTTCAAATTCACATTTGTCATCTTCTAAATGTTTTTTTAGGAAATTACAAATGAAAATAAGTAGATTATTTGAGATTACATCTCCATACTCTTTTTGAACATAATTATAATCAACTAAATCAACCATAGAAATAATTCCATTGTTTTTGAAATAAGTATTTTCGTCTAAAACTTCATTGTACAGCCATTTTCTATTATATGAACTTGTTAAATCGTCTAAGAAAATTTTTTTATTTAGTTCTTGAATCTCTTTTTCTAAGTCATCCATATGTTTATAAATACTAGTTAAGGCATCGGTGTCTTTATCCTCAATAGCCTTTTTTGTATCTTTTGCAACTTTTTTAAGCTCTTTTGCATTGTTTGCCGTAATATCCATATAGCTTTCAATTGTATTAAAGTCTTCAATAATTAGTTCATTTATCTCATTATTAAATTTTTCATCATTAAAATCTATTTCTAAAGTTTTTGCATTTTTATTAAACTTTTCAAAATAAATCGATGGCATAATTATTTCATTGTTTAATAGCTCATTTATAGTAAGATTTGTAATCTTTCTAAGCTCTTTTTTCATTTCTTTTCTCCGATTATATTCCCAATTGGCTGGGGTTTACCTATGTAGTAGCCTTGCGAATAGTCAATTCCAACAGCATTTACATATCTTAATATTTTTAAATCACTTACAAACTCTGCAACTGTTTTTATATTTTGTTGTTTACAAAAGTGAACAATACTTTTAATTAGGTTTAAATAAATCTCTTCGTTTATTTTCTTTATTAGTGAACCATCAATCTTAATATAATCTACATTTAGATTTAAGATATATTCATAGTTTGAAAAACCTGTACCAAAATCATCAATAGCTATTTTAACTCCATATTTTTTAACTTTTGCAATAAATTCGTTTACTATATTGTAATTAGAGATTTTTTCACTCTCTAAAATTTCAATTGTAAGGTACTCACCGATATGATTTGTATTTATCTTTCCAATAATTGACTTTTGTACATAAGGGTTTAAAATATCTGTATAGTCAAGATTTATACTAATGTGAATTTTGTATTTTATGATATAGTCAACAACTTTATCTATTAGCAGTTCCATTAGTTTATGATAAAGTCTTGCTTTTTTAGCTTTTTGAATAAAAACAAAAGGAGATAAAACATTCCCTTCTTTATCAAAAACTCTCATTAAAGCTTCATATTTATAAAGTTCTTCTGTATCTGAGTCTACAATTGCTTGTAAATATGGTTCAACAAGTTTGTTCTCTATATTGTAAGTTAGAAGCTCTATAATATTTTCATTACTATGGTCATTTTCATAAAGTTTTGCATCATAATATGTAAAATGTATATTGTTTATTTTTGCATTGTATAAGGCTTTTTCAGCATAAACTCTTAAGTAAGAGTCTTTTGATTTAGAACAACCAATAGTAATATCAATATTAATAGGTGTTTGCTTTGTTTTAAGATTGAAATTATGGTTGATTACTTTTTTAAATATAAGCTTTCTAATTTCTGTAATTTCTTCTTGTGTTAAATTATCGTAAAGGGTTAAAGAAAAAACATCAGCATGTAAGTTTTTAAGTTCTGTATAGATATTTCTTTTAAGGGATTTTTTTATTAATTTCGTTATTTTATTTTTTAAAAGGCTTTTTAATTGATTAATTATAAAATCACCATTTTTAAATCCGTAGATTGCATTAATATCCTTCATATAAAGGATATCAATCAAAAATAGAGTTTTTACATTTTTTTTATGTATTTGTTTGTATATAAAACCATTTAAAAACAAAAATTAACCTTATTTAAAGAAAGATAAATCATTATATATAATTTATCTTTAAGAATTGTAAAAAATTTAAATAAAAGTTATCAAATTTACAATTTTTATAAAGCTTTTTTGTAAAAACTTTTATTTAATACTATTTTTGATAAAATCCAGCAACTATATAAGATAGGATTTAAATAAATGAAAAAGATAAATATAAAAGATTTATATATTGATATTGATTTAATACAACTTAATGAATTTATAAAAGTAAATAAAACAATAATTATTGATTATAAGGGTAATTTACTCTCTGAAAATGAGAATAAAGAGGCTGTAGTGTTTATATCATCAAAACTTGATGAATTAAAGCGTATAAATGATTTAAAGCTATTAGGAACAACTCTTTTTGAAAAATATAAGCCTGTAGTTTCTGGAACAAACTGTAAAATAAAACCTTTAAATAATTGGCAAGAAATTATTGATTTTAATAGAAAAACAATGCTTTACTTTGATCATCAAAGTGATGGGGTTGAAATCTTTGAAGATTCCATTTTAGAAGATTATGGATGGCATGCTAGTGCCCTAGAAGTAAACTACAGACAAATCAGTGATTTTATAGAAGAAAACTGTGAAGGTGTTTTATTATGCTATGATAATGAAATACAATTTAGTGGTTTTGCAATAGAAGATAATATTGAAGATTTAAGATCTTCTGTAAAAAAGTTTATTATAGAAGAAGCTAAGAAAAATATTGAAACAAATGTTGTTGATTTAGATGATGAAGATGCTCAAGAAGCTTGTGAGTTTTTTGGTATAGAGGAATAAAATGGAAGAATTGATTAGAGACTGGGGCTATATAGCTCTTTTTGCTTACTCATTTGGTGGTGGCTTTGTTGGTTTAGTATTTGCAGGGATTTTATCTTATGCAGGTGATTTGAACTTATTTATTTGTATTTTAGTAGCAGGGGTATCAAACTTTTTGGGTGATCAGTTTCTTTTCTTTTTAGCTAGAAAAAATAAAGCATATGCAAAAGATATGATGAAAAAATATGGAAGAAAAATTGCAATGGCACATTTACTTATGAGAAAATATGGCTCATTTGTAGTATTTTTCCAAAAATATGTTTACGGTATTAAAACTTTAATACCACTTGCAATGGGGCTTACAAAGTATTCAGGAATAAAGTTTTCTATTTTGAATATATTTGCAACAGCTCTTTGGGCAACTGTAGTAGGTTATGCATCTTACGCAGCAGGTGAGGTTATCTTAAGTTCAGCAGATGAGTTTAAGTATGTTGGTTTAGGAATTGTAGCAGTAATACTTCTTACAGTTTCTTACTATTTTAGAAAAATATAAAGGCTATAAAATTTCTACATTTAATAAATTAAATTTAAAAGATGAGTTTGTAAAAAACTTAGACTCATTAGAGTATAAACAAATGACAAAGATACAAGAACTATCTTTACCACATACTTTAGACAATAAAGATATTATTGCTAAAGCTAAGACAGGTTCAGGAAAAACAGTAGCTTTTTCAATACCAATAGTAAATAAATTAGATGTTAAAAAGTTTAAAATACAGTCTTTAGTTTTAGCTCCAACAAGAGAACTTGCAAACCAAATAGCACAAGAAATAAGAAAATTGTCACGTCATATTCATAATGTTAAGGTTTTAACTTTAACAGGTGGAGTTCCATTTAAACCTCAAGTAGCTTCACTTTTCCATGGGGCACATATAATTGTAGGAACACCAGGAAGAGTACTACAACATATTAAAGAAGAGAATATAAACTTCGAATCTTTAAATACATTTGTTTTGGATGAAGCAGATAAAATGCTTGATATGGGATTCTTTGATGATATCAAACTTATTATTGATGAGCTTCCAAAACAAAAACAATCTATGCTATTTTCAGCAACTTATGAAGAAGGAATTGAAAGTCTTGCTTCATTTGTTTTAAATGAGCCTATAAAAGTTGAAGTTGAAGATGAAGAAAAAGTTAACATAAAACAGGTTTTATATAAAGCAGATGAAGCTGTAAAAACTTCAATACTTCCATCACTAATTAGTTCAAATGAAGCTAATACTACTTTGATATTCTGTAATACAAAAGTTAAATGTGATGAGTTAGCAGATGAATTATATGACTTAGGTTTAGATGTTTTAACTTTACATTCTGATTTAGAACAAAGAGATAGGGATGAGGTTATAACTTTATTTGCAAGTAAATCTTATCCTATTTTAATAGCAACAGATGTAGCTTCAAGAGGTTTACATATTGATGATATTGATTTAGTAATAAATTATGATTTAGCAAGGGATGAAAAAGTTCATACCCATAGAATAGGAAGAACTGCAAGAGCTGGTAAAGGTGGTATGGCTATATCTTTATACGAAGCTTGGGAAGAAGAAAAAATAGAAGATTTAAAAGAGTTTTTTGATGATATTAAATTTGATGAAGTTTCAAATATAATAGAAAACCCATCTTTTAAAATTGATAGTGATTATAGAACACTCTTTATAAATGGTGGTAAAAAACAAAAACTAAGAGCAGGGGATATTTTAGGTGCTTTAACAGCAGGACTTGGTCTTGAAAAAACAAGTGTGGGAAAAATCACATCTTATGATTTTTGTTCATATGTTGCTGTTAAAAAAGAAGATATAAAAAAAGCACATGATGGATTAAGTAATAAAAGAATTAAAGGAAAATATTTTAGAGTTTTCATAAAATAACTTATTTCAAAAAGTAACCAAGTTTATAAAAGTGAAGGTATAACTATTTAAATTCTTCACTTTTAGAGCTTTTTAAATATAATTTAAATAGCTAGAGGAAAGATGATACATATGATAAATAAAATTTTAAACTATTTTCTACTTAAAAATACACTTTTTCTTAAAATTATTTTAGTGTTTACTCTACCTGCACTTGGTATGCTTTATTTTAGTACAGTTTTAGTGTATGAAAAAGTTCAAACTTTAAACGAAGTAAAAAATGTACAAAAAAATATTGACTACACCTTAATCTCACAAAAATTGATTCATTCTTTACAGCTTGAAAGGGGAATGAGTGCAATATATATTAATTCAAAAAAGAATATAAAGCAACTTAATCAACAAAAAGCATTTGTAAACAAGGCATATGAAAATTACTTAAATAAAACACTTAATCTTAAACTAAATAGTAAAACAATTGAAAAAATAAAAGATATCAAATTAAAACTTTACAAACTAGAACCAATAAGACAGAGTGTTTTAAATGTAAATAGAAATGAAGTAGGTCTGATTTTTCAAGAGTATACACACATAATCAATTATCTAATAAATAGTTTAACAAGTATAAAACCTGTAAATTCAGCTACAAGCTTTAATAATAGATTTTCATACTTAGTAAATCTACTTGTACTAAAAGAAAACATGTCTATTCAAAGAGGCATTATTGCAATGGCTATTGCAAGTAATAAAATAGAGCAAAAGACATTAAACGAATTACAAAAAAATAGTGTATTAGAACAAGAAAATATAAAACAGTTTTTAGTAAAAGCAAGCAATGAAGAAGTAGAAAGATTAAATACTCTTTTAAATTTAAATGAAACAAAAAAAATTAATGAAATAAAAAACTCTTTATTAAATAATAAAATTCCTACAGATATAACAGTTAAAAAGTGGTGGGAAATTGCAAGTGTTAAAATAGAAGCTTTAAGTGATATTTATAATTTTGTGGTTCTTCAAACTTCTAAATACTCAAAAAGTTTGCAAACAGAAGCATATATGGCTCAGATATTTAGTTTGGCATTTTTACTTGTATCTTTTTTAACATTAATTAGTCTTTTCTTTGTTTTAAGAAGTATTGTTTCAAATGAACAAAAAAGTTTTAATAAAATTAAAAAACAACAAGAAGTTTATAAACTTTTAAATAAAACAAATAAATTTTTAATAAAAATCAATGATGAAAAAGAGTTGTTTTCTGAAATATGTAAATTGATTTATGAAAATAAAAATATGTCTTTTGGTTTTATTTATAAAATAAAAAGACATAATAACTTTAAACTTATTGCTCAAGAGGGTGAATTAAAAGATATTTTAAATGAAAAGTTTAGGCGTGAAGAAAAAAGAGACAATTTAGTAAAAAAAGTATTAGAAATAAACAATAATGTTATTGTAAATGATTATGAAGAAGAAAACATTTCACTTTTAAATGATGTAGCTACAACTTATGATATAAAATCTGCTGCTGCCTTTGCTATAAAAAAGTTTAAAAAAATTGATGCTGTTTTAGTTTTATATTCAAATGAAAAAGAGTTTTTTGATGAAGAAATAGAAATTCTTTTTGGAAAAATGATAAATGATATGAGTCATACTTTAGAAAGAATTGAGTATGAAAAAACAAGAAAAGAACAAGAAGATGAATTAAGGCTTGCTTCTTATGCTTTTGAATCAAATGAACCTATGATTATCACAGATAAAGATACATTTATAATTAATGCAAATAATGCTTTTTGTAAGGTTATGGGTTATAGTAAAAATGATGTGATCGGAAGACGTCCTAGTATGTTTAAATCAAAACATCAAGATAAAGAGTTTTATAATAAACTTTGGTATGATTTAACAAAAAATGGCTCGTGGTCTGGTGAGATTTATAATACAAAAAAAGACAAACAAAAAATACCTTTAAGATCAACTATTACAGCAATCAAAGACAATGAAGGACTTGTAACTCACTATTTAGGACAGTATATTGATATTAGTGAGCAAATAGATAAGCAAAAAGTATTAGAGTATCAAGCAACTCATGATAACCTAACAGGACTGCCAAATAGATTATTATTATTAGATAGAATTGAACATGCAATTACAAAGACTATAAGACATGATATTGTTGGAGGTCTTATTTTTATAGACCTTGACAACTTTAAACAAATCAATGATACTCTAGGACATGATGTAGGTGATAAGCTTCTATTTGCAGTTGCTCAAAAGCTAAAAGAAAGTATTAGACAAGAAGATACAATAGCAAGAATTGGTGGAGATGAGTTTATTGTATTAGTTGATTGTATTGGTTCAAATAGTGATGAAGCGAAAGAGAACTTAAGTAATTTAGCTCAAAAAATAAAAGAGTCTTTAAATAGTATAGAGTATATAGATGGACATAAAAATATATCAACTCCAAGTATTGGTGTTACTTTATTTAAAGACTCATCTGTAACGGCAAGAGATATTATAAAACAAGCAGATACCGCAATGTATGCAGCTAAAAAACAAGGTAAAAACTCAGTAGAGTTTTTTAATTGATTTATGCTAGAATTTTGCTTTTAAAAAATATAAGGAATTAAAATGAAATCAGCAAGTGCAAGACACTTATTAGTAGAATCAGAAGAATTATGTAATGAATTAAAACAAAAAATTGCAAATGGTGAAAAGTTTGAAGATATTGCGAAAGAGTATTCAAAATGTCCATCAGGTGCACAAGGTGGAGATTTAGGTACATTTTTCCAAGGTCAAATGGTTCCAGAATTTGATAAAGTAGTATTTAACGATGAATTAAATGTAGTTCATGGACCAGTACAAACTCAATTTGGATACCACTTATTAGAAACAACTGCTAGAAATGACTAAATAAAAGAGAGTTTTACTCTCTTTTATACTTTTAAATAAGATAACTTTACTCCTCTTTAAGAAAAACCTATTATAATATATTTATGCAACTTAGTTGCAAAATAAAATAAATAAGAATAAATTATGGAAATTAAAAAATCAAATATTGCAAAACTTCCATCAAAACATGGAAAGTTTTTTATTAAAGCTTATAAGCAAGATAATCAAGAGCATTTAGCAATTATGAGTGAAAACTTTAATCAATTACAAAATCCTTATGTTAGAGTTCATAGTGAATGTCTAACAGGAGATGCCTTAGGAAGTCTAAAGTGCGATTGTCAAAACCAATTAGATTTGGCATTAAACTTTATTTCAAAGCAAGGTGGTTTGGTGATATATCATAGACAAGAGGGAAGAAATATAGGTTTATTAAATAAGATAAATGCCTATGCTCTTCAAGATAAGGGAAGAAATACAGTAGAGGCAAATCTAGAATTAGGCTTTGCAGAAGATGAAAGAGATTATAGTGTAGTAAAGTTTATTTTTGAAGATTTAGATATAAATAGTATTAAGCTTATTACAAACAATCCTAAAAAAATAGAATATATAAACTCAATAGGTGTAAGTATTGTTGAGAGGATTCCTGCTATTACAGAGGTAAATGAGTTTAATAAAAACTATTTAAATACTAAAAAAGAGCATTTTGGACATATGTTATAGGGGAATTACTACAGTAAATTTTGCACCTTTTAGCTTTTTGTTTTCATGTGTATATTCATGATTAGCAACACTAATAGTGCCTTTACAGTACTTTGAGATTAGCTCGTGGGACATGTAAAGGCCTATTCCCGTACCTAAAGATTTGTGCTTTGTTGTAAAATATGGTTCAAAGATTTTTGTTATTACTTCTTCCTTTATACCTTGTGCACTATCTAAAAACTCAATTTCTAAATTTTTATCTTTTTGTTTAATATCAATAAAAAAATATCTATTTTCTGTATTTATTTCTTTTTGTTTAAAAGCATCTTTTGCATTGTTGCAAATATTTATAAAGGCTTGAATTAAGATACTTTCATTTGAGTATAAATCATGATTTTTATCAATTGTAATTTGAGTTTTTATAAAATTATTCTCAAAAATATTTTGAGTAAGAGATTCTAAATCTCTAATTACTTTTTTTATACTAATAATACTCATAGACTCATTATCTGCCATAAAAAAGCTTCTAAAATCATCAATAGTCTTAGATAAGTAATTTGCTTGTTTTATGATATTATCAGAAGCTTGAATAAGCTCTTCTTTTTTTAATTCATTATTTATTTCTAGTGAAAATTTTGTTCCACTTGCGAGTGTTGTAATCACAGATAAGGGTTGTCTCCATTGATGAGCAATATTTCCAAGCATTTCACCAATTGCTGCAATTTTTGATTGATTTAAAAGAAGTTTTTGATCTCTTGTTTTTTCTTGCTCTAATAGTGACTTCTTTTTAAAAATATAAATTAGAATAGCAAATAAAATAAGTATCGATACTAGTGTATAAACTAAAATTACCATTATTTCAAATTTTTTAGATTCATCTAAAACTATTTGTTTATGAAGCTGTTTCCATTTGATTTTCTCTATGCGTTCAACTATCTTATTTACTTCTTGTTTATTATCAAAAAGATTTTTTCTATTTTGAGGATCTATATTAAGTAGATTTTCTTCTAATATTGAAATAGAGTTTAAAACATGGGTTTTTAGTTTATCTATATCTTTGTATTCTCTTAATTCAAAGGCAGATAAAAAACCAAGTGAACCTTCTAGGTAATCTACACTATCATAAATTAAGTCTTCATCACTTTTTAGAAAACCTTCAATTGCTAAGTTGTAAGCTTTTTCGTTTAAAATTGAGACTTTTAAAATATGCCTTACAGATTCATTTGTAATAAAGTTTTTTCCTACTTCATTTACTTTATGGGGTACATATTTAGTATATCCCCACCAAAAGTAAGAAACACTACAAATTATAAACATAAGTAGTAATAAAATATATAAAATTCTATTCTTCATATATTTATTTAAACTCTATACTTTTTATCATCCAAATCCATTTGGGAAGATTTTTAGCGAAGTTTTCATTCGCTTTTTTATATTTAGGGTAAACAACTCTTAAGGGCCCTTTTTTATCATAGCCTACAATTTGTCCATTGATTCTAGTTGCTAAGAGAATATGGAATTTTTCCCACTCTTTTTTTGTGATATTTACACTATATCCATCAAGTGCATTAAAACTAATGCTTTTTGTATTTTCATTGGCAAAAAAGTTTGCAAATGTTTTTAAATCAACACCAGAATATTTTGTTTTTATTTTTGTATATGGATCAAGTATTTCAAAAGATTTAATACCTAAGGATTCAATAGTTTTTATAGAAACTCTTTTTTTTATATTGGGTTTTAACTCCCCAGAAAATTTTATGGTTTTTGATGAAAGTTCACTTTGTGCTAAAAGTGAAGAAAAAAAAAGACAAAAAAGTAAAAGATATTTCAATAAATACTCCAGATATTTAAATATAATTTAAAGTATAACATCTTTGATATAAAGAATACTTAATAAAATAATTAAAAAGTATCTTTATCTTCTACTTCTTCCTCCCATAAAACAGATACTCCGTACTCTTCATCAGTAATTACATATTTAAAATACTCTCCTGTTCCCTTTCTTCCATGAAGCCTTACTACAGTTTGACCATCTTGTAATAATTTTTTCATTTCTCTTTCACTAAAACTTCTTTTATTCCATCTTAAAAAAGCATTTGAGTATACTCTAAATCTACATGAGGAATCAGTTGTAAATACATACTGTTCACTTTCATCATACTCTTTCTTTGCATTTTCACATGAGTAAAGTTTTATTTTCTTACCTTGGGCTGTAATATTTTTTGAGCTAACAACACCTTTACAGTAAGGACACTCTCCTAATATCATTTAATATCCTGTTTTTTATTTGAGATTCTAGCTTAATTTTTTTAAAATCTAAAAAAATATTTCAAATTGAAAGCAAAGAGTTAAATTTCTTTACCTTCAAAATTATTTTTAGCCACATTTTGAACTACTTTTGAAGCTATTATATTTGTTTGTTTTGCAATGCTGTCAGTTTTTTGAGCAATTTTTGTATTTTCTTGGGCGTAAATATCAAGTTTGTTAACTATATCATCAATAAAGCTAATTTTTCTTTCTTGCTCTTTTGCGGCATTTGTTACATCATCAATAAGATGGTTTGTTTGAGTAACTTTTTCTTCTAAATCTTCAAAGCCTTCAATAAGAGAATCACTTATTTGTTTCCCTTCATCAGTTTTTAAAGAGGCACTCTCAACTAATGCTGTTATTTCTTTTGCCGCTTGAGCACTTCTATTAGCAAGGTTTCTAACTTCCTGTGCTACAACTGCAAAGCCTTTGCCTGCTTCGCCAGCAGTTGCTGCTTCTACTGCTGCATTTAATGATAAAATATTTGTCTGGAATGCAATTTGATCAATGATAGTAATCGCTTCATTTATTGCTTTTACTTTTTCATTTATGTCATCCATTGAAGAAGCTGTTTTTGAAGCTAAATCTTTTCCTTTTAGTGATGAATCTTTTGTAAAAGTAGAAATATCAGACATCTCTTTTGCTCTTGCGCTTGTATGGGAGATAGTTGTTGAAATATCATTAATTGCTTCTGTTGTTTCATTTAAAGCATTATTTTGTTTATGTGCATTTTCATTTAAAACTTTTACATCTGTTGTTAGTTTAGACGAACTTTCTTGTAAAGTAATACCATCACGTTGATTCGAAGTTAACATATTTGTAATCATTTTATTCATAGAGATAATTTGTTTACCAATGTCACCACTAGTTTTTTCATCCAATTTAGGTGTAAAATCATTTTTTGAGTAACTGTTTAATACTTTTGAAAGCTTATTAATATCATCACCCATAAATTTTTGTAAGTTCTCAAGCATGGTATTAATAAGTGTTTTTAATTCAGCTAAAGAGTCTGTATTAGATTGTTTCTCAATTCTTTTGTTTAAGTGACCTTCTTTTACACTATTTACTACATCTTTTACATTATTAATCAAAATATTTTCTTCTTTGATACTTTTACTTATTTCTAAAATATTATCATTGATGTTCTTTGCCATTTGTCCAAATTCATCATTTTGATTTATTATAATTTTTTCTGGGCTGTTTGATTGTTTATTTAAAAACTTAAAGAAATTATTTAAGCCATTTTGAATAGTGTTTAATTTTGTATTTAAAACTTTTGTAGAGTAAAATACCACTAATCCTATTAAAATAGTAGTTATTAAACCTGCTAAAATAGAGAAGTTTTTGATGATAAAAGCACTTTGTAAATATTCATCATTTGGAACAGATAATCCAAAACCCCAAGTTACATCAGAATTGGAAATTATAAAAGAAGTAAGATAATTAAATGAGTCTTGATTGTTATATAAAGATTTTTCATCAAAGAAAAAGTCTTTATTTTTTTGAATATTTTTTATAATCTCTTTACTTCTATTTGTTTTTGAAACATCAAAAAGGTTTTTGCCTAAAAGTTTTTCATTTGGATGGGAAATAACTGTTCCTTTTGAACTTAATATATATCCATAGCCATTATCTAGAATTTTTAGTTTAGAAACTTTTTGTACTATTTTATCAAGAGAAATATCAATTCCTACAACACCAACAAATTTTCCATTATTGTACATAGGAACTGAAACAGTTGTATTTAGTACTTCTTTATTATTTACATTAAATTTGTAAGGTTCTGTAATGTACTCTTTTTTTGTTTCTTTAGGTTTTGTAATCCAAATATTGTTTTCCAATACAGGATATTGCCAAACTAAGTTTATTTCACCATTGTTTTTCATAACATAAGGCGAGAATCTTCCTTTTTCATCGTGGGCGTATCTATTTGCCATTGAAGGAATATTTTTATAAAATGTATTTGCTTCAAAATAAGTCCAAACCCCAACAATATATGGGTTTTTCTCTAAGATAGAACTCATAAGCTCTATTAAAATAGGCTTAGAGTACATAACATCTTCTTTTAAAGCAGTTTCTAAAGAAGCACTAAATGTTTTGATTAGAACAACAGACTTTTCAATATCTCCTTTAATTTCTAAAGCATTTTTATGTCCCAGTTCTTTCATATAATCTTTTGAAATCTTTTGGGTTTCACTAAATACTTTACTTGAAATTAGAAAAGTTGATATTGTAGATAAAAATACAAGTACACCTAAAACACTAAATAATAATTTCTTACTAAAACTTAAATTATTGAACATTATTAAACCCCTAACAAAAATAGTAAAAATAATACAAAAATATTGTTTAGTGATTGTTGGTTAAGAGTTTAAATATAAAACTAAAAGAGCTTAAGAGAATATCTTAAGAATAATCTCTTTTAGCTCTTTTTTCATAGTCTCACTTAGTGTTTTTTTATTTGAGTAAATATAAAAAGGTACGGTGTTTTGCATAGAGTGTTTAAGTCTTTTTCTAAGCGTTGAAATCTCATCTATATCTATCAAAGATTCGCCATCATAAAAACAAAAGTCTTTTTGAATACCAATTTTAAATGACACTATTTGATAAGTAAGAAATAGCTCATCTTTCTTATTTTCCCATCTTTTAGTAAAGGCATCTAACTCTTTTTGAAGGGTTTTAGCTCTATTTTCTGTGATATATCCAAAACTTTCTCTAAACTTATATCTTTGAACTGTTTCAAATCCTAACTCTTTATAAAACTCATTTAGGTTTTTCCAATGGGATTTAAATCTTCTTTTTCCAAATAGAACTTCTTCAAAACAATAAAGATATTTTTTATCTTGTGTAGTTAAGATTTTCTTATCTTTTATATAAAAGTACTCTTTTTTAAATAGTGAGATTAGCCAGTTCTCATCTAGCATAGATATTGTATCAAGTTGTTTTTCCACATCTTTTTCTTCATTGAAATTCCAAAGCATTGATATATTATCTTCATTATTTGCTGATTTGATTTTGTCATTAAAGAAATTATTAGAAAGATATAAAACTACATTTTCTAAAAGAGCATCTGTCTTTGCAATGCCATGATTATAAATCACTTTTTTGTATAAATTAAATCTCATTTCTAACATATGTTCTATATCAATTAGTGACATATCAAAGAAACTTAAATAAAATTTATTCTTCTCTTCTACTAAAACAGCTTGTTTTGTGATTCTAATATGATCACTAGGACCTGTGATATATCCACTTGCAAGCATATCTCTATTTACATAATCAAGTCTATCAGCATCAACAGTACTATCTATATAATTATGTAAAACTTTAAAGTCAAAACCATTATAAACTTTTTCTTCTAATATAAATAAACACAGTTTTTTTATTAGTTTTATGTATTCTTTATCAACACTTTTTTTAAGTAGGTCTTCTACTTCATAATCAAAAAGAAGTTCTAAAAGGTTTTTCCCTATTGCTTCATGAAGTACTTCTTTTGAATCTTGTGTTATCTGCTCATATTTAGTTTTAAATTCTATTTCTTTTTTAAGTAAAACTTCTTTATTTAACTCTTTTTCTATGATTTTTCTATAAACTTTTTTTAGGGCATACTCTATTTGATGAGAGAAAGGAAGGTGCCCCACATCATGTAATAATCCAACTATTCTAATAGTTTGTAAAACAATACAATAAGAAACTCTATGAGCCTTTGATTTTGTAGGAATATTAAATTGATATAAAGCTTTGTTATCGAAATACTCCATATCTTTTAAATCAAGTTTTAAGGCATCCTCTTCAATGATTTTTAAAATTACATCTTTTAGTGAATCAAGGAAGTCGTTTTTTGTTTTTTTATTTGCATTTAAAAGAGAGTTTTTAAACATAAATGAAGCTAAATGCATAGTTCCAAGTGAATGTATAAACCTCTTTGTTGTAATAGATGGATAAGAAAAATATGCTAATGCATTTTGTGTAATAAACTGTAATCTGTTTACTATTTTTGTTTGTAATAATTTGTCTTCTAATTTTGTGTACTCTATATGATTATAGATAGTATCATTTATTAATCTATTTTGTATTTTAAATCCTTATTAGTTCTCTTTTTTCTTTTCAAAAATTCGCTCTGTAAATTGTGCATATTTACCTCTTACTGCTTTATCAAGTTCAATTGCAAACATATTAAGCTCTTCATGTTTACTACTTGTTTGCTTTAATAAAGTTGTAAGACCGTTATTGTATTTATTTAAATATAAATTATCAATTTGTCTGTTTGAACCAATCACTATAGCCATACAAGATTCATCAAGTCTTGATAGAATTAATTGTGTTGTTTTTTCACTTGAGTTTTGCCACTCATCCATGATAACTATAGCACTTGATAGAGTTCTTCCTCTAGCTTCTCCTGGCCATAAAGTTTCAATACAGTATTTTGACTGAAGTTCACTTATCTTTGACTCAATTGATTCTTTATTATCCTTATTTTCACTTTTTTTAAGTTGTTTTTTTGCTATAAATTCCAAAGTGTCATGTACAGCCATATTATAGATTCTAAATTTTTCATCATTTCCTGCAAGATAACCAATATCAGCACCTTTATCTAAAGATTCAATTGAGTTCCTAACATATACTATTTTGTCATATAGTCCTAAGTCAATAAGTCTCATGGCACTTACTATTGACATAAGTGTTTTCCCACTTCCTGCTTTTGCATCAATTACAAGTAAATCATACATATTAGATAAAATAGCTTTTGTAAATAGTTTTTGCTTTAAATTTACAGGTTTTACATTTAATGACTTAAAGTCTGTTTCTTTTAAAATATCGAGTTTACCATTGTAAACAATACCATAAGTTGAATTTCCATCAGGGCTTTCAAAACTATATGAAAAGTTTTCATATACGTAGTGTTCATCTATATTAAATATATTTTTTTTATCAAGACTATTAAAGTTACTTGAGTCAAAATCAAGTTTTTTAACAAACTCAAAGCTTGGAACAGTTGATTTATCATCATGTAAAGTCTCTGTTTTTAAACCCTTAAATAAAGCGAAAGTTCTAGCATAAACATCAAGAGATAAAAAAATAGTCTGTAAGCCTTTATAGTATTCTTGAGCAATAGATGCAACTTCTATGATTCTTTTATCATTACTTTCACTTATATGGATTTGTTCTATTTGTGTATCATAAACATCTTTTGAAATGATATGTAAGTTTAGTTCATCATTAAAAAACTTTATTACTTTAAAGCCTAGTTTATAATCAACTTCTTTTATTTTCATTTTGGCTAATAATCTAGCAAACTCTCTTGAATAAAAACCTAATTCATTTGTCAACTTCTTCTTATCTTCAAGTTCTAGTAAAACTGTTTCTGGGATTACAATATGGTTAGTTTTATTGTCAGATATTTTATAAAGATTTTGAATATTCTGTAAAATGATATTTGTGTCTAATACGTATATTTTATCTTTCATAAAAAAAGTCTAGCACATATAAGTTACAAAATAATAACAGTCTTGCATTAAAATTATACTTTAGCTATAATCATTTCCATTAAAAATAACTATTAAAAAATAAATAATTATAGGTTTTCTTGTGACTAAATTTAAGAGAAACAATATTAAAAATCTTCTAAAAACTTCATTAGACCTTGCAAATGAAGCAATCTATCTAATAGACTCAAATGGTAAAATTCTTTTAGCTAATACGACAGCATGTCAAGCTTTAGGTTATGATAAAAAAGAAGTATCAAGTTTAAATGTTTTCGATGTGGACGCTTTAGTTAAATCAAAAGATGAATATAAAGAGAAATTTGAACTATTTAAACAAAATAAATCTAATAATGCTTCTGTTATAGAATCAATACATAAGAGAAAAGACGGCACTACTTTCCCTGTTGAGATAAGTTCAAGACTAATTGATATTGATGGTAAAGAACATCTAATATCTTATGTATTAGACATTTCCCATAGGGTTAAACAAGATGAAGAATTAAAGCTTTATTTTGAGTTTATTAAAGAATCAAGTGATATGATTTTTTTAGTTGATTTTCAAAGTCAAAAAATAGAGTTTGCTAATGAGAAAGTTTGCAAGACTTTAGAATATAGTTTAGAAGAATTAAAGCAAATGAGAATTTCTCAATTAAGAGAAGGGATATTAGACTCAGCAGAAATACCAGAAGTTTTTAAAGATATAAAAAATAAGAAAAACATGATTACATATGGTAAATATATTGGCAAAAATAATAACAGTGTTTTTGTGGAAACCTCATTAAGTTTGAAAAATTATCATGGTAAAGATTATATTATGGCAATTTCTAGAGATATTAGTGAACGATTAGAGATTGAGAAACAAAGGGAAGCTTTAAATAGAAAACTTGAAAACTATAATAATACATTAAAAGAAGAAGTTGCAAAAATAAAAAGTGAACTTACTGAGTATGAAAATATCATGCAAAGACAAGCTAAGATGGCAGCAATGGGTGAGATGTTAGAAAATATCGCCCATCAGTGGAGACAGCCTTTATCAATTATTTCAGTTTTATCAACAGGGATGAAAATACAAAATGATACAGGAACACTTGATAAGCAGACTTTAACAAATGGCTTAAATGATATAAATACAAGTTCTCAATATCTTTCTAAAACTATTGATGATTTTAGTAATTTCTTTAAACCAAGCTATAAGAAAACTAAATTTAATATAAGTGAAGTTATCAAATACACAATAAATCTTACTAAAACAAATTTTAAATCTCAAAATATAAAGATAGTTGAAAATATTATAGATTTAGAAGTTTATACTTTTAAAAATGAACTTATTCAAGTACTTTTAAATATTTTAAATAATGCTGGGGATGAGCTTATAAAGTTAGATAAAAAAAGAAAACTAATTATGATAGAAACTTATGAAAATGATGAATATTTATTTATAAAAGTTTTAGATAACGCTGGCGGAATTAAAAAATCAATAGTAAATAGAGTCTTTGAGCCATACTTTACTACAAAACATAAATCACAAGGTACAGGAGTAGGGCTTTATATGTGTGAAACTATTGTAAAAAAACACATGCAAGGTTTAATTGAAGTTGAGAATAAAGAGTTTATGTTTGAAGATGATAAGTATACAGGTGCTCAATTTATATTAAGTTTACCGAAAAATTAATTTTAGCACTATGTGTTAATGAGTGCTAGTTTTTATTGAAAATTAAGTTTTATACATTTATAATTACATTAACTTTAGTCACAAACACTAAAGAGTACTTTTTTATTACGGTAAGGAGGTTGATAAGGTTTGATTAAAGGATAAAATTAAAATATAAAAAAGTGTAAAAGAGGCAATAGCACTCTATTTTTTAAGTAATCTCCCTGATATTATAAAGACATCAATAGAATAAAATATAGGCAATTTGCCTATATTTTTAAACTTTTGAAAGTTTTACTAATTGTTCAATCATATTTTTTGAAGCATCTTCATTTAACTGTTTTTCATAAGTTGTTAAAATTTCTCTTGCTAAAATATTTGCACCTAAGTGTTGGAACATGATTCTCATAGCCTGAAGACCCTTAGCTCCACCTCCACCACTGTGAGTTGCTAATCCTACAACTTTTTCGTTGAAAGCATCTCTCCAATCTTTAGTCGATCTTGAAGTCCATGCCATTGCATTATTTAGAACAGGAGGCATTACTCCATTGTATTCAGGAGCGATTACAATAAATGCTTTTAAATCTAAAATAGTATTTGCTAAATCTAATGCTGTTTCTGGGATTCCATTTCTTTCTTCTTCAATAGTACTATATAGTGGTAAATCTAAATCTACTAGGTTAATTAACTCCACTTCGCAAGATAAGCTTTCGGCAAGCTCTTTTAATTTATCACCTAATTTTCTATTGTTATTTGCACTTGCAACTAAAATACCAATTTTTGACATATTTAATTCCTTATAATTTATAATATTTTTAGAAGTATATCTTATTTATTACTTATAAAGTGAAATTCTTATATCATTTTAATTAAATTATGATAAAACAGTTGGACAATGAAAAATAATAATGAAAAAAACATTCTTTATATTATAAGATACACACCACCTTTTTTTATTATTTTAATATCTATCATTTTGACTATTATTCTATATTCTGATAAGAAAAAAACTATTTTAGAACAAAAGAAAACTATAAAAAAAGAACTTTTAGAAGAACAAAAACAAATTATTAAAAGTGAAGTAGATAGAACTTATAGATATATTACTTACCTCGAAGAAAACGCTGAAAGAAACTTAAAAAAACACATAAAAGACAGGGTGAATGAAGCTTATAATTTGATAGATGGTATATATAATAAATATAAAAATACTAAATCAAAAAATGAAATTTTTAATCTTATAAAAACAAGTTTAAATGAGCTTAGATATGATGATAAACAAGGTTATTTCTTTGCTTATAATAGATTTTTGGATACTGTTGTATATCCAATCTCAACCGATAGAAGACATTTTAGAAAATTTGATAAATTTGGAAATAGTATCATTGATGAAATAAAAATGACTTTTCAAGATAAAAAAGAAAGATTTGGAACCTACTTTTGGTATAAACCTAATTCCGGTGATGAACAACATAAAAAAATCTCTTACTACAAATATTTTGAAGCTTTTGATATAGTTATAGGAACAGGTATTTATTTAGATGACTTTGAAAGTAGAATACAGAAAAAAGTTTTAGATTATACAAAGCTTGTAAGTTATGGTAAGAATAGTTATATTTTTGTTATTGATTATGATACAGTTTATTTAAGTCATAAAAATGAAGAGTATATTGGTGAAACGGCAAAACAGAATAATGATACAAAATATGTTGATGAAGTAATAGCAAAGCTTATTGGTATTGCAAAAAATGGTAGTGGTTTTTATGAATATATTCAAAATAAAAAGCCAGGTACAAATATTCCCATGAAAAAAACTAGTTATGTAAGAGGAAATAATAACTGGAATTGGCTAATTGGTATGGGTGTTTATAGTGATGATATATTAGAAAGAATAGAAGAAAAAGAGAAACTTATTGATGAAAAATTTGATGAATATATTAAAAATATCATTATAGTTTCTATTCTGCTTACTATTTTATTGTTGTTATTTTCAATTTATATTTCAAATATTCTTGAAGAGAAATTTAATTTATATAGAAATGATATAGAAAAAAAGCAAGATATTTTATTTCAACAATCAAAAATGGCAGCAATGGGAGAGATGATAGGAAACATTGCTCACCAATGGAGACAGCCTTTATCTACTATTACTACTGTATCAAGTGGTATGTCTTTACAAAAGCAAATGGGTGTTTTAAATGATGACTTTTTTGAAGAGGGTACAAAAAAGATTACTAAATCAGCTCAATATTTATCCCAAACAATTGATGATTTTAGAAACTTTTTTAATCCAGCAAAAGAGAAAAATAGTTTTGTTTTAGAAAATGCTTTTAATTCAACACTTGATTTAGTTGATGCACAATTTAGGACTAAGAATATAGAAATTTTTAAAGATATCGAAAAACTTACAATAAACTCATACGAAAATGAATTGATACAAGTTTTTATTAATATTTTAAATAATGCAAAAGATGCCTTTTTAGAAAATGAAATAAAAGGTAAAAGGTACATATTTATAAAAGCTTATGTAGATAAGTCATTACTTGCTATTGAGATAAAAGATAGTGCAGGGGGAATTCCAAATGATATTTTGCCTAGAGTATTTGAACCATATTTTACTACAAAAGCACATAAAGATGGAACAGGAATTGGTCTTTATATGACTAAAGAGATTATTACTAAACACTTAGATGGTAAAATCAGTGTTGAAAATAGTGAATACGAGTTTGAAGATAAAACTTATAATGGAGCACTTTTTAAGATTATATTGCCCCTATAAAAATAGTTAAATATCTTTAAAACTATTTTTTAAAAGGTTCATTATCTTATTTTGTTTTTCTTTTGAAAGTATGTTTTCTTCAAGTTCTTGTAGAATTTTACAAATATCTATAAATCCCAAATTCAAACAAGAGTTTTTGATATAGTTTGCTTTTGCAATAATATTTGATGAGTCATTTTCTTTTATAAAAGTATCAAGTTCATCTAAATCTTTATGTATTTCTTTTTTAAACTTTGATACTATCATTTCAGCTATATTTTCAGAAATACCAATATTTTGTGAAATCTTTTTTATATTAATATCTAACTTTAAGTGTTCATTACTTTGTTTATTTGTATATTTGGCAATAAGCTTTTTTAGTTCGTTTGCATTTATAGGTTTGCTCAAGTAATCATTCATCCCAAGTTCTAAAAGTTTTTCTTTGTCTCCTTTTATTGCATTTGCTGTTAGTGCAATAATAGGAATATTTTTTAGTTTATTTATTCCTTGATAATTTTTTATCTTTTTAAATGAATCAATACCATTTAAAATAGGCATATTAATATCCATTAAAATTAAATCATACTCTTCAGGGCTTTTTATATACTTATCATAGGCAATAGCGCCATTTTCTGCTATTTCAAGATTTATTTGAAGCTCATTTAAAATAGCCTTTAGTAGTTCTTGATTAGCATAATTATCCTCAGCTAATAATATATTTATTTTTGAAGATATATTCTCTTCTAGTCTATTTTGATATTCATCTTTACTTATTTCTTCTTTTGTGTCTTCAAAAACTTCACAAATTAGAGTAAACTTAAAAGTACTTCCTTTATTTTCTTTGCTTTGTATTTCTAAGTTTGAAGCAAAAAGCTTTAAAAGCTCAGTAGATATACTAAGTCCTAACCCTGTTCCAACAGTTTGTTTATTTGATATATCTTCTAATTGAATAAATGGTTTAGTTATAGCTTCAATTTTATTTGAAGCTATTCCTATGCCTGTATCTTTTATAATAAACTCTAATTTTGTCTTATTTTCAAAAGCCTCAATAAGATTTATTCTAAACTCTACCTTACCTTCTTCTTTTGTAAATTTAATTGCATTTGAAAGTAGATTTGTGATTATTTGCTTTAGTCTTAGGCTATCTGTGTTTATATATTTAGGAATATTCTCATCTATTTTAGAAAAGAAATTTAGATTCTTTTCTTTTATTTTATAGGAAAATAAATCTAAAACATCTGTATATATAGCATATATATTTGTTTTACTTTTTGATATATTAAAATTACCATTTTCAATTTTAGAAAAATCAAGAATGTCATTTATTATGGATAATAGTGAATTAGCACTTGAATTTATAATAGATGAGTATTTAATACTTTTTTCATCTAAGCTTTGTGAATCATTGAGAATTTTTGAAAAACCTATTATTGCATTTAGAGGAGTTCTAATCTCATGACTCATATTTGCTAAAAAGTCAGACTTGGCTTGATCTGCTTTTCTAGCTTGAACTAGTGCTTTTTCAAGACTTGCTGTTCTTTCTTTTACTTGATTTTCTAGGTCCTGATTTATTTGCCATAATTCAAAACTTTTTTCTTCAAGAAGCCTTTCACTCTCTTTTCTAGCTTTTCTTTCCCTTTCAAATCTACTTTTCCAAGGGTTATTCTCTTCAATCATTAGATTTTCTTTATAGTAAACTTAACTTCATAAGGTTCATCACAAACAGTTTTATATTTTACATCAAGTGGTTCATTAAAGTACTCTCCACATGCTTCAATAAGACCATGAGCAAAGGCTTCTAATCTTTTGCTTGATTTATATACAAGTTCTAAACTTTCTTCATCTTTTTGAACTGTTTCAAACTTTGGTAAATCAGCATCAGGATAAAGTTTTTTAACTTCTACGTGAACATACTCTTCTACACTATCAATAAAATCAAGAGCATTTCCCACACTTTTAATATCTTTTCCATATAGTTTTACAAGTGTAGAAAATAGATGTTTTCCAAAAATAAATAAAAGATCATTTGGGGCTTTCCCTGTTATTTCAGATAAAGCTGTTAATAGTTTCACCATATGATCAAAAGGATAATTACCACCTTGAGAAAAGGCTCCATGGTTTTCAAGCATAGCTTTTTCTATCATTTTATCTGCAACATCAAAACCTAAAGCTTCTTCTACAAACTCTATCATTTCTGTAAAAATTACACCTCTCATTTTTTCTCCTTATTTTAGTGAATTTATTTTATTTTTTAAACTATTGTAAATTTTTTGAATCTCTAAAGAGCTTAACTCTTCACAACTTTCAAGAGATTGAAGATTAAGACAAATGTCATCTAAAGCAAGATTCAAACAAGAGTTTTTAATATAATGAGCCTTAGCAGAGATATTTTCATGGTCATTGTCTTGAATAAAAGAATGAAGTTCATCTAAATCCTTGTGAATTTCCTTTTTGAACTTTTCAATAATCATAATAGCAATGTTCTTAGAAACCCCAAGCTTAGAAATAACCTTGTCAATGTCAATCTCAAAAGTCTCAACAACTTCCTTCTTGCTTAAATTACTTTCCTCTAAAGATGGCTTAGAGTGCATAGCTTCTTTTTTGTTTAAAAATTTGTCAAATAAAAACTTTAACTCATTAGTATTAACAGGCTTAGATAAATACTCGTTCATACCAATGTTTAAAAATCTTTCCCTGTCACCTTTAATTGCATTAGCAGTTAAAGCAATAATAGGAATAGTACCTAAAGCATGTTGCTTTTCATGTTCTCTAATGGCATTAAATGCCTCAATACCATCCATAATAGGCATGTTAATATCCATTAAAACTAAATCATAAGCCTCAGGTTTAGAAATAAACTCATCTAAAGTTTCTTTCCCATTAGGTTTGATATTATAATTAAGACCGAAACTTTCTAAAATATAAGAGATTAACTCCTGATTAGCAAGATTGTCCTCAGCAACTAAAATGTTTCCATTAAAAGACTCCAATAAAGAGTCTTCATTAATTGAAGGCATAGAATCAACAGCTTTTTTCTGAAGTTCCTGTAAAGCATCATTAACCTTAGAAGCATAAAAAGGTAAAGATAATGCTTGCTCGTTGTCTTCTAAAATAAGCTTAGATAAGTCTTCTTCATATTCAAATAAAATTAAGATAGGATTGTCTTTGTGTAATTGTCTAAAATCATCTAAATTATGATCTTTATTGTAATTGAAGATGTAAATATCTTTAGATGAAGATTTGTTAATGTTAATAGTACCAAAGATAGATAAATACCTTTTAATGTAATGATATAAATCATTGTCAGTATTCTCAACCTTGAAATTTAAATGATGTAAATACTCTTTGTTAGTATGAATAGAATCGTCACAAACATCAAATGTTAAATCAAAGAAAAAAGAAGTACCTAAACCAATAGAACTTTTAATACCAATTTTAGAACCTAAAGCCTCAATAATATGAGAACAAATACTTAGACCTAAACCAGTACCCTCAAACTCCCTAGTAGACTTGTGGTCAACTTGAATAAAAGGTCTGAAAACATTGTCAAGCTTGTCATCAGGAATACCAATACCAGTATCTTTAATTTCAAAGTTAATAGTAGCTTTGCCATCAGAGATGCTTTGTAAAGAGATATTAAGTTCAACCTTGCCATGCTGAGGAGTAAACTTAATAGCATTAGATAAAAGGTTAGATAGAACTTGTCTTACTCTAACACCATCAGTTAAGATACACATAGGGATTCTATGGTCAATGTTAAAAATAAGTTTAAGATTTTTTTCAATAGCATTTTTAGAGAAAAGCTCAATAACATGCTCAGAGATAAAATATAAATCAGTATTGTCAATAGTAATGTCAAAATTACCACTTTCAATTTTAGAAATGTCAAGGATGTCATTAATAATAGATAATAAAGAGTTAGCACTAGATTGAATAATTCTAGCTTGCTTAACTCCATGAATATCTAAAGATTTAGATTTGCAAAGGATGTCAGAGAAACCAATAATAGCATTTAAAGGGGTTCTAATTTCATGACTCATATTTGCTAGGAATGTTGACTTCGCTTCATCGGCTTTTTTTGTATTTTCTAAAGCCTTTTGAAGACTTTGTGTTCTTTGTTCTATTTGCTTTTCTAAAGATTGATTAATTTGAACTAATTGTTTAGTTTTATTATCAACTTTTTCTTCTAAGTGTATATTTAACTCTTTTTGCTCAGTTAATAATATTTTTATTTTATGTGCCATTTCATTAAATGACTTTTCTAGATTACCTATTTCATCATTTGATTTTACTTCTATTTTATAGTCAAAATCATTGTTTGCGAATTTTTTAGTACCAATAAGAAGTTTTTCAATTTTAGAAGATATATAATTAGACATCCAAATAGCAACTGCTATTATAAAAATAATCATAATAAAAGTAAGAACTGTAAGTTCATTTATTAAAGATTTAATAAATGTTTCTACCTCAAAAGTATTATCATCTACTATTTCTTTCATTTGTTCTGTTTGATGTCTTAATATTTTATTTATATTTCTTTTTGTGTCATTTGCCGCTGCATGAAACTCTTCTACATTTGCTCCAATTGTTACAAATCCAAAACCTCTTTTTGAATTTGCATATTGACCTGTATAATATGGAATGGTAGCAGCAGTTGTTAGTTTCCATACCTTACTCCAATAGATAATAAATGAACCATAACCTCCATCTTCAGTTACTTGCATCCATCCTTTACATTGAGGAGCAAAGTTTAAATATCTACAATCAAGTCCAATATTTCCATTATCTTTTAACTGTTTTATATTTGGTTTTTTCTTTAAACTTTGATTTTCAAAAGTAGGGTATGAAGATAGAAATTCATTTATTTCTATATTTGAGTTATAATATTTTTTTGCAGTATCACTACTTAGCCAAGGCATAGCAGGTTTACCTGTATTCTTATCATATCCTACAATAAAATAGTCTCTTGGGTGAGAGATGTTTTTCCCTTTATGATCCCACATAAAAGCATAGTTCCCATTGCTTGCATCAGAGATATTTTGAATAGGGTTGTTACTAGTAGGATTTATTGTATCTGTAAATTGCATAATATGTTCATGATCCAAAGCAAGTGAGATATATCCTCTTTTTTTGCCATCTTTATAAATTGGAGTTACAAATCTTATAATACCTTCAAACTTTTTACCTACAGGATTTTCTTTTCCTGCATAAGCATAATTTTCAGGCTTAAAAGAAATATTTGCTTTTTGTGCTTTTTGTTTACTAAAGTTTCCTATTACTTTTGTGTGTAGTTGTTCTCCAATTACTTCTGATACATATATCTCACCTTTTTTCAGGTTTTGAATTTTTTCGAAATAGCTCTCAGAGTTTATATAAGTGTTTTGTTTTTCTGAAATATTTAATAAATTAGGATTTATTTGTGAAACCTTATATAGTTCATTTCCTTTTAAATCAAAATAGTTTATTTCTTTATAAAGTGGAATAGATTTCTTACTAAATTTAATAGGGTTTGTATAATTAAACTCTTTTTCATTATCTTTTATACTTGCCTCAAGTAGTTCATATTTTTCTTTTGAGGGTTGTTTTGTACTTTTCCAAGTATTTATCTTATCATCATAAATATAATCCTCATGAAGAATAATTTCTTTAGTCTTATTGTTATAAAAACTTTCTAAAGTATTTTTATTAAGTTCTAAATTTGATAATAATAGTATATCTTTATCTCTTTCATACAAAAAAGCTGCTACTTTTTGAGCAATTTCAAAAGATAGCCTTTCAATGGCTAATTGAGACTTCTTATCTAAATTTTTAATACTATCTTCAATTGATTCATTGGCAGTATTCATTATAATCTCTTTATTTTGATTAAATAAAAACCTTGTACTATTTTGAAGATACTCTTCTAGTTTAATAGCACCTGTGTATGCAATATAAGTAATTATAAGTAAAGGAATCACTTTTATTAAAATAAATAGAAGTATTAGTTTTACTTTAATTGAGAAGTTTTTCATTTTAGGCCTTTATGCTACTAAGTTGTTTTCTTATATAGTTAAAACAGTCATTAATTTCATTCACAGATAAATCCATAGAATTTTCAAGAGATTGAAGATTAAGACAAATGTCATCTAAAGCAAGATTCAAACAAGAGTTTTTAATATAATGAGCCTTAGCAGAGATATTTTCATGGTCATTGTCTTGAATAAAAGAATGAAGTTCATCTAAATCCTTGTGAATTTCCTTTTTGAACTTTTCAATAATCATAATAGCAATGTTCTTAGAAACCCCAAGCTTAGAAATAACCTTGTCAATGTCAATCTCAAAAGTCTCAACAACTTCCTTCTTGCTTAAATTACTTTCCTCTAAAGATGGCTTAGAGTGCATAGCTTCTTTTTTGTTTAAAAATTTGTCAAATAAAAACTTTAACTCATTAGTATTAACAGGCTTAGATAAATACTCGTTCATACCAATGTTTAAAAATCTTTCCCTGTCACCTTTAATTGCATTAGCAGTTAAAGCAATAATAGGAATAGTACCTAAAGCATGTTGCTTTTCATGTTCTCTAATGGCATTAAATGCCTCAATACCATCCATAATAGGCATGTTAATATCCATTAAAACTAAATCATAAGCCTCAGGTTTAGAAATAAACTCATCTAAAGTTTCTTTCCCATTAGGTTTGATATTATAATTAAGACCGAAACTTTCTAAAATATAAGAGATTAACTCCTGATTAGCAAGATTGTCCTCAGCAACTAAAATGTTTCCATTAAAAGACTCCAATAAAGAGTCTTCATTAATTGAAGGCATAGAATCAACAGCTTTTTTCTGAAGTTCCTGTAAAGCATCATTAACCTTAGAAGCATAAAAAGGTAAAGATAATGCTTGCTCGTTGTCTTCTAAAATAAGCTTAGATAAGTCTTCTTCATATTCAAATAAAATTAAGATAGGATTGTCTTTGTGTAATTGTCTAAAATCATCTAAATTATGATCTTTATTGTAATTGAAGATGTAAATATCTTTAGATGAAGATTTGTTAATGTTAATAGTACCAAAGATAGATAAATACCTTTTAATGTAATGATATAAATCATTGTCAGTATTCTCAACCTTGAAATTTAAATGATGTAAATACTCTTTGTTAGTATGAATAGAATCGTCACAAACATCAAATGTTAAATCAAAGAAAAAAGAAGTACCTAAACCAATAGAACTTTTAATACCAATTTTAGAACCTAAAGCCTCAATAATATGAGAACAAATACTTAGACCTAAACCAGTACCCTCAAACTCCCTAGTAGACTTGTGGTCAACTTGAATAAAAGGTCTGAAAACATTGTCAAGCTTGTCATCAGGAATACCAATACCAGTATCTTTAATTTCAAAGTTAATAGTAGCTTTGCCATCAGAGATGCTTTGTAAAGAGATATTAAGTTCAACCTTGCCATGCTGAGGAGTAAACTTAATAGCATTAGATAAAAGGTTAGATAGAACTTGTCTTACTCTAACACCATCAGTTAAGATACACATAGGGATTCTATGGTCAATGTTAAAAATAAGTTTAAGATTTTTTTCAATAGCATTTTTAGAGAAAAGCTCAATAACATGCTCAGAGATAAAATATAAATCAGTATTGTCAATAGTAATGTCAAAATTACCACTTTCAATTTTAGAAATGTCAAGGATGTCATTAATAATAGATAATAAAGAGTTAGCACTAGATTGAATAATTCTAGCTTGCTTAACTCCATGAATATCTAAAGATTTAGATTTGCAAAGGATGTCAGAGAAACCAATAATAGCATTTAAAGGGGTTCTAATTTCATGACTCATATTTGCTAGGAATGTTGATTTCGCTTCATCTGCTTTTTGTGCTTTGATTTGAGAGATTATTACATCAGTAATATCAAGTCTAATAGCCAAGAACTCTTCTATTTCATTTTCGTAATTTAAGATAGGAACAATAGTAGTATTTACATAGTAATCTTTTCCTTCTTTATCTTTATTCTTTATCTGTCCTTTCCATATTTGTTTACTTAAAATTGTATTCCATACTTCTTCAAATAGACTAGTTGGCATATCAGGATGTCTTACTATATTGTGATTCTCACCTATTAATTCTTCTTGCGTATATTTAGATATTTTAATAAAGGCATCATTTACATATGTAATTTTTCCATTCTTGTCTGTCTTTGATACTATGGCACTTAAGTCAACGGCTCTTTTATATTGGTTTAAAAGCTTATTAGCATTTCTTAAATCTTGAGTTCTATTTTCTACTTCTGATTCTAGTGTTTCTTTTGCTTCTTTATGTTGCTTTTCATTTTTTTCTGAAATGATATTATAGTGAATCGCTAAAATTAGAATAAAGAATATTAATATTGAAACCATTATCAAAGTTTGTTGAGTTGTTAAAATAAACTCATTTCTATATGGCATACTAACTTCAATAACTCCTCTTACATCACCTAATTTCCAATTGTTTTTAGGAGTATCTGCTCTTGTATTGTGACAATTTACACAAGACATATCAGTAAATACATCAGCAATAGCAACTTTGTATTTTTTTGTACTATTAGAAGAAATTTCTTGTGTGTAAATCTCAGAAGGGTTATTCACTAAATATGAAAGAGTCATCTTTTCATGTTCTTTTAGAACTCTGTTTTCTCTATTTGGAAAAGGATAATTACTATACATTTTAATTTCAATTTCATTCTTAGGTAATAGCAAACTCAAATCATGTAAAAGTGTTGCAGGTAGAGGAATAGTTTTTGTATTTGTTTCGTGATCAAAATTAATATTTATATTCTCATGACCTTTAATTTTACTTATTATTTTTTCCGTATAGTAAGCTCTAGTTTTTTTTAAATTATCAATAAGTTCTAAAGCTTTTTCTTCCATTTGAGTTTTATTGTTTGCATTTGTATACTTTGGAATAATAAAAACCATAGATACAGTAAGTATTATAGTAATTACAAAAATTGGACCAGTAAAGGGATTAATAAAAGGACTTAAAATTTTTTTGCTTAAATTCATTTAGTTTTCTTCTTGAAATGAGTTATAGATATTTTTTACTTCGTCAATATTCTCAACAAAAAGTTCAACAACTTTTGGATCAAAATGTTTACCTTTTTCTTCTATTAAAAGATTCAAAGCATCCTCAAAAGTCCAGGCTTTTTTATATGGTCTATGAGATGTTAAAGCATCAAATACATCAACAACAGCGACTATTCTTCCATAAATATGAATATCTTCACCTTTTAAACCCTTTGGGTAACCAGAGCCATCATACTTTTCATGATGATTAATAGCAATAGTAGCACCTGCTTGAAGATATTCACTTTTAGAGTCTTTTAGTATTTCATAACCAATGTGAGCATGTGTTTTCATAACATCAAACTCTTCTTTATCTAATCTTCCAGGTTTTAATAAAATATCATCTTCAATTCCTACTTTTCCTAAATCATGGAAAGGTGAAGCATAGTAAATAATATCCTGCTCTTTTGGGCTTAATCCATACTCTCTTGCTAGCATTTTAGAATAGTGTGCAACTCTTGATACATGTGAAGCTGTTTCTGGGTCTTTGTATTCTGCTGTTTTACCTAAAATACTTAGTGTTTCATGTTCTCTTTCAATAAGCTCTTTTGTTGCAATTACTACTTCTTCTTCTAAAAGTTTAGCTTTATCTTCAATCAAAAGAGTATTTTTATATAAATTTAGTAAGTTTAAAACTCTTGCTTTAAATAAAGTTGCATTTACTGGTTTATTTAAAAAGTCATTAGCCCCTGCTTGAAAAGCATCATTATGTATATCTTGGTCATTTGCTGCTGTAATCATAATTATAGGCACTTTTGTATTATTCTTTCTAAACTCTTTAATAAAATCAAGACCATTTAGTTGAGGCATCATATAATCTATTAGTATCATGTCAACAGGATTATTTAATACATGCAAAAGTGCATCTAATGGCTCAGAGAAGCTTTTTATATTAAGCCCCATATCATTACAAAAAGCTTCGATTAAAAATAAATTGTTTTCATTATCATCAATAGAAATAATCTTCATATCTTCTAGTTTCAAGTTAATCCTTTTATCTACTTTTAAAGTATATATAAAAATAGTATTTTAATAGTATCAATTTTTATTCTTTAAAAACTATACTAAAACAGCAACCTTTATAAGTTATATTATTATATACAAATTCTTTATTAAATACATTAATTTGTGCATTATGTCTTTGCCTTAAGACTCTGTCAACTATGGCAAGGCCTAAGCCTGTACCGTTTGATTTATGTTTTGTAGTAAAGTAGGGTTCAAATATTTTATCTATGATATTATCAGGAATCCCAAGGGCACTATCGTAAATCAAAAGTTCAAGTTCATTTTTATGTTTAACTGTCTTTATAAAAATAAATCTATCACTTTCATTTTTTACATTTTGTTTTAGAGCATCTTTACTATTATTTATGATATTTATAAAAGCTTCAATTAGTTCATTTTTATTTCCATAAATTTTATAATCATCAATATCTAATATAGCTTGAATATAGTTGTTTTTAAGAGATGCCTGAACTAAAGTTAGAGTATCTTCAATAACTTCTTTAATTGATACTTGTATTATCTCATCTTTATTGCCTTTAATAAAGTTTCTAAAGTTGTCAATTGTATTTGAAAGGTATTTTGCTTGTTTCATAATACTATCTACACAAGTATCAATATCTTTTTGTTCCAAAGTGTTTAGTTGTGATTGAAGTTTTAAGCCACTTGCATTCATAGTTATAACACTTAAAGGTTGTCTCCATTGATGGGCAATATTACCTATCATTTCTCCCATGGAAGCTAGTTTAGATTGTTTTTCTAAGGTTTTTTTACTTGTAATGTCTTTTATTGTTAGTAAAAAATTATCTTTATTTGGTAAGGAAGAGATACAAATGCTAACTATTATTCGTCTATTCTCTTTTACTAGAATACTTTTTTCAAAGTATTCACTATGTCCAAGTTTTGAAGCATTATGTATAGCATTTAAAAATTTAGTTTTATCTTCTTTTATAATTAAGTCTATATAACATAAGTTATTTATCTCTTCTTTTTCATATGTAGTTAATTTTATGAAAGCATCATTGAAATTTAAAATTTTAAAGTTAAAATCAATAATCACAATACTATCTTGAGAGTAGTTAAATATTGATTCAAATTCATTTTTTTGTTTTAATATTTTATCTTGAAGTTCTTTTTCTTTTGTAATATCTCTAAACGAACTATAGGTATATGCTTTATGATTAATTTTTATACTAGTAATTTTAATTGATACATCAATCAGTAAGCCATCTTTTGTGATATATTTAGACTCAAAACCCATTGGGCTTTTTAAATCTTTTTTTATATTTTCTTTTATTTGCTCTTTTTTGTGAATTGCTTCAAAATCCCAAACATAAAGATTTAAAGCTTCTTTTTTTGTATAACCCAGTACTTTACAAAATTCTTTACTTACCTCAATAACTTTTGCATTTTCATCAACTATAAAAATAGCATCAGAGGATTGTTCTAAAAGTTTTTTATATTTTACTTTTTCTGCTTCTAAAGTGTCTTGTAATTTTTTTATTTCACTTATATCTCTAGCTATTCCTAAAATACCAGATAATTCATTGTTTTCATCTAGCATTTTTGTTTTGATTGTAAGGCAATACTCTTTATGCTTATCATTTGAAAATGTTAACTCTTCAAAGTTTGATACGGGAATATTGCTATTCATAGCCTCTAAGTCATGCTTCCTAAAAAAGTCACCTAACTGTTTATCTACAAAATCATAGTCGGTTTTTCCTATAATTTGTTCTTTTTTTGCTCCAAAAAACTCTTCAAATTTTTTATTACAATTAAGATAAGTTCCATCTTTATCTTTCATCCAAAGTAAGTCAGGAAGAAGATACAGAACAGAATCTATGTTATTTGCTTTTTTTGCTTTATACTCATTTGTAATATCATTTAAAAATAAAACATAAAAGCCATTTTCAATATTTGCATTTGCTTTTATATGTTTATGTTTCTTTTTTTTATCAGTTATTGTAAATATTGGAAGTTCAAAGTTGTTATTTGTATTTGTGGAAAATACTTTTAAAATTTCTTCTAAATCACTTTTTTCAATAAGGTTTTGAAATAAAATATTATTTAATAGAAATTCATTTTTATCATAAGATGTTAGTGTTTTTATATTTGCTGATACGTTTACTATTTTTTTTAAATCTTTGTCTTCAAAAACTATTGCTGAAGTAGGGCAGTTGTTAAAAAATTGGCTTTCGATAATATTGTTAATGTTATCCAAGGAAGTCATAGTAAGAGTCACTTTATAATAAATTATTTTAATATACTATTTTATCATAGTTTAATAAAAGTGTAGTTAAATACTTGAGATTATAAAGTTAAAATTAAAGTTTTTGATTGTTTTGTTTTGATTATTTAAAAGGTGGTGCGAATGGTGAGAATCGAACTCACACTCCGAAACCGGAATGGGATTTTAAGTCCCACGCGTCTACCTATTCCGCCACACTCGCACACAGTGTATAATATTTTTAAGTGGTGGTTCGAGGCAGAATCGAACTGCCGACACAAGGATTTTCAATCCTTTGCTCTACCGACTGAGCTATCGAACCATTACTTAAGTGGTGGTGAGGGAAGGATTCGAACCTTCGAAGCCGTAGGCGGCGGATTTACAATCCGCAGGATTTGACCACTCTCCAACCTCACCATTGAGATATAAAATAACATACTTAGTGGATGGGGTAGAGGGATTCGAACCCCCGAATAACGATACCAAAAACCGTTGCCTTACCACTTGGCGATACCCCATTCCGTTTAAGTGGGTGAAATTATAATAGGTTGTTTATTAAAATAACCTGAAATTATTTCAAAATTTAATTTTTTTTCGAAATAAGTAAAAAAGACTATTTTTATATAATCTTTTTTACTTATAAGGTGTTGCAACAGGTGGGAATTCTTCAAAAGATTTCTTGATTGCTTCACTTATTGTGTTCTTATTTTTGATATTTTGCATTGGATTTGAGAATTGTAAGTACTCAATTGCACCTTCTTTTGTTTTTTCTTCTTTAAAAACAAAGGCTTCTTTCTTTCCAAGTTTTAAAACATTTTCATATAATAGCTTTGCATAATCATTTATATAAGGGAATTCTTTTTGACTTATCTTATCTCCCCATGCAAAAAATACAAACTTTCCGTTTGGTATTAAATTCGCAGCATCTAAATACATAATATCTCTATCAAACTCTGTGTTTTGGAAAGAATTGTATTTTTCTAAATCTGAATTAAACTTCATAAGAAGCGAAGAAGCATCAATATTTGATTCAACTAAGTTAAATAAGTTTTTGAACTCTACAATTTTACCTTTACATTTCTCTTTCATAGCTTGTTTAAAGATAGTGATATAGTTTTCACCTTTTATTTCTACAAAATCACCCCATTGATCAAAGTCTTGCTCTAAAAGGTACTTATTTGAATCATAACCTACAGGAGTTACAATTGGATTATATAAGTAAACTGTACCTATAATATTTTTCTTTCTATCTTTGTTTGTTTTAATTTTCTGCTTTAAGTCTTTTACTGTGATGATATCATCTTCATCATAGTTGAAATACATATAGCTTGAAGTTAAAAAAACTTCTTCATATTTAGTCTCAAATGTTCCAAAATATTGCATTTTTTTCCTTATTTATTTATGTTTGAATGTTATCTAATTTCTTTTTTATATATTCTTAGGTTAGCACACTCTTTGATTAGTTCCTCATAGTATTTTGTATTAGAATACTCTTTGTCTAATTTTTCAAAAAACTCACCATAGCCATTTTCTAGATATTTTTTATAGATTTTTGATTTTGAGTATACCCAAAATCTTTCAGGCTCATAGCTTTCTTTGGCTGCTATATAGTAAGGTTCTCTTTTTTTAGAGAATTTTATATCAAAAGAGGCTAGTTCTGATTTTGCTAACATATAAACTATTTTTGCTCTAAATTCTTTGTTTTTTGCGTATTTTAAAGCTTTTTTATAGTGTTTTATTGATAAATTTATTTTTTTCTCTTCCAAATTCTTTTCTTTGAAAGAATAAACACTTCTATAAACAGTTGTTAAACTATTTGAGTTTCCAAAATAACTTAAGTTATATAAGGCGTTTGCATATAAATAGTTATCCATGACACTCTTTGGGTTTAAATCTATTTGCTTTTTTATTTCTAGTGTTTTTTCTAGAAACTGCTTAGTTGTATAAGTGTATTGTTTACCTTCTCTATTATTTCCTTTGATATTTACATTAAATGGATTAAATCTGATTTTTTCATTTAAAATATTTGCATTTATATTAAGAGCTTTTCTAAATTGCAGATTATTTATAAGTAGTTTTGTATTTGTATCTTTTAGATTTTTTGATAAGACAAAACTCTCTTTTTCTTCTAAAATATAAGCTCTTTTTTTATGCTGTTTTATAAAGTACTCTTCAAGTTTTGTTTGGGGCTTTTTATTTATAAAGGCTTTAAACTCTTCTAAGCTTTTTAAGTCAAAAATAGTTGGTCTTAAATAGTTTACACTTGCACTTAAAATCATTTTTAACTCATCATTTTGGGCTTTATAAAGCTTTTCTAGTTTTTTGAAAGTATAGTTATGAATAGAATCAGTATTCAAACATTTACCTTCGTGTTCTTTTAAAAGTTGTGACATTTTTTTATAAATAATATTTTCATCTTCTAAATTTACTTTTTTTAGACTATTTAAATATATTAAATAATTTAAAGTTCTTGTTTCATGATTGCTATTTGTTTTTAGTAGTTTTTCTGAAAACTCTTGAGCTTTTTTGATGTTTCCATCATATAAATAAAAGTATGATAATGATAAATCAATCAAATACATATCATCTTTTGAAATAGACTCTAAAAAGTTAATATACTCTTTTATTTGAAAATCTCTTTCATATAAAGTATGTTCATCAAAAAAGTGTTGAGTATTTAAAAGCTGTCTATAAAGCAAAAAGTCAAACCATTTAGAATTAGGATTTAATTCATATAGATTTTGAAGCTCTATTAGTGTGTTTGCATTTGCATTTAAGGCTCTAAGAGTTATAAACTTCTCTTTTTCTTCTTCTGATTTTGCTAAACTTTTTAGCTCTTCCCAAAGTTCATTTGTGTTTATATGATAGAAGTTATAAAAGCTTAATTGCCAGTTTATTTTTGATTTATCAAAGAGTTTTGTAAAGTTATAAACACCTAATGCTATTTGTTTGTCTTTTATTAAAATCCCAGCATATAATGCTTCAATCCAGTCTTTTACAATAGTTTTAGACTTGCTGTCTAAAAGATATTTATAGTTTTCAAAAACTTCTAAAGCATTCATATTTTTATAGTGAGTCAGTCTAAGAGCTAAATAAAAATATCTTAGTTTTAAATACTCAGAGTCTACTTCGTCTATTTTTTTTAAAGCTTGGTTTATTAAAACTTGTGGGTCTAGTTTTTCTTTTTTCTTTTTGTAGTAATAGTAGTGAGGAACTACTAAAGATTCTTGTTTTTCTACAAGGTTTAGATAGTCTAAAACCTCTTGATTTTTTATAAGGTTTAGGCTTTCTCTTTTATATACTATTTTTTCAATTTGCTCTAAAGTAAGACTGTTTTTAAACTGATTTTGCCACTCTTTTAAGTTGGCTTGTTTATTTCTTTTTTCATAATCCCAATGAATTTGATTGTAGATAGCTGAGTCTTTTAGGTTTCCTGAATTATTAGAAAATGGAAGTTCTCTTTGCTCTAAAAATACAAATTGTTTATCATGAAAACTCCAGCCAGAAGCACAAGCAAAAAGACTTGTCGTAAAAAGTAAAATAAAAGAAAGTATTTTCAAAATCATAAATTATCCTTGATTAGATGGTTTAAATTATATCTATTTTTATAAGAGTATCTATAGAAAATGATTTCATTAAAAGGCTTTTTGGCTAATGAAAAAAAGTCATTTATAGCTATAGCCAAATCTTTTTCTAAGCTTTGCTCAAACCTAAAAATATCACCTTTGTATATGTACTTTTTTTGAAAATACATACTTTTTTTAGCTCTATAAAAGTTTGTATCTATTTTGCTAAAGTTCTCTTTAAAGTTCTCTTCTTTTAAGCCTTCAAATATATCTAAAGGCATATTTCCTCTAAATCTAATGGCTTGATTATATAAAGGAAGTGCAAGTTTAAGTCTTAGAGGATATTCATCAAAGTTATAGTGGTATTTTTTAGCAATAATATTATCTAAAATAGAATTTTTAGTGTTTATATCTGTGATACTTGACATATTGTAGTACATCAAAACACCATAATCAACAGGTGGTACTCCTGTTTTTGCATAGTATTTTATTTGATGAAGTCTTATTGTAACACTTAGTTTTTTATTAGATTTAGTTTTTAGCTCTTTTAATAAATCAAAATAGTTTGCTTTATTTAAAAGTGACCAGTCGCAATCTATTTGAAGCTCAGAAAAATCATAAGCTTTTGTTTGCTCCAATATAAGTTTACTTATGTTTTTGTAGTTTATATTTTTCATAGCTTCGTTTGTGATATAAACTGTAGGGATGAACTTTTTTGGTGCTTTCTTTATAAATCTTGTTTTTTCAAACTCTAATTTTTTTGAGTATGAGATATCTAAGACTTTTATATAAAGTTTTTCTTTTACATTCTCTTCTTTGAAGCTATTTTTCCAATGATAAAAAGATACTTCTATTTTAGGCTTTTGAGTGAATATAAAATATGAACATACAATAGCTATCAAAACAGCTATTAATATCAGTAATTTAGAAGGCATCGACTTTTTTTACTCTATTTTTTTTAAGCCATTCTTCTTGTAGATTTTTCATTTTTTTATCACTTGTTTTTTTAGCATATCTAGGTTTTGCTATTGAACTTACGGCATCACCTTCTTTGTAAGTATAGTCAAGGTTTAAAGAGGCTAAATCGATGGCTTTTTTTACTCTTGTAGCTGCCACATAGTAGATGTTTAACTCTTCATTTATTCTAAGATAAGATAGTTTACTTTTGGGATTACTAATCTCTTTTTTTGTAATAAAGTCATTTGTCATCAAAACTTGTTCATACTCTAAACCTTTTGATTTATGAGTTGTTGTGAAAATAATATCGGCTTCTTCTTTTTTTGTGGTAAGTCTATCTTTGATTTTTTTGTTTATATCAAAGATATTATCTCCATAGGTATTGATAAACTTTATAATATTTAAATAGTCTTGGTTTTTTGTATCTTTTGCAAACTGTTCTAACTCATAGATTGATTCAAAGTCTTTGATTTCATCTAGTGTAACTTTGTCGTTTTTTTTCTCTTTTAGATAAAAAATAGAGTAAACAGTCTGATTCATAAATGAATAAGAGTTATATCCACCCTCAAAGTAAAACTTTTTATCTGAGTGAATATGCTGTACTAACTCTTGCATAAGACCAAAGGTTGATCTTGCAATAATAGTATATTGTTTATCCTCATCAATACAGTTTCTATGAAAAGAAGTTTTTGAATCAATACCTGAAATACTTAAAGGTTTGGTACTATTTTTTTCATAAAGGCTATTGATTCTTCTTTGTAAGTCTTTTGCGTATTCATCTGAAAATCTAAAACTTTTTGTAAGATTGTAACTTGGTAAATCTATTTTATTTAAGGCATTTATGGCGTATCTAAAAGAGTATATTTGCTGAAAAGAATCCCCTACATAAACCCTTCTACAGTTTTGTGATTCAACTATTCCTATCATCACATCTGAAATATCTTGGGCTTCATCTACTAAAATCAAGTCATATCCAAGGTTTGAACTGATTTTTTTATTTAGGTAAAACATCTTTAGATAAAAGTCATGGGTTGCATCTATTTGTTTGTTTTTCATAGATGATAAGATGTGTTTTAGGTGGGCTAAAACCCTTGAAGTATCTTTGTTTATAAGCTCCAAAATCTTAGCGCTTAAATCAGATTGTTTTTTATAGTTTTCTATTAGTTTTAAATCAAGTGCTATCAATGAACTATTACAATAAAAGTTTACTAAGTCTTTCATAAGCGCAATATACTCAGGAATAGGGTAGTAGTTGTTTCTTTGGTTTACTGTTTGCTCAAAAGAGCATAAAACTCTCTCAATTACTTGTACTTTTAAATCATGGGCAAGAGTGTATCTATATGCTTCTATTTTATTGTAAGCAAGAGAGTGAATGGTACTTATACTCATGTTTGATAGTTCATATTCACTTAGCTTTTTTTGAATGGTTTGTTGAAGAGATTTGTTGTATGCTAGATATAAAATTTTTAGATGTCTATTTTGTTTTGCGTACTCTAAAAGTGTAGTGGTTTTACCACTTCCTGCAACAGCATTTATTTTAAAAGATGGCTCTTTTGAGTTTATAATCTCTTCTTGTTCTTTTGTATAATTCATTTATATTAAGCTAATCCCTCTATCAATATTTTAAATCCTAAAGCTATTAAAATAAAACCACCTAAATACTCTGCTTTATCTTCTAAGTAACCACCTAAGTATTTACCCACATAAACAGCAACTATACATAAAGCAAAAGTTATAAGTGTGATTAGGATTACTGCATAAAAAATATCAGTATTAGAAAAAGAGAACGTAACACCAACAGCAAGTGCATCAATAGATGTGGCAACTGCTAAAATAAAAAGTGTTTTGGTTTTTAAATCTTTTACTTCATCTTCAAAGTCATCTTGCCTTGCTTCTTGTATCATCTTATAACCTAAAAATACTAAAATTACAAAGGCTATATAGTGATCTATGCTATCCACAAAATCTGCAAATAAAGCACCTAAATAGTATCCAATTAAAGGCATCATACCCTGAGCGATACCAAAAAAAGCTGCTATTTTTATAGTGTTTGAAAAGTTTATATTTTTATATTTACTTCCACTAGCTATAGATACTGCAACACTATCCATAGCTAATGCAATTGCAATAAGTACAAGTTCCATTTTTTATCCTAAATTTTATTAAGATTGGAATTGTACTTATTTTATAATTAAAGCAGTGTTAGCTAGGTTAAAACTCTTTTATTTCCGTCTTTTTTAATATTTGAGAAGTTGTCTAAGTAATCAAGGTAAGTAATAAGATATTTTCTACTTAAAGGGTGTCTTTCTTTGAAATTTGAAATTTCAATAAAGCCATCTTCTTGGATTATACTTTTCATTTGTCTTACTATACTATCTAGACTTTCACTATGAATAAAAAGATTATGTTGAAGTCTAATTACAAGTTTTTTTGAAGTTAAAAACTTAAGTATATTATCTCCAAGTTTTCTATCTAAGTCTAAATCATCATAGATATTATAAGGAGCAGTTGGTGTGATATGCTCTTTTTTAAGTCTTTCTAAAACTATATTTTTTAGTTTGTCTTCATAGTCTTCTTCTATATCTTTACTTTTATAAAGTTTGTTGTTTTTAACTAAAAATCCTTCATCAACTAAGTGTGTTAAAGCATCTTCGATGAAGCTTTCACTTGCCCATTTGATTCTAAGATTTATAGAAGCTGGTGAAAGTAGGGCGTATTTGTTTTTTGTATAAATCTCTTTGATAAAGTCAATAATAACTTGTTTTGTTTCAATAGGATAAATCGTAAGTTCTTCTTTATCTATATATACATTTTCTAAATTATTAGCAAACTCGATTGCCTCTTCATGGCTTAAAGCAAATCTTTGTGAAGATGAAATAAGACCTAAACCTTTTTTATGGGCTTCAAGAAGTTTTTTATAAGCATAAGTAAAGTTCTCTTCTTTTAGAGCTTCTAAAAGTTCTCTTTTTTGGTTTTTTTTCATAGGATCTGCGATAGGATTTAGAACCTTTCCACCTGCAATAGTGTCATTTCCTAATCTTAGGATAATCTTTTCACCAAAAATAGTATATAGTTTTTCATCAGCTTTTATAGTAGCAAAGCCTTCTTTTAAACTAGTCGTAGAATCAAAAAGTAAAACCCTAACTTCAAGCTTTTTAGAACCTATGAAAAGTGTATATTTTTGATTGTGTTTTAACTCTTTTTGTTTTAAAGTATTAAAAGAAATATCAATCATATCAAAGCCTCTTAAAAAGCCTTTTTTACTAAGTAAATCACCTTTTTGAATAGAATTTGCATTTATACCTTGTAAGTTTAAAGCAGCTCTGTTTGAGATGTTTGCTTCAATGGCATTTTCATTATGAACTTGGATGTTTTTTATTTTGATTTGTTTTTCACTTTGACATAAAAAAACTTTTTCATTTAATTCACAAGGTTTCCCTAAAACTGTACCAGTTACAACAGTACCTATACCTTTTGGAGAGAACACTCTATCTACATAATACCTAAAGAAGTTTTCTTCTTTTTTTGCTTTGTTTTTTATACTAAAAAGTTTATCTTTTAAAGTCTCTATTGAATCAGGCTCAAAAACAGATACAGCTTGAATAAAATTTATATCAAAATCATACTCTGAAAAAAACTCTTCTATTCTTTTTTCTTGTTTCTCTAACTCATCTTGTGATACTAAGTCTTTTTTCGTTATCACAATAACTACATCTTTAATACCCAAAAGATTGATAATCTCAATATGCTCAACAGTTTGTGGCATGATACCTTCTTGGGCACTAATAGCAAACATAACGCAGTTAAATCCAAAAGCACCTGCAATCATATTTTTGATAAGTTTTTCATGTCCTGGCACATCAATAAATGCTATGTTTTGTTGACCTTTAGAAAGATTTGAAAAAGATAAATCAATAGTGATACCTCTTTGTTGTTCCTCTTTTGTAGAGTCACCTTCATAGCCGTTTAAAGCTTTGATTAAAGCAGTTTTCCCATGGTCAATATGTCCTGCTGTTCCTATAATAATATTTGACATTAGTTAAAAACTCCTCTTATAATCTCTTGTATTTCTTTTATTTCATGTTCTTGAATACTTCTAAAATCAATTAGAACTTTTTCATTTTCTATTCTTATTATCAAGTTTTGTTTTCTAAGAAGTTTTTCTATTTTGTTTGCTTTATAGTCTTTGTATTCTAAAGTAAGGGCAATTGTTGGTATCTTTTTGTTTGGAGTAGTTCCTCCACCTATTAAAGATTGTGTTTTTATAACTTCACACTTACAAATATCTTCTATACTTTGTTTTAGAGTATTTGCTCTTTGCTCTAAAGTCTTAACATCTTCATGTAACATCTTTAAAGTAGGAATGTCTTGTGTTTGACCTTTTAGATACGAAGTAAGATTGTCTTCAAGTATTGCTAAAGTGATTTTATCAACTCTTAGCATTCTTAGAAGTTGGTTTTTTTTGATTTTTGCTATTAGCTCTTTTTTACCAACTATGATACCAGCTTGAACTGAACCTAAAAGTTTATCTCCTGAGAAACTAAGTAAGCTTGGTTTATGTTTCATATATTTTATAAGTGATGGTTCACTTAAGTCAAGATTGTAAGGTAAATCTATCATATGACCACTCCCCATGTCATAGTAGTCTATCACATCATGTTCTTGGGCTACTTTTATGATCTCTTCATAAGAAACTTCTGATGTAAAACCTTCAATAGAGTAGTTTGACTTATGAACTTTCATAAGCATAGATGTATCTTCATCAATAGCATTTTCATAGTCTCTAAGGTGAGTTTTGTTTGTAGTACCTATCTCTTTTAGTTTTGCACCACTTTGGCTCATAACCTCAGGAACTCTAAAACTTCCACCAATTTCCACAAGCTCACCACGACTTACAACTACCTCTTTGTTTTTAGCAAAAGTATTTAGTATCAAAAATACAGCACTAGCATTGTTGTTTACAACAACTGCATCTTCACAACCTGTAAGAGCTTGAAGAGTAGATACTATATGCTCATATCTTTCACCTCTTTTTCCCTCTTGAAGAGAATACTCTAAGTTGTTGTATGAAGTAGCAACTTTTTTTGCTCTATCAAAACTATCTGGATTTATCAAAGACCTACCTAAGTTTGTATGTACGATAATACCTGTAGCATTTATAACTTTTTGAAGTGAAGGTTTTGTGATGTCTTGGTACTTTTTAAGTACATCATTTATAATATCATCTTGTGTGAAATCTTGGATTTTTTCATCTAAGATATCTTGTCTATACTGATTTATAGTATCTTTACTGATACTTGTAATCAACTGTTTTGAAAGCTCTTCAAAAGCTTTGTTGTTGACAAACTTGTCAACCTTTGGAAGGTTCTTAAGTAAACCCATATTTACCCTTTCAGATAGTTTTAAAATAAAATGCTGTAAGATTTCAATTCTTTTAAGCGGGGGGTATGTGATCCTGGTGGACACCGCAGGCTTCAACCCTGATCGGAGGTTCGTGTGTACGCGCCTCGGTAGGTTCGATTCCTACACCTTCTCGCCATTATTTAAATGGCTATACTCCCCTTAAAATCATACTTTCTTACAAAATAATTCAGAGATTTTATCTAATATATAATTCATTTTAACTTAATAAAATGGTAAAATTTATTTTACTTTTTGTCAAAATATGCTTTTCTATAAATGTCCAGTTTTTACAAAGATAATAGTTTCTTCTTTTACAAAGGGAAAATGCTCACTTAAATGAGGACTTCTTATCCAAGAACCTTTTGGATAGTTTCCATATTCATCCATAAATATACCTTCTAGCACAAGTATTTCTTCACCTCCCCAGTGTTTATGAGGAATAAACTTTTCATCTTTTGGCCATTTAACTAGTGCTGTTTGAACATCAAGAGGCATTACTTTTAGATTGCCTTGTCCTTCTAACCATTCTGAGGTTTCAGTATCAATAATGATTTTTTGTTCATCAGAAAAATGATTTGTCTTTCTAAAAAATACACAGTTATCATCTGTTTTTACTAAAGATTCATTTTCCTTACTTAGTTTGAGATAAGTTCCTTTAAGAAATTTTCCATATTGGTTTATGTATGTACCTTCAAGAACAAATACTTCTACACTATTTATTTTTGTTTCTTGATTTAAGCTAGAGTTTTTTTGTAGTTTGATTAGAGATGTTTCTTCTTCATCTTTTGTTGATAAAACTTTTTTAAATACATTTTGAGTATCTATTTGCCATTCTAGATTGTTTGTATCTATTAAAGCTTTTTTTTCATAGTCACTATTCATGTTAATCCTAAGAATTTATATCGTTGTTGTATTTTAATCTTTATTTCCTTAGCTTGTAAATAAAAGACTAAAAAATATAAATTTTGATTAGAAAATATACAGAGAATTAATTGATAAAAATTTTGTTTTTATTTTTATAATAAAAATAATTTCAAGAGCCAGTTTTTTGCTTAAAATAACTAATCATATAACGATTAAATTTTAATTAAAATAACCTATAAATTAATTTTTAAAATTTTTAAATAAATAAAATAACTCTCATAATCCCCTTAAATAAGGTGTTTTAGGGATATATAATTAAAGATGACAGGTAGTTTATTCATAGCATTAAGATAGCATTGTAAATTAGACAAATAATACTCCCATTAACTAGTTATTTTTTACAATTATTTTGTTTATTTTATTGGTTTTAGAACAAAATTTAGCTATAATATTATGAAGTACGTAATATACTCAAAAAATCTTAAGGAGATAAACATAATGTTTAAAAAAATTGTACCTATAACTTTGAATAATCACAAAGATTTAAAAGTAAAGCAAATTGATAACTTTAATTTCGTAAGTGATATTCACTTAGCTTCTGTGATGGTTCACGAATTCTCAAGAGCTGCTGCTACATACCCAATCGTTTTCTTAGAAGATAAAGCAAATGATAAATTTAGACCAGTTGTTATGTTAGGACTTGAAGCAGGTGAAAACCTATTTGTTCAAGAAGGTAAATGGAAGGCATCTTACATTCCTGCAATTGTTAGAAGATATCCTTTCGCACTTTCTAAAACAGGTGATGAAGATAGATACGTAATTTGTATTGATGAAGATAGTGAATTTGTTAACAATGACGAAGGTCAAGCTATATTCAAAGAAGACGGTACAGCTGATGAAGTAATGGATAGAGTAAAAAAATATTTAACTGAACTTCAGCAAATGGATTTATTTACTGATAAGTTTTGTGAGGATATGAAGTCTGAAAACATGTTTACACCTCTTAACATGAAAGTTAGAGTTGGTGATGAAATTAAAAATGTTGGTGGAGCTTATGTAATCAATGAAGAAAGATTTAATGACTTAAACAATGAAAAGTTTGTTGAGTTAAGAGAGAAGAAATATATTCCTGTTATTTATTCTCATTTAAGTTCATTAGCTCAAATTGAAAGATTATTGACTTTCAAAGATACATCAAGAGCAGTTACTGAAAAAATCGAAGAAAGATTTGAAGAAGTAAAATAAACAAAAAATCAGAAGATAGTTTATAGTGCACAAAGTTCTACTTTGTGTACTATTAAGTTATCAATCATCAAGAAAAAGGATATATTATGAAAAGACCAAGTGGATTAAATAATTTACATAGAAGATACCAAAGACATCAAGAGAAACTACAGGCTAAAAAACAAAAAAAACTATTCAAAGAAGGAAATAGTTTATTTGAAATAGAACCTTTAGAGCAAAGGACACTATTATCTGCTGATCCTTTACTTGGTGCAGGTTCTGCTGCAGTTATTTTAAATGATAATGAAAATAAATACCAAGAAACACAAACAATAATCCTTGATGATACTTTAAATGAAAAAGAAACAGTTGTAAAAGATTTAACAACTGAAGATAACTCTTTCTTACTTGATGCAAAACTTATAGACTTTAATAATATATCTGAATTACTAATTGATGATGAAATCCTAGGGGGAAGTGGTACTATCGAGGCTGATGTTGTAAACTATAACATTGTAGCTCCTGGTTACTCTCCAGGTATCCAAAATATTACTGGTGATTATACACAAGATAGTAGCGGTACCCTTCAAATAGAAATTGGTGGACTTGATAACTCTGATACAAATAATCCTGAATATGACCAATTAAATGCTTCTGGAAATATTGAGCTTGATGGTACTTTAGAAATTACTATGTGGGATGATTTTGCTGCAAATGTAGGGGATGAATTTACTATTATTACAGGTTCAAATATTACAGGTGCATTTACAGATATTACAGGTCTTTACGGATTTAATTCTGATTACTACTTTGATATTGAACAAACAAGTACAGAAGTAAAACTTATCACGAAAGAGTTGGTATCTGGAGATGATTTCAACTTTGTATTAGATACTGTTCCTCAATATGATGAAATAGGAAAAGTTTTAAATGCTGATTATTTAGTATCAGCACAAAATAGTATTGAACTAAATGACATAGATATTCAAGTTTCAGGGTTTGCTGCAAGTGGTAATTTTGCTATTGAAAAAAACACTAATACTATTGAAATTATTGGTTCGGGTGTATCAGTTACTATGAATGCCTCTGATATTTTTGTTGGGGTTGAAAATGCAGATTTAGGAATCATTGTTGATAGTAATAAAAAAGTTGCTTTAGAAGCAAGTGGTGATATTGTATTAGATGGTTTTGATTTTGATTTACCTACTGCACAAAGTGTATCTGTAAAATTAAATCAAACAGGTACAGAATATACGGATGAGACACTAACTATTGGAACTTCATCTTATACTTTTGATAATATCGCATCTTCTACAACTCTAAAAGAGATAGGTATTACAGGTTTAGATGTAACATTTAGTGATAATATAGTTTTAAAAGGTGACTTTGCTTTTGTAAGTGATACTACAAATAATGTATTTAATGCAATATCATCTAATGCAACAGCTTATATGAGTGCAGGTGATTTTTATGTTGGTGTAAGTAGTGCAAATTTAGGTTTAATGGTAACTGATGAAGGTGTAGTTTTACAAGCAAATGGTGCTTTAGATGTATCTTTAGGTAGTGATATCGTTTTAAGTGCTGAAAATGTTTCATTTGATTACAATGAAACGGCTACAGATTATTTAAATGAAACTATTAGTGTTGGCGCATCAACTTTTACTTTCAATGTTGAGTCTTTACACAAGGCTACAAATATTACTAATGGTTCATTAAATGTATTTGACTTTTTAACAGCTTCTGGAAATTTCTCTTTTACTCAATCAAACGATACTGTAACTTTATCTGATAGTACAAATACTTCAGTAGAATTATTAACTTTAGGTATGACAAATGTTACAGCATTTGCAGGACTAAATGCAAACTCAAGTGATAAAGTAGGTTTTGAACTTTCTAATTTAGACCTTGCTTTAGTATTTGCTGTTGATACAAAAAACAATGCAAGAAAGTGGACTGCATTACAAGCTAGTACAAATAGTATTTCATTTGTAGGAAGTGATAAACTAACAATCGAAGCTACATCTACACTTTTAGAAATAAATAGAAGTGCTATTGATGGTACATTAATTGATTTTAAATTAAATCCATTAACAATACAAGTAGGTACAGACTCTTTATCTTTAACAATGGATGCAAGTGAAGGTGAACTTTTAAGAGTTTCAGGAGATATGATTATAAACATAAGTGATTTCTTCATCTTTGAAGGAAGTGTTTATTTTAGTAAATCAACTACAAGTGTAACTTTAACAGACGATAGTGTTGTAAGTGTTGATAATTTGACTTTAGCCATGAATGGTGTAGATGCATTTGCTGGTTTAGATGCTCAAAGCTCAAATAAAGTTGGTTTAGACTTAGAAGGTGTTTCTTTTGCCTACTCAATTATGGCAAGCAAGAGTGTCGCAAGTGATAAATGGACATCGTTTAAAGCTAAAGCAACTGGAGCTTCTTTTGTGGGAATTGATGATGTAACAATTGATGCAAGAGATATTTTAGTAAATATAAATACTTCTTCAAATGCTGAGTTTGTTGATTATTCAAAAACATCATATAGTGTAGATTTCCAAAATGGAAACAGTATAGAGTTTGATATGCAAGCTGAAATTATAGAATTAAGTGCTGATATAACATTTAATTTATATGATTTTTTAGTTATTGACGGTGGCTTTGCTATTGAAAAATCTACACTAGATGATGTAGTACTAAGTGATGAATCATTAGTTGATGTTGATTTACTTACTGTTGGTGCAAATAATTTAACTGCATTTGCTGGATTAAATTATGGAAAAACTGATGAGGTTGGGTTATCTTTAAGTGGTGTTTCTTTTGCTCTTAGTGTAATGAGTGAAAAAACAGCTAATAAAAGAAAATGGTTAGCCCTTCAAGCAACTGCACAAAACGCAGGTTTAGTTGGAGTAGATGATTTAGTATTAAAAGGAAGTGATTTAAATATATTGATAAATCAAGCTTCTTCTGATGGTACTTTAGTTGATTTTAGTTCTATGAGTTTTGCAGTTGATACAAGTTCTTCAACTTCAATTACCTTAGATATGGACGGAAGTGTAGGAGAGTACTTAAAAGTAAGTGGACACTTCGATGTAAATGTATATAATTTCTTTAGTACAAGCGGTAACTTTGCATTAGAGAAGACAACAGATACAGTAAGCCTAGATAGTGGAGAGAATGTAAATGTAGATTTACTAACAATAGGAGCAGATTCAGTAGATGCGTTTGTTGGAGTAAATGGAGGAAGCAGTGATGCAATAGGGATCCAAGCCACAAATACAAACTTTGCATTAGCAATATTAAATGATAAAACAGTAGGAAGTAATTCTCAATGGATATCATTACAAGCAACAGTAGGGACAGCTGGATTTGTAGGGATAGATGGATTAAGCCTAAGCGCAAGTAACCTAGATGTACAAATAAATAGAAGTAGTGAAACAGGGTCAGATGCAAGATATGTAGATTATGCAATAAATAATCTAGAAGTAGCAACAGGAACAGACACAAGCTTTAACTTAACAATGGATGGAAGCCAAAAAGAGTTAACACAAATTAGTGGAGCTATGGATATAAACATCTTTAACTTCTTTAGTGTAAATGGAGAGTTTGCATTAAAGAAATATACAGACTATGATATAAAAACAGTAGATAAAGATGATAGTACAAATACAACAACAATAGAAGAAGTAGATGTATTAACACTAGGAGCATTAGGAGCAAACGCATTCATAGGAATGAATGGAGGAAGTGATGAAGCCCTAGGACTAAGCGCAGCAGGTGTAAACTTTGCCTTAGCAATAATCAATAATAAATCAAATAAAAATGAAAGTTTCACATCCCTACAAGCAACAACAAATAATGTAAGCTTCGTAGGAATAGAAGACTTAACAGTAAGCGCAACAGACTTAGCATTAAATATCAACCAAGCGTCAAATACAAATAAAGTAGTAGACTATAAAACAATGGAAGATAATGGTGATGCCTTTGATGTACTAGTAGGAACAAACCAAACAGTAACATTAGATATGGATGGAAGTAGAGGAGAATTACTAGAAGCATCAGGACACCTAGAATTAAACCTATTTAACTTTATAGGATTAGAAGGAAACTTCGGATTTGAGAAATCAGTAAGAGAAGTAACCCTAAACTCAGGTGAAAGTATAAAAGTAGATTACCTAGGATTAGGTGGAGAGAATGTAAGTGCATTCGCAGGATTAAATTATAAACAAGCAGATGCAGTAGGATTAAGCTTAGGAGATATGGACTTCGGATTAGCTTTAATGAGTGATAAGAAAGATAATACAAGAAAGTTCACATCATTACAAGCGACAGCATCAAGTGCAGGACTAATCGGAGTAGATGGATTAGTAATAGAAGCTAGTGACTTAGAAGTATATGTAAATCAAGGTATCAAAGTAGATGAGATACCAGATGAGACAATAAAAGAGAATACAATTTTAAAAGTAAGCATCACAGAAGATATAAGAGGTGATGTAGTAATAACAAAAGATGGCTCAAATGAAATACTAAATATAGATGGAAGTGAAACAAATGAGACATTATTAGCAGAATTAAAAGCAGCATTTGTAAGTTTAGCAGGAACAGACGCCGTAAATGTAGAAGTAAGTGGCGATAAAGTAAATGGATATAAAGTAGAGTTTGTAGGAGCACTAGAAGGTGTAAATGTAGAAGGGTTTACAGTTTCAACAACAGCACCAAGTGCAAGTGTAAGTATATCGACGATAGAAGAGGCGAAAGCGGGAGTAGATGAGATAACAAGATTAACAATCGATACTCCTAGAGTTGTTACTGCGCCAATAGACACAGAAATATCTACAATAACAAATACTTCAAGTGGAACAAATGAAATTCAAACAATAACTTTCCATGACCCATATGATGCAGGGACATATACATTATCAAATGGTGTAAGTTCAGTTAGTGTTAAATTTGTAGGAAGTCAAACTTTAACAAATCAAACAAATATACAAAAAGCATTAGTAACACTATATGGTGGAACAACAGCAGACTATAAAGTTAAGTTTGATTCAAGTTCAAGTGGAAGTCATAAGTATTATATTACCTTCCAAGGAACAAAAGCAAATAGTAATATTACAGAATTAAATGCAACACCAGATTCTAATATGAAAGCAATTTCTGTTTCTACATATAAAGAAGGAACAGGAGCTCTTAGTGAAACACAAGAGTTTAAAGTTTCAACAACAGCAACTGGAAACTATACTTTATCTTTAGATTATAATGGAAATACATATACTACAAGTGCATTAGACTTTAATGCAACAGCAAATGAAATTCAAACAGCATTAACAAATGCGATTTCTTCAATAAGTGGAGCAACTGTTTCTGTAGTAGATTCAGTATCAGGTAAAGAAGATACATATGAAGTTACATTTGCAGGTACATTATCAGGAGTAGATTTAGCACTTTTATCAATAAAAACAAATCCAGATGCTACAAGCGCGAGTGGGACATTTGATATATGGTTTGAAGGAGATAGTAAGCAAACAGTAGCATATTCAACAGATATGAGTGTGTTAGCAAGTAATATTCAAACAGCATTAGAAGCAACAAGTACGATGGGTGCAGGAAATGTACAAGTAGAGTATGATGCAGCAAATTCAAATGAGACACAAATAAATTTCCTAATAAAAGCGATAGGAACATTAGAGAAGACAGATGTAAGTGATAAGTTCTATACAGATGATAGTAATCTAAACCTAGCAAGTACAAAATTGTACTATGAAGTAGAAGGGTATAGTGATACAGCAGAAGAGCAAAAGTTAGTATTTAACTCAGAGACAGAATATAGTTATACATTAACATATAATGGACAAACAACAAGTGCGATATTATCAAGTGCAACAATAACAGAGATACAAGCTATTATAGATACAGAGTTAACAAGTGATATAAAAGTAAGTAACTTTAATGGAACAGAATTAGTATTAAGCTTTGAAGGAAGTTTAGCAGGGACAGATGTAGAGACAATAGTAGCAAATGTAGAAGCTAAGACAAGTGAAGCAAGTATAGAAGTAAGTCAAGCAGGGTCAACAACAGTAATTGCAGGGAAAGAGGCAAGTGCAATAGTAGTTGATTATAAAGCGATGAATGAGGTATCTGCAACAACAGATGATGATTTCAAAGTATTATCAGGAACAGGTAAATACTTTACTTTAGATATGGATGGAAGTGTAGGAGAGTACTTAAAAGTAAGTGGACACTTCGATGTAAATGTATATAATTTCTTTAGTACAAGCGGTAACTTTGCATTAGAGAAGACAACAGATACAGTAAGCCTAGATAGTGGAGAGAATGTAAATGTAGATTTACTAACAATAGGAGCAGATTCAGTAGATGCGTTTGTTGGAGTAAATGGAGGAAGCAGTGATGCAATAGGGATCCAAGCCACAAATACAAACTTTGCATTAGCAATATTAAATGATAAAACAGTAGGAAGTAATTCTCAATGGATATCATTACAAGCAACAGTAGGGACAGCTGGATTTGTAGGGATAGATGGATTAAGCCTAAGCGCAAGTAACCTAGATGTACAAATAAATAGAAGTAGTGAAACAGGGTCAGATGCAAGATATGTAGATTATGCAATAAATAATCTAGAAGTAGCAACAGGAACAGACACAAGCTTTAACTTAACAATGGATGGAAGCCAAAAAGAGTTAACACAAATTAGTGGAGCTATGGATATAAACATCTTTAACTTCTTTAGTGTAAATGGAGAGTTTGCATTAAAGAAATATACAGACTATGATATAAAAACAGTAGATAAAGATGATAGTACAAATACAACAACAATAGAAGAAGTAGATGTATTAACACTAGGAGCATTAGGAGCAAACGCATTCATAGGAATGAATGGAGGAAGTGATGAAGCCCTAGGACTAAGCGCAGCAGGTGTAAACTTTGCCTTAGCAATAATCAATAATAAATCAAATAAAAATGAAAGTTTCACATCCCTACAAGCAACAACAAATAATGTAAGCTTCGTAGGAATAGAAGACTTAACAGTAAGCGCAACAGACTTAGCATTAAATATCAACCAAGCGTCAAATACAAATAAAGTAGTAGACTATAAAACAATGGAAGATAATGGTGATGCCTTTGATGTACTAGTAGGAACAAACCAAACAGTAACATTAGATATGGATGGAAGTAGAGGAGAACTACTAGAAGCATCAGGACACCTAGAATTAAACCTATTTAACTTTATTGGATTAGAAGGAAACTTCGGATTTGAGAAATCAGTAAGAGAAGTAACACTAAACTCAGGTGAAAGTATAAAAGTAGATTACCTAGGATTAGGTGGAGAGAATGTAAGTGCATTCGCAGGATTAAATTATAAACAAGCAGATGCAGTAGGATTAAGCTTAGGAGATATGGACTTCGGATTAGCTTTAATGAGTGATAAGAAAGATAATACAAGAAAGTTCACATCATTACAAGCGACAGCATCAAGTGCAGGACTAATCGGAGTAGATGGATTAGTAATAGAAGCTAGTGACTTAGAAGTATATGTAAATCAAGGTATCAAAGTAGATGAGATACCAGATGAGACAATAAAAGAGAATACAATTTTAAAAGTAAGCATCACAGAAGATATAAGAGGTGATGTAGTAATAACAAAAGATGGCTCAAATGAAATACTAAATATAGATGGAAGTGAAACAAATGAGACATTATTAGCAGAATTAAAAGCAGCATTTGTAAGTTTAGCAGGAACAGACGCCGTAAATGTAGAAGTAAGTGGCGATAAAGTAAATGGATATAAAGTAGAGTTTGTAGGAGCACTAGAAGGTGTAAATGTAGAAGGGTTTACAGTTTCAACAACAGCACCAAGTGCAAGTGTAAGTATATCGACGATAGAAGAGGCGAAAGCGGGAGTAGATGAGATAACAAGATTAACAATCGATACTCCTAGAGTTGTTACTGCGCCAGTAAATGTAAGTGTGACAACAACAGCTACAGCAGTTTCTGGAATGGATGAAGTAAAACATATTATTTTTAAATCTCCTACATCTTCAACTGGTACATATAAAATTACATCTAACTCTAAAACATCAGAGACAATAACTTATGATAAAAATAGTGTAGAAACAAATAAAACAAGAATAAAAAATGCTTTCTTAAGTTTATATAATGATTTAGCAACAGGTGTTTCAAGTGATGATATTATAGTTACACAAGAAGTATTAGCAGATGGTAGTCATCAATATAATGTTAAGTTTACAAATGATTTAGGACATAAAGATGTTCCATCATATAAAGTTTCATGGAGAGGTTTATCTATGAAAATAGCTACAACAGATAATGGTGTAGCACAAGTAAATGAAACTCAAAACTTTAAAATATCAACAACAGCAACAGGAACATATAATTTATCATTTGCATACAATGGAAATACATACACAACAAGTGAACTTAATTTTACAGCAGATGCAACAGCAATTCAAACAGCATTAAATAATGCAGTAACATTAGCAGATACAAGTATAAGTGTAACAGGAAATACTGCAAATGGATTTGATGTTGTATTTGGTGGAAGTCTAAGTGGTATAGATGTAGAGACATTAAAAGTTAAAACAAATCCAGATGCTACAAGCGCGAGTGGGACATTTGATATATGGTTTGAAGGAGATAGTAAGCAAACAGTAGCATATTCAACAGATATGAGTGTGTTAGCAAGTAATATTCAAACAGCATTAGAAGCAACAAGTACGATGGGTGCAGGAAATGTACAAGTAGAGTATGATGCAGCAAATTCAAATGAGACACAAATAAATTTCCTAATAAAAGCGATAGGAACATTAGAGAAGACAGATGTAAGTGATAAGTTCTATACAGATGATAGTAATCTAAACCTAGCAAGTACAAAATTGTACTATGAAGTAGAAGGGTATAGTGATACAGCAGAAGAGCAAAAGTTAGTATTTAACTCAGAGACAGAATATAGTTATACATTAACATATAATGGACAAACAACAAGTGCGATATTATCAAGTGCAACAATAACAGAGATACAAGCTATTATAGATACAGAGTTAACAAGTGATATAAAAGTAAGTAACTTTAATGGAACAGAATTAGTATTAAGCTTTGAAGGAAGTTTAGCAGGGACAGATGTAGAGACAATAGTAGCAAATGTAGAAGCTAAGACAAGTGAAGCAAGTATAGAAGTAAGTCAAGCAGGGTCAACAACAGTAATTGCAGGGAAAGAGGCAAGTGCAATAGTAGTTGATTATAAAGCGATGAATGAGGTATCTGCAACAACAGATGATGATTTCAAAGTATTATCAGGAACAGGTAAATACTTTACTTTAGATATGGATGGAAGTGTAGGAGAGTACTTAAAAGTAAGTGGACACTTCGATGTAAATGTATATAATTTCTTTAGTACAAGCGGTAACTTTGCATTAGAGAAGACAACAGATACAGTAAGCCTAGATAGTGGAGAGAATGTAAATGTAGATTTACTAACAATAGGAGCAGATTCAGTAGATGCGTTTGTTGGAGTAAATGGAGGAAGCAGTGATGCAATAGGGATCCAAGCCACAAATACAAACTTTGCATTAGCAATATTAAATGATAAAACAGTAGGAAGTAATTCTCAATGGATATCATTACAAGCAACAGTAGGGACAGCTGGATTTGTAGGGATAGATGGATTAAGCCTAAGCGCAAGTAACCTAGATGTACAAATAAATAGAAGTAGTGAAACAGGGTCAGATGCAAGATATGTAGATTATGCAATAAATAATCTAGAAGTAGCAACAGGAACAGACACAAGCTTTAACTTAACAATGGATGGAAGCCAAAAAGAGTTAACACAAATTAGTGGAGCTATGGATATAAACATCTTTAACTTCTTTAGTGTAAATGGAGAGTTTGCATTAAAGAAATATACAGACTATGATATAAAAACAGTAGATAAAGATGATAGTACAAATACAACAACAATAGAAGAAGTAGATGTATTAACACTAGGAGCATTAGGAGCAAACGCATTCATAGGAATGAATGGAGGAAGTGATGAAGCCCTAGGACTAAGCGCAGCAGGTGTAAACTTTGCCTTAGCAATAATCAATAATAAATCAAATAAAAATGAAAGTTTCACATCCCTACAAGCAACAACAAATAATGTAAGCTTCGTAGGAATAGAAGACTTAACAGTAAGCGCAACAGACTTAGCATTAAATATCAACCAAGCGTCAAATACAAATAAAGTAGTAGACTATAAAACAATGGAAGATAATGGTGATGCCTTTGATGTACTAGTAGGAACAAACCAAACAGTAACATTAGATATGGATGGAAGTAGAGGAGAACTACTAGAAGCATCAGGACACCTAGAATTAAACCTATTTAACTTTATTGGATTAGAAGGAAACTTCGGATTTGAGAAATCAGTAAGAGAAGTAACACTAAACTCAGGTGAAAGTATAAAAGTAGATTACCTAGGATTAGGTGGAGAGAATGTAAGTGCATTCGCAGGATTAAATTATAAACAAGCAGATGCAGTAGGATTAAGCTTAGGAGATATGGACTTCGGATTAGCTTTAATGAGTGATAAGAAAGATAATACAAGAAAGTTCACATCATTACAAGCGACAGCATCAAGTGCAGGACTAATCGGAGTAGATGGATTAGTAATAGAAGCTAGTGACTTAGAAGTATATGTAAATCAAGGTATCAAAGTAGATGAGATACCAGATGAGACAATAAAAGAGAATACAATTTTAAAAGTAAGCATCACAGAAGATATAAGAGGTGATGTAGTAATAACAAAAGATGGCTCAAATGAAATACTAAATATAGATGGAAGTGAAACAAATGAGACATTATTAGCAGAATTAAAAGCAGCATTTGTAAGTTTAGCAGGAACAGACGCCGTAAATGTAGAAGTAAGTGGCGATAAAGTAAATGGATATAAAGTAGAGTTTGTAGGAGCACTAGAAGGTGTAAATGTAGAAGGGTTTACAGTTTCAACAACAGCACCAAGTGCAAGTGTAAGTATATCGACGATAGAAGAGGCGAAAGCGGGAGTAGATGAGATAACAAGATTAACAATCGATACTCCTAGAGTTGTTACTGCGCCAATAGACACAGAAATATCTACAATAACAAATACTTCAAGTGGAACAAATGAAATTCAAACAATAACTTTCCATGACCCATATGATGCAGGGACATATACATTATCAAATGGTGTAAGTTCAGTTAGTGTTAAATTTGTAGGAAGTCAAACTTTAACAAATCAAACAAATATACAAAAAGCATTAGTAACACTATATGGTGGAACAACAGCAGACTATAAAGTTAAGTTTGATTCAAGTTCAAGTGGAAGTCATAAGTATTATATTACCTTCCAAGGAACAAAAGCAAATAGTAATATTACAGAATTAAATGCAACACCAGATTCTAATATGAAAGCAATTTCTGTTTCTACATATAAAGAAGGAACAGGAGCTCTTAGTGAAACACAAGAGTTTAAAGTTTCAACAACAGCAACTGGAAACTATACTTTATCTTTAGATTATAATGGAAATACATATACTACAAGTGCATTAGACTTTAATGCAACAGCAAATGAAATTCAAACAGCATTAACAAATGCGATTTCTTCAATAAGTGGAGCAACTGTTTCTGTAGTAGATTCAGTATCAGGTAAAGAAGATACATATGAAGTTACATTTGCAGGTACATTATCAGGAGTAGATTTAGCACTTTTATCAATAAAAACAAATCCAGATGCTACAAGCGCGAGTGGGACATTTGATATATGGTTTGAAGGAGATAGTAAGCAAACAGTAGCATATTCAACAGATATGAGTGTGTTAGCAAGTAATATTCAAACAGCATTAGAAGCAACAAGTACGATGGGTGCAGGAAATGTACAAGTAGAGTATGATGCAGCAAATTCAAATGAGACACAAATAAATTTCCTAATAAAAGCGATAGGAACATTAGAGAAGACAGATGTAAGTGATAAGTTCTATACAGATGATAGTAATCTAAACCTAGCAAGTACAAAATTGTACTATGAAGTAGAAGGGTATAGTGATACAGCAGAAGAGCAAAAGTTAGTATTTAACTCAGAGACAGAATATAGTTATACATTAACATATAATGGACAAACAACAAGTGCGATATTATCAAGTGCAACAATAACAGAGATACAAGCTATTATAGATACAGAGTTAACAAGTGATATAAAAGTAAGTAACTTTAATGGAACAGAATTAGTATTAAGCTTTGAAGGAAGTTTAGCAGGGACAGATGTAGAGACAATAGTAGCAAATGTAGAAGCTAAGACAAGTGAAGCAAGTATAGAAGTAAGTCAAGCAGGGTCAACAACAGTAATTGCAGGGAAAGAGGCAAGTGCAATAGTAGTTGATTATAAAGCGATGAATGAGGTATCTGCAACAACAGATGATGATTTCAAAGTATTATCAGGAACAGGTAAATACTTTACTTTAGATATGGATGGAAGTGTAGGAGAGTACTTAAAAGTTGCTGGTAATTTAGAAATTGATGTATTTGGTGCAGTAAAACTTGATGGTGGCTTTGCTCTAGAAAAGTACACTAAATCTGATGTTCTTTTATCTGATAACACTACAGTAAATACTGATATGCTTACTTTTGGTATTAGTGATGCTAATGGATTAGTAGGATATGACCAAGATACAGAAGATAAAACAGATGATGTTGGACTTATTTTAAGTGATGTTGATTTTGCAATGGCTATATTAAGTGATAAAACTGTTGCAAGTACTCAAAAATGGATTACTGCAAATGCAACAGTTGGATCTGTTTCATTTGGTGGGATTTCAGGCTTAGGTATGAGTGTATCTAACTTAAATATTTCTGTAAATAAAGAATCTGCTAATAAAACAGTTATTGATTATAAAGTTGATGAAAATGATACGACAGGAACTGAGCTTTCTGTTTTAACTGGAAGTGATAATAAATCAATTGACTTTAATATGGCTGGAAGTAAGGGTGATTTCCTAGAGGTAGCAGGACAAGCGACAATAGACTTGTTTGGAGTAGTAAAAGTAGATGGAGGGTTTGCAGTAAGTAAGTCTGCGAATCAAACAGTATACTTAGCAAAAGATGGAGTTGAGCAAACAGGTGCAGTAGATACAGAGTTAATGACGATAGGATTAACAGGGGCAAATGCACTAGTAGGATATGACCAAGGGACAGATACAAGTACAGATGATGTAGGATTATTACTGCAAGATGTAGATTTAGCAGTAGCAATGATAAAAGAGAAATCAGGTACAAGAAGCTGGACATCAGTACAAGCTAGTGTAGGGAGTGTAAGTTTCCAAGGAGTACCTGGACTTACAATGTCAGTAGATAAGACAAATGTATTAGTAAATAAACAAGCAGCAGATTCAACAGTAGTAAACTATTTAACAAGTGATACAGATACAGTAGGAACAGACTTAAGTGTAGCAGTAGGAACAGATGAGAATAGTGTTACACAATATGTAGATTTCAATTTAGATGGAAGTAAAGGTGATTTCTTAGAGGTAGCAGGACAAGCGACAATAGACTTGTTTGGAGTAGTAAAAGTAGATGGAGGGTTTGCAGTAAGTAAGTCTGCGAATCAAACAGTATACTTAGCAAAAGATGGAGTTGAGCAAACAGGTGCAGTAGATACAGAGTTAATGACAATAGGATTAACAGGGGCAAATGCACTAGTAGGATATGACCAAGGGACAGATACAAGTACAGATGATGTAGGATTATTGTTGCAAGATGTAGATTTAGCAGTAGCAATGATAAAAGAGAAATCTGGTACAAGAAGCTGGACATCAGTACAAGCTAGTGTAGGGAGTGTAAGTTTCCAAGGAGTACCTGGACTTACAATGTCAGTAGATAAGACAAATGTATTAGTAAATAAACAAGCAGCAGATTCAACAGTAGTAAACTATTTAACAAGTGATACAGATACGTTAGGAACAGACTTAAGTGTAGCAGTAGGAACAGATGATAATAGTGTTACACAATATGTAGATTTCAATTTAGCTGGAAGTAAGGGTGATTTCTTAGAGGTAGCAGGACAAGCGACAATAGACTTGTTTGGAGTAGTAAAAGTAGATGGAGGGTTTGCAGTAAGTAAGCAAGCAAACCAAACAGTAGATGTTTACAATAAAACTACATCTAAAAATACATCTGTTAATACTGAATTATTAACATTAGGTCTTTATGGAGTTGATGCTTTAGCGGGTTATGATCAAGGTACTGAAACTAAAGAAGATGATGTTGGTATAGAGTTTAGTGATGTTAATTTAGCAGTTGGAATCTTCAAAGATAAATCAAGTAGCAGAACTTGGACAGCAGCATTAGGTAGTGGTGGTGCAGTCTTAAAAGGAATTGATGGATTAACTGCTTCAATTAATAGTTCTGATATTTTACTAAATAATGCAGCTAGTGATGATACTGTAATAGATTTTGCTAATATGAAATCTGATGGAAATACTTTCAATGTTGCAACAGGAACAAATGATAGTGGTGTTACACAATATGTAGAGTTTGATATAGATGGTAAAAAAGGCTCTCAATTATCAGTTGCTGGTGATATAACTTTACAAATTGCTGACTTTGTTTATATTGATGGTGGATTCGCATTTAGCAAATCAAGTATTCAAACTACACTAACAGGAAAAACAACTTCATTTGATGCGAATGTTATGACCTTTGGATTAAGTGATATGGACCTTTTTGCTGGTGTGAATTACAACACTAGTGAAGCAATTGGTATTGAGGCAACAGGTCTTAACTTAGCTCTTGCAATTATTTCTGAAAAGAAAACATCAGGAAGAGAATGGATAGCTTTAAAAGGTAATGTATCAACAGCAACATTTAAAGAAAATATTGATGCCTTTGATATGAGTGTTAGTGATATTAATGTTGAGTTTAATATTGCAAGTAGTGTTGATGATTCAACAGTTGACTTTAGTAAGACTGTATTAGAAGTTGCTACTGGACCTAGTTCAAGTTATACATTTACTACAACTGCACAAAGTGTTGCAATTTCTGGTAAGTTAAGTTTAGACATTGATGGTTTTGTTTCATTAGAAGGTGGCTTCTCTTACGAAAAATCTCAAAAAGTAATGAAATTATCTGATGGTTCTGATGTAACTGTAGATGTATTAGCATTTGGTGGTTCAAATATTACTGCATTTGCTGGTGTAAATGGAATAGGTTTTGATTTAAAAGATGTAACTTTTGGATTAGCTTTATTAAATGATGTTAATACAAATAGAAACTGGACATCTTTAATTGCTAATGCAAGTAGTGTTAAATTTGAGGGTGTTGATGGTTTGACATTAAGTGCTACTGATTTGGATGTGACAATTAACACTGCAAGTTCTGGTGTTGCTATTGATTATGCAAATAGTTCAAGTAGTGTGAAAATTGGAACATTAGATTTAAGTATGTCTGGACAAACTCTACTTGTTTCAGGTGCTATTGAAATAAATATCTTTGACTTTGTTCAAATAGATGCACAATTAGACTTCTCTAAAAAGTCTGATACAGTTTCTGTTTATGATAATGGTACAACACAAGATGTAGAAGTTGAAATGTTAACTATGGCTGCATTTAATGTTAATGCATTTGCTGGTATGGGAAGTGTTGGATTTGAGTTAAAAGAAGCTGATTTTGCACTTGCAATTATGAGTGAAAAAGTTCAGTCAGGAACAGCTAGATCTTGGACATCATTACAAGCAAATGTAGGTTCTATTGGATTTGTAGGTGTAGATGGATTAGGTATTTCAGGTAATGATATAACGATCGAATATAATAAAACGGCTCTTGATGGAAGTGCAGTTGACACTAGTGTAAATAGTTTAGTAGTGGTATCTCCATTTGATGAGTCTCAAACTGTATCTATTTCTATTGATGGAAGTGAAGGGTCATATGCCCAGATAGAAGGTAGTTTAAAATTAAGTTTATTTGGTTTCTATGAAAATGATGTTTTCTATACTTTAAGACAATACTTAGAAACAGTTCAACTTTCAGATGGTACAACTACTTCTGTAGCTATGTATAAATTTGCAAAAAGTGGAATTAGTGCAAAAGCAGGAATAGGTGATGTTGGATTTGCAATAGATGATGTTGATATTGGATTTGCCTTATACACAGATGGAACTAGAGGTTGGATTTCTGGAAAAGCTACTGCAAATGAAGTGAGTTTTGGTGGTATTGATGGTGTAGATATTGCAGCAACAAGTGTTGATCTTACTATAAATTCTGCTTGGGATGGAGTTGCTATTGATTATAGCGCTAAAGAAGTTAAAATTTCAGACACTATTACTTTAGATACTTCTATTACAGGTGAAGTGTATAAGATTCAAGGTGATTTAGATGTAAATATCTTTAACTTTTTCACTGTAAATGGAAACTTTGCATTTGAAAAGTCTGTACAAGAAGTAACTTTAGTTGATGGAACAGAGCTTAGTACAAATGCTATGACATTATCAGGTACAAATGTAAATGCTTTTGCAGGTTTAGCCTTTGATGACTATAAAGTTGGTTTTGAATTAACAGGTGTTAATTTTGCTCTTGCTATGTTAGAAAGTAGAGCTAACTCAGCTCACAACTGGACATCTTTAAAAGCTACTGCATTAAATGCTGAGTTTGTAGGTGTTGATGGTTTAGAAATTGGTGTAGAAAATCTTGATATTTCATTAAATATGGCAGCTCCAAATATCTCAGGAGTAAACTATTCAGCTTCAAATTTAAATGTTGGTGTTGTATCTTTAGATATGGCTGAAGAAAATGTAATGAAACTTGAAGGTCTAATGGATATTAATCTATTTGGTCTTTATGAAAAAGAAGATGAATTTGCTTTAGTTAAAGAGTTCCAAACTGTAACATTTGATGATGGTTCAACTGGTATGGTTGATATTCTTACACTGGGTGCTAAAATTGATAGTGCATTTGCTGGTGTAAATGAGGGAACTGACGATGAATTTGGATTTGGACTTAATGATGTAGGGTTTGGATTAGCTGTTGCTCTAGATAGTTTTAACCCAAGTAATTATTGGATTACTGCTCAAGCAAAGGCTGAGGAAGTTACATTCAAAACAGCTGGTGCCTTTGATATGGAAGTTCAAGGTTTAGAAGTAATAATTAATACAAAATCTAATAGTGGAAGAGTAATTGACTACTCAACTAATAATCTTGAAATTAAAGAAGGTGCATCAGGTGGTGGAGTTTCTACTAGTGATGAAGTTGCATTTGTTTTAGATGCAAAAGGTATTGAAACTTATGGTATTGATATTGAATATGCAGAGCTTACTGTAGGTGATTTTGTACAAATTGTGGGTGGATTATCTATTCAAAAGGGTGCAGATATTGAAGTTGATGTATCTACAAACTTAAAACTTATTGACTTACCATTCTTAGCTCCAAACGAGTTAAAAGCAGTATTATTAAATGCTTTAACATTAGACTTAGGGCTTGATGATGCACTAGATTTAATGAATAGTTTTACAAGTGCTGAATCAATACTTGAATTTGCTATTGATAATTTCCATAGATTAGACTTCTCAACTATTAAAAATGTAAAAGTTTCTACATTAACAGTTGGTGGAAATGACGTAAATGTGTTTGCAGGACTAGGACCATACTTCCAAGATACAAATAATGATGGAAGAATGACTTCTGAGGATGAAGTAAATGAATCTGCTATGGGATTTGCAATAGAAAATACTAATGTAGGTTTAGGTTTATTTAGTCAAGTTACTAAACTTGGTGAGCTTAAATATTTAAAACAATTTACTTCATTAAAAGTAACAGCTGAAAGTGTTGGACTAGTTGGATTTGATTTCTTAGACTTAACTGCAAAAGATATAAATATCGCAGTTAATACAGGTGGAACTTGGGGAACAGGTTATTTACAGAAAAAATCAGTTATCGATTGGGAATCTACATATTCAAGTTCAGAAGATGCAGGATTTAAATTACCAACTGGTGGAGAATCGTTTTTAACTTTAGACTATGATGGTCAAGATAGAATGGCCGTAGAAATTGGTCAAGCTTTATTAAGAATTGATGAGTTCTTATATCTTCAAGGTTCATTTGCATTTGAAAAAGGGCCAATTGAAGAAGTTTCAATAAATACAGGACTTGGTGATATTGGTGCTGCTGCTGGATTAATTCCAGGAATTAACGGTATTATTGATGATGTCTTAGGTGTAGGTGGTCTTGGAATAAATGAAGATTACTCAATCTTAAGTGGAGTAGAAGTATCTACTATGACAATTGGTGCTTCAAATATTCAAGCCTTTGTAGGTATTGGTGGACCATATAAACAAGACTTTGATTGGACAGTTGATAGTGATGGTGATGGAAATAAATATAATGACTTCTATTACAATGCAGGAGCTACTGGAGTTGTAATTGATGATCTTGATTTTGGTATGGGTATATTTAGCACTCAAACACCAATATTAAAAGACTTCTTAGATAAATTCTATTCTGTTAATATCACTGCTAATAAAATAGGTCTAGTTGGTCTTGGGGAAGATATTAATAGTAATGGAAAGATTGATAAAAAAATCAATACATATAAATATGATGACAATGGTGATTTAGTACTAGAAACAATAAGTGAAGATTCAAATGGAAATGATCTATTAGATGCAACTGTTGTTTTAGAAGGTAGAGAAATTGCTGTTAGATTTAATAATGGTCCAAAATGGGGTGGAGTTTTAGGCCCTGCTTCAATTAACTTCAAAGAATCATTTGCAGATTTTACTGAAGATTCAAATGGAAATGGTATTCTAGATGAGGGTGAAGATTTAAATCTAGATGGAAAAATAAATGAAGATGCATTCGCTATAAATACTGGTGGAGAGCCTGTTTATTTAGATTATGAAAACAATCTTATTGAAGTTGAAGTTGGAGTTGCTCAACTTCAAGTATCTGAGTTCCTTTACTTAAGAGGTGGCTTTAAGTTTACTATGTCAAATGTTGAACAAGTTGTTGTAAACACTGGTGATTTAGCTCCTTTAGTTCAAGGCTTTAAAGCTGCAACTGGAACTGATGATGGTTTAGAAGATGATCAAATCAGAATGAATGTTGATAGAATTTCAATTGCTGCAACAAATCTTTATGGATTTGCAGGAGTTGGTGGTGCACCATGGCAAGACTTAAATAATGATGGTGAGATTGTTGGTGATGAAGAAAAATGGGCTAATAGTGAGTCTATGGGAGTTAGTTTAGTAGATGCAGATATTGCCTTTGCTATTATGACTCCAAGTTTAGCTCAAATTCCAGGAGCTGGAAACTTTGTACCAAAATTTGTTTCATTAAAAGTTGGAATTGATTATGCTGGATTAATTGGTGTTGATGATTATGTTGAAGCAAACTTACAAGATGTACAAGTAAATATTAATACTTTATATGTTCCTCAGTCAATGTTACCTGGACCAGCATACGCTGCATATGCAGTAGCATTAGCAGCAGGTGCTTTACCAAATATAGATTATAAAGCTTCATACAAAGGTGAAGATACTAATAACAATGGTATTTTAGATGAAGGCGAAGATACAAACTTAGATGGAGAGTTAAACAGAGGACTTGAAATGTCTAGTGGTTTAAGTGCTTTCTATCTTGATTTTGATACAGAAGTTATTGAAATTAAAGGTTATGGAGAACTTCAAATTATGGGTGTACTTCAAGTAAGTGCAGGTGTAGTTATAAGTAAAAAAGTTCAAGATGTAACTTTTATAGATGTTGTAGGAGGACATGAAGCTGTTGGTTCAGCTGTAACTTTAAACTTTGGAATTATAGAAGCTTATGGATATATAGGTCAACCTGTACAAGGTGGATACTGGATTGATGCCAATAATGACGGTCAAATTACAAATGAAGATGGTGGTGCAAGAGCAACTGGTGTTGTGGGTATTGCTGTTGAAGATTTAAATCTTGGTATGTCTGTTATGAGACAAACTACTGCCATTGTTGATTGGAATGTAGATACAGGGTCTGAAGCAGGAGATATTGCAGCAGATGCTGCTTTAAATATTGCAGGAAAAGCAAATATTTATATGGGTATGGTTGCAAGTCTTGGAAGTATAGAGTTAGTTGGTATTCCAGGTGTTGAACTAAAAGCTGAAAGCTTTAGTTTCCTTGTAAATCAAGCATACAATCCATTATTAATAGTGGATTTCTCTAGATCTGGTGAATTAGATGAAGATACAGGTATTAGAGGTGATTATGCTCTTGAAGTAAATGAAAACTTAAGATTAAGCTTTGGAGAGTTAGATGACTTAATGTTAAGTATTTCAGGTGCAGCTACAATGAGAGTATATGATCCAAACTCAAATACAAATTTTGTAAGTGTTACAGCTGCTTTATCTATGGAAGTTAGTGCAAGTGGTGGAATTGAGCTATTCTTTGATGGACAAGTAAACATTGCAAGTGGAATTATTGAAGCAGATGCTTCAGGATTATTTGTACTTAATGATAAAGGTGTAATAAGTAAATTTGATTTAGGAACTGGTTTTGGTATTGATGGAGTATTTAGATTAGATGCTGAACTTCAATTCTTAATGAATACTACAGGTGAAGACTTTACTTATAATGTTCCTTCACAACTTCAAGAAACAGTAGGTTATGAAACAATAGAGGTTTCAAATACACCTCCTGGAAAAACTGAACCAGTTGATGCTTATATTTCTTTATCAGGAAAAGGTAATTTAGATTTATTAAATATAGTAGATTTAAAAGGTGAGTTTGACATCTTAATTAGCATGGACGATGGTGGCTCAAGTTTACTTACTGAAATGAATATTGGAGCATTACTAATTATAGAAGGTTTAAGTGAAATTGGAGTAGCTGGAACTTTAGGATTAGGAACTGAGGGATTATATGGTTCATTAATGGTTGGAAATCCATTTGGTGGAGGTTCAACGATTATAGATGCTGGAGTATTTACAATTTCAGGTGGATTTATTTTCCAAATTAATACTACATCTTCAACTCAACAAGTAAAAGGTTTAGAATTAGATGCTGATGGTAATCTAACAGGTGAGTTTATAAATCTTGATTTAGATCCAACTTCATTATTTATAGCAGGTAGTGCAGAAATTGTAATTGCTGATACTGTAACAATGTATGGTGCTATGGAACTTCTAATTAATGAGCAAGGTTTTGAGGCAGAAGCGCAATTAACTTTAGAATTAGGGAATCTTGGAAACTTAAATGTTGAAGGTGCTATTGCTATTTTAAATACAGATGAAGGTCCAGTATTTGCTATGAGAGTTGCAACTGATGTTGAACTTGGAATTGATGTTATTGGAATTCAAGCAGGTGCTGTATTAGAAATAAACACAAGTAGCTCAAATGAATATGCAGGAGTAAAAGCTAATACGCTATTTAATTTAGAGCTTAATGGGGCACTTAAAATATTAGCATTTGATGTTGATTTTGCTGGAAGTGTTAGTATAGTTGATAGTGTATTTGAGATTAGAATAGATAGGGCAAACTTAAACTTCTTTAATTTTGTTGATATTAATATTAGTGGATTTATTAGAAGTGATGGAAACTTCATGATTAAAGGTGGAGTTGACTTTAGTATAGGTCTTGGACCATTACAACTTAATGCTGGTATGTCTATTACTTTAGGAAATAAAATTTTTGCAGCATCTGCTTATGGTTCATTAGATGTTCATATTGATTTAGGTTTATTTGAAATTAATACTACATTAGCTGGTTTTAGTGGAGAGATTGAATTAACACCATCAACTGCATATTTAAGAGCTACAGCTACTGTTGCTGGTATTAGTGTTAGTGGTGATGTATTATGGACATGGGGAATTCCAGATCCTATTTTAGCTACGAAAAGTGGAGATACTTTATACTTAAATATTGGTGATAGATGGGATAAAAGAGAAGTAGACCCTAATGATCCTCACTATAAAGATGTAACAAATGAAATGTATACAATTACTGAGAAAAAAGATGGTACAGTAGTTGTTGAAGCATTAGGATTTAAAGAAGAATATAGTGGTATTAATAAAATCGTTGCAGATGGTGGTTCTGGGAATGATACATTCTTTATTGATAATAGTGTTACAAAATTATTAGAACTTAAAGGTGGAGAAGGAAATGATGAATTCTTAACTTTTGGTGGTAAGAGTGGAAGTAAATTCTATGGTGGTGCTGGAAGAGACTCTTTTGTAAATAGTATTGATAAAGCTTACTTCTATGGAGAAGGTGGAAATGACGAATTTTATGGAAGTGAAGTTGTAGAATATGTTTTCATGGGAAGTGGAAAAAATATAGCGAATACTTCTGGTGGAGATGATGTTATTTATATTGAAAGTGCTGATGATACAGTAAATGCAGGAAGTGGAAATGATACAATTTACTCAACTACAAATGGTGGAAGTTTAGATCTAATTGCTGGTAATGGTATTGATAAAATTATTTTTGATACAGTAGCTTCAGATAGTATCTTTGAGTTAGGTAATGAATCTATAAACTATGGATATAGAACTACTACATTTGATGATTCTTTAGAGTATATTTATATTAAAGATACTTCAGATTTAACAGTTATTGAAACAACAGATGACCATACTATAAGTAAAACATCAATTGAGCTTAAGTCATCAGGAAAAATTGACATTGCAAATCAAAATGTTAATATGAATAGTGGAAGTTTAATTTTAGAATCTTCATCTGATATTATTGATATTAGAAATACAACATTTAATATGCCAAATGGAAGTTTAATTTTAGATGCTTATGGAATTTATGGAACTTTAAATAGTACACTTGAAAACTTAACGATTATAAATAAAGCAACTACTTCTGAATATGCAAATATTGTTATAAATGAAACAGACTCATTAAACATACTACGTGATAATAGAGTAAATGGTGGATTATATACGATAAATGGTGTAATTGATATTACATTAAATAGCAAGGATGCTTTATTGCATCTTCAAAGTGGAGTTATTTCAACTGAAAATTCTGGCAATGATATCACAATAACAGCAGATGATGTTGACTTTGATAGTGGTAGAGATAAAGTAAAATCTTTAGGTGAATTACATGTTGTATCAAAATCATTAGATCAAGATTATAGACTTGGTGGAGCTGGTGGTTCTAGATATGGTAACGACTTCTCTTTAGGTGCACCAAATGGATATTTAGACTTCTCTATGAAAGATTTTGATGCTCTTGTAGATGGTTTTTCTTATATTTATATTGGACATAAATCAGATGATACTTTAATGATGATAGGTGACCTTGAGAATAAGGTAGTTTCTGGTAGAGATTTTAGATCTAAATTAACAGACTTAGTTAAATTTACTGCAAATAGAATTAATATTGTTGGTGATGTTCAATCAGAAACTATTATTAATTTTGAATCTGATTTATTTGATGTTCAAAAAGCAAATATTAATACTCCATTAAGTGGACCTGATTCAGGTATTACGGGTGAAGAGATTAATATAGTTGCAAATGAACAAATGTTAGTAGGGGGATGGATTAAAGCTAATACTTTAATTGATATTGACATTTTAAATACAGTAAATGGAAATACTTTAGTTGGTTATGGAAGTGAAGCAAATTCATTTACAGCAGATCAAGGTAGTGCAATAGTTACTTTAAGTGATAATGCAACTATAAATATTGATACTTTAGGATCTATTTACAGTGCAACTGCAATCGAGGTGTTTGGTACAGATTCTATAATAAATATGACAAGTGCTTCAGGGCTTACTATACTTGAAGGTGCAGTTGTTGCAGCAAGAGCAGATAACTCTTCTATTAACCTTACAGGTGAAGATTATTTACATATAAATAGTGGAGGTGCTGTAACTGCTGGTGCTAAGTTTGAGTATGTTGAATCAACTCCAATAGCAATTGCAACTGGTATCAATACTTCAATGAATTTAACAACAAGTGGTGAGATGTTATTAGCTGGTTCTATTACAGCAAATGGTGCAATGAATTTAGTAGGTGGTGGCTCATTTAGTGATTATGAAGATTACTTCGACACAATCCCTGGAGAAAAAATTGCTTCAACATCTATAACGGAAGCTATTTTAGAAAAATTAAATGCACAAGATAAATCATTAGATTCAGCAATTCTAGAATTATTTGCAAGTGAAAATTTAATTATAAGTGATAACTTAACTATTACAGCAATAGAAAATTATAAGACTTTTGCAGATTTAGATGAAGCTACTCAAAAAATGATTATTGCTGATTTAGGGTATACTTTAGTTGATATTGAAGGTGAAGATAAAACATTCTATTTCAATCCAAATAGTAATAATCCTGTTATAACAGAGTTTATTTCAGGAAATATATACACTAGTTCTCAATTAATTGAAATGGGATATACAAAAGCAACAAATACTATTTTCTATAACCCAGAAACAGGTGAGCTTAAAACTTCATTCTTTGAAGGTGATATTGTTGATTATGATAATTCTTTAATTGATTGGACAGGGGTAGGAACTCCAGCTACAAATGCTTCATTTAGTGATTTAACATATGAACAGCAAGAAAGAGTTGCTAATACTCTTGGTTATGAACAAGAAGTAATTGAAAATACTCCTACAGCTATATTTAATGTAATTACTGGGTATAACAAAGATAGTGAAGGTAATGCAAGTGACCCAATCTATAAAGAAAAAAGAGAATATGTAGATTATAGAAATGTAAGAGTTGACTGGTCTGAGTTAGGAGTTGAACAGCCTGATGAGGATACATTCTTTGAAAACTATACATCTGAGCAAAAACAAGTAATTGCAAATGCTTTAGACTTTGAATTATCTAGTGTTGAATATACAAAACAAAGAGATCCTAAATACTTTAACTATGATGCACAAGCAGGTAAAAAAATAGTTGAAGAATTTACTCAAGGTACATGGGCTGATTACAAAAATGAATATGTATATTGGGGAGAAAGTTCATCAACGCCTACAGGTAACTTCTCATCATTAAGTTTAGAACAACAAAAAGTTCTTGCTCATTCTTTAGGGTTTGATGTTTATGAAACAGGAACATATTATAATCTTGAAGCAAATGATTCTTTAAAATTCCAAGAATCAAGAGAAACTGGAAGTCAAGCAAATTATATGTTCTCTCAAATTGATTTTGGTGGTGTAGAAACTCCAGATGAAGGAACTACTTTTGAACAATTATCAATTGCTCAGAAAAATATTGTTTTAGAAGAGTTAGGTTATTCTGAATTTACAGGAAAAATTTATATTAGCACTACTGAAGGTACACCTACTTTTGCTACTTCATTTACTGAGGGAGTTGATTATACAATTGAAGATATTACTTGGGATACTGATGAAAATGGTAATGAAAAAGCACCTGCAAAAGATGCTATTTTTGAAGTTTTATCAAAAGATCAACAAACAAAAGTATTAGAATTTTTAGAGTATAAATTATATAGTGGAGTAACATATTATAATGTAGATTTAAATAAATATACTCTAACACTAGTTGAAGGTATTGATTATGAAAACTCTAAAGTTTCTTGGAGTGATGTAGAAATACCTTCTTCAGATATTACATTTGATGAAATGAGTGGAGAACAACAAAGTGCAATTTTAAGTTCACTAGGTTATAAGGAGTATTCTGCTCCTCAATATTATAATGTGAATGCTTCTAGTGAAGATAAATACATTGTTCAAAGTTTTATAGAAGGTATTGATTATAATAATAGTGATTACAACTTAGGAAATAGTGCTAATAGATGGCTTGTTACTGATGAAACTAATAATACTCAATATATGTTATATGCAACTGATACTGATGGAAATGGTGAATTTGAAGAGATTCAAATCCAAGATCCACATGAGTTAGTAGGACAAAGAGGTTATGGATTCTTATTAACAGGTACAATTACTGTACTTGAAGATAATAAAGACTTAGTAATTTCTAGTAATAATGATACTGTAATCAGAGGTAATATTAATCTTTACGGAGAAAATTCTACATTAACAGTTCAATCAGATAGTTGGGTTTACTGGGAAGGTGAAGCTGATGTTACAGGTGATATTACTTTACTTGGTGGTATTGATTTAGATGATAAAGTAACAGTTGAAGATAGTGCAAAAGATACATCTCTTTATATTCATGCTACATCAACATTAAATTCAAAAGATGCAGCAACTACAATTACTCTTTCTGGTGGTAAAGATGTTGATATTTATGGAAGAGTTGTTGCAGGTGGTGCTATTGGAAGTACAGGTGTTACTTATAATGAAGGTGATTCAGTTGTAAATATTTTAGCTGGTGAACAGGTATATATCGATACTGCAATTGCTGCAAGTAAGGCAATTAATATTACAACAACACAAGAAACAAATAGTGAAGATGATAATAAATCTCTTATTTTAACTTCATCTTCTGGATTAACTGTTGCGGGTATTACATCAGATTTAAGTGGTGGAAACATTAATATTAATACAGTTGATGATATTGAAGCAATAGGTATGATTCTTTCAGGTGGATTTGTTACTCAAACATTTGATGAAAGTGGAAACCTTCAGTCTGAAACATTTAATTGGAATGAAGAAAATTCTTACGTTTCAATTACAAGTTTAGGAAAAGTTTCAATTGCAGGTGAAGTGTTAGATATTAATAATGAAGCTGTTGAAATTGGTGGTGTTATTAGAGCTAAATCAGGAATTACAATAAATGCAGGTATTTCTAGTGATGGCATTGGTATTTATTTACCAGGAAGTGCAAAACTAATTACTTATGATACTAATAGTGTTATTGATTTAAGTTCATCTGGTGATGCTGTTTTAACTGGACTTATTATTGCTGGTGGTGAGTTAGTTGACTATAGAGACTCAGAGGGTAAATACCTTGGAAGTGAAGTTGAGTTAAAAGATGATAATACTTCTAAAATATATATTTCTTCTGATAAACAAATTACATTAGGTAGAGATTTAACAGCAGGTAGTTTAATTGATGTGAGAGGTGGTGCAGGTAGTGATAGAGCAGATGATACTGTTCTTGGTGAAGAAGGTTACTACTTTAATAGACAAGACCAAGGTATTGTAATTGGAGCAAATGTTCACTTAACAACACTTTCTGAAGACTCAGAAATCAACTTAAGTTCAAGTGGTGACTTAGCAGTTCTTGCTAGTGTTTGGAACGAAGAAATTACAGCTGATAAATTTGCAGAATCTGCTTATGGAAAATTAAGTGAAGATGTTACTTTAAAAATAGAGTTTGATAATGGAGTTGAAAAAATCACTAAAGATGTTGTTATTTCAGCAGCAGACACTTCATCAAATAATGGTTTAGGTGATTTAATTACAGATATTCAAAATGCATTAGATGCAGTTGGTTTTGCTGATATTACAGCAAGACTTACTGATGGTAAAATCATGTTAACTAGTGATTATGCCTTTGTATTAATGGCATCTTCATCAAGCGCAAAACTTCTTGGATTTAATCTTAATGAAAATAGAAACTCTAAAGGTTCTATCTCAATTGATGCAACACAAAAAGGAAGTGTAGTTAATCTAGGTAAAGAAGGAGCTATTAATGGTTCTATTTATCTATCTAATTATGTAGCTGGTCATGATGCTGTGAATTTCTACAGTGGAAATGAACCAACAGATGGTGGAAATCAAAACTTCTACTTTGGTGTTGGTGGAACTATTGAAACACATAAAGGTGATATTGAGCTTAATCCAGGAGATAATGGTACTTTATTAGGGGATTTAAAAGCTTTAGGTGATGGAGCGAATATTATAATTCACTCATCTGATACTTTAGATATAAAAGGAAGTTTAACTGCTCAACAAAATATCATCATTTATGCAGGAAGTGAGCAAAAAGAAGGTACTACAAGTATTCAAACTTATGGAACAAGTTCTATAAATACATTAGATGCAAATGGTTCAATTATTTTCGCTGGATACAATGATGTAGTAATAGATAGTGTTCTTGGAAAAGATAAAGATGGTAATGTAAATGCTAACTTAGATTCAATTCAAATTGTATCAGTATATGGAGATGTTACATTAGCTAAAACTAGTGGATGGATTGAGACAGGCGCTCAAATTAACTTTAAAGCTGGTGGAGATATTTCTGTTGATGGTGTTATTAAAAGTTCAAGAGTAACTGAGTCTTTATATGATGATGAAGTATCTTTTGTAGCAGATAAGGGTGTTAACTTAAGTGGAACATTAGAACTTGATGGCTCTTTAAAAATTCAAACTGGTGAAGATATCGTTCTTGAAGGTACAAGAATGGGTATTGATAATACTGATCAACATCTAAAACTTTATTCTCAAAGAGATATTTACTTAGGTACTATCAATCCAGTTGTTGGTGAAGAAGCAAACGGTGCAGTTGTAATCTATGCTGATAAATATGTTGATATGAAAGCAGCAGGAGATATAGTTCTTGCAAATGATGCTCATATTATGACAAGTGGAGAGAATAGTGAAGTAAAAGTAACTGCTAAGAACTTAACAGTTGCTGGTTCTATTAGAGCTGGAGCTACATTTGATGAAGATACAAATTCTACTTCTTTAACTAAACAAGGTGGTGTGATTACTATCAAAGTTGATGAGTTATTAACTGTTGGTGGAAATGGTATGACATTTGATGAAAATCAACTTATATCTGGAACAACTCAAAGAGGTGGTGTTATTGAAGCTGCCAATGATATTACAATTAAAACAGGTTCAAATGATAATGGATCTGGTGTTAGTATTATTAATTCAAGTACAGTAAGAGTTGACTCTACCGTAGATGGAGCATTTGCAGATACTACAGATGGAAGTATTTATATTTTCTCTGAGGGAATGATAAATGTTGAAGGTATTATTAGTGCACTAGATGATGGTGCTGATATAACTTTAAAAAGTGAAGACTTAATCTATGTAAATAGTATGATTAATGCTGATGATAGTATCGTTATAGAAGGTGGTAGTGGTGCTAGTGGTTCAGGTGTATTTGTAGAAAAGCTATTATTTACTGATTATGAATATGACACTACTAGTGGTTTAATTACTAATAAAGACTACTTAAGTGGTGGTATTATAAAAACAGGTGATAATGGAACTATAGATATCTCTTCTGATGATGATATTATTATCAAAGGTGTAGTTGGTGAGCTTGATGCAAATGCAAATGCTGTAACTAAATCCGTAACTTTAACAACTCTTTCATCTGATATTACTGTTCAAGGTCAAGCAAATACTTACTCAACTACTTTAAGTGATGGAAGTACTTATGAAGGTGTTGAATATAACTATGCAAGAGTTGATGCAAAAGATTTAATAGATGTTTACGCTAAAAATATTAATGTTCTTCAAAACTCTTTAGTTTCTGCAAGAAGTGATATAAGTAGAGTTGAGTTAGAAGCTGTTAAAACAGTATTTATCAGTTCTGCAATTGACCCAGACCAAGGTGGTATTGTAAAAGCAAAAGATTTGATGCATATTAAAGCTAATGATATTAGAGTTGATGGTTTTGTAGGTTCAAGAAGTGATGATGGTGATGATAATGATTACATGGGAGACAACAATGACGATGGTGTAGCAGATTTAGATACATCAAAAGATAGAGTTACTGTTGTTCAAGATGATGGAAGTACAATTGTTTTATCAAAATCTAGTGTATTAGGAAATGATACAGCAACACCAGAAAACTTATATATTTCAGCACAAAATAGTGTACTTGTAAAAGGATATATCAGTGCTAATGATATTAGTTTACTATCTGGTATTGATTTAGAAGAGTACACAATGAGTGAAATTGAAGCAGGAACAGCAAGCGATGCTACACCTGATATAGAAATAACACTTGATGATTTAAAAGACGGAACAATTACTATTAGTAATCAAGGTATTGTAAATGCAGTAGAAGATATTGAAATGTTTGCAGGAGGAGATGTAACATTAAATGCAGATACTTCTTTAGATGGAGGTCCTGCAACAATTCTTATTCCTTATATTTATAGTTATACAAAAGATGTAGAGTATGTAACTGGATACCAAGAAGTAGCAATTGGTCAAATAGAAGTTCCTAAAATCACTTGGGTTTCAACAGAAGTAACTGAGCAAACAGGAACAAAAGAAGTACCTGTTGGTAACTATTACTATACTATGGATATTGAGCTAACTCAAATTGGTTATTATAATCCAAATGCAGAAGAGAGTGAAAAGTTTAAAGAAGTTCTTATTGAAGGTCTTGATTATAACAACAAAGATGTTAATTGGGCTAATGCTGGAAATGAAGCAATGCCAAGTAGAACAGCAGAAACTGTTGTATATAATTATGATGATTACGATAAGTCAGACTATTTAGCAAAATATAAATCATTTACTCAATTAAATGATGCACAGAAACAAGCAGTTTTAAACTATTTAGGGTATAAGACTTTATATAGCTTTGGTTATAGTGCAACAGATCCTGATACAGATGTAGTTAAAAGTGATAAGGTTCTTAAAAATCAAGTTGTAAATGGTACAGCAAGTACACAAATAGTTACTCCTGATTGGGCTTCAAATGATGAACAAGTTTACGCA